>NZ_JBHTMN010000007.1:52057-557601 GCF_042679525.1 Rhodanobacter aciditrophus
TTCAGCGCTTCATAGCTGTCCCAGTGAAAACGCGTGTCTTCACCTGGGGAAAACAGCAAGCCATGATCGGCTGCTTGTGCAAAGGGTGCAGATAGGGTCAGGGCGATGGCCGCAGACAATAGAGACTTATTCATTTCCACTCCTTGTTGGCCATGAGTGACATGACCATTATTGTTATTCTCAGCTAGGACTGAACGACTTTGGCAACTCTTAAAACGCTTCTTTAAGGATTAAGAATTGAGGAAATTATTGTCAAAGAATGAGCCCACATCAAGGTCACTTCATTCTTAAATTCGACTTAAATACAGTACAACTCTAGAACAAGTCTCAGAAAATGCGATCAAAGAAGTGATTCTTATTAACTTAAGAACTGCTTAATAAATACCCAAAATCTCTAAAATTCATCTAAAAAGATCAATTTAGTAGGACAATAAAGGAAGCGTTCGCAGCCTATAAGACCAGGAAACACGTGGCGGGAATACAAGGGGAAAACAAAAAAGCCCGCTGAGAAATCAGGCGGGCTTAGGCAGAAAGACCATCGAAGTGGCTTCTTAATCGTTTAACAATTATTTAGAGCGATGCCAATCGCGTGTTGGCCTGTTCAAGATTTGGAAGGGATGGGTAGGCACCTACTTTGGTCACCGCATCGGCACCACAAGCCACTGCAAAACGGATACAGGCTTCCAGCTCCTCTTGTGAGAAATTTTGTAGTGACCCTCGGTCTCCGCCACGCTCCGCCAATTGATACAACAAGCCCCCCACGAACGCATCACCTGCTGCCGTGGTGTCTTTCACATCCACTTTAGGTGCCACAACCTGACCTTGTCCTTGACTGCCCGCGTAGTAGCGCACTGGCTCGCCACCATCGGTTAATACGAACAAAGACACGCCTTTGGACAACAGCTCATCAATCAATGCAAAAGGATCTTCTGCCAACACAGCAAGCTCCTCTAAGCTGGCCTTGATCACGTCCCCCTGCTCCATCCAATTGATCACACGAGCCTTATCTACTACATGGTCTGGCCAAAGGTTAATACGTAGGTTTACATCAATGCTGACAATCCAATTGGCGGCTTTTGCATGTTCAATACCTGCCAAAGTGGCTTGTGTCACTGCCGCTTCCGTAAGGGTATTTGAGCAAGTGTGGAATACCCCGGTTGGCTCACTGAACCAGGCTGCTTGAAAGTCGTCCGCACGGAACAACATGTCTGCAGATGGATTACGGTAGAATTCGAAGCTGCGTTCACCTGTGCTGTCTAAGCTCACAAACGCTAATGCGGTTTTGGCTTCTTTGGTCATCAACATACTGTCAGTGGCCACACCATATTGCTCTAAAGAGGCTTTCAGGAAGTGACCAAACGCATCATCACCCACCTGACCTGCAAAGTGGCTATTGCCACCTAAACGCGCCACTGCAACCGCTACGTTGGCTGGCGCACCACCAGGAAACTTGGTAAACGTCTCAAGACCGTCAAGGCCGGTTTCGCCATTAGAAAGGAAGTCGATTAGGGCTTCACCAAAAGCCATTACCTTAGTCGTCATCGTGGATATCTCGCTATTATTGTTACGAACAATTAATCAGTATGGTCATTTAAGAGCGCTACCGCTAGCTTCTACTATTCGGTTACACTGCTCTTTTAAAACCTCAGAACTGTATTATCTACTTCATTGGTTAACAAACGGTTTCTTGCTAGACTCTTTGTTTAATCTGCTCACTTTATCGCCAGACATACGAATTATGACAAAAACCAAACGCATCTATGTCGTAGACGACGATGACGAAATCCGCACACTGCTTAAATCCTACTTGGAAAAAAACCAATATTCAGTGCTGACAGCGGATACTGGCGAAGCATTTTTAGAGAATTTTGACCCAAGCTTGGGGGTCGATCTGGTCATATTAGACGTCCGTTTGCCTGGGGCAGACGGCTTTTCTGTGTGCAGTTCATTACGTACCGTTTCCAATGTGCCAGTGATCATGTTGACCGCCAACTCCGACGAAATGGATCGTATCATTGGCCTAGAAATCGGTGCCGACGATTATTTGGCAAAGCCTTTTAACCCGAGGGAATTGCTGGCGCGTATCAAGGCCATCCACCGCCGTATGGAACACGTTGAAGCGCCGGAACCAACACCTGAGCCGATGCCTCAACCCTACCGCTATTATCGCTTTGCGCAATTTATACTGGACACCCTGACTCGAGAACTCTGGGTCGACGGGCAAAAAGAATCCTTAAGCGGCGCCGATTACAACTTACTGATGCTATTTGTCACCAATCCTGGGGCAGTTTTGAGCCGTGATTACATTGCTGAAAACACCCGTGGTCGTGACACCACACCACTGGATCGTTTTATCGATGTGCACGTGAGCCGCTTGCGCCAGCGTTTACGGGAAGACGCCCGCCAGCCGCAATTAATCAAAACCGTTCGAGGGCAAGGGTATATCCTGACGGCACAAGTCGAAGCCAGCGACCATGGCACCTTCTAAACGGATCAAACGCTGGTTACAGTCCTTAACGGGGCAAATCGTCATCATCATGACTGTGGGGGTGGCCGCGGCACAGCTCATTGGCTCGTCCATTTGGCTCCACCAAGTGGAAGCCGATACCCGCCAAAATGTACGTGAAGTGTCTAAACACATGGCGTTTCGGATTGCCGCCACGGTCAGCTACTTTACTTCTTTGCCACAAAACTACCGCCACATCGTCATCGATCAATTACAGGATATGGGGGGAACACGCTTTTTCGTCACCCTGAATCGAGAAGAGATCGCCATCAACCCGATTCCAGATTCCCCTCTTAAAGACATCGTTAAGCAAGAAGTGCAGACTACTTTGGCCCAGCAGCTGGGGATTCGTGACGCCAAGATCGCTTTTTCCAGCCCTGAAGACCTGCATGTGATCAATAACAATACCCGCTTGGTGGATTTACCTGAACGTTGGGGACACCACAGCCTGTTGGTAAAGCCTCTAACTCCCCCCATCATAGTGATTCAAATCCCTATTAATGATTCGGATTGGCTGTACTTGGCGAGCTTGATGCCAGACCCTTACTTTTTGGAAGAAACCTCCCCCCTCAGTCGCGACCGTATTTTTTCGCTGATCATTTCCGTAACAACCGTGCTATTACTGACATTGTTGATTCTACGTCGCACCACTCGCCCATTAGCGATACTCGCCCGGGCGGCGGAGCGTTTTGGTCAAGGGGACTTTAAACCCCTACGTGAGGAAGGTGCCCTAGAAGTTCGCCATACGGCTCAAGCCTTTAACGACATGCAAGCCCGTATCCAGCGCTATTTAGATGACCGAGAGCGGTTATTTGCATCCATTTCTCACGACCTTAAAACCCCCATCACCCGTTTGCGCTTACGGGCAGAAATGCTCGACGAAGAGCCTGTTAGGGATGCCATGGTAAGGGATTTAGAAGATCTGGATATGTTGGTAAAAGGGGCGATTCAGAGTGTTAAAGAAACGGACATCCACGAAAACCGTGTCGAAATAAATGTCATGCGCTACCTCAATGACATTCAGTCCAGCGCCAACCAACGCAGCGAAACAGTGCTGCTCAATGGCACCTTGAAGCACCCCTTTATTGGCAAACCCTTGGCCATACGACGTTGCTTAGGGAACTTGGTGGACAATGCTTTGTTCTACGGTAAACGTGCTCATATTTTCGTGGAAGACAGTGAAGACGAACTGAGCATTCGCATCTGTGATGATGGCCCTGGGATTCCAGAAACCAAGATCAACGACATGTTCCAACCCTATACCCGTCTTGCCTCCAGCGACAGTTCTCGTCCAGGCAGTATGGGCTTGGGGCTCAGTATCGCCCGCAACATTGCCCGAGCCCACGGTGGCGAAGTCATGCTTCGCAACCGTGAGCAAGGGGGTCTTGAGGCACGACTGTGGCTACCCCGCCACTGAAGCTTCCTTCTTTGCTAACAAAGCATTGATGTCCTGCTTCATCAGAGGCTTAGAAAACCAATACCCCTGCCCTTTGCGGCAGCCTTGTTGATAAAGATGTTTGGCTTGGGCTTCAGACTCAATGCCTTCTGCCACCAAATCAAAATGCAAACCACTGCACAAGAAGATAATCGCCTGAGTAATCATAGGATCAGAGAGCTGTTCCACATTATCTTCAGAGACAAAGCAGCGGTCGATCTTGATACGATCAATGGGCAAAGTCTTCAGATAACGCATGGACGAATAGCCGGTACCAAAATCATCAATGGCAATTTTCACCCCTAGATTTCGCAAAGCATTCAAGGAATAAAAACTGGCCACGCCACTGTCCACGAACACTTCTTCGGTCAACTCAAGAATGAGAGAACCAAGGGGCAGATCATACTGTGCTAAGAGATCAATGACCTTTTGCTCAAACTCAACATGGCGCAAATGCCGCGGGGAAATATTTACCGACATCGTCAAATCATAGCCAAGATCCAACCATTCTCTTAGTTGAGAGCAGGCTTCCTCCAGCACCCATTCCCCCAATTGCGCCGTTAGCCCCACTCGCGCTGCCTCCCCAATAAACTCATTAGGCATGATCAGCTCGCCAGTGGATAAACGCCAACGCACCAAAGCTTCGACACCAACGATTTCGCGGCTTTCTAGATCAACAATAGGCTGGTAATGGAGCTCAAACTCGTTATTACGCAGGGCTTGTTGTAAGCCATTTTCAACGCGTGTCTCCCGCTGTAACCGTGCCTGCAGCCCCTCGGTGAATACCAAATGATGGGCGGCGCCGAGCTTTTTACACTCGTACAGGGCCATATCCGCTTTACGCATTAATTCGGACACGGTTCCCCCTTGATCTGGGTAGACCGCAATACCCATGCTGGCAGAGACTTCCAAATGCTTACCGTCCAAGGCTGCCGGGCGCATGGTTTCTGCTAATACCTTTTCGGCCACGTTGTTTAAGCTGTCAATGTCGGTGACATTATCCAGCAACAAGGTGAACTCATCCCCCCCGATGCGTGCGACAAAATCACTCTTGCGAATCGCCCCTTGAATACGTTTACCCACCAAAGTCAGTAGCAAATCTCCCACATGGTGACCTAGGGTATCGTTGACGTTTTTAAAACGGTCCAGATCCAAAAAGACGATGGCAAGACGACTTTTATTACGCTTCGCCCGGGCAATCGCCAGCTCCGCATGTTCTTCAAAGATCAGACGATTGCCCAAACCTGTCAGAGGGTCACGTTTGATCAGCTGGGAAATTTGCTGTTCGGCCCGTTTGCGTTCAATGGCATGACGAATACTGCGTTCCAATAGTCCAGCGGTTAGCTCGTCTTTCGGGATAAAGTCTGATGCGCCTAATTGCATCAACACATCGTCTAGCTCACTGGCATCCCCACCGGTCAACACGACAATGGGAGACTCTAGACCGATCAGCTTCACATGTTTAAACAGGTCAGCAGCTGTGTGGCCGTTTAAGAAATAGTCCGCCAAAATGACGTCGTAGTGGCCCTCGATCAAAGCCTGTAGCGCCGCCTCAAAACTGGACACATGATGCAACTCGAACTCCGAGCGAGTTGCTCGGCTTAAGTAGGTCCGAAGTAAAATGTAGTCCTCTGGATCATCTTCAATCACCAAAACTGACAAGGTGTTTTTTTCCATAATTCCCTCTAAGCAATGGGTTTAAGCCAACGCTTATACAAAGCGTCCAATTGCTTCGCCAATTCCATCACGGTATCTGGCTTGCCCAAATGATCGTCTGCTCCCAGCATGGCGCTTCGTGCTCGATCCTCTGCCATGTTCGCGGTGGAAAAGACAACGACCGTTAGGGCATCAAACGTCGACTGCCCTCGCAGCTCTTTGAGCCAATCAGCGCCTTTCTTCCCCGGCATATTTAAGTCTAACAGTAATAAACTGCGCTGCATTCGATCTGGCAAATGTGCTAATTCCGTTAGCACGGCTTCAAATGCCACCTTATTTTGCACATGCAAAAAAGAGATTGGCACATCCAATCGGGTCAACGCGGTTTTAACGAGCAATGCATCTTCCGCATCGTCATCAAACATAATCACTTGAGCTGTGTCATCCTGACGTATATTCATAACTCACTCCCTGTTTTTAACAAACTCTATCACCATCTCGGTGCCCTCATTTTCCACCGATTTCGCGTACAGTTGGCCTCCATGACGCTGTACAATTTTACGACAGATCGCTAGCCCCATTCCCGTTCCTGGGAAGGTACGCATATCATGCAACCGTCGAAAGACTTCAAAAATCTGCTCTGCGTACTCCTGAGCAAACCCTATACCATTATCTTTTACAATAATTCGAAAGACCGATTCATCACTTTGATCGAACACATTAATAACTGGGCGTCGATCATTATGGTGATACTTTAAAGCGTTGCCGATCAAGTTTTGAAACAACTGTCGTATCTGAACCTTATCCACGGCCACCGTAGGCAACTCACCCACGTTAATGTCCGCATCACACTCTTCCACCGCTAATTGCAGGTCTTCCAGCACATCCTCTAACAAATCGTTTAAGCGGGTGTCTTTAAGCGGGTTCGCCTTCGAAGTTACTCGACTGTAGGCCAGTAAATCCGACAATAAGTCCCGCATGCGCTCCGCAGCATTTACTATGTATCCAGAGAATTCCTGCCCCTCTTGATTAAGGTGACCGTATCCCCCTTCTTGTAACAGTTTAGAAAACGAAATGATTTTCCGCAGGGGTTCACGCAAATCATGGGACGCGATAAACGCAAATTCCTGCAATTCACGGTTAGAAGCTTCCAAGGCTTTATTACGCTCTTGAATGCGTTGCTCGTAGGATTTGCGCTCACTAATATCCACCACAGCGGCAACGATCTCAGCCCCATCGTCCAGATCCACAGGATGCAAGCCCACTTCTAGGGGCACCCGTGTGTCATCAAAACGTACCCCGTATAAATCTCGACGGGCGCCCATCATGCGCTTCGATGGATGCTGTTGAAAGGCATCCCTATCATGGTGATGCTGAGCACGTAGCTCTTGGGGTACCAGTTGCTCGACAGACTTCCCTACTAAATCTTGAGGGGTACAACGAAAAATAGACGCCACCATACTATTGGCTTGGGTGATTTTGCCGGTCTTATCTACCACTAGCATGCCATTGGGTGCGGATTCAAAAATGCTGGTCATACGAGTTTTAGCCCGCTCCGTGGCCTGCACTTCACATTCTAATCTGTCTTTCACATCCTTTAATTGCTGGGTTCTAAGGTCCACCTCCTGTTCTAAGGTTTCTGATAAGGTGCTGAGTTCCTCTTCCAATCGCTGTCGCTGATCGTATTCCGCCTGCCAGCGCTGTTGGCTAATGGCAAGCTCTGCTGCTTTTGCTTTTCTGTCACGCATCATCCACAGCAACAAGATCAAGAGTAAAAAATATCCCACCCACATAAAGACACCTATCCCAACGCCGTGGCTGCTCTCCATTACGACTCCTTATCCGTTTGCCCCAGAGGTTCCTTTGATTATAGAAGAAGTTTATTGAAAGAAAGGGTGGCGATTTCGCCAGTTAGGTCTAGCTTGAATGGTGAGTCTGCAGACCTGTGTTTTGAGTCTTCAAACCCCACTTGCAAGACTTTGATACATTTGGTTGCTCTACTTTACCACTTGCGTGCATAAGGTTTGCTACATTTGACTGGTCTTAATGAGTATTCATTATGTCAACACCATAAAATGTTAGTTAATAAGTGCCATAACAATAACAAGGGTTACTAATCATGAAAAAAATTGCATTAGGTCTATCTAGTCTTGCCATCTCCGTTGCTGCAGCCACTGCACATGCAGGAGAAGTAGAAGTTCTACATTGGTGGACATCAGGTGGTGAAGCCGCTTCTATCAACGTATTGAAAGACTTGATGGAAAAAGAAGGCCACACTTGGAAAGATTTCGCTGTTGCCGGTGGCGGCGGTGAGTCTGCGATGACCGTTCTAAAATCTCGCGCAATTGCCGGCAACCCACCTTCTGCCGCGCAAATCAAAGGCCCTACTATCCAAGAATGGGGCGACCTAGGTTTCCTTACTAATCTTGACGCTGTTGCCAAACAAGGCAAATGGGACGTTGTGTTGCCACAAGTTGTGAGCGACGTTATGAAGTACGACGGCCATTACGTTGCGGCACCGGTTAACGTTCACCGCGTAAACTGGATGTGGGCAAACCCTGAAGTATTCAAAAAAGCAGGTGTTGCGATTCCTGGCACTTGGGATGAATTCTTCGAAGCAGCAGACAAAATCAAAGCAGCAGGTTTCACACCACTTGCTCACGGTGGTCAAGCTTGGCAAGACGCGACGCTATTCGAAGCAATCGCTTTGTCTAAAGGCTCTCAGTTCTACAGCGCAGCGTTCATCGGTCTAGATGAAAAAACCCTACGCAGCGACGACATGGTCGACGTTTTCAAAACGTTCAAGAAAACTCGTGACTACGTAGACACTGGTTTCTCTGGCCGTGATTGGAACATCGCAACGTCTATGGTTATCAATGGTGAAGCAGCAATGCAAATCATGGGTGACTGGGCGAAAGGCGAGTTCACTGCAGCAGGCAAAAAAGCGGGCATCGATTACGTATGTTACGCAGCGCCAGGCACAAGTGGCCAATTCACATTCAACATCGACTCTCTAGCGATGTTTGAAGTGGATAACGAAGACGCTCAAAAAGCGCAGCAAGACCTTGCTCGTTTGATGCTTGAGCCAACGTTCCAAGAAACCTTCAACCTAAACAAAGGTTCCATCCCAGCACGTTTGAACATGCCTCGTGACAAGTTCGACTCTTGTGCTCACTCTTCTATGGATGCGTTCCTTGCAAGTTCTACAACAGGCGACCTAGTACCAAGTATGGCACACGGTATGTCTGTGAACTCTATGGTTCAAGGTGCCATGTTTGACGTTGTCACAAACTTCTACAACAGCGACTCAATGACAGCAGAAGACGCTGTTGACCGTTTGGCTCGCGCTGTAAAAGCAAGCATGTACTAATAAGTGCTAACGCACTGAAAACGAGGCCAATCATGGGATTGGCCTCCCTTCTCTCCTCAAAGTAGAAGTACCCATTATGAAGACAAATGCCGCCAAAGCTGGGTCTGGATCGACTCAAGCTGGTCGTCCTGCACGCCTGAGCTTGGCAGACTGGATGCCGAAAATCGTCATGGCACCGACGGCTGTAGCAGCCATCGTGTGTATCTACGGCTACATGATATGGACGGCCGTACTCTCTTTCACAAACTCTCGTATGCTACCAACGTACAAATTCGTTGGTTTTGATCAGTACGAGCGTTTATTTATGAATGACCGCTGGATGGTGGCCCTATCGAACTTGGGCGTATTCGGTGGCTTATTCATCTTAATCTGTCTGTTTTTAGGTGTGATGCTGGCCATCTTTCTGGACCAGAAGATCCGTGCCGAAGGCGCGATCCGCACCATTTATCTTTACCCGATGGCGATCTCATTCATCGTAACCGGTACCGCATGGAAATGGCTGTTGAACCCAACCAATGGTATCGAAAAAATGATGATCGAATTGGGCTTTGAAAACTTCCGTTTTGACTGGTTAACAGACCCAGACATGGTGGTTTACTGTTTGGTCATTGCCGCCGTATGGCAAGCGTCTGGCTTCGTCATGGCCTTGTTCCTTGCGGGTCTACGTGGCGTTGACAGCGAAATGATCAAAGCCGCTCAATTGGACGGTGCGAGCACCTTTACCACTTATCGCCGCATCATTCTGCCATCTCTTAAACCGGTATTTTTCAGCGCCTTGGTGATCTTGTCCCATATTGCGATTAAGAGCTTTGACTTGGTGGCAGCCCTAACCAATGGTGGTCCAGGCTACGCCTCTGACTTACCAGCGAACTTCATGTACGCACACGCCTTTACCCGTAGCCAAATCGGCCTAGGTGCCGCGTCTGCCATGGTGATGTTGGGCTGTGTATTAGCCATTTTGATTCCGTACTTGTACTCAGAACTTCGAGGTGAGCGCCATGAGTAATGTAGCAAAACGCCAAACCTCTGCCCTAGATAAAGTCTTGCGCGTTGTACTATACGCGGGCCTATTAACTATGGCTGCTGTGTACTTGGCACCTTTTATCGTCATGTTGCTAACGTCCCTAAAAGACGTAGAAGAAATCCGTACGGGCACACTTTTGTCCCTACCAGGCTCTTTAAACTTTGATGCTTGGAGCAAAGCCTGGAATGGCGCATGTACCGGTAGCCAGTGTGAAGGTATGGCACCGTACTTCTTTAACTCATTCCAGATCGTTATCCCTGCGGTGGCCATTTCTACCTTGTTGGGTGCTCTGAATGGCTATGTTATTTCCCATTGGAAATTCAAAGGCAGCGACCTGTTCTTCGCCGCTTTGTTGGTAGGCTGTTTCATTCCTTTCCAAGTGATCTTGCTGCCTATGGCACGTACCTTGGGTTGGTTGGGCATTGCCAACACTACGACAGGCTTGGTCATGGTACACGTGGTTTACGGTGTGGCCTTTACGACCTTGTTCTTCCGTAACTTCTACCAGTCGATTCCTGTAGAGCTTGTGAAAGCAGCCCGTCTTGATGGCGCAGGCTTCTTCACCATCTTCTACCGCATTATCTTGCCGGTATCGACGCCAATCATCGTAGTAACGGTTATTTGGCAGTTCACTCAGATTTGGAACGACTTCCTATTTGGTGTGGCATTCTCTGGCTTCGACACACAACCTGTGACGGTAGCCCTCAACAACCTTGTTAACACCAGCTTCGGTGGTAAGGAATACAACGTCGACATGGCTGCTGCCATCATCGCCGCCCTACCGACCCTACTGGTTTACGTATTAGCAGGTAAGTATTTCGTTCGAGGCCTAACGGCTGGCGCAGTGAAAGGCTAAGCGAATCACAGTTGAACTCAGCGCCGGCGACGACATCCGCCGGCCCGTTACAGAATTTGGAGAAATAACATGGCAAGTCTAACCATTGATAATGTAAAAAAGCGCTACGGCCAAACAGAGATCCTAAAAGGCATTAACATCTCTATCGAAGCGGGCGAATTCCTAATCCTAGTCGGCCCATCTGGCTGTGGTAAATCCACCCTGATGAACTCGATTGCAGGCCTTGAAGACGTTTCTGAAGGTCGCATCCTAATTGGCGACAACGACGTGACTTACGCAAGCCCGAAAGACCGTGACATCGCCATGGTGTTCCAGTCCTACGCCTTGTACCCAAACATGACCGTGGCAGAAAACATCTCCTTCGGTTTGGAAATGCGCAAAGTTCCAAAAGAAGAGCGTGAAGCGGAAGTGGAACGCGTGGCAGAGATGCTACAAATCGGCCACCTACTAAAGCGTAAACCAGCGCAATTGTCTGGTGGTCAGCGCCAGCGTGTGGCCATGGGTCGTGCCCTAGCACGTCGTCCTAAAATGTACCTATTCGACGAGCCGCTATCTAACTTGGATGCCAAGCTACGTGTGGAAATGCGTACCGAAATCAAAAAGCTACACCAAAAGCTGGGCACCACCATCGTATACGTAACCCACGACCAGATCGAAGCCATGACCCTTGCGGATCGCATCGCGGTGATGAAAGACGGTGAAGTACAGCAGCTTGGCACGCCACAAGAGATCTACGACAACCCAACGAACCTATTCGTTGCAGGTTTCATGGGCTCACCAGCAATGAACTTCATCCCTGCCAAAGTGGTAGAACAAGCAGGTTCCTACGCTCTGGAATTACAGGCGAGCCAACCTACTATCGTGCCTTTCCCTAAACCAGAAAGCCTAGCGAATCATGTTGGTAAAGAGATCTTACTAGGCTTACGCCCAGAAATGATCACAGAGCCACAGCCACACAAAGAAGGGGCTGATTTCGTTGTGACTGCCGACGTGGACGTAGAAGTGACTGAACCAATGGGTGCGGACACCATGATCCTAACCCGCGTCCAAGGTGCGGAAGTAAACTGTCGCTCTAACCCAGCCTACCCTGCGAAATCTGGCGAAACCATTGCCATGATGTTCGACACCTCAAAAGCGGTTGCCTTTGATAAAGACAGCGGCGTGCGTCTTGATAACTAACGTTTTGCGGTAAGACTACTCAAAACTTTTTAGCCGGCGAAAGCCGGCTTTTTTTGGTTTGAAGGTTAGGATGCTCTAGGATTTTTCAGCGGATCGAAAAGAATTTGTACAGAAGGTCAGAATTAACCTCGAAGTTGGCATAATGTTGAGTTACATTGTTTTACAGGTGAGCGGCGAACTCGCTAGTACAACAAAATTCTTGAAAACCAATTATCCAAATCGAACCAATCTGAAAGGACACAATAATGAACGCAAAACGTTATTTTGCTCAGTTTGCCCTGTCGGGTGTCGTGGTTGCTTTGGCAGGCTGTTCTGTCATGACCACCGAACAAGAAACACCCATGTGGGAAACCGGCAAGGAATACCACCTGACTATTCTTCACACCAATGACCATCACGGTCGCTTCTGGGAAAACCGCAACGGCGAGTACGGCATGGCAGCGCGTAAGACGCTGGTGGACAACATCCGTGAAGAAGTGGCGTTAGAAGACGGCAACACCTTGTTGCTATCCGGTGGTGACATCAACACTGGCGTCCCGGAATCGGACCTACAAGATGCAGAGCCTGATTTTAAAGGCATGAACATGCTGCAATACGATGCCATGGCCCTTGGTAACCACGAGTTCGATAATCCTATTGAAGTCCTCAGACAACAACACGAGTGGGCTGGTTTCCCATTCCTATCTGCCAACATCATCGACGACAGCACTGGCGAGCCATTGTTTGATGCTTACAAGATCTTCACTGTCGATGACCTGCGCGTGGCGGTTGTGGGTTTCACCACAGACGATACCGCTAAGATTGGCAACCCAGAATACCTAACAGGCCTGACCATTAAAAAGCCCGTAGATGTGGCCACAGACCTAATCCCTGAGCTGCGCAAAAAAGCCGACCTAGTGGTCGCAGTAACACACATGGGTCACTACGATAACGGCAACTATGGTGGCAACGCACCAGGGGACGTTACCCTAGCACGCAGTGTGCCGGGCATTGATGTGATCGTCGGCGGTCACTCCCAAAACCCATTGTTTGAGCCAGACGTACAAAGCGGCACCTTAATTCTTCAAGCCCACGAATGGGGCAAATACGTTGGTCGTTTAGACATGACCATCGTTGACGGACAGATCACTGCTTCAGACTACGAGCTGATCCCAGTGAACTTGAAGAAGAAAGTGAAAAAAGCGGACGGCACCAGCGAGCGCGTTTTCATCGATAAAGAAATCGCCAAAGATCCAGCCATGCTAGCCATGCTTCAGCCTTACCAAGACATTGGCCAAGAGAAACTAAACGTAGAAATTGGCTTCACCGATGGCAAACTGATCGGCGAACGCGGCATCGTACGCTCTGAAGAGACCAACCTAGGTAACCTGATCGCTGCTGGCATGATGCAAAAGGTCAACGCTGACGTAGCCATCATGAACGCAGGCGGCATCCGTGATGACATCCCAGCAGGGGTTGTATCCTACAAGTCTGTGCTACAGGTTCAGCCATTTGGTAATGCCCTAGCCTACGTTGACCTAACAGCGGCAGAGCTAACGGATTACCTATCCGCTGCTGCCAGCAAAGAAGCCGGTTCTGGCGCATTTGCTCAGTTCCAAGGGGTTTCTCTGGTACTACAGGATGGCAAGGCCACTAACATCAAAGTGGGTGGCAAAGCCCTTGAAGAGGGCCGCACTTACCGTCTAGCGGTCAACAGCTTCACAGCGTCTGGCGGTGACGGTTACCCGAAAATCACTGATCACCCGAACTACGTGAACTCTGGTTACGTGGATGCGGATGTGTTGGTTGAGTACATCCAAGATTACTCACCCATTTCCGTATCAAATTACGCTCCAACAGGTGATGTTGTCCGTTAATTCGGAATCGACATCTGCTTTTTAAGCACCCACAAAAAAACCCACCTTAAGGTGGGTTTTTTAATGGCTAACCACTCATTGGAGGGACTTACCGAGCGTAGGTAAGCGTCCATGTAAGTGGCTTTGGTAACTTCTCTGACACCAAGGTAGCGGTGTAGGACACCTCACCGTTTTCGGTCAACTGCCATACATTGGTTCGTACACCCCGCTCCGATGCCAGAGTGGTCTCGATTCGGCCATCCGCATATTGGAAAGTGCCACGAATCTCCCTGTCATCGTCCCCTTTCAATAAGGTCTCGCCAGACAGATTGAGCGTCACAGGGTCTTGGTCATCGCATTGCCAAGTAAACTGCTGCGCATCAGATTGCAGTTGCCACTGCTGACACACCACGGTTTCCTTCTCTAATGCCCCACGGGCCAAACCTCGGATAAAGAAATTCATCTCTTTTACCACCGAGTCCACCGCCGCCTCTAACGTGGCTTGGGTATTACCTGCTTGCTGCAATTGCCAGTCACCGTCTAGGGCCGTTTGAGCGGAGACAGACGTGGCGCACAAGGCGCTAAAGGCAATGGTTAGGATTTTGTTATTGTTCATTTTTTGCTCCTCTTCCTTTGTGCATCATGTCATATCTGCCTAGATCGACCATGAACGATAACCGCCGATAACAATGACATTTGCGCTCACGTAGACTACTTTAGGCGCAAAAAAGGGAGCCGCAGCTCCCTTTGTAAAACCCTATAAACTGATTCTCTCCGGCTTAAGCCGACTCTTTGTCTTCAAACAATGCCTTGCGCTGAAGCTCAATGATCTCGCTGATGCCTTTACGAGCCACTGCCAACATGCCGACCATGTGCTCATCACTAAAGGCTTCGCCTTCTGCGGTGCCTTGAATCTCGATGAAGCCACCTTTGTCGTTCATGATCACGTTCATATCCGTTTCAGCACTGGAGTCTTCTGGGTAATCCAAATCCAACACAGGCGTACCTTTATAAACGCCAACAGAGATGGCAGCGATCTGAGACACGATTGGGTTCTCTTTGATCTTCTTGTTCGCCACCAGCTTCGCCACCGCATCCGCCAAGGCCACAAAACCACCAGAAATGGACGCAGTTCGAGTACCGCCGTCCGCTTGAATCACATCACAGTCAATGGTGATAGTGTTTTCACCCAGCTTTTTCAGGTCAATCGCCGCACGCAAAGAACGACCAATCAAACGCTGAATCTCCACCGTACGGCCAGTTTGTTTACCACGTGCCGCTTCGCGATCCACACGACTGTGGGTAGAACGTGGCAACATGCCGTATTCAGCCGTAATCCAACCTTGTCCTTTGCCTTTTAAGAAACGCGGCACACCAGGGACGACAGACGCAGTACAAATCACTTTCGTATCACCGCACTCCACCAGCACGGAACCTTCCGCATGCTTAGTAAAGTTACGAGTAAATTTCATCGGACGTAATTGATCTGCCGCTCTACCACTTGGACGCATATACAAACTCTCTGTTGTTTTACTATTTGAATGGCCGCAATTATAACGAACCTAGCCCAGATTGCCTTCCCATCTTGGTGCAAAAAATGAAAAAGGCCCAGATGTCACAAAAACCACAGAGTGTCCTGACGCAGCAATCCCACTTGCGGTACACTAGCGCCATGTTTCATTTAAGCCGCTAGGAATCTCTATGACTGCGAGTATGACCGCCTTTTCACGCCAAGAAGCCGTGTACGATTGGGGCACCATCAGCTGGGAAATCCGCTCCGTAAACCAACGCTACCTTGAGCCACACTTTCGCCTGCCTGAGCAATTCCGCGAGCTTGAATTCAGCTTCCGTGACACCCTACGTAAAAAGCTCAACCGCGGTAAAGTAGAATGCCAACTGCGCTTCTACGCCGAAGACACTGCCGCCAAAGGCCTAAACATCAACGCTGAAAACGCCCAAGCTCTTGCGAACGCCGTGAAAGAGCTAGGCACATGGTTCGATGGCATCAAGACCCCTTCACCACTGCAAATCCTGCAATGGCCGGGCATCTTAAGCGACGACAGTGCCGATGCTGATGAAATGAAAAAGGCCGTCGTAGCCTTGTTTAACAAAGCACTGGATGAAATGATCGAAGTGCGTAAACGGGAAGGCCAACAACTGAACGTCATCATCGAAGAACGCCTCGACAGCATCGACGCCATCGTCGCGGACGTAAAAGAAAAACTGCCGACCATCATCGCCGCGCAAAAACAAAACCTACTGGAAAAACTCGAAGCCGCACAAGTCGAACTCGACCCCATGCGAGTGGAAGCGGAAATCGTCATGCTGGCGCAAAAAGCCGACGTGGCCGAAGAAGTGGATCGCCTAGCCACACACACCAAAGAAGTGCGCCGCCAGCTTAAAGAAAAAGGCCCCATCGGCCGCCGCCTAGACTTCCTAATGCAAGAACTCAACCGCGAAGCAAATACGCTATCGTCTAAATCGATTGTGGTGGAGACAACCAATAGCGCAGTGGAATTGAAGGTCTTGATTGAGCAAATGAGAGAGCAGATTCAGAATATTGAGTAATTTCGATTAGTCAGTGGATAGCGATGCTATCCACTTGATCCAATCTACCCCACCGCCAGCTTCGCTGCCTGTTGCCACATAAAGTTTGGTATCGGCGTGTTCAACTGCCATGTAATGCTCATCGGTTGTGAGCCGGTGTGCGACACATATTCCACTTCTCCATAGTTCACGAAGCCCATGGTGCGGCCATATTCATCCTTGGTTTGCTCTCGGACAAATAGAAACAGGCGTTTACCGATTACTCGATGATTTACGTAGTCCTTTCCTCGACCGCGGTCAGGTCGTGCGCTGTTCTGTGATTGCCAATGAAACAACTGCTCGTTGATCGCATAGTCATGGTACATAGTCGTCGGTGAAAACTGTTTTTCGTTCTTATCTAAGGTAACAAACAACAGTTCGATATTTTGTTCTGCGATGACAAAAACACCTTCTCGTGCTGGCGGTTGTCTATCAAATGTAGTTGCACCAAATGCCGCTAATATCTGCTCTCTTGCATAGCGGGCATGCACTTTAAGAGGAACATCTGGTAGGCCACACATTTCCAATAATTCGTGTTTGATCCGTGCAAGTTGCCAGCGAATAACATCAGCAAGTTCCTGTGCTACACCTAGGTGGCTGAGCTGCTTAATACTCTGCGCTAACGACGCAAAACCTGCGTCGGGACCCGGCTTTTGCCAGAAGTCATAATGACACATCGCCGCACGGCGATCGTTGACGTGAACATCAGCGAAGTCAGTCTCACAAAGCTGCCCAAGAAAGTTTAAATAGCTATGATCGTCACAGGTGAGAATGCGATTATGAATTGCTTTGCGCACTATTTTAAAGGCATCGTCTATTCGCGCATTCTCTTTGACTTCATCTTTGGCGCTCGCCACTAACTCCGCCCAACTGCCACGTTTGTACAATTCATTTAAGTCAATGTGTGGATGCTGTGCGATAAAGTTCGTCAGCGTCAAAGGTTCCGTAGAATGCTGTGGGAATTGGCGAATCATAGCCGTCAGGCGGCTATTAGTCAGTGTTGCTTGGCGAATATTACTGAGCACCATTTCCTGAGTGCGTTTACTCAGTTCAATACGACAGCCCAGCGGTGCATGAGGAAAACCTTGCTTGATTTCATCACTGATTGCTTTCGGACTTCGCCCTACTAACGCTCTGAATTTATTAGCAAAATCATACTCTGGTTTGGAATTACCAACGAAATCCAACACAGTGCAACACTCTTTGCCTTCCGCCAAGCGCAGACCTCGACCGAGTTGTTGCAAGAAAATCGTGAGACTTTCTGTAGGACGTAAAAACAACAAGGTATCGACTTCGGGAATATCGACGCCTTCATTGAAGATATCAACCACGCACAGTACATTGATTTGGCCACTTCGTAAGACCTGTTGCTTCTGCTGACGCTGATCGCTGTTCTCACTGGTTAAAATATCCGCCTTAATACCCTTTAGGAGAAATTGCTTGGTCATGTAGTCCGCGTGTTCACGACTGACACAGAATGCTAAAGCCTTCATTTGGCTGATATCGGTTACGATCTCCTGCAAACTTAGCACGATCTTATCAACACGAGCTTGATTATGAGTATATAGGTTAGTCAGTTGCCCGATGTCATAACGTCCACGGCTCCATGCAACCTTGCGTAAGTCCGTATCATCATCGATACCAAAATACTGGAATGGCGATAAATGGCGGCGATTAATCGCTTCCGGCAAACGAATTTCAGCTGCGATCACACCACCAAAATCCGCTAAGATATCGCCACCATCGTGACGTTCGGGCGTTGCGGTCAAACCGAGTAAAAGGCTCGGCTGAAAGTACGCTAATACCGCTCGATAGCTATTTGCTTTAATGTGATGAACTTCATCAATGACGATGTAATCGTAGTAATCAGGCGTCAGGTTGAACTGTTCTAACTGATTATTCAGCGTTTGAATGGATACAAACAGCTGACGATAATGAGCAGGAGCGTGGCTGCCAACCCATAGTTCTCCAAACGAGCCATCGCGAAGCACGCCTCGATACGCCGAACGAGCTTGCTTTAGAATCTCTTCTCGGTGCGCCACAAACAAAAAGGTCGCGTTTGGTTTGTCCTTTAAAAAACGCGCGAAATCAAACGCCGAGATCAATGTTTTTCCTGTACCGGTCGCGGCGACAACCAGATTGCGAAAGCGCTGATGCAGAAGACGCTCAACGGCAAGCTGCTCCAAGATTTCGCTCTGATGGGGAAACGGTGTGATATCAAAGAAATGCGCCGCGCTTTGCTCGTCACTACCGCGCTGTTGTCGCAAGGCACGGTTCAGCTTTTCCGTACTGCTGGCATCGCCATCAAAGCGCTCAAATTCATTCGATGCCCAATAGGTCTCAAAGGTGCTGAGCGACTTATCAATTATATGAGGAATTTCTTGGGAAGTGATTTTCAAATTCCACTCAAGGCCGTTAGTGAGCGCCGAGTGAGACAGATTAGAAGAGCCAATATAGCCCGTGTGATAGCCCGTATTGCGTAAGAATAAATAGCTCTTGGCGTGCAAACGTTCACGCTCGGTGTTGTAGCTAAGCTTCACTTCTGTATTAGGTAAGCTCGCTAAATACTCCACCGCCTTAGCATCGGTAGCGCCCATGTAAGACGTGGTGATGACCTTTAGCTCACGGCCACTTGCGGTAAACGCTTCCAGCTCTTTGCGAAAGATGCGAATACCGGCCCATTTGATGAACGACACCAGCCAGTAAATTTTATCTGCGGATAAGATTTCGCGTTTTAGCTCAGACTCTAGTGACAGTCCAGCATTGCTACCGCAAAACAGCTCGCTTTGAGTAAGGCCGGTTAACGGGAAAATGTCTTCAACATACTGCTTAAGATTGGCTGCAACAGGGTTTTCCAGTTCATATAAAGCCGTTAGGATTTTACCTTGGCTATTGATTAGGTTCTCTTCGATCAGGCTATCATCCTGTAAACGCTCTTTAAGCCAAAGTAACAGTTCATTGGATAGCGCGATTTGCTGCTGCAGCTTTCCATCTCCATTCGGTACAGACCCGATAGCATATTCGAGAATATTCGACAGAAAACGCGACAGCCACAGCGAGGCTTCGTTACTAGTGAGTATTCGCTCGCCCACATAAAAACGCTCACGATCCAGACGCTTTTCAACCAGTTGTGTAATCAACTGCTCGTAAATACCCGACTGCTGCATAAAATCCCTTTAACGCCTATTCAATCAATAATGTCACTATATTCCCATATCTCAGCCGAAACCGGGAATACAGTCCCACTTTTACCAATACAGCGGTATGCTTCGTAAGTGCGTATCAATCGCTGTAATCATTGATTTGGTCAGCGGCAGATGGGCTTTCTCTTTGGCCCAAAAGACACCTTGGCGGTTTTGCGCTAACACGCCCACCGACACAATTTCGCCCGTTGAGAGAGTGCGCCCGTTGAGAGAGTGCGCCCCACATTCAACTTTTGGATGGAATTAAAGCTCATCTTTAAGCACCTCATCTATGCTGGTAGGTAAAGCAGAACGATCAAGGTTAGCTTGCGTTAGATGATAAAGCCTATCGAGCGAATCCAGCGATTGCCATAAAAGAAGCAGTTGGCGAAATGAAATTTGTCCGGTGAGTTCAAACTTTTTAATTGTCGAAGCCGGTACACAACTACGCTGGGCCAGCGCCTCTCGCGATAGCTTCTCTTGTTTTCGTAAGCCTCGCAGATAAGTAGCAAAAGCTTGGCTTACATCCGTATCATCTAAAATTGAAAAGTTCATACAAAACCAAAATAGACACAATAATATCCAAAATGAATCAGGATAATTACTACATGATTCAAGAAGAATGCTAAGCACTGATGCTTTGCGCCAGACGAGACAGGTAAATTAGGGTTATTCATGGCTCATATCTAAGAAATGAGCCATTGATAATTCAATGAGTGGTCAATAAAAATGCATCATTGGGCAATAATCAGCTTTGTACCAGATTGTTGGAACAGTGTTTCATAGGCTGGTTCAGGAGATACGTCTGTAATGCATAGATCAAACTCTGATAAATTGGCTATTTTAAGCGCACCGCGTTTACGAAACTTAGATGAATCAAGTAATAGAATGCGACATGCTGCAGATGACATCATCGCCTTTTTAACCGCAACTTTTTCAACGTCGTAATCCAGTACTGCTCCAGACTCATCCAGACCGGACGCTCCAATCAACGCAATATCTGCAAAATAGCCTTTAATCTCCTCACACGTTTTCACACCGGTCAAAGAGCCATCCGCGCCGTGCAACGTTCCCCCGGTCACAATGACATTATGTTTGCTACCCAACGCCGCAAAGGTCATGGCAGCAGATAGATTATGAGTAATGATTTGACGCCTTTCTAAAACGGCCATTGCTGAAGCGACCTGATCACAAGTGGTTCCGATGTCAATGAAACAACTCTCCACTCTATCCATGTATTGAATCGCCGTCGCAGCAATACGTGATTTAGCATCATTCATAATTTCTGACTTAAACCGGTATCCCAAGCGCACATTGTTATCCGCTTCAGTAACACCACCATGAAAGCGCTGTAACAAATTATCCTCGCACAACTTTTTAAGATCTCGGCGAATGGTCGGCTGAGAGCAACTTAACTGAGCCGCTAAAAATTCAATTGAGGCATAGCCCTGCTGGCGCACTATTTCTAATAGTTTTTGGTGTCGAACTTGAGACAAATGACGATCTCCAAATTGTCATAATGAGCAGTTACGATCAAATTAAAGAACCAAACTACCATTCTGATTTATTCTGATTAAGAGCCATAACACTAATATGAACACTCTATATTCTATTGAACCAAAAACAAACCATCTGCTTTGCAACAATAACCCAACACTTATTCGTTTGATCAATTCAGACAGCCCATTAGCAACTACGCTGACTCAGTGTCATAACCACTATGAGATACTCAAGCTTATTCGCCAGTCCCCTAATGAAGCTCAAATGCCACCAGTTGGGGTGATCGGACCAAAAGACGCCACTGACAAACAATACCAAGTAGCGGAGTCTCTAGGAGAAAACCTTGCAACTCTGGGGCTAACAGTAATTTGTGGTGGAAGAAATGGTGTTATGGAGGCCGTTTGCAAGGGGGTATTCAAGGGAAAAGGCCAATCGATCGGGCTGCTCCCTGGTGAGCACTGGCATGAAGCAAACCCTTACTTAACGGTGCCTATCGCTACTAATTTGGGTGCTGCGCGCAACTCACTTATTGCCCAAGCGGCCTTCAGCTTGATCGCAGTAGGAGGTGGATACGGTACCACCACAGAAATGGCGTATGGCCTCCATTATGGAAAAGCAGTTTTTGCCACAGCCGAGGCCCCACATATTGAAGGCGTTCAATATCATCTAAATATTGAGGAGATTGTAGAGCAAGTCGTTAACCAGCTATTTGATCAACGCTCCTTCAGCGTTCCCTCTATGCCGTAAATATTTTATTCATCGATACGTCACGAAGACGTAACACTAAAAGAACACGATCAATATAAATCAATTTGATCGTTTTTAGTCATGAAGAAAATTACGTATCTCTACATAATTTACCTACTTTTGCCCATCTTCCTTTTGGCTGTGGGTTCATTTGGCCAAAGCTGGATGAATACCCTTCTGCCAAAAGGGTTTACTTTAGATTGGTATTTAGAGCTATTGCATTCGACTTCGTATCGAAACGCTTTGCTAATGAGCCTTCAAGTTTGTGTAACCGTTTGCCTAGTGAATCTGCTCGTTGTTGCACCTTTGGTCTACACACTACAACTATTAAATGCCTCTTGGATAAAATCGCTGTTTCGTATATCAGCCCTAATGCCCATTGCCGTACCAGAGCTTGTGATTGGCTTCGGCTTTATCCTCGCATTCAGCTCTAGCACCTTACCTTGGTTAGGCAGCACCTGGTTATTAATCATTGGGCATTGGGTTCTTACGTTCCCCTATTTTTTCTTCAGCCTTTCGGCAGATATAGAAAAATCTCCCTTAAAAACACTAGATCGAGTAGCGCAATCCTTCGGCGCGAGCGCTTTAAAACGTTTTGTTACTGTGTTTCTGCCACTTGCGTCGCAATCCATACTAACCGGACTCCTAACCGTTGCCGCGATTTCGCTTGGGGAATTTCAACTTAGTAACTTAATCGCCGGCTTTATGAATCGCACATACCCTACGCTGTTACTTCAGGCATTCTATGGTGCAACAGGGCTCGCATGCGCGGCAACAATCATTCTGCTCTTATTGGCAACGTTCATCTCTTTAACTTCCAACTTTCTGAATTGGTCACACTCTAAAGGGCGCCTCCAATGATTGAATTCCGCTCTGTTTCTTTTAACTACCCAAATACTGATGTTGGTGTTCACGATATTTCGTTATCAATTAAAAGCGGGGAGCTATTGGCAATACTCGGCAAAAGCGGTTGCGGAAAATCTACTTTATTAAAGCTTCTAGCTGGATTTGAGCAGCCGCATTCTGGGCAAATAATTATTCACGGGAAAGACCAAGCTCACACACCTTGCTCGAGAAGAAAGCTAGGCATCGTTTTTCAGGACTATTCCCTATTCCCCCATTACAACGTTTTCAAGAACGTAATGTATCCGCTTAAGATCAATAACACCCCAAATGCGCGTCAAAAAGCACTTACTATGATAGAGCTAGTGGGGCTTTCTGGATTAGAAAGTCATTTACCTCATGAGCTCTCAGGAGGTCAAAAACAGCGAGTAGCATTGGCCAGGGCATTGGTTTTTGAGCCTCAGGCGCTGCTCTTAGATGAACCCCTATCAGCTCTTGACGCTTCTCTACGACACGAAATGCGTGAAGAAATAACCAAAATCCAAAAAGCACTCAATATAACAACCTTCCTCATCACACATGATCAAGAGGAGGCAATGACGATGGCCGATCAAGTGGCGGTAATGGAACAAGGCAGAATCCAACAATGCGGTTCACCTATAGATGTTTACAACAGCCCAGCCTCAGTTGAAGTAGCTCGTTTTGTTGGTCGTGCAAACGTTATCCCCGGCATCGCGGTCAGCAAAGGCATTATCAAGACAGCATTAGGAGACATTCAATCACATCAAGATAAATTAACTCCAAATCAACCAGTTACGCTTGTCATCCGTCCAGAAAGTATTCTTTGTTCCCCGGCAGAAGCCACCATTAATCGATTATCTGTTAGAGCGATTGAACACCAGCAGTTTCTGGGTCACACGATGGCATATCAGCTAAATGTATGCGGCCAATCCTTAGTTGTTTATAGCCAACCTTTAGCAGCTCCTATTACTCAAATCGCCATTCCGGCGGAATCGATTCACATCATTTAACGACGGAGAGTTTCAATGAAATCTTTTAAATCGGCGCTAACCGCGACTCTAATCATGTTAGCTCCCCTTTGCGGTGCGGCTCAATCACTGACTGGTCCTGAGTTGTACTCTGGAGAGCAAGCTCAATATGATAAGGCCATTAAAGAAGGGATTGTGGTTTCCTTTGATACTGGGCCAACTTGGGCCAACTGGGGGAACATGTTCAGTGCGTTCAAACAACGTTACCCGGGCATGGAGATCGTCTATAACGACTTGGGCTCAGCTGCGACTGTTGTCGCTCTAGAAAAATCAAAACACCGCCCTCAGGCTGATACAGCATACTACTTCGGCGCGTCTGCTATTGATGCGCAAGATAAAGATTTGTTACAAGGATTTAAACCCACTAACTTTGAGAAAATCCCTTCTGTTTTTAAAGACCCAGAAGGTAAGTGGTTTACTATCCATACATTAAATGTCGCCTTTCTAGTCAACAAGAAGCTTGTTGAAAACATCCCAACCTCTTGGGACGATCTAAAGCGCCCTGAATACAAAAATAGCATCGTCTATCAAGATCCACGCACAACGGGCCAAGGACAAGTAGTGGTCTTGGCCGCAAATGAAGCTCAGAAAGGTGACATGTCCAACATTTCTCCCGGCGCTGAATACTTCGGAGAACTACAAACTAGCGGAAATACGCTAAGAGTCGTTGGAACCACCCCATATGCGCAGTTTATTAAGGGGGAAATCCCTATTTGGATTGGTTACGAAAATGATGGTCTTAAAGCCATGGTTAAAGATGGGATGGGGGATGACATTGCGGTTATCATTCCTAAAGAAGCCTCCCTTGCTGCACCCTATGCTATTTCAATGGTGAAAAATGGGCCTAACCCTGAGTCAGCAAAATTATGGCTAAACTTCGTCATGTCCAGTAAAGGACAAGGGATTTTCGCAGAAGGGTTTGTTCGCCCTGTGTTAACAGATATGACTTTACCGAAGTCTGTCCAAGATAAACTAGTCAAAGCCCCACAGATTCGACCACTTGATTTAAAAGCGGCCGCTAAAATAAAGCCACAACTTGATAAAGAATGGGCTGAAGCAGTCTTAAACCGTTAGGGAAAACCGTATGAAGTTCGAACAATGGAGAACCCTAATAAGCATCGCTCCTGGGTTATTGGGTTACATCCTATTCTTCTGCTTTCCCGTTGCATTTGTGTTCTCGGAGGCGCTTGTAGCGCCTCTTGAGACATTCAACAGAATGATATCGGATAGCTACCTAATCGGAAGTATCCAAGGCAGCCTAATACTTGCCCTAACATCATCTATCACCTCCCTATTAGTGGCACTTTGTATTGCTCGATTTTTAAGTCAATGCAAACCTTTAACAAGACAATGGTTAAGCGTAGGCATTGCTTTACCACTGGTTTTTAGCGGGCTAATCGTTGCCTATGGCTTTATCTTAACATTCGGAAGAGCAGGCTTTGTGACTCAACTTCTGGGTTACGCAGGGATCCCAGAAGCCAGTTTTGGCACTTTGATTTTTACACCTTTTGGGCTTGCGATTGCGTACTGCTATTACTTAATCCCCAGAGCTGTATTTATTTTGCTGCCTGTTATGCTGAACTTTAACTGGCAACAAATGAAAGTCTCAGAAAGCCTAGGGGCCTCAAAATGGCAAAGCTATCGCTATATATTTCTCCCACAGCTTTACCCTGCCATGATTACCTCAGTCTGTGTAATGATATCCGTTGCACTAGGTGCCTACGGTACAGCATTAGCTCTATCCGGAACCCAGCTCAATATTTTACCTCTTACTCTGTATAGTAAAATCTCAGATGGCGGCACTGACTTCCCAGTTGTAGGCATGCTCTCAATTCTGCTGGTGACCCTATGCGTTGCTTTCACCCTATTAGCCGAATGGTTCAGACATAAATACCAGTTTGGAATAAAACCTTCTTGAATTCTGACGCAGTCAGCTGGCACCAGATACCTATCTGTAATAGCTACAACAGCAAGGTTTTAGACAAAAAAGAGTCGGCATTTGCCGACTCTTTAGATACAAACTGGGATACGCTCTAAAGCGAGGGCTTACGCCTTCGTCTCGATATAATCCAGTGCCGCTTGCAGAGCCTCTTCTCGAGAAGCGCAATCATCGTTGCCCGCTGAGATGAGATGCATCATTTGGAACTTGTCTAACTGCTCCCGGGTGCGCTTATTAGGACACAACAGGAAGACTTCACAGTTGGCGTCATTGGCATCTTTGATGGCGTTTTCTAACGCTAAGCCGACGGTAACATCGATCATGGGGACGTCGCTGAGGTCGAGGATCATCACATCATAATCTGCAATACTGGCGTGCTGGCGCGAGATGGCTTTGGAGACACTGAAAATCATAGGACCCGACAAGTAGAAAAACAGCACCTTGCCTTGGGCTTTGTCGAGCATGGCACGCTCTTCATCCGTAAGGGGCACACTGTTGTTATCCGAGTCACTGATGGCTTTTACTTGGCGCGTTTGCTCGCGGCTCAACTTCTCGATAATGATGATATTGGAGATGAAAACCCCCAACCCCACCGCAGCGATCAAGTCGACGAAAACCGTCAATAACATCACCCCGTACATGATTGCCATGCCAGATAAGCTGACCTTGTGAGCACGCTGTAAGAAGCTCCAATCCAAAATATTAAAGCCCACATACACAGCAATACCGGCCAACACTGCCATGGGAATAGGCTCAGTCAAACCGCCTGCAATCAAGACCACCAGCGCCAAAACTAAGGCACGAACAATCCCTGAAACAGGAGAACGTGCTCCCACTTGAATATTGGTCACAGTGCCCATGGTGGCACCCGCACCCGGTAGAGCGCCAAACAAACCAGAGATCATGTTGGCTAACCCTTGGCCACGCAGCTCCTTATCGGAGTCGTGTTCTTCACGGGTCAAAGAGTCACCGATGACAGCCGTTAACAAGGTATCAATACACCCCAAGGTGCCGAGCACTAAGGCATCGACCACCATTTTGGTGAAGATTTCAGCGTTAAAGTGGGGCAGATTTAAAGAAGGCAAACCGGAAGGAATCTCGCCAATGCGGCGAATGCTATCGGTATCGAACAGAATCACTGAGATCAAAGTCACCGCAACCAATGCCACCAACTGAGCGGGAACGTACTTACGGTATTTTTTCGGGAAGAAAAACAGAGTCCCCAGGGTGAGTAGCCCCAATAGCAGCTCACTCCACTTCATATTGGCAAGAATGTCAGGGATGGCCGCCAAGGTACCACCGACACCCCCCGGCGGTGCGGGCAAGCCTAACAGCGGCGACAGCTGTAAGATAATCAAGATCACGCCAATGCCGGACATAAAGCCAGACACTACGCTATAGGGCATCAAGGTGACGTACTTACCCAGCTTTAACCAGCCCAACAGCATTTGGAAAGCACCAGCCATCATCACCACGGTAAAGGCCATGGCCATGCCTGTTTCGGGGTACTCGGCCATCATGTTGGTGAGTACTGCCGTCATGATCACCGTCATCGGGCCGGTTGGTTCAGAGATTAGCGTGGTGGAGCCACCAAACAGCGCAGCAAAAAAGCCCACCATGATCGCGCCCCAAAGGCCAGCTTCCGCCCCTGCCCCAGAAGCCACACCAAACGCCAGCGCCAATGGCAAAGAGATAATTGCGGTGGTCACCCCTCCAAATACATCCCCTTTCAAATCAAACGCGGCAAAACGCTGAGAATCTAACAACGAAACCCCCCAATGGTCGTGATCATGAGTCTTTTAGAATACGGCTTAAAACCTTGTAAGGATAACATATTACTGGCGGTTTCAGGCAGACAAAGTCACGGTAATTCGCCACACGAACCCTGAAGAAGTCAGAAACTTAGCGCTTTTTCAGGACCAGATAGCAAAAGAGGAAGAAGCCATGCGGGCAAAAAAAAGGCTCTTATGAAAAGAGCCTGATACAAGGGTGTTGTCTTTAAAAGGCCCGTTTAACGCGAGTCACCTTATAAATAACATCTTCTGCATTTTGGACACCTGCTTTTAATTGCTCCTGCGCCCAACGACGCTGGATGGCAGGGTAGTTGGTCAAGCGACCCCATTGGTCTACTTCTTCATCAGTCATTATTCGGATCTCGGCCCCCTCTGCACGCAACTTGCTGACCATGGTATCGAACTCTTCATCCATGTTACGCCCTTGCTGGCGGTAGGCGCGTGATGCGGCACGTTTGATGGCATCCTTGTCAATTTGCTCTAAGGCGTCGTAGGCGGTTTTGTTCATCGCTACCACATACAAATGCCCGAGCCACATGCTTTTGGACACCAATGCATAAGGTGCTTTCTCATGGAGCTTTAGGTTATAGGCGCTGTCAATATTGACGTATATACCGTCCAAGCGACCATCTTCCAGCATATCGTATATTTCAGGACTCCAATGGGTACGAACTGGCTCAGCCCCTGCTTCTCGTAAATAATCTAAATGCCAGAAGCTCGCGGAGCGCCATTTTTGACCTTGAATATCGTTGATGTCATTAACGGGTTTGGTGCTAAAAAAACCAACTGGGTAACCGGTACTGAGGAAGATGGGCTCAAGGTTGTTGTCACGAAACTCCTGCTCAAATTCGGGAACACTTTCAAAAATATCACGAAATAAAGTGACCTGATCTTGTCCACTTGGCCCTGTTGGGTAGCTCTTAAATATTTGTGACAGGGGCAATTCTTTTGCCGTGTACTCAGGCACTATGGTGCTGATGTTGACCGTCTTGCCCTCTTTTAACGTCGGCAAGGCTTCATAGGCAATGGCCAGCTCTCCATTCCAATGATCGTCAATGTTAAGACGGCCGTTGGATTCTTGTTCAATGGCCGGGAACAAGACTTCTTTTAGGAAGGTCGTTCGCATTTGTCCTAATGGTTGATGATCGCTATAGATTAGATCTTCGCCCATGGCACCAACACTCGCCACACTCAATGCCGCCCACAGGGATGACTGTAATAATGGTTTTTTCCAATGACTCATTTAAAGGTTCCTATCGTTTGATTTTAAATAAATGAACGTTCATTTATTTAAAATAACAGCCAAATTTAAACCTGACAATTTTGAGTTATGTAAATACTGAGTAAATTTTAATCAGGAATTAGTTGGTGATGGCATCCCACGCCACGGTAAAGGCTTGGTCCATATTGTGTTGGGCGTTGTCGGCACTCACCCCTAGACGAGAACGAGCTAAAAACACCACTGGGGCCAAAATAAATGACAGCAGCATGGGTTTGGGAATGTTCTTAATAATGCCCTGCTCTATGCCTGCTTGTAGGGCTTGGTGAAACGCTTGATAAGGCACTTCCAAGCTTTGGGTATCCACTTGATGAATCAAAGGCGAGTTGGAAAATTGGTCCATATATTGGTAGTCATCTGGGTAGCTGGTCACGTATTCGTACAGCCTAGACCAAAAAGCATGTACGTTGTCCTTCAGCGGTTGATCAGGGTTGAAGTCGCGCATAACGAAGTTGCTCAGCTCGGCTTTAGAAACCATAAAGGTAGACGCCAGTAGGTCATCTTTATTGCTGAAATAGACATATAAGGTCGCTGCTGCCACCCCCGCCTGTTTCGCGATCTTGTTGACCGATGCAGAGGCGAAGCCCTCTTCTTTCACGACTTGTATGGTCGCCTTATACAGTGCTTGCTTCTTCGTCTCGTCTCTATGTCTCATTGCTTACTCAGATTTAATCGTCAGCTGATGCCCAGTGCTGAGGATACTACTGGGTCTGCAAGCAAATGAAAACCAAGACCGTTAGCGCTAACCAACGATCTTATCGCGACCTTCGTGTTTCGCCCGATAGAGCTTGGTGTCCACTTCTTGGATCAGTATTTCTAGAGGGGTATCCACAGGCGGATCTAGATGGGTGACACCAAAGCTTAGGGTGATTCTTCGTTCCGGTAAATCCGGATGATCACACAAGGCTTGGCGCACCAGGTTTAAGCGTTTCATCACATCCCCACGGGTCATGCCCACTATGATCAGCATAAATTCTTCGCCGCCATAGCGCACACAGATGTCCTCGGACCGGAAATGCTCTTTCAAGACACTCGCCACTACCGCTAGGGCTTGGTCACCGACACTGTGCCCGAGGGAGTCATTAACCATTTTAAAATGGTCAATGTCACACAACACCATGGTCAAAGAGAGGTCCTGATCTTGCGCCTGCTTCAAGGCCTGTTCAGATAGCAATTTAAAGCCACGGCGATTATATAACCCTGTCAGTTCGTCCGTGGTGCTTTGCTCCATGAGGGTTTCATTTTCGTCTTTAAGATCCGAGGTGCGCTGGGCGACTTTTTGCTCAAGGTTTTGCATGGCGTCAGACAGACGGTATGCCATGTTTTGTAGGCGTCGCCCTAGGGAGTTAATCTCCCGCACTCGGCTAAAGGGTCGAGGCAGGTTTCGGATTTGCTCAAGAGAATGGGAGGTCGCCGCCTGATTAAGCTGCAGAATAGGACGTGCAATAAAGCGCGCCACAAAAGACCCCGCCAAGGCGATGCTCAAAAACATCAATAATACGATCCACATTAAAGCTTCTGAGTAATCCGATAGGATGTTTTTGTAGTAGGACTCAGGAATGAGCACCCCTACATACCAAGTCTGGCCGTAGGGCAAAGGCACTGGGCGCACATGGTAAAGGTACCCTTTCCCATCCATTTCTATTTGACGCGTCCCCTCCGCCAATTGAGTGCCCGCCAATTGAAACAATGGGTCTTGATAAGTACTAAGGGATACCCGTTTCATGGCACCCGCTTCTTCACTGAACAAGGCTTGATCACGTGACGTAGCAATCAGATCCCCATTGGCTTCCGCAAGAAACACATAGGAGTCGTCCACCAGCTCAATAGACTGCAAAAACTTATCCAATGACACCAAAGCCACGCTCGTGGCGGTCACCCCTAGCAGGGTGCCATCTTGGGCGTAAATGGGTGCAGACAGGCCCACGCCGAGAGACTCATAACCAAAGTAAGGCTCAATGGCGCTCCAGGTCATACCGTCTTGCTGCAAGGCATCTTGGTAAAATGGGCGGGTACGCGGGTCATAACCTTTAAAAGTGGGCTCAGATTCAATATGGGTGCCTACAAAATCCACTGGATCATAGTTGAAAGCATCTAAGAAGTTTGGCCCACGAGTGTAATTAGTCGCCACATGATGGGACGAACCAAATGGATCTCGTGTCGAGTTCACATAGCGTCCATCCGCTGTTGCGAAGGACACAAAGGTCATATAAGGGTATGCAACGGCCTGCTCATAAAAGCGTCCGGCCAGCACATCAAGATCATCAAGGTATTCAGGATGGTAGCTGATGGCGTCACGATTGACTTGTACGACCGTGTCCAAGGGAGCCATGAATTCTGTCACCCGATCATACACCCGTGATTCAATTTCACGCATGTAATGCCAGCCGACATTATCGGAGACATTGGCAAGTGTCACCGTAGATAATATATAAACCGTTGCGCCACCTAGGATGGCGAGCAATGCAAAGGGAACGACAATCAGTCCCCATAACGAAATCCGCTTCATTTAAGCACCAACTTTCACGTGTACCGCTGCTTGTTAGTATTATTAGTCGCTAAATAGATGGATTTTAAAGTCACATCTAAAGGGCACTCAGGTATTAATCCATTTAATGCTTACAAATTAACACACTTATTCACCGGACAATGTAAACAAGTGTAAGCGAAATTGTCAGAACTTTTGGGGATAAAAAGGCCGCCCATGATTGGCCGGCCGATTCTAAAAGAAAGGATGCGCGATCAGCGCTGACGCTCGTAAACACTGAGGTTTACAGCAGTGGCTAGATTTAGGGATTCAATAAGCCCTACCCCAGGGATGGTGAAGGCTTTAGCCTTTAAGCGACCAAGCTGATCTCGGGGCACCCCCCGCGCTTCATTACCAAAGATGTAGCAGTCACACTGCTTAAAGCTTGGGGCACTTAATGGCTCTCCTTGCATGTCCAAACAGCCAATGGCTTGAAACCGCTCGGGCAAGGTCTCAATATCCACCTCTAGTTCCATAGGAACATGAAATAAGGCTCCCATGCTCGAGCGAATCACCTTGGGATTAAAGGGGTCTACACTACCCGCACTGAGCAATAGGCGAAAACCACCAAACCAAGCCAGTGTGCGCAAAATGGTCCCTAGATTACCTGGGTCCTGAATTTCATGGAGATAAATCCCCGTCAGCTCTTCCCCTGAAACAGGGGAAATAGCATCCATGGGCACCACCGCTAAAATACCTTGGGGGGTTTTGGTGTCCGACATAGAAGCCATTTGCTTGGCACTGACTTCGATCTTTTCAAACGACGTGGACCAATCGGCGTATTGCGCCGTCACATACAACTTGGCGGCCGCCAATTTAGGGTTGTGTTTCGCCGCGTTCTCCAGCTCCAATACAAGATGTTCACCTTCTACCAGACAATGGCCCAGCTCTTGGCGATATTTCTTCTGATGAAGTTTTTTGACCTGATCAATCTTCATGGGTTAAGCGCCCTGTTGCTTCAAGATATCTAGAGCCACCGCTTCCGCTACCTTGATGCCATCAATACCCGCCGACAAGATGCCGCCAGCATAACCAGCCCCTTCGCCTGCTGGGTACAGACCTTGGGTATTCAGGCTCTGTAAGGTTTGATTGTCACGGGTAATACGGATCGGCGAAGAGGTACGCGTTTCGATGCCCGTAAGGATGGCATCGTCACGGTCAAAGCCACGGATCTTCTTACCAAACGCAGGCAGCGCCTCGCGTACGGCTTCGATAATAAAGCTCGGTAAGGCGTCCGCCAAATCACACAGCTGAATACCAGGCTTGTAAGAAGGCTCTACTTCGCCAAGCTGAGTCGACGCCTGCCCCTTGATAAAATCCCCCACCAATTGAGCAGGTGCTTTGTAATCTGAGCCACCAAGCTTGTAGGCTACTTCTTCAAGACGCTCTTGCAGTTCAACTCCAGCCAAAACGCCCTCAGGGTAATCTTGCTCTGGGTTAATGCCCACGACGATACCTGAGTTGGCATTGCGTTCGTTACGGGAGTATTGACTCATACCATTGGTCACCACACGGCCTTCCTCTGACGTGGCCGCTACCACAGTGCCCCCCGGACACATACAGAAGCTATACACCGCACGACCATTTTTCGCATGGTGGATTAACTTGTAATCCGCTGCCCCAAGCTCTGGGTGACCGGCATATTTACCCAAACGGGCACGGTCGATCAATGACTGTGGGTGCTCGATACGAAAACCAATGGCAAACGGCTTCGGTTCAATAAATACGTCTTTTTTGTGCAGCATTCGGAAGGTGTCTCGAGCACTGTGACCGAGGGCTAATACCACATGTCGGCTGTGCAATTCTGTACCATCCGCCAAGCCCACACCCGTGACCTGCTGATGGTCATCCAGCATTAGATCGGTGACTTTCGATTCAAAGCGAATCTCACCTCCCAGCTCGATGATTTCCTCCCGCATTTTGGCTACAACCCCCGTAAGACGGAAGGTACCAATGTGGGGTTTACTCACGTACAGAATTTCACTGGGTGCCCCTGCGCGTACAAATTCGTGCATGACCTTACGGCCGTAAAATTTCGGGTCTTTCACTTGGCTATAAAGCTTACCGTCTGAGAACAAGCCTGCACCGCCTTCACCGTACTGAACGTTCGATTCGGTATTCAGCTTATGATTACGCCATAAGCCCCAAGTGTCCTTGGTACGCTGTCGAACATTGCGACCACGCTCTAATACGATCGGTTTAAACCCCATCTGCGCCAATGTCAGTGCTGCAAACAAACCACAGGGACCAAAGCCAATCACGATCGGACGCTCCATAAGGTCCGCCGGTGCTTGCGCCACGGGATGATAGTCAATGTCTGGGGCGGCCTTCACATGAACGTCATCCTCAAATCGCGCCAATACAGCGTCATCATCACTGGTGTGTAAATGAATGATGTACACGAATGTGATTTCGGTGTTTTTCTTGCGAGCGTCATAACTGCGCTTAAACACAAAGAAATCCAGCAGGTTTTCGTCCACCAAATTCAAACGCTGCACGATGGCATCGCGCAAAGCGTCTTCTGGATGATCAAGAGGTAAGGAAAGTTCGGATAAACGTATCATGAAGGGTCCCGGCCGATTGACTCGGCAAAAGATAAAATGAAGACATGATTATACGTTGGCGGAGGCCATAAGTCAGTGAATTAACATGGTCTGATTCAGGTAAAAGCTGGTATCTTGGTGCTCCCAATCATGAACTGAGGTTGAGCATGGCCAAACACGTCAATCTGAATCTGATGCGATCCCTTCAGGTCTTGCTAGAAGAGCGTCATGTCAGCCATGCAGCGGAAAAACTCCACATCACTCAATCTGCGGCCAGCCGACATCTAAGTCAGCTGCGGCAATTGTTCGATGATCCATTATTGGTTCGGGACGGCAACACTTTGCTCCCCACCCCCAAAGCCCTGCAACTGCAGGCCAAGTTAGAAAACTGGTTTCTCGGGTTAGATGACCTATTGTTTGACGCTGCCTTTGATCCTCTGCGCTGGCAAGAAGAATTTGTCCTCTCTTCCAGTGATTATGTGGCCCAATACATCTTGCCCCATATTATTGATGCGTTCGCAGAACAAGCGCCCAGCGCTACCCTCAGCTACCGCCTATGGAACCCACAACTGATTGATGAATTGGCCACTAGTGACATTCATTTGGCTTCCAGCATGTCTCAAGAAAAGCCCCAAGGTTTGTGTTCCGAGCAAATTGGCGAAGACTTCCCTGTCTGTATTATGGGTGCCCAACACCCCCTCGCCAGCAAAGATCAACTGACCGTAGAGGACTTACTCCAATATGGCCATATCAAGGTCATCGGCGGCGGAGACAAAGACAGCTATGTGGATACCGCCTTGCGAGAGCTGGGACAGCAACGGCGAGTGGTACTCAATGTGCCCTTCTTCTATGCTGCCACTCCGCCCCTGTGTAAACATAACCTGTTGATGGTCACACCAGAACACATTGCCCGTAATTTTGCTCGGCAGTTTCCATTGGTTTATAAACCCTTGCCGGTGAAGACTCCTTGTTATCGCTATTGGCTCATATGGCACGAGCGCTATGACCAAACTCCGTCACACCAATGGGCGCGCTCTGTGGTACTCAATGCCATGACGCAATCTGAGTATTCCATTGGTTATGATTTAAAGTTATAGCCATCTTGATAAATCATGATTTCAATTAATATCGCGCCATCGTTATAGTGCCTTCAATACTTTTGGAGACCCATGTTATGACGCTTTCCCTTTGGCTATCCCTATTTACCATCTGTTTGCTGGGCGCCATGTCACCCGGCCCTAGTTTGATCACTGTGACCAAACACAGTCTTGCTGGCGGCAAGATCAATGGCTTTGCTGCTGCGTGGGCCCACGCCTTCGGTATTGGTGTCTATGCCTTGATTTCCATGCTGGGGCTAGCGGTGATTTTCCACCAGTTACCTTGGTTGTTTAATCTCATCAGCTACGCTGGGGCGGCGTATTTACTCTATTTGGGGCTAGGCGCTCTCCGCTCCACAGGAGGCATTGCCGCAAAGCTCAATGCAGGGGAGCCCGTCACCCCATTAAAGTCCGCTAAAGAAGGCCTATTGATCTCCCTTTTAAGCCCTAAAATCGCCTTATTTTTTGCCGCCTTGTTTAGCCCTTTCGTGGCGGCAGTTCATGGGCTAGAAGGTAAAATGTTGATCGTTGCCACCCCGTTCGTGGTCGATGGTCTGTGGTACACACTCATCACCCTTATGCTGTCTAACGCTCGTCTATTAGACAAACTGCGCCACAACGCCGTCTGGATTGATCGGCTATCGGGCTTAGTCTTGATCGCCCTAGCAGGGAAAATTGTTCTATCCGTCTAATACGCTCTGTGCCTTTGCTGATCCGCTGCCGAAAGGTACAATAGCGCCTTTCAAACCAAACAAATGGCACCCGATACCATGGCTCGATCCAAAAGCAGCAACCGTTGGCTAGACGAACACGTCAACGACCCTTACGTCAAAAAAGCACAGGCGGACGGCTACCGTTCCAGAGCCAGCTACAAGCTGCTCGCGCTCAATGACAAAGACAAGCTGATCAAACCTGGTAATCTGGTGCTGGATCTTGGCTCTGCCCCCGGGGGCTGGTCACAGGTGGCCTCTAAGCTGGTGGGCGATAAAGGCAAGGTCATCGCATCTGACATCCTGCCCATGGACAGCATTGCAGGCGTGGAATTCATTCAAGGGGACTTTACTGAACAAGACGTATTCGACCAAATCATGACAGCGGTGAACGGTGCCCCCGTAGATGTGGTGGTATCGGACATGGCGCCTAACATGAGTGGCGTGGCGGCGGTGGATCAAGCCTCCTCCATGTACCTAGTGGAATTAGCGTTAGACATGGCGATCCAAACCCTGAAGCCAAAAGGTTTATTCGCTGTAAAAGTTTTCCACGGGGAAGGCTACGAAGAATTCGTAAAAATGGTACGGGAGCATTTCGACAGTGTGGTCGTGCGCAAACCCGACTCCTCCCGTGCTCGCTCTCGGGAAGTGTATCTCGTTGGCCGTGGCTTTAAAGGGTAACCCCATGGAACTCAAAACCTCCACTCGCCTTAACAAATACATCAGTGAAAGCGGCCTCTGCTCCCGCCGAGAAGCGGATCGTTTTATCGAGCAAGGCAATGTTTTCATCAATGGCAAACGGGCCGGCATTGGCGATCAGGTGTCACCAGGGGATCTGGTCAAGGTAAACGGCCAGACCATTGAACCTCAAGAAGCGGAAGACCTGATCTTTATCGCTTTGAACAAACCCGTAGGCATTGTCAGCACCACAGAGTCCAGCGAGCCGAATAACATTGTCAGTTTTGTTAAACACGGGGCCCGTATTTTCCCCATTGGCCGCTTGGACAAAGACTCCCAAGGTCTAATCTTTTTAACCAACAATGGCGATTTAGTTAATAAGATCCTTCGTGCCTCTAATAACCACGAAAAAGAATACCTTGTAACGGTCAACAAGCCCATCACCGACGCTTTCATCGATGGCATGAGCAATGGTGTGCCGATTCTTGGGCAAATGACCAAGAAATGTCAGGTTAAAAAAGAGTCCACCTTCGTCTTTAACATTACCTTGGTGCAGGGATTAAATCGCCAAATTCGCCGCATGGCGGAACATTTTGGCTATGAAGTGGTGCAGCTTGAACGCATCCGCATCATGAATGTGTCTCTCAAAGGCCTCGCCTTAGGTGATTGGCGCGATCTCACTCCCAAAGAAGTGGCTGGCATCGCCGAGTTAACCAAAGATTCCGATGGCAACGCCGCCCCCAAAGCCACCAACCCACGCAAACCTAAACCCAATCCTAATCGCAATAAGTCTGGTGGTCGCCCGGATGCCCGGGGCAATAAACCTGCTAGAGCGGGTGGCAAGCCCGGTTCAGGCGGCAAACCCAATGCCAATGGCAAAAACAAACCTACGGACAAACGCGGAGGCAAACCCGCAGGACGGGGCAAAGCCAATGACCAAGGCAAACCGCAAACTGGGCGAGGCAAACCTGCAGCAGGTCGTCCTAATGGCAAAAACGGCCCATCCAACGGTCGAGGTAAACCTGCAAACGGCGGCCCTCGCAAGCCAAAAGGACGCTAGCGGGTCCAGCGCTTTTGATGATATTGCTTAGGGGTGCAGCCAAAGTGTTTTTTGAAGAAGGTGATGAAGGCGCCAACTGATTCATACCCTAGCTCTTCTGAAATACGCTGCACGGGACGGTCTTGGGCCAACTTTTCCAACGCCAGCACTATGTGTAACCTTGCTCGCCATTGACCAAACGTCAAGGCCACCTGTTGACGAATCAAACGAGCCAAGGTGCGCTCGCTCATAGCGTAGTCTTTAGCCCATTCCGCTAAGGTGCGACGATCATCTGGCTGGGACATCAACCGCTGGGCTAAGTCCCTTAACCGTGCTTCTTCAGGGATAGGAAAGTCAAAGGACTCATGGGGCGCCTGCTCTAATAAATCCATCAAAACATGCACCATTTTCTCTGTGGCGCTGCCAGGCTCATGACGTAATGGTTGATCGGCGATGTGCAGCATCAGCTCACGCATCAAGGGCGTCACCGTCAAGGTACAAACCCGTTCGGGTAAACGAGTCGCCGCAACATCCACAAACACCATGCAGACATCTGAGTCCGGTCCATACACATTACGGTGCACATGCTGACTGGGGATCCAAACCGCACACTGGGGCGGGATCAACCACATGCCCTGCTCCACATAGCTGGTCACTGTGCCCTTTAGGGCGAGAAGCAATTGGCCTTTTTTATGCTGATGCCACGGGGTTTCCGCATGATAGCTTTCCCGCTGTAATATCACCGGCTGGGCCAAGGTATCGGCTGGACCAAGGTCGGTAATGATGGTTCTTTGATCTTGTCTGGATTTCGTCATTTATTGTCTTAATTCCACAATACAGCAAGACACGCTATCCCATATACTCCTCAGCTGACAAGTCTTTAACCAATCGGAAGTCCTTTCATGCCAACTAAGTACAGTCGTGACGCATTGCTATTGCTGGGTTTCATCATGTTGATGTCGCTCAGCTTGCGCGGTCCAGTTGTCGGCATTGCGCCCCTTATTGAATTCATCGAGCAGGACTTGCATCTAAGCAGCTCCCAATCGGGCTTGTTAACTGCGTTACCCTTGTTAGCCTTTGCTATTTTCGCGCCTGCTGCCGCTTGGTTGAGTCGTCATCAAGGCATTGAGAAGACGCTTTTTATAGGCGCTATCAGTATTGCCGTGGGGATGATTCTGCGCTCCATGGGGGTATTACCGCCCATGTACCTTGGGGTCGTGTTTATTGGTGCAGGGATCGCCGTAGGCAACGTGCTCTTGCCGGTTTTATTGAAGCGCGATTTTTCTACACAGATTGTCCAGCTAACCGCCATTTACGTGTTAATGATGAACGTTGGCGGCACCGTTATGACAGGCTCCGCCGTACCTCTGAGCTTTTTGTCAGAACGCCTTTTTGGTGACCTTTGGCCAAGTTGGTCATTTGCTCTGGGGGCTCAGTTATTGATCATCGCCTTGCCGTTAGCCCTATGGATTTGGTTACCTAAAAAGGAAAGAGGAGGCGCTGCACCAACCCCAAGCAGCACGGAATCCTCCGTTTGGCGCTCTCCTGTTGCATGGTTACTGGCAATGTTTTTGGCGATGGATTCCGTTATCAACTACATCGTCAATGCTTGGGCCCCCACTATTATGATTGATAATGGGTTTGCGCCCGTGACCGCTGGGCTGTATCACAGCTATATTCAAGCGGCGGGGACAGTACCAGCTTTGATCCTGCCATTTCTGCAGCGCATCTTGCCAAGCAAGCGCCAGTTGTCTTGTTTGTCTACGTTTGCCACATTGATCAGCTTATTAGGATTCGTCTTCTTACCAGCGCTGTCTGCCGTCTGGTCCTTTATATTTGGCTTTGGGGTCACCATGGGCTATGTGGTGGGACTGTCCTTAATCAGTATTCGCACCAGCAGCTTGAAGCAAGCGGCGGCGCTATCCGGTATGGCGCAATTGATCGGTTACCTATTAGCGGCCGCTGGCCCTGTTGCTATGGGTGCCCTGCACGACTGGCAGGGCAACTGGCAAATGGTGCTTTATTGTTTGATTGGCATGAGCCTAATCTGGGTTCTGTTGGGCTGGTATTCCAGTGCCGAAGACTCATAAGCCGCTTGGCTTTTTTATTTAGAGTGAATGGGTATTTTAATGACAAACCGGGTGCCGTGGGGAGCATTGGGGCCCACTGTTATTTGACCGTTTAGAAGTTCGTTTACCCATTGGCTCACCATAAACAAGCCTAAACCTGAGTGTTTTTCACCACGCCCAGTGGTGAAAAAGGGCTCCCATATTTTGGATAAGTCAGCTTCATTAATCCCCCGACCATTATCACGCACCTCAATCACGTACTCTTCTTCTTTATTAAAGGCGATGGCGATCTCTCCTTCACTATGATCAGGAAAAGCATGGTCTAGAGCATTAGTAATCAGGCTTTGGAGCACTTGAGAGACAACCCCTGCCGCCGCGCAAAATTCTAATTCCGGGTCACCCTGCAGTACGATGTCAACTTTTGGATGCAGCTTACGCAGGGGCTTCAAGGCTGCCAAGGTGTCTTCTAGCATCAAGCCTACTTTAAAGTTCGTCAGTGCTTGTCGGGTACGCCCATCGGTGATGCGTTTGAATTGCTGCACAACGGCCACCGCACGCTCAAGGTTATTATCCGCAATGGCCAATGCTTGATGCACCATGTCCATATGCTTCGCTTGACGCTCAGTCAAAGAATCCGCCTCTTGCTTCATACGTTTCATATGACTCGCAACGGACGATAGGGTCATACGTAACCCCCCCAAAGGCGTATTCAGCTCATGGCCAACCCCCGCCACTAACATGCCAAGGGCCGATAGCTTGCTCTGCTCAACCAATTCCTTTTGCATCATGACAAGATTTTGGTTGTTTTCTTTTAGGCGTGTATGGGCTTTTTCAATACGCGCTTTATCGTGTCGGATGCGTTCTACATAGACTGCTTTTTGAGTAGCTAAGCGCCATCGGAACCAAACCAAAGCGACGAGTGCGCCATAAAGCAAAATAGCGACCATTCCGGTGACACCGTAAACGATCAATTGATTTTTAAACCACACATCCGGACGCACCTTAGCAATCAAATAGGTCCTTGGAGCGCTTTGTGGGTCCAAATTAATGGCACTCGGGGAAACCAAGGTCGGCAGACCGTCTAAGGACTCTTTTGTGAGGGTTCGATAGGTTTGAATGCGTTGCCAAGCATCAGGGTAAAGCTGGGGAAGTGCCATGGTGTAATCCCCATACATGTGTCGCCATTCCCTTTCTGGAATATAGGACAGCAGCCAATTCCCTTGGTTATCAATCACCTGTAATGTGTTCTCTGGGGTCTGGAGCAATCTAATCTGCTCCAACACAGAGGACACGTTAAAGTTCACCACCAAGAGCCCCTGCCACTCACCTTGGGGTCCCTTAAGCTTGGTCACTGACCGAGTGGTGGGCTCATAGGGCACTACGATAAGACCATGTTCTACGTTCAAATCCGTAGGAGTAATCAGAGTTTGCCCCTGGGCTAATTGGCTCCCCTTGATGTAGTAATAGCGCCCTGATTTATCTTGTAACTCACTTTTGGGAATGGCTTGCGTCGTCCCATTTGGGCGCACATCTACCCGGACTAGCTCTTGGCCATCCGGAGACAACCAACGCAATTGAGCAATAATGCTAGATAAGTGGCGTGTTTGCTTAAGCTGAGTTTCAACGGCCCGCCGCCACGCGTCTTCCGAGTCAAAGGATTGCGGCACAATGCTTTCTAACTCTTCACGCATGTAGTTGGTTATTTGCTCCATCAACCCAAGCTCTTTAGATATCAGAACACTGGCTCGGTTAATCAACTGCCCCTGCTCCTCACCATAGGTATCAGCAAGGGTCTTTTTCCAAACATGAATCGTGACCAAACCGAGAGCGATGACCATCACCAGAGGTACAGCAAAGATCCAGACTGGCGGTTTTTTCATAGATTAAGACTCGTCTGTTCGGGCTCGACACCAGTCTATGGCTTTTTCTAATGGCATGGGCTTTGCCATAAAATAACCCTGACCTGTATCGCAACCCATTTCTTTGAGGGCATTGTATTGCTCTTGGGTTTCAATGCCTTCCGCTAAGACTTCCATATTTAAGGTATGGCCGAGCTCGATAATCATGCGAACTACCTGACGATCTTCTTTGGTTTCAAGCATTCGATTGATAAATTGACGGTCTATTTTTAACACTTCGGTATTCAAGGTAGAGAGGTAAGCAAGAGAAGAATACCCAGCACCGAAGTCATCGATGCTAACTCGGATCCCTAGTTCTTTAAACCGTTTCAGATGCTTAAGCACGGCTTTACGCTCCACTATCAGCTGAGTCTCGGTTACTTCAACATCTAGACTTTGAGGAGCAACCGCCTCGGTTTGTAATAGCTCAACAAAGTTATCGACAAAGTCCGGTCTAGAAAGCTCGACCCCGGACACATTGACCGATAAGGGCACTCGCACATTGTGCTCTGCTAAGACAGTCTGAGCACGGCAAGCCAAGCGCGTTACCCGACGATCCAGTCGATCTATCAGACCGGACGTCTCAGCCATTTTGACAAACTGATCAGGGGGGATCATGTCCCCATTTTTATGGTGCCAGCGCACCAAGACTTCAAACCCAACCAAGCCCCCGTCAGACAGACGTATTTTGGGCTGCATGTGAATAAACATTTGCTCGGTCGGGATGGCCTCCCGCAGATCTTTTAGTAACGAATAGCGATTTTGATTTTGTAGCAGCTGTTGGGTACTGAAGACTCCAAAATCCACATTGTCATGCTTAACTTGCTCAAGGGCACTTTTGGCAATCCCAATGACTTGGGCAGGAGTGTTATCGGGCACATCCGACAAGCGCACCATACACCCTAACAAATCAATCACATGGAGACTGTCGTCGATCTGCAAGCGCGGGTGAAGCACATGTTCAAGGTCTTCTCTTTCATAGTCTTGGCGATCATAGACAAGCAGTACCAGGGTATCCCTCTCATACAAAGCAATGTCAATGGAGCGAACAAAGCAGGCCTTAAGGTGAGCATGCAGGTATTTCATTAAGTTGCGGCCATATTGCACCCCGAACAAGACTTCACTGTAGGCAAGCTCTTCAACAAACAGCATCAATACTTTGCAGTCTTTGCGCTCCTCTGGAGACAAACCAGCAATCTGGCGAAACAACCAGTTTTTGTTGTGCAGTCCAGTAGAGGTGTCATAGTAAGCAAGCTCCGCTAAACGGCTGTGCAAGGCAATATTTTTGAACCCAAGGTTGACGTTTTCACAAAACACCTTGAGCATCTCCACCTGATAGTCTCGCAGGGGATTTTCATGCTTCACTAGCACCACATAATCTCGCTGATCCAGCTCCTCGCTGGAAAAATACAAGGCAGACACTGCTGTGCCAATCATATGCTCTTGTTGGTGAAAGCTATTCATTAAAGCGTGGCTGAATTCTTCATCCACTGTAATACTGCCAAGATATTGATTGGACCAGTCGCTGAATTCCCCAGTCGCTGCAAACACCAAGGCTTTATCAGGTATCTCTTCATGCTGGTGCGCCATACAGACCACACCGCCTTTTTCGAATTCAAACAGTTTCACCAGCTCTTGGAGGATCGCTTGGGTATAGCTACGAAGATCCATTTTGCTGCTGATACGCTGGCTGGATTCGATCAGAAGCTGCATGCCTTGGCGGGCTTTTTGGATAACGGTTAAATGCTCCCAAGTACGCAAATTAGATATAACGATGGTTTGCAGATGATCGTGGGTTAGGTCACTTTTATTCCAGTAATCGTCAATGTCGTAGCTGGCCATCAAGTCATCTAATGGCATCATTCCCGGCTGCCCCGTGAGCAACACGATACGGACTAAGTGGTTACCAATACTTTCACGGATACTTTGCACTAGGCGCAAGCCCGCATCATCTGTTTCCATAACCACATCAAGCAAGATCACGCCAATGTCTGGGTTCTGCGCCAACACACTGCCGGCCTCTTGGGCAGAGTTGGCGGTCAAAAACTCTACATTTTTAGTACCGTAATCTAGCGACTGCAGGCCGTTTAGCAGGGCACTCTGGTAACCTGCATCGTCCTCCACAGACAATACTTTCCAGGTGGTCTCTGTTTTTGATAAATAATCAAGCTTTCCTTGTGACCTCATACATCAAAACCTATCTATGTAGATGACCTAATTCGGTTTTGTGAGCATTTTGACCGTTACTCACATCTCGTAAATACGAGTATAGTCGTAATTTTTAAAATACCGAGAATTGGTAACCAAAATCATGACGTAAAGCTGACAATTAGCCTCAGGAAATATGCTACACTGGCGCACTTATGTTTATTTTCAGACGAGCCTAAAACGGAACCCTCAATGACACAGAAAAAAGGCAACCTTTTCATTTTATCGGCCCCTTCTGGCGCGGGGAAATCTTCCCTTTACAAAGCGCTGTTAAAAGCCGACGAAAACGTTCGCATCTCGGTATCCCACACCACTCGCGCCCCTAGAACAGGCGAAGAGCACGGCCGAGAGTACTTTTTTGTTGATGTGGACTCCTTCCTAGATATGATCGCGGAAGATGCGTTTTTTGAGCACGCCCAAGTGTTTGACAACTTCTACGGCACCTCCAAACAAGCCATTTTCGACATGCTCGACCAAGGCTTAGACGTGATCTTAGAAATAGACTGGCAAGGGGCCCAACAAGTACGTGCCCAATACCCTGATGCCATTGGTATTTTTATCTTACCACCATCGGTTGAAGCCCTAGGAGAGCGTTTGAAAGGTCGTGGCACCGACGCCGAAGACGTAATCGCCCGCCGTATGGCCAAAGCCGTCAATGAAATGTCACACTACAACGAATACGAATATGTCATCATCAACGATGATTTTGATGAAGCATTTCAACAATTGCAGGCCATTTTCGTGGCCATGCGTACCAGAATGCCATTAATACGTGAGATTCACACAGATCTCATCAATGATCTCTTGTCATAGTGACAGGCGGTTCAGTAAAATTGGCGATTACTAATTAGTGATTAAATCTTACCCAGAGGTTACCCCATGGCTCGAGTTACAGTTGAAGATTGCCTAGAAAACGTAGACAACCGTTTTGAATTGGTTATGGTTGCGGCGAAACGCGCACGTCAACTAGCAACCGGTGGCGCAGAAGCAAAGCTACCACTTGAAGAAGACAAAATGACTGTTGTTGCGCTACGTGAAATCGCCGATGACCTAATCAACGCGAAAAACGTAGACTTCCAGAATAAGCCAGCGCCAACAGAGTTTTAATCTCTATGGTATGCATCGCTCAGCACACGTATTTCTGGTTTTGCTTTTCCTGATGTGAGGTGAGCGGTGTCTACTATTGAGAAATTAGCGGAAAACCTTGGCCAATATCTGCCCTACGAGCAGATCGCCACGGTAAAACGCGCCTACTACTACGCTGAACAAGCCCACGATGGACAAAAGCGTAAAAGTGGTGAGCATTATGTCACCCATCCATTGGCAGTGGCATTTGTCCTAGCTGAGCTTCGAATGGATTGCGAAGGCCTAACGGCCGCGCTACTCCACGATGTAATCGAAGACACAGGCATTTCCCGAGAGGCCCTCGCGGAGCAATTTGGTGAAGGCGTTGCTAGCCTAGTTGATGGTGTCAGTAAGCTGACCCACCTTGAGTTCAACAGCCAAATCGAAAAACAAGCTCATAACTTCCAAAAAATGGCCATGGCCATGGCGGATGACATTCGCGACATCATGGTGAAGCTGGCGGACCGACTCCATAACATGCGCACCCTCGATGCCATGCCAGCCCATAAAAAACGCCGTATCGCGAAAGAAACCCTCGACATTTACGCACCGATAGCGAACCGCTTAGGTATGTATAATATGCGTGTGGATCTTGAGTCCTTGGCCTTTCAAGCTTACTACCCACTTCGTTCACGGATGCTCGAGCGCGCTATTAACAAGCGCTATGGACAACGGGACAAGTCCATGGAAAAGCTTGAAGACTTCATTCGCTCTGAGCTGGCTGCTGACTACATTGATGCAGCCATCAGCGTGCGCGAAAAGCATACCTACAGCATCTACCAAAAGATGCGTAAAAAGCGCCGCTCCTTGGAAGAAGTCATGGACGTACTGGGTGTGCGTATTGTCACCGATCGCCATGACAGCTGTTATCGCATTTTGGGGGTAATTCACGCCCTCTTTAAGCCGATTGAAGGTCGCTTTAAAGATTACATCGCGGTGCCTAAGTCCAACGGTTATCAGTCGTTGCACACCACTGTGGTGGGTACCAATGGCTTACCATTGGAAGTACAGATTCGTACTAATGAAATGGATGTTGTCGCGGTTAATGGTATCGCTGCCCATTGGACCTACAAGTCCCAGGGGCAAACGTCTGGTGCTCCGGCCAGCAACCATGAACGTGCTACCAAATGGGTTAAAAGCTTGCTTGAGATTCAAGAAAAAGCCCACAACCCAATGGAGTTCATTGATAACGTTAAGAGCGACCTCTTCCCTGACGAGGTGTACGTCTTTACACCTAAAGGCGAGATCATTGAACTACCGTCTGGTGCAACGCCTGTAGACTTCGCTTATGGGGTCCATACGGAAATCGGCAACACCTGTATTTCCTGTCGTATCAACCGTCGTTTAGCGCCGTTGAGCACCCAGTTAGAAAGTGGCCAGACCGTCGAAGTCATCACGGCCAAAAGCGCCCAGCCAAATGTGGCTTGGTTAAGCTTCGCCATCACAGGTAAAGCCCGCACCAACATTCGCCATTACCTGAAGACCAAACAACGGGAGAATGCCATTTCATTTGGCTACCGCCTACTGACCCGCTCCCTCAATGCCTTCAGAACCACTATTGAAGAATTGCCCGAAGATCGCGTCAACGCGGTCTTAGAGCACTACCAGCTTGAGGCCTTAGATGACTTACTTGAATCCATCGGTAAGGGTCGTCATGTGGGCTATGTGGTCGCCCGTCAGTTATTCCCTGACTTTAATGAAGATGAATTGATTTCACCGAAATCGTTTAAAGTGAATGGCTCTGAAGGGATGCTAATCTCCTATGCGAAATGCTGTTCACCGATTCCGGGTGATCCGATTGTCGGATATGTGCAAGTAGACAAAGGCATTATCATTCATCATCGTAGCTGCCCAAATATTCAAGACCACTTATCTAGCCCAGAGCGTTATATTCGCATGAGCTGGAGTAAAGAGATTGAAGAAGAGCTCAACGTCAGCCTGATCGTCACCTATGTGAACGAGCGAGGCGCCGTGGCCAAGATTGCCAGCTCCATCAGTGACACAGATTTCCAAGTGTCTAACTTGGACATCATTGAACGGGGCAAGATCTCTCGTCTTCGTCTGAATATTGCTATATCAAGTCGTGTGGGCTTAGCAGATGTTATGCGACGCATTAAAGCCGTGCGTTGCGTTGAAAAAGTATCCCGTGAGAACCTCGTCGGACGTTAATCACGTAGCATTTAGAATTTGATCACTCATAAAGGATTGAGACCATGGCAAAGCAAGTAATCTTCTCTGAAAACGCTCCTGCAGCAATCGGCCCATACTCACAAGCTGTTCGCGCTGGCAACACAGTTTACCTTTCCGGCCAGATTCCATTGGTACCAGCCACCATGGAAATCGTCAGCGATGACGTAGCAGAGCAAACAAAGCAAGTCTTCACTAACCTACAAGCGGTTTGTGAAGCAGCAGGCGGCTCACTAAAAGACATCGTTAAGCTAAACATCTACATGACCGACCTAGGCAACTTCGCCACAGTGAACGAAGTCATGACACAGTTTTTCGAGCAACCTTACCCAGCTCGTGCAGCCTTGGGTGTGCGTGCACTGCCGAAAGACGTTGCCGTTGAAATCGAAGGCGTGATGGTATTAGAAGACTAATCCCTGATCCCCGATCTCTGATACAAATAAAAAAGAGGCCCTAGTGGCCTCTTTTTTTATTTCGATTTAGCAATGCTTAGGCACGCTCAGCAGGGGGTACATAGCGTTTTAACACGCTGCCATAGCCAGTAACATAGCCTGAATAGTGTGGACGCCAACCTAAGGTGCGCAATTTAGTGGCCACGATACGCTTACCCTTAGTTGGAAAGTATTCCGCAAAGGTAATATCAGAGGGCAAAGATGGCAGCACATCCAAGGCGCTGGCTAACCATAACTTAACTTCCCACATGGACACAGGCTGCTCATCAGTGGCAATCACTGTCTCTGGTAAGGTCTGTCCTTTGACAACACGCTCCCCTAGGAAACACAACGCACCCACTACATCATCTCGGTGAATACGATTAGTCCAGCTGTTTTCTGCCCAAGGCTCAGCCTCATACACACCGTCTATTAAGCGAAACCGCCCAGGACCGTAAATACCAGAACAACGGACACTTGTGGTGGGCAACGCCTGTATTAACACCTGCTCTGCCTCCAGCAGCTTGTTAGCAGTGGGCTTGGCCGCCACAGCAAGGGAGTCGTCGGTAATTAACTGGCCTTGGTTCTGGCCATAAACACTGGTACTGGAGACAAAGATCACATGGGGCTTCTGCTCCCGTTCTTGGTAAGCTTGGGCCACAGCTTCGGCCGCCCCCACATAAGCCTTGCCATAAGCCTCTTCCGTGCGCCCCTGTGGGGTAACAATCAAATACACCAGGTCCACATCGGGCCACGCATCTTGATTCAGCTCGGTTAAATCTCCCGTAATCCCCAACACCCCTTCAGGAAATTCGATACCTTGGCGGCGCATGCCTGTCACTTGCGCACCCAGCGCCACAAAATGAGACGCCACTGAACGTCCTAAGTCACCACAGCCCGCTACCAGTACTTTTGTCATATTTGCCCCAATGATTGCAAAAAAAGCGTATCTTCCAAGTTCCGGTACACTTTATCAAAATATGTATTATCATAGTTATTACCAATTATAAGGGTAATGACCATGACGCTAACAGAACTCAAATACATCGTTATGCTAGCAGAAGAGAAACATTTTGGCCGTGCAGCAGATCGCAGCAATGTTTCTCAGCCAACACTCAGTGTGGCAGTTAAAAAGCTAGAAGACGAACTTGGCGCTGCGATTTTCGAGCGTAGCAAAAGCTCTGTCTACATTACCCCCATTGGCGAACAAATCATCAGTCAGGCGCGCCGTGTATTAGAGCAAGCCAACATGATTAAAGAATTGGCGTCTTCTGGCAAAAACCAACTTCGAGGCCCGTTGAAGGTAGGTGCTATCTTTACCATTGCGCCGTACCTATTTCCTTACATGATCCCAGAGCTTAAAAAACATGCCCAAGGCATGCCCTTGGTGATCGAGGAAGACCTGACTGAAAACCTGCGTCCGAAACTGCGTAACGGCGAGTTAGATGCCATCATTGTCGCTCTCCCTTTTCGCGAACCAGACGTGGTCACTCAACCCATTTACGAAGAAGAGTTCGTCGTACTGATGCCCAAAGAACACCCTTGGGCAAACCTTGACAGTATTACCACGGACCAACTCACCACAGATAACTTACTGCTGCTAGGCAAGGGCCACTGCTTTAGTGACCAAGTCATGGAAGCCTGCCCTATTATTGGCGAGGAAGAGCTCAACGAAGGACGTACCGTTGTAAATGGTAGCTCCCTAGAAACCATCCGCTATATGGTGTCATCAGGATTAGGTGTGACGGTACTGCCAAAGTCCGCGGTCAATAACATTGATGAAGATGTATTGGCGGTGAGACCTTTTAGCGCCCCTGTTCCCAAACGTACTGTGGCCTTGGCATGGCGGGCCAGTTTCCCGCGTCCAAAAGCCATCGAATCTCTCAGCCAATCCATCCGTGAGGCATGCCAAAAGCTGAATCTGGACTAGTATGGTCGATGCATTAGAAACACAAGATATTCAAGAACTTAAAGGTGTTGGAGTCGCCATGGCTGAGAAGCTGGCGAAGCTCAATCTGCATACAGTTCAAGACTTGCTGTTTCATCTGCCCATTCGCTATCAGGACCGCACTCGTGTCGTCCCAATTGGACAACTACGCTTCGGGGATGAAGCAGTCATTGAAGCCGACGTTGTCGGCTGTGAGATTAAAATGGGCAAGCGCCGTAGCCTGATCTGCCGTGTACGTGATCACTCTGGCTCCCTATGCCTGCGCTTTTTTCACTTTTCTGCCGCACAAAAGAAACAACTTGAGCAAGGCAAAAGAGTCCGCTGCTTTGGCGAAATACGCCGGGGCAGCACGGGGTTTGAAATCTATCACCCAGAATACTCCATACTCAAAGACGATGAACCTCTGGATGGCTCGGACCAACTCACGCCCATCTATCCATTGACGGAGGGTTTAACACAAACCAAAATCCGCCAGCTGTGTGAACAAGCCCTAGAGCGTCTTACCCCATACAATCTGCGGGAGTGGCTGCCGGATTCCATCAGAGAGGCATTCAGCTTACCGTCCTTGGCCGATGCCATTAAATTTCTACATCATCCCACTCAAGGGACCAACTTAGAACAACTTAAGCTCGGTAACCATCCGGCACAATATCGCCTGTCGTTTGAAGAACTCATGGCCCACCAGCTCTCCTTGATAAACAAGCGCCAGCTATCCAAAGAAGACCGAGCGATTGCCATTACCGAACAGGGAGCCTTATACCAGGCATTGTTGCAGCAGCTGCCTTTTTCTCCAACGGGCGCACAACAGCGGGTTTCCCAAGAAATTTTGCAAGATATGGCAACTGGGCACCCTATGCTGCGCCTAGTGCAAGGGGATGTGGGTTCAGGTAAAACGCTAGTGGCCGCTCTAGCCGCCGCCAGCGTGGTGCAACAAGGTCGCCAAGTAGCGGTCATGGCACCTACAGAGATTCTCGCAGAACAACACTACCTTAACTTCAAAGCTTGGTTTGAGCCTTTGGGCATCAAGGTGGCATGGATGATCGGAAAGTTAAAGGGAAAACAGCGGGAAGCCGAAATGGCGGCCATAGCTTCCGGTGACGCTGCCATCGTCGTTGGCACCCATGCCCTTTTCCAAGAGAGCGTCACCTTCCATGGCATGGCCCTCGCCATCATTGATGAGCAGCACCGATTCGGGGTGCATCAGCGTATGGCCCTAAGGGAAAAAGGCTTACAAGCTGGATTCCAGCCCCACCAGCTGATCATGACGGCTACCCCGATACCACGCACCTTAGCCATGTCTGCTTATGCGGATTTAGATTGTTCCATTATTGATGAGCTCCCCCCTGGGCGAACGCCAGTGAATACCATTGCGGTTTCAGACCAACGGCGGGAAGAAGTGATTCAAAGAGTCCGCCACGCTTGCGAAGAAGGCAAGCAAGCCTATTGGGTCTGTACCTTGATCGAAGAATCCGAGGCCTTACAGTGCCAAGCGGCGGAGGACACTGCCACGCTACTCATGGAACAGCTACAAGGCATTCAAGTAGGCTTGGTACACGGCCGGATGAAAGCCCAAGAAAAAGCCGACATCATGGCGCGGTTTAAAGCCGGTGACATTCAGCTGCTCGTCGCCACCACCGTGATTGAAGTGGGCGTCGACGTGCCCAACGCAAGCCTTATGGTGATCGAAAACCCAGAACGCTTAGGTTTAGCGCAATTACACCAGCTAAGAGGGCGTGTGGGTCGTGGCCAAGCAGCTAGCCACTGTGTGTTGCTGTATCGTTCGCCACTAGGGCAACAGGGCCGCGCACGCCTTTCCATCATGCGCGAGACCACCGATGGCTTTAAGATTGCTGAGAAAGATTTGGAGCTTCGAGGCCCTGGAGAACTGCTCGGCTCCCGCCAGACAGGTTTGCTGGAATTTAAAGTGGCGGATCTACAACGAGACAAGGCACTTTTAGACGGCGTACAAAGCGCCGCAGCACAATTATATCGTGACTACCCAGAGCATGTTTCTCCCCTACTCTCACGTTGGTTACCGAAACATAATCAATATCTCAATGTGTAGCTTTGCGTAATAGAGAGCATTCACGATATTGATCAGTATTTAATCAAAAATTCATATATCCATTTCACTATTTAGGCTATCTTCCCTCCCAACGGAACCCCCTAAATCAGAGGAATGACCCATGTCGGCAATCGCCCACTCTCTAACGCTTAAAAAAGACTTATCATTCAATGGCTCATACGGCTTTCGCGTCCATGGCGATCGTATTACCTTGACGATTCAACAGATCAATAACCACAGAAGTTTTGATAATCTAAGTGGCACAGTAGCCATCGAACTGCGTGGCTACCGTCAAGATGGTGCCGAAGCGGTACTGGCTAGCACAACGATTGGCCAGCTCTCTGGACAACACTATTTATCTAACTGCGAATATGACTTGATTTTCACGGCACCGGAAGCCGGTCAATGGCAGCTAGCCTTAGAATTACGCGAGTGGAATGGCTCTGACTACGAGTTAATTGATAGCCAGCCTTTTGATGTACCCTATGTGGTGGCATGGCAGCCAACGGTCGTCGAACCTACAGTGACTCCCACCACTAAAGAAAAAGTGGTCAGCATCGAAGAAGCACCAGCCACTCCAGTCTCAAAACCGGTAAAAAGTAAAAAGCCAACGGAGCAAGACAAAGCACCTAAGGCCAAGAAAACAGCCCCAGAAAAAGAAGGCAGCGGCCTCATCAGCATTAATCAAAGCTCTTTAGAAGAGCTGGCAAGTGTCAAAGGTATGCCAAAGAAAGTCGCGAAAGAAATCGTAGAAAAGCGCCCTCACACCTCTTGGGAAGCCTTGCTTAAAATCAAGGGAATGGGGCCACGCATGTTGAAGAAGTTAAAAAAAGCACTAAAACTGGATTGATTCAAATTCAGAGACAAAAAAACCACGCCTTTGCGTGGTTTTTTATTATGTGGGAGACAGCATTAAGGAATCTTCACCACTGTGGTGTTCTTCACTTCTTCCATAGCCACGTAGGTACGAGACTCACGCACGTGAGGCAGAGTCAGAAGGGTTTCACCTAAAAGATGACGATAGGCGTCCATGTTTGATACCCGAGCTTTCAGTAGGTACTCAAAGTCACCTGCGATCAAGTGACACTCTAAGACTTCAGGGATCTCAGACACAGCCTCTTTAAATTCGTTAAAGCCCTCTGGAGACGTAGCTTTTAGACGAATCTCAACAAACACCAACAACCCGGCGTCCACCTTACGAGGGTCAACCAACGCGCAGTAACCCGTAATGTAACCATTGCGCTCAAGTCGGCGTACACGCTCCAAACAAGGGGTGGCACTCAGCCCTACTCGGCTAGCAAGCTCAACATTCGATAGACGACCGTTAATTTGCAGCTCCCGAAGGATCTTTTTATCCAATCTGTCTAAAGGCTTTGCAGACGTTTCCATTAACATGATGCTCCGAAGATAACTGACTCCTAATTTAGCGTGATTCTATCACGTGGCAAATACCTTAGGAAAAATAAGCTAAACTCAACCATTTGGTCAGGTGGCCCTATATCATCGCACCAAATAATTACAAAGAGCATCAAATAGCACCAAATCTATTCAAATGGTGCTAAAAATCACCTATATCCACCAGAAACTACCGGTTTATTGCGTCAAATTGGAGCAAAAAAAATAATATACGCACCAATCGTAAACAAAATAAATGATAGCTATTAGATATAAAGTACTTATTGCCAAATAGTTATCAAGATGTACAAAAAAAGGAAAAAAAACGTACAGATGCAGTGATTTCGCCTTGACGAGAGGGGGGTAACAGTAATTCTATAGGGTGGTAGGGTGTAAATTTAGAAGATTGCACTGGACGAGAAATTCAAAAGAATAACTAAAAATATTGGCAAGCTAATTGCTACATAAATAATCGAAAATGGCATCTACTCATCAGATTCCAATTTTGAACATAAAAACTAGTAATGCCTGGGAGGCAAAATCATGAAATCGAACGTAGGTAAAATTCTTTCTACCGCTGCGATCGCTGCTACTATCAGCACCGGTGCAGCTGCCGCAACATTGGACGACGTAAAAGCAAAAGGCTTTGTTCAGTGTGGCGTGAGCCAAGGTGTTCCTGGCTTCTCTAACGCGGACGATTCTGGTAACTGGACAGGTATCGACGTTGATGCATGTCGTGCAGTGGCTGCTGCCGTCTTCGGTGATGCACAAGCAGTTAAATTCACACCACTTTCTGCGAAAGAGCGTTTCACTGCACTACAATCTGGTGAAATCGACATCCTTTCTCGTAACACCACTTGGACGTACACTCGTGACACGTCTCTAGGTCTAGACTTCACTACGACTAACTTCTACGACGGCCAAGGCTTCATGGTGCGTAAAGATCTAGGTGTGTCTTCTGCAATGGAACTTGACGGTGCAACAGTTTGTACTGAGCAGGGTACCACTACAGAATTGAACATGGCTGACTTCTTCCGTAAGCACAAATTGTCTTACGTTCCAGTTATCGTTCAAAAAGCAGACGAAGCGCTAGCGGCATACGCTTCTGGCCGTTGTGACGTCTTCACAACAGATAAATCAGGTCTAGCAGCACACCGCTCTAAGCTTTCTGATCCATCTGCACACGTGATTCTTCCAGAAACCATTTCTAAAGAGCCTCTAGGTCCTGTTGTTCGTCACGGCGACAACCAGTGGAAAGACATTGCGACTTGGGCACTATTCGTTCAAATCAACGCAGAAGAAATGGGCATCAGCTCTGAAAACGTTGCGAAAATCAAAGCAGAATCTACTGACCCAGCGATTCGTCGTCTACTAGGCGCTGAAGGTAACATGGGTGAGGCACTAAGCCTTGACGCAGATTGGGCTTACAACATCATCGCAGAAGTAGGTAACTACGGCGAAGTGTTTGAGCGTAACGTAGGTCCTAACACTCCAGTGGGTCTCCCACGTGGTGTGAACAACCTATGGACTGAAGGCGGCGTTCTTTACGCGCCACCAGTACGTTAATTCGTATTTAATCCCTTACCTACCAGGGATTTTGCCCAGCGGCACCAGCCGCTGGGCACCCCCTTCCGAATATCCATCTGACGAGCATTCTCTGCCTGAACCAAGATGAGCGAACAAAAAGCAAGTAACACGAGTTTCTTGAACGACGCAGGCAATCGTGCCTTGTTGTTTCAAGCAGTACTCCTAATTGTCGTCCTCGCTGTCGGTTATTATTTGTTCCATAACCTACAAGCGAACTTACAAAACCAAGGGATCTCCACGGGCTTCGCGTTTTTAAACGAGCCAGCGGGCTTCCCGATCTTAATCCATTTAATTGAATATACCGAAGCCAATAGCTACGGCCGTGCCTTTGTTGTTGCCTTAATTAACACCACCCTTATCTCATTAATGGGTATTGTATTGGCAACCATTATCGGTGTGATCATGGGCTTGGCCCGTTTGTCACAGAACTGGTTAGTCGCTCGACTTGCAACGGTATACATAGAAACTCTGCGTAACATCCCATTATTGTTGCAGATGTTCTTCTGGTACTTCGCGGTATTGGCTACCCTGCCCCACCCACGCAACAGTATTATTTTTGGTGATTTCTTCCTGAATAAGCGTGGCATCTACTCGCCTTCACCTATTTTTGGTGATGCCTTCGGTGTGGTAATCTTTGGCTTCCTAGCGTGTATCGTAGCTTCCATTGCCCTCATCGTTTGGGCGAAGAAGCGTCAAACCCGTACCGGGCTTTGGTTTCCTGCTTACTGGACATCCTTAGCGATTATTGTCTTTGGCACCGTGCTCTTTTACTTCATCGCAGGCTCTCCAGTAGACTTTGAACTACCACAGAAAAGCCGTTTCAACGTAACGGGTGGCATGGTATTGGTCCCTGAATTCGTTGCTGTTTTGATTGCCCTATCCACTTACACAGGCTCATTTATCGCAGAGATCGTACGTGCGGGTATTTTGTCTGTGAACTGGGGGCAAACGGAAGCATCACGTTCTTTGGGTATGCCAGACAACCTCACTCAACGTTTGATTGTCTTACCACAAGCACTGCGAGTGATTATTCCACCACTTACCAGCCAATACCTTAACTTGGCCAAAAACTCGTCTTTGGGCGCTGCAATCGCTTACCCAGAACTTGTTGCCGTGGTAATGGGAACCACCCTAAACCAGACAGGTCAGGCCATTGAGACCATAGGTCTGTGTATGTTGGTGTACGGTACTTTAAGTTTGTCCATTTCATTGTTTATGAACTGGTACAACAAAAAAATGTCTTTAATTGAGCGATAAGGGGGCACACATGGCGATTGAATTCAAACCTTCTCCTAGCCTACCACCACCGAGCAATGCTGTCGGTCCGGTCGCTTGGATTCGTAAAAACTTTTTCTCAAGCCCACTGAATATCATCCTGACGATTTTCAGCCTTTACGTTTTGTATTTGTTAATTCCGCCTGTCATTGATTGGGCAATTCTCAATGCAACATGGGAAGGTACTTCCAAAGCTGCTTGTACAGGCGGTGGTGCATGTTGGGCATTCATCCGGGTGCGTTTTGATCAGTTTATGTATGGCCTTTACCCACCAGAAGAATACTGGCGTGTGAACTTGGCAGCCATTCTACTGGTTGTCATGGTGGGCATGTTTGCCATCAAAGCAGTGAACAAGCTGTTTTTATCGATTGGTATCATTGTGGTGTACCCAATCGTTGCTTACTTCCTGTTTGCTGGCGGTATATTCGGTCTAGAAGTGGTTGAGACGTCTCTTTGGGGCGGTCTGTTCTTGACCATGCTGCTGGGTATCATTGGTATTGTAGCGTCTTTTCCATTAGGTATTTTGCTGGCGCTAGGTCGCCAATCTAAGATGCCAGTTGCGAAATCTGTCTGTGTGATTTTCATTGAGACAATTCGTGCGGTGCCTTTGATCACTATCCTATTTATGGCGTCTGTCATGATTCCGCTGTTCTTGCCGGATGGTCTGAACTTTAACAAGTTGTTGCGTGTATTAATCGGCATCACTATGTTCTCTGCGGCGTACATGGCAGAGGTTATCCGTGGTGGTCTACAAGCCATTCCAAAAGGTCAATACGAAGCCGCTGATGCGATGGGGCTGACCTACTGGCAGTCTATGATCCTAGTCATTTTGCCACAGGCTCTAAAACTAGTGATCCCTGGCATCGTAAACACCTTCATTGGTTTGTTTAAAGATACAACGCTGGTTTACATCGTAGGTATGTTTGACTTCTTGGGTATCATCCAAATGGCGAACCATGATGCCAACTGGCTCGGCACGACGACGGAAGGTTACGCCTTCGCAGGCTTTGTTTATTGGGCTATCTGCTTCGGTATGTCCCGCTACTCCATGGCGGTTGAGCGTAAGTTAGATACTGGACACAAGCGGAATTAATAAGAGAATTTGAGGCCTTAACATGACAGATAGAAATATGGCACTCGCCCAACTAGAACAGGGCGAAAGCGCAATCATCGAGTTTAACGATGTAAACAAGTGGTACGGTGAATTCCACGTACTGAAAAACATCAACTTCAGTGTTAAAAAAGGCGAGCGTATCGTTGTCTGTGGACCTTCTGGTTCAGGCAAGTCGACCATGACTCGTTGTATCAACCGCCTAGAGGAGCACCAAAAAGGCTCTATCTTAGTGGATGGCATTGAAATGAATGACAACCTGAAAAACATCGAAGCGATCCGTAAAGATGTGGGCATGGTGTTCCAACACTTTAACTTGTTCCCGCATTTGACCATCCTTGAAAACCTGACTCTTGCGCCAATCTGGGTACGTAAAACACCTAAGAAAGAAGCGGAAGAAATGGCGATGCATTACTTGGAGCGTGTTAAAATCGCGAACCAAGCCGGTAAATACCCAGGGCAGCTTTCAGGTGGTCAGCAACAGCGTGTGGCCATCGCTCGTGGTCTGTGTATGAAACCACGCATCATGTTGTTCGATGAGCCAACGTCGGCACTTGACCCTGAGATGATCAAGGAAGTATTGGACGTTATGATTCAGTTGGCCGATGAAGGCATGACCATGGTGTGTGTGACACACGAAATGGGCTTTGCGAAAACCGTTGCCGACCGAGTTGTGTTTATGGATGCGGGTGAAATCGTTGAAGCGAACACGCCTCATGAGTTCTTCGAGAACCCACAACATGATCGTACACAACTGTTCTTAAGCCAGATTTTGAACCACTAAAATCAAGATTTTTTGGCATTCGATACAAAAAGCCCCTGACGGGGCTTTTTTGTTGTTTATAATGGCCTAATATAAGTCATTGGTCTTTATAAAGGATTTTTTGTGTCTGAGCAGCCAGTCGAATCGACGAATACAACCAAAGTGAGGATCGTGCACCTTGCCGACCACACGGGCAAAATGCAGGTTATCTTCCCCTTCGATAGCATGTTAGATATGGCCGCTTTGTCTCGTTTAACAAAGCGTCGCTTTGATCCTGTAGCCAACTACAATGTAGATGGTGACCCTCTTATAAAGCCTAATGTCTGTCCGACTTTAATCGATAAGTCACTGCTCGAAAGCGAACTCATTGACCTACGGGGTAGCGCCTCCCAAAGTTATAAATCACTGACACTAGCAGAGTTCAAAGAGCGGTTTCAGGGCCCATTAACGCGTTATGAAACGCTTGCTATTCCTGTATGTGAGATTCCAACGCCAGCCAAAGACTTAGAAAGCGATGCGGAACAGATGTTCAAAGCATTGGGCAAGTTTCAATCGGTGCGATTGAAGCAGCGCCTTGAAGAGACCTTAGAAATTCCACCGCTACCTGCGTCCTCCCATCGTATTATCCAGCTGTGTGCTAACGAAAAAGCCGGTACTGATGAATTGTGCGATGTGATTAGCCTAGATCCAGCCCTGTCGGCCCAGGTCATCAGCTGGGCAACCTCTCCTTACTACGGAGTAAAAGGCGAAATAGAGTCTGTGGAAGATGCCATTATTCGAGTGCTCGGGTTCGACATGGTAATGAACTTAGCGCTGGGGTTATCCATGGGCAGTGCCTTCCAGTTACCTGAAGATGGCCCGCGTCACTATGAAGATTTTTGGTTCGGTGCTGTGTCCCACGCAGTACTCATGGAAGAGCTGGTGCGTAAAATGCCTTCCGGCAAGCGTCCAAGATTAGGGCATGCCTACTTAGCCGGACTGTTACACAACTTTGGTTATCTAGCCATCGCTGTGGTACTGCCTCCCCATTTTGGTATTTTGTCCCGCTATATCGAAGCCAATGCCCATTTAAGTGCAGACGTAGTAGAGATGCAGACTCTACGCTTCACCAAAGAGCAATTAGGAGCTTGGTTACTGAAACATTGGCAGCTTCCGGCAGGCATCTACACAGGCATTCGCTACAGCCGCACGCCGGAATATCGTGGTGAACATCATGCTATCGCGAATCTGCTGTGCTTATCCCATCAGTTGTTCGAAGAGTCATCACTTAATCAAACGCTGCTAAGTGATTTGGGACTCACTGTAGAAGATGTCCAGGCCTGTTACAGCAAGGTCATGGGATCCTCCAAAGAACTTGCCAAAATGGTCGAACTGATAAGCGGCAATAAATGACTTCAATGAATGCAAAGGTTGCTCAGCAGTTAGACTATCGCTGGCACCGGATTCAACGGTTACAACGTTCGAATATTCCTAAGTCCATCTACCCTTGGCTCGCCACAGATCAGTCCATCACAGCAAAACTGAGATGTGCCGGGCAACTCAAGGTTGAACTTTTAGAAGAACGCTGGGGGGTTCCAACGCCCCGAGAGCGGCTTCGGCTGGGCCTAAAAGATCGGGAAGTGGCAAGAATCCGCACCGTTGTGCTTCATGTTGATGACATCCCCGTGGTCTATGCTCGCTCTATTATGCCCGCACGTTCCCTACGTGGCTCTTGGCGCTACTTACCTTACCTGAAGAATCGTCCCTTGGGGGGTTACGTGTACCGATCGGGCGCTCTCAAGCGCAGTCCAATAGAAGTGGCACAATTACCCGCTGGCATTCTAAAAGAGTGCCCTGATGCACTCTGGGCTCGCCGCTCTATCTTTATGGAATTTGGTCCAGGGATTTTGGTGAACGAGGCGTTTTATCCTAGTATAGGCAAGTTCACGAGCCTCGCTGGGCGCTTTTAGTCAATCAATCTAACAACGGAAAGTATGAGTAAACTTAAAGATTACGCGGATCTCACCCGTTTTAACCGCCCTATTGGTTCATTGCTACTCATGTGGCCCACCTTGTGGGCATTATGGCTCGCTGCGGATGGCTGGCCTGAATGGCACCTTATTATCATCTTTGTGCTGGGTGTCTTTGCCATGCGCTCCGCTGGCTGTGTCATTAACGACTACGCTGACCGCAAAGTGGATGGACACGTAGAGCGTACAAAAAACCGCCCTCTTCCATCAGGTCGAGTGTCGGAGAAGGAGGCTCTAGGACTGTTTGCAGGATTAGCGTTACTGAGTTTTGTGCTCGTGCTGATGACCGACAGGCAAACGATTCTGCTCTCCTTTGTTGGCCTTTTCTTGGCCGCTTTATATCCATTTATGAAACGCTATACGCATCTGCCCCAGCTTTTTTTAGGATTGGCATTTTCATGGGCCATCCCTATGGCTTACAGCGCTCAGGGAGGCAGCTTGTTAGACATGGAGCTTTGGATGTTGTTTGTCGCAAACTGCTTCTGGACCATCGCCTACGACACCTATTACGCTATGACAGATCGCCCTGATGATCTTAAGATTGGCATTAAATCCACCGCCATTCTATTTGGCCAATATGATTTGTTTGTCATTATTGTTTTACAAGGACTGACCTTATCCCTAATGCTTTGGATTGGCGTTTTAGCGCAACTGGGATGGCTTTACTACTTAAGTATTGTTGGCGCAGCGGTGTTATTCTATTTACAGTATCAACAAGCCAAAGATCGGAATCGACAAGCCTGCTTTAAGTCCTTTCTTGATAACAACCGAGTTGGTTACTGTTTGTTTGCAGGAATACTTCTAAGCTATTACATTTGAGAGGGCGGATGTGACATTTTAACATAGCTGTCACATTAAACCGCTTTAATATCTACCGTTCCTGAGATGAGGGTATGTCCTGTGACCGGTAAAAAAGTACTAATTATCGATGATGAAGCGCCGATTCGCGAAATGATCGCTGTCGCGCTAGAAATGGCTGGCTACGAATACATGGAAGCCGAAAACAGCCAACAAGCACACGAAATCGTGGTAGATCACCGTCCAGATCTAATCCTATGTGATTGGATGATGCCTGGAGGCAGTGGTATCGAGCTAACACGCCGCTTGAAAAAAGATCCAACCACCGCAGAGATCCCAGTGATCATGCTGACAGCAAAAAGCGAAGAAGACAATAAAATTCAAGGGCTAGAAGTTGGCGCTGATGATTACATCACCAAGCCTTTCTCTCCCCGTGAGTTAGTGGCTCGCTTGAAAGCGGTATTACGTCGTGCGACCCCACAAGGTGTTGATGACCCAATCGAAGTGGAAGGCCTGTTGCTTGACCCTATTAGCCAACGTGTCTCAATCGGCACTGCGCCAATTGAAATGGGGCCAACAGAATACCGCTTGCTGAAGTTTTTGATGACCCATCAAGAGCGGGCGTATTCGCGAGCACAACTGCTTGATCAAGTTTGGGGTGGCAATGTCTACGTTGAAGAGCGTACCGTGGATGTTCACATCCGACGCTTACGTAAAGCCATCGGCGACTCCCACGACTTTTTGATCCAAACTGTCCGAGGTACGGGTTACCGCTTCTCGGCAAAACGTACGGCCTAAGACTTTATGAAACAAATCTGGCGCAAGGCAATTTTAACATGGCTAAGTGGTCTAGCGGCTGTGTTATCCATTGGCCTCGTCATAGGCTATCCCCTAGCCACAACTCTTTTGTATGTGCTGGGGTCTCTCTATTGGCAGCTTTATCAGCTGTACTTGTTTCAATCTTGGTTACGACGTTCGGGGAAATCTGCCCCTCCGGAATCCAGTGGTATCTGGGGGGAAGTCTTTGATGCGGTGTATCGCTTGCAGAAGAAGCAACGTAAATCCAAACGCCGTATGCGCCAAGCGCTTAATCGAATTGAGAACTCCACTGCCGCCTTAAAAGAAGGCGTTATCATGGCCGACAGCCAAGGTAACTTAGAGTGGTGGAATAATTCGGCAGGTCTGTTACTCGGGCTGATGCGTCCAGTGGATCGAGGTCAGCCCATCACCAATATACTGCGTAATCCTGAGTTCTATCGCTACTTTTCACAAAAGCGTTTCGGGGAGCCGTTAGTGATCAAGTCGCCCTCCAAAGAAGGCGTGTATTTGGAAGTCCAAACCACCCTTTACGATCAAAATGATCACCTTATTTTTGTGCGCGATGTGACCCGTTTATACCTGCTTGAGCAGATGCGTAAAGACTTTGTGGCCAATGCTTCCCATGAGTTAAAAACACCGCTCACGGTGATTAAAGGCTATCTCGAAACCCTCTCTATGTTTAAAGACAGTCTTCCTGCAAGTATGCAACGGGGTGTCGACAGCATGTCTGATCAATCCCAACGGATGGAGCACTTGATCGAAGACCTACTACTGTTATCCCGCTTAGAAACCAATGATAAGCGTGAAGATCACCAGTGGCTGAATTTGAATGAAATCTGCGACACTATTAATAAGACTGCGCAACCCATCCTCTCTGATCAGCATGCGCTGACTTTTTCTATCCCAGAGAACAGCTATATTTATGGGGCATCCAATGAGCTCTACAGCGCTTTCTCTAACTTGGTTGTAAATGCCATCAAGTACTCACCCAATGGCGGTAAAATCCAAGTGACGTGGGAGAAAACTGAGCACAGTGGGGTATTTTCGGTAGAAGATCAGGGGCTAGGTATTGATCCGCGCTATATCCCTCGTCTAACAGAGCGCTTTTTCAGAGTGGATAAAGGTCGTGGCTCTAGCACTGGAGGCACAGGATTAGGGCTCGCTATCGTCAAACATGTACTCATTCACCACAATGCCAAGCTACAGATTCGTAGTCAGCCAAGCGTTGGCAGCACCTTCTCTTGTTTCTTTCCAATTGACCGAGTACGTCAAGATGCGCTGCTGGCAGCTGTGACGTCCGACACCTCATCTGATCAGGCTGAAAGCACAGCAGATCGATAATAAAAAGCCGTCTGGTGTGACGGCTTTTTTGTACCTCAATTACAAGGATTCAAACAACTGGTGAATGAAACCTTCTTTCTCTGGATCCTGATCAATCAAAGCCAAGGTCACTGTTAAGAACGCAGAATCAGGCTTCTTCTCTGTGGTAGCAATGGCTTGAACATAATAATTCAAGCGGTTGACCTTACTGTCAAAAGACAAATCTAGCACCGCCTGATCTAGCACCGTTGGGATCACATCGTCACTTTTGATCAAGAGTGTTGCTTCTGTTTTTGAGAAATGAATCACCATGCAGCGGAACTCTTTACCAGCAAAGCGCACCAGGCTGGGGATTTTTACATCTTTCGAGGTCACCTCGGGTTGAATAATACCGCCCTTTTGACTGGGCACTGACTTCGCACCACTGGTGAGAATGCTCAAAGAGTCCCCACCTGTGCCCCCAGAACCAGAAACGGGAGCGGGAGCACTGCCCAGTTTTTTCTCGATACCATGTTTCTTTGCAGCCGAAACCACTTTTTGAATCAATTGATCCGGTGAAAATGGCTTCCCCAGATAATCCGTTACCCCAGATTTCACCGCTTCGACGACATGGGACTTATCCCCCCGACTGGTGATCATCACAAACGGTAAAGTCTCCTTTTTGTACTGGGGCTGCTCGCGACACCACTGCAATAGCTCAACCCCCGTCATTTCAGGCATCTCCCAATCACACAACACCATGTCAAAAGGAATCTGCTCCAGCATTTTCTGGGCTTTTCGACCGTTCACCGCTTCTTCCACTGTGCAAGCAGGGAAGCGTTTGCGTACGGTACGCTTGATTAAATCTCGAGTAAACGAGGCGTCATCGACAACGAGGATTTTCAAATTAGCATCCTATTTAGTTTGCGACAGCAAATCAGAAAAATTTACAAAGCGCTTGGAATACAGCTTGATCCAAAGCAAGGTAGCCGCCACCACGGCGATAGGCATCACAAACAGATTTAGCAAAGGTATGGTAATACCAACCATGACAATAAAACCAAATGTCCAACAAAGTAGCGGTCTTTCACGTAATGACGCCCGCATCTCAGAGAAGCTGACTTTATTGTTATCAAAAGAATAATCCATGTATTGAAGCGCTAACATCCACGCAGAAAACAGCAACAACAGTACTGGGGATACAGCGTTTACAAGGGGAACAAAGGACAGCAATAGAAGCCCTAAGAAACGAGGCAAGAAATACATCAACTTCTGTAATTCTCGCTTGATACTGCGACCAGCAATCAGCATCAAGCTCTTTGCAGTAATGGCTTCGTCAAAGACTTTTCCCGTCTGTTGTTCTTCCACCTTTTCTGCCAAAAATGCCATAAATGGGGCTGCCAGAATATTCACCCCCACGGAGAAGCTGTAAAAAAGCAAGATCCCCACCACAATGTTAAGGATTAAGTAGAATAACCAATTTAAGAAAGACAGCCATTCCGGCATATAGCCCATCATGCCATCAACTGCTGTCGACATATAATTGAGGGCAACCATATACAGTAAGGCCATCAAAACAATATTGGCTAGAATGGGAGCCAGTAGAAATAAACGTAGGCGTTTTGAAAATAACAAAGGCAGTGCCTTAATAAAGGAGCCTGCAGCCAAAAATGGGTGTGTAATCACGTTGTAGAACCTTCCATATCGCGCATTAAGAACGTTTTCTAATTGGGATATTTAACCATATTCGTCTAATCGACTGGGCAAAGAAAACAAATATTTTCGACACAGCAAAGCAATCGATCTGGCCTCAATCAGTAAGCTTTTGTATCTCACACTGCTTTTCACTAGGTATTCAGGTTAAATTTGATACACTTTGGCATGAACCCTTGCACACCTGAAAGATACTCCTATGAATACTTTTAAACGCCATCTGTTTTTCACTTTCCTATTATTGACCACCTCGGTAACGGGCTTCGCCTTAGAGTTCAATGCACCAAAAGGCCCAATTATTCTGACCTTAGGGGGCAATATTGACGAAACTAACCAAGGCGACAGCATGGTATTTGATCGAGACATGCTCATGGCACTTCCGAGCCATGAAGTATCGACAGATAACCCATGGAATGAGGGTGTACAGACTTACCAAGGATTTAATCCCATAGATCTTTTGGCAGCCGTTGACGCAGAGGGCGATATGTTACGAATCACAGCTCTCAACCAATACATCACCGAGATTCCGGTCAGCGACTTCCAACAATTTGGCGCCATCATCGCCTACAGCAAGAACCAAGAGATCATGTCGGTGCGTACCAAAGGACCACTTATGGTCGTATATGACTTTGACGATTACCCTGAATTACGTTCTGAAACTTACTATGGTCGATCCATTTGGCAAATCCAATCCATAGAGGTCTTCAACTCAAAGGAGTAACACGTGGCATCTAGCCCCCAGAAAGGACTTTGGAAACCTCGACTTCAGCGCTGGCTAACATTTGGCTTGGCAGCCTGTGTCATTGTGCTCTCAGTGTTAGCATTTACCCTTTCTGCCATGAGTAATGACAGCAGTAGGCTGAATGCTCGCCAAGTGTTTGAAAGCTCTCGCTGGAACGCCCTGCAGCTGCAATTGCAGGCATATCGCTTAATGAATTATGTGGTAGATCTCTCTGCCGACGACCTGCCCTTAAACGGTCAAGGGTATTTCCAGTACGACCTCATGCTCAGCCGAGTTGATCTCCTACGTCAGGGGGAGATCGGCAACCATATCCGCACCTTTGGCAATGGCCGAGCAGTCCGTCTGCTCAATATTATTACTGGCGAGCTTGAACTGATCAGCCTGAATATCGAACACCTTGAGCAAGGCCGCATTTCACAGGTCCCCATCATCCTTGAACGGCTTAAATCCTTAGACAGTCAGATTTCAGACTTTGTTTTTATCGTTAACCAAGGAGCCAATGAGTACGTCAGCGAGCAACGCCAGCTTCTTGAACAGCGACTCACCTACACCCAGAACGTTGCTCTAGGTCTTTTTGTCACCACCATAGTGTTAGTGCTCATGGCCTTTAAAGTGGCCCATGACCAAAGGCTCATATTCGCCAGAAATCGTCGTTTAGAGGCCCGGGTAGAAGCAGTACAAGAAGAGAAAACCGAAGTTATTGCTCGTATTGTCAACGAACTGCGGCCGAATATTACTGCCCTAGTTGGTCTATGCGTACAAAACGGGACCTCTCCTCATACATCCGTAAAGGATTTACGTCGATTGAACGATGCTGCCAGTATGAGTAATCACCTCCTGACCCAAATAGACTGCTATCAGGATTTGACTCTAATTGAGTCCAATCAAATGGTATTACAGCCTAGTAAGGTCTGCCTAAGACAGCAGATTGAGCACACCCTTGAGTCCCTTAGTAACCAGTTTACAGAACACCATTGCCGAGTGATCAGCCTAGTGGAGCCTCGTTTACCTCAATATATGGAAACAGATTACGGGCGTTTACACGAAATTCTATCAACATTACTGGCGCAGATTTTACCCTATGCCAAACACTCCCCTGTGGTGTTACAAGTTCGCCCCTCTACTCTACCGATTATAGAAACCCTTGGAGCAGGCAAGACACCACAAAAAGTTATTCAGATTTCCCTTCGGGATACAGGCTATGGCCTGCCAGAGGACATGCAAACAGGGCTCAGAATTAACCCTCACAATCCGGCCAATACCATCGCAAAGCAGATTCAGTTAATCGGTCTTGGACTGACCTTTTGTCATCGCTTAATCAGTGCCATGGGGGGCGAGCTGCACTTTTCCAGCGCCAGTGATAGCGGGACCGAAATCTGGATCAATATCCCTATGGGGACTGGGGAACATACGGCTCCCCCCGCCATCGAGAGAGCGCCTCTGCAGAGTGCAATATTGGTACTGGAATCCAACGCCCTCGCCGCCCACGCATTAGAACAGGGGCTGGCGGCACACTTTACGCAGGTCACAGTGATAGATGAGACGGCTTTCTTAACCGGATCTAAACAAGACTTCCATTATCTGTTACTAACCGACTTACGCTTGATGGACAACGATTGCATACAAGCGGTGCATTATCTCGCCGCTTCTGGCATTCAAATCATTGCCACCGAAGAGATTGCTGATATTTTACCGGAGCTTACTGTGCATCTGGTGCTACAGTACCCTATTACTCAGTCGCAACTTGATAAAATTATTTCCCCGCAGGAGTAGCGCTATGCCCATCGACACAGACCAGCTACAAAGTTTGATTAGTATTCTAGGGAAAGAGACGTTAGTGCGTGTGCGCCAAAGTTATCTAGAAGACAGCGAACCTAAGCTTGCCCAGTTAAAGCAAGCCGTTGAAACAAATCAACTCGCTTCTGTCGAGCAACTGAGCCATTCACTAAAGTCAGCAAGCGCCAATATGGCACTGAGTGACCTGGCAAAATGTTTTGCCGATATGGAGCATCAAGCAGCTCAAAGCCATTCAGATCAACTCATGACACTCTACATCAAGGCCGAATCCTGCTACGGGCAAAGCGTAACAGCGCTCAAGGAATTTTTCTAAATTCTCATCGCCCATAAAAAAGGAGCATGATCACTCATGCTCCTTTTCATTCTTACCATTAAGCGCAATAACAGCTAGCCGTTGTTGTCATCCTTGGTTTTCACTTCTAGGTCTTCCGCTGGGATATGACGCACATCCACACCGTTAATCAGGTACACCAAGTGTTGGCATACATGGCGAGAGTGATCACCAATACGCTCTAGGGAACGCAAAATCCAAATCACGTTAAAGACACGACCGATGGAGCGAGGATCTTCCATCATGTAAGTGATCAAAGAACGGATAGCCGTCTTGTATTCCAAGTCCACTGAACGGTCTGCCTTTGCCACGCGCACAGCCGCTTCAAGATCAAGGCGGGCGTATGCATCAAGGCTCTCTCGCACCATGCGAGTCACCATTTGACCAATACGGTTGATCTCCACGTAACCCCGTGGCGACTCTCCTTCATTGATCAATTTCAAAGAGTGGTTGGCGATCTTTTTCGCTTCATCACCCATACGCTCTAGTTCTGTCACTGCTTTGCTAATAGACAGGATCATGCGCAAATCCGTCGCCGCAGGCTGGCGCTTAGCCAAGATGCGGGTACATTCTTCGTCGATGATGCCATCAAGCTGATTCACAGTGGCGTCTTTTTCTTTTACTTCTTCCGCTAAGGCGCCATCGCTTTCCAATAGCGCGTGGATGGCATCAGCCACTTGGTTTTCTACCACACCACCCATGGTTAGGAAGTGCTGGCGAAGCGTCTCAAGCTCGTTGTTAAACTGTTGAGAAATATGATCCGTAGTAAGTTCTCGCATGATTGCAGTTCCTTATCCTAACCGTAACGACCAGTGATGTAGTCTTCTGTTTGTTGTTTTGATGGGTTGGTAAACAAGGTATTGGTATCACCAAACTCCACCATATCCCCCATGTACATAAACGCAGTGTAGTCCGATACACGGGCTGCCTGCTGCATATTGTGAGTTACAATGGCAATGGTGAACTCGTTTTTCAGCTCGTGAATCAACTCCTCGATTTTCAGCGTGGAAATTGGGTCCAATGCCGAAGCGGGCTCATCCAATAGCAATACTTCAGGTTTTACCGCCACCGTACGGGCAATCACCAGACGCTGCTGCTGACCACCAGACATACCCAAAGCACTCTCATGCAGACGGTCTTTGACTTCATCCCATAAGGCTGCAGAACGCAGTGCCCATTCAACGGTTTCGTCGATCACACGCTTCTTATTAATGCCTTGAATACGTAGACCGTAAGCCACGTTTTCATAAATACTTTTTGGGAATGGGTTCGGCTTTTGGAACACCATGCCCACTCGGCGACGCAGCTCCGCCACATCAGTCCCTTTAGCGTAGATGTTTTGGTCATGCAGGTTGATATCACCCGTAATACGGCAGCTGTCGACCAAATCATTCATGCGGTTAAAGCAACGCAATAGGGTCGATTTACCACAGCCAGATGGTCCAATGAAGGCCGTCACCTTTTTCTCAGGGATGATCATATCAATCCCTTTTAAAGCTTCTTTCTCTCCGTAGTAAAGGTGTAAGTCTTTAACGGAAAGGCAAACTTTTTCGTCTTCAATGCGCAGTGCGTTCTGGCCACGTTGCATTGCTGAAATATCAATTGAGTGTGTTTTAGTTTCGCTCATAATCGTCTCTTCTCCGCCGTCTTACATTTCCAGCGATTTGTATTTTTCACGTAGGTGGTTTCGAATGGTTACCGCTGCAAGGTTAAGCGTTGCAATCACGATCACCAGTAGAAGGGCTGTGGCGTACACCAAAGGACGCGCCGCTTCTACGTTCGGGCTCTGGAAGCCCACGTCATAAATGTGGAAGCCCAAGTGCATGAACTTCTGATCCAAGTGAATAAATGGGTAGTTACCGTCTAGTGGTAGTGATGGCGCAAGTTTTACCACACCCACCAACATCAGTGGCGCAACCTCACCCGCTGCACGGGCTACTGCCAAAATAACCCCTGTCATGATCGCTGGGCTCGCCATAGGCAATACCACACGCCACAAGGTTTCCGCTTTAGTCGCGCCTAATGCCAAAGACCCTTCTCGCACGTTACGTGGAATACGAGACAGACCTTCTTCAGTCGCCACAATCACCACAGGTACCGTTAACAGGGCAAGAGTAATCGACGCCCACATCAAGCCACCGGTACCAAAGGTCGGAGATGGCAATGCTTCAGGGAAGAAAGCTTGGTCGATGCCTTGACCCATAAAGTAGATAAAGAAACCTAAACCAAACACACCGTATACGATGGACGGTACGCCCGCTAAGTTGTTTACCGCGATACGAATCGTACGGGTGATCACACCTTGCTTAGCGTATTCGCGTAGGTAGACCGCCGCCACGACACCAAACGGTGTCACCAGAATGGTCATCAACAATACCATCATGACCGTACCAAAGATCGCAGGGAACACACCGCCTTCAGTATTGGCTTCACGGGGCTCAGCGCTTAAGAACTCCCACACTTTCGAGCCGTAGAAACCTAGCTTGGCAGGAATACCCATTGCGTTTGGACGAAAAGCACGCACCACTTTCGCGACCTGCAGCTCATGGACACTGCCATCCATTACTTGGACAACAAAGGTGTCACGGTTAATTTCCCCGTAAAGGTCAATCAAACGTTGTTGCAAGGCTTCGTACTTGGCATCTTCTTCAGCACGTTGTGCATCAATATCAGCCAGCTTCGCTGGGGTTAAGTTATTATTTAACTCCAAACGACGTTGCTCTAAACGAAGGCGCTCAAGCTTGTGGTTGATGGCTCCGATTTCGTCTTTTTCCACATCGTGGATGTCATCGTAAATCGCTGTAGCACGCTCAATGCTGCGCTCAAATGCTGCCCAAGTCGCTAGGGCAGAATCCGTAGGCGTTAGGTCTGTGGTTTCAGACACCACTTGACCGTTTTCTTTTACAGACAGCAAGTATCCGTACAGGTTACCCCATTCGTGACGCTCTGCTACGAACATCATTTCTGGCTTGGTGACATCTGTGAAGTACTCATCAATGATCCAGCGGAAATCAGAACCGTACACATCACGGTTACCGGTTTTCATCAGTGTACGCTGCATAAGATCGTGATGATCTTCTACATTGATCCCTGCTTCACGAAGCTGTGCGGCAGGCACCTCTGCAGACTCAACACGTTCTGCCACCAGTTTGTAAGGCTGTGAACCTGGCATGCTGTAAGTACCCTGGACCACGTCTGCTGGCCAGAAGTGACCAAGACCACGTACCGCAATCAGGGCGAGTAGACCCAGCACCATGATGACAGAGATCGCCACGGCACCTGCGTTTAACCATACCCATGGATCACCAGATTTCACCCACTGGGATACGGTTTGTTTTTTCATTTTCAATTCAGTACTCATTACAACGACCCGTATTTCTTACGTAGGTGCTGACGCACGGTTTCTGCGATGGTGTTCACGACAAAAGTAAAGATGAACAACACAAACGCTGCCAAGAACAAGATACGGTAATGGGAGCTACCCACTTCAGACTCTGGAACTTCCACCGCCAAGTTGGCTGCCAAGGTACGCATGCCTTCGAAGATATTGAAGTCCATGATTGGCGTGTTACCTGTGGCCATCAATACGATCATGGTTTCACCCACCGCACGACCCATACCGATCATGACCGCTGAGAAAATACCTGGACTCGCAGTAGGTAGAACCACGCGGGTCATGGTTTGCCAGTAAGTCGCTCCCAAGGCCAAAGAACCTTGAGTCAGTGCTTTAGGCACTGAGAAAATAGCATCTTCAGTGATCGAAAAGATCGTTGGAATCACCGCGAAGCCCATGGCAAAACCGACTACTAAGGCGTTACGTTGGTCAAAAGTGATGCCTAGATCGTTGGTGATAAAGCCACGGATATTACCGTCAAAGAAGTTCAGCTCGATCACTGGGCTCATGGCCACACAGAGCCAACCCAGCAAAACAACCACTGGAATCAGCACAAGTGGCTGCCAACCTTCAGGAACCAACCAACGAATGCCTTGGGGCAAGCGGGACCACAATAAGGCAAACAACAGAATACCCACTGGCAATACAATCAAAATACTGAATGCCGCTGCCAAGTTTTCTTCAAGGAAAGGCGCAAAGAACAAGCCAGCTAAGAAACCCAAAATAACCGTTGGTAAGGCTTCCATTAATTCGATAATCGGCTTCACCTTACGACGTAGGCCTGGGGCCATGAAGTAAGCTGTATAAATGGCACCACAAATAGCCAATGGCACGGCCATCAACATGGCATAAAACGCAGCCTTGATGGTACCGAACGCCAAAGGCATCAAGCTGTATTTGGGCTCAAAGTCATTGTTTGCAGCAGAAGACTGCCAAGTGTAAGTAGGCTCTTGGTAGCCTTCGTACCAGACTTTGCCCCAGATTGAGGACCAAGACACTTCTGGATGCTCGTTTTCCACTTCAAAGAAATGCAGACCTTTACCGTCTTCCAACAACAAACCGTTTGCACGAGGTGCGAAGCTGATCATACGCGCAGAGCCATCACTGATGACTTCGTCGATAACTTGACGGCTGGAAGTGGAATTAAAGATGGCAACACTGCCACGATCATCCAACGTAGCGAACCCTTTACGGCGATGCTCCATTGCCATGTCCACGATAGCATTTGGCTGGTTTACATCACGGATAAAGGTGAGGTGCTCAACGTTATTGTCATCACGTACGTTAAACCACTGGCTCACTCGGCCCATTGAATCCGCTACCATCACCGAGGATTGTCCAAGAAGGTAGCGCAGGGATACTAGCTTGGCATCACCGTCTAGCAGGTCAATCTCGTCTTTCAGTGTCACATTATCCAAGTCACGTAAGTCAAATTCGGATAAATCACCAGAGCGTGTCGCCACGTAGAGGTAACGTTGATCTCCGGAAATAAGCAATGCATGGGCGTCTGTCACAAACGGCACCGGAGCACTGCTACGCGTAAGCTCAACTTCTTCGGTAATAAAGTTCACGTCTTTGGTGTATTGCACCACTTGAGCGGCACTGTCACCGATGACCGCTACTGTCATACGGTCATCGTTGTCACGTAAACTCAACTTTTTAATCGCAAAGTCTGCCGCTTCGATCCCTTCTTCCCCGTATGGGTACACAATGCTCGGGGTAATTAAACGAACACCATCTGGGTAAGTGGTCTTGTATTCCTGCTGAGCAACCAGCACTCGCCCATCTTCATAGGCGAAAGCAAACAAGTTACTGGTGTCTGATTCCACGGCAAACGCTGTTGGCTCACCCACTGGGTTATCCACTTTTTGGAGGATGCTGCCGTCAGCGATGTTGAAGTAAATCATGTCGCCATTGGCGGCCACACGAAAGCCTATCTCAGCCTGTTCTTCAGTACTCAAGTATAAGCTCTTACCGGACTCTTCAGCCGGTAAGGTGTACTGTTCTTTGGGTTCTATGCTGGCACCTGAAAAGAGGGGTGCAACCTCATACAATAAATAGAAACATATCAGCATAACAGCCAGGATCACGCTGCTCCCACCGATGGCAATCCCCACCGTTGCGCCGCGATCTTTGAGAGCTCGAACTTTACGATGGCGCTTTAGCGCTGGCGTATTAAAGTCCAACTCAGGTGTTTTTTGATCCGCTTGTGTACTCATCGAATTCAACTTTTTTGTGACAATTTTGTGACAGATAACAACCTAACAAAAGCAGGAGAGACCTAAGTCCCTCCCGCTTCGTTGCATCCCGCAATCTTTCCCTATGTTCCAGCCTTACTGGATACCTAGGTCTTTCATGTATTTCGCAGAAACTTTAGCTGGTAGTGGTACGTAACCGTCTTTCACTACAACTTCTTGTCCCATTTTAGAAAGAACCATCTTCACGAACTCACGCTCTAGCGGAGCAAGTGGTTTGTTCGGTGCTTTGTTTACGTAAACGTAAAGGAAACGAGACAGTGGGTATTTGCCAGAAGCAGCGTTTTCTGGCGTCGCTTCGATTAGCTCACCGCCTTCTTTCTTAGTCAGTGGCAAAGCACGTACTGAAGACGTTTTGTAACCGATACCAGAGTAACCAATACCGTTAAGAGACGTAGAAACTGACTGCACTACAGAAGCCGAACCAGGCTGCTCGTTTACAGAGTTTTTGTAGTCACCTTTGAATAGAGCGTTAGATTTGAAGTAACCGTAAGTACCAGATACTGAGTTACGACCAAACAATTGAATGTCACGGCCAGCCCAAGCACCTTCTAGGCCTGCAGCACCCCAGTTTGTGATGTCTTCACTGTGGCCACCCTTACGAGTAGAAGAGAAGATCGCATCCACTTCTGGAAGAGATAGACCTTTGATTGGGTTATCTTTGTGTACGAATACTGCTAGCGCATCGATCGCCACTGGCACAGCCGTTGGCTTGTAGCCGAATTTTTTCTCGAATGCAGCAATTTCGCCGTCTTTCATCATACGAGACATTGGACCGAAGTTAGAAGTACCTTCAGTTAGAGCTGGTGGCGCAGTAGAAGAGCCAGCCGCTTGAATCTGGATGTTAACGTTAGGGTAAAGACGTTTGAAGTCTTCTGCCCATAGAGTCATAAGGTTTGCTAGAGTGTCAGAACCTACGCTTGAGATGTTACCAGAAACACCGCTTGCTTTAGAGTAAGCTGGAAGGTTCGCGTCAACATCTGCAATCGCGTTTACAGATACGCCTGCTAGGGTAGATACCGCTAGAGTTGCAACTAGTTTTTTCATCACTTCAACCTCAATGGTTATCGTCAATTATGTATGAATCGAAACATGATTTGTTCTTCGATGATGCAAACTATAGAGATGCTTTGTGACACTAATGTTAAAGAATGAAATATTCGCTAATTTTTTCGACAACTCGCTTTTGTGGCTAAGAACAGCATCCTAATGAACGGTTTTTACGCAAAAATCGCCTGAAATATTCCCAAAACACAGGATATCCAATAGACTGACGCTCCGGATTTTCCGCCTGTCTTCTAGAAAACAGCCTGTGGGTATAAAAATGTTCAACAAAATCATTTGTGGGGCCGAAGCAATCTCTACGGTAGTAGGGAAATTTGTCGCTTGGTTCACATTGCTGATGATGCTTCTGACATGCTTCATCGTAGTGGCACGATACGGCTTCGGAATGGGCTCAATCGCCATTCAAGAATCGGTACTTTATCTTCACGCCATGGTCTTCATGCTCGGCGCAGCTTACACTTTTAAAGACGATGAGCACGTCCGCGTTGACGTCTTCTATCGTGAGTTTTCACCTCGCAAAAAAGCTTGGGTAAACATTCTCGGCGGTCTTTTCTTCTTACTGCCTTTCTGTGGCTACACCGCTTATATGAGTATTGATTATGTGGCAGCGTCTTGGCGGGTATTGGAAACATCCCAAGAGCCGGGTGGCTTGCCCTTTATCTACCTACTAAAAACCCTAATCCCAATTATGATGGGCATGCTGATCATCCAAGGCGTTGCCGACATTCTGAAAAACCTGGGCGTTGTCTTGAATACTAAATCTTCGAAGGAGGCGCTCTAAGGTGGCTGAATTCTTACCTTTATGGCTTTTTGCCGGTGTCTGTATCTTCTTGTTGTTCGGTTACCCAGTAGCCTTTTCATTGGGGGGTACGGCCCTACTTTTCGCTGCTGGCGGCGCATTATTTGGCACCTTTGATCCGGTTTTCTTAGAGGCTTTACCTAACCGCTTGTTCGGTATCGTGCGTAATGAGACTCTTATTGCCGTTCCGCTATTCGTGTTGATGGGCGTTTTACTTGAGAAGTCCAAACTGGCTGAACGTCTACTGGACTCCATGGCGATGCTGTTTGGCACCTTACGCGGTGGTCTTGGCATTTCTGTGATTCTAGTGGGCATGTTGATGGCCGCCAGTACGGGTATCGTTGGTGCCACAGTGGTAACCATGGGGATGATCTCCCTACCCACCATGTTGCGCCGTGGTTACGACCCAGCGTTGGCGACTGGCACCATCTGTGCGACCGGCACCTTGGGACAGATTATCCCGCCTTCTATCGCCTTGGTGTTGTTGGGAGACGTTATGTCCAACGCCTTCCAAAAAGCGCAGCTGCAAATGGGGATCTTCTCACCAAAAACCGTTTCCGTAGGTGACCTTTTCGTTGGTGCTCTGATTCCAGGCTTGATCTTGGTAATGCTGTATATTCTTTACGTGGCAACTGTAGCTTGGTTGCAACCTGAGAAAGCACCTGCTGTCCCTAAAGAAGAATTACGCCGCGGTATGGACGACTCGTCCTTATTTCTAGAAGTTGTAAAAGGATTAGTACCACCTCTAGCGCTAATTCTTGCGGTATTAGGTTCTATTCTAGGTGGTTTTGCCACCCCTACTGAAGCCGCAGGTGTGGGTGCCTTAGGTGCAGCGATTTTGGCTTTCGCTTCGGGCAAACTGAATGCTCAAACACTAAAAGACAGCGTGTTTGCGACGGCAAAGGTCACGGGCATGGTGTTCATGATCTTAATCGGTGCTTCCTTGTTCTCCCTTGTGTTCCGCGGCTTTGGCGGTGAAGAACTGATTCATGAGTTCTTTAATCAGCTGCCTGGCGGCGTGGTCAGCGCGGTTATCATCGTCATGTTGGTGATGTTCTTCCTTGGCTTCATTTTGGACTTCATTGAAATCACCTTTGTGGTGGTGCCAATTGTTGCACCTGTGCTACTTGCCATGGGCCTTGACCCAATCTGGCTTGGCATCATGATGGCCATCAACCTACAAACCTCATTCTTAACGCCACCGTTCGGCTTTGCTTTGTTTTACTTACGTGGCGTTGCGCCACCAGAGGTCAAAACTCAGCAGATCTACAAAGGGGTTATCCCATTCATTTTGATCCAGCTGTTCGTACTGATTCTGTTATCCGTATGGCCAGACCTAGCCACTTGGCTACCTGAAAAAGTCTACGCAGACTAATTGGAGGAGATGTTATGAAAGCGATGCAAGTAAACGACTACGGCCCAGCCAGCGATTTAACACTGGTGGACGTTAATAAACCCACGATTAATGCAGACCAGATCCTTGTGCAAATCGGTGCATCTGGCGTCAATCCAGTGGACACTTACATCCGTTCAGGCATCAATAACTACACGGCGTCGTTTCCCCACACTCCGGGGAACGACGGCTCCGGAACGATCGTAGAAGTAGGCAAAAACGTCACCGACTTCCAAGTAGGCCAGCGCGTGTATTTCTCCCGCAACCTAACAGGTTCTGCTGCAGAATACGCTGTGACACTGCCGACTCACACTTTCCCTCTAGCCAATGCCTTAAGCTTTGTTGAAGGTGCCTGCCTAGGCGTACCTTATACAACGGCTCACCGAGCACTATTTGGTCGTGCCCATGCTCAAGCAGGCGATAAAGTCTTAATCCATGGGGCAACAGGCGCTGTGGGGATTGCCGCCGTACAACTTGCTATGGCTTCAGGTATGGACGTGGTCGCATCTGCTGGAACGGTCGAAGGTGCCAATCTGCTGCGTGCACAGGGCGTTCAAACCGTGATCATGCATAACGAAGAGGGCTACTTGTCGCCGTTTCAATCGCTGGATACGGGCTTTGATGTCATTATCGAAATGCTGGCCAACCACAACTTAGACCAAGATTTGAAAGCTTTGGCCTTTGGTGGTCGTGTTGCCGTAATCGGTAACCGTGGCACGGTAGAAATCAACCCGCGGGATTTGATGGCCCGTGATGCGGCGGTCATGGGAGTTGCCCTAGCGAACTGCAAACCTGCAGAGCTTAAGCGTATCGCCCAAGCCATGCTGCCGCTGTTTGAAGCGGGGGTTCTAAAGCCTGTGGTGCGTAAAGAGTACGCTCTAACAGAATTACCTCAAGCCCATGATGACGTTCTCAAAAGTGGCGCTCAGGGGAACCTAGTCGTTCGCGTGAGCGAGTAATCCCTCCTTGGAAGACGCCAAACAAGGCGTCTTCCATTCTCATTTGTACTACTCAACCCCCGCAAAGACCGCTATACTTCTCCTGTAACATTGAACAAAAAGCAGGCAATCTTTTGACTCCTTCTAAATCCGACGTTTTCAGTCTTCCCGAAGTCGCCGACACTCATGATCACGATTATCACCAGCTAGTGGTCGTTCTGGATGGAAACACAGATTTTGATATCGAAGGGAAAGGCGGTAAAAAAATGCAATCCGGTGCAGGATGCATTGTGCCCTCATCTGACGGCCACCAGTTTGTCGGATTAGGGGAAAACCGCATTATGGTGGTGAACCTACCGACACCGCCACAAAAAGCCATTACCGACGAAGAGTACGAGATTGTCTCCCGTTTGTTTGACCAAGCCGCATACTTCCAGCTGAATCCACGTCTACAAGTACTCGCATCAGCCCTATCTGGGGAACTGCAACAGTACCCAGATGACCCTATTTTGGCCCGTGCCTGCGGTAACACGCTACTCAGTGCCATCCGCCATCAACTGAATAACAAAGATGTTCGAGTTCGAGGCAATCAACTGGACATAGAGAAGCTGGATCAATTTATCGAGCTAAACTTGTCACGCCGTGTGCACATCAGTCAATTAGCGAACTTCTGCTTCTTGAGTGTTAGCCAATTCCACGAGCGCTTTAAAGACCGTACTGGGATGACGCCTCACCAGTACCTGATGCGTAAGCGATTAGAACGAGCGCAAGCCCTATTACGGGATGGACATGCTTCCATTCAAGTGGCTGAAATGTGTGGTTTCTCTAGTCAAAGTGCGATGACCAATGCCTTTTCACAAACATTAGGCATTACCCCCCTCAAGTATCAAAAGCAGTTTCGCCCATAAGCGAATATTTCGTGCGTTTTGCACCACTTTTTATCTTTTCGATGTAGTTACGCCCTATTTTGATACCGTTATCACCCTGTTAGCGACAATTAAAAATCTAATCGGATTTTCTTATAAAAAAAACCGATGATTTCGAAAGACCGATTCATCCTCCAGTCACTATAGTGCTCCCATGATCTGACTCTGCACGCCTTGAGTTTTAAGCACTTTTTGCAACACTTAAGACGGCATCTTCAACAACTATTCAAACGGTTCAATTAGAAGCTACGGCTTCTAATTGTCGTGGGAGAATCCGACTATGTTTAACGCGCTAGAGGCTCTAGAGCCGTCCATCCTTGAGCGTCCTTTAAATGAATTGTGGCAGCGTATTTCGCCACTTTACAGCGTCAATGAAGAACAATGGTTAGCTGAGCTATTAAAGCTTGCTGAGCCGTCTGACGCACAGTTAAAAGCCAGTACGGATGCCGCAACGAATCTGATCCAAGAAGTGCGCAAAGACGATGCGTCCATGTCCATGATCGATTCCCTACTGCTTGAATACAGCCTAGATACCAAAGAAGGCATTCTACTGATGTGTCTTGCTGAAGCCTTGATGCGCGTGCCAGACAAAGAAACAGCCGATGCCTTCATTAAGGACCGTCTAAGCGTTGCCGACTGGGCATCCCATGCAAAAAACTCTGATTCTTTCTTCGTCAACGCTTCCACTTGGGGGCTATTGCTGACGGGCAAGATCGTCACCATGGACGAAAACCAAGACGGTACCCCTGCTAACTTGATCAACCGCATGGTCAACCGTGTCTCTGAGCCAGTCATTCGTAAAGCCATGAACCAAGCCATGAAGATCATGGGACATCAGTTCGTCCTAGGTCGCTCCATCAGCGAAGCCCTATCCCGTGGCAAAAGCTACCGTGACAAAGGCTACACCTACTCATTCGACATGTTGGGTGAAGCAGCTCTGACGTCCAGCGATGCAGACAAATACCTAAAATCCTACGAGCAAGCCATCGAGTCTGTTGGCAAAGACACTTACAGCAAGGGTTACCGCCCAACGATTTCGATCAAACTGTCTGCTCTGCACCCACGCTACGAAGTGGGCTGTGAAGAGCGCGTCATGACAGAGTTGTTTGAAAGCGTTAAAGGCCTGATCAGCAAAGCCCGCGCATTGAACGTTGGCATCACCATCGACGCCGAAGAAGCGGATCGCCTTGAACTGTCTTTGCACCTGTTTGAAAAGCTGTTCCGTGACGACGTTACCAAAGGCTGGGGCTTATTTGGTCTAGTGGTACAAGCTTACTCAAAGCGTTGTTTACCGGTTCTGAACTGGCTAGCAGCCCTAGCAAAAGACGTTGGTGACCGAGTACCACTGCGTTTGGTAAAAGGCGCTTACTGGGACTCTGAGATCAAACTTTGCCAACAAAAAGGTCTAAGCGGTTACCCTGTTTACACCCGCAAAGAAGCCACTGACGTGTCGTACTTGGCTTGTGCTAACTTCCTATTGAGCGAACACACTCGCCAGTGGATTTTCCCACAGTTTGCCAGCCACAATGCTCATACTATCGCCACCATCGCCACCATTGCTGACAACCTAGGCGCACAAACCAACGAATACGAATTCCAGCGTTTGCACGGCATGGGCGACGCTCTGTACAACCGCCTTATCAAAGACAAAGACGTATGTGTGCGTATTTACGCACCAGTGGGCAGCCACAAAGACCTGCTTCCATACTTGGTTCGCCGCCTATTAGAAAACGGCGCAAACAGCTCTTTCGTACACCGTTTGGTGGATGCTCGCTGCCCAGTTTCTGAGTTGGTTGATCACCCTGTTACCACTCTGAAAGGCCGTAAAACACTGCACAACCCGCACATCAACCTGCCAAAAGACATGTTTGATGATCGCAAAAACTCCTTCGGGCCGAACATCGAAATCGAATCCGAGTGGACACCTTTCAAAGCCTCTGTGGACGCCTTCATGGGCCAAGAGACCCAGTGGACAGCTTACCCAATTGTTGGTGGTGAACAACTCAACACATCTTCCATTCACGACGTGAACAGCCCTTACGACCATAGCCTGAGCGTTGGTAATGTACATTGGGCAGATAAAGAGATTGTTGATCAAGCCATCGACATTGCAGATAAGGCTTATCCAGAATGGTCGCAAACGCCAGCGTCTGACCGTGCTGCTTGCCTAGAACGCATGGCTGAATTGATGGAAGAAAACTACCCAGAATTAGTTGCGATCTGTCACCGTGAAGCGGGCAAAACCATCCAAGACAGCATCGACGAAGTCCGCGAGGCGGTGGATTTCTGTAACTACTACGCGCAGCAAGTGCGTCAAAATTTCTCTGGCCCTATCACCTACAAAAACTACCTAGGTGAAGAGCAAAAAGTTCAGCTGACTGGCCGTGGCGTCTTCGCTTGTATTAGCCCATGGAACTTCCCATTGGCAATCTTCACAGGCCAAGTCGTTGCCGCGTTAGCAGCAGGCAATACAGTCGTTTGTAAAGCGGCTGAGCAAACGTCTTTGATCGCTTACCGTGCGGTACAAATGCTGCACGAAGCGGGCATTCCGAAAAATGTTTTGCACTTCCTCCCCGGCAACGGTGCCACCATTGGTTCACCGATGACACAAAACAAACGGATTGCTGGCTTAGCGTTCACAGGCTCAACCGGTACCGCGCAACTTATCAACCGCACGCTTGCTGCACGCGGTGTTGCGCCGGTGCCAGTGATTGCTGAAACAGGTGGTCAAAACGCCATGCTGATCGACTCCACTTCGTTACCTGAGCAAGTGGTTCGTGATGCGGTGCGTTCTGCCTTTGCTTCCGCTGGCCAACGTTGTTCTGCCTTGCGTGTCTTGTTTGTTCAAGAAGACATTGCCGACCGCGTTATCCCAATGATCGCCGGCGCCATGAAAGAGCAATCAGTTGGACTTCCGTACTTGCACTCTACTGATGTCGGTCCAGTGATCGATGCGAAAGCCCAAAAAATGTTGCTTGAGCACATCGAAGTCATGAAAAAAGAAGGCAAGCTTATCGGACAATCCGAGTTGCCAGAATGGGCAGAAAAAGGCACTTTCGTAGCGCCAACGGCTTTCGAGATCAGCAGTATCGACCAGCTTAAAGATGAGAAATTTGGTCCTATCATGCACGTGGTTCGCTACAAAGCAAAAGACCTAGACAAGATCATCGACACCATCAACAACTCAGGCTTTGGTCTAACCATGGGGGTCCACAGCCGTAACGAAACCACCTGCGCTCGTATTGCACAACGTGCTCGCGTAGGTAACTTGTACATCAACCGTGACCAAGTGGGTGCCGTGGTAGGTGTACAACCATTTGGTGGTCAGGGCCTATCTGGTACTGGTCCAAAAGCGGGTGGCCCACACTACTTACCTCGCTTTGCTTTTGAGCAACGCGTGTAACGCTCGTCACAGGAGAGACAACATGACAATTGTAAAACCGATTCAGATCCAAGTGGCGAACGACGTGTTAGAAGCTTGGAACAACCTTGGCGTGGTGACCCGCGCCGAGCAACTTAAATCCGCTGCGGAAAAATTCAGCGGCGCCACGCGAAGCATGGCCCTTTGGCAACTGGACAACGCCATCCATGAGATCGGCGAAGCCTTGGTGCTGCCGGGACCGACTGGCGAAAGCAACGTACTGTCCACCCATGGTCGTGGTCCCTTTTTGATTACAGCCCAAGAAGACCAAGCAGACAGTAATCTGCAAACCGCTTTGGTGGGTCAGACCTTCGCAGCACTTGTTGCAGGGAATCCAGTGGTTACAGTGGGGCCAGAAGGCCAAGCCATCATGGATGCGCTTGCGCCGTTTGTCCCAGAAGGTGTGATTCAGAACGTGGCACGCTCTGCGGAAGACTCCTTGATTGAAGCCTTGGACCTGGCGGGTATCGCGACAGTCTGTGACAGTGATCACGCCCAAGTCTTGTACCAGCGTCTTGCAAACAAGACAGGTCTTTTGTGTCAGCTCGTTGAAGAAAACGATGCCCAGACACTGCCGGTGATCAGTGCGCCCCATTATATTTTGCGCTTTGTGACCGAGAAAACCGTGTCCACCAACACCACTGCAATCGGTGGTAACGCTACCTTGCTTGAGCTAGGCAGCAAAGCCGAATAGCCACCCAGGAGGGTAAGCGCCATCGCCTTACCCTACCGCAGGATAGCAAGCCCCCCGCTTGCATCCGTTGCTGGCCCTCTGCCCTAACAGAGGGCCTTTTTTTAAGCTTTTGCCAAACACACTCGATTGCGTCCTAGATGCTTCGCCTGATAGAGGGCCTGATCAACTTGCTTGAGCATGCCATCTAAAGACTTTTTAGCGTTCAATTCCACCACACCAATAGACATGGTGATATTCAGACGCACACCACGGAAAATAAACGGCTGAGTCGGCAGGTAGGCGCGAATGTGCTCGGCAAACTCATGGGCAGCCTCAAGGGAAGTCTGCTCCAACAAAAGATAGAACTCTTCCCCACCAATTCGATAGAGACTCCCCTGATTGGGCAACACACTCTGTAAGGTTTTCACAATGAACTGCAGGGCCTGATCGCCTCCATCATGACCAAATTCGTCATTGATCTGTTTGAAGTGATCGATGTCTATGATTAATAGACTTGGGGATGCCTCTGGTAGGCTTAATTCACGGGCACGCTTTACCGCTATGTCGAATTCACGACGGTTTCCAATCCCCGTCAGCGGATCCGTTAGACTGGCACGCTCCAACTGACGCATAAGCTGGTTACGCTCAGTAATGTTTAACATGGCACCTACTTGGCCGCCTTTATCGCCATTCTTCTTGTAAAATACGGCCTTGTTGAACTCGATCTCAGACTCTTCACCACTGGACGACTTCACCTTGGCTTCGTACACCTGCTTGCCGCCACTCGCTAATAAGTTTTGGTCCGCTTCGTAATAAATATCCGCAAGATGCTTAGGGGCCACATCGTACACAGAGTGGTTCACTATCTTCTCAACCGGTAACCCAATATGCTGACTGAACGCTTGATTACAACCACGGTAGACATGTAACTCGTCTTTAAAAAAGATTGGGATAGGCACTGCATCAATGACGGTTTGCAGCATATGATCGGACTCTTGTGCTGACACACGACTCATATCACGCTGGCTCAACATGAACACAAGACACCCGGCGATACGCTCATGATCTTTTTGGGACTCACACGCCTCAGCCCCAAGGGCCGACCATTTTAATGACGCCTCAAGTGACCAATGCTCAACCAGCATCAGCACACGTCGTGCCCCCACCAAAGGTTGCTCATCATGGGTTAAATCAGAGTCCAGCATGAGCGTCAAAGCCCCCACGGGCACCTCGCTCAAAGCAGAAAAGGCCTGCCAATCAGCAGACCAATTTCCAGAGGTCAAAAGAGGTTTGAGAGACGCCTTCCATGGTGACAATGAAGCAGAGTAGTAAATGGTGGATACAGTCATGGCGTTCTAAGTCTACAGCGTAAGTGTATGAATAATAACCAGTCCGTTTCGATACATCAATTCACGAATCCAGACAATAGCTGACCGATCGGTTAAATATTGGTGCGAAGGGATTTATTTTGCCCCATTATGCGCTCAAACGCCTCCCTGTATAATGATGATGTTAATCCTATAAGTAATTGAAATTTAATAAATTAAAATTAACTTTGCACATTAATTACACCATGGCACCACCTTTGCAACACCTTTAAGATGCCCCAAAAGAAGCCAAAGAGATCCCTTATGAAGCTAAAAAGCCTCTTGTCCGTGAGCTTAATTGCCGCTATTTCACTGCCAGTTATCCTTACCACCCTGCTATTTGCCTATTTTATCAAGTCAGACCTGACCCAAAAGGTAACAGAGACAGACTTGCCGACGGCATTAGGAGAGGTTAAAAATGCGATTGAGCTGGAGCTTAGCCGCTCTATTTTGCCGTCTCACGGTATCAGCCAGAATACTTTCATTACGGATTGGATCGCCTCCGGAGAGCCACAAAACGGACTGCCCGCGGTACAACGTTATTTAACCCAAGTGAACCGTACCAATAACGGCTTAACCGCCTTCATCGTGTCTGGACAAACAGGCCATTATTACACCCAAGATGGATTGGTTCGCACCTTAGGCGCTTCCGACACTTGGTTCGATGCGTTTATCAATTCTAATGCTCCCTATGAGCTCAGCATCGATACTGATAAAAACTTAGACACGGTAGCAGTTTTCACCAATTACGCCGTAACAGTTAAGGGGAAACGGGTCGCCTTGGCGGGCATCGGCAAGTCCCTAGATGCCATGAGTAAAATGATCCAACAATACCAAATCGCTGAATCTGGCATCGTCTTTTTAGTGGATGCCAAAGGCGAAATTAAGGTTCACCCGGACAAAAGCAAAGTCGGTAATACCTTCCCCCTCACTGGCCTTATTGATCAGGTTCAGACAGTTTCTAAAGATGGTATTGAGATTGTGGAGTCCGCCACTAAACTGGATTCCCTTGATTGGTATGTGGTCACAGAAGTGCCAGCGAAAGAGCTATTTGGCAGTATCCAATCCGCCATTATGTTTAATGCAGGGGTAGGTGCTGTGATCGTACTATTTGGCTTGTTAGGCGTTCGGTTCCTATCAAACGTGATATTCAAACCCGTAGAAAGCATCACCCATGCCGTGACTCAATTAAACGATCAGGATGGCGACCTGACCGCACGATTAAACATCAAAGAAAATCACGAAATAGGAGTCTTAGCACGGGAATTTGACCGCTTTATCGCGCAAATTCACGACATGCTAAAGCAGGTGTCTAATACATCCGAGCGAGTTCGAGAAACCTCTCACCATGTGTATCACAACATTAATACCGCCCACGATTTGAGTGACCGACAATCCCATAGCACCACCTCTGTTGCAGCGGCCGCCAGTGAGATGGAAATGACCATCAAAGATATCTCAGAAAACGCAGAATCAGCCTCCTCTGCCGCTAACACCACGGATCAGGCGGCACGGGAAGGTATGCGTTTCTTAAGCGCGACCATCGAGCAAATGCAGACCTTAGAAGCCATGATGGGCGATTCGGTCAACAACGTAAACGAGCTGTCCCTTGAGATTCAGTCCATCACCCAAGTATTGGATGTGATCAGGGGGATTTCAGAGCAAACCAATCTACTTGCCCTGAACGCAGCCATTGAAGCAGCCCGAGCGGGTGAGCAAGGTCGAGGGTTCGCGGTGGTTGCGGACGAAGTTCGAACTCTGGCTCAACGAACAGCCGAATCGACTCAAGAAATTGACAAGATGATTGAGACCCTTAAATCCAAAGCAGAACAAACGGTTAAAACCATTAATGCAGGCAGCCAAAGCACCCAGGAAACCTCTACTCGCCTAAGGGAAACCGGTGCCACCCTAAAAGACATTACCACCGAGGTGGAAAAAGTCTCTGAAATGAGCCATCAAGTGGCGACAGCCACCCGAGAACAGGCCAATGCAACGGAAGAAATTACCCGCAACATTGTGATCATTTCAGATACCTCCAACGACACCATGAGCAGCATGAAAGCGTCTTATCAGCTATGTAACGAGTTAGACGAACACGCCGCCTCACTCACCAAAGCAGTGAACCATTTCACACTCTAAAGCGAGCTCAATAGCACAAAAAAGCCCCGCTCAATGGCGGGGCTTTTTGGGCGCGTTAACGGGCCTTAATTATTCAGCGTCACGGGCGTTAATGTAGGCACGCTCAGACACTTCATGCCAATCAGACACCTTGCTTAGGAAGGCTTTGAAAGACTCGTACACTTTGGCACTCATTTCGTCGTTTGCAGCAACCCCTTCAAGGGTTTCTTGAGAAGCCTGTTTCAGTGCTTTCAAGACGTCCGCAGGGAATGGACGAAGATCCACGTTGTGTTCGTTTACAAGGGTTTGCAAGGCGTCATTGTTCAACGCTGTAAACTCATCCAACATGTCTTGAGTCGCTTGGCGTGATGCCGCTTTCACGATGGCCTGTAGGTCTTTTGGTAGGGCTTCATATGCTGTTTTGTTCACCAAAAGCTCCATTTCGGAACCTGGCTCATGCCAACCTGGGTAGTAGTAGTATTTGGCCGCTTTGTACAAACCAAATGCTAGGTCGTTGTAAGGGCCCACCCATTCTGTCGCATCAATGGTACCGGTTTGTAGCGCTGTGAAGATCTCACCACCAGGCAAGTTAATTGGGGAACCGCCTAGTTTTTCGAGTACTTCACCCCCTAGACCAGGAATCCGCATTTTTAGACCGTTGAAGTCTTCAAGAGAGTTGATCTCTTTGTTGAACCAACCGCCCATCTGCACGCCCGTGTTACCCGCTGTGAGAGGGATCAAGTTGAAAGGCTCGTAGACTTCTTGCCATAGGGCCATACCGCCACCATGGTAGATCCAAGAGTTGATTTCTTGAGCGGTCATGCCGAATGGCACCGCAGTGAAGAATTGCGCGGCAGGCGCTTTACCTTTCCAGTAATAGGCTGCCCCATGGCCAAGCTCGGCGGTACCACGAGACACTGCGTCAAATACCTCTAGAGGAGGCACTAGCTCGCCCGCTGCGTACACTTTCACTTTCAAACGACCGCCGGACATTTCTGTCACACTGTTGGCGAAGTTTTCAGCGCCGGTACCAAGACCTGGGAAGTTTTTCGGCCAAGTGGTGACCATCTTCCATTCAATGGTTTTTGGCGCAGCTTGTTCTGCTGCAGCCGTCTTATTTTCTTCTGCCTTGTCAGAGCCGCCACAAGCGACTAACGACGCAGCCGTCACACCAGCAAGCATCCACTTGCCCCATGATTTCGCATTTATCATTTTGTTATCCCTCAGAAAACCAGTAGCTTTATTCTTTTTATCAGTTCAGGACTGAGATTGCGGCAGAGCGGTGGACGCCTCTGCACCGTTTAAGGCGTTTTGCCCCTCGGATAACTAAGATACTAAGCTCTGGATAAGGATTGCTCAACACTCCTAGACTAATTGGTTATAAAAAAGCCCCACTACTTTGCAGTAGCGGGGCTTAAATTGGATATTCAGTGTCGCTTAGGGGTTAATTTCCTGCGCGAGCATTGATGATGGCGCGTTCAGAGATGTCACTCCATTTCATCACATTTTCTTTAAATTGCTTCTGTGACTCGTAGACCTTTTGGCTCATTGGGTCCTGAGCAGCAACTTTCTCTAATACCACGTCGGACGCTTCGCGGAATTCTGCTAGAACATCATCTGGGTAACGCTTTAAGGTCACCCCATGATCATTGATCAGGGTCTCTAGAGCGGCGTAGTTCTTCGCGGTGAATTCGTCCAAGATCTGAGAGTTAGCCTGACGAGCTGCCGCACGAACAATTAACTGAAGGTCCTCTGGTAAGGCATTAAACGCATCTTTGTTGATGATGGTTTCAAGGGCCGAGCCCGGTTCCTGCCAACCTGGGTAGTAGTAGTATTTTGCCGCTTTGTAGATACCAAACGCTAGATCATTGTAAGGGCCTACGAATTCTGTCGCGTCGATGGTGCCCGTTTGTAGCGCGGTAAACATTTCGCTACCAGGCATGTTAACAACGGTTACGCCTGCCTCGGCGAGTACTTCACCACCAAGACCCGGCATACGCATTTTCAAACCATTTAGATCGGCTACAGAGTTGATTTCTTTGTTAAACCAACCGCCCATTTGTGTGCCTGAATTACCGGCTGCCATAGGGATGACGTTAAAGGGAGCATACACTTCTTCCCATAGCTCAAGACCGCCACCCACGTGCAACCAAGCGTTCATTTCTTGGGCCGTCAAACCAAATGGCGTAGTGGTAAAGAACTGAGCCGCAGGTACTTTGCCTTTCCAATAGTAAGAAGCGGCGTGACCGATCTCCGCTGTGCCACGAGATACGGCATCAAAGGCTTCTAGTGCCGGCACTAATTCCCCCGCTGCGTACAATTTCACTTTGATACGACCACCAGACATAGCCGTGATATTGTCTGCTAAATACTGGGCTCCGGTGCCTAAGGCTGGAAAATTCTTCGGCCAAGTGGTGACCATTTTCCATTCAAATGTTTCTTGCTTCGGCGCCTCTGCTGCGGCCGCAGTATCATTACTTTTTTCTTCACCGCCACCACAGGCAACCAGTGATAGAGAAAGCAAACCGGCCAACGCCCATTTGCTGAAATTCGCTAGGTTTTGCATTGTTTTCCTCAGGAAGCTTGTTACATCACGGCCACATTTTGTCGCCATACAATCAACACAGCCTTCTTGTGAAAGACTGCCATCGCGGCGAATACAACAAACCTAATCGTCAAAGGTACTCCCACGCTGGGGCCATGATTGGTCATGGCGCGGGAATGGTATGATGGATACTTGACCAACTCAATGAAAATCTGACCATGTTCATAGGAAGGATTTAAATAATCAGGCACATCAGATTAACCATAAAAAAGCCCCGCAACCATATGGCTGCGGGGCTTTTATTAACTGGATTTACTCTGGGAGGAAATCTTCTAATCAGTCACCTGCACGGGCATTGATGATGGCACGCTCAGAGATATCGCTCCACTTCATCACATTTTCTTTAAATTGCTTCTGTGACTCGTAGACCTTTTGGCTCATAGGGTCGTTCGCTGCAACCTTATCCAATACCACTTCGGACGCTTCGCGGAATTCCGCTAATACGTCATCTGGGTAGCGTTTCAAGATGACGCCGTGGTCATTGATCAAGGTTTCTAGAGCTTGATAGTTCTTCGCTGTGTACTCATCCAAAATCTCAGAGTTGGTCTGACGCGCTGCTGCACGAACGATCAACTGAAGATCTTCAGGAAGCGCCTCGAAAGCGTCCTTATTGATGAAGGTTTCCACTGCAGAGCCTGGCTCCTGCCAACCTGGGTAGTAGTAGTATTTCGCCGCTTTGTAGATACCAAACGCAAGGTCATTGTATGGGCCTACGAATTCTGTCGCGTCGATGGTGCCTGTTTGTAAGGCGGTAAACATTTCACTGCCCGGCATGTTGACCACAGTAACACCTGCTTCGGCTAGCACTTCACCGCCAAGACCTGGCATACGCATTTTTAGGCCGCTTAGGTCGGCTACAGAATTGATCTCTTTGTTAAACCAACCACCCATTTGCGTGCCAGTGTTACCGGCTGCCATAGGGATGATGTTGAAAGGTGCATACACTTCTTCCCATAGCTCAAGACCGCCGCCCACATGCAACCAAGCGTTCATTTCCTGTGCGGTTAAACCAAACGGTGTGGTGGTAAAGAACTGTGCCGCTGGCACCTTACCTTTCCAGTAGTAAGAAGCGGCGTGACCGATCTCTGCTGTGCCACGAGACACGGCGTCAAAGGCTTCTAGGGCAGGTACTAATTCGCCTGCAGCGTAGACTTTCACCTTGATGCGGCCACCCGACATAGCGGTAATGTTGTTCGCTAGGTTTTCAGCACCGGTACCCAGAGCTGGGAAGTTTTTTGGCCAAGTGGTGACCATTTTCCATTCGAATGTTTCTTGCTTCGGCGCGTCTGCTGCGGCCGCAGTGTCATTACTTTTTTCTTCACCGCCGCCACAGGCAACCAGTGATAGAGAAAGCAAACCGGCCAACGCCCATTTGCTGAAATTTGCTAAATTTTGCATTTCTGTCCTCGGAAAGCTCGTTACGTCTGAACCGCATCATGCGGTCAGAAAATCAGTACAGCCTTCTCGTGAAAGACTGCCACAGTGGCGAATACAGAAACAAAGATGTCTTGGGATTCCCACTCTGAGGCCATGATCGGTCATGGCGCCAGAATGGTATGATGGATACTTGATCAACTCAATTAAATTCTAAGCAAGTGATCAAGAAACGTCTGCATATTGAAGGTTAGAAAGGTGCCGTGTAATGCCAACGCTGGCGCGCGCCACTGTCCGCAGACTCCATGGCCAACTCCATAGCATATACCAGCTCACAGGCGTTGTTTTGTGAGACAGGCGCTTCTCCCCGACCCTCAATGGCATCTGTCAGCTGCTGGTAGAAATTCAAATACTGTCCGGCAGCAATGGACTCTTCCTGAGCTGGCTGAATCTCATCTTGGGTCGGTGCGCGGTAACACAACGCCCGCTGGGGAGTCCCGGCATAATCCTCTTGATCAGGTAATTGCCCAGCCCGAAGGGCATCTTCTTGTGCATCTAGGCCAAAGCATTGCCACGAGCCTTGGGTGAAGCGCCCATTGAAACGTCGCATTTCCCCCGCTTCAAACGGTGTCGACCCTAGACGAACGCGTGTTTTGCCATAGCCAAGTTCCAGCTCAAACCAATCATGGACATTCCCCCCTTTTCGAAGTGTATCCACACTGGCGTGTATCCAGTCAGGTGTTCCCATTAAAGCCAAAACCTGATCGAAAATATGAGGGCCAAGATCCCAGAAGATCCCAGTCCCTACCCCAGGTTGCTCACGCCAGCGCTCCTGAACCACAGGGCGGAAACGGTCAAAACGACTGTCTAGGTGCTTTAACTCACCTAGTTCGCCGGATTCAACTAAGGCTTTAAGGCGTAAGAAATCGCCATCGAAACGGCGGTTTTGATACACAGTGAACACCTTGCCCTGCTCATTGGCCAAGCGACATAAGGCTTCGATTTGCCCTAGCTGGGTTACGGAAGGCTTTTCCAGCAAAACATGCTTACCGGACTCTAATGCCAGCTTAGCTTGGGGAAAGTGCAGCTCATTGGGCGTGGTAATCACCACCAAATCCAATTCATCACTGGTCAGCATGGCATCAGCGTCTGTCACCACCTGCACATCCGGCCAACGCTCCAGTACCGCTTCTCGCTGAGAGGTACAAATTTGTGACAGTGTCATACCAGCTTGCTTAGCAATAAAAGGGGCATGAAAAACCCGACCAGATAAGCCAAATCCTACTATTCCGACACGTATCGACATCTTTGTTACCTCTTCATTATCCGTAAAAGACAGCCTTCATTATGGATTTACTTTGAGTTCAAATCAAATTCACCCTTTTAAAGCACTTCCAATTTCGCAAACGACAACACCAACCATTTGGTGCCTGCCTCGTCAAAGTTCACCTGTACCCGCGCTTGGGGCCCTTGGCCTTCGTAGTTCACCACCAAACCTTCGCCAAAGATAGGATGCTTCACCCGATCCCCCATGGAGACGTTAGTCTCAGGCACCGTGTGTCCTTGAAGAATGTTTTGGTTTTGGCGCTGTACCGAAGCGGAGTAATCTGGACGCTGTAAGGACACAGGGCGCGCTACTTGGGAACGCAAGCGCACTTCTTCAAGACACTCTTGAGGAATCTCACGAATAAAGCGTGACGGGCTGTTGAATGACTCAGAACCATACAAGCGGCGGGATTCCGCGTAGGTGATGTAGAGTTTCTGCATGGCACGGGTAATGCCTACGTAACACAGGCGACGCTCTTCTTCTAACCGCCCCGGTTCCTCAAAAGACATACGACTAGGGAACAGGTTCTCCTCTACCCCAGTTAAAAACACCAGAGGGAACTCCAAACCTTTAGCAGAGTGCAAGGTCATCAGCTGTACTGAGTCTTGATATTCATCCGCTTGGGCTTCCCCTGCATCCAACACAGCTTGATCTAAAAACGCCATCATCGGCGAGCTGAACTCTTCGTCCGCTTCAAGCCAGTTAAAGCCGCTGGCAGCATTCACCAGCTCTTTTAAGTTCTCTACTCGCGCTTCCCCTTTCTCACCTTTTTCTTTTTCGTGATAAGGAATTAAGCCTGCTTCTTCAATGATTTGGTCAAAGATGTCCCCTAACCCTAGGTCAGGGTTTTGTAACGTAGAAGCCATGCCTTGGATCAATTGCATAAAGCCTTTGATGGCGTTGGCTGCCCGAGCAGGCATCAAACCATGGGTAACGATTTGATCCGCCGCTTGCCACATGGAGCAGCCTTGATCCCTTGCCAGCTCTCGGATCGTGCCGATACTACGCTCACCAATACCACGGGTAGGCACGTTAATTACGCGCTCCATAGCACCATCATCATTAGGATCAATTGCCAAGCGTGCATAGGCCAGAGCATTTTTGATCTCTAGGCGGTCGTAGAATCTGTGTCCACCATAAATACGGTAAGCAATCTGTTCCCTAACTAGGCATTCTTCTACTACTCGAGACTGGGCATTTGAGCGATACAAAATCGCCATGTCCGCTAGAGCAGTGCCGTCATCTCGCCATTTTTTGATGATGTCGATGATAAAGCGTGCTTCGTCTTGCTCATTAAATCCTGCATAAACGGAGATGGGCTCACCATCGCCACTGTCTGTCCAAAGCTCTTTACCAAGACGATCATCATTGTTGCTGATCAAGCCATTGGCTGCTTTTAGAATGAACCCTGTGGAGCGGTAGTTTTGCTCTAGGCGAATCGTATGTACATCATTGAAATGCTTAGGGAAATTTTGGATGTTTTCGATCTTCGCCCCACGCCAGCCATAAATTGACTGATCATCATCACCCACCGCGGTGATGGTGCCACTTTCCCCAACCATAAGACGTAGCCAAGCGTATTGGATGGTGTTGGTATCCTGAAACTCGTCCACCAACACATGCATGAAGCGCTGCTGGTAATGCTTCAGCAAAGCTGGCGTGGTCAACATTAACTCATGGGCACGCAACAGCAGCTCACCAAAGTCTAATAGACCGTTTTTCTCGCAGGCTTCTTCGTAGTGGTAATACATCTCCCGCATCCCACGGGAAAAGGGATCATGACTGTCTGGTACATGGGCCGCACGACGACCTTCGTCTTTTTGAGCGTTAATAAACCAACAAACTTGCTTTGGCGGCCAGCGGGTTTCGTCAATGCTCAGCTCGCGCATGATGCGCTTTACTAAACGTTGCTGATCATCGCTGTCCATAATTTGGAAGTTTTCTTTCAGGCCCGCATCGCGCCAATGGGCACGCAGTAAGCGGTGTGCCAAACCATGGAAGGTGCCAACCCACATACCCTGGGGAGGAACGCCCACTAGCTCCTCGATACGACCTTGCATTTCTCGGGCGGCCTTGTTGGTAAAGGTCACCGCCATCAAGCTGTAGGGAGACAGCTCATAAGCATGCATCAGCCATGCAATCCGGTGCACCAATACTCGTGTTTTACCTGATCCGGCCCCCGCCAGCACTAAGCTGTTTTGTAAGGGTGCGGCCACTGCTTCTCGCTGCTTGTCATTCAACGCATCGAGAATAAAAGAAACATCCATTCGAGCCCGCCAATTAAAATTTCATTAAAAATAGGTTGATTTTTGACCAGTTTTGCGTTTTTTATACAACTGAAGTCTTGATGCAGTCTATTTTGACTTTTTTCACCTGTCGATGACAGTGATCTGTGCATTTCTGTTGTCGAAATGGACCGAGAGGAAAAAAAGATGAGTACCGCAGTGGAAACCATTTCTGAAGTTAAAACTGATTTACTACATGCTTCCATCAGCCTCAAGAAAGAGGAAAACGAGCGAAATCAAAAGGAAGACAGTGCCCGCATGCTGAAAGCACGTCGCGCCATTGAGTCTTACCTAGAAGAAAAACGTTTGAGTAAAGCCATCTCAGACGGCTGGGACGAATAACTCCCGCCACTTTATCCTATCGCCTTGCTCCCCTTGTCAGGGCGATACACCTTCCAAGTCCTCACGGCCTTTAGCGCGTGAACAGAGCCCCTTACCCCCTAAAGAAATCACCATTTCATGGCATTTGGTCAATTGATCTGTCTTTTGGGCGGATTCGCTGTTGTTTTTGTAGCCGTATAAGCTGGCTTAGAGTACCATTACCGCTGGTTTTTTTAACGCAAACTTATAATAAAAAAAGCACCTATAACCCTTATGGGGAGTCACCATGTTTGAACATATCCAAGTTGCTCCGGCCGACCCAATTCTCGGCTTAAACGATGCCTATCGTAACGAAACGAACCCCAATAAAATTAACTTGGGCGTTGGCGTATACAAAGACGAAGCGGGCGCAACACCGATTCTTAAGTCTGTGAAACAAGCAGAAGAAAGATTAGTTAAGAACGAGAAAACCAAAAGCTACCTAAGCATTGAAGGGCCAGAAGCTTACCGCGATGCCGTTCAAGCTTTGTTGTTTGGTGCGGATCACGAGATCATCGCTAAGCAGCGCGCGCGTACTGCGCAATCTCCAGGCGGAACCGGCGCACTTCGTATTGCGGCTGAGTTCATTAAAAAGCACCTGCCTGGCGCCACCGTTTGGGTCAGTAACCCAACCTGGGCAAACCATCAGTCTGTGTTCCAATCCGTTGGTTTGGAAGTGGGCAGCTATGCCTATTACGATGCAACCACTAAGTCCCTGGACTTTGAAGCCATGTTGGCAAGCTTGTCCCAAGTGCCTGAAGGCGATGTTGTGTTGTTCCACGGCTGCTGCCACAACCCAACGGGTATCGATCCGACTACCGAGCAGTGGGCTCAACTTGCAAAACTTTGCAGCAAGCAAGGCTTCTTGCCATTGTTTGACTTCGCTTACCAAGGTTTTGGCTCTGGTTTAGAAGAAGATGCCACAGGTTTGCGTATTTTCTTGAACCAAGTACAAGAAATGCTGATCGCCAACTCTTTCTCGAAAAACTTCGGTTTGTACAACGAACGAGTGGGTGCTTTGACAGTGGTCTGTGAGACTTCTGACCATGCTGATGCGGCCTTTTCTCAAGTGAAGCGTTGTATCCGTGCAAACTACTCCAACCCGCCAGCCCACGGTTCTGCAGTGGTGAGCGAGATCCTTAACGATCCTCAGCTACGCAGTCTATGGGAAATGGAACTTCAAGCAATGCGTACACGTATCCACGAAATGCGCAGTTTGTTTGTCAGTACCTTGCGTGCGAAAGGTGTTGCTCAAGATTTCTCATTTATCTCTAAGCAACAAGGCATGTTCTCCTTCTCTGGCCTAACCCCAGATCAAGTCGCTCAGCTTCGCTCTGAGTTCGGCATCTACATCGTTGGCTCAGGTCGTATCAGCGTTGCGGGTATGACAAAGGACAACATGGAACCACTGTGTGACGCCATTGCGAAAGTCTTAGCTGACTAATATGCCAATGGCGGTGCAAACCGCTTTCTTAAAAAGCCAGCTTGGTGAGCACCTTGCTGGCTTTTTTTATGGGGCAGCAAAACACTGTGTATTTCACACAAACGTGGTAGCCTAACCGACTCTCTTTTATAAAGACACCGTATTCAGGAGTGATGTATGACGGCCACATTGATCTACTGCTATGACCCTATGTGTAGCTGGTGCTGGGGGTTTCGCCCCACTTGGACAGCGCTACAGAAGGCTCTCGCCAAGCATATCGATCGTGAAGACCTTGTGATACAGCCAATGGTAGGTGGCCTTGCCAAAGATTCTGACGTGCCCATGCCAGAAGATATGAAACAAAAGCTGCAGTCGACTTGGCATCGCATCCATGAAGAACTGGGTACAGAGTTTAATCATGACTTTTGGACAGATACAGTCCCTCGTCGCTCTACTTATCCTGCAGGACGCGCTTGCTTAGCCGCTCGAGATCGCAATCTTGAGATGGAAATGAATCACGCCATCCAAAAAGCTTATTACCTGAAGGCGCAAAACCCGTCCAATATGGATACCCTTGCTCAATGCGCGGAACAGATCGGCCTGAACAAGGAAGGCTTTTTAAAAAGTATGGCGTACATTGAAGCGGAACAACTGCTGGAAAAAGAAGTGGAATCCGCCCGTCATTTAGGGCTGAACTCATTCCCATCCTTGGCCTTGTTAGTAGGTGAAGAGCTGACTTATATCCCGTTAGATTACAAAGATCACAAAACCATGCAGGCACAGATCGAGAAGCGTTTAAAGGAGCTGTAGTCAGCTCCTTTAAACACGTTCATAGAAGAGATAAAAGAAGGTTAAAGCACGCGATCTAAAGCGTTCAGTAGCTGCTGCATGTCTTCTTGGCTGGTGTAATGTACAAATGACAAGCGCAATACCCCAGTATCAGGATCCACACCTAACGCTTCTAGCAAGCGAACCGCATAAAAATGTCCAGCGCCACAAATAATGCCTTGTTTGACTAGCTTTGCAGCCAACTCTTGTGGGGTTTGATCCGTCGGAAGAATCGATACCGTTGCCGCTCGTTTTGCTGGGTTAGAGGGGCCAACCAGGGTGAGCTTAGGGTGCTCAGACACATAGTCGAGAAGCTGCGGCAGTAGGGCTGCATCCGCCTCTTGAATCAGCTTTCGCACCCGCTGGGCACGAACTTGTACGGTACTGGCCTTCTCAAAATGATGGTCATGTAAGCGGTCAAAGTAATCTATCACCCCTTGAGCCGCTGCCACCTGCGCATGATCTGGTCCTGCAGGAACAAACCACTTGTGACGATATGCCCCATTAAAGTAATGGGCTTGATTGCCTAAAATATCCGCCATCTCATCACGGATCACCATGACCCCAAGGTGCGGACCATAGGTTTTGTAGAGGGAGAACACATAGATATCGACCCCAAGATCCGCCACGTCAGGCATCCCATGGGCAGCATAGGACACGCCATCCACCACAGTCCAGACACCTGCTTGCTTAGCTTTGCTGCAAATCTCTTTTACCGGATTGATGTGCGCCACCACATTAGAGCAATGATTAAAGGCTAGTAATTTGGTTTTCTCCGTAAAAAGTGTATCCAAATCACTGGGATCTAACTCACCTGTCACCGAATCCACCCGCCATTCTTTAATGACGACACCTTGCTTTTCTAATCGTCTCCATACACCGATGTTGGCTTCATGGTCTTGATTAGTAACGATAATTTCGTCACCCGGTAGTAGCACATTGGCAAACGCTTGGGCTAATACATAAGTATTTTGTGAGGTAGAAGGCCCTAGGTGAACCTCCTCCGGGGAGACATTTAAATAACCCGCTAAGCGCTCGTGGGAAGCATCCATCTGCTTACCCGCTTTTTGTGACACTGGGTGCAAATGATAAGGCTGAATTTTGCTTTCGTGATAATAACGGTTCAAATGCACAATCACTGGGAGGCACGCGTAAGCACCACCAGCGTTGTCAAAAAATGCTTGGCCTTCCAGTGACGGCTCATCAAACGCCGGAAACTGCGAACGAACAAATTGTAAATCCAGTGCTGACATGGCAACTCACTCCTTATCCCTTTGCTTTCTTGTCATTTAAGTATAGGCAAGACGGTTTGATTATGGCGTCTCCCTAAGGTGGTGCGTTCCCTACCCAAAATCATGATTGATCAGGTCTAACATAGGGTTAAACACCGTCTCTTTTGATGTGGGCTTATCTTGCTCTGTTTTGGTGGTCGAATGCTCTACAGGGGCAGATATGTCTTGATCAATCATAGTCCCTGTCTCACCCTCTCCCTCTAACTGAGGCACTGCCACGTCATGCTCAGAGTCAGCGACCTCAGAGTCAGGGGCGCCACTTGGCTGAGCACTGTGGCTGGGATGCTCAGTAGAGCTTTTGATAAATTGATCCAGCTGCTTTGCTAGCCCAGCCAAATCATCGTAAGTCACGTTCACCGCCAACCATTCACTGGCTTCTGGCTGTGCTGACAGTAATGAGCCAGCAATCATGCCGTGACGATGCTTCGCTAACAGCTGTGTCATATGAGCTTCTGTCAGGGGCTGGTCCATCTGCAACCAAAGGGCCAATCCCCCTTTACTGGTAGCAAAGCGTACAGAGTCCCCTAATACCGACTCCAAGGTACTCTTGGCTTTCTCAGCAATGGACCAAATCTGGCGAGCACGTTTTGCTAATGAATGGGTCTGTGTAGGCTGCAAGGCATCTAATAAGGCTTGTTGCTGCGGGTCGCTCAAAGCTAAATCTGCACTTAGCAAAGCCCCTTCTAGCATTTTATGTTTACCTACCACACACCATGCAGCGTTACGATCCACTCCTTTCGACTCGATACCACCGATGTACACCACTTGGTTCTGTTCATCGAGGGCTTTATACGTCATCAAAGAAGAGGTTTTGTAGGCAAGGTGAGAGGTCATATCCCATTCAATGGCAGGCACTCCCACTTGCTGCAGAATGGCCATCCAGCGGCGTAGACTCAAATTAGAAATCTCACTGCCCGTTGGGAATGCAAACTGACTCGGGAACACCACTAACTTGATAGCGTCATCCCGCAAACAGCGTACGACTTCGTCAAGATCCACGCCCCGCTCACCGGACGCTAACGTCAGTACCTGACGCCCTAAACTCATTAAGGTGGAGGTTAAACGAGGATCACAGGGGGTGACGACTAACACGGTGTCATCTATCTGAGTTAAGGATTGAATCGCTTGAGTGTACAAACCCAAAGGGGAACGACTCAGCCAAATATGGGAAGGATGAACCGAAATGGCAACCTTTTTAAGATGATCCGCTACGGCTTCTCTGACGGCCAAATGGCCTTTACCCAATACAGGTAAATCAGGCTCTCCCGCTCGCGGACTGGGGTTTAAAAAGGCATCACTTTGATCCACTAACGCAGCTCGATGGGACAACGCAGACCAGGCCATTTTTTGCCCTAATTCGCTAAACTGTGTGACTCGATCTCCTGCTAACACATGAGCCGCGCGGGATTGCTGCTTATGGCAGACAAAATAGCCAGACTTAGGGCGAGACTCGATCCAGTCCTCTTCCATTAGGATTTCGTAGCCATGAATAACCGTATTAAGACTTAGCTCCAGTTGCTTTGACAGCTTACGCAGAGATGGCATCTTGTCCCCTGAGCTCAACTCACCTTGGCTCATTTGCCCCAAAAACCAATCCACAACGCCTTTATAAAGAAAGTCTGCCACGGCTACTGTACCTTTATTTGGTTAATTTCATCATACTGTTAGGAACCTTAGCGAATAACACCAAAATGACAAGAGTAAAGCCAAAGGAAAGTCGCAATATTAAAGCGATAGGCTAAATTTAGAGGTACAATTTAGTTTTTCTCACGGATCTCTGCTGGCGCACGACCTATGGCATTTAATGCAAACACACTTCGAGACGACTTCCCTATTCTGTCCCTTGAGGCAAATGGCCATCCGTTAACCTATCTCGACAACGCTGCCACCACACAAAAGCCTCAGGCAGTATTAAATGCCCTGATGGATTATTACACTCGCAGTAATGCTAACGTACATCGGGGTGCCCATTTCCTAAGCGATCGCGCCACTGCTCATTTTGAACATGCCCGTGAGCAGGTAGCACGCTTCATCCACGCCCCGCAAAACAGTCATGTGATCTGGACAAAGGGCGCTACGGAATCCATCAACCTAGTTGCCCATGGGTTAGAATGGTGTATCAAACCGGATGACGAAATCCTAATCACCAGTCTCGAGCACCACGCCAATCTAGTACCTTGGCAGCAGCTCGCATTCCGAACTGGCGCCCGTTTGCGGGTACTGCCACTGACTTCCAAAGGGGAATGGGAGCCAGAGTACCGTCATTATTTCAATGCTAAGACTCGCATCTTTGCTTGCACCCATATCTCTAACGCCATTGGTGTTAAAACCCCGCTAAAAGAGATGTTAGCCGCGGCACAATCGGTAAATGCCTTTACCTTGGTAGATGGCGCCCAAGCGGTGGCTCACCATGTTATTGATGTGGCGGATTTGGATTGTGACTTTTATGTGTTTTCAGGCCATAAAATGTACGGCCCCACAGGGATAGGTGTCCTTTATGGCAAGCAACATGCCCTAGATGTTTTAACCCCAATGCAAACAGGGGGCGAAATGGTACGACACGTGACCCACAACAGCACTGAGTTCAACATCTTGCCCTACCGCTTGGAAGCAGGCACTCCGCACATAGAAGGCGTCATTGGCTTAGCTGCCGCCTGTAAGTACTTGAGTTCCCAAGATCGACAAGCCATGCTCGAATGGGAGCACAAACTCGCCCGCTACGTTTATGATGAACTAAAATTCGATACTCGAATCGAGATCTACTCCCCTGCCAGCGATACCTCTATCGTGTCTTTAAGCGTGCCTGGGATACATACCTTAGATTTAAACGGCTACTTAGATAGCCAAGGTATCGCCGTTCGTGCAGGCAGCCATTGTGCGCACCCATTGATGGCACAACTGGGCGTCAGCAGCACCTTGAGAGCCTCCTTTGCCTGTTACAATACCCTGTCAGAAGCCCGCCGCTTCTGTGATGTTTTATTAGAAGCCATAGAGATACTAGGCGATGACTGAGATAAGCCGTGACACCCTACAAGCCAGACTGCAAGCCTGCACCAGCAAAGAAGCCACCTTCAAAGAGTTGGTCATGCTCAGCAAGCAACTTGACCGCTTGCCAGAGTCTGAAAAAACACCAGAACATCAGGTAAAAGGCTGTGAAAGCGCCGTGTGGCTAATTGAGTCTCAAGAGAATGGATACTGCCTGTTCCGCGCAGACAGTGATGCCAAGCTTATGCGAGGGGTGCTGGTAGTGATTCTCAGCCTAACCCATGGACGAACTAAAGTTGAGTTACAAGCCATGGATCTGGTGGCAGAGCTAAGCCAGTTTAACCTTTCCAGCTACCTGACCAGCTCCCGAACTAATGGTGTATTGGGCATTTTAAAGCAGATTCAGGCGTAATCTGTATCTGCTTTGCTATGCAACAAAACCACTGATCCCTAATGCGATAAACATCACACCAGTAATCCGGTTAATTACCACCAAATGGTTCTGCAGAATATGGGAAACTTTATCGATCGCTGAAGACACCATCACATGAATCATCAATGTGATGCCTACCAACTCCAACGTCAGCACAACCGCATCACGAATAAAGTTCGCCTCATCGGTAATAAACATTGGAAACAGTGCACCGAAAAACACCAAGGTTTTAGGGTTCAGCAATGAAATCAACACGCCGTTTTTAAAGCTGTAGCCTTGGGCTGCGATGCTAATCTCGCTTTTGGCGTAATACAGCGCCTTACATCCCAGATAAGCAATATAAGCACTGCAAAGCCAAGTCATCAGTTTAAACGCCAATTCACTCGAGTGAATCACCGCCAGTAACCAAGTATTCGCCAATATCGAGGCCAATATTAACCCTGTCGCAATACCAAAAATCACAGGCAAGGTACGACGCAAATTATGATTAATACTGTTGCTCACCACCGCTAAACCACCAGGCCCAGGTGAAGCGGCAGAGGCTAAACAAAGCATTAAAAAGGCTAACTGACTTTCCATAACAGACTCGATACTCAATTGATCCGTTACAGTAAGCGCTTATCACCCGGTTATCTTGTAAAAAATTGCTGTTGGTATGCGCTCGGGGTGATGCCCATAGCACTGACAAACGCCTTGGTAAAATGGCTCTGATCATGAAAGCCACAATTAAGCGCCACCTCTACAGCGCCAATTCCCGACTTGAGTTGGGCTCTGGCGTGATGCAAGCGTTGCTGAATCTGAAACTGGTGCGGGGTCAGCTGATAGCAGCGTTTGAACTCTTTGATAAGATGAAACTTGCTGATACCTGCCTGTTCCGCCATGTCAGCCAATGACAACTTCTGTTGGTACCCCTGCGCCAATTGCTCTCGAACCCGCTCAATATTAGAACGGGCGGGAGCCAATGACAGTGCGCTTGGTGATTGGGTTTCCTGTAACAACAAATTAACCAGCAACAGCTCCCAATGGGTCTCAATCTCGAGCGCTTCAGCCCCATGATCTAACTTGTGAAGCACATTCATCATCTGCTGGCTAAGATGGGAATCCCGCACAATACTGCGGCGAAAGTGAGGAGAACTGTGTCTCCCAAAGAGGGCGTAATTGAGGTCACTTAAACGATCTGAGGAAGGATATAAAGCACGGTAACGCCAGCCATGACCTTTGCCCTTAGATCCCGTATGAAGCTCATCAGGGCCGACGATAGAGAGCTCTCCTGGCAAAGCATTGTGGGTGCTGCCTCGGTGGCTAAAATGCATCACACCCGCATCCACCACAGAGATCACAAAACCCCCATGGGCATGCTTACCAAATACCGTATCCGTGAACTGGGCGGTCACCCGCTCCAACCCATCTAGCGCTTGGCTAGTAGAAACATGGCAGTATTCATTGGCTTGCATGCAGCCTCCAAGGTCGTGTGATGCTGATGTCACACTACCAGCTTAGTAGAGAGTACTCTTGTAAAAAATTGCTTAGGCCTGATTGGCCTTCTGGGCCAGCTTCTCTAACACGCGCCCCACGGCCACAAAACCAAAAGTGGCGGTCACAACCGTACTGGCGCCAAAACCTGTATCGCAATTCATCTTGGTTTCTGTATCCCCTTTTTGACGTTGTTCACACACTGTACCGTCATTTTGCGGGTATTTAAGCTGTTCAAGGGAATAAACACATTCAATATCAAAGCGACGTTTCGTATTTCGTGAGAAGTTATAGTGGCGACGTAAGAAGTTACGCAATTTAGCTGCTAGGGGATCTTGCTCAGTACGAGCTAGGTCGGCAATCTGAATTTGTGTCGGGTCGATCTGCCCCCCCGCGCCCCCCACGGTGATGACTTTACGCTTATTGCGCTTACACCAAGCAATCAAGGCGGCTTTTGGCTTTAAGCTATCAATGGCATCAATCACATAATCAAACGGCTGCTCCAGCAGCTCAGACACGTTTTCAGGGGTGACAAAGTCTTCCACGCAATGCACTTGGCAATTGGGATTAATCAGCTTAATGCGCTCCGCCATGGCGTCTACCTTGGGCTTGCCCACGTTGCCATCTAATGCATGGATTTGACGGTTGGTATTGGTGACACATACATCATCCATATCGATCAGAGTGATCTGACCAATCCCTGAGCGAGCTAAGGCTTCAGCACACCATGAGCCAACTCCACCTATGCCGATCACACACACATGGGCTTGCTGAAAAAAATCATAGGCTAATTGGCCGTAAAGGCGACGAATGCCACCAAAACGCTGATCATCACTCACTCTTGAACTCCTTGCAGAATCTCACCGTTCGTTCAAAATGGACGTTTATTACCACCTTGAAACCTAGTGTGGGTTTCTACTGAAAACGATTAAACATTATGCTGCATCAAGTGTTAGAACAACTGGGTCTAAGCGAACGGGAAACCACTCTGTACCAAACCCTATTAAAGCTAGGGCCCGCATCGATTCGCGACATAGCTGAACAATCCGGCATTAACCGTGGTTCTGCTTACGAGTCCCTAAAACAGCTGCAAAACAAAGGGGTGGTCAGTTATTTTCCAAAGGGTAAACGCCGCTTCTTTATGGCCGAAAACCCAGACATTCTGCTGAATTTGGCAGAAGAACGAAAACAGAACATCGAAAAAACCATCGATTCCCTTAAACACACCATCATTCCAAGCTTGGTGCAGTCCCAGCCGACCTTTCATCACACCGATGTACGCTATTACGAAGGGGATGATGGCATCGAATGGGTATTGCGCGACATTTTAAACGTGGTGTCCCAGCAAGACCACAAGGAATACTGCGTATTTTCGTCAAAGCCGATTCGTCCCTATCTTTATCGCCCCTTTCCGACCTATACCAAGCAACGGGTCAAACTGGGAATCAACGTAAAGGTCATCGCTTTAGGGGAAGGGGGGGAAGACGCCGAGTTGTCCCAGCGTAAATGGATTAAAACCGAAGGCAGTGTGGACGCTAGTTACATTGCCATCTACCCACCTAAATGTGCCATCATCTCCCTTGCCCGAGACAACTTCCCATCTGCAGTGGTGCTTGAATCAAACGATATTGCCAAAGCCCAACAGATCATCTTCGATACCCTTTGGCGTTTGCTGTAGCATCCAAGGCAACCAACGCCGGACTATAAAAAAGCCCGAGCATTTATAATGCTCGGGCAAAGACGGAGACAATTCACGATGGCTTTAAAGGTTAATCCGCCATCTTATCGACTATGATCCCTCTTTCAGCCATGAGCTCCTGAATGTCATAAATGCTGTTGGGGTCATCAATAGTGGACGGAACATTAAATTCTTCACCGGAGGCAATCTGACGTAGCAGCTTACGCAGGATTTTACCGGAACGGGTTTTCGGTAGCCGTGGCACAACCATGGCAATCTTAAAGCACGCTAAGGCTCCGATTTCTTGGCGTACCAAGGCAATCAGCTCCTCTTGTACGCTTTCAGCCTGGTCTTCATAGCCATTCTTAAGCAGCACCAGCCCCAGAGGTAACTGCCCTTTCAACTCATCATTAATGCCTATCACACAACACTCAGCCACCGCATCATGCATGGCTACGACTTCTTCCATTTCCCCTGTGGACAATCTATGCCCTGCCACATTAATCACATCATCGGTGCGCCCCATAATAAACACGTAACCGTCTTCATCAATGTAGCCACCATCTCCAGAAGTGTAATATCCGGGGAACACATCTAAATAGCCCGTTTTGAAACGGTCAATGTCTCCCCAAATGGTGGGTAGACAGCTGGGGGGCAAGGGGCGCTTAAGGGCAATGCTGCCCTGCTCCATGGGTGGTAAAGGCTCTCCTTGATCGTCCAGTACGCAGACTTGGAAACCAGGTGACGGCACAGTAGAAGAGCCTGGCTTGGCGATCTTCATTTCTAAACCAATGGGGTTGGCACAAATGGCCCAGCCTGTTTCCGTTTGCCACCAGTGATCCACAATGCATTTACCGGTAACGGCTTTAGTCCATTCGTAGGTGGGCGGATCAAGGCGCTCTCCCGCCATAAAAATCACCCGTAGCCCAGCAAGATCATCTTTATTCAGTAACTCTGCTTGCGGGTCTTCCTTACGAATCGCACGGAACGCGGTCGGTGCAGCAAACAAGGTTTTCACATCGTACTCTTTGCAGACGCGCCAAAACTCCCCTGCGTTAGGCGTCATGATCGGCTTTCCTTCGTACATAACCGTAGTACAACCGTATATGAGAGGGCCGTAGACAATATATGAGTGCCCCACAACCCAACCCACATCGGACGCCGCCCAAAACACTTCCCCAGGCTGCATGTTATAGATGGCTTGCATCGAATAATTAAGCGCCACCGCGTGGCCGCCATTATCACGCACTACGCCCTTAGGCTTACCTGTGGTGCCTGAGGTATATAGGATATAGAGAGGATCTGTTGCTTTAACAGGGGTACAGTCACAAGGAGAAGCCACAGCAATGGCTTCCTCCCAAGCCAAGTCTCTTCCCTCAACGAGGCTGGCAACTTGTTGTTCTCGTTGATACACAATACAAGCGTTTGGGGTATGCACGGCTTGATTAAGAGCCTCATCCAGCAATGGCTTATAGGCTATGATACGACTGATTTCGATACCACATGAGGCGGTTACAATGACTTTAGGCTGGGCATCATCAATACGCACGGCCAGTTCATGGGCAGCAAAGCCACCAAAAACGACCGAATGAATCGCTCCAAGACGGGCGACTGCTAACATGGCGATGGTGGCTTGGGGAATCATGGGCATGTAAATGACCACGGTATCGCCTTTTGTTACCCCTTGCTGCTGCAAGACTCCGGCAAATGTCGACACTTGGTCCAGTAGTTCTTGATAGGTATAGGTTTGCTTAGTTTGAGTGACAGGAGAGTCGTAAATGAGCGCAGCTTGATCCCCACGACCGTGTTTTACATGATGATCAAGAGCTAAATAGCAGGTGTTCAGCTCTCCGTCAGCGAACCAGCGATCCATCCCTTGTTCGTCTTGGGTTAAAATGGTCGAAGGAAATTTGAACCACTCAAGAGCCTGGGCTTTTTCTTTCCAAAAGTCTTCTGGCTGCGTACTGGCACGCAGGTATTCGGTTTGATATGACATGTCGGCAGACCTTCTTATGTTTATTCTTTGCCAAGTCAAGATTGTCAACAATCTTTAACGTCAAACCAAATATAGACTAAAAAAACAACAATAAATGTAATACTAAAGGCTAATTTTTGAACCATTTGGAAATATTGTCGACATCACAGGTGATTTCGCTTCATATCGATCGCCCTTAGTCGTGCCACCGCCTCATTAAGCTCCCTTAACGCTCTTGCATGGTCCAAACCGGTGCTGCCACTGCCTAGATGCTCTTCTGCATGTTGCTTTGCCAACTGGGCCGCTGCTTCATCCAGGTCCATCGCACGCTTAGCAAAGTCCGTCAACAAGATCACTTTGTGGGGCTGCACTTCCATAAAGCCCCCTGAGATAAAAATCACTTCTTCTGTACCATCTTCCATGACCAATCTAGCAATGCCCGCTTTGAGTAGTGTTAGAAGCGGTGCATGGCCGGGGTAGACGCCAATGTCTCCTTGTTCAGCGGTAACAACAACATAGCGCACTGGGCTTGAAAACAGGGTGCTTTCAACGCTCACAATGTCGCATAAAATAGTGCGGTGCATGATGACTCCTTATCACCGATCCTAGCAATCATGGTTTTAATGCACGAATCGATCCAAAAATTATCGGAATTATCAGCAGCTAATGTGTAGGGTTTGCAAAGATTATTTACAGGCATAAAAAAAGCAGCCCTAAGGCTGCTTTTTTGAACTGGATAATGTCTAGCTTATTTGCTTTGACGGAATTGCTGAATAGTACGTAGACGGGCTACGGCTTCAGCTAACTCAGCCGTTGCACGGCTAAGATCCAAATCAGAATGTTGCTGATCCAACAGATCTTGAGCGTGTTTCTTCGCTTCAAGTGCTGCCGCTTCATCAAGGTCGTTCGCGCGAACAGCGGTATCTGCTAAGACTGTTACACGGTGTGGTTGTACTTCTAGGAAGCCACCAGAAACGAAGATAACTTCTTCTTCACCGTTTTGCTTAATCACACGAACAGGGCCTGGTTGCAACGTAGTCAACAAAGGCGCGTGACCTGGGTAGATACCTAGATCGCCATAACTACCTGCAGCCACAAGAGTCTCAACAGAACCTGAGAAGATCTCTTGTTCAGCGCTTACGATATCGCATTGTACCGTGATAGCCATAAGTTGCCTCTTTCAAGTCAGGCGTTGCCAGCGAGTCAAACCTCACTGGCACTGCGTGGATTAAAGTTTCTTAGCTTTCTCTACAGCTTCTTCGATGCTACCGATCATGTAGAACGCTTGCTCAGGAAGCTCATCGTAATCGCCGTTTAGGATGCCTTGGAAGCCACGGATAGTGTCTTTCAAAGAAACGTATTTACCTGGAGAACCAGTGAATACTTCCGCTACGAAGAAAGGCTGAGACAAGTAACGCTGGATCTTACGAGCACGGTTTACTGTCTGCTTGTCTTCTTCAGAAAGCTCATCCATACCTAGGATCGCAATGATGTCTTTCAGCTCTTTGTAGCGCTGAAGAACCATCTGTACGCCACGCGCTACATCGTAGTGCTCTTGACCGATAACCAATGGGTCAAGCTGACGTGAAGTAGAGTCTAGTGGGTCGATCGCTGGGTAGATACCCAAAGACGCGATGTCACGAGACAATACAACGGTTGCATCCAAGTGAGAGAATGTTGTCGCTGGAGATGGGTCAGTCAAGTCATCCGCAGGTACGTATACCGCTTGTACAGATGTGATAGAACCCGTCTTAGTCGACGTGATACGCTCTTGAAGTACACCCATCTCTTCTGCAAGAGTTGGCTGGTAACCTACCGCAGAAGGCATACGGCCTAGCAATGCAGATACCTCAGTACCCGCTAGCGTGTAACGGTAGATGTTATCTACGAAGAATAGTACGTCACGGCCTTCGTCACGGAATTTTTCCGCCATTGTCAGACCTGTTAGTGCTACACGTAGACGGTTACCTGGTGGCTCGTTCATCTGACCGTATACTAGAGATACTTTGTCGATTACGTTCGAGTCAGTCATCTCGTGGTAGAAGTCGTTACCCTCACGAGTACGCTCACCAACACCTGCGAATACAGAGTAACCGCTGTGCTCGATCGCGATGTTACGGATAAGCTCCATCATGTTTACAGTTTTACCTACACCGGCACCACCGAACAGACCAACTTTACCACCCTTCGCGAAAGGACATACAAGGTCGATTACCTTGATACCCGTTTCTAGCAATTCACTGCTGTTTGATTGATCAGCGTAAGATGGAGCTTCACGGTGGATAGACCAACGCTCTTCTTCACCGATTGCGCCTTTCTCATCAATTGGGTTACCTAGAACGTCCATGATACGACCTAGAGTTTTAGTACCTACTGGTACAGACACTGGGTGACCAGTGTTTTGAACTTCTAGACCACGTTTCATACCTTCGGTAGAACCCATGGCGATAGTACGTACGATACCGTCGCCTAGCTGTTGTTGTACTTCCAACACCAGCTCTTTACCCTCGATAGTGAGGGCGTCGTATACTTTTGGCACGTTGTCGCGTGGGAATTCCACGTCGATTACCGCACCGATAATCTGTACGATTTGTCCGCTACTCATGTTCGGATCCTCTTAATACCTTGATACCTTAAACCGCTGCCGCGCCGCCAACAATCTCAGAAATTTCCTGAGTAATGGCTGCCTGACGTGCCTTGTTGTATACCAACTGCAATTCATCAATGATGTTGCCCGCGTTGTCGGTTGCGTTTTTCATGGCAAGCATTCGAGCTGCCTGTTCACACGCAATGTTTTCAACAACGGCCTGGTACACCTGTGACTCAATGTAACGAACCAATAGATCGTTTAGGATCTCGACTGCATCGGGTTCGTAAATGTAGTCCCAGTGGTGTTTCAGTTCTGCATTTTCTTCTGCTTTCAATGGCAAAAGTTGCTCGACATTTGGTTTCTGAGTCATAGTGTTAACGAATTCGTTAGACACCAAAACTAGACGGTCGATGCGACCTTCATCAAACGCATCCAACATAACCTTAACACTACCCACTAGTTTGGAAGCTTCTGGAGCATCCCCTAGTCCGGTAACGGCTGCAGCTACATTACCACCGTAGTTTTTAAAGAAAGACACCGCTTTTGAGCCTACTGCACAAATCTCAACTTCGATTCCTGCTTCGACATATTGCTTCATGTCTTTCATGGCTGCTTTAAACGCGTTAACGTTCAAGCCACCACACAAACCACGGTCACTGGATACGATGACGTAACCAACTCGCTTGATTTCACGCTCGGTTAGGTAACGGTGCTTATACTCAGGATTCGCGTTTGCCAAATGACCAATCACTTGACGAATGCGATCTGCATACGGACGAGAAGAAGCCATACGATCCTGAGCTTTACGCGTTTTACTCGCTGCTACTTTTTCCATAGCGCGGGTAATTTTACGCGTATTGTTAATGCTCCCAATCTGAGCGCGTATCTCTTTTCCGACTGCCATATTAGACCTGCCCTTGTGAGAATGTTAATTCACAAACTGCAGAGATGATAAAAGGCTGGCTAGCCAGCCTCTTAATCATTACCAAGTTTGCGTCGCTTTAAACTTCTCAATCGCTGACTTAAATGTCTCTGCGATTTCGTCGTTGTACTTACCAGTTTTGTTGATGTCTTGCATCATGGCAGCGTGTTCGCTGTTCATGTAGCCTAACAATGCGTTTTCAAAGCTGGCAATTTTGCTTGTTTCAACATCCGCAAGGTAGCCTTCGTTGGCAGCGTAAAGGATAACACCCATATCACCGACAGACATTGGGCTGAACTGAGGTTGTTTCATCAGTTCAGTCACTTGCTTACCGTGCTCAAGTTGCTTACGAGTCGCATCATCAAGATCAGAAGCGAACTGAGCAAATGCTGCCAATTCACGGTACTGAGCAAGAGCAAGACGGATACCACCACCTAGCTTCTTGATGATTTTCGTCTGCGCTGCACCACCTACACGAGATACCGAAATACCAGCGTTCATCGCAGGACGAATACCAGAGTTAAAGGCACTTGTTTCAAGGAAGATCTGACCATCTGTGATGGAGATTACGTTCGTTGGTACGAACGCAGATACGTCACCACCTTGAGTTTCGATGATAGGTAGAGCAGTCAAAGAACCTGTTTGTCCTTTTACTTCACCGTTAGTGAATTTTTCTACGTATTCTGCGCTTACGCGAGACGCACGCTCTAGTAGACGAGAGTGCAAGTAGAAAACGTCACCTGGGTATGCTTCACGACCTGGTGGACGACGTAGTAGCAATGAGATTTGACGGTAAGCCCAAGCTTGTTTCGTCAAGTCATCAAATACGATCAATGCGTCTTCACCGCGGTCACGGAAGTATTCGCCCATAGAACAGCCAGAGTATGGTGCTAGGAACTGCATCGCAGCTGGGTCAGAAGCCCCTGCCACAACAACAGTTGTGTATTCCAATGCGCCGTGCTCTTCAAGCTTACGTACTACGTTAGCGATAGTAGATTGTTTCTGACCGATCGCAACGTACACACACTTAATGCCAGATTCTTTCTGAGCAATGATGGTGTCGATTGCTAGAGCAGTCTTACCGATTTGACGGTCACCGATGATCAACTCACGCTGACCACGACCGATCGGAACCATGGAGTCGATCGCTTTGTAACCAGTTTGAACTGGCTGATCAACACCCTGACGTGCGATTACACCAGGTGCAACCTTTTCAACAGCGTCAGTTAGTTTTGCGTCAATCGCGCCTTTACCGTCGATAGGGTTACCTAGTGCGTCAACAACGCGACCAAGTAGCTCAGGACCAACAGGTACTTCAAGGATACGACCAGTACATTTTGCTTTTTGACCTTCTACAAGGTCTTGGTAGTTACCTAGGACTACGGCACCAACAGAGTCACGCTCTAGGTTCAATGCCATACCATAGACACCACCAGGGAACTCAATCATTTCCCCGTACATTACGTCAGCTAGACCGTGAATCAATACGATACCGTCTGCAACGCTGACAATTGTGCCCTCATTCTGGGCATCTGAAGTCACATCAAGTGTTTCGATGCGCTTCTTAATGATCTCGCTGATCTCAGATGGATTCAGTTGCTGCATGCTAAATTCCTCAACCCTGGTTTCTCAATTGAAACCTTAGGAGTTTATCGCTTCGGCCAGTTTCGCCAGTTTTCCGCGTACTGAACCGTCGATGATTAAATCACCGGTACGGATTACCACGCCACCAATAAGGCTTGCGTCTGTTTCACTGGTTAAATTGACATTACGGTCCAATTTTTTACCCAGTGAAGCGGCCAGTGTTTGCTCTTGTTCAGTTGTCATAGGGAAAGCAGAAGTTACAACAACATCCACTGCTTTCTCATAATTCAACTTGAACTGCTCAAATAACTCAGCGATTGCTGGAATAAGCGTTAGACGCTTATTGTAAGCAAGGCTTAGCAAATAGCTTTTGCCTTGTTCAGTAATCACTTCGCTGCACACGTCCGCTAGAGCTGTAGCCTTTTCTTGCGCACTAAAAGCTGGGTTTTGAAGTGCATTCTTAAGCTTTGGTTCAGTTGTAGCAGTAGCCAATATGCTAAGCATATTGGCCCATTCCGCAACTTGACCTTGCTCGCGAGCGACTTCAAAAGCGGCTTTGGCGTATGGTCGCGCGACTGTTTTTAATTCAGCCATTATGACCTCGCTTATAGCTCTTTGGCGAGTTGTTCAACGATCTCGCTGTGTGCTTTTTCGTCAACACTGGCACCCAAAATCTTCTCCGCACCAGAAAGAGCTAGAGCTGAAACTTGTCCGCGTAGTGCTTCACGAGCACGTACAACGTCTTGTTCGATCTCTGCTTGAGCGGCATCACGTAGACGTTGACCGTCTGTGCGCGCTTGCTCTTTCGCTTCGTCAATGATTTGGTTAGCACGTTTGTTGGCTTGTTCAATAATCTCGGCCGCTTGTTCCTTGCTTTCGCGTAACGTTTGAGTAGCTTGTTCTTGCGCTAGCTCTAGGTCACGTGAAGCACGGTTAGCTGCTTCCAAACCGTCTGCAATTTTCTTGCTACGCTCTTCGAGCGCAGCAGTTACTGGTGGCCACACGTACTTCATGCAGAACCACACAAAAATAGCAAACGAGATAGCTTGGCCTATTAGTGTGAGATTAATATTCACGCAAATATCCTCGCTCTAGTCGTTCAAAATTAATAAATCACTTTTCGTCAAAGCGAAATATTAGCCAGCAACCTGAGCAATGAATGGGTTTGCGAAAGTGAAGAACAATGCAATACCAACACCGATCATTGTTACGGCGTCAAGAAGACCCGCTACGATGAACATTTTAACTTGCAGCATTGGAACCATTTCTGGTTGACGCGCAGCGCCTTCCAAGAATTTACCACCAAGTAGACCAAAACCAATCGCAGTACCTAGGGCACCAAGACCGATAAGAAGGGCTACAGCAACAGCGGTTAGACCAACTACAGTTTCCATTTTAACTCCTAATTTTCACAGTTTTTAAGATTTCAAGGTTTACAAAATCGTTATAAATCAACGCGATCTTAGTGATCTTCGTGCGCCATACTCAAGTACACGATTGTCAGCATCATGAAGATAAATGCCTGCAATACGATGACTAGAATATGGAAGATCGCCCAAGGCACAGATAACGCCCATTGAATGCCCCATGGCAAGATCGCGATCAAGATGAAGATCAATTCACCAGCATACAAGTTACCGAATAGTCGTAATGCTAGAGAAACAGGTTTGGCAATAAGGCCTACACCTTCAAGCAATAAGTTGAATGGAATCATCCACTTACCGAAAGGTTGTAGCGTTAATTCGCCAACAAATCCGCTCACGCCTTTCACTTTGATGCTGTAGTAGACGATCAAAATGAACACAGAAATAGACATACCAAGGGTAGCGTTCAAATCCGTGGTAGGTACCACACGGAAGTAAGGAACACCTAATAACGTGGCTAGGTGCGGTAGGAAGTCTACCGGTACCAAGTCCATCAAGTTCATTAGGAATACCCAAACGAAGATGGTCAACGCTAGCGGCGCAATCACTTTGTTTTTACCATGGAAGGTTTCTTTGACGCTCTGGTCAACGAACTCCACCATCAGCTCAACAAAGTTCTGCAGGCCAGACGGCGTATCGACAGACACTTTCTTCGCGGCTTTACGGAACAGCCATAGGAACAAAATACCTAGGCCGATCGAGAACAACATAGTGTCCAGGTGAATCGCCCAGAACCCCATTGCCGCAGCTTCTTCAGCACCGTGAGCTATGCCCCACGAACCATCAGGATGTTGACCAAAGGTCAAATTCTGAAGATGGTGCTGTATGTAGCTTGACGCTGTGAGATTTTCACTTGCCATATTTACATCCACACTCTTTCAATGATTAAAATCGTTTTCGCTTTGTTGCATTAATACTTCAGCAACAAAGGGCTGAGCCAGTGACTCAAAATTGCGATTCCGAAGCCTGCGAACAACGCGCCTGCCGCAAGTGGTTTGATGAATATGAACACAGCGGTTAACAACAACGCCGTGAGCACCAACTTGCCGGCTTCACCTCGGTAAAATGACCTCACCACGTCTTTCGCGGCTCGCGTCCCTGCATGGCCAAATACGCGCCATGCCATATATAAACTAGGTAGTACACTGGCCAGTGCGCCAGCCAAAAAAGAGTAGGCGTATAGACCGCCATAGACCACAAAGATTCCCAAACTAAGCAAAAAAATGAGTGCTAGTTGTAGGCCGATAAATCGGAATACGGCGCGCTTTTTCGCATTCAATAAGGCGCTCGCGCTAAGTGGCTTTTTGTTTGCCATCGAACATCCCCAAATCTAATGCACTAAAACCGAGCACTAATTAAGCATATAATGTGATCAAGTTTAAAATCCGAGGCATTATATGGGTTATATTAAGGCGGTTCAATACAAACTCAGCTCATTACATGCACTATTAGCCTAATGTCGTAAAAATTTCTGCATCAAATCGGCGCTTTTAAGACGATAAATCAAAAAGTTCCGCCATCATGGCTTCTAAGTGTGCTTGATCACGATATTCGATGACTAATTTGCCTTTGCCCTTTGCGTTGGCTTGAATTTTTACATTGGACTGGATTTTCTCAGAAATTCGCGACGCATGGTGGCTAAAGTCTGGCAACTCTGGCTTTTCACCCGGTGTAGCAGAAGGCGTTTGATATGCCTTCACGAGCTTTTCGGTTTCACGAACAGAGAGGGACTTAGTGATCACAGTGGATGCGGCTTGAGTTTGTAACTCAGCATCTAACGCAAGCAGCGCTCTAGCATGCCCCATTTCAATGTCCCCATGCTCTAACAAGCGGCGCACTTCTGGAGTAAGATTTAATAAGCGTAAGGTATTTGCCACGGCGGAGCGGGACTTGCCAACCGTATCTGCTACTTGTTGTTGAGTAAGACTAAACTCATCCACTAGACGTTGTAATGCCATAGCTTCTTCAACTGGGTTTAAATCTTCCCGTTGAATATTTTCTATCAAAGCTAAGACAATGGCATCGGAATCTTCAACATGACGCACTATCACAGGCACTTTATCTAATCCTGCAACCCGTGCAGCACGCCAGCGACGCTCACCCGCTATGATTTCATAACGTTGATCACCAATGGGACGCACCACGATTGGCTGCATAATGCCCTGATTTCGAATGGAATTTGCCAGCTCGTCCAGCTGATTTGGGTTCATATCACGACGTGGCTGGAACTTTCCTTTGCTCAGCCAATCAACCGGAAGATACGTCAGCCCTTGCACCGGCTCTTGCCCCTCAAGGGTTGTCTCTTCGTCTTGTGCTGGCGCAGTTTTTGGTGCCAACAAAGCATCTAAGCCTCGGCCTAGACCCCGTTTTTTCATCGTCATAGTTCCAAACCTTTCATGTACGCTATCCTAGTTAGGCAGCAGCACGTTTTCGAATAAATTCCCCTGCTAACGCAAGGTAAGCCACAGCACCACGGGATTGCTTTTCATAATGCAATACAGGTAAACCATAGCTGGGCGCTTCCGCTAAGCGAATATTACGCGGAATCACAGTATCGAATACTTTATCACCAAAATATTCGACCAACTGAGTCGACACATCATGTGTGAGACTCGGTCGAGGGTCGTACATAGTACGAAGGATACCTTCTATGGCAAGAGCTGGATTTAATGCTGTAGAAATTGTCTCGATGGTCTGCAATAAAGCCGTAAGACCTTCTAACGCATAATATTCACACTGGACGGGAATCAGCACCCCTTGAGCAGCCGCTAAGGCGTTAACCGTCAACATGTTCAAAGAAGGCGGACAATCCAATAATACGAAGTCAAAGTCATTTTCAACTTCGTAAAGCCCTGCTCTCAGTCGAGTTTCTTTGCTGGGCAGATCCAGTAATACGACTTCCGCTCCCGTTAGATCCCCATTAGCAGGCAATACGGTATAACCAGCCGTTTCGCTGTATACCATGGCTTCTTTAACCCCATGGGTTCCAACCAATACATCAAATACAGAGGTTTCTAGCTCATCTTTGTGTAACCCACTACCTGTTGTTGCATTACCTTGTGGGTCTAAATCAATCAGCAATACACGTCGCTTCATCGCACTTAAGGATGCAGCGAGGTTAACGCAGGTGGTCGTTTTCCCAACCCCACCTTTTTGATTGGTCACTGCGATGATACGTGCCATGTCTCTATCCTTTGCGGGTCATGATCACCATATGACGTTCAGCGTCTATGGTGGGAACACTCAGTGGTTTAATGGTTTCGACCGTTACCGTATCTGGTAACTGGGCCAACTCATCATCAGGGTATACGCCTTTCATAGCTAAAAAGTTACCGTTTGCGTTAGGCAATGGTAAACACCAGTTGATCATATCTTCAAGGGATGCAAAAGCACGTGACGTCACATGATCATATGCCCCTTGATGGGCATGACTTTCCACACGCTCGTTGGCAACAGTGACATTTTTTAACCCCATTTCCATTTTAACTTGGGTTAAAAAGCGCGTTTTTTTTCCGTTACTGTCGAGCAAGGTAAACTCTTTATCCGGCAAACAGATAGCAAGCACCATACCAGGCAAGCCAGGTCCTGTACCGACATCAATGATTTTTTGCCCTGTGATAAAGGGTAAAGTGGCCAAACTGTCGAGCAAATGTAGGGACACCATTTTCTCGGCATCACGAATCGCTGTCAGATTGTAGGCTTTGTTCCACTTTTGCAGCATGTTCAGATAATGAACCAGCTGCTCAAGTGTATGATCAGAAAGTGAGACGCCCATTTTATCGGCGCCCCACTTGAGGGTATCAAAATAACTCACATTCATTCCCAGAAAAGCAATCTAGTGGTCGCTGATTCTAGGCACTTTTGCGGCTTATGGCACGTTTTTTCAAATGAACTAACAGTAAAGATACTGCAGCAGGGGTTACCCCTTGAATCCGAGATGCCGCTGCGAGTGTGGCCGGACGTGCTTCTTGAAGCTTTTGTTTCACTTCATTTGAAAGCCCATCAATCTTGGTGTAATCCAAGTCTTCCGGCAATGCGGTATTCTCTTGGCGACGCATACGCTCAATATCATCCGCTTGGCGGGTAATATAACCGGCATATTTCACCGAGATTTGTACTTGCTCAGATACCTGCTCATCCACTGGGGTTTCAGGTGCATTTTTCAGATGGGCAACATCCGCATACTCCACACCTGGACGCTTTAATAGGTCCAGTAAGCTGTATTCATGGCTAATGGGCGTTTCCAATTTAGGATTAATGGCTTCAGCCTCTGGGGTATTTGGCACAATCCAAGAAGATTTCATCCGTTGCGTCTCTAACTCGATCGCTTCGCGTTTTTTACAAAATGCCGCCCAGCGCTCTTCAGAGATTAAGCCTACTTCATGACCTTTTTCTGTCAGGCGCATGTCGGCATTGTCTTCACGCAAAATTAAGCGGTATTCAGCACGGCTAGTGAACATACGGTACGGTTCTTTGGTGCCCATGGTGATCAGATCATCTACCAATACACCTAAATACGCTTCGTCACGACGTGGTGTCCAAGCTTCTTTCCCTTGAGCTTGTAACGCAGCATTCATACCAGCTAATAGGCCTTGTGCTCCCGCTTCTTCGTAACCGGTAGTGCCATTGATTTGACCTGCGAAGAATAAACCTTCCATGTGTTTGGTTTCTAAAGAGTACTTCAAATCTTGAGGATTAAAATAATCGTACTCAATCGCGTAACCAGGACGGGTAATGTGAGCGTTCTCCATCCCTTTCATTGAGCGGATTAATTCCAACTGAACATCAAAAGGCAATGAAGTCGAGACCCCATTTGGATATAACTCGTGAGTGGTTAAACCTTCAGGTTCAATGAACACCTGGTGAGAGTCCTTGTCCGCGAAACGTACGATTTTATCTTCGATGGAAGGACAGTAACGTGGACCAATACCCTCGATCACCCCTGAGTACATAGGTGAACGATCCATACCCGCACGAATGATGTCGTGGGTGCGTTCATTAGTATGGGTTATAAAGCAGTTGATCTGTTGTGGGTGCAGACCTCGATGGCCTAAATAAGACATTACCGGAGTAATATCATCACCTGGTTGCGCCTGCATTACTGAAAAATCAACAGATCGAGCGTCAATACGTGGTGGTGTACCGGTTTTCAAACGATCGATTCGAAATGGTAACTCACGTAGTTTTTGTGCCAGGCCAATAGAAGCAGGATCTCCAGCACGACCACCTGAGTAATTTTGCATACCTACGTGAATGAGACCACCCAGGAAGGTACCCGTCGTCAGTACGACTGTTTTACCACGAAATTGGATACCACTTTGGGTAATGACCCCTCGTGCAGCACCATCTTCTACAATTAGATCTTCACAAGACTGTTGGAATAACCATAGGTTTTCTTGGTTTTCTAACATCTCTCTAACCGCAGCTTTATAAAGGATACGATCAGCTTGAGCACGGGTCGCTCGAACAGCGGGACCTTTTCGACTGTTTAAAGTACGAAATTGGATGCCAGCTTTATCCGTAGCAAGCGCCATAGCGCCATCTAGCGCATCAATCTCTTTGACTAAGTGGGACTTCCCAATACCACCGATAGCCGGATTACAGGACATTTGTCCCAGCGTCTCAATATTGTGAGTCAATAAAAGGGTTTTAACACCCATGCGTGCTGCAGCGAGAGCGGCTTCGGTACCAGCATGGCCACCGCCAACCACAATCACATCAAAGCGAGTCGGGAAATCCACACAGACCTCGATAAATGAATAAAAAACGAACAGTTCATGATTTAGGGCGCCTAGTATATCGGTTAATTCTCAAATTAAAAGAGACTCCCCGCGCTTACTCCCGGTCATCATTAATAAGAATAAAGTAGTATTATATGTCTTTTTTAAAGTTAAGTTATTTATATAGGACATGAAAATCAGTGGATAAGATAAAAAAAACTATAAATTACATAGCTTTATTAGAGAAACAACTTGTTAAGGACACACGTACATCCCTGTGATGTGGATAACGTAATCCTGTTAATAAAAAGGTAAGTTATACAGAAGGGAATTTTTAAGGAAGAGTTGTTAAAACCTGTGCAAAACTTCTTATTCACTTATTACCGTTTTTGTCCACAAGCGTTTTTGTTGTCTTGGTTGTTATTAACTTAATGTTTTATAAGTAAAATATCCGTTTAATTGGGTATCCATACAGGTCTTTTTAAAAAATTTAATCCACACGATTATTTTTTATATTTTTTTAGATCGAATTTTTAGGAATCTCGCTTTTTTGTGAATAACAAAAGCCAATCCCCCGCCCTTCGCTTTTTTGTGAATAACTCAAACAGGTCGAATTTAGCTGACATTGTGGGTAGTTTTGTCGCGATGACGCTTTTTTACCAAATCCTCACTTGAAACCAGATCTGTGATTAACTATTTTTAGACGATTGGTCTAAAAGGTGTTCTGATGAGTACAACAGGATTAAAACGAGGTCGTCCTAAACAAACGGATCTGAGTTACGACGACACAAAAGAAGAGCTGATGCGGATTGGTCTGGTGGCATTAACCAGTACTGGATTTGTGGGGACTGGTTTAGAACCCATGTTGCGCCAGGCCAAAATCCCAAAAGGTTCTTTTTATCATTACTTCGAGAGTAAAGAAGCGTTTGGTTTAGCTCTTTTGAGCCGATATCGCAGCTACTTTGAAAACAAACTTGATAAACATTTGCTCAATGGTGCTGTTCCCCCATTGGCCAGATTGCAAAACTTTATGGACGACGCTCGACAAGGAATGGAAAAGTACGCCTTTGAACGAGGATGTTTGGTGGGCAACCTAGAGCAAGAAGCGCATTTTTTATCTGATGCCATGCGCTTTGCCTTGTGCCAGACATACCAAAGTTGGCAGGACAAGGTCAGCACTTGCCTATACCTTGCTCAACGCCAAGGAACATTAGCAGAAGCCGCTGATATAGAGGCACTTGCCCATGTTTTTTGGGTGGGCTGGGAAGGTGCCGTGTCCAGAGCGCGCTTATTAAAATCCAGCAGCCCCTTGCAGCAATTCGAGGCATTTTATTTAACAGGACTGCCTCGGTAATTATTTAACTATTTTTAGACGAGTGGTCTAAAAGGAGGAAACATGTTTCAAGCCATCGTTATAGATCAAGATGCAGACCGTCTTCAAAACTGCCAACTGGTCAGCCTTGATGAATCCCTGTTGCCCAAAGGAGAGGTTCAAATTGAGGTACTGTATTCCACTTTGAATTATAAAGATGCCCTTGCTATCACGGGCAAATCTCCTGTTGTTCGCTCATTTCCCATGGTGCCTGGTATCGATTTGGTGGGCAAAGTGACTCACTGTGATACGGACGACTTTTCTACTGGAGATCTTGTTTTGCTTAATGGCTTTGGTGTGGGTGAAAAGCACTGGGGGGGCTTAGCGCAAAAAGCGAGTTTAAACAGTGATTGGCTCATTCCGTTGCCGCATAAGGTGGAACCAAAGCAAGCCATGGCCGTAGGGACCGCTGGCTACACGGCTATGTTGTCGGTATTAGCGCTGGAAAAACACGGAATAAAACCCTCTGATGGTGAGATTCTTGTAACAGGGGCTAATGGCGGCGTGGGCAGCTTTGCGATTCGATTATTGAGCCGCTTAGGGTATCAGGTGGTTGCTTCCACAGGGCGTCCAGAAGAAAGTGAGTATCTGATGTCCCTTGGCGCTTGCGAAGTCATTGATCGAGGGACCTTGTCAGAGCCGAGTAAACCTTTGCAAAAAGAGCGTTGGGCTGGCGTTGTTGATTGTGTTGGCAGTCATACCTTAGTGAATGCTTGTGCCACCACTCGGTACGGTGGTGTGGTAACTGCGTGTGGTTTGGCCCAAGGGATGGACTTTCCTGCTTCGGTTGCGCCCTTTATTCTGCGCGGTGTGACATTGGTTGGCATTGATAGCGTGATGCGACCCAAAGCGGATCGTTTGGAAGCCTGGCAGCGCCTAAGTGAGTTATTACAACCGGAAGATTTCCAGCACATTGGTCACGAGATACCCCTTAACCAAGCGATTGATATGGCTCATTCCTTATTGGATGGTAAAGTGCGCGGACGTGTGATTGTCTCATTACAGGATGGTTAAAACCTAACTAAAAGGCGTAATAGAAAAACATCTATTACGCCTAATGCTCTGAACGGGAAAGCCTATTTACCGATACAGAATGAGCCGAAGATGCGTCCTAGGAGATCATCGCTGCTGAAGGCTCCTGTGATCTCGCTGAGGGCTTCCTGAGCTTCTTTTAGATCTTCTGCCAACAATTCCCCTGCTCCATAGCCGTTTAGCTGCTCAAAGCCCGCTTCAAGGAATCCACTGGCTTTGTCCAGTGCTTCCAAATGGCGGCGACGGGCGATAAAGCCCCCTTCTGTGGTGCTGTCAAAGCCCATAATGGATTTTAAGTGCTGAGTCAGGGCATCAATGCCATCAGATGTTTTTGCCGACAAGGAGATCACTGGTAAGCCATTGACCTCTTCTATGCCGACACTTTCCTTGGTCAGATCCACCTTGTTGCGGACTAGGGTCAAATGCTCACGGGATTTCAGCTGGCCCATAAATTCTGGCCAGATTTGGTTGGGATCATTGGAATCCACTGATTGGCTGTCTACCATCAATAGGATGCGATCGGCTTTATGAATTTCGTCCCAAGCCCGTTGAATACCAATACGTTCTACCTCGTCAGGGCTGTCTCGCAAACCGGCCGTATCAATAATGTGCAGTGGCATGCCATCTAGGTGGATGTGCTCCCGTAATACATCTCGAGTGGTGCCTTCAATAGAAGTTACAATGGCGGAGTCTTTGCCTGAAAGTGCATTCAATAGGCTGGATTTACCCGCATTAGGACGACCAGCTATGACCACACTCATGCCTTCCCGGAGCAAGGCCCCTTGATTGGCTTCTTTTTTAACTGCGCGAAGCTTGGAGCGAATGTCTTCTAACTGTGCTGCAACTTTGCCATCACCAATGAAGTCGATTTCTTCTTCTGGGAAGTCGATGGCCGCTTCCACGTAGATGCGCAAATGGATTAAAGCTTCGACCAATTCATCGACCCGCTTGGAAAACGCCCCTTGCAAAGAACGTAAGGCACATTTGGCCGCTTGCTCCGAAGAGGAATCGATCAAATCGGCAATGGCTTCCGCTTGGGTTAAATCCATCTTGTCGTTCAAGAATGCCCGCTCTGAGAACTCCCCTGGACGCGCCAGACGCGCCCCAAGCTTAACGCAACGGCTCAGTAGCATATCCATGATCACAGGGCCCCCATGGCCTTGTAATTCGAATACGTCTTCTCCGGTAAAGGAGTTTGGCCCTGGGAAATATAAGGCAATCCCCATATCCAGCTGCTCTCCCTCTTCATCATGGAAGGGAACATAGTGGGCATAGCGTGGTTTGGGTTCAAAGCCAATGATTTGTTTCGCGATGGCTAAGCTTTTACGTCCGGATAAGCGAATAATCCCCACGCCTCCACGGCCTGGAGCGGTGGCTTGTGCGGCAATGGTATCTTGATCAATTAGGTGCTGAAATTCGGACATAACGGCTCATTTAACGTGTTAAAGAAAGAAAGTTTAGTCTATGTCGTAAACGACAAAAAGGCCTCCCGAAGGAAGCCTTTTTACAATCCATCAAGGTCAGGGGAAGGTTAGTTTCCGCCCTTCTCAATGCTCTTAGTAATGATGTACTGCTGTACGATAGATAGGGTGTTGTTCACTACCCAGTAAAGTACAAGACCTGCAGGGAACCACAAGAAGAAGAAGGTAAATGCGATAGGCATAATCTTCATAATGCGGGCTTGCATTGGGTCTGGCGGAGTTGGGTTCAACATCTGCTGACCAAGCATACTTAGACCCATTAGGATCGGCAGTACGAAGTAAGGGTCCATGGCAGATAAGTCAGTGATCCACAACATGAATGGCGCGTGACGCAATTCAACGGATTCCATCAATACCCAGTATAGGGCTAGGAACACTGGCATCTGAACCAAGATAGGAAGACAGCCACCCAATGGGTTGATCTTCTCTTTCTTGTATAGACTCATCATGGCTTGAGACATGGCTTGACGGTCGTCACCGTGTTGCTCACGAAGACGCGCTAGCTCTGGGCCAAATTTACGCATTTTCGCCATTGAACGGTAGCTGGTCGCAGACAATTTGAAGAAAATCGCCTTCACACAGACAACGATCAAGATGATGGCTACACCCCAGTTAATCACTACAGATTGAATCGCTGTTAGCAACCAGAAAAGTGGCTTAGCCAACCACCACAACCAACCGTAGTCTACCGTTAGGTCTAGGTTTTCTGCGGTTGCTTCTAACTGGTCTTGCAGTTTAGGACCTACGTAAAAAGTGGAGCTCAAGGTGCCTTGTTGGCCCGCTGCTACTTCTACTGCTTGGCCAGTAAAACCAATTAGGTTAAAGCCATTATTTGTACGAGCTTGAATGGTTACTTTCTGACCCTGTTCAGGTACCCAAGCAGAAACGAAGTAATGTTGCAGCAAAGCAACCCAGCCTTTGGTGGTCGCCACTTTGACTGGCTCTTCTGCCATATCGTCAAAAGAGATCTTGCTGTACTTGGTTTCTTCGTTGGAGATCGCACCACCAATGAATGGCTGTAAGCCCATGTTAGTGGCAGTACTTGGGTCTTCACTGTTGTCACGTTTGATCTGGGCAAACAGGTTACCACGCCACGTTTCAGCCGACGTGTTATCGACGGTGATCAATTGACGAATGCTGTAACGACCTTTCGTGAAGCGGAAGGTTTTAGTGTACTTAACACCTTGAGCGTCGGTGTAGTACAGGTTCACATCAAGGGTGTCTTCGCCGTCAGCTAAGGTGTAAGACGTTTGTTCTGTTTGGTAAACAGGACGACCTTCGCTGTTTGCATCAGGGCCATCGCGACCAATCAAACCACTTTGAGTCACGTAGGTACGCTCGTCGCCATTGTCCAAAATGACAAAAGGCTCGTTACCTTCGTTGGTTTTCATATATTGCAGTAAGGATGCTTCGACTAGGTCACCGCCAACTGGGTTGATGGCAACATCCAATGTGTCTGTTTTCACATGGATTAGCTGACCTGCAGCAACGGGCGTCGCTTGGTCTGGAATCTCACTGTTTGCCGCAGAGGCAGGTGTATTCGCTGTGCTTGGAAGATCGGAGTTTGCATCGGCCACAACGTTTTCGCTTGGCGTTGCTACCGTTTGGTTAGTTGCTGCGTTGCCGTAGTCTTGGTTCCACTGTAGGAACAGTAGGTAGCCACTGACAAACAGAGCTCCCCATAAAAAGTAACGTCTGAAATCCATGGTATTCAACTAGTTTGTTTGGTTGGACAATGGGGTGAAAGCACCCTTTTGAAAATCACGCCGTATTAAACCAGCCTTTAGCCGATTTTTCAGCCTATTTCTTAGAAGAGTTGCGTTGTTTTTGCTCAGAATGTGGTTTTTGAGCCTTCTTCGCTAATTGTTTCCAGGCTTTTTCTAACCGCTTATGTAAATCAGCATTGTCTACGTCACGAATTCCTTGGCGTGCTAAGAAGATGATTTCTAGGCCATCGAGCAGCTCTTGGTGGTGACGAAAGGAGTCTCTGACCACGCGTTTGATGCGATTACGACCCACAGCACGTTTGTCTGTTTTCTTAGACACAATCAACCCTAATTTTGCGGGATGTGATTGTTTTCGAGCCAGTAGGAGGAATTCGCCAGCGAAGACTTTGGAGGAGGTGTCATTAAAGACGGATTGATAATCCCCGGCATTCAGGAGTCTGACCTGCCGGGGAAAACAATAGCTTGCCATCAACGTATTAAGCAGACAGTTGCTTACGACCGCGAGCACGGCGAGCAGCCAATACTTTACGACCGTTTTTAGTTGCAGAGCGAGCACGGAAACCGTGTGCGCGTTTACGCTTTAGTACGCTTGGTTGGAAAGTTCTTTTCATTTCTATATCTCACTGAATCAGTGTGTACATGTGAGGGTTAGCGTTCGCCAAGCCTCCTGACTCCGTTCACGAAATCAGGGCGCGAATTCTAGAGGGTTTGCAAAGCTAATTCAATCTATCTAGCGGGCTTTTCTGTGAAAAAATTAACCACAAAACCATTCAACCTATTATACACAAGGTTACCACTACTCTGTGAATAAAAAATCCAAGAACCTAAAAGGTTTATCCACATTACTTATGCTTACATAGAATAACTATTTTATTAACAATAGCTTAGATGGATATTTTTTTGTGCATAAATGGATTTTTAAGGGCTTGTTAATATGTTGATAAAGTGTTGTTTTATTCACAAACCTAACCATTAATTCACTGCTGTTAATAACTTCAACTGTTATTAACAAATTTAAAAATAGTAAATCCTAACGTGAGAATGTAATTTTTTGTGGATAACTCAAATTCAGCACGTTAGAATCCCCTTCTTATTTATTCTTCACCATTCTTCGGAAATTGATCAGGGAGAGCGTCTATCGTGTCTTTGCAGTACTGGGAGCACTGTCTTGCAAGGTTGCAAGAGGAGTTTTCCACATCGCAATTCAATACTTGGATTCGTCCGCTCAAAGCTGAAATCGAGACTAACGGGGATCTGTGCCTTTATGCACCTAACCGTTTTGTGCTGGATTGGGTAAGCAATAAATACCAAGCACGAATCAGAGAGCTGTTGTCTGAATTCGCGGGTGATGAGCCAGCGCCGAACTTATTGTTTGGGGTTCGCCAAGCGGGGTTTACTAAACCAACCCCTCCGCCGCCAGCGCCAGCCCCTAAATCTCCTGAGCCTGCTTCTGTGCTGACGGCTGCAGAGCCAAGTTTTGAGTCGGGCTATTCACCAGGCTTTAGCCTAATGGATGATGACACCCGTGATGGGCCGGAGATTGAATTTGAAGCGCCTTTAAGTTTATCCGATAGCCCTGCTCGCATTGAGCCGGAGCCTTATGAGCAAGGCCAACTGCCTTTGAATCCACCGAATCGTAAAGTGGAAGTCGAAGGGGGGATTAATCACGGTGCCAATCTGAATAACTCCTTTACCTTTGAAAACTTCGTTGAAGGTAAGTCGAACCAGCTGGCCCATGCGGCAGCTCAACAAGTGGCTGAAAACCCTGGTGGCGCTTACAACCCATTATTTATTTATGGTGGTGTAGGCCTTGGTAAAACCCACTTAATGCAAGCCGTGGGCACTGAGCTGATGCGCCACAATCCCAATGCGAAAGTCGTGTACTTGCACTCCGAGCGCTTTGTGGCGGACATGGTTAAAGCCTTACAATTGAACGCTATCAATGACTTCAAACGTTATTACCGTTCGGTAGATGCTCTATTGATCGATGATATCCAGTTCTTTGCAGGCAAAGACCGTACCCAAGAAGAGTTTTTCCATACGTTTAATGCCTTGTTAGAAGGCGGTCAGCAGATGATCCTAACCTGTGACCGCTATCCAAAAGAGATTCAAGGTCTAGAGGACCGTTTGAAATCTCGCTTTGGTTGGGGCTTAACGGTGGCCATTGAGCCGCCAGAGCTGGAAACCCGAGTGGCAATCTTGATGCGTAAAGCAGAAGAAAGCGGTGTGAAATTGTCCTATGATTCTGCGTTTTTCATTGCCCAGAAAATCCGCTCTAATGTGCGTGAGCTAGAAGGTGCTTTGAAACGTGTTATCGCCAACTCTCATTTTACCGGGCGTGCTATTACACCTGATTTTGTCCGTGAGTCATTAAAAGACCTTTTGGCCTTGCAGGATAAGTTGGTGAACATTGATAATATTCAGCGAATCGTTGCTGAGTATTACAAAATTAAGATCAGTGACTTGTTATCTAAGCGTCGTAGTCGCTCAGTGGCTCGTCCTCGTCAGGTGGCCATGTCTTTGGCGAAAGAGCTGACCAACCACAGCTTGCCAGAAATCGGCGAAGCCTTTGGTGGTCGAGATCATACGACAGCCTTGCACGCGATTCGCAAGATTAAAGAGTTACAGGATACCGACTCGGATATCCGTGAAGATTACAAACAATTGATGCGCATTCTGACCACCTAATTGGTCTAAGACTTTGAATTAACGAGGAAAAGAATGAAATTTTCAGTCGTCCGCGAAACGCTATTAAAACCACTTCAGTTGGTGGCTGGCGTTGTAGAGCGTAAACAAACGATGCCTGTACTGGCGAACGTTTTGGTAGAAGTAAAGGACCAAACTTTGACATTGACTGGTTCTGACCTCGAAGTTGAACTCGTGGGTCAAGTCCCGTTAGATGAGTGCCAAGAAGGTCGCATCACCATTCCTGCACGTAAGTTGATGGACATCTGTAAGAGTCTGCCAGACAGTGCTGTGATTGAGTTTTCCCTTGATGAGCAAAAAGCCCTAATACGCTCTGGTCGTTCACGCTTTACTCTATCGACCTTACCAGCAGAAGAGTTCCCCAATATCCAAGACATGAAAGGTGACTTGGTGGTGAACATTCCTCAGGTGAGCGTGCGCAAACTGATCGATCGTACTGGCTTCGCCATGGCGAACCAAGATGTACGTTACTACTTAAACGGTATGCTGTTTGAAGTGGCTGACGGCCAGCTGCGTGTTGTGGCAACCGACGGTCACCGTCTTGCTACCGCCATTGAAGACGCTCAGGTGTCCGGCGACCTGACTCAAGTGATCGTACCTCGTAAAGGGGTATTGGAATTAAACCGCTTATTGAACGACAGTGATGAGCTGGTTGAATTGACCATTGGCGCTAACCACATTCGTGCGAAAGTAGCGGATTACACTTTCACTTCTAAGCTTGTTGACGGTAAGTTCCCAGATTATCACCGAGTAATCCCCCGTAATAACGAGAAGTTAGTGACGGCGGACCGTTTGGAGCTACGTCAAGTGTTCTTGCGTGCATCCATTCTTTCCAATGAAAAATACCGTGGCGTGCGTTTGATCTTGTCTAACGGCATGTTGCAAGTGTTTGCCAACAACCCAGAGCAAGAAGAAGCGGAAGAATCCGTTTTGGTTCAATACCAAGGTGACAACCTAGAAGTTGGTTTCAACGTGGGTTACCTATTGGACGTACTGGGCGTGGTGGACTCCCAAGAAGTGCGCATCTCCTTAAACGATGCCAACAGCAGCGCATTGATCGAAGAAGGCCAAGGCCACGCTTCTCAATACGTTGTCATGCCAATGCGTCTGTAATAGACATCTGGGCGCCTGTAACAGGCGCCCTATTCTTATTTAGGCCCCGATCTATATGCCGTTGGTCCGCCTCGACATTTCCCGTCTGCGTAATCTCAGTACTGTACGTTTTGATCCGTCACCACAGGTCAATATCATTGTGGGCGAAAACGGCAGTGGCAAAACCTCTGTTTTAGAAGCCATTCACTTACTGTCCTTTGGTCGCTCTTTTCGCAGTCATAAGCACAAAACCTACATTCAGCACGAGCAGGAGGAATGCGTCATCTTCGCTCATCTTGCTCAGGATAGCTTACGGGTACCAATGGGGATCAAGCGTGGTCGTGATGGTGCCGTGGAAGTTCGAATACAAGGGCGTGCCGCCCTGTCTGTGGTGGAGCTTGCAGAGCGTTTGCCGGTACAGCTGATCAACCCTGATGCATTCCGTCTGCTGGAAGGCTCACCTAAGATTCGACGTCAGTTTGTAGACTGGGGCGTGTTCCATTTTGATGATCGTTTTATAAATGCCTGGCGAGACTGGCAAAAAGCATTAAAACAGCGGAATAGCTTGCTCAGACGTGGTAAAATATCTGCCAATTTACTAGCTGCGTTTGATCAGGAGCTGATTCGTTTAGGGGAGCACGTCAATATGGCACGAAAAGCCTATGTGACGGCGTTAACGCCCCATTTTGAGTCGGTTTTGCAGCAGTTGGCGTCAGGACTCAGTGTGCAGCTTCAATTTTTCCAGGGTTGGGATGCACAAAAATCACTGAGTGAAGCAATTGAGCACAGTTATCAGCGAGACATTGATGTTGGTTACACGAATACCGGCCCCCAGCGTGCCGACCTTCGTGTCAAAACCCCTACTGGGGATGCCTTAGATACCTTGTCTCGCGGGCAGCAAAAGCTGGTGGTGTCTGCGCTTAAGATTGCCCAAGGCCAATTATTGATTGAACGAGGCCGTCAGTTAGTGTTCTTGGTGGACGATTTGCCTGCCGAGCTGGACACGAATCATAGACGTAAGCTGTGCCAGTTGCTGGAATCACTGGACAGCCAAATATTTATAACCAGCGTCGGACCAGACAGTATGGATTTTAGTTGGTCTGATCAGACAGACGTTCGTCATTTCTCCATGAATCAAGGCGAATTGTCCCAAGCGAGCAAAGGTTTGCAGGAGAGTTAAATGAGTGAAAATAATTACGATTCGTCCAGTATCAAGGTGCTCAAAGGGCTAGACGCGGTACGTAAGCGTCCCGGTATGTATATCGGTGATACAGATGATGGTACAGGCCTTCACCACATGGTGTTTGAGGTGGTTGATAACTCCATCGACGAAGCGTTGGCAGGACACTGTGACACCATCAAGGTCATCATTCATCCAGACGAATCCATTTCCGTGTCGGACAATGGTCGTGGTATCCCTGTGGAAATGCACCCTGAAGAAGGGGTATCTGCCGCAGAAGTGATCATGACGGTACTACACGCTGGTGGTAAGTTTGACGATAACTCCTACAAGGTATCCGGTGGTTTGCACGGTGTTGGTGTATCGGTTGTAAACGCTCTGTCTGAAACCGTGACCTTGACCATTCGTAAGAATGGTAAAATCTATGAGCAAAGCTATGCCCATGGTGTGCCACAAGCGCCTTTGGCTGTGGTAGGCGAATCAGATGGTGCAGGGACTACGGTACACTTCAAACCTTCTGCTGAGACCTTTTCGAATATTCTGTTTGTCTACGACATTCTAGCGAAACGTCTGCGTGAGCTGTCATTCCTAAACTCCGGTGTGGCGATCCATCTAAAAGATGAGCGTTCTGGTAAAGAAGAATTCTTTAACTACGAAGGCGGTTTGAAATCCTTCGTAGAGCATTTGAACACCAATAAAACCCCGATCAACGATATCTTCCATTTCATCTGTCAGCGTGATGACCTAGATGATGGGATTGCGGTGGAAGTGGCGCTGCAGTGGAACGAAGGCTTCCAAGAAAACATTTACTGTTACACCAACAACATTCCACAGCGTGACGGCGGTACCCACTTAGCAGGTTTCCGTGGTGCTTTGACACGTACTTTGAACAACTTTATCGAGTCTGAAGGCCTTGCGAAGAAGCAAAAAGTGGCCACCACAGGTGATGACTCCCGTGAAGGCTTGACCGCTATCGTATCGGTAAAAGTACCGGATCCTAAGTTCTCCTCGCAGACCAAAGATAAGCTGGTTTCTTCCGAAGTGAAGACTGCCGTTGAGCAAGAAATGGCGAAGCGCTTCTCTGAGTACCTACTCGAGAAACCAAACGAAGCCAAAATCATCGTCAACAAGATGCTGGATGCGGCCCGTGCCCGTGAAGCGGCCCGTCGTGCTCGTGATATGACACGCCGTAAAGGTGCTCTAGACATCGCTGGTTTGCCAGGTAAATTGGCAGACTGTCAGGAGAAAGACCCAGCGCTTTCAGAAATCTACCTAGTGGAGGGTGACTCTGCAGGTGGTTCTGCAAAACAAGGTCGTGACCGTCGTACCCAAGCGATCCTACCGCTGAAAGGTAAGATCCTGAACGTTGAGAAAGCCCGTTTCGACAAAATGCTGTCTTCTGCTGAAGTTGGCACCTTGATCACAGCTCTAGGCTGTGGCATCGGCCGTGACGAGTTCAACGCTGATAAGCTTCGTTACCACAGCATCGTTATCATGACCGATGCGGACGTAGACGGTTCCCACATTCGTACTCTGCTTTTGACCTTCTTCTTCCGTCAAATGCCAGAAATCATCGAACGTGGTCACATCTTTATCGCCCAACCACCGCTGTTCAAAATCAAACGCGGTAAGCAAGAGCAATACATTAAAGATGAGCCAGCACTGGAGCAGCACCTAATTGAAGTTGCTCTGGATGGCGCTGCGTTTTATGCCAACGAAGACGTTCCTGGTATCCAAGGTGAAGGCCTGTCTAAGCTTGTGCGTGACTACATTCGTATCGAAGAAGACATCGATCGTATGTCCCGTGTGTATCCAAAAGATGTGATGAACAAGCTACTGTACTGCAAACAGCTGACTACTGAGCAATTAGCTGATGAAGCTGCCGTGTCTGCTTGGGTCGAAGCTTTGAGCGGTCAAATGCCTGTGGATGTACGTACTGGCTTCCGTTTTGACTTCGGCGTAGAGAAAGACGCAGAGCGTAATGTATTCCTACCTGTGGTCGACATCATGTCCCACGGTGTGAGTACCCGTTACCGCTTTGAGTCTTCATTCTTCACATCACCTGAGTACTTGCGCATTGTGGCCATGTCTGAGGTGGTTCATGAATTGTTTGACGAACACTCTTTCATCCAACGTGGTGAGCGTAAAGAGCCAGTGTCGACCATTGATGGTATGAAAGCTTGGTTGATGAAAGAAGCGTCCCGCGGCATGACGATCCAGCGATACAAGGGATTGGGTGAGATGAACCCTGAGCAACTTTGGGAAACCACGATGGACCCAGATGCTCGCCGTATGTTGCGCGTGACCATTGATGATGCGGTGGCAGCGGATCAGATGTTTACCACCTTGATGGGTGACGAAGTAGAACCACGTCGTAACTTTATCCAAGACAATGCCTTGTCTGTGGCGAACTTGGACGTTTAATTAGAGTTCCTGAGCTAACATAGGTCTTCAAAAAGGGCTTAACGACAGTTAAGCCCTTTTTTATGGGCCTTGGCTTTTGCCAACCTAGGACAATTGGCGCATTCCACCCCTGTTTTACAGCGAAACACTAAACAGCAGCTTTTACGCTGGTATGGGGAGTCATCCTGTAGCACCCATTCAGCATTTTTAGGAAGTGAGACACCTATGGCATCACACCATCGTTTGCCTTCTTGATAGAGCCATTGAGAGGGCTGATCTGGCGCCAGAGTGGGCGCGAAGCGCTCGAGGGTGGTCAGTATTTGGTCGGCGAGCAGTGCGTTTAACAGGGGACGTCTAGCGAAGGTATGTTGCTCCAAACTTTGGGCATAGTGCTCAAATAATGCATCCAGTTGAAGAGATAATGCTTCAATAGCAGCATGGGTCGTCGGGTATGTCTGCCAAATGGTGTTGTTTGGTAATTGGTAGCCAAGGGTGAAGTTACCCTGCTGTCGCTGAACTAATTGGCGCAAGGTGTTGGGGATGGCTTTCACCTGATAAACACTAAATACCGCAATATAAAGGGGCTGCCAAAGTAGTAATCCCCACGCCCGTGTTCGCCAATATGGCATCCCAGCTTCCGGAGCTTGAGCTTCAATAGCCTCTAATAGACGCACGCAGCCAGCGTCGTCTTGATGCGGTCGGATCAAGGCATCATCTTCTATCTGATCTCGTTGGCAAAATGCCTCTACAATAGTGCTTGTGTAGTTGGTAAGTACTTGCGTTGTTTGGTTCAAAATTGGCCTACAGGGCGTAAAAAATGTCTTGGATAACCTGTATTTAATAGCAATGATTATCATTAAATATTAATTTGCCTGCAATAGGGAGACGCCAAATTCCTTTTTCACTTATTGACCGTTAATAAAAAAACCCCATGGCTGGATGCTATGGGGCTTTTGAAACGCTTATAAAGCTAAGATTAAAGAAGCGCTAGCTTTAGGGTATCTTGAATTGGTGTGGTTGGACGACCAATCAGTTTGGACAAGGTGTGACTGTCGTCGAATAAGCCACCTTTTGATGCTCCCACGTCTGAGTCTGCAAGAATTGCCGCAAAGCCCTCAGGCAAGCCAACGCTGACTAATACTTTTGCATACTCTGCTTCCGGTAGATCTTGGTAAACCACCTCTTTACCGCTGATTTGAGCGATGTAAGCGGCATAGTCTGCCAAAGTGAAGGCTTCATCCCCTGCTAGCTCATAAACCTTGCCAGCTTGCTCTTCAGAAGTGATGGCGATTGCCGCTGCGTCCGCATAATCAGCACGGGTCGCTGTGGCGTATTTGCCTTCCCTCGCACTCCCTAGTACGGCCCCGTGCTCCACAGCCATACCCGCTGACATGGTGTAGTTTTCTGAATACCAGCCATTGCGTAGTAAGACATGGGGGATGCCTGAAGCGCTAAGGGCCGCTTCTGTTTGTTTGTGTTCTTCTGCCAAGGCAAGTGGAGATGTGTCCGCATGCAGAATACTGGTGTACGCCAACAACTCTACGTTAGCGGCTTTGGCGGCATTGATCACATTTTGATGTTGTACCGCTCGTTGTCCCACTTCACTGGAAGACACCAGCACAACACGTTTAACCCCTTCCATAGCTGCGCTTAAAGAAGCGGTATCTGTGTAGTCTGCTTTACGAACTTGCACACCTAGGTCTTTTAGATTGGTGGCTTTTTCTGGGCTGCGTACCGCCGCTACTATGCTGTCAGCTGCTACGCCACGGGCAAGCAGACTAGAAACGATCAATTGGCCAAGCTGTCCTGAAGCACCTGTTACTAAGATCATAATGTTCTCCTTCAACTGGATAAGTTTGATTGGTAAGAAAGTAAAACCTAGGTTAGACTATAAACTTACTTTTAGTAAGTACGTACAAAAAGGTAAGTATGAAAAAAATTGAACCCATTACAAACTTCGACGCAACATTTGACCGTGGCGATGTGTTTTCAGATCAGTGCCCTTCCCGTGAAGTGCTTCGTCATGTGACGGGGCGTTGGGGAATGTTGGTGTTTTTTGCCTTACGTGATGGTGAGTCCCACCGTTTCAGCGAGTTGCGTCGCACCATTAAAGGTGTCAGTGAGAAAATGCTTGCCCAAACCTTGCAGCAGCTTGAGGGAGACGGCTTTATTAATCGCGTGGTTTTTCCTGTAGTGCCGCCCCATGTGGAATATCAATTAACCCCGTTAGGGGTAGAGTTTGCTGAGCGTGTCATTGATCTGATCGGTTGGCTTGAAGACAACCTAGTGACGATTATGGATCAGCGCCAACAAGCTTAATAGGCGCTAAAAGAGTATCGATATCGAGCATTTTTAAGCCAGAATTAAGTCTTGCCCTGCCTATCTTTAGGGCATGTTGCATGATTAAATTTTGCCCTATGAAGGGATGCTTCCCAAGTTCTGGCTTCTGCGTTCGCAGGCTTTTTCGAGTACTCTAATAATGACAATAAACGAATGGCAGCGTACCGCTACCTATTACGCCATGTTCATCCTTTGTGGTGCCGTCAGCGGGATGCTGGGCCCCAGTCTGGTGTATCTTGCCGATATCGCCCAGGCGTCAGTGAGCCAAATCTCAGTGCTTTTTATGGCCCGAGGGATCGGTAATATTCTGGGTGCCCTACTGGCGTCACGCATGTACGATCGCTTTCAAGGGCATCATTATCTCATTGCCATGTTGGTGATCGTGATTACCGGTTTAGTAGGTATTCCCAATGCCGACAGTTTGACTGTTCTTGTGGTGATTTTCTTTTTGCTGGGGGCCAGTGAAGTGTCCCTGAATACCGGTGGTAACCTGATGATGCTATGGCTGCATCGGGAAAAAGTTGGTTCCTATGTGACCTTTCTGCATCTTTGCTACAGCGCTGGTGCCATGATTGCGCCGCTGATTTTTGTGGTGTCTATGAGCCTGAGTGGCGATTTTGGTGTGGGCTTTTGGATGATCGCTGTGTACGGGTTGTTGTTTCCCTTTTTATTAGTGCGTCAAAAGAGTCCTACATTTCAAGCTTCTGGCGCTACCGAGAGTGTTGCCAGTGATAAACAGCAATCCCGTTATATTGCGTACCTTTGGGTGGTGTTTCTCTATGTTAGCTTTGAGATCACGATTGCCGGATGGATCTCTACATACGGTGTATTGAAGGGCTGGCACCAAGACCAGGCAGCGATTCTCTCCACATGGTTCTTTCTGGCCTTATCGGTTGGTCGCTTAGTGGCCGTGCCGTTGCAATCTTGGTTGTCTGAAAAAGTCTGTATTTATGGCTTTATGGGGATCAGTGTTGGGTTCGCTCTACTGTTGAATGTGCTACCTACTTCTCATCTTTCATGGGTGGCGCTTGGGCTGGGCTTAGGTTGCTCGGCTTTGTTTCCTATGTTGTTTGCGTTCGCCAACAGCATATTGACCCTCACTGGCCGTCGTACCGGTATCGTCTTTGTTTGCTGTGGCTCTGGTGCCTTGGTTGCGCCTTCCTTGTCTGGGCCAATTATTGAAGGTCTTGGGGTGTCTGCATTCCCTGTGTTGTTACTTGGTCTGGCGTTACTTTTGTTATGGCGCTGGCATGTGTTGGTTAAGGTGGCTCAAGGTTAGCCTGAGACAGGTTTTGAGCCATAAAAAAGCCTCTTTAAAAGAGGCTTTTTGGTTTCTGAACGTAACTAAATGTAAATACTCACTTACCTTTAGGGGTTTCTATCATGTGTATTTATAAATGGTTGCGACAGTAAATGCGGCTAAATCTGTGTAGATATCGAAATGGAAGTCGATGTCCTTGTACTGGGTGTCGCGGCCGTTACCCGTTAGGACCAATACAGGGGCGCATCCACGGTTTATCCCAGCCTGAAGGTCTCGCAGAGAGTCGCCAACCATGATGGCAGGGCTCTGGGTGAAGTCTACGCCGAGTTTAGCTTCAATACGCTCGATCATGCCGCTTTTAGGTTTGCGGCAGTCACAGGCGTCGTCAGGGCCGTGTGGGCAATATTCGATACCATCAATGACACCCCCTTCTGCCTCCACCAAATCCGTCATCTTCTTGTGCATGTGTCCTAGGGTGACTTCATCGTAATAGCCCCGAGCGATACCAGACTGGTTGGTAACAACGAAGATTTTGAAGCCTGCTTTGCTCAGTGCGGCAATGGATTTGATGCTACCTGGCAATGGAATCCATTCATCTACGGACTTCACATATTCTTTTGAATCTTGGTTAATGACGCCATCTCGATCAAGTAGGATGACTGGCTTAGGTTGTGCCATAGTGACTGCCTCAATATCGAATCAATGGGCGCTAGTATAATGTTTTCACCTTCTTTGTGCTGTGTTTTCACGTGAAACAGAGTTTTTGTCTCGGCTGTTTCCTTGGATAAACTAAATTTGCGTTACAATGGAGCCATGTAATTAATAGGTTAATAGTGAGTCTATGTCTGAATCTGTTCCATCTTCACCAATTGTTCGGTTGCTGAAAACTCTAAGCTTCTTGCCCTTCTCTTGGGTGCGTGGCCTAGGCCGATTAGTGGGTTTTTGGGGACTTCGCTTTGATCGAAGAACCCGTAAAGCGATTGACCAAAACCTAGCCCTATGTCTGCCTGAGATGGATAAAGAGCAACGTATGCGTATTCGTAATTCACGCCTGCGACACATAGGTCAGACGTTTGCCGAAATGAGCCATGTGTGGACTAAGCCTGCTGAGGATATTCTTGCCATGTGTCGTGAAGGGAAAGGCTCAGAGTCCTTTCGTAATGCTGTGGCAGCCGAAGGTGGTGTGATTGTCTTGGCACCCCATATCGGCAACTGGGAAATCATGAACATCTATATAAACTCGATTCGACCATTAACGGCCATGTACCGTCCGAGCAAAGACCCGAGTTTAGATGCTTTCATTTTGGCTGCCCGTGAACGGTCTGGCTCCGTGTTAGTCCCAACGGATCGTCGCGGTGTACTGCAAACGGTCAAAACATTGAAAAGTGACGGTGTGGTAGGCATGCTGCCAGATCAGGTACCTGGGCAAGGCAGTGGCGAGTTTGCACCCTTCTTTGGCCATCAGGCTTATACTATGACCTTAGCGAGTCAGTTAGCTCGTAAGACAGGTGCGAGTGTGTTTGTTGTAGGGGCACTGCAAACCAGTAAGGGGTTCGAAATTGTCTCTGTGGAAGTGGATGAAGATTTTTATTCAGAAGACATTAAGACGTCTGTGAAAGGCCTCAATGCATCGGTTGAGCGCTTGGTAAGGGTTCGCCCTGAGCAATATCAGTGGGAGTACAAACGCTTCAAACTGCAACCTGACGGCGCACTGAGTTTGTATAAAGAACACACTTCATAGAAGAGCCTAAATAGGATCATGATTTGCAGAGGCGAAATTTAGGCCTCTGCAATGTCAGCAAACACCGTCTGACGACACACCTTAGCAAGATCCTTTGCTGCCAGACCTATATCAAAGCCCCGCTTCCCTCCGCTCACATAAATCTTTTCAAATCCTAATGCGGTTTCATCGATCACAGTGACCAGTGCCTTTTTTTGGCCGATAGGACTGATGCCTCCCACGATGTAACCTGTGAGTCGCTCCGCATCTTTGGGATCCGTCATGTGTAACTTCTTAACCTTGAGCGCCGCTGCAGCGCGTTTAAGATTAAGCTTCCCTGTGACAGGCACAATGGCCACAAAGACGTTTTTATCATCCGTTACCAATAAGGTTTTAAAGACCTCCTCTGGGGTTAAATTAAGCTTAGTGGCCGCTTCTTCCCCAAAGTTATGGCAGCTTGGATCATGGTCATACTCGTGCTGAGTAAAGGCGACTTTTTGCTTTTTTAACGCCTGCACTGCGGGTGTCATAGGTATACTCGCTAACTGTCTTAATTCTTATCTAAGGTTACTTCTGCCAAAACATTGGCGTAAATAATACCAGCAAGGTGAATACTTCCAGACGGCCTAATAGCATGGCCACACAGAGCATCCATTTAGCGGGATCATTAATAGACGAGAAGTTTGCTGCCACTTCCCCAAGACCTGGACCTAGGTTGTTAAGTGTGGCTGCTACGGCTGACCAAGCGGTGACCTGATCAATGCCTGTGGCCATAAGGCCAATCATAAGGATCACATACACCAACAAGTAAGCAGAGAAGAATCCCCATACCGCTGAGACCACTCGCTCTTGGATGGCCTTACCGCCCACCTTAACGGGAATGACCGCATTCGGGTGTACCAAACGTTGGATCTCACGAAAGCCTTGTTTCAAGATCAACAGGATACGAATCACCTTCATACCGCCCCCAGTGGAACTAGCACAGCCCCCAGCAAAGGAAGTAACGATCAGCAAGAAAGGTAAGAAGTGCGGCCACACAGAGAAATCAGAGGTACTGAAACCTGCCGTTGTAGCAATGGATACACTTTCAAAGACCGCGTAACGAAGGGACGTTTGCCAGTTAAATGTTGAGGTTAGAATCAACACCAAGGTCGCCAAAGCAATGGTGCTCCCTAGCATTAAGAAGAAGAACCTCGCTTCAGGATCCCTAAAGTAGTGCCAAATACTACGGGTACGCCACGCGTAAAAGTGCATACCAAAGTTAATCGCCGAGATCACCATAAACACCGTACAAATGATTTCGATGGTGACACTGTCGAAGTAGCCAATACTGGCGTCATGGGTCGAGAAGCCACCGATAGCAACCGTAGAGAAACTATGACACAGGGCGTCAAAAAAGCTCATCCCCGCGATCCAATAACCTAAGGTACAAAGGGCTGTTAACGTGGCGTAAATGTACCAAAGGGCTTTTGCGGTTTCGGCGATTCGCGGGGTCAGCTTGGAGTCTTTTACAGGTCCTGGTGTTTCAGCACGATAGAGCTGCATGCCCCCGACCCCTAGCATAGGCATGATGGCCACGGCTAATACGATGATACCCATACCCCCTAACCATTGTAACCATTGGCGGTAGAACAGGATGGACTGGGGAAGATTATCGATAGACGTGAGTATGGTTGCCCCTGTCGTTGTCAGGCCCGACATGGATTCAAACAAGGCGTCTGTGTAGGTCAGGTCTGGTGACGATGTTAAAGCAAAGGGTACCGAACCAAACAAGCCGAGGGTGGTCCAGAACAAAACCGTTACCAAGAATCCATCTCGGATTTTTAAGTCGCCCCGGTATTTTCGAAACGGCAACCAGATCAAGAAGCCGCTGACCAAGTTAATGATCAACGCATAAATAAACGCCATTAGGGCACCGTCTGAGTAAATCAAAGAGACGATAATCGGCGGTACTAGTGCGATGCTGAAGATCATAATCAGCAAACCGATGACGCGCAAAATGACCTGAATATGCATGGGTGTTTAGTATCCGTGTCTGAGACAAAACTGGCTAAGCTGCCGGTTCATCAGGTATCAAAATAGTGTTATAGAATTATTTAAAAGAAGGTCAGCCCTACTTGGAACAACTGCTCTACTGCAGGTATCTGCTTCTTGTTAGAAACAAAGATGATCACATGGTCTTCCGCTTGGATCACCACATCTCCTGTTGCCAAGATGATCTCATCCCCTCGCACCACGGCACCTATGGTGGCCCCTTCTGGTAGGTTCAGATTCGCAATGCTGCGGCCGACTACTTTAGAGGAACGGTAATCCCCATGGGCAACGGCTTCTAAGGCTTCAGCGGCCCCTTTGCGCATAGAGTGAACGTTTACCACGTCACCACGACGGATATACGTCAGCAAAGAACTAATGGTGGTTTGTTGTGGTGAGATGGCGATATCGATCATGCCCTCTTGAACAATGTCCACATAGGCGGGGTTATTAATGATGGTCATAACCGTTCGTACCCCAAGCACTTTTGCCAACATGGACGACATGATGTTGGCTTCATCATTGTTAGTGATGGCACAGAATACGTCCGTAGACTCGATGTTCTCTTCCAGCAGAAGCTCCTGTTTAGAGGCATCGCCATTGAGCACTATGGTGTTATTTAAGGTTTCAGACAAATAACGACAGCGCTCTGGATCTCGTTCAATGATCTTAACCCGATACTCTTTTTCAAGACTCTGGGCTAAACGCTCACCTATGTTACCGCCCCCCGCGATGATGACCCGTCGGTAGGGTGTATCCAAGGGACGTAACTCGCTCATCACATCTAGCACATCTCGCTGAGCCGTCAGGAAGAACACTTCATCGTTGGCATGAATCAGGGTATTACCGTCTGGCTTGATGGATTGGCCGTTACGGTAGATGGCTGCAATTCGAGTTTGGATGGAAGGCATGTGTTCTTTTAAATAACTGATTGGGCGATCAATCAGTGGGCCGCCCTTTTCCGCTTTGACCACCACAAGCTGCACTTTACCTTCAGCAAACTCCATGACTTGTAGCGCGCCAGGATAGCGAATCAATCGGCTTAAATGCTTAGTCACTTCTTTCTCAGGACTGATGCGCACATCCATGGGCATGGCGTTATCGCCAAAGAACTTTGGATATTTTGAATAAGCGCTAGAGCGAACACGACCAATTTTTGTCGGGGTTTTGAAGAGAGTATGGGCTACCTGACAAGCGATCATATTGGTCTCGTCTTGGTTACTTACTGCAATGAGCATATCTGCATCATTACACCCAGCTTGATCTAATACATCTGGATGGGCACCACTGCCCTGTACCGTTTGGATGTCCAAGCGATCTTGAAGCTCTCGTAAACGGTTAGGGTCCGTATCGATTACCGTGATGTCGTTGTCTTCGTTAGCCAGGTTTTCTGCAAGGGTTGCCCCTACTTGGCCCGCGCCAATTATAATGATCTTCATTGCTTGCCTTAGCGCACACGGGCGCTCAATGTCGAAAAGCGCGGTCAGTTTATAGCAGATACCACGCCAAAAATTTATCGCAAATATTGTTCACATTCTAAACGTGATTGTCTGAATATTTAACGTTGATTCGGATATTTATTGATTTATTTTTGAGATAGGCAAATTAAGACAAGTGCTCAGTTGAAAAGCATCAAATATCGAATTCTTAGACATAGATTAAGACTTTTTTATTTGAGGGATTGGAGCTGATGTTTATTGGGGCTGATGGTTAAGTTTAGGTAGGGCGCGCAATGTTTCACATGAAACATCACTGTGCCAGATGTTAATCGTGGCACAGTGATTTGTTTTAAGCTGGACTGATAAGAGTCTGCTGCTTGTATTTTTAATGCTTTTTCAGCAAGCAGTAGTAGAACCCATCCTGCCCTTTGTGATCAGGAAAGATCTGAACACCATGACTTACCTGCTTTCCTATGCTGGAGTTGACCTTAGCATTGAGTAGGTTAAGTGGGGCTTCTTCTGCATCTGAATTAGCTTCTAAAAAAGCCGCTATCTGTTGCTCATTCTCTTCTGGCATTAAGGAGCAAGTGGCATACAGTAAATAGCCTCCTTGCTTCAGGGTTTTCCAAGTGGCTTCTAAGATGGACTTTTGGATGCCAGCCAGTGCGTCAATATCCCCAGGTTTTCGGTTGATCTTGATATCAGGGTTACGACGAATAACACCCGTTGCGGAACACGGTGCATCGAGCAAAATCTTGTCAAATGCATTGCCATCCCACCAATCTTGAGTAGCACTTGCATCACCGCAAATGAGTTTTGCACTCAGGCCAAGACGTTCTAGATTTGCTTCGATTCGTTCTAATCGCCAAGACTCTAACTCTACAGCGGTCAGATCAAGCCCTGCCTCTCGCTCAAGCAGATGCCCTGTTTTACCACCTGGTGCTGCGCAGGCGTCTAAGATTCTTTCATCCTTTTCAGGTGCCAAGATCATAGCGGCCAGTTGTGCTGACTCATCTTGAACACTTGAGAATCCATCAAAGAATTTAGGTAACGCATTTACGGAAGCTGCCTTTTCAAGATACAGACCTGAGTCTGAAAATGGCGTTTCATGTGAAACAATGCCCTCTTCGGAAAGCATTTTTGAGTATGTTTCACGTGAAACCTTGGCGGTGTTTACGCGAAGGCACATGGGTGGATGAGCATTCGTCGCTTCGAGAATCTGTTCGAAATCAGCATCCCAATGTTTTAGCAGGCGCTTAACCAGCCACTTAGGTAGGTTGTACTCCACGGAAGGTTGAGCTTCAAGGGATTCAAAAATCTCATCCTGCTCCCGTTGGTAACGACGCAAAATGGCATTCATCAACTTGGTGGCCCAGTCTTTGTTGAGCTGTCGACACAACTCAACGGACTCATTCACCGCCGCATGATCAGGGGTGTTCATATGGGTGATTTGATACAAGCCCATCAATAAGGTGGCGTACACATCAAAGTCTTTTTCTTCGAATGGCTTAGTGAGCAAGCTGAGTGCCACACTATTTAGCTGCGGGTAAAAACGACAAACACCAAAACAAAGCTCTTTCACCAAACCCTGTTGGTCTCCGGCTACCTCACCTATGTGTTTGTTAAGGTGAGTGGATAAGGACCCCCGCTGCAGCAGTACCTGTTCTAAGATCTTGGCACTGACGAGTCGTGGAGACGAACCGCTCATTGGTTATCTCCTGTCACACCGAGTCGTTTAGACACTTGTAATTGGTCTTTGAATTTACCGTTAAGAGCGTCCTGTACAGACATACGTTTACCGCCGGGGAACTGCAATTCTGTGATCAAGATAGATCCCATGCCTGTCGCAACGATCAAGCCTTCTTTGCTGACCATGGTGATTTCACCGTTCTCAAATTCTTGTTCGTCAGTACTGAGCAAGGTCGCAGCATGGATCTTCATAGTGCCGGCTGGGGTTGCTGTAAATGCCCCCGGCCAAGGTAATAAACCACGGATCTTACGGCTAATAGTGAGAGCGTCCTGAGACCAGTCCACTTCCCCTTCTTGCTTGGTGAGCTTGTCTGCGTAGCAAGTTAAGGCCTCGTCTTGAGATTCTCCTTTCAGTTGACCAACGCGCAAAGGCTCCAATGCAGCCACTAAGGCTTCGCCTCCTAACACCGCTAGGCGATCATGAAGTGAACCGGAAGTGTCCGTGGGTTTGATGTCGCACTCTTTCTTCAGCAGCATGTCCCCGGTGTCTAGCCCCACATCCATCTGCATAATGGTAATGCCTGTGATGGTGTCACCAGCAATGACTGCACGATGGATCGGTGCAGCACCACGCCAACGAGGCAGCAGTGAGGCGTGGACGTTAATGCAGCCAAGTTTAGGAGTATCTAATACCGCCTTAGGCAGGATTAAGCCATAGGCGGCAACAATCATGATGTCTGCATTCAAGTCAGCCAGCGCTTGGCGGTCTTCCTCAGCTTTGAAGTTTACCGGCTGGTAAACAGGAATATCATGCTGCTGGGCAAGTTGTTTCACTGGGCTGGCGACGAGCTTTTGGCCACGTCCTGCTGGACGATCTGGTTGGGTGTAAACCGCAACCAGCTCATAATCATTCTGTGCTTTCGTATCGATCAATGCTTGGAGACTGGCCGCAGCGAAATCTGGGGTGCCTGCGAAGACAATGCGTAATGGTGCTGTGTGCTGTGTGGTCATTGGGTCATGTGCTCTTACAACGAAAAATCAGGCCGTAGCCTGATCTTTTATAGAAATGTCGAGAGGCGAGGTTTGCACTCAACTCGGCTTAACTTCTGTGTGCCTTAGGCACGTTTTTTCTGTAGCTTCTGAAGCTTAGACTTAATGCGATTACGCTTAAGTGGAGACAAGTAATCCACCATGAGCTTACCATCAAGATGGTCGATCTCGTGTTGTACGCACACTGCCATCAGCTCGTCCGTATCCATTTCAAATGGCTTACCGTGACGGTCAATCGCTTTCACTTTTACTTTTGCAGCACGGTAGATGTGCTCGTAGTAGCCTGGTACAGACAAGCAACCTTCTTGGAATTCGTTTGGCTCATCATCAAGTACATCAAACTCTGGGTTGATGAAGACGATTGGCTCGTTACGCTCTTCCGAAAAGTCCATCACGACGATGCGGTAGTGGTAGTCCACTTGTGTTGCCGCAAGGCCAACACCTTGCTCTTCGTACATGGTATCTAACATGTCATCGATCTTTGTCTGCAGTGCTGGGTCATCAAATTGTGTGACAGGCTCAGCCACCTTACGCAGGCGCGGATCTGGGTATTCTAAAACGGGTAGTACAGCCATATTGGTATCCGGTTATCTTTTGCATGGTCTTGCCTTTGTAGGATTAGGGCGTACAAAGGCGTTTTCAATACCTCTATTGTAACTCAAGATTGATGAAAGGGGCGTATTTGTCTGGCTAAATTTTGTGCAATATGGTTAAATGCGCCGCGAAATTTATGAGATAACACTTCCCTTCTCACTCAGTGCCCGCAAAGGATTGCCGCATGAAAGATCTGTTATTCGGTCTGCCCACCGAGTCATGGCTTACTCTCAGTCTCATTCCAGGGGTAGGAACCGGTCGTCTTGCTCGACTATGGACTTATCTTGAGACCCTAGAAACAGAAAATGCTGAGCAGCAATTACTGTTTGATGAGTTACCCGATACGATCGCCTCAATTGATTACAAGACTCTGCGAGCCCTAGGCTGGAAAGAACATGGGGCGAATGCTGTGATGCGCTTCTTAGACCGAGGCGTTTTATGTCCTGATGTGGCGCAACAGCTGGAGCAAACTCAGAACTGGTTGCAGGCCCCCGATCACAGGATTGTCTTTCGTGGGACGCCGGAATACCCCAGTTTACTGAATGAAATCTCGGTACCGCCCACTCTGCTTTATGTACACGGAAACCCTAAAGCATGGGCTCAGCCAACTCTTGGAGTGGTTGGTGCAAGGGAAGCATCAGCCTATGGGCGGCAAGTGGCAGAGCACTGGTCACAGCAGCTCTCGGAAGCAGGCTTCACTATCACCAGTGGCGGCGCGCGGGGTATCGATACCTTTGCCCATCGTGGCGCAATTGCGGGCAATGGGCCCACGGTTGCGGTAATGGGAGCTGGCCTAAACACCTGGTATCCCCGTCAAAACAAAGATCTATTCGAGTCAATTTTAGATCACAACGGTGCTTTAATTAGTGAATATTCACTAACAACTGAGGTTAGGCCACAGCTATTTCCACCAAGAAATCGCATCATCAGCGGCATGAGTGCTGGAGTGTTTGTAGTGGAAGCCTCAGAACGTAGCGGTTCTTTGATCAGTGCACGCTATGCCTTAGAGGAAAATCGCGAAGTATTTGCCTTGCCAGGCCGTATTGGCGAGCCCCAGGCTGCCGGTACGAATCAACTCATCCGCCAGGGAGCCTCACTGGTGACCTGTGTGGACGATATCCTGTCTGAACTGCCTAGAACCTTGCGTCTGCCATTAGCAAATGCCCATCAAGAGGCAAAACATAAAGCCCTACCAGAGGGGTCTGAAGAGGCACAATGGTTGTTTAACTGTTTGCAAAAGGAACGCATAGGGATGGACTTTGATGCTTTAATTCGGCTTACAAAGTGGCAGGCACCGGATCTATCCCAGGTACTGATGGAGCTGGAATTGGCAGGCGTGCTTATAAATGCCCAAGGGCAATACCAGATTGCCCCTTAGGCCTGACAGGATCAATTGGAATTGAAAATGTCTCGTTTGAGTTGCTTGATGTCCCGACGCTCTTTCTTTGTCGGTCGATGGTCAGACATGATGCGACCGCCAAAGGATTTGTGCTCCGCGGCACGGCGCTCGCGTTTTTCGATAGAATCCCCTGTCTCCTGGTACAAGAGTTGGGCTTCAGGTGCCCCTCGGCGTTGTTCGCTTAACCCCAGAACTTCCACAGTGACTTCGTCCCATCCCTTACGAATAGTGATCAATGCCCCCAGCTCTACATTGCGTGCGGCTTTACCTTTGGCACCGTTGTACATGACCTTACCGCCATCGATGGCTTCTTTACAAAGACTGCGGGTTTTAAAGAAGCGCGCTGCCCAAAGCCATTTATCTAATCTTACTGCTTGTGATTGCGACTGTTTTTCTGCTTTACTCATAAGTTGGACACACGAATTATAAAATCGAAAGAAAAGTACCTTTATGCTGGATGTAAGTCGTCACCCAACCTTCAAGGCGTTGCAACAAATCATACACAATGCTGCCGATGCGATCATGGAGATTTATCAGAAAGCCGACCTAGGGGTCGAGCAGAAATCTGATGATAGCCCTGTGACGGCTGCTGATATTGCTGCGAATAAAGTCATTATGGCTGGGTTGCAAGCACTGACGCCAGATATTCCGGTGTTATCGGAAGAAGCGGTGGTACCTTTTGATGAGCGTAAAGACTGGCAATCTCTTTGGGTGGTGGACCCGTTAGATGGCACCAAGGAGTTTATCAAACGTAATGGTGAGTTCAGCATCAACATAGCTTTGGTCTCTGAAGGAGCTCCAATTTTAGGGATTGTCTTCTTACCCACCACTGGTGAAGGCTACTTTGGCGTGACAGAAACCTGGCAAGATATCGAGCCTTGTGCCATTAAATGGCACGGTGACAACTACGAATCCATCTCTGTTCGTGCGCCTCGAGAGCCTTTGGTGGCTATGACCAGCCGCAGCCATGGCCCTGCCCTGCCAGAAGATTTAAAAGAAACTTTAAAAGACACCTACGAACAAGTCCGTGAGTTGCCCAAAGGCAGCTCCATCAAAGGATGTCGTATTGCAGAAGGTATCGCTGACCTGCATTTGCGTCGTGGCCCGACGAGCGAATGGGACACCGCCGCTCAGCAAGCCATTATCGAAGCGGCTGGAGGCATGTTGATCGCACCCAATGGTGAGCCATTCCGTTACAACCAAAGGGAAACCCTACTTAATGGCCACTTCATTGTCGCTGGGCCAGAGATTGCCCCAGTAGTGTTGGACTGGTATCAGCAGAGCGACGACAAGGCCTAACGTTACGGGTTAGCTGTGTCTTGTGTTAAGCCCTGTTGAATTCTGCTTAAAATCCGCTGCTTCGCGCGCTCGACGAAGTCTGCTCGTAATGGCTGGGTGATAGATCGAGCAATACTGACCGTTCCTACCAAAGACACCACGGTCTCCTCTGATAGGCTTCTAGCCTGCTTCACCCCACGTTTATCTAAAATAGCCGCCAAACGATCCACCAAGCTGTCGAAGCATTCTTGATAAGTTTGACGTACCTTTTCATCTTGATGGGCGGCATCCGTCACCAAGAATTCTAGCGGTGACGGCAACTTAGGGTTTGGTTCACTCCAGCTCAGGTAGCGGGCAACAAGGGCTTTTAGATGTGACGGCTTAGCTTCTGTTTGCTTTTCACTGCGTGCCCAAAAACCTTGGTCCGTGGCGAACTTGAGAGCAGCCTCATAGAGGGCACTCTTACCAGAAAAATGGCCGTAGAAGGCCCCGTGGGTCAGATTGGCTTTCTTCATGATTTGATTCAAGGTGACTCGATCAAAACCATGGGCGCAAAACAACTTAGCTGCGGCTTGCAGGATCTTCTGACGGGATTGCTCTTTATGTTGCGGTGAATACGGCATGATCTCCTCCTGACGTGCTCAACTGCATGGGTGAATGATCAGTATAACAAGCCTCAGAATATTATCTTGATCATATAAAGTGCCACTCTAGCATAGGTCCCACGTGAGACAAGAACCCATGTGAGGACGACACAATGACCACAGCACAACGATATGTGATAACCGGAATGGGGCTGGTCACGCCGCTAGGAGTCGGCGTCGATGCAGTATGGAACAAACTGATTAAAGGCGAATCTGGCATTCGGCCCTTACCTATGAGTCTATCAGAAGGCCTGCAAACCCACATTGCTGGACAAGTTCCCTCCCACACAGAGGCGGACAATGGTTTAAACGAAGACGACTATTTGTCCCCAAAAGATAGAAAGCGCATTGATCTGTTTACCTTATACGCCATCGCCGCGGCGGATGAAGCGTTAAAACAAGCCCAATGGGCACCGCAAACGAACCAAGAGCAGGAGCAAACCGCTACCATCATTGCCACTGGTATCGGTGGCTTACCAACCATCACCGATGCTGAAGCAACTCGTATCAGCAAAGGCGCAAAGCGACTGTCACCTTTTACTGTACCGGCTTTCTTAGCCAATTTGGCGGCCGGCAATGTGTCCATCCGCCATGGCTTTAAAGGCCCTATTGGTACTCCAGTGACCGCCTGTGCTGCCGGAGTGCAAGCCATTGGTGATGCCCTACGCTTGTTAAAAACAGGGGAAGCCAAAGTGGCCTTAGCTGGCGGAACGGAAGCCTGTATTGATCCTTTGTCCCTAGCAGGCTTTGGGGCCTTGAAAGCCTTGTCTACTCGAAACGATGATCCGACTAAGGCGTCGCGTCCCTTTGACAAGGATAGAGAAGGCTTCGTCATGGGCGAAGGCGCAGGTTTGGTGGTGTTAGAAACCCTAGAACATGCTCTTGCTCGTGGTGCAACACCCTTGGCAGAAATCGTGGGCTATGGCACCAGTGGTGATGCCTACCATCTCACCGCAGGGCCAGAATCCGGGGAAGGCGCCGCCCGCGCCATGCAGCAGGCCATAAACATGGCCGGTATCGAAGCATCTGACATTGGCTATGTGAACGCCCATGCCACCTCGACCTCTGTGGGAGATCGAGGTGAAATCAACGCCCTGCGCTCTGTGTTTGGAGCTGGGGTGACGCAAGTGGCCATCTCCTCCACCAAATCCTCTACCGGACATTTGTTAGGTGCGGCTGGGGGTGTGGAGACCATCTTTAGTGCTAAAGCCATACTCAGCAACACCCTGCCCGCCACCTTGAACCTTCACCAACCGGAAGACGACATGGGAGATCTGGATTTGATTCCCTTAATTCCACGGCAAAAAGCGGTGGACTATGTGCTCTGTAACGGTTTTGGTTTTGGTGGAGTGAATGCTGCCCTGTTACTAAAACGCTATACATAACAGCATGTTAAGACATAACAAAAAAGCCACTTAGGGACACTAAGTGGCTTTTTCGTTTATAGGGTACAGATGCGAGCTTGGCTAATTCATTAGCTTGTTAGGCAACCAAGTCACCAGTTCAGGGTTGAACATTACAATGATCAATACCAATAGCTTGATCAATACGAACGGTGTCACCGAACGGTAGATGTCCAACATGGTGATACCTGGAGGCGCGATGCCTTTTAGATAGAACAAGGCAAAACCGTAGGGTGGCGTTTGCACTGCAATCTCGATGTTCAGAATCATCAAGATACCAAACCAGATCGGATCAAATCCCAAAGACACAGCGATCGGTGTGAAGATTGGCGCACACATCAGAACGATGATGAACTCGTCGATGATGAAGCCTAGCAACAGCATGATGATCTGGAACAGGATAATCACCATCATAGGTGGTAAGCCTAGATCCTGAGTAAAGCCCGCGACCATGTTTTGTACTCCCATCAATAGGTGGAAGTTACTGAACACGGTGGCACCGAAGATGATCCACATGGCCACACTGACCAGCACGGCCGCACGCATACCCGCGCTGCGTACCATCTTGGGTTTAAAGCGCTTAAAGAAGATCGCCAGAATAATGGCACCCACCACACCGATGGCACCGGATTCTGTTGGCGTCGCGATACCCATAATGATACTGCCCAATACCGCCACGATAAGCAGTAATGACAAACCACCGTCACGGGCCGTCAGGAGTTTCTCTTTCGTAGTCTTAGGGACTTCTGGTGTCGGATCTAACGGCGCTTTCTTCGGGTTCAGCTTACAGGAGATGATCACGTAAGTGATCAATAGCACGATCGTGATCAAAGCCGGAATCAAAGCACCGATGAACATACGACCCACAGAGTTTTGCGTAGAAGACGCAAACATGATCATAGGGATACTGGGTGGGATCAAAATACCCAAACCACCGCCTGCCATGATGACGCCGAGGGCTAGGCGTTTGTCATAACCACGCTCTAACATAGGACGCAAAGCAATACTGCCAGAGGTCATAATGCCTGCACCGATGATCCCTACCATGGCACCAATCATGGAACACACGATGATTACACTGATGGCTAGGGAGCCACGGATTTTACCGATCACTAGCTGACTTGCGCTGAACATGGCATCACCGATACCAGAGCGTGTCAGCAGCTGACCCATATAGATGTACAAAGGGATGGCCAACAGGATAAAGCTAAAATAAGTGCCTTCCAGAGTGGTTGGAATCACATTAAACAGGGCATCGCCCCAGGTCAGATAACCCACGCCCATGGCGATACCACCAAGCGCTAGGCCAACCGGTGCCCCCAAAGCAAAGGTCACCAAAATACAGACCAGCAGGATGCCGGTTAACAGTTCGATACTGATCATTATGCATCGTCCTCGTCGTCAAAATTTTGTTCAGGTAACAAGCGTTTGCCTGTTACTAGGTGGACGGCATCGTCTAACCAGTCGCTGGATAACTGTGCGATCAGCAGCACGCTGGCGATACAGATCATCACCCAAAAGTGGTGCATGTGTGGCGCCCACTCACTCTGACGGCGGTAATTAAATTCAATGGCTTCTTCGAACTTGCCTAGGCTCATCTTGCAAACAATCACCAAGAAGAAGATACCCAGAGCAAAAGACAGCAGGTTAAACAAGCTACGCACCCGAGGTGGCACCTTGTTGTAAAGAATATCAACGTTGATATGTCCACGGCGCTGCTGAGCGTAGGCACCGCCTAGGGCAGCAATATAGCCGAACATAAACAAAGACAGGTCATAAGCCCAAATGGTTGGCTTATTTAAGAAGTAGCGAGAAAATACTTCGAAAGCTACGACAAACGCCAAGGCTGGCATGACATAGGAAACAGATTTGCCGACGAATGCCACCACATGGTGTACCGCCTGGCAATAAAGCCTCATCGCAGTCAATAACATGGAAATGTACCTCGAGAATAAACGAAAAAAGGCGAGCGCTTAGCGCTCGCCTCTATAGAGACTAATGATTACTTCTGCTCTGCGCGAAGTACATCGATTAGACGTTTGCTGTAGGCATCTGATGCAGCGTATTCGTCCCAAAGACCTGCACCGGCAGCAGCCCATGCTTCTTTGTCCGCTTCGCTTGGCTCAGGAGACCATTGCAAGCCTTTCGCTTCCATCTCTGCAACCGCTTCTGCTTCCCATTCTTTAGACTTGGTTAGCTGCTCTGCTGCGTGAGTTTTAGTGGCTGCGCGAACTTCTTCTTTCTGTTCGTCAGTCAGCTTGTTCCAAGCGTTACGGTTCACGATGATTGGCAATACTTGAGCGCCAGCTAGAGGCAGTTTGTACATGTATTTTGCAACTTCAACGTGGTTACCATCGCGGTGATCGATCATGTTAGAACCGATAGAGCCGTCGATAACGCCAGTAGATAGAGATGTGTAAATTTCAGACCATGCTAGGGATACAGGTGATGCGCCTAGGTTACGTAGGAATTTACCGTATGCACCAGGTGCACGGATTTTTAAGCCTTTGAAATCTTCAACAGAGTTGATTGGCTCTTTCGTGATGATGTAAACCGGTGGTTGGATGTATGGGTCAAGCCATACTAGACCTTGAGAACCGTAGGCTTCTTTCAGGATCTCGCCCCAGCCTTTGTCGTAGAACAACTCATGTAGTTCGTCAGTGTTGTCGGTGCCACCAGGTAGACCGATCTCCACTACACCTGCTGGCAATTCACCGGCGTGCATAGATTGGAATGGTGCGCCCATAGTCACAAGACCAGATTTCACTGCACCTAGGATGCCTGTTGTACCGACACCTTCGCCAGAGTACAGAACTTGTACGCGAACTGCGCCGTCTGTATTGGTTTCAATGTTTTTCGCTAGGTTTTCGTAGATTTCACCGAATGCTGTGCCACGACCGTATAGGTTGGCAAAACGCCAGTTGTGGTCGGCTGCCTGAGCAGATGTTGCCACGGCACTTGCGCCAAGTGCGATAGCTAGAGAGCCCGTCACCAGCTGTTTTTTAACTTTTTGTAGCGCTTTTAACATGCATAACCTCTTGATTAAGTATTTCTTAAACAAGCCACGTCCTCCCCGACAGTGGCGCCGCGGAACGATACTTTCAAAAAGCTTGCACAAATTAAACCGTGCCGAATCACCCTAAAGTTTTGTGTTGACCAAACAAAGTGCCCTAGCTAAAAGCGCTTATAAATCAGTTAACTAGTTGATTTTTAAGGTGCGTTTTTGATTCTATTGAACCAAACTGGTGCAGATGTGATTACTGAGAGGAAGAACTAAGGCTGTTCTATAGAAAGTTGATTCATAAGACATTTTATCAATTAATTTGCCTGTCATCTCCCTCTGATTCAGATTTGTAACTTGTGTTTATGTCGTTGTGTTTCGTTTTGGTGCGAAATGTTGCTCGAAAGACAAAAAAAGAGAAGCTTGGCTTCTCTTTTGTAAGGCAGATGGCTTCTCAATTTTGAATGGCTAATCGAGCTGAAATTGAGACACCTGTTGAGACAAAGATTGCACGTGCCCATGGATGTCCCGACCAGAGCGCTGGATGTTTTCCGTGGCACCATGGTTATGCTCAATACTTTGGGCGATTTCGTCCATGTCTCGAGCCATTACTTGAGTGGTTTGTGCCACATCTCGAATGGCGGAGCGGATGGCATCCGTCTGTTGTGCGGCTTGCTGGGTGAGAGCTTCCACACTGTTAATCGAAGCAATGGCACTTTCGCCTTTTGCTCGGCCACTTTCAACCTGCTCCAAGCTACGACTCATAGACTCAATTACTTGCTTGGTCTCCAGCTGAATGCCTTCTACTTTTTGCGTGATGTCACCGGTTGCTTTAACGGTCTGCTCCGCAAGTGCTTTAACCTCGTCTGCGACGACTGCAAAGCCACGGCCTGCTTCTCCGGCGCGTGCCGCTTCAATGGCCGCGTTTAAGGCCAACAAGGTCGTTTGCTCAGCCACTCCTACAATCAGGTCAATGACCGAATCAATTTCCTTAGAGCGTTGCCCTAGACTGGCCACGCTTTGGTGAGTTGCCTCGATGGACTGGGCAACGGTTTGGATGGATTGGATAGCATCCGTGATCACATTGGCGCTGGATTGAGCGGACTGGTGAGCGTCATTGGTGGCTTGAGTCACCTGCTGGGTCATGTCTTCCACATGCAGAGCGGTTTGAGAGATTTCCTCTGTGGCGGTGGCCAAAGCGTTACTGCGGTCACGGATCTGTTCACTGCCGGATACGATGCTAAAGGCATCATCCCCTAATTGATCCGCCGTGGTCACCAAGTCTTGGTTGCTTTGCTGCAGACGCATCACTAGCTCTCGTAGACTTAAGGTCATGGCATCGGAAGTCGCTAACAGCTGGTTAAACTCATCCTTGTCATTTGATCCCTTGTGTTTGGAAGGTACGAGCTGACCTTGGGCAACGGCTTTTAGCTGGGCCAAGATTAACGCTATGCTTCGGTTCAACGAAATGATGACGGTTGCCATGACCACACCGATCAGCAAGGTCAGGGCAATCCCTCCAATGATCAACGAGATACGAGCCTGGTTAGCGGTATCATGAGCTTCCTGCTGGGCCATGCTGAGTAAAGGCGTTTGTAAATAGGACGTGGTATCCGATAAGGCTTGGTCGCTTTTCTCCCGTAGTGTTGTCAGTTGCTGACTTAAATCGGCCAATGCCAAAGCGGATTCTGTAACGGGTGTCAGCGCCGCTTGATACTCATCTAGTAAGGGATTAAACACATCTCCAAAGCCTATATCGTTGATCTTGCCGTATAGCTCTTGAAGTGCTGCGTTTAGGTCAGCTTGGGTCCCGGCACTTGGGTAGGCTAAAAATTCTTTTTCCTTGGCACGGATATCTTTAAACCCTGCGGCAAAGGCTTCAAACATCTTCAGCTTTTCATCCGCTTGGGCGGCTGATTGATTCAGTACCCCTATGGCGCCACTCTTTTCATCTGTACCTAAGGTCTTAAGCAAGGTCAGGCGTTTGGTTAGGGCGTTGAAGTAACCTGGTAACGCCTCTTGAACGTGATGAAGGTTTTCTCGTGCGGTGTCATCTAGGTAAGGGTTTTTCAAGGTACGTGCCAAGGTATCACTCTGTGACAACTTACCTAGTTGTGCTGTTAGTCCAGCAAAGCTGTGATGAGATGGTTTTTGGCTGGCTTGTTCCAGCTTCAATAAAGCGATTTCTAATTCGCTGATGTCCACATGGGACGCCGCAATAGCATTGGCACGCATGCCTGCTTCCTGCATACGTTGAAAGTTAACAATGGCGTACAGGCCAAATCCAGCGTAACCCAAACAGACTAATACCAAGATGGCGATTAATTTTTGGCGAACCGATAGGGACATGGGCATGAAGGGAAGCTCCGAATCAAGGGTAAGGCAAAAGAATTAAAAAAAAAGCCCTAGCGAGGGCTAGGGCAAGGAACGTTTGAAAAATTCTCTAAGAATGCTGCAGTTCTCTGCGGTTCCAAGAGCACTGAACGTGATTAACAAGGGTGATGCAATCAATGCTATTCAGTGCCCTCACCTTAAATAACGGCGCTTGGGATTGAAACGCTGTTGCTTCAATCTAAAGTTAGGTGGTCAACAAACAATCGTGGCCAATGGGGTAAAATTGATCAAAATACCCCCAAGGTAGCACTGCGCTCACTTGCTGTGATCGGATATACTGGGCGTACTATTTGAAGCACTAATGAGTATGGCGGCGTAGGAGGCTCGATGAGCTTGAAAAACTACTCACTCGGTCAAGTGGGTGATTATGAGATCAAACAGCTTAAAGTATTTAAAACCGTAGTGGACTGCGGCGGTTTCTCTGCGGCGGAAACGGTGCTGAATATTGGCCGCTCTACCATCAGTCTACACATCTCCAACCTTGAAGCGCGATTGAACCTCACCTTGTGTAAACGTGGACGGGGTGGGTTTTCTCTGACCCAAGAAGGGGAAATCATCTATAAGATGACGGAATCCTTGTTGGAGTCCCTAGACGCCTTTCGTACCACGGTGAATAACTTAAATGCCAGTTTGACCGGACGCTTGCGGATTACCCTTTCAGATAAAGTGAGCCTTGACCCCCGTTGTCGTTTGCCAGACTTGATTCGTGACTTTTATGACGCAGCGCCAGAAGTCTCCATCACCACCAATGTGTCGTCCATGGCCAAGATTGAACGGACCATTTTGAATGATGAGGCGGACATTGGCTTTATCCCCTATCACCGAAAGTTAGATGGCCTTGAGTACATTCATTTATACAGTGACCGCTGTTATGTGTATGTATCGAAAGATCATCCACTGGCGACCATGACGGCGGAGCAGCAAGCGGAGCAAGTAGACGTCTTCCCTGCTTCCCACGCAGGTTTGAAGCCCCATGAAGGGGTCAGTGAGCAGATTTCGAATATGAATCTGTCTGCGATCTCCTACTTTTATGACTCCCGTTTGTCGTTGATTTTATCTGGCCGCTTTATCGGCTTTCTACCAGAGGAATACGCCGCACCCTATGTGGCGAATGGACAGATTGTTTCAGTGGCAACCGAGCAACGTTCCTATTCTTTAGGGATGGCCGTGATTTATAAGAAGACAGCTCAGCCTAATAAGCCCCGTGAACTGTTTTTAAAAGTGATTCGCGAACATTTCAGCGGCACCAAATCCGACGCAGCGCCCTATTAGAAGAGTGTAAGTGTAAGAGTAGAAGAGTGTTAGCGCTTAGAGTAGATCTTTAATCGCTGTCAGGCTTTTAGCCATAATGTCTTTCATTTCAGAATAGTCACATTTTAAGCACCCAAGGATATTGGCTTGTACCCATTGTTCCTTGGTGATGTTCTTGAAGCTTAAATTGTAGCCACAGAAAATGGCCAAATGTTCGAACAACAAACGCTGCCCCCTGCCATTTCCTTCTCTAAAAGGATGAATCATATTCAGTTCGATGTAGAACTCGGCCATTTTTAAGCAAAACGCATCAAAACTTAACTCAATCAGATAGTTCTCTTGTTCCAATTGAGCGAAGAGTTTGTTCGCTTCTCTTACAATAAATTCAGGCTGACAAAAGCGAGTGTCTTGTTTCGAGATTGCAATGGTTCTAGGTTGGCCTGCCCAGTCATACACATCCCCAAATAATTGAAAATGAAGCGTGCAAAGGTAAGAAAAGTTGTAAGGAGGTGGCTGAAAGTCGATATCTTGGAGCGCTAATGTGACGAGTTGGCTTTCAGCAAAGTTGAGCTCATTCTCGTTAGAGATATTGAGTTTATTTCTTAAGATGGAGGAATCTGGGTAAGTATAAGGGTCTTGCCCTGTGCCATATTTGTCCATTATTTGGTGAATTGTTTTATCAACTCAGCCTTTTTCTGTTTGCGTTCATTGGGCGTTAAAGCCAGAAGTGAGGCGTCAACAGAGTAACCTTCTAAGCGCATACTCTCGACAAAGTTCTCCGCTTTTCTTTGAGTATACACACTGCATTTTTGCTCATGACTCAGTCTTGTTGGCTTCATGCTGCTTCCTAGGTCAAATACGACTTCACATTAACATTCAGTATATCTGAGTCTCATTAGAAGCTCTACAGTGTCTAAAAAACACTCAGCATAAAAAAGCCCCGCTAGGGAGCGGGGCTCAAAAAGCAAGATGTCAATCACTCTTGCAAACGGAAGCCTGGGATTGCTTGACCGTCAAAACTGGACTCTTAAACAAGCTCTTTAAACAGACGCTTGAAGATCTCCATGCCTTCATCGATGATGTCCATCTCGATGGTCAAGGCTGGTAGGAAGCGGATAACGTTGCCGCGAATACCACAAGAAAGCAGTACTAGACCGTTTTCTGCCGCTTTCGCAGACAGGTTTTTCGCCAATTCTGGGTAAGGTTTGTTCACGTCACCGTCTTTAACGAATTCCACTGCAATCATGGCACCAGCATTACGTACATCACCGATGATCTGTGGGTAGTCAGCTTGCAGACCTTTTAGGTGTTCAACAAAACGTGCACCCACTTGGTTAGCGCGTTCGCATAGACCTTCTTCTTCGATCACGTCAAATACCGCAAGACCGGCTGCACAGCCCACTGGGGAGCCACCGTAAGTACCGCCTAGACCACCAGGGATTGGTGCATCCATGATGTCAGCTTTACCGACCACCGCTGCGATTGGGAAACCGCCCGCGATGCCTTTTGCAGCCGTCATTAGGTCTGCTTCAATACCTGCTTGCTCGTGGCAGAACATAGTCCCTGTACGGGCAAAACCTGCTTGGATTTCGTCCAAAATCAATAGAATGCCGTGCTCGTCACACAACGCACGTAGCTTCTGTAGGAAGCTGGCAGACGCCATGTAGAAACCGCCCTCACCTTGAACTGGCTCAATGATGATCGCAGCAACGCGAGAAGGCTCGATGTCACATGTAAAGCGCATTTGAAGGTCAGCAAGTGCTTGCTCTTCAGTGATGCCAAGGTACTCATTCGGGTACGGTACATGGAAGATATCGCTTGGGAATGGACCAAAGCCAATCTTGTAAGGGTTCACTTTACCCGTTAGCCCCATGGTCATGTTGGTACGGCCATGGAAACCACCGTTGAACGCGATAATACCTGGACGGCCAGTGTGGGCACGGGCGATTTTCACACAGTTCTCTACCGCTTCCGCACCTGTGGTAACGAAGATGGATTTCTTCGGAGTGTTACCTGGGGCTGCTGCGTTAAGTTTCTCAGCCAGAGCGACCGCTGATTCGTATGGGCTTACCATCACACAAGTGTGAGTGAAACGCTCAAGCTGGGCTTGTACCGCAGCTTTTACTTTCGGGTGGTTGTGACCTGTGTTCACTACCGCAATACCCGCACCGAAGTCGATGTGACGTTTGCCTTCAACGTCCCAGATTTCAGCGTTTTGAGCACGGTCCACATACACTGGAGCCATGTTACCTTGACCGCGAGCGATCGCGGCTACTTTGCGTTCTTGTAAGCTTGCATTGTTCATCATTGTATCGTTCTCACTGAATTAGACAGCAGGCACGGGAGCAGATCCGGCGTGCCTGTACTCACTCGGAGCTGGCTTATTTAAGGCCGCCCATACATAGGTATTTGATTTCCACGTACTCATCGATGCCGTACTGGGAACCTTCGCGGCCACTGCCAGACTCTTTCACACCGCCAAAAGGTGCCACTTCGCTGGAGATGATGCCTTCATTGATACCGACCATGCCGTATTCCAAAGCTTCAGAAACACGCCAAATGCGGCCCAAATTCTGGGAATAGAAGTAAGACGCCAAGCCAAATGGGGTATTGTTTGCCATGGCAACGGCTTCTTCTTCGGTAGAGAATCGGAACAGCGGAGCAACAGGGCCAAAGATCTCGTTAGAGAAGATGTCCATGTCGTCTGTTACACCGGTCAAAATCGTTGGTTCAAAGAACTGTGCGCCAGCAGAGGTTAGCTTAGCGCCGCCCGTGATGGCTTTTGCACCCTTGCTCACTGCGTCAGACACCAATGTCTCGACCTTATCTACGGCCGCTTGGTTGATCAGTGGGCCAATAGTAACGCCTTCGCTAAAGCCGTCGCCGGTTTTGAATTCTGCAACGCGTTTCGCAAGTTTTTCAGCAAACGCATCGTACACACCGTCTTGAACCAAGATGCGGTTGGCGCAAACACAGGTTTGACCCGCGTTACGGTATTTAGAAGCAATAGCGCCTTCTACCGCTGCGTCTAGGTCGGCGTCGTCAAACACGATAAACGGCGCGTTGCCACCTAGTTCCATAGAGGTACGTTTTACCGTTTGCGCACACTGGGAAAGCAATAGCTTGCCTACTGGCGTAGAGCCAGTGAAGCTCAATTTACGTACGATTGGGTTGCCCGTCAGAACACCGCCAATGGCTTTTGCATCTTTACCCACAACAACGTTTAAAACACCTGCTGGGATACCAGCTTGTCCTGCAAGCTCCGCCAATGCCAATGCACACAAAGGGGTTTCGTCAGAAGGCTTGATGACAATAGTACAGCCTGCTGCTAACGCTGGGCCCGCTTTACGGGTGATCATGGCGATTGGGAAGTTCCAAGGGGTGATCGCTGCCACCACACCAATGCCCTGCTTGATGGTCAGAACGCGTTTGTCTGGTGCAAAAGAAGGAATCACATCACCGTTTAGGCGACGGGCTTCGTCCGCAAACCAATCAATGAAAGACGCGCCGTACAGCACTTCGCCTTTCGCTTCAGCAAAAGGTTTACCTTGCTCTAGGGTCATCAGCTTGGCGAGGTCTTCTTGGTTATCAAGAATGAGCTGGTTCCACTTGCGTAGAAGCGTGGCACGCTCTTTCGCTGTTTTGGCTTGCCATGCTTTTTGTGCTGCATTGGCCGCTTCCACAGCACGTGTGGTTTCGTCAGCCGCTAGATCCGCTACGTCGACGATGTGCTCACCGTTGGCAGGGTTAGTAACGGCAAAGGTTTTACCTGAATCGGCTGCGACCCATTCGCCATTGATGTAAGACTGGCTTTTTAACAGGCTTGGTTGCGCTAACGTGACTTGCATACAAACTCCAAACTCAAACTTGAGAAATATTGGTACGAGGTTCTATTAACCATAGAAGCAACGTGATGAATGGATAGTAGGAGATCCACCATGGTTGGAAAATGTGAAGCTATCAATGCTTTGTTTGGTGTTGTTCAAACTTTTCCATGGATTTTGCATGGTTGGATTTATCTTTTCCGGAATGGGGTATAATGTCGCCCTATGAGCGACCACGGTCTGTTGCGGGAGAAACCCCCATATACCGTCAATGATTCCATAAATGAGGTGAGTAAAGTTGGCCGCAAAGAGAGCAGTAGTACGTCAAAGTTTGCCCGATGTGATTGTCGAGGATCTACGCAAACGCATCTTGTCTGGAGACTTGGCTGAAGGGGCCTTAATCCGTCAGGAGTTACTTGCTGAAGAATATGATGTGTCTCGTATGCCCGTACGTGAAGCCCTCAAACGCCTAGACGCCGAAGGCTTACTGGTGTTTCAGAATAACCGTGGCGCCACCGTTACCAAGCACTCATTGGAAGAAATCGCTGAGATTTTTGATGTGCGTACCTTATTAGAAGTGGATCTCTTTGCTCGAGCGATTCCCAAAATGACGGACGCTTTGTTCGCCGAGTGCGATGACATCCTTGCGGAAATGAAAGCTTCCTATGAGGCTGGCAATATCGCTGAATGGGGGCCACTAAACGCAAAATACCACGGTTTACTGTACTGCGCAGCAGGCCGACATATGACGGAAAACCTACTCGATCGCGTCACCTTACAAGCCAATCGCTACGTAAGTATGCACATAGATAAGCTGGACAACCGTGACCGTGCCAGTTATGACCACCAAATGCTGCTGGATTTTGCCAAAGCGAGGGACATTGAAGGGGCGACCAAATGTCTGCGCGACCACCTAGTGAGCACTAAAGAGCAAGTGATCGCCTTGGTCGAAGCCACCCGGGCAGCCCAGTAGCCCACTTTCCTGCCATTTTGATTTGAGATAAGCCCGCCAGCGGCTTATCTCCCTGCTATTTGAACCTTTATTTCACCATCTCAGATGACATGTGTCCTAGCCTTGTCTGACATCATGAAATAGTGTTCAATTAAATTGGATACAAAATACATTTATCGTTGGAGTGACCAACCTATGTCTTTCAAACCCCATGGTAAACATTTGATTGCAGGCCAGTGGATCGAATCGGAGCACACTTTTACCTCCTCTCCAGCTCATGGAGAGGCGCATACGTTTTCGAGTGGCTCGGCAGCCTTAGTGGATCAAGCGGTACAAGCGGCCGAAGACGCCTTTTATGAGTTCAGCGGTAAGTCGCGCCAAGCGCGTGCTGAGTTTCTAAACGTCATTGCGGATGAAATCGATGCCCGTGCTGACGCGATCACCGCCATTGGTTCTTCCGAGACAGGTCTGCCAGAAGCCCGCCTACAAGGGGAGCGTGGCCGTACCTGCGGTCAACTGCGAATGTTTGCTCAGCATATTCTAGAGGGTGACTATCTTGATCGTCGTCACGACAGTGCTTTGCCTGACCGTCAGCCGTTACCTCGCGCGGAACTGCGTCTGATGCAACGTCCTATTGGCCCTATTGCGGTATTCGGGGCATCCAACTTCCCTCTGGCCTTCTCAACCGCTGGTGGTGATACCGCCTCAGCATTGGCGGCAGGCTGTCCTGTCGTGGTGAAAGGCCATCCTGCCCATCCAGGTACGGCAGAAATCGTCGCCGAAGCCTTGAAAGCAGCAGTGGAGCGTTGCGGTATGCCAGCCGGTGTGATCAGCGTGATTCAAGACAGCGGCGCTAGCTTTGAAGTGGGTCAAACCCTAGTGGAGCACCCTCTGATCAAAGCCGTAGGCTTCACCGGCTCCCTACGGGGTGGTCGTGCCCTGTATGACTTGTGTGCTGCCCGTCCTGAGCCGATCCCATTCTTTGGTGAGTTAGGTTCTGTGAACCCTATGTTCCTATTCCCTAATGCGGTTGACAGCCGTGGAGAGGCCCTTGCGACAGGCTGGGCGGCTTCTTTAACCATGGGCGCAGGGCAGTTTTGTACTAACCCTGGTGTCGCCGTGCTATTAGCGGGGCCACAGGCGGATACATTTGTTGCCAAAGCGGCTGAGTCGCTTGCATCTGTACCCCCTCAAACCATGCTCACGGATGGTATTGCTAAAGCTTACCGCCAAGGCCAAGCCCAGATAGCAGGCTTATCAGAAGTGCGTGAAGTCGTGGCCACAGAAAGCAGTGATCGTAATGCGACACCCTACTTGTACTCGACCACTGCAGGTGAATGGCTAGCAAACCCTGATCTGGCCCACGAGGTGTTTGGCCCATTAGGCATTGTGGTCTTGGCCTCCAGTGTGGGGGAAATGCTGCAAGTAGCGAAAAACCTAGAAGGCCAGCTGACCTGCACCTTGCATCTTGACGATGCAGACGTAATTGAAGCTCAGCAGTTCATGCCGGTATTGGAGCGTAAAGCTGGGCGTATCCTAGCGAATGCCTTCCCTACAGGTGTGGAAGTCTGTGACAGCATGGTTCACGGTGGACCTTACCCAGCGTCGACGAACTTTGGCGCTACTTCAGTGGGCACCATGGCGATTCGTCGCTTCCTGCGTCCGGTGTGTTACCAAGACATCCCTGACATGCTGTTGCCAAAAGACCTTGCTCAATAACCGAGTCCCCTGCCGTTAGGCAAATATACGTTATTAGGCAAAATAAAAGCGGTGTTGGTTGTCCAACACCGCTTTTTTGTTGCCCCTTCCATTCCTACCTTTCCAGAGCAACGAACCTTGTAAGCACTCTTTAACTAGGCTTTTTCAGCTTGAGTAAGTCTTCGTAGAGGGCTTTAGGGATGTCAACGGAGCCTTTGGCTTGGTTGGCTGCCTGGGCTGCTTGACGGCGTTGAGATGGCAGGCGAGCTCCTTGATCGATAACGTCTGCGAACAGGCGCTCAGCCCGTTCGCTGTTTTCAGCGGTTCGGCCTCCACTGAGTAAATTTGGATCGAAGGCTAGGATGATCTCCCCATGGTATGGGGCTTCTGGCTTGCCTTCGGCAAAGTCCATGCTCTCTTTACTGGTCAAATCATCGATCAGTGGTCCTGCCATTAATTCAATCATCAAGGATAACGCTGAGCCCTTGTGACCGCCGAAGGTCAGCATGGCTCCGTCCATGGCGGCAGCCGCGTCCGTAGTAGGTTGTCCTGCTTTATCGATGGCCACCCCTTCTGGAAGAGGCTTACCAGCACGGCGGTACAGCTCGATTTCACCTCGAGCAAACTGGCTGGTAGCGAAATCAAAGGTGAATGGCGCCTGGTTAGGTCGTGGCCAGCTGAAGGCAAAGGGGTTGGTCCCCAATAGACCGCGACTGCCACCTGCGGGGGCGACCCAGGCGTGACTTGGCAACATGGCCATGCCCGCAAGACCTGCGGCTGACAGCATTTCAACTTCTGGCCACAGGGCAGAAAAGTGGAAACAACGATTAATCGCTAAGGCGGCTACGCCGTTCTTTTTTGCTTTCTCGATCAATAGCGGCATGGCGGCACGCAATGCCAGTAACGAGATGCCATCGTTCGCATCGGCACGTACCACAGACGGCGCGGCATCAATGATGGTGGGTTCGGATGTGCCGTTCACACGACCAGAGCGAATGCTTTCTACACACATGAACAGGCGATACAAGCCATGGGAGTGGCAATCTCCAATCTGGTTGGTATAGATGATATCGGTAATGGCTTGGGCGTGTTGTTCGTTGAAGCCATTGCTGATCAAGGTTGATTCACTCAGCTCGCGAACTTGGTTAAGGCTAAGGGTAATCGTATCGCTCATGATGGTCTCCATAGTGGTGGTCACAGCATTAAAAGCGCTGTGCTCGGTAAGGTTGGGTCGAAATGCTCGGGTCTCGGCCTTGGATCAGGTCGGCAATGAGCTCTGCTGTGCCAGCAGATTGTGTTAAGCCAAGGTGGCCGTGGCCAAAGGCATAGAGTACTTGCTGGCTATTTTTAGCGAAGCCGATTACCGGCAAGCTGTCGGGCATAGATGGACGAAACCCCATCCATTGTTGGCCGTGTTCGACGTTTAACTCAGGCAGGAAGTCCTTAGCCTTTTTCAGCAGTACGTCGGCACGTTTGTAATTGGGGGCAAGGTGTAATCCGCCCAGTTCTACGGCTCCCCCTACGCGCACTCCGTCCCCTGCTTTGGTGACGACAAATCCATGATTACTAAAGGTAATGTGGGTTTTCAGCTCAAACGCACCCTTTGGTAAGGTGGTGTTGTACCCACGTTCGGTATCCAATGGCACACTGTCCCCTAATTGCGCGGCGAGCGCCTTAGACCAAGCTCCTGTGGCGATGACCACATGTTTGCCTTGCAAGGTCGAGGTATCAGTGACGATCTGCACATGATCCGATTGGGGGGTGATAGCCGTGACTTTCTGTGTAGTGATCTCTCCACCAAGATCCGTGAACCCATTGGCGAGATGTTCTGTCCAGGTTTTCGGGTGTACCACGTTTTTCCATTCAGGCGTGTAACCTGCGTGGGTAAAACGGGGGGCGATTCCCGGTTGGATCTTGGCAATGGCCTCTGGGCTTTCTAGTAGTTCAAACTTTACCCCATGGGCTTTGCGCACTTCCCAGCTGGCCATGGCGGCTTGAAATTCCTCCGCACCTTCATAGAGTTGCAACTGACCTTCACGTCGGATGAGGTGCTCACCATTTACCTGTTGTATTTGGCGCTCAAGGGCCTCTTTAGAAAGTGCCATCAGGTCTGCTTGGGCTTTGAGGGCAGCAGCGTAGCGATCTTTCCAGCTTGCGCGCCAAAAATGCAGCATCCAAGGCAGGATCTTTAACCCATAGGCAGGACGAATGGAAAGCGGCCCTAATGGATCCAGTAACCATTTTGGGGCTTTGCGCATAATCCCAGGGGTCGCCAAGGGGATCACATCAGCAAAGGCAAAAGCCCCTGCATTACCCGCAGAGGTTTCCGCTGCCACGCCCTTGCTGTCCACGATGAGTACTCGCTTGCCTTCTTGTTGCAACTTCAGTCCCGTGCTCACACCTATGATGCCAGCTCCGATGACGATGACATCGTATGTCTGACTCATAGCTGCACACCGTGGCGCAGAGGGTCCGTTGGGTTGACGACTATGTTGGCTTCCCGGGTGATAAAGGCTTGGCCTGTAATCGATGGGATAATGCCACCTGGTTTGCTGCCCAGTTGGTAGCTTAAGGTGTAGCCACTGCCAATGGTGCTTTCTTGGTAAATGGCTTCTCCAGGGGCAAGACGCTGGTCTGCCGCTAGGCATGATAGACGTGCGGAGCTACCGGTGCCGCAAGGTGAGCGGTCATAGGCATCGTCTGGACACAGGACGAAATTGCGAGTGTGGCCTTTGTCCGTTAGGGCTGGACCATAGAAGACGATATGATCGATGATGCCACCGTTTTCCCCTTCAATGCCATGGGCATAGATGGTCTCTCGAACCTTGATGCCAATTTCCGTAAGGGTGCGGATATTGCTCGGCAGCACAGGGGTTGGGCTGTCATCTACAATGAAAAACCAGTTGCCCCCATAGGCGATGTCTCCAACCACTTTACCTACGCCTTCGACGTCCAGCTCGACGCCTTTCTTAAAGCGGTAACTCTCGATGTTTTGCACCGTAACGGTATTTTTATCCGTCAGAGTGACTTCTACGATACCTACTGGGGTTTCGATCTTGTGGGTGCCCACATCGATCTTACCAATATGGGCCAAGGTGGCGGCTAGGCCAATGGTGCCGTGGCCACACATGCCGATGACAGCGGCAGCATCAAAGTAAATAACGCCGGTGACACAGCTCGGGTCTGTGGGCTCTACTAAGAGCGCCCCGACCATGGCTTCCTGACCGTAGGGTTCTACCACTAGAGAGCGGTAAAAGTCTTTGTGTTCCGTTGCAAGACGTTTGGCCCGTTCAGACAAAGGCCCTGATCCAAGATCAGGGCCTCCTTCTAACACAACTCGGGTCGGCTCGCCTTCGGTATGGCTATCGACAACTTTTAGCATTCCGTTACCTGCATAGTAGTAAGTACTCCGCCTTGTTTTGACCAATCAGCGAACCACGCTTTAAACAATGAGTATTGTTGTTCACAGTAATGGCGCTGGGCATCGTTTAATTCATCTGTTTCATTGAAATGTAAGCGATACTCTTCTTCACCGTTTAGTACAAGTAGATATTTGAAGAACAGCACCAATTCTGGGCCTTCGTCAAAGCTGGCCAAAACGCTGAAGGCTTCTTCCAGCTCTTTTGCGCGAACGCGTGCTTCCGCGTTGCCGTTTGCCGCCATGCGAGAAAGGTTCGCCAGTAACAAGACTTCTTTTGGCAATGCCGTACCGATACCCGTGATGGCACCGACGGCACCACAGTTAACGAAACCGTGGAACACAGCCGTATCAACGCCCACCATCAGTAAGACATCGTCGTCTTTAGAAGTGATGTTTTCCGCAGCGTAACGAAGATCCGCATCACCGCCGAATTCTTTAAAGCCGATCAGGTTCGGGTGTTCGGAACGCAGGCTAAAGAACAAATCAGCACGGGTTGCGAAGCCGTAGACAGGGCTGTTGTAAATGATCGCTGGCACATCTGGCGCGGCTTCCAAGATGGCTTTGAAGTGATTACGCTGAGCTGCAATCACAGAGCCGCGAGACAAGACACGTGGGATCACCATCAGACCCGCTGCACCGACTTTTTGAGCGTGTGCTGCGTGGGCCACAGCGGATTTAGTGTTGATAGCACCGGTACCGACCACCACTGGGATACCTGCTTTGACAAGGCGCTCTACCCCTTCCATACGCTCTTCATCGGTCAGCAGTGGCCAGTCACCCATGGAGCCACAGTACACAACAGCGGACATACCGGCGGCGATCATTTCATGGCCTTTCTTTACCAGTGCGTCGTAATCAGGCGTGCGATCTGCTTTGCACGGAGTCATTAGAGCTGGCATTACGCCGTTGAATACTTGTGTGTTCATAGGGATAGATCCTCAATGACGTTAATATGTAGTTTGGATACAAAATACAATCTGATTTTTAAAGAGTCAATCACCTTTCAATAAGTGGGTAAATTAATCCCGAAAATAATGATGAACGGGGGGCCACTAAGCAAAATAAACTCATGTCCTAGGCAGTGCTGGTAGGAGATACTATAGGCCAACGACAAGAATTCGCTGGGAGCGTGTGGTGAGCTATTTCAACCAATTTCTAAGCCAGTGGCAGGCCCATCTCAAACAAGAAATGCGTGCCAATGGGCTGGAATATCAAGAGTCAGCGGAACCTGAGTACGACGAGGTGCGCACGAATACCTTGGTGTATTTGCAGTCTCTAAGGCGTTTGTCCCCGGACTTGGCCGGGGTAAATGGAGAGCAGCGGGACAGTGTGGCTTGGCGGATGCTGGAACAGCAATTAAAGGGCTTTGCCCGTAAGGCAGATCGAGGCGTATTGACACTCGCCTCGAAACTGCACATGAATGAAGAGCAAATCGTCATTCGTCTTAACTTTCGTTATGACCCTGAGCAGCACATTATTTATGTGAGCTGAGCAGGTCACTGCCGAATGTCCTTAAGCCCTGCCGGATGGTTGGCGTTTCACCGCCTGTTTATTAGGTAAATCCGTAATAGTGCCTGCCCCCACTTCTGCCGCAAGTCCCACGGTCTCGTGCAGGCTCGGGTGGGCATGAATGGTTAAAGCGATGTCTTCTAAGGTGGCGCCAAATTCTATGGCGAGAGTTAATTCCCCGAGCAATTCCCCCGCGTGGGCCCCAACAATGCCTGCGCCTAATACGCGCTCTGTTTCTGGGTCATAAATCAGCTTCGTTTTACCTTGGGTGACGCCAGACGCTATGGCGCGACCGCTGGCACTCCATGGAAAGGCTGCGGTTTTCACCGCAATACCTTGTTGTTTGGCAGAGGTTTCGGTTAATCCCACCCAAGCGACTTCCGGATAGGTGTAGGCAATGGAGGGTATGGCCAAAGGTTGGAAGTCGACAGCTTTGCCGGCAATCACTTCTGCGGCCGTGTGCCCCTGATGGGATGCCTTGTGAGCCAGCATAGGTCCGTGGGTCACATCGCCAATGGCGTAGATGTTTGGAATTGAGGTTTGGCATTGGTCATTGGTTAAGATAAACCCACGTTCATCCAGTTTTACGCCAATCTCTGGGATGCCTGCATTTCGGCCATTAGGCGTACGCCCGACTGCTACCAAGACAGCATCCACATTGAGAGTTTGCTCTCCATGGGCGTCTTTTAAACGGACTTTGAGCGTGTCAGGAGTGGGCTCTACGGCGGTCACTTGGGTCTGAGTTAAAAAGTCCATGCGTGACTTATTGGCTTTTTCGAATACGCGCACTAAGTCTTTATCGGCTCCGGTCATGATCTGGTCGCCCAGTTCCGCGATGGTGATTTGTGCTCCAAGCGACTGGTAAACAGTGGCCATTTCTAAGCCAATAATGCCGCCGCCAATGACCAGCATGTGTTTTGGGATGCGCTCTAATTGTAGCGCGCTGGTGGCATCTAAAATGCGCGGATCCTGATAGGGAATAAAAGGCAAACGAATCGCCCGAGAGCCGACCGCGATGATGGCATGCTTAAACTCAAGTCGCTGTTCTGTATCGCCTTTTACGACAATGGAGTGACTCGAATCAAACTGACCTTCTCCATGGAACACTGCCACATGACGCCCTTCAGCCATGAGCTTTAAATTCCCCGTTAGAGTATCCACGGTGCTTTGACGGTGATGACGAATCGCCTCTAGATCAATCATTGGCTTGGCAAATTGAACCCCATGGGAAGGCGCTTCCGCTTCTAGAATTTTCCCTGCCACGTGCAATAGGGCTTTTGAGGGGATGCAGCCAACGTTTAAACAAACGCCGCCTAAGTTGTTGTGGCGCTCAATCAAAGCCACGGACAGTCCCAAGTCTGCTGCACGAAAGGCCGCCGCGTACCCCCCTGGACCACTGCCTAAAACCACTAGATCGTAAGTCATTTTCTGATCCCCTCTGTTAAAAAATAGCTGGTCGTGAGTTATTTATCTATCACTAGGTAGGTGGAATATAGCTTGTGTATTTCAAACTGGTCAATAAAATATCTATCAGTTGATAGGTAAGAAAAAAGGAAATCACCCCATGGAAATGAATTCTGTCGTGGAGCCCGTTGCTAAGAAGCAGAACCCAACCAAGCTGGCCTTGGTGGACGCTGCGGAGCGCTCCATTTTAAAAAATGGTTATAAAGCCATGAGTTTCAGGGACTTAGCGGAAGAAGTTGGCATCAAGAGTGCCAGCGTTCATTACCACTTCCCCACTAAAGGGGATCTGGTAGCACAGGTGATGCGTCGCTACCGTGAGGACTTTGCCGAACGTTTAACCCTTCCGAAAAAGAAACGTAGCGCGGCGCAAAAGGCGCTGAATAAGTTCATCGATGGGTTTAAGGCCCAAGTGGTGGATCAAGACAATATGAGCATCTGTACCATCTTGATGGCGGAAAAATCCTTATTAGAAGAAGAAGCGAAAGCCGAAGTGGCGGCGTTTTATGACCTGAAATTGGAATGGCTCAGCACGGTTGTATCCTACATGAGCCAAGAGTGGATCACGTCGGAAGACGCCCACAGCTACGCCAGCCAGATCCTGGCGAGTCTCCACGGAGCTTCGGTTTTGGTGAAAGCCACTGGCAATCCGGAGCTGTTTGAGCATGCCGTTGCCCCTTGGCGCGATTTGAGTAACCGCTTTTAGTTCAGGGTTGCGTGCTTCGATGTTAGACTCTTGAGCCTTGCATATCAGATTGGATCAGGAGTCTTGTTTTGTCCATGCTCACCGAGGAAAAGATCGCGTCCGTTAAACACTTTTTGATGGATCTCCAAGACCGTATTTGCCAACGTTTGGAAGCCTTTGAGCCTGAGGCGCGCTTTCACGAAGATGCTTGGCAGCGAGAGAACGGCGGTATGGGCCGGACCCGCGTGATCACAGGTTCCGTGATCGAAAAAGGCGGTGTGAATTTCTCCCATGTATACGGTGACAAACTCCCTCCTTCCGCGACCGCTGACCGTCCAGAACTGGCCGGTGGTAGCTTTGAAGCCATGGGCGTGTCCCTTGTGATTCACCCCTCAAACCCTTATGCCCCAACGTCCCACGCCAATGTGCGCTTGTTTGTCGTACACAAAGAAGGCATGGAACCCGTATGGTGGTTTGGTGGAGGTTTTGATCTGACCCCTTATTATGGCTTTGAAGAAGACTGTATCCAATGGCACCAAGCCGCGGCCGATGGGCTTGCCCCTTTTGGTAAGGACTATTATGACCGCTTTAAACGCTGGTGTGACGAGTACTTCTTTTTGAAGCATCGCCAAGAGCATCGCGGTATTGGCGGCGTGTTTTTTGATGATTTCAACGAATTATCCTTCGATGACAGCTTTGCGTTGATGCAAGCGGTTGGCAATGGCTATATTGACGCCTATGAGCCGATTCTCGCGAAGCGCAAAGACCACCCATTTGGTGAGTCTGAGCGAGATTTCCAGTTGCATCGTCGTGGTCGCTATGTGGAATTTAACCTAGTGTTCGACCGAGGAACCCACTTTGGTTTGCAAAGTGGTGCTGGGCGCACAGAATCTATCCTGATGTCGTTGCCGCCAGAGGTGAAGTGGAGCTATGGTTATGAGCCTGAGGCAGGCACGCCAGAGGCATTACTAACGGATTATTATTTAACGGGACGTGACTGGCTAAACCGCCAAGGCTAATTCCCAACATCTTATCTGCCAAAAAGAGTTAGAGGTTCAAAGTGGATTTATACGCTGTTATTGGAAACCCCATCGAACACAGTCGGTCGCCTGAGATTCATCACGCGTTTGCCGTACAAACCGGTCGAGACGTGAAATATGTCAAGATGCTCGGGGATCTGGATAATTTTGAACAGCAGGTACGCGACTTTTTTGCTGACGGCGGCCAGGGCATGAACGTGACAGTGCCTTTCAAACAGCGTGCTTTTGATATGTGTGACAAGCTCAGTAAACGCGCCGAACAAGCGGGTGCTGTGAATACCCTAGTGATGGGTAAAAACGGCGAGCTATATGGGGATAACACTGACGGTGCGGGCATGGTGCGTGACATCGTCAAAGTACAAAGCCAGCCAATGAAGAACAAACGTATCCTAGTGATTGGCGCTGGTGGCGCGGTACGGGGGGTGATTGGTCCGATTCAACTGCAAGAGCCTTACTCCTTAACCGTGGTGAACCGTACCCTAGAGAAAGCAGAAGAATTGGCGCGCCAATTTAACTGTGATTACGCCAGCTTTGACTCCGTTAAAGGGCCTTTCGATATCATTATAAATGGTTCTTCCGCGAGTTTGGGTGGTGATTTGCCTCCGTTAAAAGACAGCTTATTGAACAGCAACACCTGGGTCTACGATATGGTGTATGGCACCAAGCCGACCGTGTTTATGCAGTGGGCCCTTGAGCGTGGTGCCAGCGGCTCTGATGGCCTTGGCATGTTAGTGTGCCAAGCGGCCGAAGCGTTTTTCTTGTGGCAGCATGTGCGTCCGGAACAAGCGCCAGTGATCGAGCAACTGCGTGCCGAAATGAGTTAATTGGATCGTTTTACGAGGTGATATGAAAGCGCAATGGTTCGCATCCGTGGCCGATATTGGCCCTGCACGTTGGCAAGACGCCATCGGTGACACCCAGTATCCGTTTGCGCAATACGCCTTTTACCAAGCCTTAGAGCAGCATGACTGTCTTGGGGATGGCACCGGCTGGTATCCAGAATACCTGCTGGTGATGGACGACGATGACACGCCCCTCGCGATTGCCCCGACCTTTCTTAAAACCCACTCTCAAGGGGAGTTTGTTTTCGATTGGTCTTGGGCAGACGCTTATCAACGTTATGGTTACCAGTATTACCCTAAGCGGATTTGGGCAGTGCCCTATTCGCCGGTTACTGGACCAAGATTATTTACCCACCTTGACCCGACCGGACACTCTGAAGAATACGTGGCGCTCTACGCTGCTCTGGCGCCGCTCCTGACACAGGCAAACCATGAGCGGGAATTCTCCAGTTGGCACCTGTTGTTCTGTCGTGAGCATTTGGCAAAGCATCTGTCTGAATCGGACGAATACCTCCATCGGGTGTCTTGCCAATTTCATTGGTTTAACAAGGGCTACCAGTCCATGGAGGACTACTTTAGTCATTTCTCTAGCCGTAAGCGTAAAAGTGCCCGAAAAGAACGAGACAAGATCACCCAGCAGGGGCTACATCTGGTCCGTAAGCTCGGATCTGACCTGACCGAAGAAGACGTGCACTTTTTCTATGGGTGCTATCAAAGCACCTATGCGAAACGGGGACAGATGGGTTACCTCAGCGAAGCTTTCTTCCAGCAGTTGGTCTCCACCATGGGGGATCAGATCTTGCTGGTCTTGGCTTATAAAGACGATAAGCCTATGGGGGCTTCCTGGTGTTTCTTCGACGATCATTCACTTTATGGCCGTTATTGGGGCTGTATCGAAGAATTTGACTGCCTGCACTTTGAAGCCTGCTATTACCAAGGAATCGAATTCTGTATCGAAAAAGGGTTACAGCATTTTGATCCGGGTACCCAAGGGGAACACAAAATCGCCCGAGGGTTTGAGCCTGTTTTCAGCCATAGCGTGCATTACATTGCCAATCCAAACTTTCGCGACGCCATCGGCCACTTCTGCAAAGAAGAAGCTGAAGCGGTCCGTGAGTACCATCAAGATACCCACGAGCTATTGCCCTTTAAGCAGAGTTAACCCCCTCCCAGCCTCCTCCTTGGTAAGGGGGAGGTGTGTTTAAAAGTTCTGGTGTGGGCCAAAGACTTCGTAATGGATACGGTCATCGCTAACCCCAAGGCTAAGCAGCTGCTCTTTGATAAACATCATAAAGCCCACTGGACCACATAAGTAAAAATCCCCTTCAGTTAACGGCAATATTTCAGCCACTTGTGCTAGTTGCATTTGTCCTGCGAAGACACGCTCTGCGTTTTCTGGCGCCCCGTTTTCTAACCAAGTGTAGTGAGTTAGATTAAGTGTTTGAGTTAGGCCTGCCACATGTTTTGCGAACGAGTGCTGCTGGAGGTTACGACACGCGTGCAGATAGAAAATTGGGTTTTGATGACCTTGAGCTGAAAGTGTGTCGAGTATGGCATTCATTGGTGTTAAGCCCACTCCTGCTGAGATCAGTACCACTGGGCGCTCCCGCTCTTGGTAGTGGAAATCACCTGCAGGTGGCATCAACTCTACTTCATCACCCTCTTCTATGCAGTCGTGTAGATAGTTGGAAACTACACCATTTTTTACTTCCCCTAGCTCGCGTTTGACGCTGATACGATAGCTCTGACCATTGGCGGCTGTCGAAAGACTGTATTGGCGGATTTCATCAAACTCATGATTGGTCGGGTGAACCTTGATACCTAGGTATTGACCAGGCTGGAAGTCCACTACATTGCCACCGTCAACAGGTACAAAGGTAAAGCTTGTGACCAATTCAGATTCAGCTTGCTTCTTGGCTACGCGGAATGTGCGGAAGCCTTCCCAGCCACCATTCTTTGCAGCATTGGCTTTGTACAGATTCCCTTCGATTTGGATAAAAATGTCCGCCAGTTGCTGGTAGGCCGCGCTCCACGCTGCTTCAATGTCTGGGGTGAAGGCGTCACCTAGTAGTTCCCGTAGTGTTTCAATTAGGTGATGGCCAACGATGGCGTATTGGTTGGCTTGAATATTGAAGCTAGTATGTTTGTGGGCGATGCGCATCACTGCACCAGTGAGCACTTCTAGGTTATCGATATGGGTTGCGTAGGCCGCAATAGCCTCAAACAGTGCGGCAGGCTGGCGCCCCGTCGCTTGGTGCGACATGTTAAACACATCTTTTAGCTCAGGGTTATGGGTAAACATGCGATTGTAAAAGTGTTCAGTAATGGCGGTGCCAGCGGATGCTAGAACAGGGATGGTCGCCTTGACGGTATCGATGTGAGTTTGAGAAAGCATTTAATGTCTCCATGATGAGTTTTAGGTGTGTTTGACTCGGTGATTTAAGTCGGTTGTCCTGCTTATAGCGAAATGGATGCCAAGAATAAAAATCCTTAATAAACATATAGTTAAATTTTTATCCAAACTGATTTAGGTCAAAATGACATGTTTTAAAGAATGTCATTTTTATGTCTTCGAGTCATAATGACCCATATTGAATAAATGAGACTGAAGGCATGATTTCTACTGACGCTCTGCTGCGTTTTGCCCTAGATTTAGCCAGTGCTGTGACCCTAGAAGATCGTTTTGAACGACTTATTCATGCCATTCGTGCAACTGTGGAGTGTGATGCGGTGGTGTTACTGGAGCGCAAAGGTGATCAACTACTGCCACTGGCTCAGCAAGGTTTGATGGACGATGTCATGGGGCGTCGTTTTACCATCCGTGAGCACCCGCGTTTTACTGAAATCTGTGCTGCATACCAGCCCGTGCGCTTTCCTACAGGCTGTCACTTGCCTGATCCATACGATGGCATGGTGTCTGGCTTTGATGATGGTCTGCCTGTCCATGCCTGCATGGGCATTCCTTTGTACGTTCAAGGCACTATGCTTGGGGTAGTGACCCTCGACAGTATGACGCCTGGTGCGTTTGACTCGATTGACTCCCGTGCCTTGGAAATTGTCGGCACCATGGCTGCAATGAGCTTAAATACGGCTATGTTGCTGGCTCGGTTGGAAACCAAGTCGAAACACGCGGAAGAACTGCTTGTAGAGCTTAATGAAGAAGCGTTGAACAAAGATGCAATGGACATGATCGGCGAAAGCCAAACGATGCAAACGTTAAAGCAGCATTTGGAGCTGGTCGCGCCTGCTGATTTAGCAGTGTTGATTGAAGGTGAGACGGGCGTTGGTAAGGAGCTGGTGGCGCGCACTCTCCACCGAGCTTCCAAACGAGCTCAGGCCCCCATGGTGTATGTTAACTGCGCCGCCATTCCTGAAAATTTGATTGAGAGTGAATTGTTTGGTCATGTGAAAGGGGCGTTTACCGGTGCGGATCGTGACCGCGTAGGTAAGTTTACCTTGGCCCATGGAGGCACTCTGTTTTTGGATGAGGTCGGTGAATTGCCATTAGAAGCGCAAGGCAGTCTTTTGCGGGCGATTCAAAACCAAGAAATTCAGGCTGTTGGTAAGGATAAGATCGAATACGTGGACGTGCGTATTATCGCTGCGACCAATCGAGACCTGAAGCAAGAAGTGGCCGAAAAGCGCTTTCGTGCCGATCTTTATCATCGTTTAAGTGTGTTTCCAATTGCCGTGCCCCCACTGCGCGAACGCAATGGGGATGTCCTCTTGTTGGCCGGCTTCTTCGCGGAACAGTTGCGTCGAAAGTTTGGGTTGCAGCAATTAACGCTTTCTCCCCAAGCCAGTGATTGGCTGAAAGCGTATCCTTGGCCGGGTAATGTCCGCGAGTTAGAGCATGTCTTATCTCGAGCGGCGCTCTTGGCAAAAAGTAATACCAATCAAGGGATTACAAGAATTGAACCCAAGCATCTCACAGGTTTTGTGGATGCGTTTGAGTTACCAAAAGAGCCAGAAGAACCATCCCAAACATTGTCTGGTAGTGCAGCATTAGATACAGGTGGGATCCAAGACCTAAAACAGGCGACAGAGAATTTTCAACGTCAGACGATCCAGCAGGCGTTGGATCAGGCGGGTCTGAATTGGGCGCAAGCTGCACGATCACTGGGTATGGATCGTGCTAATTTAGTTCGCTTAGGGAAGCGTTTGGGCATCGAAGTGACGAAACGACGCTAGGGGATTGGGTCACCTTGGGTGATTTGGAGCGAGGGCGCAGTGAGTTAGCCAACGATGGGCCAGTCTCTTCTCCCATTGAAAGCTCTGTTGAGCCAATGTGAGTTCTGGACATTGGGATAAAATGACTCGAACCGCTTCGATCATCTGGTATCTCACTAGGTTTTTGCCAAAACAAGAATGATGCCCACGGCCGAATTCTAGGGTGTTCTTATAGCCATGGTTTAGATCGAAGGTATCCGCTTCTAAGTACTGTTGCGGGTCGCGATTAGCGGACCCAAGCATGAGAAAGACCGCAGAGTGGGCCTTGATAGTGTGTCCATGTAAGGTGATGTCTTCCGTTGCGATACGGCCAATGAACTGGGCGGGGGGATCATAACGCAGGCACTCATCCACCAAATCCCCAATTAAGCTGTGATCTGCTTTCACCAAGGCTAACTGCTCCGGTTGTTCAAAGAGCAGTTTGAAAACCGTACCGAGAAAGCGGTCGACATTCTCTAACCCATCGGCAAAAAACAACATAAAGGCGTCAATTAATTCCGAGTCGGTTAAGGGTGTTGTGGCCTCTTGATTATCCGCCAATAAGGCGGAGATCCAGTCATCTGCTGGGTGGCGGCGCTTTTGCTCAAGCACCTTTTTAAGGTAGAGCCTAAATTCGGTTAGCGCTTGATCCACCTGTGCGCGGATGTCTTCACTGGGCATCACAGAAAACAGGTAGAGGAACATCTCACTCCATTGAGCCAACTTCGGCAGATCCTGTTCGTCAAACCCCATACATTGACACATCACCCGCCCCGAAAAAGGGGTACCAAAGTCGTGAATCACGTCAAATTCTGGCTGCTTTAACAGGGGCGTTAGGATGTCTAGGGCAAGGCGCTCTAACTGCGCTTTGCCGGATTCCCCTTGAAAGTCTTTAATGGCCTTGAAGAAGCTGCGTCCCAAGACAAAGCGAATCCGCTGATGCAGCTCCCCATCTAAAAAAGGCAGAATATTATTGGCCACTTGGGCGCAGACATAACGGTCGGCATTACGCTGATTGACCACTGCATAAGGGGCGGGTGCATTGCTTAAGCGCTTGTCTGACAGTGCCGCGAGCACGTCTTCATAACGGGTTAACACCCAAGCCCCAGTGACACAGCGGTGCACGGGGGCGTGCTCCCTAAGATGAGCCAGTATGGGATAAGGGTTGGTAATAAAGTCATCCGACAAAGGGTCAAACACAAACCCTGGGTCGAATGTAGCCGCAGGAGTGGGAGCGGCCTTTACACTGGGATTACGGCGAAACAGCTTGGTTAAAAACATGTTTACGCCCGAGCGGCCAGCTTTTTCAGTAGCTTGTCGGTTTCCCCTTGGTTCTTCTGTAGGTGTTCTCGAATCACAGCACGGGAGGCGTCATCCAGTGGTGCCCCATGGGCCAGCTTGGCCAATATCTCTGTATCGTAGAAACGGATCGCGGCAGATAAGACGAATACTTCATCGAGTAGGTCTTCGGTGGTAGATGGAGAACAAATATCGGCAATATTGTCCGAGGCCAGACGAATATGCACACCGCGCTCAGCCATCTCTAATACCCGAGGGATAGAGTTGTAAGTGGGAGTCATAAGTGGACGAATCTGGCGCATACCCACAGCGGCGGATGGGCAGCAAATGACGCCAATATTGCACTCTAGTAAACCTTCAACCAGGGCATCAAAACGCGCCTCGTCGTAGGTTGAAGGAGAAATCATGTGCACCGCCCAAACCATGGGCTCGCCGTTGTCTGATTTCGGTGCCCCATACTGTCGAACCGCTTCCACTAAGCGCTCGGTGCCGTCTTCACTGGGTTCGTTACGTTGATCCGTGTGCACATGGAGCGCTTTGCCGTGCTCCTTAGCCAGCTCTAACATGCGGCGGCAGTGCTCCATAAAGCCAATGTGGTCAGGGTAATCGTCCACGTCGTCTGCCTCAGGCAAGCAACCGATAAAATCCGCCAAAGCGACCCCTTCTTTGAATAGCTCCCAGCGCTCAGGCTCGTCATCTTTGAAGCCTAATGGGGAATAGGCGGCCAGCTGTAGGTCGATCTCTGACGCGCGGGCTTGTTTGATCTCACGCATCATTTGTAAGGCACTTAAGCCCACACGGTCCGCGGTCACGTCCACCATGGTGTCGGCGCGAAAGGTATTTGTGGCCACCATGCCGTCTAAGCATAGGTTAACCCGGCGTTTAAAGTCTTCTGGCTCGTACGCAGGGCCTTCGTGGAGGGAGGTGATCAGGCTATGTTTTTTGTGCAGAGAAATATGGGAGTTCTGCAAGATACGATGTTGGCTACTCACCATGTACTGGTCATCCAAGGTGTACACCCGGTCTAGATGCAAATGGGCATTAAAGACACCCCCTAGGGATTTGATCTGCTCCGATAGCTTGATAAAGAAAGGGTTGTTCTGTCGACTGTGCATAGAATGATGCTCCTAGGTATCCTTGTTAAATTCTTTTTCGTCTTGTTATCCGTTACGTACCCATACCAGCTTGCGTAGGGTCGCAGTTCTATTCGGTGTCAGCCAGCCAACACCTTCTTCAAATAAATCGATCTCCAGCCATCTTAGTCCTGCTGTCGGCGGTGCTTTTAAGTGTAGCTGTAAGCTCGTCGCTTGCTTTGGAGGCAGTGGTTGAGTGAATTCCAAAAAGCCCGGTTTTGCGGACTTTAAGCCTTGTTTTAAGTTGTACCATTTGGCTGATAAGGTGACGCCGCTGTTTGGTGTGGTTGGCCAAGTAAGAGTACTGCGGTTTTTGAGGCGTACATGGGCCGTATATTGGGCATGACAGGTCATGAATCTTGGCACCGACACGGATATGTCTCGGGCGTATTGGGCTTGATCTGGATGTCCTGCAAAGTGCGTAGGGACATGTTGTACCGAGGCTTTACCATGGCGGGCTTGCTCGAGTTCATAGGTTAAATCTTGGCAAAACCGCTGCAGTGGTGCGTCTGCCATGCAGTCTGAATGGCGGCAATCGTATGAGTATAGGGACAGGTCTCCCTGATACAGGTATTGAATGCCCCGTTCTGGCAGATTAAACCGACCATAAGGACTGTGATGCCCGGTTAAGCAATGATGGGCGGACACCTTGCCATGGTATGGCTGATCAATAATGGTGTCGTACAAGCATAGGAGCTGCACCGTATGCCCTAATGCCTCCAGTCTGTCTGCAATATGGTGGGCAATGCGGCCCCCTTCACTGAAGCCTCCCACATAATAGGGGCCTTCTGGCTGGAGTTGGAGTATTTCATCCACGTAACGGGCCGCTAGGGCTGGGTTATCCCGTTGTGGCCGTTTGACCAATTGACTCAGGGAGCGCATGGCATAGATTGGCCGTTCTACACCCATTAATTCCACTAGGGGAAGTAGCTCATCACGACCTTGGCAGCACCAATACAATGGGGGCAGTGTCCCTTGGGTATGAAAGCCCACAATTAAGGCTTCTGGTCGTTGGCGCTCACCGCCCCAACCTTCTACGATCTTTTGTAAGTCATATTCTAGGCGTCCGCCAAGGGGGCTAGACATTACCCCAGTGCTGGTTGAGTCCGTTGTTTGAATAGGAGCGGACGACTCATGACCGATTAGGCTTTCCATTCGTTGGATAAACTGCCCCAGAGTAGGATGGTCGAGGAGCTCATAGGTAGGGATTTGCACTTCAAAACGCTGTTCCATGGCGGCCATCAGAGTTGCAGCACTAAGGGAGTCCCCACCCAGATCAAAGAAGTCGTCTTCGTTATAGATCTCTTTTTGCTTGATGACTTTTTGCCACTCGGACAGTACAAGCTTGCCTAGAGCTGTGGTGGGAAGGCTCTTCTGGGTCAGGGGTAGAAGCTGCTTCGCTTGAACCAAGCCTGCCAGTTCATGGCGCTTCAATTTGCCCCCTTTGGCCATGGGGAGTTGCTCTAACTGGTAAATCCGTCTTGGACATTTAAAATCAGATAAATGCCGCTTGAGGTGGTCTCTGAGCCCATCCACATCAAGGGCTCTGCCTTGGGTGACAACCGCTAAAGCAACCTCTTCTCCAAGGGTCTCATGGGGCAAAGAAAAGGATGCAGCTTGTTTCACACCACCATAATTGAGTACACATTGGTCGATCTCCAGAGGGGAGATTTTCTCGCCCCCTTGGTTGATGATTTCTTTTATGCGCCCCGTTAAAAAGAAATAACCTTCCTCGTCAAAATAGCCTTCATCTCCCGTTTTAAACCAACCATCCAAGAAGCTGTTGTCATTGATCTCATCATTCTCATCGTAGGCTTGAATAATCGAATCCCCACGTATGAGGATCTCCCCAGGTGTGTTTGCTCCCACCTCTTGGTGGTTCACCACGACTTTAATTTGGGGGCCAACGGGGATTCCCACACTGCCTTCTTTTTGCATTGAGAGGGGGTTACTCGTGATGACTCCTGCGGCTTCGGTCATACCGTAAATTTGTACGATAGGTAGGGCAAACAGAGCCTTTAAGCCCTGCTCTAGGCGTTTGGGTAAATAGGCGGACACAGCGCGAATAAAACGTAATGGGATCTCACTCGGCGGAGCAAACTGATCGGCAGTATCGACAATCGCCTGCAGCATAGTGGGAACCCCTTGATACCAAGTGGGCTTTAACTCGTGGGCGAGTTTCCAAAAGGTATCCGGCTTGGGATCTGGAGCCACAATCACTGCGCCCTTCGCGAGTAAGGGGGCCAGTAATAGATCAACAATCGCTCCCACATGAAACGGCGGCATAACGCTGAGGCAGGTGTCCTCAGGGGTTAGGGCTAATGATCGGCAGAGGTTTTTGGCTGAAGCTAAGAGCTGTCCATGGGTTAAACACACAGACTTAGGTTTGGCGGTAGAGCCTGAGGTATGTAATACCAGCGCCGCGCTTTGCGTGTCTGCGATCCAAGGTACTGGTCGTGCTTCTGGTAATTGCCAAAGGTAACCTGGCGCAAGGGATAGGCGCTCTATCTTATGTTCAGCAAGCAAATCCTCCGCAACCGGATAATCGTCGAGGGTGACTAGTAACCGAATTGCGTGCTTGGTAAACAGATAGCTCAGTTCATCAGGAGTGTTATCGGGATTCAGTGGCACCAAGATAACGCAAGACATCATGCTCAGTGTGGTGGCAGCCATAGTGATACCGGGAGGCATCATCAAAGCCACACGGCTGTCTTCTCCCATACCTCGCTGAGCAAGGTGTGCTTTGATAAAGGCTGTAGCCTGGACTAGTTGCCCATAGGTGAGACTTTTTCCATTGTCACTGATTAACGCTTTACGCTCAGGGTAATCTGCTGCCATCCCGAAAAGCATCTCTGGGAGCGTGCGATACTCTGCTGGTTCCATGCATACAGCCTTTCTTTTAGTTATTAAATGAGATCAATAAATACTCAGAGTTCTCAAAAATTATCGCCTTTACGGATGACTGACAAGTTAAAAGGCAGGGATGAGCATGGGAAATGGGTTAAAAAATGTTACTGCGGGTGGTGGGTAGACAATGAAGATTGCGCCAAAACTTTCTCTATTCGAGAAGCTCTGGCGTTGTGTTTAGCCTTTGCCGTGGGTGGCTTGGCTAACTTGTTGGATGCGTCCCGCTGGAACGCTGAAGGCTGAGACAAGATACTCTCGCAGAGACTCAGGGTGACCGCATTCTTTGAGGGCGTCTGACATGCAGTTAAGCCACATGAGGCGCTCTTTGTCGTCCACTTTTAAGTGAGCATGAGCCCGTGGCAAGGCGATGTGGCCGTATTTTTTGGCGTACATACGTTCGCCTCCCATCCAGCCGTGTAAAAATAAGATCAACTTATCGATGGATGTATCAATAGGCTGAGGGTGCATATCAAATAGCGGTCGGTAAGCCGGGGTGTCTTTCATGATGCGGTAAAAGGCATTCACCAACTGAGTTAGGCCTTCCATGCCACCGATGGCCTGTAGGGTAGCATCCCCTTCACCGTATTGTGGGGTAAAGGGATCAGTCATCTTTGTTGTCTACAGGCCCGTTTTTTTCAGCCTTTTCCTTGTCCATTTTAATGGAGTTACGGTAACCCCCTAAGGCTGCCAAGGCACCAATGATCAAACTCATATACATTGGGATTTCAAACAGCATGGTGATACTGATGAAGACAAGACCGACCGCTAGGCCTTCCAAGATGGGTTTTAGTGTTTTTTTCATACGTAAGCCTTTAGAATTTTCGGCTCGGATTTTAGCAAAAATCCCGCCAGTTTGAAGCGTATTGTGGAAAAAACGACCACTTATCCAGATGTCAATACAAAAGGATACGTGATTTTGACGATTGTTCGATTTGTGGATAACCGTTCATAATGAGTCGCTAATATGCATAGACCTCCTAATTTAATAAAAATTTCAAGGCTTATTGGGAAAAAATGATCGGTTTTGTGAATAACCCATTCAAATATCCACATTACTGTCATCTGAAGAAAATGAGTGGATAAATTAGTTATCCACATTTTGGCGTGGCACATCACACCTTTATAACAGGGAGCTTTGATTGAGTTTTCAACAGCTAAAAAACCGGCTGCTGCCGGATTGGCCGTTACACCAAAAAATTTGGCATATGGCGTGGCCACCTATGGTCTCCAATATCACCACACCCTTGCTCGGATTAGTGGATACCGCTGTGGTGGGGCATCTGGGGACAGCAGTGCATTTGGGGGCTGTGGCCATTGGTGCCAGCATCTTTAGTTTTTTGTTTTGGGCCTTTGGTTTTTTACGCATGGGCTCTACGGGTCTGACGGCACAAGCTTTGGGTCGGGAAGACGGTCGCCAAGTGCGGGCCCTGCTGCTCCAGTCCCTGGCTATGGGCATTGGCATTGGTTTGCTCATTGTGCTGTTGCAAGCCCCTATCATTGATCTGGCGATTTACTTTATGGCTCCCAGTGCGGAGCTTGAGCCATGGGCGCGGGCCTATTGTGAGGCTCGAATTTACAGCGCCCCTGCCGTGCTCGCGGGTTACGCCTTAATGGGTTGGTTTTTTGGGGTGCAGTACTCCAAAGGCCCTTTATGGATGCTCTTGATGATCAATGTTGCCAACATGGTGTTGGATTATGTCACCGTGTACTACTGGGATATGGCCAGTGTTGGTGTGGCATGGGCTACCGTGGTGGCGCACTATTTAGGTGTTGCCTTCGCCTTGGTATTGGCGGCGAAGCGTTTGCGACAATTTGAAGGGCATGTGCCTCTCATCGATCTCACGAAATGGCATACCTATATTGAGCTGGTACAGGTCAACCGTTACCTATTTGTAAGGACCATCTTACTGTTATTGGTGATGACTTTCTTTACCGCCCAAGGAGCACGACAAGGGGATTCTATCCTTGCGGCCAATGCGGTGTTGTTAACCTTTTTGATGATTATTTCTAATGCCTTAGATGGTTTTGCGTTTTCTGTTGAAGCCCTATGCGGTGAGTATCTTGGGCGTAAAAAGCGCGAACTGTTCCAAAAAGTGATTAAGCTTTCTACTGCTTGGGCGCTGGTCGCAGCGGTATTGTTGTCGCTGGTGTTTATTGTCTTTGGCGGACTGATTATCGACCTGCTGACCAGTGTTGAATCCGTTAGGGCTGACGCCAAACTGTACCTACCTTGGCTGATCGCCTTCCCTCTGTTGGGTATTTGGTCATACATGCTAGACGGTATTTTCATCGGGACTACCAGTGTTAAACAGATGCAAAACACCATGATCATCAGTGTGTTATGTGTCTTCTTCCCTCTTTGGTATGTGACCCAAGGACTCGGTAACCATGGTCTTTGGTTGAGCATGGTGCTGTTCTTTATTGCTCGGGCGGTCACCCTTTGGTGGTGTTACCATCGCAACATTCAGCAGGGGGTTTGGTTCTAGAGCTTAAAGAATGTCTTTACTGGTTCCCAAAGAACCTAGGGACGAGTTGCGGATTTGGTGTGATCGTAAAAACAGATGAAAGTTTGATCATATTAGGTACTATGGCTATGTGCTTAGGATTGGCGACAGGAAGTGGCTCCTAGGTGCAGTGATAAAAATACATGGATTATAGGGATATTCCGTATGAAAAATTTTGTTTTAAAAGGACTTTTGGTGTCTTTAGGGGCGGTATCAGTTAATGCGTTGGCGGAGTCTAAGCTTCAACTTGGTGGCGGCTTTTTCCATCAAGTGGTGAAAACTGAATTCAAACAAGATCACTCTGATCATACCGTCAATAACAAGGGTTTATTCGTTTCAGGACGTTACTCCTTTGCGGAAAATTTCGCAGTAGAAGCGGAAATGGCATTCTCTAACGATGCTGATTTTGAACTTGATGCTCCCTATTACAGTGGCTCATTAGATGTTGGCGACTTTAGCTCCTTCTATATGAGTACAAATTTTCTCGTAGGAACCTCCTTCGCTACCCCTGGTTGGTATGGCTATACGGGCATAGGCTTGTATCGAGATACTTGGAAAGAGAAGGATGAATACGGCAAATATGAAGAGACTTTTACAGGTTTCCAAGTGCCTCTAGGGGTGGGCTACCACTTCACTAATGTCTCTCTGGATGCCAAGTTACTGCTCCAAAGCGGCCGTGGTTATTACGACTCAGATGAAGACGATAGCACACAAGCTGCCATTTTCCGTTTAGGGATATTAGCTAACTTCTAGTTAATCCATCTCACTGCGCCGTAAAGAGCGTTGAATGCGGGACTCTTCGCGGCGCATTTTCAGTAGATTATCTTCGACAAACACAAGGTGTGAATGCACGGCAGCGCGAGCTTCTTCTGGTTTGCCCGCCATAATGGCGTCATAAAGCGCTTTGTGTTGTTCCATCACATGGCCCCTTGCGGCCTTCTTTTCAAATAAATTTGTCAGGTTTTCAGAAATGCTTTTTTCCAAGGTGGAAAATAAGCTGCGCAAGGTGTGCAGCAGCACCACATTGTGGGCGCATTCGGCGATGGCCATGTGAAATTCGGCATCCAGCTTGGATTCTTGGCTGGCATCTTCTCTTAGATTGGCGGCGACTAAGGCATCGTAACGCTTAGTGAGCATGGCTTTGTCTGCTTCCGTGGCACGAATGGCCGCATAGTAAGCAGAGAGCCCTTCTAATCCATCACGAAACTCTAGCTGATCGTAGAGAAACTCATCATGGGAACTGAGTAAGGCTTGTAGTGGGTCAGTAAAAGAAGAGCCAAGCTTTTCTGACACATAGGTTCCGCCTCCATGTTTGGAATTTAACACGCCTCGGGCGGCTAATTTTTGGATGGCTTCCCGTAAAGACGGCCGCGAAACATCAAATCGTTCTGCCAATTCTCGCTCCGGAGGTAATTTTTGCCCCGGTTTAAACGTCCCCTCCAAAATCATGCTTTCTAGCTCCTGCATGATGATGTCAGAGATTTTTGGCTGTTTGACTCGTCCAAAGTTGCCCTTTTCCACGTTTTGCTACCTATTTTCTGTGTGCTACTTAATTGGTTTTTATCGATTTTAATTATTTGGTAAGACCAATATTTGAGTTTTTAACACACTCAAGGTCGATTTTCAAATCATGTGGATAAGAATAAAAGTGGTAAAACCAATACTATTTTCGCTAAAAATGCAGACAAAAGTCGTAAATTTAACGGGTTGACAAAATTATTTCAGATTCTTATCTTTGCTCTACTTTGATTAGGTAAATTGGTATTACCAATTTATTTGATCTTGGATGACTCCCTCAATTTGCCACGAGCGATTATGGGAGAACGATAAAAATAACCAAATCCAAACAAAGGTCTGACACATGAATACAACGGTTAAAACCTTGCTTACCAGTACAGCAGTTGCGGTTTCTTTGGCGTCACTTACCCCTCAAGCGGCATTGGCGGCGGACAAAAAAGTCATGCTGAAAGTGCCTGTGGCGTTTTCTACGAACTTACCTAGCCTTGGCTCTCCCATTCTAAAAGTGGCGGATCAGTTGAAATTGGTGTCAAACAACACCCTGCGTATGAAGGTGTATGAGCCGGGTAAGTTGGTGGCACCTTTTGAGATTCTTGATTCTGTATCCCGCGGCAAAGTGAATGCGGGCTTTACTTTGTCTGGCTACTGGGCGGGCAAAATCCCTGCGTCTCCAATCTTCTCGTCTGTGCCATTTGGCCCAGAAGCGTCTGAATACTTAGCTTGGATTTACTACGGCAACGGTTTGAAGCTGTACCAAGAAATGTACGACCAAGCGGGTTACAACGTGCATGTTGTGCCATGTGGCATTACGCCACCAGAAACATCTGGTTGGTTCTCTAAGCCCATCGAGTCCCCAGAAGACCTACAAGGTCTGCGCATGCGCTTCTTTGGCCTGGGCGGTAAGGTGATGGAGAAGCTAGGCGTATCCACGTCCTTGCTACCTGGGTCTGAAATCTTCCCTGCCCTTGAGAAAGGGGCTATCGATGCCACCGAGTTCTCTATCCCTGCGGTGGATAAGAACATCGGCTTCCACAAGATCGTTAAGTACAACTACTTCCCAGGTTGGCACCAACAAGCCACTTTGGCAGAGCTGTTGATCAACAAAGACACTTGGAACGACCTGTCTGAAAGCCAGCAAGCCCAACTCAACCAAGTCTGTAAAGCCTCTGTGGCGGATTCTCTTGCCCAAGGGGAAGCGGAACAATTTGCGATCATGAAAGAAAACGTTGAAAAACGCGGTGTTGTGATCAAGCAATGGAGCCCAGAAATGCTGAGCACCTTCAAATCCGCATGGGACGAAGTGGTCATTGAAGAAACGGCGAAAGACCCATTCTTTGCCAAAGTTTGGCAGGACCTATCTGAGTTCCGCGACGGCTACAAAGTGTGGGGCGACAACGCCTTCCTACCTCGTTAAGCCTCAGCCTTATCTGGCAATCAGCCAGTAAGTCTCTGAACTTACTGGCTTTTCTGATCTATTTAGCAGGAGAGTAGCGTGTCTCATTCTGATACTGACGCTTTGCCAACTGTACCCTTTGCAATGTTCTTAGAGAAAATTGTATTGGCCAGTGGGCGATTATTTGCGTGGGCCTATGTGGCGCTTATTGTGGTCATTTTGGCGCAGGTGATTCTGCGTTACGGCTTCAACCATGGCATGGTGTTGCTGGAAGAGTTGCAATGGCACTTGTACGCCATCGGCGTCATGTTTGGGGTGTCCTATGCCCAAGTGACCAACTCCCATATTCGTGTGGACTTGTTTCACGCGACCTTGTCTCAGCGTGCCCGCCACGGTTGGGAAATCTTCGGCATCGTGTTTTTGTTGTTTCCCTTTATTTACGTGGTGTTCGATACCAGTTTGCCGTTTGTGTATGACGCTTGGCGCATAGGCGAAACGTCTGCATCCCCTACTGGTTTGTCCTACCGCTGGCTGATTAAGTCAGTGATTCCCCTGAGTTTTGCGCTCTTGTTCCTAGCGAGTTTGGCGCGTTTGATCCGTACGATTGCGGCGTTGCGTCGAGGTTAACCCCATGGAAATGAATGAAATTCTAGTCATTGCAATGTTCGTTACCTTCATTGCTTTGTTGTTCACCGGCTTTCCGGTGGCGTTTGTCTTAGGCGGTGTGGGTGTTGCATTCGCCTTCATCGGTTACTTGTCTGATATCTACTTAGATACTTTTACTGGGCTGGATTATCTCACCCTGAGTTTGGTGGTGAACCGAATTTACAAGGTCATGGATAACTGGGTCATGGTGGCCCTGCCCATGTTCATCTTTATGGGCATCATGCTGGACCGCTCCGGTGTGGCAGAGAAGCTGATGCACTCGATTCAACAGCTGTTTGGTCGTGTGCGCGGTGGCTTGGCGATCACGGTGACCCTTATTGGGATTATCTTGGCGGCCTCAACAGGGATTGTGGGGGCGTCCGTTGTGTTGCTAGGGCTGATGTCTTTACCTGCTATGCAGGCGCAAAACTATAATAAACCCCTAGCCCTTGGCACCATTGCCAGCGCAGGAACCTTAGGGATTTTGATCCCTCCGTCGATCATGCTCGTCATTATGGCGGATCAGTTGGCGCTGTCCGTGGGCGATTTGTTTATGGGGGCTTTGGCTCCAGGGATCTTGCTTGGCTTGATGTACATTGTCTTTATCTTAGCGGTGGGGGTAATTCGCCCTAGTATGTTCCCACTGCCAGAAAACGTGCAGAAGGTCGATTGGTCTGTGATCTGGGATGTGTTCAAAAGCATCTTGCCGCCGGTGGCTTTGATTTTCGCCGTGCTGGGGTCCATCTTTGCTGGTATTGCTACCGCCACGGAAGCCTCTGGTGTGGGGGCATTTGGCGCGACCTTGCTGGCTTGGTGGAACAAGAAGCTGAACTTTAAAGTGTTCAAAGAAGTGCTTCACGGCTCCTATAACACTACGGCTTACATATTTGCGGTCTTCCTTGGAGCCACTTGTTTTGCCTTGGTGTTACGTGAGCTAGGGGGCGATGAGCTGATTGAATCTTGGCTCCATGCTTTGCCATTTGGTGATTACGGCATCATTGTTTGTGTGCTCTTGATCATCTTCTTGTTGGGATTCTTCCTAGACTGGATTGAGATTACCTTAATTGTGCTACCTTTGTTGGCACCTGTGATTTCTGCGTTGGATCTCAACATCAATGGCTACGGTGTGATCGATAACCCTGAATTGGTGTGGTTTGTGATGCTGGTTGCGATGGCTCTGCAGACCTCTTTCTTAACGCCGCCTATGGGCTTCTCGCTGTTCTATCTAAAAGGCGTTTGCCCGCCAGATGTGAAGCTGTCCCACATTTACAAAGGTGTGGTGCCCTTTATCATTCTGCAATTGTTAGCGTTGGCGATCATCGTAATGTGGCCCCAGTTAGTACTTTGGTTACCGGCCATGGCCTACGGTAACTGATTAAAAGGATTGAAAGCCCTATGAAACCGCAATATCAGGCACTTTACTCTGTTTTGGCGCAACGCATTGATGTCGACCGTTTAATTCGCGATCCCTTGCGTACCCTTGCCTATGGCACCGATGCCAGCTTCTATCGATTGGTGCCCCAGTTGGTGGTGCGGGTACATGATGAGGACGAAGTGCGTTTTGTTTTACAGCAGACTCGAGCGCTGGATATTCCAGTGACCTTTCGTGCTGGCGGTACCAGCCTGTCAGGTCAGGCGGTGACCGACTCGGTACTGATTCAGCTGTCAGACCAGTGGAAAGGCTATCGTATTCACGATCATGGTCATGCGGTTTCCCTACAGCCGGGCATCATAGGTGCCCGCGCTAACCAGTTGCTTGCCCCTTATCAGCGTAAGATCGGCCCTGACCCCGCCTCCATCAATGCTTGCATGATCGGTGGTATCGCGGCCAATAACGCCAGTGGCATGTGCTGTGGTACCGCGGAAAACAGCTATCACACCGTGAAAAGCATGCGCATCATTATGGAAGATGGCACCTTACTGGATACTGCAGATGAGCACAGCCGCCAAGCATTTGCTAAAAGCCATGCAGACTTGCTGGCAGAACTGGACACACTTGCAAAAAACGTTAAAAACAATAGCGATTTAGCGGACAAAATAAGGCACAAATATCGACTTAAAAACACAACAGGATACAGTTTAAACAGTTTAGTCGATTTTGAAGACCCTTTTGAGATCCTGATGCATTTGATGATCGGCTCAGAAGGCACCTTGGGGTTTATCAGCGAAGTGACCTATCACACGGTGGTGGAGCACCCGATTAAGGCCGCTGCTCTGATTTATTTCCCCCATATGGAAGCCACTTGCCGCGCCGTGACCGTGTTGAAAAGCACTCCAGTATCCGCTGTCGAGCTGATCGACCGTGCGGGCTTACGCACGGTGGCGGGTAAACCGGGCATGCCGGAGATCCTTAATGATCTAGGGGATGGCGTCGCGGGGTTGCTGATTGACGTGCGTGGTGCCAGCGCGAAAGAGCTAGAGCAAAAAGTCACCCAAGTGACCCAAGCCTTACAGGGTATGAACGCCCTGTATGAGATCGAATTTACCCAAGAAAAGACCCTCTACGATACTTATTGGAAGATTCGCAAAGGCATGTTCCCAGCAGTGGGGGCCGTGCGTAAAGTGGGTACTACCGTCATCATCGAAGATGTGGCGTTTCCCGTGGAACAATTGGCGGAAGGCGTGGCCGAGCTGCAGGCAGTTTTTCAGAAGTACGGCTACAAGGAGGCTATCCTGTTTGGCCATGCATTAGAAGGTAACCTGCACTTCGTCTTTACCCAAGGCTTTGATGATCCAGCTGAAGTAAAACGTTACGAAGCTCTAATGGATGAAGTGGCCCAACTGGTGGCAGTGAAGTACAACGGCTCCTTAAAAGCAGAGCATGGCACTGGTCGCAACATGGCCCCTTATGTACTGCTGGAATGGGGACAACAAGCCTACGATATCATGTGGCAGCTCAAAAAAGCCTTTGATCCTAAGGGGTTACTAAACCCAGATGTGATCTTGACTCACAACGCTAACATTCATGTGGAAAACCTAAAACCCCTACCTCAAGCCAATGACAAGGTAGACACCTGCATTGAATGTGGCTTCTGTGAACATGCCTGCCCGTCTCGAGATCTTACTTTGACCCCACGCCAGCGTATTGTCTTGTGGCGTGAGATTCAGCGCCTTGAGCGCTCCGGTGAATCTCCGCAACGTCTGGCTCAATTGCGAGAAGAGTATGCTTATCAAGGTGTCGACACCTGCGCCGCCTGTGGTTTGTGCTCCATGCAATGCCCTGTGGGCATTAACACGGGTGATCTAAGCCGAGAGCTGCGCCATGATCGTTATGGGGACAGCAAAGTGGGCTATTGGATTGCTGATCATTTTGAAGGGGTGAGCAACACCGCACGTGCAGGGTTATCCGTGGCAAATGGCATGCGCTCTATTGTGGGGAATGGCGGAATGAAAGCCATGACCAAGGTGGCCAACAGCCTGACCAGTGGCCTAGTGCCCAACTGGCATCCGCAAATGCCTACCCCAGCTGCCATGCCGAAGCGCATCCCTTTAGTCAATTGCAAACAGCCGAATGACGAACGTCCAAGCGTTGTCTACATGCCAAGCTGCGCGACCCGAGTCATGGGCGCTGGGCCAAATGCATCGGACAAACGCCCTGTCACCGAAGTCATGATCTCTGTACTCAAAAAAGCAGGCTATAACATCATTATACCCAAAGGCATCGAAAGCCAGTGCTGCGGCATGGCCTTCCAATCCAAAGGGCAATTTGATGCAGCAGATAAAAAAGCCAAAGATCTCAATAGCTTGCTAATGGAAGCCAGTCAAAACGGCGCACTGCCCGTCGTCTGTGATACCAGCCCTTGCTTGCTCACCATGAAAGAATCCCTCGACCCCGCTTTAGCTCTCTACGAACAAGTCGAGTTCCTATCGAAATTCGTCATGGCAAACCTATCCATTGAGCAAAAACTGCCGAAAATGGCCTTACACATCACCTGTAGCACCACCCGCATGGGCTTGGGACACACCTTCGTGGAACTGGCCGAGCAACTGGCAGATGAAGTCGTCATCCCGCCAGACATCACCTGCTGCGGCTTTGCTGGAGACAAGGGCTTCGCCACACCAGAACTCAACCAAAGCGCCCTGAAAACCCTCAAAACCGCCGTACAGGGCTGTGAAGTCGGCTACTCCAACTCCCGCACCTGCGAGATTGGCTTAACCGAGCACTCGGGGATTGAGTACCAATCGATAGTGTATTTGGTGGACCAGCTGGCTGACCCCCTCCCAGCCTCCCCCTTGGTAAAGGGGAGGAGTTAGTCTGCTATGCTTCAAGTTCCCTCCCCTTGTTTCTTTAAGGGGAGGGTTAGGGAGGGGTTAAGTCACATCCCAAACGTGGAGTACAACCCAAACCCACAAACCAGCAACAGCGCCCAGCCGATGAATTTAAAGAAGGTGGGCGTTTCGGCTTTTTGAATACGCTCGTGGAAGTGTTGTCCCATCAAGTGGCCGATAAAGGCACATGGCAGTAGCCAGAGTTGATGGATCAACTGCAAATCCACACCTGCGATCAGGAAGGACGCCATCTTGATGCAGACCAAGATAAACCACAGTACAAACAAGGTATCCCGAAGTTGATGGCGGGGTACTTTGGTGGCAAATACCGATACGATCAAAGGTGCGCCAATCAGAGACGTACCGCTAACGTAGCCTCCCATCATTAGCAAAATAGTACTGACAATTGGGTTCTTGCTGTAAAACGGCTTCGCCAAGATGTACGACACCGCAAACACCGCAACTATGATAAAGATAACGCCCGTGACTATGTCGTTGGGTAAGGTTAGCAAACCAAAGACACCGATCAGCTTAGGCACGATCATGATGCCCAGTGCTTTACGCAAATAGCCCCAGGCAATGTTACCCTGCTCGGCTTCGGGCGTGTCATGGCCTTGAGCTGCATTCGCCCGCTGTTCTGCCTTAGCCTTTTGCGCACCGCGCCAAGCGATCCAGCTTGAGAAGACCAGCAAATGAATGGAAATAATCGGTAGGAACACCAAAGGATCGTTGTGAACCAAGAGCAAGAATGGCAACGCCAGTACCGCACCGCCAAAGCCCAACCCCGTGCGGACAAAGCCACTCCAAATGAAGATGCCTGCGATTGCGGCATACTGCCACCAAAGTAACTGTTCCATAGTTCTAAATCCTTACCACTAGCCCGTGAACAATGTTTAACCTATAAGACTAAATTATGAGGGGATAAACCACGCTTGGCTATGGAGAAACTGAGTTAATTCATCACGTACCAGCTTGGCTCTGACTGACAAACTGCGTCGATAGGCCCAGACCAAGTAGATCTCACGACGTCGGCCGCGCCAATCGGGCATGACTCGGATTAAATGACCTTCCTGAATGGCATCGTACACCATGCTTTGCGGTAACAGGCTGACCCCATGACCGTGCTTGGCCAACGTGACCGCGATGCGCATATCATTGCCAGTATGTCGATGAGTCTTTTGCAGCGTGTGCTCCTCCCCCGACTCATGAATGATGTGCCAATCATAAAATAACTGCCCTGCCACACTGTCCGCCTGCTCCAATTCCTCGATACTTTGCGGCAACGGAGTAAACGTCGGTGACGCGACCATAATGCTTTGGATCTCGCCTACCTTACGCTGAATCAGGGATAAATTAGACGACTGCCCCGAACGCAACGCTAAGTCTGCCTGAGTGTCTTGTAGGCTTTCGTAATAATTGCTTAACTCGATTCTTAGGCTGATCTTTGGGTACTTTGCAGCGAAATACGCCCAAAAGTCATCAAGTGGGCCAGTGCCTAGATTCGTCGGTGCCAGAATCTTCACCTCACCTTCCAGACTGTTTAGCGTATGATCCAGATTGGAAATCCGCTGGTCTAAGGCCTCTATATACTCCGCACATTCTCGGTAATAACGCTCTCCAACCGTAGTCAGCGTTAAACCTTTGGTAGAACGATGTAGCAATACCGAGCCAAGCTTGGCCTCTAATGCGGCGATCCTCCGCGAAACCGTCGCGATCGTCATTCCCAACTTATCCGCCGCAGCCGTCAGACTTTTTGTGTCCGCCGCAACGATAAAGATTCTTAAGTCATCTAACATTTTGCATATTTGTAAAAAGGGTTATTGAAAGTGGCTATTTTTACCAATATAGCGGTTTGCTATCCTAAATGCATTGAAGCATTACTGAGAGGAACTTCTCTATGAAACATCGCATGATCTTCGCGGCCCTAATGTCCTTTGTCTTGTCATTCCTAATGACCGCTTGGGTAACCTTCGTCAACCTAGGCATGCATCCAGACTTCGTCACCTTCTGGATGAAATCTTGGGTACTGGCATGGCCAGCAGCGGGCGTCATCTCGTTTATCTTTGGCCCATACTTGCACCAACTAGCCACCAAACTGGCAACTGGCAAACCAGCACCCGCCAAAGCCGTTAAATAAACCGCTCCATTAAAAAAGCCACGTCAGAGCTACCCCTGACGTGGTTTTTTCATACCGCAATAACCCTCTTCCTAGCTTGTAGGAACCAAATCCCTGCTCTCGTGGGAACCAAATCCTTTTGGTGACGAGGATTGCAGTCTAGCTGCCAAATAGAAGCCACCGCAAACGCATCGAGGCTCTATGCAAGGCCGATGTTATTGGATATGCCGAAAGAATAGCTTAGTCTGTAATCAATGCAGTCATGGATGACGAAAAGCCTTTCTTTTCCTCTTCTTGATATGCTCGGTTATTTAGATAAATACGCATGCTCGTTTTTACACTGATAATCGTACGAGAGTCCTGTTTAACTCTTTAAAATTATATAGTTATTTTTCTTAATTTTATGAGTGTTAAACAAAATAACGCGCAGGCGCAGTTTATTTCATAAATACGCATGCGCATTAATAAAATGTTATGAGTCATCAGGAATTTTATAATTCAGTGAAGGTTTTTAGATGAAAGATGTATTTTTGTCCCATGCAAGTCCTGATAAAGAAAATATAGTTCGTCCTTTCGCAGAGAAGCTAGGAAAGCAAGGTATTTCTTATTGGCTTGACGAAGCTGAAATGATTTGGGGGGATAAGTTAGGAAAGAGTATTAACGCTGGTCTTGAAAAATCAAATTATATAATTGTATTTATAAGTGAACACTTTGTTGGAAGAAATTGGGCTGAAGCAGAATTGAGTTCAGCTTTAACCAGAGAGAATAGTGAGGGGAGAAATGTTGTCTTACCAATAGTGATAGGTAACCCAAATACAGTGCTCTCTTCCTACCCTCTTTTAAGAGATAAAATATACAAGAAATGGGACGACGGTATTGATTCTTGTATTGAATCTCTAAAAGACGTTATTTTTTCTTCTAAATTGAACAAAACTTTAGATGCAAGAGTGTATGGAACTGTTCATGATGTGAAAGTAAATCCTGGGCTAATTATTGAGCTTCTAGGTAAAATGAACTCTCACGCATGCTATCCTCCAGAATATTTTTTAGAAAGCCTGACAGAGAGTGGGCTGTTAGTTAAAGCATTTCCTGATAATAAGGGAATTGTCATAAATGGTAAATCCATACCCGAAGTAACACCAGATTTTGGAGAGGCAGCAATATGGTCTCTCGATGTAGCCAGCTGTTGCTGGGAAATATTAATGAAAAGGCCTTTTGAACATCAGTTTTTCGGTCGGGGAAAGCATTACAGGCATGTTGTTGCATCATTAAGGCATTATCTTTTGGGAGTTGAAATAGCTCAAGAATTTGAAAGGGATGGGCCAGGATAATTTAAATGTTATGCATATAACAAACCAAGGCAGCATCAGCCCTTCGGGCTGGACGAGCTATCGCGCACCGCTGCTTTGAGCGTTATACCCTCACCTCTTCCTAACCCCCAAACTCAACTCAAACCCACACGCGTCAGCATACTTAAGCAAGGTCAGCCAACTCGGGTTAGCGTTGCCTCGCTCCAATCGGCTGATGTTGCTTTTCTGCGTATGCATGCGCTCGGCAACTTGTTCTTGAGTCAAGCCTGCCTCAGTACGCATAGAAAGCAGCTGATCGATAAATGAGAATTCACTTTCCAAGCTTTGGTATTCGTCATGTACTTGAGGGTTTGAAAGTGCTTTTTGTTTAAGATTGTTTAGGCTCATTTAGATTGCACCTCTTTCTGTCTTTGTATGGCTATGGTTAGTTCTTTCTTAGGTGTCTTTTGGCTTTTTTTAACAAATGCATGCAACACGATTATTTCATTGCCTTTTAGATAACAGAACAAACCACGACCAATGCCTTCCTGAGCTTTTGCTCGTATTTCGAATAATCCATTGCCCATGGATTCTGTATGAGGCGGCCCTAAGTTCGCTCCATGGTTTTCCATGAGTTCTAAAAGCCGAATCATTCTAGCTTGTATTTTCGGAGGCATTGATAGGATTGAGTCTTCAACGCCATTGTAAAATTGTATGTTCCAATGCATGCTTCCCTCCATGGAAGTTATCTTTTATGATAACTGTGGTTGTCTGCTTTTTCAACAATGCACTTCTTACGCACACAAAAAAACCACGTCAGAGCAAACTCTGCCGTGGTTTTTTCACTTCTCCAACAACCCCTAAGCAGGCATTTGCTGTGTAATACAGTGCAGGTTGCCGCCACCGAGCAGGATATCCCTCGCTGGGATGCCTACCAGTACATAATCAGGAAAGGCTTTTTGTAGTACTTCTGCGGCGATTTGGTCTTTATCTGCGTCTAACAGCGGGTAAAATAGCGCCCCGTTACAGATTAGGAAGTTGGCATAGGAGCCGCCTAGGCGTTCACCGGCTTCCCGAGCCATGCGGTCTGGTTGTTTTAAGCCTGCGGCTTCGTCCGCTGTCATGTACAAAGGCCCCGGCATTGGGATGGGGTGGACTTTGATAGGACGGCCTTTTGCGTCCGTTTGCTCAGCCAGTACCTTTAAGGCGGCTTGGCTGATGGCGTATTGGGGATCGGTTGGGTCGTCACAGACGGTTAGGATGACTTCGCCGGGTTTCACCACATGCAGCAGGTTGTCGATATGGCCATTGGTTTCGTCGTTGAATAAGCCATGCTCTAGCCATATGACTTTTTCTACGTTGAGGTAGTCTTTGAGGTGTGCCTCGATGTCTTCCCGAGTTAAGTCAGGGTTGCGGCTGGGATGCAGTAAGCATTCTTCCGTGGTGTAGATGGTGCCTTCCCCATCGCTGTGGATGGAGCCGCCTTCGAGAATCAAGGGTGCGTCGTAGCGCTGTACGGCTTCGATCTCAGCAATGCGTGTGGCCACGGTTTCGTCATCGGACCAATCATCGTAAAGGCCATCCAACTTGCCCCCCCAAGCATTAAACCCCCAGTTCACTGCGCGCTTTTCCCCGTCAGCGCTCACGACCATGGTGGGGCCTATGTCCCGCATCCAAGCATCGTTGTACGCCATGGGAAAAATCTGTACCTGAGCCGGTAGCATGGCTCTCGCCTGTGTCTCATGTTCAGGTAATACCGCTACCTTGACCGTGACGTAGCCACTGAGGCGTTCCATAAAGTGGGCAAACGCCGCTTGGGCAGGCAGTGCCTGCTCCCGCCAGTTATCTGGGCGGGTTGGCCATGCGAGCCAAACGCTGGTTTGGGGAGCGTGTTCTCCGGGCATATGAAAGCCGTCTTGGCGAGGCGTCGAGGTCATGGGGTGTTGGCTCCTATTTTGTTTGTCCATCAAGGGTTTGCAGTACCCCATAGTGCTCTGGGCGGCGATCACGGAATAGCCCCCAAGCTTTACGTTGGGCGCGTACATGGTCAAGGTCAAAGGTGTGTAGCAAGATGCCTTGGCTGGTGCGGTCCGCTTGTTCGATCAGTTCGCCACGCTCGTCACAGATAAAGGATGACCCAAAGAAGGTCAGGGACAAGTCACGGTGCTGGGCAGACTCAGTGCCGATACGGTTCGACGCGATCACAGGTACTTGGTTCGCCGCCGCGTGGCCGCGCATGGTGTTGGTCCAGTGGGGCATGCTGTCCATCTCTGGCTGGCTTGGCTCGGAGCCAATGGCCGTTGGGAACAACAAGATGTCAGCCCCCATGAGTGCCATAGAGCGTGCCGTCTCTGGGAACCATTGATCCCAGCAAATACCTACGCCGATGCAGCCAAACTTGGTGTGCCACACTTTGAAGCCCGTATCCCCAGGGCTGAAGTAGTATTTTTCAAGGTAACCATCACTGTCTGGGATGTGGGTTTTGCGGTACACCCCTAACAGCTCGCCCCCTGCATCGATCATGGCAAGGGAGTTAAAACGTACTTGCCCCGCTTGTTCGTACCAGCTAAACGGCAGTACCACGTCTAGCTCTTTGGCTAATTGGGTAAAACGCTGAAACGCTGTGTTCTCGGCAAGGGTGGTGGCCAAGTCATGGTAGCCTTCGTGGATTTCGATACAAAAGTAAGGCGTTTCAAACAACTCTTGAATCAAGATCACCTGCGCACCTTGGGCAGCCGCATCACGAATCAAGTGTTCTGCGCGGTTTAGGTTGTCTTGTTGATCCCAAGTACAGTGCATTTGCGTTGCCGCCACCGTTACCTTTGACATGGTTTGTTCTCCAATGGTCTACCCTAATGGGCACGTTATCGTTATAGGTTGTTGTGAAGATAAAGCGATGTGCCCATGTTAGTGCGTCGAGAAAAAAACGATATACCCCCACGGGGATATGGTGGAAGAGCATGACGCTCAGTTAGTTTAGTGTCATAGCAATACGAATAGACGTCCGAAAAGGGAGTATCCATGAAAACCTACGAACAATGGCAAGCACTACGCAAAACGTTGAAATTGCCAACCGAGGCTTATATCAACGGCCAATACACGCCAGCACAAAGCGGCGAGACGTTTGCTTGCATTAACCCGACGGACGAAAGCGTGCTAGGTCATGTGGCCAGCTGTGATCAAGCGGATGTGGATCTGGCGGTTGCAGCGGCGTCTAAAGCGTTTAAGAGCGGTGATTGGTCCAACATGGCACCCGGTCAACGTAAACGCATCCTACAAAAATGGGCGGATTTGCTGGAACAACACCAAGACGAATTAGCCCTAACGGACACCCTAGACATGGGTAAGTCCATCTCTGAAATGGTGGGCATCGATGTGCCTGATTCCATTGACGCCTTACGCTGGTCAGCCGAGTGCATTGACAAGTTGTACGGCGAAATCGCACCAACCAAACCGAATAACCTTGCCCTGATCAGCCGTGAGCCGCTTGGGGTCGTCGCCATCATTACCCCGTGGAATTACCCACTGATGATGGTGATGTGGAAGATTTCACCAGCGCTTGCCGCTGGTAACAGCGTTATCTTGAAGCCATCGGAGAAGTCTCCCCTAAGCGCTTTGAGAATCGCCGAGTTAGCAACGCAAGCGGGGGTCCCAGATGGTGTATTCAACGTCCTCCCCGGTTTTGGTCACACTGCTGGTAAAGCCCTTGCGTTGCACCATGACATTGGCACTTTAGCCTTCACCGGATCTAGCCGCGTGGCGGGCATGCTGATGGAATACGCCGGTCAATCCAACATGAAACGTGTTTGGTTGGAAGCGGGCGGTAAATCCCCTTGTATCGTGTTTGACGATTGCAAAGACATCAAAGCGGCGGCGCAAGGGGCGGCCACGGCAATCTTCACTAACCAAGGGGAAGTGTGTATTGCCTGCTCCCGCTTGTACGTGCACAGCAAGGTGAAAGACGAGTTCATGGAAGCCCTATTGGAAGCGGCAAAAGCTTATGTGCCGGGTGATCCATTGGATCCAGCGACCAAAATGGGCCCGTTGGTAGACAAAGCTCAATTGGACACTGTGACACGCTTTATCGAAAGCGCCATCGCTGATGGGGCGACCTTAGCCCACGGCGGTGTGCCTGAATACCAAGAGGGTCAAGGCTTCTACGCTAAGCCGACTATCTTTACCGAGGCGGACCATTCCATGGAATTCGTCCGTGAGGAGATCTTCGGCCCAGTATTGGCTGTAATGACCTTTGAAACGGAAGAAGAAGCCATCGAGCTGGCGAACGATTCTAAATATGGCTTGGGTGCGTCCGTTTGGACCAATGACCTAGGCCGCGCCCACCGTGTGAGCCGTCTTTTAGAGTCTGGCATGGTATGGGTAAACACTTGGGGTGACGGGGATACCACAGTGCCATTTGGCGGTGTGAAAGCCTCCGGTAACGGTCGAGACAAGTCTTGGCACGCCCTAGAGAAATATACCGAAGTGAAAAACACCTGGATCAACTTGGCGTAATCGCCACAAGTCTGTTGATCCCAATTTAATTCTGGTGGGCAAGGCGTTCGTCTTGCCCCGATTTGATCCCACAGTTCGCGTACCCACTGGACGCCTACGTGTATTAGGAGAGCTTTTTTATGTCATCCCCTACTCATGCAAATTCTTACTACGCATTTTCAGCGAATGATAAAACGTTGCGCCCAACACTGACGGGTGAGCACCGCTGTGATGTATGTGTTGTGGGGGCAGGCTTCACAGGCATTTCCACTGCTCTGAGCCTTGCTGAAAAAGGTAAAAAAGTCATCGTTGTGGAAGGCAGCCGCATTGGTTTTGGCGCATCCGGTCGTAACGGCGGCCAGATCGTAAACAGCTTCAACCGCGACATTGATTACATCTTTAAAAACTACGGTGACGACATTGGTCACAAGATGGCGAAAATGGCCTTCGCTGGCTCCGAGCTTATCCGTCACCGCATTGAAAAGTACAACATCGACTGTGATCTCAAGCACGGCAACGTGTTTGCGGCCTGTAACCCTAAGCAATTTGAAGAGCTGAAAGCGAAAAAAGCCCTATGGGAATCCCATGGCCATGACGAGCTGGAGCTGCTGACAGCGTCTTCCATCCAAGATCATATCGGTTCAGACCGCTATGCAGGGGGGTTATTGGATCGCAAAGGGGGCCACATTCAGCCATTGAACCTAGTGCTTGGCCAAGCCAAAGCCTTTGAAGCGCTGGGCGGTCAGATTTTTGAAGATTCGGAAGTGGTGCGTCTTGAGCAAGGCGTTCCGGGCAAGGTAGTGACCAAACAAGGCACAGTCATCGCCGATAAGATCGTTGTGGCGGGTAACGCCTATGTGTTTGGCTTACTTCCAGAAGTAGAGAAAAAAGCCATGCCTTGTGGCACTCAGGTGATTGCCACTGAGCCATTGCCAGAGGACCTTCAAAAACAACTGCTTCCCACAGATCGCTGTGTCGAGGACTGTAACTACTTGCTGGATTATTACCGCCTATCCGGTGACGGTCGCCTAATTTATGGGGGCGGCACCACCTATGGCGCCCGTGATCCGGGTAAAATTGAATCCATCATTGTGCCTAAGATGTTGAAAACCTACCCCATGCTAAAAGATGTGAAAATCGACTTTGCTTGGACAGGTAACTTCTTACTGACCATGATGCGCATGCCTCAAGTGGGTAAAATCGGTGAGAACCTATACTACGCCCAAGGTTACTCCGGTCATGGTGTGACCAACTCTCACCTAATGGGTGAGATCCTGTCCGATGCCATTGATGGTGACACAGAGCGCTTTGACGTGTTTGCCAGCATGCCCCAGTACCAGTTCCCTGGTGGACGTATGTTGCGTGTGCCTTACACTGCCATTGGTGCGGCCTACTACAACCTGCGCGACCAGTTGGGAATCTAAGCCTGCTTTAGTCTGTGCATTTTAATTGCGCCCATCAGGTAAAAATAAAAAAGCCGCTTTCGAGCGGCTTTTTTATGTCTATTTCGTTCATTCCGGACGCCTTTAGGCGCGTTTAATCTGTTATACAAAGCGCTCTAAGGTGCTGTGTGGGACGATCCCTCGTTCTGCCAGTTGCGCCAGCAGGTGGTAGGTTTTGTCTCTTAGGGTGTCCCTCAAGAGGCGCATGTTAGGAGTAATGGTCTGTCGGCTTGGGCAAATCAACCAGAGCTCTGTGCTGGGTGTGGGATAGTCGAGCATTAATGGAGTTAAGCGCCGGGCCAATAAGTCATCCGCCACGTCTAAGGCTGATTTTAGAGCTAAGCCTTTTCCTGCCAAACACCAGCGCCGTACCATATCACCATCGTTGGCGGCGCGATTCGCCTTGGGTTTCACCTTATAAATGCGTTGATCGTCTTGAAAATGCCAGACATCGTTCAAGATGTCGCTTAGTTGGTAAAACAAGGCATTGTGTTCCATGACGTCATTAGGATGCTCAGGCGTTGGGTGCTGGGCAAGGTACTCAGGGCTGGCGCAGAGTAATCGGGGCACATTACAGATCTTAAACCCATACAAACTCTTGTCGCTGGGGGCACCATAGCGCACGGCCAAGTCTAGGGCATCTCGATAGAAGTCCATGTTGCTGTCGCTCAGATGTATGCGCACAGACAGTTTAGGATGGGCGTCCATCAGCTCGTCCAGCCACGGGGCAATCATGTTGCGGCCCAAGTCGGAGGCCACGGCTATCCGCAGCTGACCCGAAATGCGTTCTTCCTCAGCATTAAGTGACAATTTCGCTTGCTGCAGTTGTGCCAAGGCGTCAGCACATAGGGGTAAGTAGCGCTCTCCCGCGCTGGAGATGCGGAGTTGGCGGGTGGAGCGAATAAAGAGCTCTGCCCCTAGGGCGGCTTCCACCCGCTTGACCGCAGCGCTGGCGGTGGCCGGTTGCAAGTCGAGATGGGTGGCTGCGGCGGTAATGCTGCCCAGCTCTGCCACTTTTAACACCACTTCTAAGTCTTCGATTTGCATGTTTGTCTCGTTAGTTTATGGCGTATGTAATTGTGAATGAAATGTAGATTACCAAAAATATTTTGATAATGATTCAGTTTAGCGGCTGTTTTTCCCAAGTGGTGGCAGGGTTAGCATGGAGGTATTCATTTAAACAGGCTGTTGAAAAAGGTGTGAACCTGACAGCATAGGATTGAGAGGCTATCCATGTCCCATACCATTATTTCGGATCTAGAAAAACGCTACACCACCAAACATTACGATGCGTCCAAACGCATACCTGCCACGGATCTTGATGTGATTTACGAAGCCTTGCGCTTGTCTGCATCGTCCATTAACTCCCAGCCTTGGAAGTTTGTTGTCATCGAGAGCGAGGAAGCTAAGCAGCGCTTCCATGACTCCTTTGCGAATAAGTTTCAGTTTAACCAGAAGCACGCTAAGGCTGCGTCCCACATCATTTTGTTTGCCCACAAAACCCACTACACTCGTGATGACTACGCTAAGGTCGTGGATCAGCAAATCGCTGACGGCCGAGTGAAGCCTGAAAACCGCGAGCAAGCGTTTGGTAGTTTTGGCTTTGCGGAACTGAACACAGACGAACAGGGCAATACGGAGGCTTGGACAAAAGCGCAAACCTACTTGGCATTAGGCAATACCTTGCATGTATTGGCTCGTCTCGGCATTGATTCTACGTCCCTAGAAGGTGTGGACGCAGACTTGATCGGTGAGTTGTTTGCTGACGAATTAGAAGGCTATCGTTGCGATGTTGGCTTGGCTATGGGTTACCGTAGCGAGGAAGAGGATTACAACGCGACCTTGCCAAAATCGCGCTTGAGCAAAGAAAGTGTGATCACGGTTCTGTAACCGCTTATGGCATGTCTAAGATAGAGAGGCGACTAGTTTGCCTCTCTATCTAATGAATCCAAGTGATTGAGAAATAGCGTAAAAATCTCAGATTGGGTGGAAGTATCCAAGCGGGCGTGAATGTTTTTACGATGGACTTTTACAGTGCCAGCACTGATGCCTAATTCATTGGCAATGGATTTAGACGAATGCCCTCTTAGAAGTAGCCCCAACACTTCTTGCTCACGCCCTGTGAGTACCCCTTGGGCAAAGGTTTTCAGAGCATGCTTCAACGGTCCTGTGGTGGGCGCTCGCTCCACATATTCCCCTGATTGAGATAACCAGAATTGGTGAATCAAAGCTTCTAGCACCGGAAACACGGTTTTCAAATTATTCAGCTCGGTACGGCGTATCGATCCGACGGCCTTCTGCCGACCTAAGGACACGGCGCAGGTAGTGGTCTTGTCCAAGTCCACCAAGATATTAATCTCATCCACCAGATCAAAGTTGCGATAGCAAGTTTGGTAGTACTCGGTTTCTTCGAAGGAGTCTGGTGCCATATCCACAAGGCGATACACCCCCGGAGTGATGCCGTTTTGAATGGCGTTAAACACCGGGTCTAGCAAGTAGGCCTTGTTCAGATACATGCGCAGGGTCGCACTCTGTTCCGACGGGTCACTGGGGTAGATCAGAATGGGTTTGAGAGCCTTTTTGTAGGTCACCACTATGATGGTATCGAAATAACACAGATTGCTAAGAACACCCTCAAGCGCACTCGGAAAGCTGGGTACGCGAATATGGCTGCTCAGATGGCCAATGTCTTTCATGAGCTCTGGAAGCGATAACTGCCCGCGAAGGGTGCTTCTCTGCATTATTTTGAGTCCTCTTTTTGCGCAGCCTTGCGAAAACCAGTCCATAAGTGTGCATTCGGGGTTACTTTAAAACAAATGCGTACCGGAAAAGCAAATCGCAGGCCAAGTCATTATGTCGGTCAACAGTGATTAACTCGACTCATTACTCGGTTTTATACTTTTAACTAAGTGATTTAGAAATCGCTGAAATAAAATAAAATTCCTTCGACTTTTTTCTTCATCTTGTAGTAAAACTAAACCCATAACCCGAAAGATGTTTCGGCTTATGGTGATTAATTGATCGAAACCCTCCATTCCAATTAGAAAAATATCCATTTATATCAGAGTGATAACGTCATTCTCGATAGGTTTTTTCGATCTGTTTGAGTAATAAGTAAACAATTTCCATTGTTCTTGCATATACCCACTCGGGGATAGTTACTCGCATCATTCGCTCGGGTTAAGGTGATTTGTATCGAGAGGAGTTGGACTTTAATCGCGCCACAGCACATAACAAATCGAAAGAAAGCTCGATTATAAAAATGCTGAATAACTCTCTCGCAGTAGAACTAATTTCAAAAGAGAACTTTCTATGTCGGATATGTACCAAGGGAACAATGAATTTGATCTGTTTATTACGGATCTAAATGGCAACCTGCGTGGTAAACGCATCCCTTCCAGTGGTTTAAAAAGTGTGATGACTCAAGGGGTCAAGTTACCTCATTCGGTCATCGGGTTTGATCACTGGGGGGACGACGTTCTCGACAATGGGATGGTCTTTGAAACCGGTGACAGTGATGGTATCTGCTTGCCAGTTCACCCTCAGCCGATCCCAGTGCCATGGGCAGAATCCGCCCGCGACCAGATTTTGGCGATGATGTTTAACGCCGATGGTACGCCATTCTACCCTGACCCTCGCCAAGTACTGACCCGCATAGTGAAGCGCTTTAAAGAGTTGGGTTACACCCCAGTGGTGGCAACCGAGCTGGAATTTTACCTATTAGACGGTACCTCTGAAGCCCAACGTCGCCCTTCTCCACCGGTGATCGTAGACGGTAACGGCTGTCGTCTGAGCAAAACCGACTGTTACTCCATTGAAGAAATGGACGGCCTAGAAGGCTTCTTCGCTGAAGTCCGTCATGCCTGTGAAGCGCAAGGTATCCCAGCAGATACCATCATTTCAGAATTAGGCCCCGGCCAATTTGAGATCAACATGAAGCACACGGATGACGCGGTGCAGGCTGCCGATCATGCGATCATGTTTAAGCGTTTGATTAAGGGCGTTGCCCGTCAGCATGACTTTGGTGCGACCTTCATGGCGAAGCCTTATGCGGACAAAAGTGGTAACGGCTTCCACGTGCACTTCAGCCTGTTAGACGAAGACGGTAAAAACGTCTTTGATAACGGCACAGAGGAAGGCTCAAACATCCTACAACAAGCGGTGGCGGGCTGTTTGAACCACATGGCGGACTCCATGTTGGTGTTTGCGCCCCACATGAACTCTTACCGCCGTTTCCAAACCGGTGCCCACGCGCCGACCTTCGCAAGCTGGGGCTATGAAAACCGTACGGTGGCCGTTCGTATCCCAGAAAGCGAAAACATTGCTCGACGTATTGAGCACCGTGTTGCGGGGGCGGATGCGAATCCTTACTTGGTGCTTGCAGCGGTATTGGGTGCGGCACTTCATGGCATTGAGGCGAAGATGTCGCCACCACAGCCGATCGAAGGGGACGCTTATGCTATGTCTGAGCGTTTTGAGCCGCTTCCAAATCGTTGGGAATTGGCCACGGAAAGCTTCGCAGACAGCAGCTTCTTACGAGAATACCTTGGGGAAGAGTTTGTACGGGTCTTTGGTGCCGCGAAAGAACAAGAGCAATTAAAAATTCATGGCCGTATTTCCAATGTGGAATACGAAGCCTACTTATAAGAGGCGCTCTGCGCTGATAAAAAACATAGCCCTTTAGAGGCTTTTAAAACACATCACAACTGGAATACCGACTTAGGTTGGTGGCAATGGGAGAACATTAAATGAAACGTAACGCATTGAGTTTACTAGTAGCGGGCGCTGTATCGAGCTTTGCAATGAGCAGTCATGCGGAAGATGTCCTAAACATCTATAACTGGTCTGATTACATGGCGCCGGGTGCGTTAGAGCAATTCACCAAAGAGACCGGCATCAAGGTGAACTATGATGTGTACGACAGCAACGAGGTGCTAGAAGCCAAGTTGATGGCAGGTGGCTCTGGCTACGATGTGGTGATGCCTTCCAACTCCTTCTTTGAACGCCAAGTGATGGCAGGGGTGTACCAAAAAGTCGATAAGTCTAAGTTGAGCAACTACGGCAACCTAGATCAAACCCTTGCAAAACAAATTGAAAAGCACGATGCGGGCAACCAGCACAACATCCCATATGCTTGGGGCACGATCGGCATCGGCTACAACACAGCGATGATCGAAGAGCGTCTAGGCACCTCAGAAATCGACTCTTGGGATGTACTGTTTGATCCAAGCGTTGCCGCTAAGCTTGAAGACTGTGGCATTGCCGTATTGGACTCTCCTGCTGAGATGATGTCAGTGGTGAATAACTACCGTGGCGTGGATCCGAACTCAGAAGACAAAGGCGAGCTTGAAGCCTCTACCAAGCTGATGTCTGGCACCCGTGACAACATCAAATACTTCCACTCCAGTAAGTACATTTCTGATCTGGCTAACGGTGACGTGTGTGTGGCCATCGGTTACAACGGTGACATCCTCCAATCCCAAAGCCGTGCAGAAGAAGCTGGCCAAGGGGTAGACATCAACTTTGTGATCCCAAAAGAAGGCACCTTGGTGTGGTTTGACTTGATGGCGATCCCTGCGGATGCTCCTCACCCTGAAGCGGCCCACAAGTTCATCGACTTCATCTTGAAGCCAGAGATTGCTGCGGCCATTTCTAACTACGTTTACTACGCTGTGCCAAACACCGCAGCAGAGCCATTGTTAGACGAAGAAGTGTCTAGCAACAAAGGCGTATACCCAACTCAAGAAGTGAAAGAGAAGCTTTACGTGCAAGTGGCCCACACGGCACGCTTTGACCGCTCTCTGACGCGTGCTTGGACCAACATTAAGACGGGGCGCTAAGCACCCTCGACCGCGCTTTGGCGGCACACCATGGGGTGTGCCGCCCTCCTCGAATATTTTCTGCTGACAGGTGGGTTATGTCTGCTTTTTCTCTTTCTGCTCAAGCGTCGTCTCAGGCCAAACCAATTTGGCGTCAGGCGGATGCGGAACCGTTTGTTCAAATCGAACAAATTAACAAGCAATTCGGCGATTTTACCGCCGTAAACAATGTTTCTTTAGACATTTACAAGAACGAGCTGTTTTGCCTATTGGGCGGATCTGGCTCCGGTAAAAGTACCCTTTTGCGTATGTTGGCAGGGTTTGAAGCACCCACTTCCGGTCGCATCTTAATCGATGGCGTGGACATGTCCAACACACCACCTTGGGAACGTCCCGTGAACATGATGTTCCAGTCCTATGCCTTGTTTCCTCACCTAAGTGTGGAAGCCAATGTGGCATTTGGTTTGAAGCGTGAAGGCTTGCCAAGTGGTGAGGTTGCCAAGCGTGTGGCCGACATCCTTGATATGGTTCAGCTGGGCCATCTGGCTCGCCGTAAACCTCATATGCTGTCCGGTGGACAACGTCAACGTGTGGCGCTGGCCCGCTCTTTGGTCAAACAGCCGAAGTTGCTGCTACTGGACGAGCCTCTTGGGGCGCTGGATAAAAAGCTCCGGGAAGAAACACAATTTGAGTTGATGCGTCTGCAAGACGAGCTAGGCATTACTTTCGTTGTGGTTACCCATGACCAAGAAGAAGCCATGACCTTGGCGACGCGGATTGGTGTGATGAATAACGGCGTCATCGTACAGACCGCCGAACCCCATGAAGTTTACGAATACCCTAACAACCGCTTTGTGGCAGAGTTCATTGGTAACGTGAACTTGTTTGATGGCACTGTGGTGGCCGATGAGCGTGACAGTGCGTCCATCCATTGCCCAGATACAGAAGGCTTGGTGTACCTAGATCACGGCATTAGCTGTGCGCCGAACCAAAACGTCAGTGTGGCGATCCGCCCAGAGAAGATCCGCATTAGCCGTGATGCCTTTGATGCGCCGCATAACGTGGCCAGCGGTATCATTACAGAAGTGGCCTACATGGGCAGCCAGTCCATTTACAAGGTGCGCCTACCTTCTGGTAAAGAAATCCGCATTACTCAACCAAACGTCCAGCGTGATACCGGTGACCGCCTTACTTGGGACGACCAAGTGCATCTAGCTTGGGACCCAGACAGCAGCGTGGTGTTAACTTCATGATGTCTTCAACCTCCAACTCGTCTCGCATCACCGTGTTACAGCGGCTACAGGCGTTGCGCTTGGGTCGTTGGATGGTGATTTTGGTGCCCATGCTGTGGCTGGCGGCGTTTTTCTTCATTCCGTTCTTGGTGGTGTTTAAGATCTCTTTGTCTGAGGCAATGATCGCCGTACCGCCCTATTCGCCTTTGTTTGAATGGGACCCAAGCAACGCCTACGCCACCTTAAAAGTCACCTTTGGTAACTACTTATTTTTGTTTGAGTCGCGCTTTTACTTGGATGCTTACTTAAGCTCTTTGCGCATTGCGGCGATCTCTACCTTCTTTACCTTGATCATTGGTTTTCCCATTGCGTACTTGATTGCCCGCAGCGGTCCGACCATGCGTACGGTGTTGTTATCTTTAGTGATTTTACCGTTTTGGACGTCTTTCCTACTGCGTGTTTATGCGTGGATGGCGTTGTTGAAAAAGAACGGTTTAGTCAACGAAGTGCTGATGTCTATTGGACTTATCGACCAGCCTTTGCAGATTTTGCAAACGGACTTCGCGGTTTATTTGGGCATCGTCTACACCTACTTGCCGTTTATGATTCTGCCCCTGTATACGACCCTAGAAAAAATGGATATGAGCCTTGTGGAAGCGGCCCTTGATTTGGGTGCGAAGCCTTGGCGTGCCTTCTGTCTCGTGACCTTGCCATTGGCGAAGCCGGGCATTATTGCAGGCTGTCTGCTGGTGTTTATCCCTGCAGTGGGTGAATACGTGATCCCAGCCCTACTTGGTGGCTCTGATACCCTGATGATTGGTCGTGTGCTCTGGGATGAGTTCTTCCTAAACCGTGATTGGCCGTTGGCGTCAGCGGTGGCGATCATCATGCTGATTGTTTTGGTGGGACCGATTATGTTCATGCGTAATGGCAATAAGGAGGCCTTATGAAGAAGGGAAATTCCCTCGCCCTAAAAGCCAGCGCAGGCTTTGGCTTCTTGTTTTTATATGCGCCCATTATTGCGCTGATCGTTTACAGCTTTAACGAATCCAAACTGGTGACGGTTTGGGGGGGCTGGTCGTTAAAGTGGTATGTTGAGCTGTTTCAAAACGAACAGATCATGAATGCGGCTTGGGTGAGCTTAAAAATTGCCTTTATCAGTGCCACCTTAGCGGCGGTATTGGGCACCTTGGCAGGTTTTGTCCTGAGCCGTATGGGACGCTTCCGTGGCAAAACCATTATGGCAGGTTGGGTAACAGCGCCTCTGGTGATGCCAGAAGTGATTACTGGTTTGTCCCTATTGCTGCTGTTTGTTGCTATGGAAAGCCTCTTCGGCTGGCCAGCAGGTCGTGGCACCACCACTATTGTGATTGCCCATACCACCTTCTGTCTCGCCTACGTGGCGGTGGTCGTGCAATCGCGCCTGTCGTCCTTGGATGAAACCTTAGAAGAAGCGGCCATGGACCTAGGGGCTAAACCGGTGTCCTTGTTCTTCTTGATCACCTTACCCTTGATTGCACCCGCCATATTGTCTGGTTGGTTGTTGTCGTTTACCTTATCGCTGGATGATCTGGTGATCGCCAGCTTTGTCTCTGGGCCAGGCAACTCCACTTTGCCTATGGTGATCTTCTCGAAAGTGCGCCTAGGGGTGACGCCTGAGATCAATGCTCTAGCCACCTTGATGATCTTGGCGGTATCCATTGCTGTCATCGCGGCGATTGTCATCATGCGCCGTCAAAACCGTTTCCATGGGCCGTGATCGGCCCATTGTTAGAAGGAAGAAGTAAATGAAGATTGGTATTCTTGCGGCAGGTATTACTCCGGATGCATTGCGCTCCCAGTACCCAACCTATGGCGAGATGTTTGCCCAGCAGATCGGCGCCTTAGAGCCTGAGTTGTCGTTTGAAATTTTCGATGTGCGCTTGGATGAGTTCCCAGAGAGCACCCAAGCCTGCGATGGCTGGTTGATCACGGGTTCCAAATCCGATGCCTACGGGGACGACCCATGGATCATTAAGCTGTGCGACTTCATTCGTGAAGTGGATGCTAACGGACAAGTGTTGGTGGGTATCTGCTTTGGTCATCAGGTCATTGCCCGTGCCTTGGGTGGTCGAGTGGCGAAGTTTGATGGCGGTTGGGGCGTTGGGGTTCACCATTACCAAGTGGTGGAAGACATCCCTACCTTACCAGCGGTGAAAGACATTGCTTTTTGTGCTTTTCACCAAGACCAAGTGCTTGAAAAACCAGCCAAAATGACGACTTTCCTAACCAGCAATTTCTGCCAGCATGCGGGACTGATTTACCAAGATCGTATTCTGACCTTCCAAGGACACCCTGAGTTTTCCAAGGTTTACGAGAACGAGCTAATCGACCTATATGATGGGGTGACCTTGCCCCCTGACGTGGCTGAAAAAGCTCGCCAAAGCGTGGCCCAAGAAACCATTCACAACCAGTCTTTAATGGCTTGGATTGGCCAATTCCTCAAAGCCCGCGCCTAGGGCTTTGAATCCGCTCCCACATTAAGTCTGATGCGGCTGATAGGCGGCTGTTGTGGGAGCTGAATCCTTTCATTGATCCTAAACATCCCTACCTCTATTATCGATGGCCATTAGCAATGGTTTTAAGTAGGTGGATGATGGTGTTGTTTTTTCCGGCTCAGCAGGCGCTTGATTGCTTGAGTGATAGCGGTCGCATTCTGGGTAAGATTGAGTTTGATGGGGTGTCCGATACGTATGTATTTGCTCCACAGGATGCGTCCGTTCCTTTGACCGATGCTGAGGCGTCTAGCATTGCTGCAAAACTGGCGAACTTATCCGCGGGGCATGCTTCCATTGCCATGCAGGACGATGATTAGGGGTGAGTCGCTCTTTGTTAAGTGAAGACAAAAAAAGCCAGCTAAAGTCGCTGGCTTTTTTGGTTGCGTGGGACGGTTACACTTTGAAGCGATCCAAGATGTCTTTCTGTGATTCCGTATGGGAACGCTGTTTTGCCATGGCGTCACTGGAGTCTTGGGCCAGCTCGACCACGGATGTGGACAGGGTTTTGATCTTCACAGCATTTTGATTGATCTCTTCTGCCACATGGCTTTGCTCTTGTGCCGCGGAGGCAATTTGCGCATTCATATCGCTGATTTGTTCGATCGATTGACGAATACGGTCTAGGGCAGCATCGGCTTGTTGGGCATTTTCGACGGCTTTTACAGCCGTATTGCGGCTCTCTGTCATGGCATGGGACACAGCCGCTGAGCCATTTTGTAGTTGCTCAATCATGCCGCGGATTTCGGTAGTCGATTCTTGGGTTCGTTGGGCAAGGGTACGCACTTCATCTGCCACCACGGCGAAGCCGCGACCAGATTCGCCTGCACGAGCCGCTTCAATGGCTGCGTTCAAGGCGAGCAGGTTGGTTTGGTCTGCGATTTCGTTGATGACCGCAAGAATCGTCTCGATGTTACTGGTGGCGTGCTCTAGGCCTTTCACTTGCTCCACAGCTTGATCGATTCGATCAGATAGGGCATCAATCGATTTAGCGGTCTCGCTGACCACAGAAGAGCCCTCAATGGTTGTGCGGTCTACTTCGTTGGCGGATTCCGACGCCCGTTGTGCATTCTCAGCCACTTCGTTAGAAGCCAAGGACATTTCATGGATCGCAGTGGCGAGCATTTCCAACTCTTTTAGTTGGTCTTCCATGGCTTGAGAGGATTGGCGTGAGCTGCTGACGGTTTGTGCGCCGCTGGCGGCCACTTCATCTCCCAGTAGTTTTAGGTGCGTAATGCGCTCCTGCAAACTGGCAGCAAATTGATTGAAGCCGTTGGCCAGTTCCGCAAACTCCGGTGTATTGCTTGGGGTAATGCGTTTTGTCAGGTCGCCTCTACCCGTGGCAACGTCTTGAATGGCAGCATTCAGCTCCCCAAGAGGACGCAATAGGGTTTTGATCAGTAGGGTCATAACAATCACGCTGATGAGAATGCCTAGTACGCCAAAAATAATCGCATTGGTGCGCAGTTTGGCGATCGCTGAGAAGGCTTTATCTTCATCTACGACAGCGATGACGTACCAGTTTTGGCTTGGCTCACGGGTAATACTGACGAGGCTGTTATCACCATTCAGTTTAAGTTGTTGCAGGCCTTCTTTTAGGGACACCGAAGGCAGTACTTCAGAGAAGTTTTTGCCGTTACTGTCTGCGTTAGGATGCGCAATGACTTGGCCTTGGTCTGTCACGAGAAACAGGTAGCCCGCATCGAAAATATTCACAGAGTTGGCTAGCTCTGATAGCCCGCCTAGCTCTAAGTCATAGAACATGGCGCCCACAAACCGATTGCCTTCCATGACGGGGTTACCGATGGAGATAATGGTTTGCTTGGTGGAGACATCCACATAAGGTGCTGTGAAAATTTGCGTGCGTTCACGTTTGGCATCCATGTACCAAGGGCGCTTACGTGGGTCGTAGCTCGCGTCAGGCTCCCAGCCATCATCGTTTTCTACCACAACCGCATCGGATTCATACCCTAGTCCGATGGCTAGGAAGCTGTTCTTAATGGCTGGTTGTTCCAGCAATTGTTTGACGTAAGTTCGGTCATTAGGATTGAGTTCAATGCTTTCTGTCATGCTTTGCGCCAAGGCGCTTTTGTTGGACAGTTCTGCGCTGATTGTATTCCCTACCCCGACAACCATTTCCTTCAGGCTGACTTTGACTAAACCTTCGACTTCTGACCGCACAGTGAGTAACTGTTGGACGCTCAGTAAACCAACGGTCAAGGCTAACAATAGCGATGACGTCGCAACGACTTTATGACTAAAACGCATGGAGGCTCCACAAATGGAAAGTGCTGATTATTAGGAAATTTTATCATGCCCGTAGGGGAATTATTAGTATAGTAGGAATTACTAATTTAAAATAAAAAACCTTCATTTCAGTACCATTAATCTGCAAGGGTTCGATGTCTGAGATATGCTTACCTCACCTCTACTGAGGTTTCAAATTTGTCCCGTTTCATGGAAATCAAGGTGCGAAATTTGCGCACGTTGGGATGGCTGTAGAGTAGCCTATCGCAAAGTGTTTCGTAGGCTTCCATGTCTTTCACCATGACGATCAGGACGAAATCGACCTCACCTGTCACTTGGTAACTTTGTTTCACTTCTGGGGTGGCTTGAACCTTTTTAGCGAAGTCCTGAAACAGCTGCTTGTGATCCCGTTCCATAAAGACTTCCACCACCATGTGCAGCATAGAGCCAAGCTTCTGAGGGGCCACTAGGGCTACTTGGCGTGTGATATAGCCTTCTTCTGTTAGGCGTTTGACCCGTTTTAGGCAGGCCGGGGGAGACAGACCCACTTGTTCCGACAGTTGCACATTGGTCACGCTGCAATCTGCTTGCAGTAACGTCAAAATGTTTCGGTCGATGCGATCTAATTCTGTCATGGTTAATTTAATTTTGTTTGATAGTGAATAAACAAATTATATGAAAAGAATTGAGTTTTAAATATGACATTATTTTTCGTCAACCTTCTAGAATAGACGCTTCAATCAGCTCATAGAAATAGGCCAGTTATGATGTCGTTAGTAAAGGAAGTGGGAGCCTTAGGGAAGCAAGCCGCCAGCGTGTATTGGCTGCTGTTAAAGGTGATGGTGCCAGCCCTATTGATCGTGAAGGTGCTGGAAATGGTGGGCGGCGTGACTTTATTAGGGCATGTGTTGTCACCTGTGATGCAGGTGGTGGGCTTGCCCGATGATTTGGGCATTGTGCTGGCGACCATGATGCTGACCAATATCTACACGGGCATGTTGGTGTTTTTTAATTTGGGTTTGTCTGAGCCTCTTAGTGTGGCGCAAGTGACCGTGCTGGGGGCGATGACCCTGCTAGCGCATTCGCTACCCGTAGAAGGCGCGGTGGCCAAGCGTATGGGTGTGAGTTGGCGTGTCACCATTGCTTTAAGGTTTGGTGGTGCTTTGGTTCTCGGTGGTTTACTCAATCTGGTGTACAGCCAGTTTCAATGGCTACAGCAACCGTCTCAGATGCTATGGCAGCCAACGGCCGCGGTCGATGATAGCTTTGTTGGATGGGGCATCAGCCAGATCAAAACCTTAGCGTATATCTACTTTGTGATTTTCGCCTTGATGAGCTTATTGCGCTTGCTACGTGCCTTGGGCATTGAGCGTTTAATCCATACCTTGCTATTCCCCATTTTGCGCATGTTGGGGATTGGTAAATCGGCGGCCAATGTTGCTGTGATCGGGGTGGTGTTAGGTCTGACCTTTGGCGCGGGTTTATTGATCAAGGAAGCAGAGTCCGGTCGCCTTAGCCGCAAAGATATCTTTTTAACCATGGGCTTTTTGGGCCTGTGTCACAGCATCATAGAAGACACCATGTTGATCCTACTGCTGGGGGCTGATCTGTCCGGTATCCTTTGGGCGCGTTTTGTCTTTGCCTTAGTAGTGATCGGGATCTTGGCCCGTTGGTCCTATCTACAGCGCCGTTTGGAGGAGCAACCCAAAGAAACGCCAGTTCTTTAATAGGCTTAAATGTTTCTCAAACCATAATCCGCGGTGAGCCAGTCCAACGGGTGCCGCGGTGATCACAGAACTGTCACACGCCGGTCAAAAATTTGTTACAGGTTAGTCATATACGATCAGTAGTCTGCTCCGAACTTTTTTAATTAACTTAATGATCGGAGATGTCATGAATTCGCAGAAGATTGGTTGGGCGTTAAAACCCGTGGCGTTAGGGCTAGCAATGGCAGCACTGGTTGGCTGTGAATCGAATAGCTCTTCCTCTTCTTCTAGTACCGCTACACAGGTTGTGTCAGGCATTGAGCGTATCGGGCGCTCTGACAGTCGTGGTTTTGATGAAAGTGCGGCAGAGATCGTAGCGTTTGACAAATCTCGTCAGCGTATTTTCACCGTGAACGCGAACATCGGCCAAGTGGATGTGTTTGATGCATCGGATATGACGAACCTGCGATTGACTCAAACCCTAGACGTTCAATCCATGGTGGTGTCTGCGAAAGCTGCTATCCGCAGCACCTCGCAAGTAGGAGCGGCAAACAGCATCGCGGTACACGAAGACCTGGCTGCGGTTGCAGTGGAAGCGGGCACTAAAACGGATGCGGGTTGGGTCGTCTTCCTCGATCTTACGGATCTTTCTGTGGCCAGTGTGGTGGACTCTGGGTCTTTACCAGACATGGTGACCTTTACCCCAGATGGTCGCCACGCTGTAGTGGCGGTTGAAGGGGAGCCAACGGATTACCAAATGGACCCAGAAGGTCGTGTGGACATCATTGATACTACTGATTTCACCTTGTCCTCTGCGACCTTTGAAGAGTTTAATGTGGGCGGAACGCGTCACCATGAGCTACCAAAGGATGTGCGAGTGTTTGGCACCATTGTGGACGCTAATGGCAAAGCCGTTCGTCCAAGCACGGTTGCAGAAGACTTAGAGCCTGAATACGTTGCGGTGTCAGCAGACTCCAAAACCGCCTACGTGAGCATGCAAGAAGCGAACGCCGTAGCTGTGGTGGACATTGATACCGCGACCGTGTCTAAAATCTTCGCATTAGGTTTTAAAGATCACAATGTCTCCGGTAACGGCTTTGATGCCAGCGATAAGGACGACAAGGTAAACATTGCTAATTGGCCTGTCTATGGCATGTATCAGCCGGATTCCATTGCAACCTACACGATAGGCGGCAAGGATTATTTTGTGACGGCAAACGAAGGGGATTCCCGTGCGGATTGGGGCACAGAACAGACGGATGGTTCAGTCGATTTTGCAGGAGACCCTCTTAACCTAAACATGGAAGAATTCCGTGTGGAAGACCTTACCCTTGATGCGACCGCCTTCCCCAATGCTGCAACATTGCAAACAGACGATGCCATTGGTCGTTTGAAAGTGACTTCCAAGCTTGGTGACACAGACAATGATGGGGCGTTCGAAGCTCTGTATGTGTACGGTGCACGCTCTTTCTCAATCTGGGATGCGGAAGATGGCACCCTGGTATTTGATTCTGGGGATCAGTTTGAACAGATCACCGCCCAGCGTTACGGCATTAACTTCAATAATGACAATGGGGAACACGACCCAGACGGCCGCAGTGACGCCAAAGGCCCAGAGCCAGAAGCTATTACCGTGGGTGAAATCGATGGCAAGCATTACGCTTTCATCGGTTTAGAGCGTATGGGTGGCATCATGATGTATGACATCACCACTCCGAGTGCGCCGATCTTTGTGAATTATGTTAATGATCGTGACCTAACTCTGGACCCTGCAGAAGTGGGTGCCGCAGCAGGAGACCTTGGGCCTGAGGGCTTTAAGTTTGTCTCTGCCAGCGACAGCTCAAATGGCAAGCCTCTATTGATCGTGGGTAATGAAGTGAGCGGTACGACCTCTGTTTACGAGATTAAATAGCCCGATAAAACGCTGCTTGAGTACAAACAGCCTTTTAACATTAAGCCGCCCAACTGAGTTGGGCGGCTTTTTTAGTACCAAAATTGGCTAAGAAGCCGATTTAATCAACCTTTTCGATCAGTACTGATCGCATTTATCGATTTCAAATGTGAATGCGAAAAATTTAAAAAGCACGTTTTTGTCTGTGACTTGGCTGTTTTTCTAAACGATTATGTTAGAGAAATGGCTTTCAAACCTCTCTAATGCCCCTCGAAATCGTGTTGACTGAGTACAGTTTTGAGCAATTTTTGAAATAACGTCGAAATGCGTCAGCTTTTATTAAGTACATGCAACTTTCCTAGGGAATTGGCCAGTTAGTGTACATTTTTTGTGCTTGATGAAAGAACTTTGAAACGGACTTTTGAGCTCTTTTGTTATCTCAAAAAGCCTCTAATATTGAATCCATCGAAACGCGAAACACAACGCATTTAAAAATTTCAAAACCCTTAGGAGGTTTACCATGAAAAAGCTAACTTCAATTGCACTATCTACTCTAGCAATCGCTGGTCTATCAACTTCTGCTTTTGCTAATGACAATAATGCATCCGAAGATCTACGCGAAGCCAAAGCAGGTTACGAAGCACTGTCAACTCAGCTTGAAACAATGGGCTACCAAGCAGACGAGGTAACCTTTGACCACGCAATGACCTTCTCTCAAAAAGAAGCGGTATACAACGAGAAAACTAGCGAGCTACAAGACGAGTTCAACCGTCTAAACTCTGCTAACTAATCATTAGGTATTGAGGCTAGGGTTTAATCCCAGCTCATTCTGAAATGATTCCCCAGAAAGCCCTGGTCGAAAGACTGGGGCTTTCTGCGTTTGAAAAGGTAAAAGTATTGATGAGCATGGAAGAGAGCCATCAAACCAGCGCCCAAAACGCTTCCACAAGCGGGTTTTTCAAGCTCTTCTTCAGCGTAAACAAGCCAATGTCATAGGGCTCTAGCTCAGGTTGCACATCTAGGATCTGCACCCGATCCATCAGCGGGCTGTTGTCGAGTACGATTTTCGGCACCACACCAATCCCAAATCCCAAGCTCACCATACTCACGATGGCCTCGTTACCCGCCACTTGGGCGTAGATATTGGGGGTGATGTTCTTGTCGTTAAACCAGTCATCCACTCGAATCCGTGAAACCCCTCCTTCAGACAGAATCATGGGCACCCGCTCCCAGTCGCTAATAGAAGCTGGGGAGGTAGTGGGAACGTTGGGTTGTTGTTCCACAGGAGCAATAAAGACTAATGGGGATTTGGTGATCGGGGTGAAGGCCAATCCCTTGTGCATGGACACGGGGCGGGCGGCGATGGTGATTTCTTCGACTCCGTCTAGTATGCGCGTAATGGCTTTGTCTGGATCGCCGGTGTGGAGCTTGATCTCGATGTGGGGATGCACTTGGCGAAAGCGGTTGAGCAGTTCAAATAAGAAGCTGTAGCTGGCGGTCACTGAGCAGTAAATGCTGATCTCACCACTGAGCTGACCTGAGTTGTCGGTTAATTCGTGGCGAATCAAGTTCCACTGGCTGCTGGTTTCTCGAGCGTACTTTAAAAATCGCTGGCCTTCTTTGGTAAGGGCGACGGTACGATTGTCCCGATTAAATAGGGGCACACCCACTTCTTCCTCCAAATGGCGGATGTTGCGGGACAGGGCGGAGATGCTGATATTGCAGTCTTCACTGGCACGGCCAAAGTGCAAACTGTCCGCTAAGGCGAGGAAATGTTTTAGGGTTTTGATGTTCATTGTTCAAGCATAACCCTGTTTTGCAAAAAATGGGACGTTATATTGCAAATATATCAATTTACGAAAGATTCCTTGGGGTATACATTTACTCCCACTCGCAGGATACATCGTTTTAGATGTGTGGCTGTGTCACCCATTTTTAATATCGGCATGTTTTGATGTCGGTACTTTAATCATAAAAATTTAGGATGTGTTAACCATGGCTAACTACTTCAATACTTTGCCGCTACGTGAGCAACTAGCTCAACTAGCAAAATGTCGTTTTATGGATAGTTCAGAATTTGCTGATGGCGTAGAAGCGCTTAAAGGCAAAAAAATGGTAGTAGTAGGTTGTGGTGCACAAGGTCTTAACCAAGGTCTTAACCTACGTGACTCTGGTCTAGACGTGTCTTACGCGCTACGTCCTGAAGCAATCGAGCAGAAGCGTCAGTCTTGGAAAAACGCAACTGAAAACGGCTTCATTGTTGGTACTTACGAAGACCTAATCCCAACGGCTGACGTGGTTCTTAACCTGACTCCAGATAAGCAGCACACTTCTGTAGTGAAAGCGGTTATGCCTCTTATGAAAGAAGGCGCTTGCCTATCTTACTCTCACGGTTTCAACATCGTTGAAGAAGGCATGCAAATCCGTGACGACCTAACAGTAATCATGGTTGCTCCTAAGTGTCCTGGTTCTGAAGTACGTGCTGAATACGTTCGTGGCTTCGGTGTTCCAACACTTATCGCTGTTCACGAAGACAACGATCCTAAAGGCGAAGGTCTTGCACTAGCAAAAGCTTACGCAGTAGGTACTGGCGGCCACAAAGCAGGCGTTCTAATGTCTTCTTTCATCGCGGAAGTTAAGTCTGACTTGATGGGTGAGCAAACGATCCTTTGTGGTATGTTGCAAACAGGTTCTATCCTTTGCTTCGACAAAATGGTTGAAGAAGGCATCGACGCAGGTTACGCATCTAAGTTGATCCAGTACGGCTGGGAAACTATCACTGAAGCATTGAAATACGGCGGCGTGACAAACATGCTAGATCGTCTTTCTAACCCAGCTAAGATCAAAGCATTCGATCTTTCTGAAGAATTGAAAGTGATCATGCGCCCTCTATACAACAAGCACCAAGATGACATCATCGACGGTACTTTCTCTCGCGTGATGATGGAAGACTGGGCGAACGATGACAAAAACTTGCTTCAATGGCGTGCAGACACTGCTGAAACCAACTTCGAGAAAACACCTGCTGGTGACGTAGAAATCTCTGAGCAAGAGTTCTTCGACAACGGTATCTTGATGGTAGCAATGGTTAAAGCGGGCGTTGAGCTAGCATTCGAAACAATGACTGCTGCAGGCATCATCGCTGAATCTGCTTACTACGAGTCTCTACACGAAACTCCGCTAATCGCGAACACTATCGCTCGTAAGAAACTTTACGAAATGAACGCGACTATCTCTGATACAGCTGAGTACGGTTGTTACCTATACAACCACGCTTGTGTACCTTTACTAGCGGACTTCATGAAAGGCATCAAAACTGACGTGATCGGTAAAGGCCTATCTGTAGAAGACAACGGCGTAGACAACGCTCGTCTAATCGAAGTCAACGCAGCGCTACGTGCTCACCCAGTTGAGGCAGTAGGTTCCGTTCTTCGTGGTCATATGGCTGACATGAAGAAAATTGTTTAAGACGATTACTGCGCTCACTAGGGCGGTGTTAAAACTTGACTCGAAATCCTCATGTATTCTTATACACTGCGCTTCCTCGCCAAGTTTTGCCTAGCCCTAGTATCGCTCGAAACATCGTCTCTATATACAAGCCGAGTGACTCGAAAGAGTACTCGGCTTTTTAGCTTCTAAAGCTTTGGTTATCTATATCTATGTATGTTTGCTTGCACAAGGAATATCCCCATGGACACCGTGATTCAGCTTGAAAACCTATCTGTCGACTTCGATGAACGCTTCCGTTTAAACGATGTTACCTGGCAGATAGACGCCAATCAGCATTGGGTGATTACAGGTACAAATGGATCAGGTAAGTCAGCACTTGCTGCGGTGCTAGCAGGCGTAGGCTCTATCGAAGGGGGTAGCCTATCTGGCCTGCCTGAGCGTGTGGGCTTGGTATCATTTGAAGCGCAGGCGGAGCTCATCGCCAAAGAACTCAAGAAAGACGACGCGGACATCATGGATGTCATTGCCATCGGTACCCCGGTGCAAGAAATGATATTTGAACACTGTGCGGACCCCGAGCTGGCCGCAGAGTTAGTGGAAAAGTTTGGTTTAAGCCACTTGCTAGACCGAGCGTTTCGCAAGCTTTCCACGGGTGAAACGCGCAAAGTGATGCTGATTCGTGCTCTATCCAGCAAGCCAGATTTATTGATCCTCGATGAACCCTTTGATGGATTAGACGCGGACACCTTGGCAATGCTGCAAGAGCACCTAGCATCCATCGTTGAAACCACGCCTATGGTCATGGTGTTGAACCGATTTGATGAAATGCCAGAATTTATCACCCATGTGGCTTATCTTGAAAAAGACGGCCATGACGGGGGCAAGTTGTCCTTTAAAGTAGATCGAAAGGACGAATCCGCCTTTGCCGAGTTGTACCAACTACTGCATTTGAAAACCACTGACCTACAAGTTCCAGAGACCGACCCAGCGAGCAAACTGCCCGCCCTAGACCCACAGCAACCCTTGGTGAAGCTCACCGATGCAACGATCAAATACGGGGATACCGTGATCGTCGATAAGCTGAACTGGACCATCGAGGCAGGCAAACATTGGCAACTAAGTGGCCCCAATGGCAGTGGTAAAACGGGCGTCTTGTCCCTGATTACTGGTGACCATCCCCAGTGTTATGTGAACGATATTTTTGTCTTCGGTTTCCAGCGGGGCAACGGCGAAAGCATTTGGCAGATCAAACAGTTCATCGGTTATGTGTCCACCGCGTTGCAGTGGGAATACCGTGTCAGCGTAAGTTGTAAAAACGTGATCATTTCCGGCTTCTACGACAGCATCGGCATGTACACTAAATCCACCGACAACCAAAAGAAGATCGCCGATCAATGGTTAGCCTTATTGGGCATGACGGATCGTGGGGATCAACCGTTTAACAAGCTGTCCTACGGTGATCAGCGTCTGCTATTGATTGCCCGTGCCATGGTAAAACACCCACCTTTATTAATCCTAGACGAGCCGTGCTTGGGCTTAGATGAGATGAACCGCCAGCTGGTCTTGGCGCTCATTGAAAAGATCTGTGCTGGCCATGAAACCACAGTGCTGTACGTGAATCACCACGCAGAAGACCAAATCGCTGGCATTGAAAACTACCTCGCCTTGACCAAAAATCACTGACACGCCTCTTCTTCCATAAACCTCTTTTGCTAAATAAGGATGCTTAGCAAGAGAGGTTTTGTTACCTTTCGCGTGGCTTTGCCACAAACTTGTCATCACACTGTGTGATGCTTCCAACCTTCTACTATATTGATCGTTGATCCTAAAACTTCTAATAATCATCAAAGGATTGCCAATGAAGTTATCTCTACAAACCAAAATCGTTATGAAAGCCATGGCGGCGACCCTGATCGTCGCTTTATCCATTGGCTTGATTGCCTATTTCAAATTCAGTGAAAGTACCCAAGCCAACGTCAGGTCGGAAGCGTCATCCCAGGCATCCGCGATCAACGTATACCTAACAAATTGGTATGAAGACCGCGGTCAAACGATGAGTACGGTGCGTCAGCATTTGGAAAGAGTGCTTGAGCAACACGGGGAAGACGAAGCCAAAATCCTTTCGGTGTTACAACAAGCCCAATCCAGTCTAGGGTTCGGTATGACCTTCCTAGGGCTGGAAAATGGTCACATGTATCGCCATGATCCAAGCTTAAACAGCGCTGATTACGACCCACGTGTGCGTGCTTGGTACAAAGATGCCAAGGCGTCTAAAAAGACCTATGTCACTGCCCCTTATATCTCAGCGTCCACCCAAAAGCTTTCAATGACCTTTGTGGAGCCCATCATAGTCAAGGGTAAGTATTACGGTGCCATTGGTGGTTTGGTGTTTTTGGATGATTTGCTCGACCGCATTCTAGAGCTTGATGTGCTGGGGGATGGGGAGCTTCTGCTGACCGACTCTGCCGGCGTGTTATTGGCACATCAAGACAAAGCCTTGATCCAAAAAAGCATCGATGAAGTCGGTTATGGCCTGTCTTCTACCGACGTAAAAAATGCCACCGGCACACCGCAATACAAAGAGATTACGGTAGCAGGCAGCGAAAAGTTTGCTTATCTACAGCAGCTGGGTAAAACCGGCTGGGTCGTGGCCTTGGTGATGGATAAAAACGTACTGATGGCGCCGGTAGCAGCCTTTGCACAGACAGCACTTGTCTCGTTTGTGGTGTTGATGGTGTTGGCAGCACTGGTGATCTTTAAGGTGTCCCAATGGTTGCTAAAAGACCTCAGAACAGTCACCAAAAGCTTACAAGACATTGCCCATGGGGAAGGGGATCTCACGGTACGTTTAACCGTCAATAGCCGTGATGAAGTGGCTGATTTGGTGACCGCGTTTAATCAGTTCGTGGAGCGCCTACAAGGCACCATCAATAACGTCAAAGCCATTGGCGATCGTTTGGCGACTCAGGCTGGCTCAATCAATGGCACCTCCAGTCACAGTCTGACTCGTTTACAGGCCCAGCAAGAGAGCATTGCCATGGTGGCGACGGCCGTAAACGAAATGGTACAAGCTACCCAAGAGATCGCCGGTAGTGCTTTAGAAACCGCGCAAAATGCGGACTCAGCAGTCTCTGCTAGTGAATCTGGCCAAGCTCAGATCGACAAAAGCCAACAAAGTATCCATACCTTGGCGACAGAGGTCAGCTCAGTGTCTGGGGTGATCCAGCAAGTGAGTCAAGATGCCGAAAATATCAACTCTATCTTGAATACCATCTCTGATATTGCCGAACAAACGAACCTGCTGGCACTCAATGCAGCCATAGAAGCGGCACGGGCAGGGGAGCAAGGGCGTGGTTTTGCCGTGGTGGCTGACGAGGTACGTGTGTTAAGTCAGCGCACTTACAGTTCTATCGAAGAGATCCAGAAGATGATCGAGAATCTGCAATCCAGTAGTGGTCATGCGGTGAAACAAATTCAGCGCAGCCATGATCAAGTGGAAAGCAGTGTGAGCGATATTCAGGCGGTACGTGACAACTTTGATCAGATCAAACACCTGATCATTAGTATCAGTGATCGTGCAACCCAGATCGCCAGCGCCACGGAAGAGCAAACCAGTGTCACCCGTGACATCAGCCAAAACACCGAAGCCGTGGATGGTGGCGCCAAAGAGATGGTGGCCTTTGCCCACGAAAATGCGGAAACGGCGACCCAGCTGGAGCAGTTAACGAAAGACCTAAAAGACAACATGCATTACTTCAAAAGCTAACGCGTTGTCATAGGGTAAGAAGCCCCTGTAGGGATTACTACAGGGGCTTTTTTGTGGGTTATTCTGGGGTATTCAAATGGTGTTCAAGCAGACACCCTAGCATCAGCTTTAAGTCTGCTAAGGTGCGAGACGCACGGCGGTCGTTTTGGTTCACCACCACCAGATAACTACTGTGGGTCACTTCCAAGTAATGGCGGGCAATCCGTTCACGTTCACGGATGTGTTTGTTCAGACCAATGCGCTTAAACACCTTCGCCATTTGTGAAATCACCATGTCGTCATGGCGTTCGTCCAGCTCGCGCAGCTCAGGCACAGAGAACATGGCCTGTACCAAGCGCAGTACCGCACGCTGTTGGCGATAAGTCCGTAAGTTGGTGTCCACCACTTGATCGATGAAAACTGGCAAGCTCATGGCTTCCAGATCCCATTCTTGAATCTCTTTAAGAACTTCCTCAATGCTGTCCAGCCAAGTTTTACCCATGGCGTATAGGATCGCATGCTTGTTGGGAAAATAGTGGTACAAAGACCCCACTGAGATGCCCACTTCCTTAGCGATGATGGCCGTATTCAGGTCATTCAACCCCACGGTTTCCAGCAGCTCACTGGTCACTTCCAAAATCTGCTGAGTACGCTTAATGGAGCGGGTTTGCACTGGCTCGCTGCGAGGCGACACAGGTTGCATGGTTTTCGTCGTGCTAGAGGTTTTAGCCATAATTGGGATTGGCGTCCTTCAAATCAAATGAGACCGGCGCGCTTCGCGATCGACCGTACAAATTATACACACCTGTGTTTGCGCTGGATATTCCCGCGGTAATAGATTGGCTCCATTCTTAAGGTAAACGGTCGAGCATGGAGTAATACAACATGCCTGCTACCAGCCCCGGCCAGCGTAACAAAGTCCCCCCTGGGAAATCCCGCATAGGCAGCTTTTCAAAGGCATCCACTTCTTCTAACGAACCCTGAACCGCCTTGGCAAAAATCGCCCCCGCATAGGTAGCCATCGCCACCCCATGCCCCGAGTAGCCCTGTGCCACAAAGACGTTTTCCTGCTGCCTTGCGATGTGCGGCATGCGATTCAAAGTGATGGCAAGGGTGCCGCCCCACGCGAAGTCGATGGCATACGTATCAAGCTCAGGATAGGTTTCCACCATGTGTTTTTTGACAAAACTGGCGATGTCTTTGGGGAAGCGTGGGCTGTAGTTTTCACCACCCCCCCAGAGCATGCGTCGATCTTTGGATAAACGAAAATAGTTCACCACAAACTTGGAATCCGCCACCGCAATACGATCTGGATTAATGCGATCCGCCACCTCTTCAGGTAGAGGCTCCGTGGCAATAATGAAGTTATTGATCGGCATGATCTTACGTGCCGCAGGGCGGTTCAACTTGCCGAGGTAACCATTGCAGGCAAACAAAACATAGCGGCAGGTCACTTGGCCTTTTGCGGTGCGCACCACAGGCCGTTTGCCCTCACTGTAGTCAATGACAGGAGAGTCTTCATAGAGCTTGGCCCCATGATATTGAGCTGCTTTTGCCAGACCGAGGGCGAAGTTCAATGGGTGGATGTGGGCACCGTCTCGATACCACTCACCACCATGATAGCGATCAGTGCCAAGCTTTTGTGCCACGGTAGCGGCGTCTAAGTATTCCACGCCCTCGTAGCCCAGCACAGTGCGCTTATACTCCACCGCTTCTTGAATCTCTTCCACATGACTTTTCTTATAGGCCACGTGCAACACTCCGGGGGTGAGGTCACAGTCAATCTGGTAGCGCTCGGTGAGTTGCTTCACCATGTCTACCGAGTCCACAGAGGTCTGCCAGAGAATGTCTGCGGCCTCCTTGCCAACCTGTTTGACCATGTTTGCATGGCCCATATTATGGCCTTGGCAAATCTGGCCACCGTTTCGGCCTGAGGCCCCCCAGCCGATTTTATGTGCTTCAAGGAGTGTGACCTGATAGCCTGCTTCCGCTAAATGCAATGCTGCAGACGTGCCAGTAAAGCCGCCACCTATGATACAGATGTCAGTGGTGTGATCCCCCACTAGCTGTGGGTGATTCTTCTCCGCTTTGGTGGTCGCAGCGTAATAGGACATTTCGTGGGTGCGCAATGGAACACTCCTGTTACAACATGAAATCAATAATAACCGAACAATTGATCGGCTTATGGATGTTAAAAAATCAGCTTTGTGAAGCTATTTTTAACAAAGTGTTGATTTAATAAGCAAACTAAAATATGTTTTAAACCGAAGCATTATTCGGGTTAGCGCAAAGCATAACTCAATATGCAAAGATCGCAAAAAGAATTTTCCTGCCCGATGAGGTTCATTGGGCAGACAACGTAAGGTGGGTTATGACAGAGCTTGAAGCTTTTCTAAAAGAGCATGCAATAACGGAAGTCGAGTCGACATTGGCGGACATGACAGGTAACGCGCGAGGTAAATTTTACCCGACGTTCAAGTTCCTAGCTGAGAAGACTGGGCGCATTCCAGAGACAGTACTGGTGCAGAGTGTCACGGGGGATTGGGCAGACAATCACTACGACATTGTCGATGCCAGTGACCGTGACATGGTGCTCAAGCCTGACCCCAAAACCTTACGTATGGTGCCGTGGGCGGATGAACCCACTGCCCAAGTCATCAATGATTGCTACACCACAGATGGCGACCTTCATCCATTGGCCAGCCGTACCATCCTGCGTCATATTTTAAAATTATATGAAGCAGAAGGTCTGCGCCCAGTGATCGCACCGGAGGTAGAGTTTTACCTTATCCAGCCTAATACGGACCCAGATTATGAGCTAAAACCAGCCGCGGGTCGTTCTGGTAAGCGTGAAACCTCCCGTCGCTCCTACAGTATTGATGCGGTAAACGAGTTCAATACTATTATCGACACCCTATACAGCTACTGCGAAGCCCAAGGCTTAGACGTGGATACCTTGATCCATGAGTCTGGCGCGGCGCAAATGGAGATCAACTTCATTCACGGTGATCCATTGGATCTTGCGGATCAGGTGTTTGTATTCAAACGTACCCTGCGAGAAGCGGCACTGAAACATGGTGTGTACGCCACCTTCATGGCCAAGCCTATGAAGAACGAACCGGGCAGTGCCATGCACATCCACCAAAGCTTAGTGGACACAAAAACAGGCAAAAACGTGTTTGATGAAAACGGCAAACCGAGCGAGTTGTTCTACAACTACTTGGGCGGCCTGCAAAAGTACACGCCTAATGCCATCAGCTTCTTTGCGCCCAATGTGAACTCCTACCGTCGTTTCTCCCCAGAAATGGCCGCACCGATCAACATGAACTGGGGCTTTGATAACCGTACAGCCGGACTGCGTATCCCGTATTCTGTGCCAGAAGCCACCCGTATCGAAAACCGCTTCCCAGGAGCGGACTGTAACCCTTACCTTGCCATCGCAGCGACCCTCGCCTGTGGCTACTTGGGTATGAAGCAAAAACTTCGCCCAACGGAAGAAACCAAAAGCAACGAACCCCCATCCGATTACCCAGATGTGGAGATTGCTCGCACCTTGGAAGAGGGCCTTCGCCTTTTAGAAGAGTGTGAGCCATTGTGCGAAATCCTTGGGAAGGATTTTGTCGCCGCCTACATGGGTGTCAAACGCAGTGAATTCGAGACATTCAACCGCGTTATCAGCTCTTGGGAACGGGAGCACCTACTGCTAAACGTATAACGTTTAAACCACACCATGCATTGGGACTGGGATGGAAAAACACAGCCCAATGCATGGTCTAATCATCACTAAAGGAACCAAACCATGACTCAAGCGAGCCGATTCAAACGTCGTGTTTTACCCATTGCAGGTATGGTCTGTGCACTGGGTGCGGGTGTGACACCTGCCATGGCTGAGACGCTAAAATTTTATAACTGGTCTGACTACATTGCAGAAGACACCATCGATAAATTTGAAGCCGAAACAGGCATCGAAGTGGTAGAAGATGTGTTCGACAGTAATGAAGTGCTAGAAGCCAAGCTGTTAGCAGGGAACTCTGGCTACGATCTTGTGGTGCCCACCGCCTCCTTCATGGGACGCCAAATCCAAGCGGGTGTGTTCGACACATTGGACAAATCCAAGCTAACCAACCTAGATCGCGTGGACCCAGAGTTATTGTCCTTCCTAGAAGCCGTTGATCCCGGTAACCAATACGGTGTGCCTTACCTTTGGGGCACCACAGGCATCGGTTACAACGTGGAAAAGGTCAAAGAAATCCTAGGTGATGATGCCCCTGTGAACAGCTGGGATCTGGTGTTCAAACCTGAAAACATGGAAAAGCTACAGGACTGTGGCGTCATGTTCCTCGACTCACCGGATGAGCTGTACCCGCTAGTGTTGAACTACCTAGGCAAAGATCCAAACAGCCGCACACCAGCAGACTATGCCCTAGACAGCGAAGGCGTCCAACTGCTGAAAAGCGTGCGCCCATACGTGAGCCAGTTCCACTCCTCCCAGTACATTAGCGCCTTGGCAAACGGTGACGCCTGTGTCGCCATCGGTTGGTCTGGTGACGTGATCCAAGCCCAAGACCGTGCCATCGAAGCGGACAACGGCATCAACATCGAATACAGCATTCCAAAAGAAGGCACACAGGTTTGGTTCGACATGTTGGCAGTGCCAAAAGATGCGGACAACAAAGACGCGGCTCACCAGTTTATCGACTTCTTGCTACGTCCTGAAATCATCGCAGACATCTCCAACTACGTGGCCTACGCCAACCCGAACCTAGACGCCATGGATCTACAAGACGAAGAAATCCGTGACAACGAAGGCATCTACCCGCCAAAAGAAGTGAAGGAAAAACTCTTCGCCCAAAAAGTACGCGGCATGCGCATCGAGCGCCTAATGGTACGCCTATGGACAGATGTGAAAACGGGACGCTAACCCAGCATAACCCAAAATAAACATCAAAAAGCCGCCAACTTCACCGAACTTGGCGGCTTTTTCGTACCACTTACTTGTTGGAACCAAATCCTTTTGGTGACGAAGATCGCAACCTAGATGTCAACCAGAAGCCACCACAAACGCCCGAACCTCTGTAGGTCGGGCTTTAGCCCGACAACTACGTGACACCCCAGCTCCTCAGAAAGAAAGCCTCCATGCAATTCAATTCGCTTGCGCATTGTCTTGCTTCGTTCCTTAGCTTCGACCGTCAGCGCGAATTAAACACATGGAGACTTATATCAAGGCCATTGTTATTGGAAATGCCGAAAGAATAGCTTAATCTGTAATCAATGCAGTCATGGATGACGAGAAGCCTACCCTTTTACCTCTCCCTGACAAGCACGGTTATCTGCCAAAACGAATGTGCGTGTATCTCCATGCCTAAGATATTTAAAATATTCATGTACATCAATAGTTTATAAGTTTTTAGTAGAGAGCCAAATACAGAATAATGCGCATGCATAGTTTATCGTATAAACACGCACGCGCATTAAAATTTTATGGGCCTGAAGGAGAAATTAATTGAATTGGAAAGATTGGACCGCTGCCCTTGAAAAGGCTGTAAACTCTCAGATTGAAGCTTGCTTTGAAGAGAGAGAAGATGGGCGGTGGGATGAGAATATAATAACCGCAGACATTTTAAGGGCTCTGAAAAAGTTACATAAAGACCCAGTAAAAGTAGAGGATATTTACCGTTCTACTTCTTGGAATGCATACAAGCTAAAGGGTACTTCTGAAAAAACTCATGGTGATATTGCTCTAATCGTTAAGATTCATTTAGAGTCAGGTAAAAGTGTTGAAGGTGTTGCATTTCTTGAGGCAAAGCGAATTACGTATGGAAGTAAAATCTTATCCGGCTCATTTTCATCAATAAAATGGGATCGATTAAAACAATATTCAGAATCATCTCCGGCTCACTATACAATTCTGTATGATTATTTACCTATAGGAAAGAAACCCACTCCACTTTGTCGAAGCATGGTAACAGTGCATTTACTCGCGTTGAATGAAAAGCATCGAGGAATATATAAACACTCAGAGAACATTTCTGAATTGTTAGGATATCGCTTACTGATGGGGCATGGTCTTGATTATCGAGATTCAATTGTGCTCTCTGCTGCAGGGTTTACAGATTCAGAGATAAGGTATAAGTATGTGGTAACAGCAGATGTCATTGTTTCTCATACTCTTGAGCTGGTTGTTGATAATGATCCTGTGCTGGTGAATCGTGAAAAGTATGGAGATATAGATTCACCCGAAGTAAAGTCAAAGCAAGAATATAATAATGACAATGGTCCATCGTTCGGCCCATAAAAAATCCTGCACACGGATAAAATACTAGCTTCGCTCCTATTTTACCGGTTAGCGCGGCGTTAGCTCTCTAGAGTTTAATCACCACAGTTTGCTTACTATATAAAAGGATTGCTAAATGATTGAAAAAGCAAGTATTAGATTCCATAAGGTTAAAAGCTGTGGGCTTTACCGCGAAAAGGCTAGAAATCCAGAAATGGGATCATTTACAGAAATTGTTAATAATATATATAATTGGTCTAACTCGGGTGGAAGGTTAATCCAAAATACATGTACTTATGAAGTCAGTGAAGATTCAGATATGGATTTTCTCGAAACATACTTAGTAAGCATGAAGCACGATCCGAATTCAGGTGATTATTTTTTAGCAATGTGGAATAGAACGCATGATTCTGGTGACTCTGTATATGCCCTAGATCCTTCGGCTACAATAGACAATATTAATGAAAAAGCTTTGCATAGAGGCAATTTGCCTTCTAGATCTATTCCAGGATATGCAACATATTTCTGGTTAATGCCTTCACAAAACACAATAGCCACAATTACTTTTGGCACCCCTAGAACGGGGATGAAATCATTTTCGTATTGGTTAGAGTCTTTTATTAAAACAGAAAGCCGATATGTAAGGTTTGACGAAAATGATCAGTTTCTTGGGTATGCAGTTGGAAATAACCAACCTAATATAGAATTAGTGCCAAGGTTTACTAGAACACTACATAAAAACCCTGCTAAAAGAGATTTGATTATTCGAAGCCGGGCACAGATCCGAGGTGTAATCAGACGTATAAATTTAGATAGAGCTCAACCTGTTCATGAGGGTACAGTAGATAAACTATTAGGCTTGATTGGAATCGCTAATCAAAATGAACATATGCCACACGAAATACCTTTAACATATGAATTGAACTACACACCATCAGAGGGAGAGTTAAATCGAATTATTGCCAATTATGAGGCTGGTCAAGACAATGGAAGCTGGGAGGATGTTGGATTCAAATTCCCTAAAAATAATGTATTTGGTGCAGATGAAAAAGAATGGCTTAGTAAATCTTACTCAAAAGGTAAAATTAGTATCGATGTAGAATGGGTTGTTGTTGGCCAGCTTCTAAATATGATAAACCTCAAGGACAGCATCAATTCCCGTAGGGAAGAACTAATTGCCTTATTACCTGCACGTGAAGTAAATGTATCACCACAGGTGGCTTGATATGAACCTCAGAATGAAGTGGTTGTTAATCATATTAGCCTCTTCAATTGCATTGGTAACTTTATATTTTTTATTCATAGCTGGTAAAAATATAAGTTATGAAGCGCAATCTAAGTATTTTGACAATGTTCGAACTATAGCCTCAATTATATTTGGTGTAACTGGTGCATGGTTAGCTATTACCTATCCCAAAGCCTTAAGTTCAGCTTCTGCTGCTAGACAAGCTTCTGCTGATGAGAGAACCGAAGCACTTAATAGAGCTACTGAAGATTCGAAGATACTTATTGGCTTTGTTAGAACGATGATAATTTCCATTGTTGTTATAGCAATTTCATTATCAGTACCTTTTGTAAAAGAAATATTGGCATTGTATCAGTGGGCAATTGATATAAAAGAATACTTCCGAGGAATTTTATATACGTTACTTGGAATTACTTCAATAGTTCAACTTGCATTGCTAGGTCTTACCTTAAGAAATACTTATTTAGCATTGACTGAATTAAATAGGGAAACAGCAGAGGCTGTCACTCGTGCTGAGCGAGATAGAAATCGCGAGTACTAGAGAGCTAAAAAGCTGTTAAAAAGGACAAAAAATAGTAGTCTTTTCTCCTTCTCCGCTTATTTTTACCAACTATTTTATTGCCTGTTAACAGGGCGTTATGTGTAATTTCTATCGGAGTCTGGGTAGCCTTCATAGGCTAAAGTTTCCGCTAAGGTTTGCGGATGCCCGTTGAAGCGGAAGATCCAAAAAACAGCAAAAGTCCGAACGATCTCATTCCTTAGCATCCTGAAAGACTGAGATCATGCTAATAATGAGAGCCAATGGCGAAATCTATATTAGCGAGTTCAGCAAGCTTGCATCTTAGTTTAGGTGCATTTGGTGCTTTGTTTTTAGTATTGTCTGTTGCATTTCCCCCCAAAAAAGCCCGCACAAGGCGGGCTTCATCATCAGATCTAAAAGCTTAAAACACCATCAATCCTGTTTTGGCTTCTCATTCCAAACGCTCAGATCAATGTCTTTTTGCACTTCTTGGAAGTCATCAGGGTTAAACACAGGGGTGTGTGTTTTGTTCTGGGCGAAGTAGTCTTTGGTCAGTTTCACCACCAAGCCAGACAGCAAGACGATGGCGATGAGGTTGATGGTGGCCATTAAGCCCATGGCCGCATCGGCGGCGTTGAAGACCATTGCCACGCTTTCGTACGCACCCCAAGGAATCATGGCTAACGCTAGGATACGCAGGACAAAGATGCCCGGTTTTGTGGCCCATTTTAGGTAGGTCAGGGCGTTTTCAGCGTAGCTGTAGTTACCAATGATGGAGGTAAAGGCAAAGAAGAAGATTGCGATCGCCACGAAGTAATGACCGCCCGCACCAACGTGATGAGACATAGCCGATTGCGTCAGTACAATGCCTGACTCACCGTTGCCCAATACTCCAGACAAGAGAATCATCAAGGCCGTTGCGGTACAGATCAGCAAGGTATCAATGAACACGCCTAACGACTGCACCATGCCTTGTGACGCTGGGTGGTGAGGATTAGGAGTGGCTACGGCGGCAATATTTGGCGCAGAACCCATACCTGCTTCGTTGGAGAAGAGGCCACGTTTGACGCCGTTTAACAAAGCGCCTGCCACACCGCCTGCGGCTTGCTCGATACCAAAAGCACTCTTGAAGATCAAGGCGAACATAGCTGGCACCTGCTCAATGTTCATGGCGATGATAAACAACGCCAACAGCAGGTACGCAATGGCCATAAAGGGCACCACGATCTCAGCAAAGCGTGCAATCTTCTTGATACCGCCAAAGATCACGATGGCCGCCAGACCCATGATGATCAGGCCTGTGGCCATTTTAGGGATGCCAAAGGCGCCTTCCATTGCTCCTGCGATGGAGTTGGCTTGTACCGCGTTGAACACCAAGCCAAAGGCAAGGATCAAGGCGAGGGAGAAGATAGCTCCCGCCCAAGGTGCTTTTAGGCCTTTACTGATGTAGAACGCAGGGCCACCGCGAAGCTGGCCGTTTTGGTCACGAACCTTGTAAAGCTGTGCCAAGGTGCTTTCAGCATAGGCCGTTGCCATACCGATTAAAGCCACTACCCACATCCAAAAGATCGCCCCTGCGCCACCTAGGGCTAAGGCTACTGCGACCCCTGCCATGTTCCCCGTGCCCACACGGGAAGCCAGACTGGTACACAAAGCTTGGAAAGGAGAGATGCCACCACGGTCGCTTTGGGGGGCTTTAAAAACGGTGCGGACGAATTCAGGGAAGTGGCGTATTTGAATGAAACCTAGGCGAAGGGTGAAGTACACACCCACAGCCAATAGGCCGTAAATAAGAACATAGCCCCAAAAGAAGGTGTTCAGCGAGTCAATTAAAGTGGCCATCAGGCGCTCCCAGTTGGTCTTGTCGTTATGATTTGCAGGAATGAGCTCTGATAGAGCTCGAAGAAACCCCCTATTTTTGGGAGGAGGTTTCTTAAAAAAGGGGCAAGACTAGCGTTTCAGGGAAAATAGGCAAGCAAAAAGGCCTGATAAATGCGCATAAATGGTGCAAATTTAATCAATTGGCCTAATTATGGTGCGTTTTTGAGCGAATGATCTTCAAACCAAACTGGGTAATTTCCCCCGCTTCTAGCTCACGAACGGTCAGCTCGATTTCACCAAAGCGGTATTTATCCCCCACCACCACATGGCCGCGGAACTTGTCTAAGAAGAACTCTTTGACGGTGCTGTCCAGATACTTTTCTTCCATAAAGAAGAAGTAGTTGTAAGCCAGATCCCGCAGTTTGGCGTCGCTGTTGACCACGAAGTCCCCGTAGAACTGACTCATGGTGGTGCGCTGTAGGGCTTGGCCTGGGGTAAAGGCGCGGTTAAGTTCTTGATCGTCTTCCACTTGGGAGAAAAATGCCGCTTTATCAAGGGCTTGTAGCGCTTGATCAGGCTCCAGCAAGAGTTGTCCACTGCGCATGACACCCATTGGGCGCGAGTATTGGGTCGTCGGTAAAGACTCCAAGGGAGAGCCCACCAGATCGCTGTCTTCAGGGACGTGATACACCAGAATATGGCGGTTGTGGTAATCGTCAAAGGCCAAGCTAAAGGAGCTTGGGGTCGCCGCTTTGTCAGGCAGCTCCAATTTAAGCCAACGGGCCACTTGGGGAATCGTCCAGCCCTGTAATACCAAGGACATGATCACCACCACAAAGACCAGGTTGAAATAAATAGGGGTTTGCTCCACCCCTGATAACGAAGGATACAAGGCCAGAATGATCGGCACCGCCCCCCGTAAACCACACCAACTGATAAACACCTGCTCACGCCAAGGAAAGTGAAACGGTAGTAGAGACAGGAGCACCGCAATCGGACGAGCAATAAAGATCAACACGGCACCGATCGCCAATGCTGGGATGATCACTGGGCCGATTTGGCTGGGCACGACTAGCAGACCCAACATCAAGAACATGCCGATCTGGCTCAACCACGCCATGCCGTCGTGAAATCGATGAACGTCTTTTTTGTAGGGCATGTTGGTGGAGTTCCCCAGCATCACACCCACAATGTAAATGGCGAGGAAGCCGCTGCCGCCCCACAGGTTGGTAATGCCAAAGATGCTCAAACCTGCGGAAGTGACCAATAATGGGTACAAGGAGCTGGTGAGGTGTAACTTGGGCAATACCCGATTTAATACATAGCCACCGGACAAACCGATTAATAAACCTAAGCCCATTTGCTGTACCAGCTCCAACAACATGGCCAGACCAAGGTTGGTGTTGCTGGTGCTGATCAACTCCACCATGGTGATGGTTAAGAAGATCGCCATAGGATCGTTGGCACCGGACTCAATCTCTAGGGTCGCGCCGGTACGTTCTTTTAGACGTAAGCCTGCGTTACGGATCAAACCAAATACCGCGGCCGCATCCGTGGAGCCGATAATCGCCCCCATCAAGATGCTTTCTTTCCATGGGAACCCCAGCAAGAAATGCACGGCAGCCCCCGTGAGCCCAGCGGTGACTAACACCCCCACGGTGGCCAGCATAAAGGCGGGTTTTAAACTGATGGAGAAGGTTTCTTTACGTGTTCCGAGACCACCGTCCAGTAGGATGGCGGCAAGGGCTAGGTTACCAAACAGAAATGCCAAACCAGAATTGTCGAACTGGATACCGCCAATGCCATCTTCCCCTGCGAGCATGCCAACGACTAAGAAAATCAACAGCAGGGGCGCCCCAAGGCGGCGTGATAGAACGCTGGCAAGGATACTGAGCAGGGCAAGCAACCCAGCTAAAAATATGTACTGGCTCGATATTTCGATGGTCATGAGTGCGCTATCCGTCGGGCATTTACATGAAAAGGGGTCCTTTCAGTGTATGAAAAGTCTGTGCCACCGACCATAGCAAAGTGACTGATTCTGCTGGATTTTCTTAATCTAGCGTGAGACTGACTAAGTTTTAGAAGGGTGAGGCTGGCTGCCCTTAAGAGCCCACTGCCAGAGCATGTGATTGACCTGTTGGGAATAAGTGATACATAGACCCATGCCCCATAACACAAAGAAGGGTACGCCAAATACAGGATGTGTGACCAGATAAGTGATGAAAAACACAGCGCAGGAAGCCATGAATAACCCGGTGGCAAAGACACAGTAGAGGGCTTTTTGACGCAAGTTGGCGGTTAAAAACGAGCCGCTTTTGGTAGATGACGCTGGAAGGTGGAAGACGGATTTTCTGAGAACTACGGCGCACCAGATACCGAGTACGACAGCGACAGTCGCCATAATCGAGCCACTTAACCAATACTCTAAAATAGGTGAAAGGGCAGCACACAGTAGAGTGAAGACGAGGACGAAAAGCGCCTCAAGGTTGATTGGCTTAGATGTTGGCATACTGAATACCCCTGCGTCCTGCATTGAAAGAGGTATTCAGTGTATCGCTATTAAATAATAATCACTAGCATTTATGCCGTCTGACCGCAGGGCTTTCCAGACTATTTAGCGTGGGGCGCCGTTGGTGCAGGGTAGTCTTGGGTCTGATCGTCGTTTTGCTGTGGCGCTTGCCATTGTTTTTCCAGTGGCAGCACGCCTGCCCAAACGGGCCAATCGAAATCCTCGTCATCATCCAGAGCTCCTTGCGCTCGCACTTTGACACTGGCTTCTTCGATCTTGATGCGTACCAGTCCTGTGGCTTTGACTTCGATGTCCTTCACTGGGCGTAGGCTGTCCCAACGGTTCGGGGAGACTTTGTCTACGAACAGCTTAAAGTGGCGCATTTTTTCATCGTAATCTTCAATGGGCTCAGGCACACCAAATAAGGTCACGGAACGGTAGTTCACCGAGTGGTGAAACGCTGAGCGGGCCAGCACTAATCCATCCAGCTCACAAACGTTAATACACACCTTTTGACCTTCTTTTACCGCCCCATGGGTGTTACGTGCTTTGCTGTGGGCATGCCAGTAAAGGTAATCCCCTTCGCGCCAATGGCAGGTTGGGGTCACGAATACTTGGCCATTCATCTGCTGGCCAATGTGACACAGTAGGGTGTCATCTAGGATTTTGTGTACCAGCTCAACATCGTAAGAAGCGCGGTTTGCCCCACGTTTTACGGTGCTGGTTGGCGTTTGCAATGACGCTGACATGGTCTTTCCTCTGGTGAAAATCAATGGTTACGGTCTGTCGTGGGAGTAAAGTCATCATAGAAGGAGTTGGATGTGTTAAAAATGACCAGATTACATTTATTTAACCAGTCCAGATTGTTGTCGGTTCAGATATAGAGTCAGTTTAGATGGTCGTCAGATACAAAAACGCCCACTCCAAGGAGTGGGCGTTGGTGATGCTCAAAGGCTTGCCGTTAAAGTAGCGGCAAAGGCGGGGGAATTACAGGCCAAGAGCGCTGTTTACCGCCGCAAGACCCGGTTGACCAGAGGTAGTGGTTACGCCTTCTAACCAGTCAGACAGTACGGCTGGGTTGTCCTGTAGCCATTTTTTCGCTGCGTCGTTGGCAGACATGCCTTCATCCGTCATAGAAATCACGGTGTTCTCCATGTTTAGAGTGAATTCCATGTTTTCTAACAACTGGGCCACGTTGCCACATTCGCTGGCGTAGCCTTTACGTGTCACTGTGTGGATGGTCGCGCCGCCGTAGTTTGGACCGAAGTACTCGTCACCACCGGATAGGTACTGTAGGTCAAAGTTCACGTTCATTGGGTGTGGTTCCCAAGCTAGGAAGACGATGAAGTTTTCTCGTTTCACCGCGCGAGACACCTGAGCCAGCATGGCTTGCTCGCCAGACTCAACCACACGCCATTCCCCTAGACCAAAGTCGTTCTTGTCGATCATGTTCATCAGGTTCTGGTTGGCTGGAGAGCCTGCACCAATCCCGTAGATACGGCTACGGAAATCTTTGGAGAACTTCTCAAGGTCAGCGAAATCTGTCACGCCTGCGTCAGCCACGTATTGTGGCACGGCTAGGGTGAATTTAACCCCTTCCAAGTTGGTGCGAATCACGTCTAGGCTGTCTTTGTATTTTTCCAAAAACGCCGTTTGTGCTGGCATCCAGTTACCTAGGAAAACGTCAATTTCGCCGTTTTTAAGGCTTTCGTAACCGATTGGCACCGCCAATAATTTGATATCAGTGCTGTAGCCAAGCGCTTCTAAAACAGTGGTTGCTAAACCGTTTGTCGCGCCGATGTCTGTCCAGCCTGGATCCGTCATGGTGACCGTTTGGCATTGCTCTGGCACGGCCGCGAAGGCTCCGCTGGAAATCGCAGCAGTGGTGAAGGTGGCAATAAGCGTTTTTGATAAGCGCGGGTTTTTCATGAATCGGTTCCTCTGTGATATCTAATCATTTGGTAGTGAAACGAGTTGTTATTACAAATCGGTAACAGGTCTCTTGAGAGAGCCTCTTGAGCTCTCCCAAGAGCATAACATTACACTTTTGGATAACGCGACTTGGCTTCTAGATCATCCAGATCAATATGGTTACGCATGTACATCTCTGTTGCCGGGAAGTACGGCTGGTGATCCCATGCGATGTTGGTTTCGCCTTCGCCCATGGCGCGAACGATCAGACGACGGCGACGTTGGCTGATTTTCACGGCTTGGGTAATGGCATCAGAGTCCCAACGTTGCAATGCTTCTTCTCTGAAAGCTTTAACCACGTCGGCGTGCTCTGGGTCTTGCGCCAAGTTTGTTAGCTCAAGAGGGTCCTTCTCTAAATCGTATAATTGGTCTGGGTCGATGGAACAGTGTACGTATTTATATTGACCGCGGCGAATCATAAACAAGGGGGCGATAGCGCCTTCGCCACAGTACTCGCCAATCACTTCATCGTGACCGCCGTCTTTGCCTTCCACGTGAGGGACTAGCGTGCGTCCATCAATCGGCATAGCGTATTCTGTGCCTTGGTTTTCAGTCGCCCAGTCCACAAAGGTAGGCAATAAGTCCATGGTCGATACGGACGCTTTTACGCGTTTTGGCTCAAAACGGTTAGGCGCACAAACGATCAGAGGCACGCGGGCGGAGCCTTCGAAGTAAGACATCTTGTACCAAAGATTACGTTCACCCAGCATGTCACCGTGGTCCCCAGAGAATACGATGATGGTATCTTCATCTAGGTTACAGTCTTTCAGGGCTTTCAGAAGTCGACCTACTTGGTCATCCACATAGCTGCAAGCGCCGTAGTAAGCATGACGAGCGTTGCGCACTTCTTCTTCTGAGATCTCTTGGTCGTAGTAGGCGTAAACGTCCTGCAAACGGCGAGAGTGCGGGTCTTGGTCTTCTTTCGCAATGGTGACCTTAGGCAAGTCGATCTCATCATGATCATAGCGATCCCAGTATTCTTTGGTGATGGCGTAAGGATCATGGGGGTGCGTCATGGACACGGTTAAACAGAACGGACGTTCTTGCTTGCCGCGGGCATAGTCGTATAGGTAACGCTCGGCGTGGAACACAACCTCGTCGTCAAAGTCCAGTTGGTTACTGCGCACACAAGTACCGGCATCCGTCACAGAAGACATGTTGTGATACCAAGTTGGGCGTGTGTCTGGGTCATCCCAGTTTGGGAACCAGCCGTAGTCCGCTGGGTAGATGTCTGTGGTAAGACGCTGCTCAAAACCATGGAGTTGGTCTGGGCCACAGAAATGCATCTTGCCTGACAGGGCAGTTTGGTAGCCTTTTTCGCGCATGTAGTATGGGAAAGTTGGGATGTCCGCAGGGAAGTCTGCAGCGTTGTCCCATGCACCGATTCGGGTCGGTAGCTGCCCTGTCATGAGTACATAACGGGATGGCGCGCACAACGGGCTGTTGGTGTAAGCCGAGTCAAATACCACGCCCTTCTCCGCCAAGGAAGCAAGATGTGGGACTTTCGCGGTTTTACCGCCATAAAAGGGTAAGGCAGAGGCTGCCATTTGGTCAGCCATGATGAATAGAATGTTGGGCTGTTTAGAAGTCTTGTTGCTCAATTTTGGTGCCTCTATTAAATAAGTGAAAATAATGTCACTGGTGTATAGATTGTGTATGGTTACTAGGTTGCACCCTATAAAACTGTGTGTAAACTGACTGAAATATTATGATTGGGATAAGCTGAACTAATGTTATCTGAAAGCGACATGCCACCCTTACAAATGTTGGTGGTGTTTGAGTCTTCGGCTCGACACTTAAGTTTTACCGCTGCTGCTCGAGAGTTGGGGACCACCCAACCCGCTATAAGCCAGCAAGTGAAAGCCTTAGAGGCATTTTTGAACACACCACTTTTTCGTCGTGTGTACCGTGGCGTGGAGCTCACAGACGAAGGTCATATTTTGCTAAAAACGACTCAGTCGAGCTTCAGTGAGATCCGCAAGGTGGTCAGTTTTATCCGCAAAAAAAATAAGACCCCGCGAATTAATGTCGCAACGGATTTCGCTTTTGCCGCTTATTGGCTAATGCCGCGCTTGCCAGAGTTTCGAAAAGAGCACCCAGAGATCGAGATTCGCCTGCATACCGCCCAGAGTAATGTGGATGTGGGGTTGCAAGACATCGATCTGGCAATTGTCTTCAGTGATGGTTTGCACAAAGGTTTTGTGTCGGAAAAATTGTTCGAAGAAGAGGTGTTCCCTGTTTGCAGTCCGAAGTTAGCAGAGGAATATGGGCCGTTTAACCAGTTAGCCGACATCAGTAGTGCGCCCCTGCTAAAGCTTCACGCGGAGTCCGATGAAAAGTGGATGGTTTGGGAGCGCTTATTTGAACAGCACAACAGTCTTTGGTCGCCCCTACAAACGGTGATGGAGTTTGATAACTATACCCTGCTGTTACAGGCGGCTATTGCTGGGCAAGGGGTGGCGCTGGGGTGGGGCACCCTAGTGGATGATATGTTGGACAAGAATCTGTTGACCGCCTTTCCGGCGTTTTCGACCCGTTCGTCCAATGGCTATTTCTCAGTCATGTCACCGTCTCAGGTAGAAGATCCTGTGGTGAAGACTTTTAAAGAGTGGCTTCACAAAAAGACCGCACCGTTGCCGGTGCGGTAAATCGTCAGGATTGCGATGGGTGAACATCGCTGACGAGGCAATCGAAAACGCTTATTTCAATACACTGCGGTTGATAGCGGATTCAGGATCAAAGCTGTCTACAGGCTTGTTCTGGGCTTTTGCTGTCCACTGCCAAGTCGTAGCAAGGCGTTCAGGCGTCAGGGCGCCCATGCCGTCACGCTCAGACACGGCGTTAAACACCAGACCTTTAATGGATTTGATGGTGTCGGTGGCGGTGGCTGCATCCACTTCTGGCACCATGTCATGGACGATCTCACCGCTTTCTTCAGGGTGGGACCAAGTGTAATCAATGGCTTTGGCGTAGGCGGTAACAAAGCGCTTCGCCACTTCTGGCTGTTCTGATAAGAATCGATCAGAGCCAATAATCGAGGTGGCGTAGAAGGCGAGACCAGCGTCGTACCAAGGCATCACCTTAATGGATTTGTCTGCGATCTGAGCTTGATGCTCGTATTTCACCGTATCCGTCACCCAAGAAATCACCACGTCCGTATTGCCTTGAATCAACATGGCGTTCAGAGCGCCCGGATCGGCTTTGGTCAACTTGATGCTGTCTTCTGGTACGCCATTCACATTCAGTAGCAGAGGCAAAAACACGTTGGAAGAGGTGTAAGGGGAAGTGGCGATGCGCTTGCCTTCCACGTCTTTGACGCTTTCAATTCCCGAATCTTCCAACACAAAGAAAGCATGGGGGGCTTCACTGAAGACGGAATAAACGGCGCTCACGGGCACTTCGTTTTCTGCTTTAGCCATCAACAGGGCGACCAAGTCACTTAGTCCCATGTCGGCGTTGTTGGTGGCGAGCTTGGTGATGGCATCGTTTGAACCACGGCCTGTGGCCACGCTCACGTCTAGGTCTTGCTCCTCAAAGAAGCCTTTTGCAAGGCCCACATAAATCGGTGCTTTGTCCCCGCCTGGTAGCCAATCAAGCTGGAAACGAACCGCGTCCGCTGCAAACGCAGAAGCGCTCACAGAGGCTAGACCAGCCAAGGCAAGAGTGCGGGCAATAGGGTGTTTTACAAGATGAAATTTGGACATAGTGAGACTCCGAAATGATCGATTAATCCGCTAGGCGGAATGAACACGACAAAGTCACGAAGTCGGTGTGGGTGAGGGCGAGAGGATCGGGGTTACACAGCGAGTACAACGGCTGTCACTTCCCATTCCACACGCCGCTTCGGCATCGTCGAATGGGAGTGAGCAATGCCCGGGTATCATCAATACCTGACCGCTTCTACTCAGCTCCAATGGGCCTCTTTAGGAGACCTTGGTTATGATAATGCAAGCGATAGGCCAACTTTTAACCCCATGATTGGCGACGTTTTATGTTTTTCTGCACTATAACGGAACATTATTAGTCTTGGTCTAACCGTTTTGGTGAGATTTAGTTGTGAAACGAGCGTTTCACGCTGGTATAAGATTTGCTTCTCATTTTAATGGCTTGCCGTCGTGGCGATGCCTTACTTATTACCCTATGTAATTTGTACTTTATGTAATGTGTACCCAATGCAAAAGAGTAGAAGCGGTTAGCATCGTTATGACGATCAAGACATTGCTCTTTCCAACTCAGGAGAGGACATGAGCCGCTATCTCATACAGAACTTATCCGCCATGCCAACCGTTGCGGGTTCGGCCAACAGTATTCGCATTCAAGACGGTGTGATCACCGCCCTAGGTGAAGATTTACCTTTAGAAGATGGAGAAATCGCCATCGATGGCTGTCATTGTGTGGCTTACCCCGGTTTTGTGAACACTCACCACCATCTTGCCCAGTCCGTGTTAAAAGGCATCCCTGAAGGTCGTCAGGTCCCCCTAGGGGAATGGTTGGCGCAAGTGCCCTACCGTTATTGGCCCAAGATTACCCCAGAAGACATGTATGTGGCCGCCAAAGTGGGCTTTTATGAGTTGCTGCGCTCGGGTGTCGCCACCTGTGCGGATCAGCATTATTTGTATCATGCGGGCACTTCCCCTGAGTTAGAGGATGCGGTTTGGCAGGCAGCAGAAGAGCTGGGTATTCGCTTTGCTTTGTGTCGCGGGGCCACGACCACCACTGGCAGCCATCGAGGCATGCAGGGCAATCGGATTCAGCCAGAAACCTTAGATATGGCCCTCAGCCGTATGGAAGCCAGTCGTCAGCGCTACCATGATGGTTCAGAGTTGAGTATGCGCCGCTTGGTGGTGGCGCCCACCAGCTTGGTACACACGTCTCCTAAAGACGATCTGCTGGCTTTTGGTAAGTTTGCCAAAGCCAATGGGCTAAAACGCCATTCCCATCTGTTAGAAGTCAGCTACGACGAGCAAGTGGCGCAAACCCAACATGGCATGAGCGCCGTGGACTATGCGGAATCCTGTGGTTGGCTGGGGGAGGACGTTTGGTTTGCCCATCTGGTGAAAGCCGATCGTCCAGCCATTGAAAAATTGGCTCAGTCTGGGACACGTATTGCCCATTGTCCTACGTCTAATAGCCGTCTTGGCAGTGGTATTGCGCCAGTGATTGAGATGGCTCAAGCAGGCATGAAGATCACCCTAGGGGTGGATGGCTCAGCTTCCAGTGAAGGAGGTTCCATGCTCCAAGAGATGAACCTTGCTTGGTTGCTGCACCGCACCCAGCATGGGGCCGACGCCACCAGTCCAGAGGGCGTTATGGGGTTGGCCACAGAAAATGGCGCTGACCTTTTAGGGTTTAAAACAGGCCAACTGGCCGTGGGTTATGGGGCAGATATTGTCCTGTATCGTTTAGACAATCCTCGTTTGGCTGGCATTCATCAAAGTGAATGGGCCCCTGTCATGGCGGGTGAACCCTGTGAGATCCACACCAGCTTGGTCAATGGCAAGCCAGTGGTGCAGGACGGGCGAGTCCTCGGGGTAGATGAGCAACAACTGGCCCAAGACGCCATGGCGGTAGTTCAGCGCTTAAAAACTCTGGTCAATGGCTAAATCCTCTGGTGGTAGGTTTAAGATCTGGTAGGCTGAGAATCTAATATTTAAGTAGATTAAGGCCAGTCCAGAACATGATCGCCAGCCTTTCCTTTAGTTTGGAGTCCAATGAGACCCCAAGGTATCAGCAGTTACAGCAACAGCTCTTAGCAGCCATTGAGCAGGGGCGATTGGGGGTAGGTGATAAGTTGCCTTCCAGTCGCTCCTTGGCGCAATCTCTGGGAGTCTCCCGCAGTGTGGTGATTCAGACCTATGAGCAACTCATTGCGGAAGGAGTGCTGATCAGTGAGCCCAAGCGCGGTGTGTTTGTGGCTGCGGTAGAGCGTGTGATGCCTAAAAGCTCGACTGTGGCTCGCTCTCAGCCTGTGGCACCTACGTTTGCGTTTGATTCAGGGGTAGACGTGGGGGCGTTCCCCCGTAAGGCTTGGGCGGCGAGTATGCGTCGTAGCTGGTTGAATCCAGATCCCAATCTACTTACTGGTGGATTTCGGGCGGGCTTTCCGCCTTTGCGTTTGGCCATTGTGGATTATCTCTATGCGCTGCGTGGATTAGAGTGTTCCCCTGAGCAGATTATCCTGACCGCTGGTAATCGGGATGCCTTGGCCCTATTGACCCATGCCCTGCGTTCAGAAACACGGACTTGGCTGTTAGAAAATCCAACCTACCCACCCATTCAAGCAAGCGTGTCCAGTTATGACAGTCTAAGCCTGCCTGTAACAGACCAAGGGGCGCATCCCCCTGAGAACCTACAGCAGTGGGGGGCTATTTTAACTCCTAACCGTCAGTACCCTTTAGGGATTAGCTACAGCTCACCAGTACGGGAGCAATGGCTAGAAGCCTTAGCGTCCGGTCAGGGCTATGTAATTGAGGACGATTACGACAACGAGTTTGTCTATCAAGGCAAACCTCAAGCGCCCCTGATGCAATTAGCCCAGCGCCGTGGGGCGGCCAGCGAGCGGGTGTTTTATGTGGGTAGCTTCTCAAAGGTGCTGTTTCGTGGCTTACGCATGGGCTTTATCGTGGCGCCAAGTTCTCAGGTGGAGCGAATCATGGGGAGTCAGCAGGCTTTGGGGTTATCGGCGTCTTTGCCGGTACAACCGGTGATTGCCGATTTCATGGAGACAGGCAGTTTTTACCGACACCTGAACCGTATGCGCCGCCTGTATCGTCATAAGCGAGACGTGCTGATTGATGCCTTGGACCGTCATTTGGGTCAGTGGTTTGACTGGGAGCGACCCAGTGGTGGCATGCATGTCATCCTGCATGTGAAACCGGACTACACTTCTGATGTTTGGTGGCAAGCTTTGGATCAAGGCTGTCGCGCAAAGGGTTTGCATTTGTCTTGGTTGCATTCGCACTATCCCTCGGGGGAGCCTGCTCCACTAGGGTTGGTGCTAGGTTTTTCTGGACCGGATGAGGCCAATCTGACCCTTTGGGTGTGTTGGATTGCTGACGTGGCGCAAAGAATTGAGTGATTAAACTGGACAAATGCAAATGATACTGATTATCATTAATGAAATTCTCATTGATGGAGAGGTATTCAATGGAACAGTGGCAACGGTTAATCGTGGCAGGTAACAAGGCATTTCATACGGGCAACAATACTGAGGCGGAGATTCACTATCGTGATGCCTCGCGATCGGCACGCCAAATGATCGATTGCTGGTTCGACACGGAAGGAGCGATTAACGCCTTGGTGGTCACAGATTTAAATCTGGCGGAGTGCCAGTGCCGTATGGGGTGCTTTGAGCAAGCCATTGATACTTACTCCTCTTTAAGTTTGGATTTGCGTAAGTTCCAACTGAGCTTTGCTCCGAGTAACCCTATTGTGGGGATGGTAGCCCGTGCTCTAACGCAAATTAAAAAGGAGTTCCTCACTCTGACTCAAACTTATGCTTACGACATTCTTCAGGTCCGTGAAGCGCCTGTGGTGTCAGCGCCTCGTTCGAGTACTTCAGCCATCACTTCTGCCTCTTAATTCCCTTCTTTTTCTGACAAAAGTTTTGACAACCCCACCGGATATTGATGAATATTCGGTGGGGTAACGAACTTTTTTTGTTGTCTTCTTGCTCCAAAATGACAGTATTTTTAGTGTCTTTTATGACGGAATAAGTGAGTTTTATTGCTTGTTTTATAGAGTTTTTTTGGATTTTTATCGCTATTTTGCAGACGTTCATTAGGTTTTTGCGACAGATTTTTACCTGTTTTACTCAGGCCAGATATGGAAAATTTTTTCGTGTTTAGACAGTTGCAAGTGACTTTGTATGATGTATGATTAAGTCGTTCTTTTAGTCAATTTTAAGCGTTTCTCTGTAGGAAGCATCCTTAGAAAAGCTTAAAGAGCGCGATATCTCGTCTAATACAAAAACAACTACGGGACAGGACAATAACTATGAAAAATATTCTAAAAAATGCAAAAGTAGCTGTATTAGCCACTACTCTTGTTGCTGCACCAACAATCGCTTTCGCAGCGGATAACCCAATCCGTGGCAATATCCGTATCGTGATCGGTTCTAAATCGACCGGTGGAGACACTTACCAAGCGTCTTCGATCATTGCCGAAGCGTTAGCAGCCAAAATCGACGCCAACGTTAAAGTAGATGCTGTCGGTTTCTCTGCGGGTTACCAAGCACTTGCACGTGTACCAAGCGGTAACACCCTAATGATCTTCCATGACCAAGCTTACCTAGGCAACTTGTACGGCAAGAAGGGCTATGAAGATCCATTCAAAAAATGGAACGTCGGTCCAACCTTTGCTACCAACCCAGGTAACGCTTACCTAGTCTCTAAAAGTTCTCCATACAAATCTATGGATGAAGTTTTGAATGCGGCAGGTAACGGCGAAACCATCCGTGTTGCGATCCAACCAGGTGGTGTTTCTGAAATCGGTTTCTCTGCAATGAAAAACGCTGTGCGTCTTGCTTACCCAGGCAAAGAAGACAACATTGTTGCTTTGAACACAGGTTCTCAGTCTGATAAAAACCAAGCGATGTTTGACGGTCTAGCGGACGTGATTAACGGTAGTGTGCAAGCCAACGAGCAGTACACTCGCCTGCCTGCTGATGACCAAAAAGCGATGAGCTTTGTTTGGTTGACTGCAAAAGCGTCGACTGTACAAGATGCGAACCCAGAAGGTATGGGACAAACCTCCCGTGATCAGTTGATGCAGTACGCATCCGGCCTTGGTGTAAAAGTGCCAATGGATGCTGAGAACGATTTTACCTTCGATAAAGAGTTCTTCTTCTTGTACAACAAACGTATGTCTAAAGAGACCGTTGAGTTCTTAGACAATGCGTTAGCAGAAGTATTTGCTGACGGTAAAGTTCAAGAAACCCTTAAGAAGTCTTTCTTCATCCCTAATTTCCGTAAATCTGCTGAAGCGCAAGAGCACTTGATGGCGAAACGCGACAGCTACGCGAAAATTATCCAAAGTCTACACAAGTAATCCTTATGTAGATGGCCGCTCCGGGGGTACCTGCCCCCGGAGTGTTTGACTTCTTAGAGAGGTTTGTTATGTCTTGGTTTTCCTCACTGAATAATGTCGTCATCGATTTTGACCAATCTCATCTGTTTTTCCCGCGTATCATCATTGCGCTGGTGTTGATTTTGGGGCTGGTGATTGTGGTGGTGAATTTCCGACCTGTACTACGTGCTATTCGCACAGGCCAATACCAATTTTTTGTTAAGAACGCGGACTTCTTTCGGTTGATCGCGACCTTAGCGTTAATCCCTGCCTACTTCTGGGGTATGGACTTCATCGGGATGATGTTGCCCAACATGGGATTAGGATTTCTTTTGGCATCGATTCCATTTGTGTTCTTAATGTCGATGCTCTACTGCCATGAACGGACGCGCCGCAACCTTATTATCATTACGGCTAATGCATTGATTGCACCGACGCTTGTCTGGGTCGTTTTGTATCATTTCTTCCTTGTATCAATGCCTTAGGCTAGTGGAGTGACACTATGGAGTTTTTAGAATTACTCTCGCCTGCGTACTTCCTATTAGCGGCAGCAGGATCCATTATCGGCATCATTTTTGGTGCGATTCCAGGTATGACAGCCACTATGGCGGTAGCGGTGTGTTTGCCGTTAACCTATACCTTGGGTTTGCACGACGGTTTGGCGCTGTTGCTGGGTCTATACGTGGGTGGCATTTCCGGTGGCTTGGTGCCAGCGGTATTGCTGAACATCCCGGGTACCCCATCTTCTATTACGACAACCTTTGATGGCTACCCCATGGCACAGCGTGGCGAAGCCGAGCGTGCCTTGAAGACTTGTATTGTAGCTTCCTTGTTTGGTGGCTTCTTTAGTGCTGTGATCTTGTTCTTTTTTGCTCCGATCTTGGCGGATTTTGCGATTAAGTTCTCCTATGTTGAGAAGTTCTTGATGATCTTCTTTGCTATGTCGGTGATTGCATCCCTATCGAAAAACATCCTAATGGGGGTTTTCAGTGGCTTATTAGGTGTGCTGTTGAGCTTGATCGGTACCTACGATGTGTCCAACGGTGGTAACGGTGAATACCGTCTGATGGCGGATTTCATGGAGCCCTACTTGGCCTACGGTTTCTCCCTATTGCCAGTGCTGATCGGTTTGTTTGGTATTTCCACCATCATCGAAGAAGCGGAAAAAGGCACCAAGGAAACCTCGGTTGAGAACAAGGTGAACCTGTCCAAAGGTAAGCCGTTTTCCTTCAATATCTTTAAAGGTCAAATCGGTAACCTATTCCGTTCCTCTTCTATCGGTACTTTTGTGGGCATGTTGCCGGGTATCGGTGGTAGTGCAGCGTCTATTTTGGCCTACACCCAGCAGAAAAACTTGTCGAAACAGCCTGAAAAATTAGGCAAAGGTGAGCCGGAAGGTTTGGTGGCGTCTGAGTCTGCCAACAACAGTTTGACCGGTGGTGCCTTGATCCCGCTATTGTCCTTGGGTATCCCAGGTGACAGTACCACAGCGGTTTTGATCGGTGCCTTTACCCTTCAGGGCTTACAAGTGGGGCCGTTGTTTATCGGTGAAAACATCGATACTTGGTACTCCATGATCACTGGCTTGATGTTTGCCAACATTGTGATGTTCATCGTCATGTTCTATGCGATCCGTCACATTGCCAAAGTGGTGTTGATTCCGAAATTTATCCTTTACCCAATCATCGTCATGATGTGTGCGGTAGGTGCTTATGCCATCAACTACGGCATCATGTTTGATGTTTGGACGCTGTTGATTTTCGGTGTGGCCGGTTGGATTTTCACCAAGATTGGTATCGAAGTCGCGCCTTTGGTGATCGGTTTTATCTTAGGTAGCTCTGCGGAAGTCTACTTTGTGAAAAGCTTGGAGTCCTACGGTGAGTACTCGGTGCTTGTGACTAAGAGTCCAATTGCTATGGTGCTTTGGGGGCTGATCATTCTGTCTGTTGTGGTGTCGGTTATGATCCACAAGAAGAGCAAGCAACAAGCGAATAAAGAGGCGTAATCATGAGCGATTCCTACGTACTAATTAAAATTCATGAGAGCGACAACGTTGCGATTATTCTCAACCAAGGTGGCGCGCCAAAAGGGGCAGAATTGCCCGGCGGCATCACTTTGATTGAAGACGTCCCACAAGGTCACAAGGTGGCCTTGGTGGACATCGAAACCGGTGGCCAAGTGCGCCGTTATAACGAGGTAGTGGGCTACGCGAAGCACGACATCAAGCAAGGTTCTTGGGTGTCTGAAAAAGTCGTGGATATGCCAACGCCACCTAAGTTAGATGAGTTGCAACTGGCCACTCGCGAAAAACCAGCATTTGAGCCATTAGAAGGTTACACCTTTGATGGTTATCGTAATCCAGACGGCTCCGCAGGCACGAAAAACCTTCTAGGTATTAGCACCAGTGTGCAATGTGTGGCGGGGATCACGGATTATGTGGTGAAACTGATCAAGAAGACCTTGCTGCCGAAATACCCGAATGTGGATGGCGTTGTGGCGCTGAACCACACTTACGGTTGTGGTGTGGCCATTACGGCACCAGCGGCCATTGTGCCCATTCGTACCCTACAAAACATTGCTAAGAACCCAAACTTCGGCGGTGAGATCATGGTTATCGGTCTGGGCTGTGAGAAGTTATCACCGTCTCGCTTATTAGAGATTGATGATGAGCAAGCGGTAAACATTCTGCCGAACTCGGAAGCGGCCAAGACCCTAGAAGACCATGTGGTCAGTCTGCAAGACGAGAATCACCATGGTTTCCAAGATATGGTGGATCACATCATGGAGATGGCGGAAGCGCACCTTGAGCGTTTGAATAAACGTCGTCGTGAGCCTTGTCCTATCTCTGAGCTTGTAGTGGGCATGCAGTGTGGTGGCAGTGATGCGTTCTCTGGTGTGACCGCTAACCCAGCAGTGGGTTATGCGTCTGACTTGATTGTGCGTGCAGGGGGTTCCGTGATGTTTTCGGAAGTGTCCGAAGTGCGCGACGGCATTCATCTGTTAACGCCCCGTGCGGACACGGTTGAAGTGGGTCAGGCCTTACTCCGTGAAATGCAGTGGTTTGATGATTACCTGAGCCAAGGTAAAGCAGACCGCAGTGCCAACACGACTCCGGGTAACAAAAAAGGCGGCTTAAACAACATCGTTGAGAAGTCCCTTGGCTCCATTACCAAGTCCGGTAACAGTCCTATTGTTGATGTGTTGAGTCCTGGAGAGCGCATTCGTAAGCGTGGTTTGAATTTCGCTGCGACCCCAGCCAGTGACTTTATCTGTGGCACCTTGCAGTTCGCTTCGGGGATGAACATTCAGGTGTTCACCACGGGTCGAGGTACGCCATACGGTTTAGAAGTCGCTCCAGTGATTAAGGTGTCTACAAACTCTACCTTAGGTAAGCGCTGGCACGACATGATCGACATGGATGCTGGCCGTATTGCTTCCAAAGAGATCACTTTAGAAGAAGCGGGTTGGGAGCTTTTCCACCTGATTCTGGATGTGGCGTCTGGCCGCAAACAAGTGGCGGCAGACAAGCTCGGCCTACACAACGACTTGGTGTTATTTAACCCTGCACCAGTGACCTGATTTTTAATCGTAAATGGCATTGCTATTTAATTGTATAGTTGTATGATGTATTACAAGTAAACATCATACCAACAAGCCGTTAGGCTCAAACAAATAACAACAAGAGAGGAAAACAGCATGGCTTTTTCTGTAGAACAAATTCGCGAAGCATTGAGTGATGGTCTTTTATCTTTCCCAGTAACTGACTTTGATGCGAACGGTAAATTTAACGCTGAAACTTACAAAGAGCGTTTGGAAGCTTTCATCGCTCACGGTGTGTCTTCGATCTTCATCGCAGGCGGTACAGGTGAGTTCTTCTCTCTAGACGAAGAAGACTTCCGTGAAATCGTAGAAGTGTCTGTTGCTACGGTAAAAGGTCGTGTGCCTGTGATCGCTGCAGCGGGTCGTAGCATCAAAGATGCGTCTAAGTTCTCTAACATTGCTGCGGATGCTGGCTGTGACGGTATCTTGTTGATGCCTCCTTTCCTAACAGAATGCCCAGAAGATGGCGTGGTTGAATACGCGTCTGCAGTCATGGCAAGTGCTGACATCCAGTTCGTTTACTACAACCGTGGTAACGGCATCCTAAGCGCTGAGTCCGTAAAAGAATTGGCAGCGCGTAACCCGAACATGGTGGCGTTAAAAGACGGCGTGGGTAACATCGCTGCATTGAACGACACAATCAAAACAGTGGGTGATCGTTTGGTTTACATCGGTGGTGTACCAACAGCGGAGATCTTCGCTGAAGCCTACCTATCAATCGGTGTTAACACTTATTCTTCTGCGGCGTACAACTTCATGCCTGAAATGGCGATGAACTTCTACAAAGCATTGCGTGCCGGTGACAAAGCGACTGTGACCAGCATCATTCAAAACTTCTTCATTCCGTTCTGCCGTCTACGTGACACGAAAAAAGGTTACGCAGTGAGCTTGATCAAAGCGGGTGTTGCATTGCAAGGTATGCCTGCTGGTGACGTACGTCCGCCACTAACTATGCCTAACGATGCTGATCTAGCGGCACTAAAAGCGATCATCGAACAGAACAAATAAGTCGATAACGGGAGAGTTTGCTCTCCCGTTTGCTCATTGAGTGGAGAGAATTATGTTTACCACCATTAAAAAAATGGAAGTCGTACCGGTTGCAGGCTACGACAGCTTCCTACTTAACCTAAGTGGCGGCCATGCCCCTTGGTTCATCCGTACCGTTGTCGTGCTAGAAGACAACGATGGCAACATCGGCCTTGGGGAAATCCCAGCCACAGACAGCATCATTTCAACCCTAGAGCGTTGCAAAGAATTGATCGTGGGCCAGAGTGTTGGCAAGTGGAAGTCCATCATTTCCTCTGTGCGCGAAGCCACTTCTGGTCAAGCAGACGACGTACGCGGCAACCAAACCTTTGACCTACGTACTGCGGTACACGTGATCACAGGTATTGAGTCCGCCTTGTTGGATCTTGCGGGCAAAAACATGGGCTTGCCAGTGGTTGAGCTACTGGGCCAATACGGTCGTCAGCGTGATGAAGTGGAAGCTTTGGGTTACTTGTTCTTCCTTGGTGATCGCAAGAAAACCGATCTACCGTACCCAAGCTACGACAATCCAATTGATGCATGGGACAAAGTTCGTGGTGAAGAAGCTCTAACGCCAGATGCCATTGCTAACCTAGCAAAAGGTGCCTACGAGCGTTACGGCTTTAAAGACTTCAAACTAAAAGGCGGTGTTTTGGACGGCCATCAAGAAGCGGACTGTATCCGTGCCTTGTATGAAGCTTTCCCAGACGCGCGTCTAACCTTAGATCCAAACGGTGCTTGGACCCTTGATCAAGCGGTTGAGTACCTAACACCGATTAAAGACATCTTAAGCTACGCAGAAGACCCATGTGGTCAAGAAGGGGCTTGGTCTGGTCGTGAAACCATGTCTGAATTCAAACGCCGTACGGGTTTGAAAACAGCTACTAACATGATCGCCACTGACTGGCAGCAATTCCGCAACGCTGTGCGTCTGGACTCTGTGGACATCCCTCTAGCGGATTGTCACTTCTGGACGATGCAAGGCGCAGTAGCAGTGGGTGAGTTGTGTAACGAGTGGGGCATGACTTGGGGTTCTCACAGTAATAACCACTTCGACATCTCACTTGCGATGATGACTCATGTTGCCGCAGCGTGTCCGGGCGAAATCACTGCCATCGACACACACTGGATTTGGCAAGATGGTCAACGCATTACCAAAGACCCATTCAAGATCAAAGGCGGCAAGATCGCCGTGCCAACCACTCCAGGTCTAGGCATTGAATTGGATCGTGAGAAATTGATGGAAGCACATGAGCTGTACAAGTCGCTAACACTGGGTCAACGTGACGACTCCATGGCGATGCAGTTCTTAATTCCTGGTTGGACCTTCAATCCGAAGAAACCAACGCTTGTTAGATAATGCGCTCTAGGATAATGTTCTATAAAAAATAATGGCATGAGACGCATGGGCAGTAACGAAACATTGAGTAGCACACTTCAAATCCAACGAGTTGGCAAAGGCGATAGCCTCGCCACCACCGTTGCAAAGCAACTGGAAACAGAGATTACCTCTGGACGCATTAAGGTCGGCGACAAGCTGCCCACCGAAGGCGCCCTGTGTGATCTGTTTGGAGTGAGCCGAACTGTTATTCGTGAAGCTATTACCCAACTCAAGTCATTAGGATTGGTGGAAACTCGACGGGGCGTGGGCACGACCGTGCTACGCTCCATGTCGAGTGAAAACGTGTTTGCATACAACGTCGATCCGACGGCGATCAAAGACATCTTGCACATCCTTGAGATTCGCATGAGTGTTGAAAGTGCCGCCTGTGCACTGGCCGCTGAGCGTCGTACCGATGCAGACTTGGCACGAATGGAACAGCACTTTACAGAGTTTGACGCGGCGCTTTTGCGCGGTGAGCTGGCTCGTAAAGAAGACTATGAATTCCACTTAGCCATTTGCCAAGCGACCCACAATCCATTTTTTAAGCAGTTCTACGAACAGTTTAATAAGAACGTTATCCCACGAGCTAACTTGGTTAATTCAGACGTTGACCATGTAGCCAGTGAAGAATATTTGGAACGAGTGCGAGCAGAGCACAAGGCCATCTTAACCAGCATCCAAGCAAAAGATTCGGATGCGGCCCGAGATGCCATGTACCAGCATTTGAACCGAGCATTCCAACGTTACCAACGCTACAGTGTCTCCAACACGTTTGATTAACCTCTCGATGAACTATTAAGTCTGGCTCAGGCTGGCTTAATCCGCTCAAAAAGGGGATACAAATGGAAGCTCAACTTAAAGGCACACTTCTGATTGCAGGTCAGGAGGTTCAAGGCTCATTGAAAGCCATTGAAGCGATCAACCCTGCAACCAACGAAATCATGGCACCTGCTTACCTAGGTGGTACCAAAGAGCAGGTTAACCAAGCCGCTGACGCCGCATGGCAAGCATTCGATACGTACCGTGCTACCACACCTGAAGCACGTGCAACTTTCCTAGAAACCATTGCTGACGAGATCCTAGCCCTAGGCGACACCCTAGTTCAGCGCGCCATGGCAGAGTCTGGTTTGCCACAAGCGCGTATTGAAGGTGAGCGTGGCCGTACTATGGGTCAATTGCGCATGTTCGCAGGCGTGGTTCGTGCAGGTAAATACCTAGACGTGCGCATCGATCCTGCGATGCCTGAGCGTACTCCACTGCCACGTAATGACCTACGTCTTCAGTACATCCCATTGGGTCCTGTTGCAGTATTTGGTGCGTCTAACTTTCCATTGGCGTTCTCTGTTGCCGGTGGTGATACCGCTTCTGCACTAGCAGCAGGTTGTCCTGTTATTGTTAAAGCACACTCTGCCCATCCTGGCACAGCTGAACTTGTTGGTCGTGCGATCACGGCTGCAGCCGCTAAGACAGGCATGCCAGCAGGTGTTTTCTCTTTGATGTACGGCTCTGGTCGTGAAGTGGGCGCTGCCTTGGTTGAGCACCCATCCATCAAAGCAGTGGGCTTTACCGGTTCTCGTTCTGGTGGTGTGGCGCTGATGAACATCGCTGCAGCCCGTAAAGAGCCGATCCCTGTGTACGCAGAGATGAGCTCGATCAACCCTGTATTCTTGATGCCAAACAAGCTAGCGACACAAGCGGAAGCGGTCGGTAAAGGCTTTGTGGGCTCCCTAATGATGGGCGCTGGTCAGTTCTGTACTAACCCTGGTCTTGTTGTGACTTGCGATGGTGAAGCGACTGATACTTTCATCAATACGGTAGCATCTGAAATCCAAGCCCAAGGCACACAAACCATGCTGACACCGGGCATCTACCAAGCCTACTGTGAAGGTGTGGCTAAGCTAGCGGACAACAAAGGTGTTGAGCTAGTGGGTAAAGGCAACTCAAGCGATGCGCCAAACCAGTGTCAGGCACATGTATTCAAAACCACGGCTGCGGCGTTCCTAGCGGACCCATCCATGGAAGACGAAGTGTTCGGTTCTACCTCTTTGGTAATCCAATGTGCCAATCTGGACGAGTACAAAGCGGTGGCAGAACACTTGGAAGGCCAGCTAACGGCCACTATCCAAATGACAGACGAAGACACAGAAGCAGTTCGTGCCCTACTACCTACTCTAGAGCGCAAAGCAGGTCGTATCCTGTGTAACGCTTACCCAACGGGTGTGGAAGTGTGTCATGCCATGGTTCACGGTGGTCCGTTCCCGGCAACGTCTGACTCCCGTACGACCTCTGTGGGCAGCGCGGCGATTGATCGCTTCGTACGTCCAGTGTGTTACCAAGATCTACCTGTAGCGCTTCAGCCTGCGGCGATCCAAGACGCCAACCCTCTGAATGTGCCTCAGTTGCTAGATGGAAAAGTAAAGTAAGCATTTGCTAACTTAGACTCCAAACTCGCTATTTTATGGGGCACGTTATGTGCCCCTTTTTTGTTGGAGCGAACTAAAACCTATTCAGGAGTGGAATATGGATGCGTCGGCGTTTACTGCAATATTGGATGTTTCTGCACCGGTGCTATTGTTGATCGCGGTCGGCACGTTTTTACGTAAACGACGCATCATCGACGACAGTTTTATCTCGTCGGGTTCCCGCTTTGTGTTCATGGTGGGCATGCCGACCCTTCTCTTCTTCAGCATGCTGGGCGCCTCTCCTGGGGACGTCATGTCATGGCAGCTACCTGTGTATTTCTTTGTCGGCATCATGGTGACCTTTGGCTTCGCCTGGTGGGCATCGGGCCGTATTCACCTACCTGAAAACGAGCGCGGTCATTTCATTCAGATGGCATTCCGTGGCAACACAGGGGTGTTTAGTTTGGCCCTCGTGGTCAACATGTTTGGTGACGAAGGGGTGGTCATTGGTGGTGTGCTTGCCAGTATTACCTCGGTGACCTTTAACGTTCTCGCAGAGACGGCCTTCGCTCGGTTTCAAGACGATCGCAAGCTAGACATCAAAGTCCTGCTTAAAACCATCGCCACCAACCCCATGATTGTAGGGGTAGCGGCGGGTATCTTGGTGAACTTAATTGGTTTGCCCGTGCCGTCTCAGGTGGTGTCTGCGGGGAAATACCTCGGGGGCGTGACCTTGCCTTTGGCGCTCTTATGCATCGGGGGCTCTTTGGCGACCAGCCGTTTTTCCATGTCGAAACAAACCACCTTTGCCATGGGCATTAAGGTGTTTATCAGCCCGATTGTGCTGACCATAGGCGCATCATTGTTGGGCTTTAGCCAGCATGAACAGCTCTATTTATTCCTGTTTTTTGGTGCCCCCATCGCGGCTTCAGCCTATGTAGTATCGGTGGCCCATGGTAGCAACGGCAAAGAAACGGCTAACGCCATCGCCACTTCGACCTTAATCGGTTCTGCGGTGTTGGTGCTCATTGGCCCCCCTTTGTTATCGATCCTATGAATTGCGAATCAGTAAGCCCAATACGAGAAAAAACATGGATTAGGCATATTTTGGCAGCAGACAGGCTGCCTACGGGAGAATCTTAAGATGAGTAAAATCGACGTATTAGTGGTTTGGCCAAATCGACCAGAACAAATGAAAATACTGGAAGAAACCTACCAACTTCACCGTTATGACCAAGCAGATGAACAGGGTAAAGAGGCGATGCTGGACGAGGTGGGCGAGCGTATTCGTGCTGTGGTGACGACTCACGGCGGCGGTGGCTTCCCAGAGTCCCTGTTGGCCCGTTTGCCTAACTTAGAGATTGTTTGCTGTTCTAGCGTGGGATTGGACACTCTCTGTGTGGACAAATGCCATGAGCGTGGCATTCCCGTGACCAATACCCCTGATGTCCTCACCGATGACGTGGCGGACATGGCCATGATGCTGACTCTAACAACCCTGCGTCGATTCTTACCGGCGGTGAACTGGATTCAAGACGGTAGCTGGGTAGAAAAAGGCATGATGCCTTTAAATACCGCCATTAAGGGCAAAAAGCTCGGTATCGTAGGCCTAGGTCGCATTGGTAAAGCCATTGCCAAACGGGCCGAAGCATTTGGCATGATCGTGAGCTACTACAGCCGTTCTCCTAAGCCTGAAGTGGATTATGCCAATTACGATGATTTAGTTGCCTTGGCAAAGGACGTGGACGTGCTGGCCCCTGTGGTGCCGGGTGGCGCAGACACACAGGGTATGATCAGTCGAGAAGTACTGACGGCCCTAGGGCCAAAAGGCTACTTCATTAACGTTTCCCGTGGCTCAGTGGTGGATGAACCCGCCATGGTGGAGTTGTTACAACAAGGCTCTATCGCTGGGGCAGGCTTAGATGTGTTTGTGGATGAGCCAAACGTGCCAGCGCCGTTGCTGACCATGGATAATGTGGTTTTGCAGCCCCACTGTGCCAGCGGTACCTATGAAACCCGTGGGGCCATGGCCCAGCTGGTAGTGGATAATCTGGCTGCCCATTTTGCTGGAAAGCCGCTGCTAACCGCCGTGTAACCCCTAGGTGTTTCTGCTCTCACAGAAAAGCCCTTTAGCTGACAGTTAAGGGGCTTTTTCATGTCTTGGGCTTATTTATTCATTTATTGTATCATTCTCTATTCTATCTATATTAGACCTAAATAAGTTGTCTGCTTACTATGTGCTCATATTGTGAACATAGGGTTAGGAGACACATTATGAATCAAGCCACACTGACACAGACTATCGAAGCGGATGCAATTTCGTACATCAAACTACGTTCCGTGAATGTCCCACTGAAACAAGCTGTAAGTGATGCCAAGGTACTAACAGGTAAGCAAAAACCACTGGGCGAAGTGGCCCTGTTAGTGGTGGAGATTGAAACTAAGCAAGGTGTCTACGGCATGGGCTTTAGCTACACCTTACGTACCGGTGGTCCAGCGCAATATGCGTTTGCCAAAGAAGTGGCACCTCTGCTGATTGGTGAAGACCCAAGTGATATCTCTCGCCTGTGGAGCAAGCTGACTTGGGCGGGGGCTTCCGTCGGTCGCGGTGGTTTGGTGGCTCAGTCTATTGCTGCCTTTGATACGGCTTTGTGGGACTTAAAAGCCCGCCGCGCTAACTTGCCTCTGTCTAAGTTGCTGGGTTCCCATCGCAACGAAGTGCGTTGTTACAACACGTCAGGCGGTTATTTGCAGGCGTCTGTGGGTGAGATCATTGATAAGGCTGAAGCTTCGTTAGCCCGTGGTATTGGCGGCATCAAGATGAAAGTGGGTCATCCAGATCATAAGGAAGACATCGCTCGAGTTGAGGCGATCCGTAAGCACTTTGGTGATAGCGTGCCCCTAATGGTAGACGTGAACCAGCAATGGGATCGAACGACTGCCATGCGCATGGGTAAAGCGTTAGATGACTTTGGTCTACAGTGGATCGAAGAGCCATTGGACGCCTACGATGTGGCGGGTCACAAGATGTTGTCCGATGCCTTGATTACGCCAGTGGGTACGGGGGAAATGCTGGTAAGCGCTGCGGAAGTGAACCGTTATGTGGAAAACGAAGCGGTTGATGTATTGATGCACGATGCTCCTCGTATTGGTGGTATTACGCCTTTCTTGAAGGTGGCAGCACAGGCGGAACAGCGTGGCATGATCATGGCACCGCACTTTGTGATGGAAATTCACCTACATTTAGCGGCGGCCTACGAGCACAGCACTTGGGTAGAACATTTTGAGTGGTTAGAACCTGCCTTTAATGAGCGCTTTGAAATCCGCGATGGCAAGATGATCGTGCCTCAGCGTCCGGGCTTAGGTTTGACCTTACATGAACAAACCGATCATTGGACCGTAGCAAGCTGCGAGTTCCGTTAATCGGTCAACCGTGGGACGAGTACATCGACTCACAGGAGTGAGTCGATGGAATTTTTCCAACTACGTTGCTTTGTCACCGTTGCCACTGAGCTAAACTTCAGTAAGGCAGCGGAGCGTCTCAATATGACGCAACCTCCCTTGAGTCGTCAGATCCAGCTATTGGAACATCAGCTTGGGGTGTCCTTACTGACCCGCACCACCCGCAGTGTGGTGCTGACCGCTGCCGGTCGTGCTTTTTTAACAGAAGCCAAAAGCCTGTTAGAGCGAGCCGATCGGGCGGCCATGTCCGCCAAGAAAATTGCCGCAGGTGACATAGGCACGGTGACCCTGAGTTTTGTTCCCAGTGCCGTCTACGAGTTTGTCCCTAAGGTGATTGCCAACGCCCATCAGCAGCGTCCAAACATCAAGATTTCCCTTGCGGAAATGAACAGCTTTGAACAGCAAGAAGCCGTGCGCTCACGGCAAGTGGATCTGGGCATTGTCCGGTCAGCTCCGCCGCAACCGGATCTGGCGAGTCAGTTCCTATTAAGTGAGCCATTTGTATTGGCTTTGCCCCGTCAGCACCCCTTGGTGAAACAGCCTAAAATAAGCTTGGCCGACCTCCATGAGCAGGCGTTTATTCTGTACTCTCATTCCGAATATCATCCCTTCCATGAGCTACTGTCGGGTATGTTTCGCGCCGCTCGAATCGCTCCCAATGTGGTGCAAAATCTGGGTTCTACACTGACTATTTTGTCCTTGGTAAATGCCAACGTGGGCATGGCCTTGATCCCCAAAAGTGCTGCTGTGATTCAATTTGATCAAGTGGTGTGTCGCCCGATTGAGTTGCCTGAGGGCATCAGCAGTGACTTGCATTTGATCTGGCGGGAAGACAATGACAACCCTGCTTTAATAAGCTTGCTAGAAGACATTCAAACTTCGGTACTCACGCCATAAAAAAGCCCGAACTCATCACTGAGTTCGGGCAAGCAGGACAATAACCTTGTCTTTGATTTGTCACAACAGGGCAGACAAGGGGCCCAGTTGTTAGGTTAGAAACGTGGTACAGTACCCTTCCAGTCAGGTTGGTACTTACGCATCTCAGAAACATCATCACGGGCACGAATACCGCAGTTTTTGTAGTTCTCCGCTAAGACGGCTAGGGCCTCATGGTCTAGCTCCACCCCAAGACCTGGGCGATCTGGTACGACCACTGCCCCGTCTTTGAATTGGATTTTGCCACCTTTGATGACTTCCTCTTCTTGCCATGGGTAATGGGTGTCACAGGCGTAGGTGAGGTTTTCAATGGCCGCTGCCGCATGGGTCATGGCCATTAAGCTGATGCCCAAGTGGGAGTTGGAGTGCATGGAGAGCCCCATGTCCCAAGTCTTACAAATTTTTGCCAGCTCTTGGGTGGCCTTTAAACCGCCCCAATAATGGTGGTCCGATAGGATCACCTGTACGGAATCCAGCTCAATGGCTTTGGGTAGATCAAAGAAACCAATGACGTACATATTGGTCGCCAGCGGAATGTCCGTCATGGCGCTCACTTGGCTCATGGCTTCTTTGCCGTGGGCTGGGTCTTCAAGGTATTGCAGCAAGCCATTCCCGAATTTATCTAATAAACGCTTGGTGGTTTCCACGGTCCAGCCGCCATTTGGGTCAATTCGTAGGGGCAGGTTAGGGAAGGCATCCCGCAGGGCTTCTAGGGCTTGGATTTCTTCCTCTGGCTCAAACACACCGGCTTTAAGCTTGATGGATTGGAAACCGTATTGATCGATCATGGCGCGTGCTTGATCAACGATTTGTGCTGGAGTCACAGCCTCGCCCCATTTGTCCACCCATGGATCATCGGTGAAACCGTGGCGCTCAAATTTGTAAAATAGGTAGGCGCTGTAGGCCACTTCATCCCGCACTTTACCACCTAACAGATCGCAGACAGGACGGCCGGTAATCTTACCCATTACGTCTAAACAGGCCACTTCAAAGGCAGAGAAAATACGTGGCACAGTGGTCGCACCTAGGGTACCCGGAGCAATGTCTAAGCCTGAGTCTGGGTCAGGTAAGGTGATGACTTCCTCGATTTTCTGGCGGATAGCGTTCATGTTAAACACGTCCATACCTTCTAAATGGGGAGCCACTTGACGCAATTGGCTGATGGTTTGCTCGTCACCGTAGCTCTCCCCCAGACCGTACTGGCCGTCTTCGGTTTTCAGCTCGATGATGGTACGTAACGCCCACGCCTCGTGGACCCCATACACATTCAACAGAGGTGGATCGCGAAAGGCGATAGGTGTGATGACGATGGATTGAATGCGAGACATAGTGTTTCTCCTGATAAAAGCTGTCCGTATCGGCCAGCAAACTGGCCGATAGGCACCTACAAAAATGGGTTTAAATCTGAATGCGTGTTTTAAGCGAAACCGGCCGCAAGGCTGAACATGCAAACGATCAATGCGGTTGCTATGACTCCCCCTGCGATCCAAGGGGCAAATCCATAGCGGTCGATTTCTTCGTGGTTATCGTGACCAATCATAAGAAGACTCCTGTGTTAACTGCCTAAGGCTTCGGGCAACCAAAGCGCGATCTGAGGGAAGCTCATAACCAAAATCAAACCAACGATCTGTAAGCCGATAAAAGGCAATACGGATAGGAAGATCTCTTGCAGCGAAATGTCTTTCGGTGCCACGGATTTAAGCCAGAAACAGGCCGGACCAAATGGCGGTGACAAGAAGTAGATTTGGATGTTGAGCACAAACAAGATACCGAACCAGATTTTTGCTTGGTCTTCGGTTAAACCAAGTTCTGGCGCTAGGGACATCACCACAGGGGCGAATACAGGCACCGTGATTAAAACAATGGCGATCCATTCCATGAAGGTACCCAGTACCACCAAGATCAACATCATCACCAAGATGACGCCAATGGCTGGAATGCCAAGGTTCATGAACAAGGAGCGCATAAAGTCCGCACCACCGATCAGGTTAAAGATCCCCACAAATGAGACCGAACCCAACACCAACCAGATGATGGTACCTACTGTCGCCATGGAACCCACGAGGGCAGCTTTTAGCATGGACCATTTGAACTCATGGCGTACCGCAGAGACCACCATCGCCCCTAACGCACCCACAGCAGCGGCTTCGGTCACGGAGGCGATACCGCCATAAATGGAACCCATGACACAGCCGATCAGCATGATGCTTAGGAACACAGCGCTCAAGCGGGCGCGGGACAGCTTTTTCTCAGTGCCGGTTTTCTCGGCAACTTCTTTGGCGGTCGGTGCCATAGACGGGTTAATGTGCACACGCACCAGTACGTATACCGCGTAGAATACCGCTAGCATCAAGCCAGGTACGGCCCCCGCCATAAACAAGTCACCAATGGCTACTTCTGCAGACAAGCCGTAAACGATCATAATGATGGACGGTGGAATCAAGGTCGCCAACGCGCCTGCCGCACAGATCAAGCCAATGGTCATCTTGCGGTCGTAACCAAGACGCAGCATCTGGGGCAGAGCCACCAAACCCAGCATTACGATTTCGCCCCCCATTACACCGGACATGGCTGCTAGAATCACTGCAACCACAACGGTTTGCACCGCCACGCCGCCGCGCAAATTACCCGCAAACACTGACATAGCGTCGAACAAGTCTTCCGCGATACCGGATTTTTCCAAAATAGACGCCATTAAGACGAAGAAAGGAATGGCGATCAGAGTGTAGTGATCCAGTAGGGCTGCGGTATTGGCAGACACCAAATACAAGCCGCGAGGACCAAAGAAGGCAATGGCCATGATCACTGACACGATCAAGGTAACGATGCCCAGAGGCATACCCGTCATCATGAGGGAGACCAGCATCATCACCATGATCAAAGAGATCACACCTAAGCTGTAGGAGCGCATGTTCAAGGCTTGGCTCGGATCCAAGCTAGAGCCAATCGCAGAGAAGTAACCGCTCACGGAAGCAAAAATAGACTCAGGGCCAGACACAAAAGCCAATAGGCCATTGATAAAGTAGAGCGCCATAAACAGGCCCACTAGCTTCACAAGGGTTTTTGCCCAGTTGCTTTGTACATGACGCACAAGGTTGACCGTTAACTGAGACAAGTACAGCAGGCCGCCGATCAGCAAGAGTGACTTCATGATCATAGGCATGGGGGAGTTAAAAGCACTGCCGGTACGCTCGATGTGCTCCACGGCTAAATAGGCGCGAAGGGAGGCGTCGGCTAACAGTAAAAAGAGTGCTGTGATTCCTACGATCATGGCAAACAGATCTAATCGCCATTGGTTTTTAGGCGACGCGATATTGTGGATCACAGTGATGCCAATGTGACGTTTTTTCAGTGTGATGTAGCCAGCGGACAGCATCCACGTGGCAGCACATAACACCATAACGACTTCAAATGCCCATTGGGTTGGAGCATTAAACACGTAGCGTGCGACCACTTCCCAAAGGGTTGCGCCCGCAGCGACTAAGTACAAAAGAGACACACCAATGCCTGTGAAATGGCTCACATGGTCAATCGGGGTGTAATCGAACTGTTCCTGAGGTTGGCTGTGTTCGATAGGGTTATCATCCGCGATGTTCACCACATCATCGGCATGAAGGCTTTGGGAATTAGACATGGTTTCACCTTATTGCCTTGAGTCAGTCAACTTGACTCAACAATGGAATACGCAAGAGAACGGGTCAGGTTCTGCTGGCTGACCCGTTGGTCTTGTGACAGACGTGGGTTACAGAAGACCTTGTTGCTTCATGTATTTCACGTGGGCTTCGTAGACTTCTTTCGCTAAAGGCGATGCCGCGGCGAAAGCTTCCCAAGCTTCTTGAGCGATCTTACGGAACTCATCACGCTCAGCTTGCGGCCAGTCGATGATGGTGATGTCACCGGCTTTTTTGTCACGGGCTACCAGCTCTTTGTCTTTTTCATCTAGGTAGACGCGTAGATCCCCGTAGGCATCGCTGAACCACTGAGTAAGCGCCTGCTGGTCGTCTTTAGACAAAGACTTCCATTTGCTATCAGTGATGGTGAATTGCATAAATGGCATAGAGTGGATGCCAGGGTAGATAGGGTACTTAGCAACCTTGTGCATACCGCTGGCGTCATTATTGGCGTAGGCCGAAGAGTCAGCTGCGTCGATGACGTTTTTCTCTAGGGCGGTGTACACCTCAGAACCCGGCAAAGAAACCGGAGCGGCACCAGCACGACGGAAGACGTCAGCCGCAAGACCTTCAGGGGAACGGATCTTCAGACCTTTAAGGTCTTTCACCGCACGTACTGGGACTTTCGACACGAAGGCTTCACGTTTTTCTGAGCTACAACCGACCACATGAATACCTGGATCGTACTTGTTGTAAAGCTTCTGCAGCAGCTCTTTACCGCCGCCATTCATACAGAAATCGTGGATTTGTCCAGGATTGTCATAACCAGCAATCAAGTCACCCATCAAGGCGAAGGCCGGATCTTTACCTGCGAAGTAACTGGTTGCGGTGAGGTCACCATCCAAAATGCCCATGGAAACCGCTACCGGTGTTTCTTTGTGAGACACCACGGAACCAATGGGTAGCAGCTCGATTTCCACGTCGCCGCCAGTCATTTCTTTTAATTTCGGAACCCACACATTGTTCAGGCGCGTTAGGCTGATGTGTGAAGCGTTGAAGCTGGTTTGCACCTTAAGCGTTTCAGCACTCGCGGCTGCAGCAGACAGGGCGAGACCTGCGGACACAGTGGCAACGGTGAACGCTTTGCGTAGGGGAGTGAAGTGCATAGTGATGCTCCTAATTATTGTTAGATTTATTGTCGTGTAGAGCGATCCAGAACCGAATATAAACTGATATATTAGTTGCTGATTCGATAGATATACTAATATATTAGTTACGAAGTGCAAACTTTTTTTCTCTTTCACCTGTAAAGGGCGTTTGAGATAATGACCCCAAGACTGGATAAATTGTGAACGTAAACCTTATGACTCAAAGCAGTAACTACTTAATAAAGAGTTACCTAGAAAGCACCCATGAAAAGCCTAGAACCGCGGTAGATCGGGTCTATGAAGAGATTTTACGACGTATCGTGAACTTGGAATTACCCCCAGGCTCTCCCCTTGTGCGTGGTGAATTGTGTGCGGAATATCAAGTGAGCCAAACCCCCGTTCGGGAGGCATTACTTCGTCTGGAACAAGTGGGCTTGATCAATGTGCGTCCCCAATCGGGCACCGAAGTCGCCTACATTGACGTAGCGCAGTTGGAGCAAAATCACTTCCTGCGTGAAGCCTTAGAATGTGAAGTGATCCGTCGCCTCGCGGAACAAAAAGACCAGTCCCTAGTGGATCATTTGCGTTCCATTATCGATATGCAGGAGCAGGTGGCGTCCCAAGATGACGATGTGATGCTGTTTGCTAAACTAGACGAATTATTCCACCGCACCATGTACGAGGCCGTGGGGCAATTAGCCTTATTCAATCTGGTACGTTCCCGCTCTGGACACATGGACAGAGTGCGCCGTTTGCACCTGCCCAGCGAAGGTAAAATCCGCAGTGTGCTAGAAGGCCACCGCAACATCATTGCAGGCATAGAGCAGGGCAGCCCTGAGTTAGCCATTGGTTACATGCGTGAGCATTTGGCGGGCACCATTGAGCGAGTCAGAAGCCTCCAAGAAGAGTTCCCTGAATACTTTTGTTAGGGGATTACCCCTAAACGTCATCAAATCCCCCTGAAATGACGCTTTTGGTTTGGAACCACTGGCGTCCTAGGTTTAAGCTGTAATGATCATTAATCGTTTTGGGGATTGTGTATGGATGCCTCGATCAAGCTGGTGTTAAGCGGCATTGCCATAGTGCTGGCTTTAGCTGGCTTTGTTCCCTACATTTGGGCGGTGCTAAAGGGACATGTTCGCCCCCATGTGTTTTCCTGGTTGATCTGGGGAATCACCACGACCATCGTATTTTTCGCCCAGTTGGACGCGGAAGGTGGCATGGGCGCTTGGCCCATTGGTTTGTCAGGCTTTGTCACCATTTATGTGGCATTTCTCGCCTATGTGAAGCGTGGTGATGCGTCTATCAGTCGTTCTGATTGGTGGTTTTTAACAGCCGCTTTGGCCTCTTTGCCCCTCTGGTATGTGACCAGTGACCCTCTTTGGGCCGTGATCGTCTTAACCATTGTTGATCTTTTGGGCTTTGGGCCGACCTTACGGAAAGCCTATCACCGTCCGTTTGAAGAAAGCCGTCTGTTTTTCCTCATGGTGATATTGCGCAACGTGTGTGCCATCGGGGCGTTAGAAGCTTACTCTATGACCACTGTGATGTTTCCGTTGTTAATGGCCCTAGGTTGCGTGGCGCTGTTATTGATTATGCAGTACCGCCGCCTGGTGGTAAGTCGACTCATGGCGGCGGCACAGGTCAAATCCTAGAATGCGCTAAAAGATGACCACGCCTGCTGGCTCTGTTTTACATGTTCTAGCAGGGTGTGCATTTCATGGTCGTTCCGTGGTGGAGTATTGGCTGGGTTATTGCTCAGGACAAACTCAAATACGATGGGCCCATCAAAACCACCCCGTTGCAAGGCTTCATAGTGTTCTAGAAAGTCGATGTTACCGTGACCTATCCCTTCCCTATTGGAATCAGACACATGGAAAATGGCGTTTTTAGCGGCATAGTGTTCGGCGGCCAAAAGCGGGTCTGACTCTCCGATATTCATATGGAAGCTGTCTAGCAAGATGCTCAAATCCTCGCACTGGCTGTCATTGACCAACGCCTGAAAGTCACTGGTTGTGTGAATCAAAGGGACTTCGTAAAGGTTGCAAGGCTCGTAAGACAGGTGTACCTGCCGGGTCTCGGCGTAAGCTTGGATGCGTTTTACGCTTTCCACCAGTTGTGCCCAAGCCGCTTCTTGGGTGTTGCATTGGCTGGTCCAAGCACTCAATCCCTGCAGGGTCGCACCACAGCCTAGTTGCTTAGCATAATCCACAACACGCTGATAAAACGCCACGGCACCTTCAAGACTGGCTTCGCCGTTTTCTTCACTCGGACGGCAGTCGAAGGGGTCAAAGATGAGCAGGTCTAAGTTGTATTTCTGTGCCATGCGTACCACGTCTTCCGCCTTGTGAGCAGACATGGATTCGCAATACTGAACGCTGTTTAAACCCGACTCAGCGATGGTCGACATCAAGGTTTCCAGATCATCAATACCTAACGTCCAAGTACAGATTCCGAATTGCTGACTCATCGTTTTACTCCTTGTTGCTGTGGGGGATCTCTTTAAGTTAGCGCGATTGGCGTTGTGCTTTGTTGAAGAAACAAGAAGTAATTATCCAAAACCTATGGGGTTAGCGGTCTGCTGGTCAAGCTAATTGGGCTTTGATCAAGGCGCATAAGCTCATCAGTTGTTGGTAGGCGCTGTCGCCCTGCTGAGATTGATGCAGTGGCCAACCGCAGTTAATGCGCAGGCAATCTTTGTAATCGGGGTAGGTGCTAAAGCAAGCGCCGGGACGAATGTCTAACCCCTGCTGTTGGGCAGTGGCGGCGAGCTGATTGGTGTCCAGTTGTGGCACCCGTAGCCAAAGCACCAAGCCTCCTTGAGGGGCGCTGATTTGGGTATTGCTAGGCAGCTCTTTCCCTAACAATTGTTGGTATTGATGGATTTGGGAGGGTAGCACGGAACACACCTTATTCATGTGTTGGCGATAATCACCGCAGGCGATGAACTCAGCAATACAACTTTGAGTGAGGTTATTGACGCCCATGGTGGTGCGGTTGTGTTGTTCCAAATACTGCTCTAGGTAGCGCCCAGGTAAGCACCAGCCCAGTCTTAACCCCGGTGCTAGGGTTTTAGAGATGGAACTGCACCAAATAATGTAGCCGTCTTTGTCCCAGTGCTTTGCTGGCAAGGGTTTGTCTTTCCCGTGGCTCAGCTCAAAGTAAACGTCGTCTTCAATAATAGGCATTTGATAGCGTGACCCTAACGCCGCTATGGCTTGCTTTTGGCTATTGGGCAAGGTGATGCCTAGGGGATTCACATGGGTGGTGCTAAGCAATGCTGCCGTGACTTTTTGTTCAGCAAAGCAAGACTCTAAGGCGGCCAAATCAATGCCTTCATGGGTGATGGGGACTTCGATGATTTGGCGCTTTAACGTGGTCAGTAAGTCCAATAAGCCACTGAAGCAAGGGGAGCATACGGCAATGGCGTCCCCAGTTTGAGTTAAGCATTCCAGTGCCACGCGAATGGCTTCAAGGCAGGAGTTGGAGATCACCAATTCGTTAGCACTGAAGGCAAAGTGTTGGGTGCGGAAGTGGTCAGACAGGGCCTGCCGAAGTGCCAGTTGTCCTTGGGTCTCAGGGTAGTGAAATAGGCTTTGGTTGAGTCGACGGGTGACGCGCTTAAGAGTGCGGGTAAGGTCCGTCTCGGGGAGCAGTTCAGGGGCTAGCAAAGACGTGCCCAACGGTGTGAAACCACTTAGAGCGGTGTTGTACCCCTGCTCAGGGGCGAACTCTTGGGGATTCCTTGGGGTGAGTTTGTTATGAACAATGCTAGGAAATTCGGCAAAATGAGTGCGATTTGCGACGAAATAGCCAGATTGAGGGCGAGCATAGATCCAGCCTCTGTCTTCTAAATAGGCATAGGCCTTGCCTGCTGTGGTCAAGCTGACATCCTCTTGCTGAGCCAATTGACGAAGCGCCGGTAGCCGTGCTCCGGTGGGCAGTCGCCCGTTACGTATATCATCGATAAAGGCGTGTGCGAGGGTTTCGTATAAGGTCATCATCAGGGCTCAGTTTATGGCTTAGCTAAATTGCCTATTTAAATTGTACTCTTATTTTTATCAAAAATTGTATCTGATCTCTTTTTGGGCGTGCCCGTCATACTGACTGCAGTTGAATCGAATAAAAAGGTGCAAGGTATGACGGGCAAAGACAGTCTTTTTTTGGTGCTTTTGATGGCGCTCTGGGGCTTTAACTTCAGTGTCATCAAGCTTGGGGTCAATAATATTGAGCCGCTTCTCCTAACGGCTTTGCGTTTTACTTTGGCGGTGTTGCCGTTGATCTTCTTTATCCGTCGCCCCAATGTACCTTGGCGTTACCTCATGGCTTATGGTTTGACGTTTGGGGTGGGGGTCTGGGGGCTGACGACCTTGTCGGTTGGAGCGGGATTGTCTTCTGGCTTGGCCTCCTTGCTACTGGATATGAGTGTTCTCAGTAGTCTGTTGGTCGGACGCTATGTGCTGAAAGAAGCTCTGACGCCAGAGAAGCTGTTTGGCTCCCTGTTAGCGCTGCTTGGGCTGGGCATCATTATCTGGTATCAAGGGGGGACGGTAACACCTTTGGGTTTGATATTGGTGTTGGCGGCGTCGGTCTTTTGGAGCATCAATGGGGTCATTGTTAAGCGCTCCGGCACCCAGTCTGTATTCGCCTTTAACATTTGGGGCATGGCGTTCGCTCCTGTGCCATTGCTCTTGCTGGCGCTGGTGTCCTATGGCCCTACGTCGGTGTCAGAGTCTTTAGCCCAAGTAAATGGCTCCGTGTTGTTTTCGGCTGCGTTTCAAGCCTATCCCACCACCTTGCTCGGTTACTGGTTTTGGAACAAGATGATTGTTAAATACTCTATTTCTACCGTGGCCCCCATGAACCTTTTAGTGCCGGTGTTTGCGTTGATCGGTGGTCTATTGTTTCACGGGGAACAATTGGCCATGCCGCAAGTTGTGGCAGCGGTGGTGATTTTATTGGGTGTGGCGGTCAGCGAAGTTAGATTCCCTAAAGGTAGATTGGCTAAGCTGTAATTGTATTATATTGACGAAGAACGAGAATTTTAGAGGCGTTTTTAAGTGTCTTAACGACTCTTGCTAAGACGCCAAAGGGATCATTTTGCAACAGAGGGACGTTTATTATGATAACGATTGAATACCTACTCACCGCATTAGTGCTGGTGTTGATTCCGGGGACGGGGGTGATTTACACGGTGGCCACAGGGTTGTTTGTGGGCAAGCGTGCCAGTGTGTTTGCCGCTTTTGGATGCACCATGGGGATTTTGCCAGCGCTGCTGGCCAGTAGCTTTGGTTTGGCTGCGATATTTCATACCAGCGTGGTCTTGTTTCAGGTGGTGAAATACGCAGGGGCCATGTATTTACTGTATTTGGCTTGGCAGATGTGGCGTTCTGCCGCACCTCTTGAAGTAGAGGAAGGCCAAGCTGAGCGTTCTTATGTCAGCATTGCCGTGAAGGGATTTTTACTTAACATCTTGAACCCTAAACTTTCGATCTTCTTTCTCGCCTTTCTGCCTCAGTTTATTCCCAGCACCCAAGACAGCGCTTTCGTCAGCATGTTGCTTCTGGGAGGCGTGTTTATGCTGATGACCTTTGTTGTCTTTGTGGTGTATGGCTTTTTGTCTGGCAGCTTTAGCAGCATGGTGGTGAGATCTCGCCGGGCCAGCATCATGATTCAAAAGGTGTTTGCCTCAAGCTTCGCCGCACTTGGCATTAAGCTGGCCTTGAGTGATAAGTAGCGGCGTCATTACCTCGGGAGAATAAGACCAAACGGTGCGTTCATGCGTATAGCTTCGAAAGTATCTGGAGGTGTATGTAATGATTCGCGCTGTTTGTTTTGCTGTGGTTATGATGTTGGTCGGTTGTACCTCTGCCCCAAAAGGCATTGAGCCGGTTGATGAGTTTGCGTTACCTAAATACCTCGGCACTTGGTATGAAATCGCACGTTTAGACCACAGTTTTGAGCGCGGTTTGTCTCAAGTCACTGCGCAATACAGTCTGCGTGAAGACGGTGGCGTAAAAGTGATTAATCGTGGCTATTCAAAAGAAGATAAAGAATGGAGCGAAGCGGAAGGCAAAGCCTACTTCGTCGAGGACAGCAGCACTGGCCATTTAAAAGTCAGCTTCTTTGGCCCATTTTATGGCGCATACGTGGTGTTCGATTTGGACGAAGATTACCAACAAGCCTTTGTTTCTGGTCCTGATCGCTCGTATTTGTGGTTCCTGTCTCGTACCCCTACGGTCTCTGAAGCTGACAAGCAACGCTTTATCCAAGCCGCACGGGCAAAGGGATTTGATACTGATGAATTGATCTTTGTTGAGCAATAACAGTGCCGCAAATCCCTCTTGTGGGACCCGATTGCATCGGGGACAAGGCCAGCAACTTCACTACCAATTAGAGACACCTAAAAGACTCAACCCTTGTAGAGTGGGCTTTAGCCCAACCATTACGAAGTGAAAATACCCATCACAAAGAGTCGTCTTGTGTATGATGTATTTTCAGCCGAAATCAGTGCTTCAGAAATCAGACAATAGGAATGTCGATGCATATTCGAGAAATAACACCCCAAGATGCGGACGCTGCAAGTGCGGTTTGCATGGCAGCTTTCACGTTGTCCGTGGCGGGTACAGTATCAGAAGAGGGTATTGCCACGTTTGCAACGATTGCGTCCCCCGACGCCTTTCTCAATCGAATGAGTCGCGGCGATTATCTTACGTTAGTCGCTGAAATCGATGGCGTGATAGAGGGCGTTTCAGCACTGAAGGATGGTCATCATTTAGCTATGTTGTTTGTCAGGCCTGAACGCCAAAAGAGCGGAATAGGACGACAATTGCTGCGATCTTTAATAGAAAATGTCACCGTTGATACAATGACAGTGCGCGCTTCATTATCGTCTGTTACGGCTTACGAAAAATACGGCTTTGAACTCTCTGGCGATATAGGCGAGTCTGCTGGATTGGCTTATCAGCCTCTAGAGCTTGTGCTTTAGTAGTTCATTATTCCTTCTCGTTTAAAGGTCAATAATCTATTAGCAGTTTGGTCATATTGATCAAATTTTTGCAGTTTAAGGACCATCAAATGCTATAGCAGTTGAACGTATGATATTTAGCATTTCAGCTGGGTTTGTAAGAAGTGTTACATTGGGCTGTCTCCTTATAAAATCAATCTGATTATTTAAGCTTACATAGTCTGCATTAATGCTTTTAAATTCATGCTGCTTGAATTGGCTGTTAGGAGAGATTTTATATGCTTCCTTATTTTGGCATTGGCTCAAGGGTCCATTTAGATCCTGAAGTAGCTTTGTCATTTTTATTGATCTAGTAAAATAAAAGTCGACGATTTTTTCTGATCCAGTATAAGCCTTCATTGCTCTTAGCTCGGAGTCGAATTTTTCAAACTCTGGGATACCTGTATAGAGTGCTTCGCCAAAAACCAACCCTGTTAGGGTTAGAATCGAGAATGCCTTTTTGTCTAAGCTATCAGATAGTAATAGAGACTCTAAATGAGAGCAGAGTTGTCTTACTCTGCGTAGCGGGAGGTGGTTCTTATTTAGTTGGCATATTAAGCTTACTGAATATTGAAGTTCTTCTGTCGTGCTTACTTTGGGTAAAGTTAATAATTTACAGAGATTTACGCCTTCAAAAATTTTCTGAGCTTTTATGAATTCCAAGTAATCTGGCTCTGGCAAAGTTAGTCTCTGCTCAAAGAAGCGACTGAGGTATTCATGAGAGTCGAAATCCTGTCCATAGATTGCTTTTATTGAATGTTGAAGTTGTTTCGTGTCTGTCGAGAAGATGAACACAAAATTTGGTATGTCGAAGAGGTGTTTAACAGTCTCTAGCATCTCTATAGCGTATGACGGACGGCAGCGGTCAAGTTCATCAATAAAGATAAAGACCTTCTCTTTCGGTGTGTCTGGCTGAGCGAATTCAACGAGTTTTTGTACTTCTCGTTTAAAGTCTTTGGTGAATTGCTTGTGTCTTATATGTGCTCTTGTTGTTTCGAGGCCAAGATCACCAATATTTAGATTCGATTTATAATCTTTTGCGTTAACTGCTGAGCCTACTATCGATTCAAAAAGTTCAAGCAGCTCTTTGCTTCCTTGATCCCCGATCAACTTCCCAAGCAAAGAAGTTAGTATTTTGGGAATGCTGCCTTTGAGCTGAGTAGCAAAGTGAACGACTTTCTTTTCTTGTTCATAAAAACCATCTTTCCTTGTTAGCTCAGATAGTTGATCAATGATCTCCGCAATAATGATTGTCAGAGGGTCATCAAGATAATCTGACTCCCATGCATCAATCTTAATTCCAATATGTCCCTTTTCTTCAACCAGCCGCTTCCAGTTTTCCACAAAGAAGGTTTTTCCTGTTCCCCAGGCACCATTCAGGTTTACCGGGAAAGCATGCTCTTCGGTGTTACGTGTTATTAAATATTGAGTAAAACGTTCAGCAAGCTTTTTGCGCTTTGAGCCTGTAGCGCAGTTTTCAAAAGGGCGTTTAGGCATTCGGTAACTTCCTTATAAAAATTATCTCAATCGTGAGTCTTTTCTAGTTCTTCCAATAGCTGCTTAGTTAGTGTTTGAAATATTTCCATCGCATCCTGCCAAGTGACAGGATGTTCTGCATATACCATAGGGCTGACATACTTATTGTAGCGCTCTGCATATAGCTCGTTATTCAGGAGCTGTTCTAACCCAAAACTTAGCTCATCCAGTGGTGAGTCGACTAGCTGAGGGTGTTGATTGCCATACTGCTGAACGTCAGTCTTGATGACGTTGCTAACGAGAGTTGCGAGCTTTTCTGTATTGGAAGGCTCGGCCATTTGGATGTGATAAGTATCGTAGACATGTCTTATGAGTGTTTCGTCATCTACTCGGTTTTGATCTCGGGTGGCGCTAGCTGTTCTTCGTAGCATTGACACCAACTTCTCTGCTTGTGTGTCGAGAATAGCGGCACAGTCCATTTCGATAGTCTGATCGGACTGTTTTAGTATTTCCGAATAAATTGATTGGATGCATCTTTTTTCGGGCGGGCTAAGAGTGACTGATTCAATTAACTCCAGCTTGATGAAAGGCCTAAGGCAAGGCGCTTGTAGGTAAGCCTGCGGATACTTTATTTCAAAGGCTGAATAGCGGTACTCATCTTTTACGTCAGGCGTGCCTTCTATTGAAAATAATCGACTTTGTTCTAGCAGAAGCTCTACTTGTTGTTTGGCTTTCTTGCGAGCATTTCGCCTTGCGTTACGTGATAAAACATCTGAGTAGTTCGGCTTTGGGACCAGTTTCAGATCTATATCCTCGGACATCCTGTATGTCTTGATGGCGGATTTTGCTAATGCCGTACCACCTGAAAATACGATTTGATGGTAGTCCAGATCAATGGTGGAGATCAGTTTTAGCAGCTCGACGATGTAATAATCTTTTTCGACAATGGCGGGGTTGCCGAGTCCTATGGCATCGGCAATATCAACGAAGAGAGAGCTATCGAAGTTCGTTGACACTCTGGCTTCCTACTTTGATCTTACGTGTAAAGCGAGTGCTTCTTGGTGTCACTTTAATCTTGGCAGGAATTTGAGTGCTGTTGCCTGAGAGGCTTGATTGCGATACTTCATCAAAAGAATATGCAACATTGAGTCTTTCAAGCGCTTCAATCATAACGCCATCTGAGCCTGCTGGATTATCTGGCATTGGTTTACCTGTGATCCTATTTATGCGCGCTCGGACGTATAACCCATAGCTTATTTTTAGCAGTAGACCTTCATCAACAAGTTGCCTTAAACAGCGTCCAACTTGGTCGTAATCTGCAATATCTTTAAAGTCTGAACGCATGAAAACAGAACGCTTTGAGCGCTTTACTCTATTTTGTATTCTGCTTTGAATGGTCATGACGTCACCTCGTTAATGTTGTCTATATAATAGACAAAAATACGACATTTCTCAAAAGCAAAAATACGACATTTTAAATACGCTCTTCCTCCCTCAGCGTCAGCACTTCATAGCCTGTTTCCGTCACTAAGATGGTGTGTTCCCATTGTGCGGAGAGTTTGCGATCCGCTGTGACTACCGTCCAGCCGTCTTTTTTGGTTTTGGTCTTGGCACGGCCTTGGTTGATCATGGGTTCGATGGTGAAGGTCATGCCTGGCTTGAGCTTCAAGCCTTTACCCGGTTTACCAACGTGCAGCACTTGTGGGCCTTCGTGCATCTCTCGACCGATGCCATGGCCGCAGTACTCCTGTACCACGCTGTAACCGTTAGCGCGGGCGTGGGCTTCGATGGCGTGACCAATGTCCCCCAGGGTGGCACCGGGCTTCACTTGTTTGATCCCTTGCCACATGGCGTTGTAGGTTTCCTTCACCAGGCGGCGTGCCTCTGGGCCAGCGCTAGGCATGACGTACATCTTGCTGGAGTCGGCGATGAAACCGTTTTTCTCGAGGGTGATATCGAGGTTGATGATGTCTCTTGGGCGCAAGGCGTAGTGTTCTTTTGGCATACCATGACACACCACTTCGTTCACTGAAGCATTTAACACGTACGGGTAGTCGTATTGGCCGAGGCTAGCTGGACGTGCCTGTAATTCTTGACGAATGTAGCGTTCTACCTCGTCGTTGATGGCCATGGTGGTGACGTCTTCTTTGACGATGCTGTCGAGGTGTTTGAAGACTTTGGCAAGCAGGCGACCTGCCTCTCGCATCAGTTCGATCTCTGGTGCGGTTTTGATGTGAATCTGATCGCTCATGCTAAGGCCTGCTTGGGCACTTCAGTCATTGCTTGCTCTTCTAGATCGGCTTTGTCCAGCTCCATTTGTATGATTTCAGAGAAGCTCATGGTTGGATTGCGCTCTGCTAAGCGGCCGATCTTGATCCAGAACTCGGCCTGCGCGTTGATCGAGCGAGACATGACTTGCGAAGCGCGGCGTACATCATCATGTACGTCGTCAGAGATTTTAATGATTCCCATGATATGATCCATATATAAAACGTATATAGACCATATTCTATGGTTTTTATCTTCAATTGGAAAGTCGAGTCAGATTATAAAAATGATGAACTGGGCCGTGACCTTGGCCAACTCGCAGTTCATCCGCGTGCGCGATGGCGTTTGCGATGTAGTTTTTGGCACGTTTTACGGCAACAGGTAAGGTCGCGCCTTGGGCCAAGTAGGAGGCAATGGCAGATGACAAGGTACAGCCTGTGCCGTGGGTGTTGTGTGTCTTAATGCGAGGTGTCGAAAACGGCATCACCTGATCGTTTTGTAGCAACCAATCGGTACTGTCGGGAGACTCGCTTAAGTGTCCGCCTTTAAGTAAGACCGCGCTCACGGGCAAGTTGCTAAGCAACGGGATCAAGGCTTCAGCCTGTGCTTCTGTTTGTGGTGCGGTTTGATTCACCAGCACTGCGGCTTCAGGCAAATTGGGGGTGATCAGCGAGGCGCATGGCAGTAGCTCGTCGAGCATGGTTTGTACCGCAGCAGATTCAAGTAAAGCATCGCCGCTGGATGCGATCATCACAGGGTCGAGTACGACGTGAGGGGGGTGATATTGCTTCAGTTTGCGAGCAATTAGTCGAATGATGTCGGCATTTGCCAGCATACCGATTTTCACGGCGCGGACGTTTAAATCTGAGAAAACCGCATCGAGTTGTGCTTCGATGTGCGTCAGGGGGATTGGGTGTACATCGGTCACACCTAGGGTGTTTTGTGCTGTGGTGGCGGTGATGACAGTGCAGGCGTAACCGCCTGTGGCAGAGATGGCTTTGATGTCAGCTTGGATACCGGCACCGCCGCCACTATCGGACCCAGCTATGCTTAATGTGATCGGTGTTTGGCTCATGGATCTCCCTCTTATTCCTCTCAAAGGGAGGAAAAAAGGGGAGATCTCCAACGTGCTAATACAAGCCGAGCGCTAGAGCAATTGCGTTCCCCATAGTTCCCTCCGTCAGTACTAACTGAATCAGGTTCAACGGGTCTCGCGCTGGCGATCTCAGCATTTCTGCTCCCCGACTATGTGTGTTGTAGATCATATCAAACGAATGAGGAGTTGGCCTAATCTCTCGTTGCTCAGATTGATAGAAGCAAAAAAGCGGATCAATAAAAAAGGCGAATAACCTTTGTTATTCGCCTTTACCGTCATGACAGGTTTAAAGGGGATCTTAAAACTCTGTGCTCACAGACAGTTTGATTTCTCGTGGGTCACCTTGGCTAAGGTAGCCTCCAGCGGCAGAAGCCCAGTAAGCTTCGTTGGTCACATTAGTGATGTTTAGACGCCAAGTTAAAGGCAGATCAGACCATTGAGTTTCGTAACGGGCGCTAAGATCTAAACGTGTCCAAGGGTCTAGTTTAAGCGTGTTGCCTGCGTCTAGGTATTGAGGCCCCGTGTGGATGATTTTACCGCCTAGGGTAATGGCGCGCTCGATCGGTAGATCGTACTCACCCCCAAGCACGACGCTGTACTTGGCAACACCTACGGCTTGATTGCCGTCATTAGTGCCATTTTGTGTGCTGGTCAGCTCCGCATCCGTCCAAGCAAAGGAAGAATTCAAGCGGATATCGTTGGCAGGTGAGCCAAATACGCTCACTTCTAGACCACGGTTAACCTGCTCTCCGTAGACACCGTAGGTGCCGTTTTCCGTGTAAGCGGAAGGCTTTTTGATCTCGTATACGGCGAAGCTGGTAGCTAGGTCGTCAGACTCATATTTGACCCCCACTTCGTTTTGCTTGGCTTTGTACGGTTCAAACACTTCGCCGCTGTTGCTGGCACTACTAGGGGCCGTATCCCCTTTTTGTAGGGATTCAACATGGTTGGCGTAAAGGGACACAGATGGAGTGACCTTGTACACCACGCCGTACACAGGGGAGATGGCGTTTTCGTCGTAGTCTGATTCTTTTACGCCTTCATAGCTGTAGTTTTTAACCTGAAGCTGTTGGTAACGAGCACCTACTGTCACAAGTAGGGTGTCATCTAGGAAGCCTAGGGTGTCAGACAAGGCAAGGCCCTGTGCGGTCGTGCGGCTGCGGATATTCGGGTCATCCATGCTGCCGCCTGAATATAAAGTGGCAGGATAGTCAACGTCTGCTGGATCGTATAGGTTGGTGGCAGAGTTGCCAGACATGGTGTAAGCCGTATACACCTTGGTGTCGAAGCTAGAAAACCCAAGGTTAATGTCATGGCTCACATTGCCCGTTTGTACATCACCTTTTAGGCCAAACGCAGAGGACACAGTATCCGACTCGTAAGGGACGGATAGGCGGTAGAGCGTGGCATTACCCTCATTGTCCGTGGGGGTTGGAGAGGAATAATCACCGTATTCTTTGTTGTGGTTCACACCCAGGGCACCGTGGGCTAGCCAGTTTTCGGACAACTGATAGTCTGCAGTCGCCATAGCAAAGGTGTTTTCTAGCTCAGAGCTAGCCCAAGATGGCGCATAGTTTGTATCTGCTGAAGGTGCGTCTGGGATCTCGGTTAGAGAGCCTTGATAGACCACTGAGCGGCCGCCTTCGATATTAAGTTTTTGATAACCGGCTTCAAGGGCAGTGTGTACCTTGCCTTCCCGGTAATCTACGCCCACGTTGATGGACGTTTCTTCACGGTTTTCGTCATCAATGGCAGTGTCGCCCGCACGGTGAAGTACACTAGCGTGGGCACCATACTGGTCGTGATCGCCAAAACGTCGAGCCACATCACCTGACACGCCAGTGCGGCCTTGTGCTGTGGTGTCTAGGGTTAAGCGGGTGTAGTCATAGGTTGGGATTTTAGGCTCGATGTTGATGGCGCCACCGATACCTGAGTTCCCTGGAGTAACGCCATTGGCAAAGGCGTTTGCGCCTTTCAGAAGTTGTACGCTTCCCACTGGGTTGGTGGAGACCAATTGACGTGGCAGGATGCCGTATAAACCACCATAAGAGATTTCATCGCTGTAAAGGTTGAAGCCTCGCACCATGAAGATTTCAGAGTAGTTACCATAGCCGAAGCCGGATTGAACACTGGCGTCGTTGCTCAACACATCGCCGATGGATTCAAGTTGTTGGTCTTCGATGACCTGAGCAGTGTAAGACACAATGCTGAACGGCGTGTCTTTCGCTTGTTGGTTGCCTAGAACACCCAAGCGCGCGCCTGTTTCCACTTGGCCAGCAGCAAAGCGTGGTGCAGTTTGAATCAAAGAAGGTGCGGTGACGGAAACCGCGCCTAGCTCATGGTTTGCCGCTGCTTCGATGTAGTAGCTGTTGTCATTGCCGGCCACAAGGTACAGACCTGAGTCTTCCAATAACAGGTTGATCACTTCAAGGGGGGCGTATTCGCCGCTTACTGCTGGGTTTTGTTTCCCAAAGGTCAGCAATGGGTCAAAGGCCAATGGAATCTGCGCTTGTGCCGCTACTGTCGTTAGGGCGACGCCTAGATCCCCAGCAGGAATATCAAAATACTGTTCTGCTTGGGCGGTAGGGTTGGCTGTTTGCGCCAACAACGCCGGAGAGCTGACCGCCACAAGGGCAATAGAAGAGCCGAAAAGCGCCGCTCTAACGGCAGCACGTAAAGAGTTTACTTTAAGCATTGGAACGAATTACCTCAGATAAATGGGAATCATTTACTAGATAGGCCACTTAAGATTTAAAAAGGTATCAATACAAATGAGATTTATTTCTATTTTTTTGATCAGCTAAGAAATATTGACCCAAAAGCCCGCTAGGTTTTGCTCCACGTTTAAATGGTAGGAACGCTCCAGCATGGCAAACAGTTGGCGACTGTCTGTGACAGGGAAAGATCCGGATATAAGCAGCTTACGTTTATTCGGCGCAACACGAATTAACCCGTATTGATAGCGCATAAGCTCCTCTGCGAAGTCCTCCATGGGCATGGCGTTGACTGCCAGCATGCCTGAAAGCCACGCCTTTTGGGCTTGGATATTGCCAATCCTTGCTTGGCCTAGTTGCGCCTCTTTAGAGTAGGTGGCCACTTCCCCTGCTTGGAGAGAGAACCTATGGGTGTTGTTCGCAGTGATGACGGTGGCACTACCCGTGAGCAGGGATACCTTAGTGATTCCAGGGTACTGGCGTACACAGAGCGTCCCGTTGTCGCTGGCGATTTGGCATTCTTTGCTGGCGAGGGTTAATGGCGCTAAGGTAGGTTTGTTGGCGACGGCGAGATAGATTTCTCCGTCCAGCAAATCCACATGACGAGTGGTGTCGCTAAAATGAGTATTGATAGCAGACTCGGTATTTAACGTGACTTGGCTGGTATCAGGAAGCTCAATAGTTTCTCGCTCACCTTTGTTGGTGCGATATTGGGCTAACAAATTAAAGTGTTGGGTACCTTGATAAGAAGCAAATCCCATGGGAGCCAGTAGCGCCAGGTAAAAGCTATTGCGCAAGGCTTTACGTTTTCTGAGGTCTGCTGGTCGGTTCAATACCGGTAGGGCAATCTCTGATGGCAAGCCGTTCATTTGCCCGAGCAGGCGCTCGGCACGTTTCCAAGTTCTAGCGTTATTGGGCTGGGCGTACCAAGTTTCCCACTGGGCTTGATCTGCTTTGGAGAGGGTTCCTTCTTCCGCCATTTTGACGAGCCATTCCGAGGCTTCTTCTAAGCTTTTTAAATGGCTCGCATCACTCAAAAAGGTCATCCTCCATAAGTAACAAGCACTGCATAAAGGCTTGTTTCATATAACGTTTTACTGTTATCTCGGATACCTGCATGTGTTCCGCGATGACTTTGTAGGTAAGTCCTTCCAGTTGTGACATTAAAAATGCCTGCTTAACCTGAGCGGGTAAACGGTCCAAGCTTGCGTCAAGTTCTGTCAGAGTCTCGATTAAAATCTGCCGTTGTAACTCATCGAGCTGGAACACCTCAGGGGATAGCGCAAGGTGCTCTAGATAAGACTGCTCAATGCTCTTTCTACGGTAAAAGTGGCTGATCAGTCCTTTTGCGATCGTTGCCAAATAGGCACGTGGGCTATCGATGGATTGGATTTCACGGCGCTCATAAAGACGTAAAAACGTATCTTGAGTGAGGTCGCTCGCATCGAAATGGCACTCCAGCCGACGATGGATCCACTTATAAAGCCAAGTTTGGTGCTCAGAATAGAAAGAGTTGAAGTGGCTTTGTGCAACATTACTCGCAGGTAGCGACATAAACTCCTCAACAAAAAGACTAATGATAATTATTATCATTAGATCATTAAATGATCATAAGATCAATCATTCACCAGTGTAAAGAGTGACTTGTCTGATGGCATGGTTAAAGGTGCTAACACCCTGAAGGGATGTTAGCAGTAGGGTGCGATAGAGTTATTTGGGAGCTTTTGTGGTGCGTAAATAGGGGAGTTTGACGTTGATCTGACCAAATCGCTCTTTTGCTTGGTCATCGTTAAGGCTTAAATCTATGATCACGTCCTCGCCGACTGTCCAGTTGGCGGGGGTGGCGATGGGCGCTTGATAAGTAGCCTGAAGCGCATCCAACGCTCTTAAAATTTCTGCGAAATTACGACCGACTGCCATGGGGTAAGCGATGGATAACTGGATCTTTTTATCTGGGCTAATGATAAACACCACTCGTACGCTGGCTGAGTCCGCGGCGGTTCTGCCATCTGGCAGGTAAGCATCCTCTGGTAACATATTGAGTGCTTTAGAAATCTCCAGTGACTCGTCAGCAATGATAGGGAAATTAGGCTTCGCGCCAGAAAATGTTTCGATGTCAGCTTTCCAAGCCGCATGCTCTTCAACACTGTCCACAGAAAGTCCGATAACCTTGGCGTTACGCTTTTTCCAAGCATTATCCAACAAGGATACTGCGCCAAATTCTGTGGTGCATACAGGGGTGAAGTCCTTTGGGTGGCTGAATAAAATGGCCCAGCTATCACCGATCCAATCATGTAGATCGAAACGGCCCTGATCTGTATTCACTGTTAAATTGGGCAGTATTTCGTTGATGCGTAATGACATGAGTGTCCTCTTCAATGTCTAAACTACTTAAGGTACTAATGTAGCTTAATGTGGTCGACAATTCATTTATTAGGTTTACCTAATGTTTTGGTTGGCCTGATTTGGAGCGACTGTGGTTAAGGGTCAAATCACGAAGCTTTTTGATGGCCACGTCCCTTGATCGCCCTCGTTTAAAGACTAGCGAAAATGGCGCTTGGAAGCCGAAAACGCTGGGATTAATAGGCTTAAGCAGGTTTTGCTTCATGTATTGCTCCGCATAATGTTCCGGCAAATAGCCAACGTAACGGCCTGACAAGATCAGCGCCAGTTGCGCTTCCATGGTATCAACGGTGGCGGTGCTGTAGCCGAAACCCCGTTTGCGCAAATCGGAACTTTTCCAATAACTGCGACTGACAACGCCGTAGTTTTTGATTTCTTCAATGGCGGGCATCTGACTGTTAAACAGGGGGTGCTGATCGCTGCAATAGAGCCAATGTTGTTCCTTGTAAAGAGGCATGTCCACAAGGTTGTTCACCTTGGAAGGGAAGGTGCCAATGGCCGCATCAAAGCGCTCATCCAGTACCCCTTGTGCTAATTCATGGGGGCTGCGAATCAAGAGATTTAACTGCATGGCGGGGAAGGTATCGTGAAACGCGCCAATGATTTCTGGGATGTTTAGGGTTTTATCCATCACTGTGGCGTCTAGTATGGCAAGATTGAAAGTGCCTATTTCATTGCCGTCCAAAGCCAGAGAAGCTTTCTCTAAAACGTCGAATTCTTCTAAAAAGGTCTCCACATATTGCAGATACTTTTGGCCTTTTTCCGTCAGCATAAAGCCTGATCGCCCTCGTCGACATAATACAAACCCCACATGCTCTTCTAGTTCACTCATGTAGTTGCTGATGGCTGAGGTTGTCAGGTTTAAGTCCTGTTGCGCACCGGAATAGCCCTGGTGACGTACTACGGACACAAACACTTCTAGCAGACGGATGTTGACTCTTTTGTTCTTCATAAGGGTATGACTCTAACGGTTTTAATACTTCAGTAATTCATGAAGTAACTATTTCTAATCTTCTATTTAATTCGAATATTTATTTTAACAATATTGATTTAAGCCAGATTAAAAAACCAGTCACGAATAAAAGAATTAAGGTTAACGTTCTATGGACAAAATCTTCCATCAACCGCAGAGTGGCAACGACGTACCGCGTTTCGCCGGCCGTGCCACCATGATGCGTCTGCCATTTGTCGAAAACTTAGAAGGCTTGGATGCGGCCTTTATCGGCATCCCGCTGGACGTGGGTACTTCCCAGCGTGCGGGAACGCGTTACGGTCCCCGCCAGATTCGCGCCGAATCTGTGATGATTCGCCCTTACAACATGGCGACGGGGGCAGCACCATTTGATGCCCTTTCGGTGGCAGACATCGGTGATGTGCCGATCAACACCTATAACCTGCTGAAGTCTGTGGACATCATTGAGCAGTATTACAAAGCTCTAAACCAATACTCACTGATCCCTCTGACGTTGGGCGGTGATCACACTCTGACGCTCCCTATCTTGCGTGCTATCAAAGAGAAACATGGCCCTGTGGCCTTGATCCACATCGATGCCCATACGGACACCAATGACAACATGTTTGGTGAGAAGATCGCCCATGGCACCACCTTCCGTCGTGCAGTGGAAGAAGGCTTGCTGGACTGTGACCGCGTGTTCCAGATTGGTCAGCGCGCCCAAGGCTACTCCTCAGAAGACTTTAAATGGGGAACCCAGCAGGGCTTTACCTTGTATACCGCAGAAGACTGCTGGCACAAATCCCTAGCGCCGCTGATGGCGGAAATCCGCGAAAAAGTGGGAGATACACCGATCTACATTTCCTTTGATATCGACGGCATCGACCCTGCTTGGGCACCGGGTACAGGTACTCCAGAAGTGGGTGGTTTGACTTCGATCCAAGCGTTGGAAATCGTCCGTGGTTGTAAAGGATTGAACATCGTTGGTGGTGACCTAGTGGAAGTGTCTCCTCCTTACGACGTGAGTGGCAACACCTCCCAGCTTGCTCTACGAAATGCTCTGCGTATTGCCCGGTGTGGCATACAGATAAGTTATAAAAATCAAAGTCTTATGCTAGGCGTTCAGGTGCTTTCTTCAGCGTGTTTTTAGCGTCCTCCCAGACCATGAAGCCTGAGCGCCAAGCACTTTAAAACTAGATCTCGCAGATATTGATTCAGTGGCTGACGAGGCGAAAAAATGTCATATACAATAATATAAAGCAGGAACAAATATGAGCCAGAATAAAGATACCTTGGAAGCAGGGCAGGTGGTTTTGGGTGATCAGGATGATGGTAATCGTTGCTTTACCCAATCAGATTATTTGAAATTTATTATTCCCTCTCTTATCGGGGCGCTATTTTTTTTAGTCCCCATTTTCATTGATGGCAAAGTGACCATTGGTATGGGGGTTATCTCCGATTACTTTAAGCTTGTGCTTAAGGATTATTTGCCTGGTATTACTGTGTTCTTGCTCAGTTTTTCTGCCGTGCTATCAGTGGTGTTTTCTCTTTTCATTTCCCCGAAGAAAAAGGCTCTTCAATCAATTTTTAAGGTAAGTTTGCCATGGTTACTGCTACGGGTATTAGGTGCAGTATTTGTGATCTGTACTTGGCAAGAAGTAGGGCCTGAGTGGATTTGGGATCGCAATACTGGTGGCGTTGTTTTATACGACTTGGCTCCTGCCTTAATTACCTTTTTCTTTTTTGCATCATTGTTGCTGCCCTTATTAGTCGATTTTGGCTTAATGGAATTTGTAGGGACTTTGGTACGTAATGTTTTTAGGACAATTTTTCGCCTGCCAGGGCGTTCATCTATTGATGCGGTAGCGTCTTGGATTGGCTCTGGGACGGTTGGTGTTCTGATTACTACGCAACAGTATGAAGGGGGATTTTACTCAAAGCGAGAATCCGCCGTCATTGCCACGAATTTTTCTATTGCTTCCATCGCATTCAGCTTGGTGGTTGCTAGCTTTATTGGTATCGATCACCTATTTATTGAATTTTATGCTTCAGTTTTAATTGCCGGTTTGATTGCAGCGATTATTACCCCAAGGCTACCGCCCTTGTGCTGGAAAAAAGACGAATACGTTGAAGGAGTGGGTAAGCAACTGACAGAAGACAATCATGGGGATATTTCTCTGTTTAGGTGGGGGCTTCATCAAGCAGTAGCTCGGGCTAGCAAGGCGCCTAAAGCTGGGCAAGTGGTGAAAATGGGTCTGCATAATGTGGCTGATATCTGGTTTGGCTTGCTGCCTCTGGTGATGGCGATTGGCACCATTGCGATGGCGTTGACCGAGTACACTCAAATTTTTGTGTGGTTGTCGAAGCCTATTATTCCACTGCTTGATTTGCTGCAAATTCCTGAGGCCGCTAAGGCTGCACCTGCGTTTTTAGTTGGTTTCGCGGATATGTTCTTGCCCGCTATTGTTGGCAAGGGTATCGAGAGTGAATTAACACGATTTGTGATCGCCGGTGTCTCCATGACTCAGCTTATTTACATGTCAGAAGTCGGTTTGCTGCTGATGAAATCTAAGATTCCTCTGAATTTTGTTGAACTGGCGGTTATCTTCATTCTGCGTACCTTAATCACACTTCCTATCATCGCGTTGCTTGGGCACTGGTGGGTGTAACAGACGCCACTACGTCAAATGACGTATATCACTAGGGTGTTTAGCGCATACCGTTTTCCATGTGATTTTTGAATACTGAGTGAACTGGTTATGAAGTGGTAGGTGTTCTACCTGCCACTTGCTGATCGGCTCATAAAATCAAAAATCACATAGGACGACTTAAATCATGAAACTCAAGACGATTGCTTCTGCGATTGCACTGTCTGGTGCAACGCTCATCGCTCTGCCTTCTATGGCAGCCGATACCATCAAAGTCGGCGTGCTGCACTCTTTGTCAGGCACCATGGCGATTTCTGAAACAACTCTAAAAGACACTGTGTTGATGATGGTGGACGAGCAAAACAAAAAAGGCGGCTTGCTAGGCAAAAAGTTAGAAGCAGTTGTTGTTGACCCTGCGTCTAACTGGCCTTTGTTTGCAGAAAAAGCTCGTGAGCTACTGACTGAAAACGACGTAGACGTCATTTTCGGTGGCTGGACATCGGTCTCTCGTAAGTCCGTATTGCCAGTAATCGAAGAGTTAAATGGTTTGATGTTTTACCCCGTTCAGTACGAAGGGGAAGAGTCGTCCAAAAACGTGTTTTACACAGGCGCTGCGCCGAACCAACAAGCAATCCCAGCGGTTAACTACTTGAAAGATGAATTGGGTGTTGAGCGTTGGGTATTGGCGGGAACTGATTACGTGTACCCACGTACTACGAACAAGATTCTAGAAGCTTACCTAAAAGATATGGGTGTGGCGGACGAAGACATCATGATCAACTACACGCCATTTGGTCATTCTGATTGGCAGTCTATCGTATCGGATATTTCTAAGTTCGGTAGCGAAGGCAAGAAAACTGCTGTGGTATCGACCATCAACGGTGACGCTAACGTGCCTTTCTACAAAGAGCTAGGTAACCAAGGTATTTCCTCTGAAGACATTCCTGTGGTGGCCTTCTCTGTAGGTGAAGAAGAGTTGTCTGGTTTGGATACTGAACCATTGGTAGGTCACTTGGCTGCTTGGAACTACTTCCAAAGTGTTGAAACCGATGAAAACGAAGAGTTCATCACTAAGTGGCAAGCTTTCACTAAGAACCCAGAGCGCGTAAGTAACGACCCAATGGAAGCCACTTACATCGGCTTTAACATGTGGGTAAATGCGGTAACAGAAGCGGGTACAACAGACGTGGATGCGGTTGAGCAAGCCATGATCGGTCAAGAAACCCCTAACCTAACTGGCGGTATCGCCGTGATGAACAAAAACCATCACTTGAGCAAGCCAGTACTGATTGGCGAGATTCAAGACGACGGTCAGTTTGAAACGGTTTGGGAAACTGACGGTGTGGTGGCAGGTGACGCTTGGTCTGACTTCTTGCCTGGCTCTAAAGATCTGATTGCCGATTGGACGGCTCCGATCAAGTGTGGCAACTACAACACCAAAACGAAAACCTGTTCTGGTCAGAACTACTAATCTGACTGCCTCCCAGGGTTAAAACTTGGCTCCTTGAGATTCAAGGAGCCTTTTTTCGACTGCCTAAATTTGATCAATCCTGGAGAATGACCTTGAAAGTTCTTATCTCTCTGTTTCTCTTCTTAAGTGTGTTTTGCAACACCGCAGCGGCCCTGACGCCGACCACACAAGGCTTGTTGCAAGATCTAACCGAAGCCAAATTATCCAAAATGCCTGATATGGTCGAGCAGCTGGAGACCGCCGGTGGTGAAGAATTGCTGCCCGTGTTTCGCGCTTGGCTGGAAGGTGATCTTCATTATACCCGCGACCAAGGTCGATTAGTCGTGGAGGTGGAAGTCAAAGGCGAAGACACCTATCAAGATCCTTTTACGGCTGAAACGATTGCCACTTTGACCAGTCGTGATGTCAGAAAAATCAAAGTAAACAACAAGCTGCGAGGCCTATTACGAGGTGTGATCGCACGTATTCAGTTGACGTCTAAAGACGCTGGGGTGCGCGAAGGGGCAGTTCGCGCATTGCTCACCGAGTTAGATGATGACACCTTCGCAACCTTGGAATCGTTATACCCTGAGGAAACCAACAGCGATGTAAAAGACATGATGAGCACGGCGCTTTCCATGTACATCGCCCAGCAATCGGATAACTCTGTCAGCGTGCGTTTGGATGCCATTGAGCGTCTTGGGGACAGCCTAGAAAATGACGTGCGTAACGTCCTTGTTCGTTTGCAAAACGATCCGGCTCCCGCCATTGCCAGCGCCGCAGAAAAGGCCTTGGTCAGCATTAATCAGCAGGTAGAGCGCTACGCCTTGGTGGATCAGTTGTTCTTCGGTTTAAGCCTTGGCTCTGTGCTCTTGCTGGCGTCCATTGGCTTGGCGATCACCTTTGGTGTGATGGGCGTAATCAATATGGCCCACGGGGAGATGATCATGCTGGGGGCTTACACGACTTATGTGGTGCAGTTGTTGATGCCGAATTACATCGATTACTCCATTATCGTCGCGATCCCGGCGGCATTCTTGGTATCGGGCTTAATGGGCGTATTGATCGAGCGTCTTGTGATTTGTCGTTTGCATGGCCGCCCTTTGGAAACGCTACTGGCGACCTTTGGTATCAGTCTGATCTTACAACAGTTGGTGCGTACGATTTTCTCTCCCCTTAACCGTCAGGTTTCTGCACCAAGCTGGATGAGCGGCTCATGGGACATCAACCCAGTGCTGTCCCTCACCCTTAACCGTTTGTATATCTTGGCGTTTGCGCTCTTGGTATTCATCGCCTTGGTGCTCATTTTGAAGAAAAGCTCCTTGGGCCTAAATGTGCGTGCCGTGTCCCAAAACCGCAGCATGGCAAAAGCCATGGGGGTCAAAACCGAATGGGTCGATGCCATGACGTTTGGTCTTGGTTCTGGCATTGCTGGTATTGCCGGTGTGGCCTTGTCCCAGCTAACCAACGTAGGGCCAAACTTGGGCCAAGCCTACATCATTGATTCCTTCATGGTGGTGGTGTTCGGCGGTGTGGGCAATCTGCTTGGCACCTTGGTGGCAGCGTTCACTTTAGGTATCGCAACGAAATTCTTGGAACCCACCACTGGGGCTGTGTTGGCTGCGATCTTGGTGCTGGTGTTCATCATCCTATTTATTCAAAAACGTCCTAAAGGGCTGTTTCCACAAAAAGGGAGGGCAGCAGAATGAGCAAGGTGATCAAGTGGTTCTCAGAAGGTCGCTCATCAGGCAAGTACACCCTGCCATTCGTGATTCTATTGCTGGCGATTACTGTGTTGGCTTCGGGGGCAAACCTATTGCTGCCGCCGGATTCGCCTCTGTACGTCAGTACCTACAGCATTACCTTGTTGGGCAAGTATTTGTGCTACGCCATGCTGGCTCTTGCAGTGGACATCATCTGGGGCTACTGCGGCATCTTGAGTTTGGGCCACGGGGCGTTCTTTGCCTTGGGTGGTTACGCCATGGGTATGTACCTGATGCGCCAGATCGGTGACCGTGGTGTATATGGTCACCCGGTGTTGCCTGACTTCATGGTGTTCTTGGACTGGCAGGAGTTGCCTTGGTTTTGGCTGGGGATGGATCAGTTTTGGTTCGCCATGATCATGGCGGTGGTAGTGCCGGGGTTATTGGCCTTTGTGTTTGGCTGGTTGGCGTTCCGCTCCCGTGTGACTGGGGTGTATTTGTCGATCATGACTCAAGCCCTGACCTATGCGCTCTTGTTGGCCTTCTTCCGTAACGAAATGGGCTTTGGTGGCAATAATGGTCTGACGGATTTTAAAGAAATCATTGGCTTCGACTTGCAGGCAGACAGCACCCGTGTGTCCTTATTTGTGATCACGGCCTTGATGCTGGCCCTCATCTTGGTGGTCAGTCAGCGTATTCTTTCGTCCCGTTTGGGTAAGGTGACCTTGGCGGTTCGTGATGCCGAAGCACGTACTCGCTTTATCGGCTATCGCACGGAGCGCTACAAAGTATGGTTGTTTGTTTACTCCGCTGTGATTGCTGGGGTGGCTGGGGCGTTATACGTACCTCAGGTGGGCATCATTAACCCAGGTGAGTTCTCTCCGATCAACTCCATTGAAGTGGTGATTTGGGTAGCTGTTGGCGGTCGTGGCACCTTGATCGGCGCCATCGTTGGTGCCCTGTTAGTGAATTATGCGAAAACACGTTTTACCGCCATCATGCCAGACGGCTGGTTATTTGCACTGGGGGCTCTGTTTGTCTTGGTGACCTTGTTCCTACCAAAAGGTCTGGTCGGCTTGTACGGCCAGCTGAAGTCTAAACGTCGTCAACCCAGCGGTCAGGAGGTGCAATCATGAGTGCATTAGATCAATCCATTCAAGGCCTGCGAGAGACTTTTCGCCGTGACCAAGTGTGGCCATTTTTAGCGCCGGAGCAAGCCGCTAAGGTGGATGTCTCGAATCAGATGATTCTCTATGTGGAAGGCTTAAATCTGAGCTTCGACGGTTTTAAGGCTCTAAATGACCTGAACCTGTACGTAAAAGATGGGGAATTGCGTTGTTTGATCGGTGCCAATGGCGCCGGTAAAACCACCCTAATGGACGTGATTACAGGTAAAACCCAATGTGACTCAGGCACCGTCTATTTTGGTCAGACCCACAATCTACTGACCAAGGACGAAGCGGACATTGCCCAGTTGGGGATTGGACGTAAATTCCAAAAACCTACGGTGTTTGAAGAACAAACCGTGTTCGACAATTTAGAGTTGTCCCTGAAGACCGACAAGCGTGTGATTCAGACTTTGTTTGCCCGTTTATCTCCTAGTGAAATTGATCGGATTGATGAAGTGCTGAAGATAATTGGCCTTAAAGATCAACGCTTTATGAAGGCTGGTGCCTTGTCCCATGGACAAAAGCAATGGCTGGAGATTGGCATGCTCCTTGTATCAGATCCTAGGTTGTTATTGATCGACGAACCGGTGGCGGGCATGACGGCTCAGGAGACGGAACGCACCGCCGAGTTGCTCACGTCTTTGGCTGGGGAGCGCACCGTTATTGTGGTGGAGCATGATATGGAATTTGTTCGCAGCATTGCCCGCACAGTAACAGTATTGCACCAAGGTTCCGTCTTAGCAGAAGGCACCATGGATCAAATTCAAAACAACAAGGACGTCATCGAAGTGTACCTTGGCGAAGAAGCGGCGGAGGCTTAAACATGATTTCGATTAATAACGTCAGCCAGCTTTACGGCGGTACGCAAATTCTTTGGGATTTGAACTTAGATATAGTGCCGGGTTCCATTACCTGCATCATGGGGCGCAACGGAGTGGGTAAAACCACCCTGATGAAGGCTATTATGGGCCTGTTGCCAATCCAAAAAGGTGAGATCACCATGGGTGATGAAGCGCTCCATAAGCAAAGCGCCGAACGCCGCGCCTACGCAGGCATTGGCTATGTGCCCCAAGGTCGCGACATCTTCCCTATGCTGACGGTGGAAGAAAACCTACGTATTGGTTTGCCAGTGCGCAAAAGCAAAGAGATCCCGGAGAAAATTTTTGAGCTGTTTCCGGTACTGAAAGAAATGCTCCATCGTCGTGGCGGCGACTTATCGGGTGGTCAACAACAGCAGTTGGCCATTGGTCGCGCCCTTGTGTTAGAGCCTAAAGTACTGATCTTGGACGAGCCCAATGAAGGGATTCAACCGAATATCGTGAAGCAAATTGGGGACGTCATTTTGAAGCTCAACGAAGAGGAAGGCCTGACGGTTATCTTGATTGAGCAGAAGCTTGGCTTCGCCCGTCGTGTGGGGAAAGAGTTCCGCTTAATGGAAAAAGGTCGTATTGTGGCGGCTGACAAGATGGAAAATCTCAACGACGAGCTGATTAAACAATACCTTGCGGTGTAACCCCAAGGTATTGAATCCTGCAGACTAAGGAGTGACATGAGTCTAGTGAGTGAAGCTGTGACCCCAAAGGTCAGCGCTGACGAGCGCCCACCCCAAGGGAGCCAATGGCAAGCCTACCTAACCCTAGGTTTTACCAAAACGGCTCGGGGCACAGTATTAAAAACCTGCGATCACAAAGGTCCCTTATATGTGCAAAAGCCCTTCTATCCAGAAGGGCCAGATACCGCACACATCTATTTGCTTCATCCTCCGGGCGGTTTAGTGTCTGGGGATGAGCTGGTGATCGAATCAAACCAAGCCCCCGACACCCATGTATTAATCACCACCCCCGGAGCGGGGCGGGTCTACAAGGCTCGCCCCGATCGTACGTTACAGTGCCAAACGACCCGCCTGAACGTTCCCAAGGACGCCATCATGGAATGGCTCCCTCAAGAAACCATCCTCTACCCTGACGCCAATACCCGTTTACGTAACCAGATCGAATTATCCGCCAATGGCCGCTTTATCGGCTGGGAAATCACCTGCTTTGGGCTGCCAGCGAATCAGCTGGATTTTGGTGTTGGCCATGCTGACCAGAGTTTTCAGATTCGTGTGGATGGCCGTTTGCGATTGCGAGAGCGGTTGCGGGTGGATGCTCAGAGTCAGACCCTCATGGGTGGACAAGCCGGATTACAAGGGTGTCCTGTGAATGGCTTGATGTTGGCTGGGCCGTTTACTGCGTTTGATGACGATGCTTTAGAGCGTTTACGTCAGCTGTGCCGAGACGCAGACGGTGTATCAGGGGTGACCCTAGTAGATGAATTTGTCGTGGTGCGCAGCCTCAGCCATGACAGCGAAAAAATGAAACGACTGTTTACCCAGTGCTGGGGTGTGTTGCGCCCAGAACTGTTAGCAAAAGACGCCTGCGCCCCGCGTATTTGGGCCACTTGATTCTGCGTCTGAGACATTGATTAAACCTATTGCGACCTAAAAAGGTGACACCATGGAATTACTACCAAGAGAAAAAGATAAGCTGCTGGTTTTTACCGCGGCACTGTTGGCGGAGCGCCGTTTGAATCGAGGTTTGAAGCTGAACTACCCAGAAGCCATGGCCTACATCACCATGGAAATCATCGAAGGTGCTCGAGATGGCAAAACCGTAGCGGAGCTGATGGCCTTTGGTAAAACCTTGCTCAGTGCCGAGCAAGTCATGGACGGGGTGGCAGACTTGATCCACGAGGTTCAAGTGGAAGCGACCTTTCCTGACGGCACTAAGCTAGTCACCGTTCATAATCCGATCAACTAAGCAGGAGGCAACATGATTCCAGGAGAAATTCAGGTCGCTGACGGTGTGATCAATTTAAACGAAGGCCGCAAGACCCTCACATTACGAGTAGAAAACACCGGCGACCGTCCGGTGCAGATCGGCTCCCATTACCACTTTTACGAGGTTAACCCCGCGTTAGTATTTGAGCGAGAGCAAGCAAAAGGCTACCGCCTGAACATTGCCTCTGGCACCGCTGTACGCTTTGAGCCCGGCCAAGGTCGTGAGGTGGAGCTGGTGGAATACGCCGGTACAAAGACCATTTATGGCTTCCGTGGTGATGTCATGGGTCGCTTAACAGAGGGAGAAGGCTAATGGCAACGATGGACAGACACAGCTATGCACAGATGTTTGGCCCGACCACTGGTGACCGAGTGCGCTTGGGGGACACAGATCTTTGGATTCAAGTGGAGAAGGATTTCACCACCTACGGAGACGAAGTGAAATTCGGTGGCGGCAAGGTAATTCGTGATGGCATGGGGCAAAGTCAGCTCACCAACGACGTGGCCGTCGACCTAGTGATTACCAATGCCTTGGTGCTGGATCACTGGGGGATTGTTAAAGGGGATGTGGGCGTTAAGAATGGCCGCATTTTCAAAGTGGGCAAAGCCGGTAACCCAGACGTACAAGATAACGTGGACATCGTGGTAGGGCCGGGCACGGAAGTCATCGCCGGTGAAGGCTCGATTCTGACCGCGGGTGGCATCGATGCTCACATTCACTTTATCTGCCCACAGCAAATTGAAGAAGCCCTAACCTCAGGGGTCACCACCATGATTGGTGGCGGCACAGGGCCAGCCACAGGCACCAATGCAACCACTTGTACCTCTGGTCCTTGGTATCTGGGTAAGATGATGCAGGCCACCGACAGCATGCCTATGAACTTAGGCTTCCTAGGAAAGGGTAACGCCAGCCTGCCGGAAGCCTTGGAAGAGCAATTAGAAGCCGGGGCCTGTGGTTTAAAACTCCATGAAGACTGGGGCACCACACCAGCGTCCATCGACTGCTGTTTGTCCGTTGCGGAGAAATACGACGTTCAGGTGGCGATCCATACGGATACCCTAAACGAGTCGGGGTTTGTGGACAGCACCCTGAACGCCTTCAAAGATCGAGTGATCCACACTTACCATACTGAGGGTGCTGGCGGTGGTCACGCACCGGATATCATCCGTGCAGCGGGTCATCCAAACGTTTTACCATCGTCCACCAACCCAACCCGTCCTTACACTCACAACACGGTGGATGAGCATTTGGATATGTTGATGGTGTGTCACCACTTAGACAGCAATATCCCTGAAGACGTTGCCTTTGCGGATTCACGTATTCGTAAGGAAACCATCGCAGCAGAAGACATTTTCCACGATCGTGGTGCCTTCTCCATGATCTCATCAGATTCCCAAGCCATGGGGCGAGTGGGGGAAGTGGTGACCCGTACTTGGCAAACGGCCCATAAGATGAAGCAGCAATTTGGCCTACTGCCAGAAGATGTGACAATCGGTGCCGACAACTTCCGCGCTAAACGCTACATCGCCAAATACACCATCAACCCTGCCATCGCCCACGGGGTGAGCCATGAAATAGGCTCTATTGAGCCGGGCAAACTGGCGGATCTGGTTTTGTGGAAGCCTGCATTCTTCGCGGTGAAACCTTCCATGATCATCAAAGGTGGCATGATCGCCAGCGCTCCCATGGGTGACCCGAATGCTTCCATTCCTACGCCGCAACCTGTGCATTACCGTCCTATGTTTGGCTCCTTTGGTAAAGCCAGTGCCGCTACCTCTGTGACTTTTGTGTCAGAAGCCGCATTGAAAAATGGCATTAAGGAACAGCTGGGTTTGGATCGTACCTTGGTGGCCTGTAAAAACACCCGCAACATCAGTAAATCAGACATGGTGCACAACGCTTGGATGCCCAACATCACGGTAGACCCGCAAACCTATGAAGTGCGCGCCGATGGTGAATTACTGACCTGTGAGCCTGCCGAGCAGCTGCCTTTGGCTCAGTTGTATAACCTGTTTTAAGGAATTGGATATGTTGGACATTTATACTCGCCTTGGCACCCATTGCCACGATGAGGTGTACACCACAGTGGTTTTAGATCATGAACAACGGGAACGTGGACGTCTGAAGTTAACCGGCGAAAACGGCGAAGACATTCGTGTGTTTTTGGAGCGTGGTAAGCCTCTACTAGTAGGGGAATATCTACGCTCTGAGTGCGGTAAAACCATTCAAATCCTTGGTGCAACAGAAGACATCGCCCACGCTAGCTGTGACGATTGGACGACCTTTTCCAAAGCCTGTTATCACCTAGGCAACCGCCACACCAAGGTGGAAGTGGGAGAGCGTTGGTTGCGCATTAAACCAGACCACGTATTGGAAGAAATGCTGCACCTCCTTGGTCTAGTCGTCACCCATGAGCAGGGGGTATTTAATCCAGAATCAGGGGCCTATAGCCATGGTCATCACCACCACTAATCAGGCCATGCTGCGTATCATGCAGCTCAGTAGCGTGAGTTTGCCAGTGGGAGGTTATGCCTTTTCCCAAGGGATGGAATACGCCATAGAGACTGGCTGGGTGACCAAGCAACAACAGGTGGCGGATTGGACCGCCTTACAGTTAACCCAGTCCCTAGCTCGAGTGGATTTGCCTGTGTTGCGCTTGGCCATGGACGCCTGGGGCACTCAAGACGAAGGTCGCATCGTTGAATTAAACGATCTTGTGTTGGCCTGCCGTGAGACCAAGGAGCTGCGCCTAAATGACACCGCTATGGGAGAAGCCCTAGCACGTCTGTTACGAAGCTTGGAGATCCCCACGCCTTTTGTGCGATTGGAAGACATCAGTTTTGTTGTGTTATTTGCCATTGCGGCAAAACATTGGCAGATCGACTATGACACTGCTGCCTTAGGATTTGCTTGGTCTTGGCTAGAAAATCAAATTGCCGCAGCCACTAAGTTAGTGCCTCTTGGGCAAACTCAAGCGCAAAAACTATTAGGGAAGCTGCAACCCGTATTAATGGAGGCCATTACTCTGGCCGACCAGCTGGACGAGGACGACATTGGCGCAGGCTTACCTGCGGTGGCCATTGCCAGCTGCTTACATGAAACTCAATATTCGCGATTATTCCGTTCATAGAAGATCGCCTGACCCATACAAAGAGGAAGGAAACATGAGTAAACCAAAACAAACACTGCGCGTTGGCGTAGGTGGTCCAGTGGGATCAGGTAAAACGGCTTTGCTACGTTCCCTGTGTTCTGCCATGCGCGAGCATTACAACATCGCCGTGGTAACCAATGACATTTATACCCAAGAAGATGCTAAATTCTTAACCCGCCACGAAGCCTTAGAAGCTGATCGCATCATAGGGGTGGAGACCGGTGGTTGTCCCCATACGGCGATTCGTGAAGATGCCTCCATGAACCTAGCCGCCATTGATCAACTGTTAGAACGCCATGGTGAATTAGACGTGGTATTCGTGGAGTCAGGTGGTGATAATCTCAGTGCGACCTTTAGCCCAGAGCTGTCTGACCTAACCATCTATGTGATTGATGTGTCTGCTGGGGATAAGATTCCCCGTAAAGGTGGTCCGGGTATTACTAAATCCGACCTGCTGATCATCAACAAGATCGATTTGGCACCTTTAGTGGGGGCATCCTTAGAGGTCATGGACGAAGATGCGAAAGCCCAGCGTGGCCCCCGTCCCTTTGTGTTCTCTAACTTAAAAGCCGCCCAAGGACTGGATGACATCATTCAGTTCATTGTTTCCGAAGGCATGTTAGAAGCGAAAGAAATTCCGCCCGCTAAAGCGGTCGTATAAAGGCAACCTATCGATAGATAGGCCAATAAAATGCAGTGGGTAACCCTGTGTGCCCACTGTTCATTGAGGTGCTATGACAGCCGCGCAAAAGATTTTTAAAGTCCGGCGCCACTATAACAAGTGGGTGGCCGATCAAACCCTTGAAGACTATGCCCTACGCTATACGTCCAAGCAGGGGCATACCATGACCATCGAGCGAGTGGGGCACACGGCCCTAGGCGCGGCGGCATTTTTAGCGCTCGAAGGCTTGGCGGCGGTGATTACATTAGGATACGGCTTTACCAACGCGGTAGCGGCTATCCTGACGGTGCTGGCGGTGTTTTTCATTACTGGTTTTCCCATCGCATACCACTCTGCGAAACATGGCCTAGACATTGATCTGTTGACCCGTGGGGCGGGCTTTGGCTATCTGGGCTCCACCATCACGTCCCTGATTTACGCCACCTTCACCTTTATCTTTTTTGCCATCGAGGCGGCCATTTTGGCTTCGGCCTTGGAGGTGCTGCTGGGCATTCCATTACCCATTGGTTACGCCTTATCGGCTTTATTTGTGATTCCCATTGTGACCCATGGGATTCGGGCAATTAGCCGTTTTCAAAACGGCACTCAATGGATTTGGCTAGTGCTACAGTTTGCCGCCATCGGTGTGGTGGTGACTCAGGAATACCAAAATTTTTACGGCTGGACCGAGTACGTCCCAGCCCATTTGCCCCAAGATACGGGGTTCAATTGGGTGTTATTTGGCGCGGCGGCGTCGGTACTATTTGCCCTTATGGCACAAATCGGCGAACAAGTGGATTACCTACGCTTTTTCCCGAAGAAGACCCCAGAAAACCGTAAAAAGTGGTGGTTTTGGCTGATTCTTGCAGGACCCGGTTGGGTCTTTATGGGGGCCATCAAGATGCTGCTGGGGTCATTTTTGGCCTATTTGGCTATTTCAGAAGGGGCGACGGCGCTACAGGCCACGGACCCTACTTATTTGTATCAGCGCATTTTCCTATTTTTGACCACTTCCCCAGCCATTGCCTTGATGCTGGCGGCGGTGTTTGTGTTCATTTGTCAGATGAAAATCAATTTGACCAACGCCTACGCTGGCTCCATTGCTTGGTCGAATTTCTTCTCTCGCTTGACCCACTCCCATCCCGGCCGCGTGGTGTGGTTGGTGTTTAATGTCACCATTGCCCTGTTGTTAATGGAACTGGGTATTTACCAAGCCTTGGGCGCTATCTTGAGTGTGTTTGCCATCAGTGCGGTGAGTTGGTTGTCGAGCTTGTCAGCGGATTTATTGATTAATAAGCCTCTTGGTTTGAGCCCCAATTACGTGGAATTCAAGCGGGCGCACCTGTATGACATCAACCCTGTGGGCACTGGCTCCATGTTGATCGCTACCACCCTTGGTTTAATTAGTTATTTGGGGGTGTTTGGTGAGGTGGCGAAGAGTTTGTCGCACTTTATTTCCATTGCGGCCTGCTTTGTCTGCGTGCCCTTGATTGCTTGGATCACTAAGGGGAAATACTACATCGCTCGCCAAAGCCCAGAGCTGGTGCCCTTGCTGACCATTGAGCAAGCGCGACATCCTAATCGTCTGGTCACTTTAACCTGTGGCATTTGTGAGAACCCCTTTGAAGCAGAAGACATGAGCTTTTGTTCCGCCTATCAGCAGCCTATTTGTTCTCTTTGTTGCTCTTTGGATGTGCGTTGTCTTGATAGCTGTAAGCCTCAGGCGAGTATTAGCCAGCAGAGCGACTATTTCCTTAAGTTGTTTTTGCCTAAACGTACGGTGAAGGCACTCAGTTCAAGACTTGGTCGGTTCATTTCCCTGCTGGTCTCCATCAACATCATTAACGCCGCCTTGATGATGCTGATCTATCGTCAGATGGCGCCGGAAACCCCCAGTGAATCCCTGTTGCTACAAGAAGCCATGTGGGCGCTGTTTTTTACGTTGTTGATTGTGTCTGGAGTGTTGTCATGGTTATTTTTGTTGGCCCATGAAAGCCGAGTGGTGGCCCAAAAAGAATCCAATCGACAAACCCGTAAGCTAACTCGGGAGATCGAGGCCCATAAAGAAACCGATTTGGCGCTACAAAGTGCGAAGGAGCAAGCGGAACATGCCAACGAAGCCAAGAGCCGCTATCTCAGTGGGATTAGTCATGAGCTTCGAACGCCCCTGCAATCCATTATTGGTTATGCACAATTGCTGTCGGAAAAGGAAAATACCCCCTCCGGACATCAAAACGGGTTGGATATTATTCAGCGCAGTGGCATGTATTTGGCGGATTTGATCGAAGGGCTATTGGATATTTCTAAGATCGAAGCGGGACGCTTTGACCTGTATCGCAACACCGTGGATCTACCCAAGTTGATTGATCAGCTTAACAGCATGTTTGCCATGCAAGCCCGGGAAAAGGGGATCACCTTTCAAGCGAAAATCCTCGCGCCCTTGCCGAATCACGTGGTCACAGACGAAAAGAGATTACGGCAAATTCTGATCAATCTGCTGTCAAATGCGGTGAAATATACGCCAAAAGGCTCGGTTGTGTTTGAAGTGAACTATCGTAACCAGGTGGCGGAGTTTGTGATTCGGGATACTGGATTGGGTATCAAAGAGGAGCATCTGCAGCGCATTTTCGACCCCTTTGAGCGGGTACGTGACGTAAGCACCGCAAACCTACCGGGTACCGGATTAGGTTTGACCATAGTGAAGCTGTTGACGGACATCATGGGCGGGGATCTTCAAGCCCATTCTAAAGTGGGGGAAGGCAGTGAGTTCAAAGTCAGCTTGATGTTGCCGTGGCTCAGCCAGCCCACGTCCTTGCCGAGTGTGTCTAAGCGGATCGTCAGTTACCGAGGTTATCAACGTACCATCATGGTGGTAGACGATGATCCGGTGGTGCGAGGGCTGTTGTCGGATATCTTGGTGCCTTTAGGATTTAACGTCATTGAGGCAGCGGATGCGAACGCTTGCTTGGAAGAGCTTGCGACCTGCTCCCCTGATCTGTTCATCTTAGACGTGTCCATGCCTGGAATGGATGGTTTAACTCTCGCGAAGGTGTTGCGGGAGCGAAACTATGGGGCCCCAATCGTCATGCTGTCGGCGGATGCCCAAGAGAATCAGCGAGGGCCAGAAGAGGCTAATGCCTTTAACCAATACATTGTTAAACCAGTGAAAAACAGTGCTCTGTTGGATACATTACAGCATTGGTTGGCATTGGAATGGGTCTATCAAGAAACCGAAGCTGCCCATGGGGTGAGTTTGTTTGATCCGGCGGCCAGTGCCCCTGAACAAGAATCAGACAGCCCAGATCTGACGCCGATTCCAGACCATGAAAGTATCCGCGAACTGACAGCGTTTGCGCAAATGGGCTACAAAAAAGGTGTCCGTGGCGTGCTGGATCAAATCCGTGCACAGCATATAATCAGCGATGCTCATCTGGAACAGTTAGAATCCCTCTACAAAAGCTTCCAGTTCGACGGCATTGCCCAGTACTTACAACAACATTCGGCCTCTGACGGTAATTAACATGATGAATGGGACAACTCACAGCGACATCGTATTAGTGGTAGATGACTCCCCTGATGCCCTTAGCATGATTCATGATGCCTTAGAGTCCGCCAATATGGATGTTTTGGTGGCCTTGGAAGGTCGCCAAGCTTTGACCATTGCCAAGCGTATTCGTCCAGACATCATCTTGCTGGATGCCATCATGCCTAATATGGATGGCTTTGAGACTTGCCGTGCCTTGAAGGCGGATCCGAGCTTGTCCAGTATTCCAGTGATCTTTATGACCGGCCTGAGCGAAACCGATGACATTGTTCGTGGACTGGAAGCGGGGGGCGTGGACTATCTCACCAAACCCATTCAGCCTAATGAACTCATCGCTCGCATGCGGGTGCATTTGTCTAATGCCCGCTTGAGTAACAATGCCCAGTCTGCCTTAGACAGCATGGGACAATACTTGATGACCTTTAATGGACAAGGGGATGTTGCTTGGGCGACACCCCAAGCCTATGCACTCATGGCAAAGGCGCGGATTACGCCAGAGTGGCGTGAGTCAGAACTGGCATCGCAAGTACGCACCTGGCTTAATCACAGGCCTGAAGCTGGGCACAGCCTGACCCTGCAAGGCTTAGAATACCCCATTGCCCTAAAATTCATGGGCTTTACCGAGCAATCCGAAGCACTGGTGAAACTCGAAGACGGGGACAAACTGGCTGGAGCAGACCTGCTCAAATCCAAACTCACCCTGACAGAGCGTGAATCCCAAGTGCTCTACTGGATCGCCAATGGCAAAACCAACCGAGAGATTGGCGAAATCCTCGAAATGAGCCCACGCACCGTTAACAAGCACCTGGAACAAGTCTTCCCCAAACTCGGAGTGGAAAACCGCACCGCCGCCGCTGGCGTCGCCTTGAGAGTTCTAGTGGCGGAGTAGGTTTTACTTTAGTCCGACAGGACCGCTCACAAGGACGCGCAGTACTCTTCCGTTGTGCCTTGGAAATTCACTAGGTGTAGCAGGTCTTCTTTGTGGGCGTTCACCACCTCTGCTCCAAGTATTTGGCGTAGCTTGAAGTGTGAGACATATGAGTCAAAGTCCTTGAGTTCACGACCGAGCGTGCGAATATCATTTGAACTGGGCATTAACTCAGTGGTGTCATTCGCAATAAGCTGCTTTTCCAAGCATGAATAGCGCCAGTAAAGAATGGTTTCATCGCGTTTGTAAGTTGCTGGTGGTGACGGAGCTGGCAGCGTTGCTTCGTACTGTTCAATTGCTTCACAATCGAAGTATATGGCGGCTTTTGTACACTGGGGGGATGTGAAAACATCATCATAATAAACCACCTGGGTAGGTGTTTTTGCGCCTTCCCCAGCGTATTCTAAGTAGCGTGAAATAAATGACTGATAGATGCCAAATTTAAAGTAGGCTGCTCCCCCATCGCTATCGATGGTGCTGCCTGAATACTGGTATCTAGGTACAGTTTCTCCGTTGATGTAGATCCGAAAAAAACCTTGATAGTCCGCTCTAAAGTTAGCATGGACAAGAATGTCAGACCACTTTCCACGCATCTCCTCGTCTTGCATAACAGGCTTGTTTTCTGACGTGCCACCCCTTTGTTGCCTATCAATTCGGTAGCCAGCTTTTTGATTCTCCCATTTGTTGGAAACTTGAAACAAAAAAGGTGGATTTGGTCCACTTCGTTGATGAAATTGACCTAAGGTAACAGTAGATGGATAGAGACTTGGAAAATCCTCTGGGATATAGAGCGACCAGTTAAACCAAACATCTCCAGAGGTTCCCTTGGTTGTGAACTCGTGACGCTGACGGTCATTATCACAGTCGCTCCAAACGTCGTTACGGGCACAGTCCCCGTCACGTACTTCAAACCGGATGGAGCTGTTCCCAGTGCGAGTAGGATATCCTTCGTCACTGGTAACACTCATAACGCCCCAAGGTTGAAAGCCAATTGGCAGGCTTTTTTTATAAGTTAAATTAGTGTCGCTACCGGTCGTCGCGCAGCCAGAAATAGTCCCTGCGACTAAGCCGCTGAGCAATAGGGTATGTAGTTTGATCATGAGGGGCTCTTTTACGTTAGTTCCTTTAACAACAAATGTAAGCATATTTGCCGATAATCGCTAACAAAAAACGCTTCTCAAGGTGTTATAATACCCGCACATTTAATCTGGTTTTTATAAAAGGTTTTTAGAATATGAGTCTTCCGGCCTGTCCAAACTGTAGCTCTGAGTATGTTTACGAAGATCAATCCATGTTGATCTGCCCAGAGTGTGCCCATGAATGGAACCCAAATGAAGAAGTGGTTGATGAGGATGCGCTGATCCTAAAAGATGCAAATGGAAATTTGCTGGCGGAAGGGGACAAGGTCACATTGGCCAAAGATCTGAAAGTAAAAGGCTCTTCGCAAGTGCTTAAAGTGGGCACTAAAGCGACGATCAAGCGCTTTGTTGATGGCGACCATGACATCGATTGTAAGGTGGATGGCGCAGGTGACATGATGCTGAAATCAAAGTTCGTCAAAAAAGCCTAACGGTCTGTTTTATTTGATAAAAAGCCCCTTTTATGGGGGCTTTTTTTTGTCGATACCTTTTTTAAGCCTTCTTGTTTTGTTCCTTGGCGAAGGTAATGTGATCTTCCACGTCTTTCGGATGACAAACATAGGGTAGCTCAATATAACCACCCGGAGAGTAGAGCCGAATAGTGGCGTAGCCAAAAAGCCGGCCAAACGGTGTGGTGGTCTTTTCTTGATTCTCAGAGTGGATAAACTCCAACACATCTTCCGTCCTAGTGGCAAACCCTCGATGGGAGGCGACCCTGTTGTGGTGCATCTCGATTTTGACGGTGAACGGTTCTGCGATCTTATAGACATCTTTTAAGATATAGAGCGATGGTAATAGCAGCATACTGATTAAGATGTCTTGGCTATTGTCCGATGCGTCAGTTAACCATAAGAGATATTTAAACGATAAGTAGACAATACTTATCCCCGCTAACTGGATGATTAGCTCTAAAAGGGCTTCAATTGCCCGAGGAATCTTTGAGGTTTTAAGGTATTTTAAGTCGGTTTTACATTCCATTGTCATGAACCTTATTTAGTGGCGCTCGGGACCATAGGATGCTGTACGCACTCTTCCCATTGTTCTCATTGGTTGTCTGAAAACCATGATCTGTTGAAAGCGGCGAATGAGCGTCTATCGCGAGACGACAAGGTTAAGAAAGGGGTGAGAGCAGCTTGGCGCTGATGCCATCAAAACCTAGATGCCATCATTAGCCTGTTTTAAGAGTGACTCCCCTGATAGACATAGGCGAATCATACAAATCTTGCTCTGCTTCCCTGCGAACAAAAATTCTAGTTGGGATTAGTTGTTCATGACTTTTGAGTCCTCAGTTGATGGCGTCCTAGCCATTGATGAACTTAGAAACGGTTCATCTGGCGTATTTTTAACCTATTCCTTGGTTCTAGGCAACCTCACCGAAATCAATGCGGTTAAGCCGATAAAGCCAGCGGACACCCATAAGCACACGGCTAAGCCATATTCCTGATACAGCCAGCCGGACAATAGGGTGCCAATAAGGCGACCCATGGCATTGGCCATGTAGTAAAAGCCCACATCAAGAGAAACGCCATCTTGACCTGCATAGCTGACGATTAAGTAACTATGGAGTGAGGAGTTAATTGCGAAGACTGCTCCAAATGCCAGCAAACCAGCCAGTACGGCGAATTCTATTTGCCAGTTGAAGGTGAGTGCTAACGCAATGGCCGCGGGGATAATGCCTAGTACCAAGGCCCAGCGTAGGGCTTGTCGGCCATCAGGCACCTTGCCAGATGCTTTACCGGTAAAGCGCGGGGCAAAACCTTGAACGATACCATAGGCAATGACCCAAGCAGCGAGGAAGCCACCCACGTACCAGTGATCCCAGCCAAACGTACTGGCCAGAAATACGGGTAGAGCCACGACAAACCAAACATCCCGCGCGCCAAACAAAAATAGGCGTGCTGCAGAGAGGTAGTTCACCGCAGCACTTTTCGAGAAGATATCGCCAAATTTCGGTTTGTTTTTGGCTTTTCCAAGATCTTTTTTGAGAGATAGGAGACTTGCAATCCACACCAGGGTGAGAACGACGGCCATGCCAAGCACGGCACCTTTAAAGCCAAATAAGCTCAACAGTGCGCCACCAAGGAAGAAGCCTACGCCTTTTAGCGCATTTTTAGAGCCGGTTAACAGGGCAACCCATTTGTACAGTTGCCCTTGGGCATCTCCGGGAACCAACAGCTTGATAGAGCTTTTGGCACTCATCTTATTCAGGTCTTTGGCAATACCTGATAGGGCTTGGGCAGCCATAACCCAAGGTACGGTTAAGGCACTGGCGGGCACCAGCAACATGCTCAAGGCGAGGATTTGCAGAAACAGGCCAATGTTCATGGTGCGGTTTAACCCTAACCGCGCTCCGAGCCAGCCCCCTACGAGATTGGTTACCACGCCAAAGATTTCGTAAAACAAAAACAGCATGGCGATTTCCAGTGGGCTGTAGCCCAGTCCATGGAAATACAGCACCACCAGCATACGCAAGGCGCCATCGGTTAACGTGAAGGCCCAATAATTTCCTGTGACCACCATGTATTGGCGGATCGCTGGAGAAAGGTTGGCTAGTGTATCCATTACTCGTAGTGGCTCCAAGAGTGGCTCCCTCCCCTTAAGGAAACAAGGGGAGGGTTAGGGTGGGGTCAGCTGTGATCTAAACGACCAACCATACGCATTAGCTCAGCGGTGCGGTTGGCGTAGCCCCATTCGTTGTCGTACCAAGCGTACAGCTTCACCTGTGTGCCATTGATGACCATGGTAGACAGGGCGTCGATGATGCTGGAACGGGGGTCGGTTTTGTAATCCACGGACACCAGAGGACGCTCTTCGTAACCCAAGATATCCTTTAGTTCGTTCTCTGCTGCGTCTTTTAGGAAGCCGTTGACTTCTGCTTCTGTGGTCGGGCGGCTGACTTCAAAGACACAATCGGTTAACGACGCATTCGCTAATGGCACACGTACCGCATGACCGTTTAGCTTACCTTTCAGCTCAGGGAAGATATGAGTGATGGCAGTGGCGGAGCCCGTAGTGGTTGGGATCAAGCTAGCACCGCATGCGCGGGCGCGACGCAGATCTTTGTGGGGGGCATCCAAGATAGTTTGGGTATTGGTGATGTCATGGATAGTGGTCATGGACCCGTGTTGAATCCCCAGCTTTTCATGTATCACTTTTACCACAGGTGCTAAGCAGTTTGTGGTACAGGATGCAGCGGTCACGATGGGGTGATTAGCTGGATCGTACAGATCATGGTTAACCCCCATAACGACGTTGAGCACGCCTTCTTCTTTCACTGGGGCAGTCACCACCACACGCTTTACCCCTTGATCTAGGTAAGCTTGAAGCAGGGCTTTGGTTTTTATCTTGCCACTGGCTTCGATCACCACATCACAGCCAGACCAATCTGTTTCGCCAATGGCTTTGTTTTGTGTGCATGGAATACGCTGGCCATTGATGATCATCTCATTGCCCTCGGCAGTGGCTTCGTGGTGCCAACGGCCGTGAACAGAGTCGAATGTGATGAGATGAGCTAGGGTTCCCGCATCGCCTGCTGGGTCATTGATTTGGACAAATTCTATTTCGTCCCAGTCAAAGGCGGCGCGAAAAGAGAGGCGCCCCATACGACCGAACCCATTAATACCAACTTTAATTGTCATAATTTCTCGCCTTTTTTAACGATGTTATGAGTGAAACCAATGGCGAGTTCGGTTGGCAAACCACACCAAACTCAGCATAACCGGTACTTCCACTAGCACACCGACCACGGTGGCTAGAGCCGCACCAGAGTGCAAACCAAATAATGAAATAGCCACGGCGACGGCTAACTCAAAGAAGTTAGAGGTGCCGATCAAGCACGCTGGAGCCGCAATTTTGTGGGCCAAGCCTAGCTTTTTCGCCATGGCATAGGTGATGGCGAAGATCAGATAACTTTGGATCAGCAGCGGGATGGCAATTAATACCATGGCTTGAGGGTTATCAAGGATGGTGTCTGCTTGAAACCCAAACAACAAAGCTACCGTGCCCAATAAACCAATAATTGACCAAGGCTTAAGCTTAGCCAATAACTCATCTAGTCGGCTTAAATCCCCCGCACGATCTAAGGCTCGGCGGGTGATCGCACCCGTTATCAAGGGGATCACCACATACAAGACAACCGATAGTGTAAGGGTGCTCCATGGCACTGTGATGTCAGTCATGCCTAATAGGAAGCCCGCAATCGGAGCAAAGGCGAAAATCATAATGACGTCATTGATCGATACCTGTACCAAGGTGTAATTCGGGTCACCCTTGGTGAGCTGGCTCCAGACGAACACCATAGCGGTACAGGGGGCAACCCCTAATAAAATCATCCCAGCGATGTATTCAGTAGCGGTTTGCGGATCGACCCAATCGGCAAAAATTCCCTTAAAAAACAACCAGCCAAGCAGTGCCATGGTAAAAGGTTTGATCAACCAGTTAACCACCAAAGTGAGGACGATGCCCTTGGGCTTTTTACCCACATCCTTGATGGCTGAGAAATCCACTTGCACCATCATGGGGTAAATCATCAGCCAGATCAGCACGGCAATCACCAGATTCACATGGGCGTACTCAAGGCTGGCAATGACCATCAAAGGCTGTTCCGCAAACAGTCCTAGCCCCACACCAGCTAAGATCGCCAGAGCAATCCAAAGGCTTAAATAACGTTCAAATATTCCCATTAGAGGCTCCTATTAACCACAGCAGGATTGCATACGGGCAGGGCGGTCACCCATGCTGTGCAAGCGTGCGCGGTCATCTTCGGTGTATGACGGGTTTTCTACCGTACTGATTTGCAGCACCAGCTCTGCCCATTCTGGGAGAGACTCATTGATGCGGTAATACACCCACTGGCCTTGGCGGCGGTCGGTCAGCAAGCCGCACTGGCGTAACTGCGCCAGATGGCGAGAGATTTTAGGCTGGCTTTCTTGCAGAGCTTCTACTAGCTCGCAGACGCACAGCTCTTGCTCTAAAAAGATCAGCATAAGTGCCCGCAGGCGCGTGTCGTCAGCGAGGCATTTGTAAAAATTTATCGGATCTAGGGTCATGAATCGTTCGTATATATGGAATTTCGTATATGCAAAATATCATATATTTCTAAGATGACGTTGTAAACACCAGCCTGGTGGTATGTCGATAGGGGGTCTGTGGTGTTACCAAAGAGGATGGAAAGTGAGAAAGGTTAGGGCTGTTGGGGAAGTTTTGTGGCTCAAGGGCGATGCCAGAATAATCCTGATAACGTCCGTCATGACTTAGGTAGCCACCGGTATACACCTGTAGCCCAGGTTCAGTGGTGTACACCTGCAGCACGCGTCCTGATCGGGTCTCTGCCAGCTGACAGGCGAGGCGTTCGGTGTGGCGTTCTCCATTAAGGACAAAGTTGTGGTCATAGCCCCTTTGAGTGTTTGAAAAAGCCTGTTCATGCTCTAAAGGGCGACGTGTACGAAAGTCGAAAGGCGTGTCTGCGACCGATAATAATGCGCCGGTTGGAAGGTTGTTTTTATCGGTGACAGTGATTTGCTCGGCCTGCACCTGCAACGTGTGCTGGCGAATGCTTGAATGCAGCTCTCCGGATAAATTGTAATAGTTGTGATGGGTGAGGTTAAGCACGGTTGGGCGGTCAGTGGTGGCTTCAAACAGCACTTTTATCTGATTTTCTATGAGCTGAAATGTCACTTTTACATGGCAGTTCCCCGGGTAACCCATATCAAGGTGAGGAGAGCTGAGTGTGAAGCAAACGCTGGTGTCTGACGGATCGATTTCATAGTCCCAAATCCGCTGGTGAAACCCGTTGGTTCCCCCGTGGAGGTGGTGCTCACCCTCGTTTTTATCGAGCTGAAAAGTGTTCCCGTCGAGAATCATTTGTCCTTTTGCGATGCGGTTAGCAAAGCGGCCACACACCGCACCTAGGTAGGAGGTGTCTTTTTGATATCCGATTATATCTGGGTAGTTGAGCACAATATTCTTAACAATCCCGTCACGATCCGCGACGTTCAGTTCTGTCATTCTTGCCCCAAGATTTATAAAACTGGTCGTGATATGTTGGTTAGATAAGGTTATTTTATCTATGACATGCCCATTACATTGACCAAATGGTGACACCTTAATCATCCGTGTTGTCCTGTCTTGTTATTGTTGGGAGAGGGGGTAAGCGTGGCCATTGCCAGTGTTCTTTGCCCCCACAGATCGCCTATATAGAAAACACTGTTAATAAAAATAAGTAAACGTGCGATGCAGGAATGAATGCCTGTGTCATAGGGGGAACCATGGATATCGGGTTGTCAAAACACCTGAAATTAAACCAATTGCGGTTGATTGCCATCATCGCCGAGTTCGGCCAACTTAGTATCGCTGCCGATGAACTGGCAATCACTCAGCCTGCTGCCTCGCGCATGCTCAGCGAAATAGAGTCCACCTTAGGTGCTAAGCTGTTTACCCGACATGCCAAAGGCATGGTGCCTACTTTGGTGGGGCAGGCTATTTGCCGTCGGGCCCATAACTTGGTGGTGGAGCTGCGTGACCTATCCCGAGAAGTGGAGGAATTGAAGCAGGGCAACGGGGGATCCACTGCTATCGGTGCGGTCACGGGGGCTGCGGTGGGTTTTGTGATCCCTGCGATCCAGCAGTTGCGAGCGGTGGCACCTAAAGCCGAAATCGATATCAACGTCGATACCAGTGAAGCACTGGTAAAAGACCTCATCACGGGAAACAACGACTTTGTCGTGGCGCGTTTGCCCAGTCATTACAACTCTTCTGAATTCGAAATCCTGCCAGCCCGTACCGAAAGCGTGGCGCTCTTGGTGCGACAAGGTCATCCTTTGGCCGAGGCCGATCAAGTATCCATGCGGGATTTATCTAAATACGAATGGGTCATGCAATCCCATCGGGCACCGATCCGCGAAGCCGTGGAAGGGGCGTTTGTGGCTGAGCGTGCCAGCTTGCCCTCTGCCATCACTAACAGTACGTCTCTACTGGCTTTGATCGCCATTTTGGTGTCGTCCAACAGTATTGCTCCCCTCGCCAGTGAGGTGGCGGATTTGCTCATGAGCGAGTCCGTGGGGGCTAAGCTCACCGTGTTGCGTTTGGAGCGAAAAATCGAGTTGAGCCCTTACTTTTTGCTCAAATTGAAGGGGCGTAACTTGTCCCCCCTTGCGCACCAGCTAGAACGCCTGATTCGGGCAGAATTGTCTAAACGTTAATCTAATTTCGCTAGCTTTATACCAAAAATGATATGGCTGGCGTCGTTTTTTCTATTTGAATGGTATGGGGGATATTCCTACTCTACTTGGCAGGTTAGATAACCTGATTGGCTAAAAATAAAGATAAAAAAACCCGGCAGCCGGCGCATTCTAAACAACGTGGGTTGCCATAGGAGGAGCTAATGAATTTTGTAAAAGGCGGTATTGCTACGGCGATTCTGGGTGCGGGCATGGTCTTTGGGACAGGTGCCTACGCGAGTGAAGGGTATGTGGGCATAGCGATGCCGACCAAGTCTTCAGCGCGCTGGATCAGTGACGGTGAGTCTATGGTCAAGCTGTTTGAAGATGAGGGTTACAAGGTCGATCTGCAATATGCGGAAGACGAAATCCCGAACCAGCTAGCACAGATTGAAAACATGATCGTAAAAGGGGTGGACGTGCTGGTGATTGCCGCCATCGATGGTACTACCCTATCGAATGCCCTTGAAAACGCCAACGCAGCGGGCATAGAAGTGATCGCCTACGATCGCTTGATCAAAAACAGCCCCTACGTAAGCTACTATGCAACCTTTGATAACTTCCAAGTGGGCGTACAGCAGGCTAAGTCCCTAGTGTCTGGCCTAGAAGAGCGTTTTGGTGATGGCCCATACAATGTTGAGTTGTTTGGCGGTTCTCCTGACGATAACAACGCTTACTTCTTCTACAATGGTGCCATGTCGGTGCTACAACCGATGATCGACTCCGGTAAGATTGATGTGGTGTCTGGCCAGCAAGGCATGGACACTGTGGGAACCTTGCGTTGGGACGGTTCCGTTGCCCAAGCGCGCATGGACAACCTAATGTCGACTTACTACACCCAAAAAACCCTCCATGGGGTCTTGTCTCCTTATGATGGTCTATCCATCGGTATCTTGTCGTCTTTGAAAGGGGTGGGTTACGGCTCTGGCGGTATGAAAATGCCCATTGTAACTGGCCAAGACGCAGAACTTCCTTCCATTAAATCTATCGTTGCCGGTGAGCAATACTCCACCATCTTTAAAGATACCCGAGTGTTGGCAGACGTGACCGTTGGCATGGTGCAAGCCGTGTTGAACGATGTGACGCCGCAAATCAATGACACCGAAACCTATGACAATGGTTACAAGGTGGTACCGAGCTTCCTACTAGAACCTGTAGCAGTTGACGCAAGCAACTGGGAAGAGGTGCTACTGGGCAGTGGCTACTACCAATCCAACCAAGTGAAATAAGTTAAACCCTAGTAAACACTAGTTTGTTGTAACAGCAGCAGGTGGCTCTGTGCCGCCTGCTCAGGGGATTGTCATGCAAAACGTAATCTTAGAGATGCGCGGTATCACCAAAGAATTTCCCGGGGTGAAGGCTCTGGATAATGTGAATCTGCAAGTAAAGAGCGGTGAGATTCATGCCCTAGTAGGGGAAAACGGTGCCGGTAAATCGACCCTGATGAAGGTGCTGAGTGGCGTATACCCCCATGGGAGCTACGACGGCGATATTCTATTTGAAGGGGAAACCGTGGCCTTCGGTGGCATTCGCGACAGCGAAGAAAAAGGCATCATTATTATTCACCAAGAGCTGGCGCTGGTGCCGCTTTTGTCGATTGCAGAGAACCTCTTTCTCGGCAACGAAAACGTGGAAGGGGGCAAGATTAACTGGCCACACACCTTCGCACGTACCCAAGAGTTATTAGCCAAGGTTGGCCTAAAAGAATCCCCGTCTACTAAGGTGGGCAGTCTTGGGGTGGGTAAGCAACAGTTGATAGAGATCGCCAAAGCCTTGGCGAAAAAGGTAAAGCTGTTGATTCTAGACGAGCCCACTGCAGCGCTGCAGGAGAACGACAGTGCCAAGTTGTTGGACTTGTTGTTGGAGTTCAAAGCTCAAGGCATTTCTTCCATCTTGATCACCCATAAATTGAACGAGATCAGCCGTGTTGCAGATGCCATTACCGTGATTCGAGACGGTGCTTCCGTGTCGAATTTGGACTGCCATGCCCAGAAAATCAGTGAAGCGGACATCATCCGTGACATGGTGGGACGAGACATGGCGAACCGTTACCCAAGTCGGGATGTGGCCATTGGGCAGCAGCTTATGTCGGTCGCCAATTGGAACGTCTGGCACCCTATCCAAACCGAACGCCAAGTCATCGAAGACATTCAATTTGACGTGTGCGCAGGGGAAGTCGTGGGTATTGCAGGCTTGATGGGATCAGGTCGTACCGAGCTGGCCATGAGTATCTTTGGTAAAAGCTACGGCAAAAACATCCAAGGGGAAGTCAAGATGCGCGGCGTACCAGTGGATGTGTCCAATGTACCTAAAGCCATCAAGAGTGGTTTGGCTTACGTGACCGAAGACCGCAAAGAGCTGGGGCTGGTATTGGATGAAAGCATCAAGATGAACACCACCATGGCGGCCTTGGATCGTGTGGCAGAGCGTGGCGTGATCAACAAGTCAGAAGAACAACATGTGGCGGAAGGCTATCGCAAAGCCTTACGTATTCGAACCCCAAGCGTACAGCAAACCGTGGGCAATTTGTCTGGTGGTAACCAGCAAAAAGTGGTGCTCAGTAAATGGCTGTATTCCCAGCCTGATGTGTTGATCTTAGACGAGCCAACACGGGGTATCGATGTCGGTGCCAAATTTGAAATTTACAGCATTATCAATGAGCTAGCGAAAGATGGGAAAGGCGTGCTGATGATTTCATCAGAGATGCCAGAGCTACTTGGCATGTGTGATCGCATCTACGTGATGAACGAAGGTCGATTTGAGGGCGTGCTGAATAAAGACGAAGCCAGCCAAGAAAAAATCATGTCGATGATCGTCAAGGGCTAATCGGAGAGAACCATGAATACAACAACAAAAACAGAAACCCCCGTTCAAAACGAGCCGCCTCAGGCTCCCTCAGCCATGGGCTTTTTAAAGAACCACATGCGCGAGTACGGCATGTTACTGGCCCTTGTGGCCATCATGGTGATGTTTCAGGTGCTGACTGAAGGTACCTTGATGCGTCCCGTGAACTTAACCAATTTATTCCTACAAAACAGCTACATCATCATTATGGCCATTGGCATGTTGTTGGTGATCGTCGCTGGTCACATCGACTTGTCTGTGGGCTCAGTGGTGGGCTTTATTGGCGCCTTAGCAGCCGTCATGGCTGTGAACTTTGAGCTGCCTACGGTCGTGGTGGTTCCGGTGTGTCTATTTGTCGGTTTATTGATCGGTGCAGCGCAAGGGTACTGGGTCGCCTATTGGAAAATACCGTCCTTCATTGTGACCTTGGCGGGCATGTTGATCTTCCGCGGCTTGACTCTGGCATTGCTTGCGGGGCAGTCCGTAGGGCCTTTCCCTAAATCCTTTCAGTTGATGAGTACGGGCTTTGTGCCAGACATCTTTGGCATTGGTCGTCCAAACGTCACGGCGATTGTACTAGGCGTGTTGGCAGCGACTTCCATTGTATTTTTAGCCGCTCGTCAGCGTGCCCAAGCAGCCCGTTACGGTATTCAAGATGAGCCATTTAGCTTTTTCATTGTGAAGAATGCTTTAGTGGCTGTGGCACTGATTTACATCTCTTACTTACTTGCTACCTACCGTGGTTTGCCAAACGTGCTAATCACCATGGCGGTGTTGGTGGCTGTGTACACCTTCCTCACCAACTCCACCACCATTGGGCGTCGTATCTATGCTCTGGGGGGCAATGTGAAAGCGGCCAAGCTGTCCGGCATCAACACAGAGCGCCTGACCTTCTTGACCTTCGCCAATATGGGCATGTTAGCGGCCTTAGCGGGTTTGATCTTCGCTGCCCGTTTGAATACCGCTACCCCTAAGGCTGGTTTTGCCTTCGAGCTGGATGTGATCGCAGCGGTCTTCATCGGTGGTGCATCCATGACAGGAGGTGTCGGTAAGGTCATCGGTGCCGTGGTGGGTGCCTTGATTATGGGTGTAATGAACAACGGCATGTCGATCCTAGGTATCGGTATCGATTGGCAGCAAGTGATCAAAGGTGCGGTCTTGTTAGCGGCCGTTATCTTCGATGTCTACAACAAACAGAAAGCGCGCTAGGCAGGAGTCCTCATGATGTATTTGTCTCAACATAAAAACGGCGGCGTGATGTGCCGCATGGGCCAGACTGCGAAATGGGTACAGGATGCAGAATCTGTCTATGCCCTAGCACAAGAAGCCGTGAGCGCTGGCCTGTCTCTAGCCACTCTGGTGGAGCAAAAGGGCTTCGGTGATACGGTGGACTTGGCCGCCCTTTACGCCAATGGCGAACTCGACTGCCCTGTGCGCCACCCCGATCCAGCTCACACGTATTTAACTGGTACTGGCTTAACGCACTTGGGGTCTGCTGCCACGCGAAATGCGATGCATGGCAACAGCGATGACATGACCGACTCCATGAAAATCTTCCAGATGGGAGTGGAGAAAGGCAAGCCCGCAGCAGGGGAAGAGGGCGTGCAGCCAGAGTGGTTTTACAAGGGGAATGGTGCCGGCATGGTTGCCCCTGGCAGTGCTTTGCCATCCCCTTCCTTTGCCCTAGATGGGGGTGAAGAACCAGAGATCGCAGGCTTCTATTTGATTGGTGACGATGGAACGGTACACCGCATTGGCTACACCTTAGCGAATGAGTTTTCTGACCATGTGACAGAGAAGCAAAACTACCTCTACTTGGCTCACTCCAAACTGCGCCCAGCGTCTTTTGGTCCTGAGTTATTAGTAGGGGAGTTGCCCGCACACATTGAAGGTCATTCAAAAATTGAACGAAACGGTAACACCCTGTGGGGTAAGGACTTTTTGTCAGGTGAAGACAATATGTCCCATAGTTTTCGCAACTTAGAACATCACCATTTTAAATACGATTTATTCCGTCAGCCGGGAGATCTGCATGTGCACATGTTTGGCACGGCCACGTTATCGTTTGCGGATAGCGTTGCTGCGCAGCCGGGTGACGTGTTTGAAATCTCTTCACCGACTTTTGGTTTGCCATTGCGCAATGCTTTAGCCATCGAGGAGGCGCCAGATACAAAGGTGAACGTCCTATGAGTTCGGTAGCGAATTACCCTGATTTGGCCCAACGTACCGTGTTTATTTCCGGTGGTGCCACGGGCATTGGTGCAGCCTTGGTGACCGCCTTTGCGCAACAAGGGGCTAAAACCGCTTTTGTGGATCTGGATAAAGAGGCGGGTGAAACCCTTACCCGTCAGCTGATGGAGCAGGGACATCAGGTTTGGTTTCGCCAATGTGATGTGACGGACACTAGCGCTTACCAAGCGGCTATTCGTGATGCGGCCAATGATCTTGGGCTGATTTCGGTGTTGCTTAATAACGCCGCCAACGATGTGCGTCATTCGTTGGACTCCCTTAGCTCGGAGCGTTTTGACGATCTGGTGGGGGTAAACCTGAAGCATGCCCTGTTTGCGGCACAAGTCGTGACGCCCATGATGAAAGAGCTTGGTGGTGGCTCCATCATTAACTTCGGCTCGGTGGGCTGGATGATGGCGTCCGCTGGTTACCCTACTTATGCAGCCAGCAAAGCAGCCATGCACGGTCTCACTCGCGGCCTTGCCCGAGATTTAGGGGGGGATCGCATTCGCGTAAACACCCTAGTCCCCGGTTGGGTTATGACTGAAAAGCAGTTGCAGCTTTGGGTGGATGACGCTGCCAAAGAAAAAATCAAGCAGAGCCAATGCCTTGCGGGCTCTGTACTTCCTGAACACATTGCCAATATGGCGCTCTTCCTTGGGTCTGATGCGTCGCAAATGTGTTCCGCTCAAAACTTTATTGTTGATGGAGGTTGGGTATGAGCCAATTCACACCAAAGCCTTGGCCGCGCAAATTGCGCTCTACGGAATGGTTCGGCGGCACGTCCCGAGACCATATTTATCACCGCAGTTGGATGAAAAACCAAGGTCTGCCAGCCGACTTATTCGACGGACGTCCAGTGATTGGTATTTGTAATACCTGGTCCCAGCTTACCCCTTGTAACGCCCATTTGCGGGATCTTGCGGAGCGTGTGAAGCACGGTATTTACGAAGCGGGCGGTTTGCCCCTTGAGTTCCCTGTGTTCTCTGTGGGAGAAAGCTCCCTACGCCCTACGGCCATGATGTACCGCAATATGGCGGCCATGGACGTGGAGGAAGCCCTGCGAGCCAACCCACTGGATGGTGTGGTGTTGTTAGCAGGGTGTGACAAGACCACTCCTGCCCTGTTAATGGGTGCTGCCAGTGTGGACATTCCCTCTATCGTGGTGTCCGGTGGCCCTATGTTGAATGGCTACTTCCGTGGTGAGCGTGTGGGCTCAGGCACGGCCCTGTGGCAAATGTCGGAAGACATCAAAGCGGGCAAGATGACCTCTGAGGATTTCCTAGAAGCAGAGCAATCCATGTCCCGTTCTCCGGGCTCCTGTAACACTATGGGAACCGCCTCTTCCATGGCCTCCATGGCTGAAGCCTTAGGGATGGCCCTGTCTGGCAACGCGGCCATTCCTGCAGTGGACAGTCGCCGTCGAGTGATGGCACATCTTACCGGACGTCGCATTGTGGACATGGTGAAAGATGATCTGAAGCCTTCCGATATATTGACCCGTCAAGCCTTTGAAAATGCCATTCGAGTAAATGGTGCCATTGGTGGCTCGACTAATGCCGTCATCCACCTATTAGCCATTGCTGGCCGTGTGGGCATCGATCTTAGCCTTGATGACTGGGATAAGCTGGGGCATGAAATAGCCACCATAGTGAACCTGATGCCATCGGGAAAATATCTGATGGAAGAGTTCTTCTATGCCGGCGGTCTACCGGTGGTCATCAAACATTTGGCAGAAGCCGGACAGCTTCATAAAGACGCGCTTACCGTGTCTGGGGGCAGTGTTTGGGAAGAAGTCAAAGACGTTCGCAACTCCAATCCAGACGTGATTCTGCCGGTGGAAAAAGCGCTTACCCAAAAAGGGGGGATTGCCGTTCTGAAAGGTAACTTGGCACCTCAAGGCGCGGTGCTGAAGCCGTCTGCCGCTTCGGAGCACTTGTTGAAACACCGTGGTCGCGCCGTGGTGTTTGAAGACATCGACGATTACAAAGCTAAGATCAATGACGAAAGCTTAGACATTGATGAAACCTGCGTCATGGTGCTGAAAAACTGTGGACCGAAAGGTTATCCGGGCATGGCTGAGGTGGGCAACATGGGCTTGCCGCCTAAGGTGCTACGCAAGGGGATCAAGGACATGGTGCGTATTTCAGATGCGCGTATGTCGGGTACTGCCTATGGCACTGTCGTGCTGCACACGACCCCAGAAGCTGCGGCGGGTGGCCCACTGGCGATCGTTCAAAATGGCGACATGATTGAGTTGGATGTGGATGCTCGTCGATTGCAGTTGGACATTCCTGACAGTGAATTAGAAGCCCGTCTAGCCGCTTGGAAGTCCAGTATCGAGGCGCCTAAATCGGGCTACATCAAGTTGTTCTTTGACCATATTCAGGGTGCCGATACCGGTGCCGATTTTGATTTCCTTAAAGGGTGCCGTGGTGCGCCTGTGCCGAAAGACAGCCATTAACCGGAGAGCTTATGTTATCAGGTAAACACTTAATCGCTGGGCAGTGGGTTGCCGCTTCAAATACCTTCCACTCTGCCACGGTCAATAACACAGATGCCGAATTTTCAGTGGGGCGGGTGGAAGACGTAAACGCCGCGGTGGAAGCTGCTGAAGCCGCTTTTGATGTGTTTGGCTACAGCAGCCGAGCAACTCGTGCTGGTTTTTTAAATCAGATCGCGGACGAGATAGACGCCCTTGGTGATGAGATTACGGCAGTGGGATGTGCTGAGACAGGTTTGCCAGAGGCACGCTTGATTGGTGAGCGTGGGCGCACGACTGGGCAGCTGCGTTTATTCGCCCAACACATTTTGGCGGGCGATTATTTGGATCGTCGCTACGATGAGGCGCTCCCTGATCGTACGCCTTTACCGCGTCCAGATTTGCGTATGATGCAGCGTCCTATTGGCCCAGTGGCGGTGTTTGGTGCATCGAACTTTCCATTGGCTTTTTCAACGGCGGGGGGCGATACCGCTGCGGCCCTCGCGGCGGGTTGTCCTGTGGTGGTAAAAGGCCACTCAGCGCATCCGGGGACTGGGGAGTTAGTGGCTCAAGCCATTGATAAAGCAATAAAAATTTGTGGTGTGCCAGCCGGGGTCTTTTCCTTGATTCAAGGGGGAGACCGAAAAGTAGGCAGCGCCTTGGTGCAACATCCACTGATCAAAGCTGTGGGTTTCACTGGCAGTCTTGGGGGCGGTCGCGCCTTATTTGATTTGTGTGCTGCTCGCCCAGAGCCCATTCCATTTTTCGGGGAGCTAGGCTCCGTAAACCCTATGTTTGTCTTGCCAAATAAGCTGGATCAAGACACTGAAGCGTTGGCATCAGGCTGGGCTCAGTCGCTCACCATGGGCGCTGGGCAGTTTTGTACCAACCCTGGGATCGCCATTGTGTTAGAAGGCGAAGGGTGTGAGACCTTTATTGAAAAGGCTTCCGCTGCATTAACTCAAGTTCAAGAACAAGCCATGCTGACCCATGGTATAGCGGATGCTTACCGGGAAGGGGTGGCGGTGTTTGATCAGTCTGGGGCCCAATCGGTGTTGCGTACGAAGGATGCTCAGGGACGTCAGGCATTGCCTAATTTGTATCGGGTAGCGGCTCGAGAGTGGCTGGATAAGCCTTCTCTCCATCATGAAGTATTCGGGCCTTTGGGTTTAGTGGTGGTGGCGGAATCTATCGAGCAAATGATGGCCCTTGCTCGACAGCTGGAAGGTCAGTTGACCTGTACCCTGCATTTATCAGAAGCGGATTATGACAGTGCTCGTGGTTTATTGCCGATTCTTGAGCGTAAAGCCGGACGTGTGCTGGCCAATGCTTTCCCAACGGGCGTCGAAGTGTGCGACACCATGGTTCACGGTGGGCCTTATCCAGCGTCTACTAACTTCGGTGCCACGTCCGTTGGTACCTTATCCATTCGTCGATTCTTGCGGCCTGTGTGCTATCAAAACATTCCGGCGCAGATTCTCCCAGCCGATTTGGTGGGATGAGTATGAGCAAGCCTTTATGCATTGCGGTGGACTGGGGGACAAGCAACTTACGAGTCTATTTGATTGATCATGATGGCAAGGTGATGGCAGAGCAAGCCAGCGATCAGGGCATGCTGTCATTAGCACAGGGGGACTTCGAACCTGTGCTCAGTGACTTGATTCAGCCTTGGTTACACCATCAGGTGCCAGTCTTAATGGCTGGCATGGTGGGGAGTCGTAGTGGCTGGCAGGAAGTGCCTTATCTAGAGTGTCCCCTTGGCTTAGATGGGCTTGCCACGCAACTTCATCAACTCGATACAGCATTACCGATTGCGGTTTACATTGTGCCCGGGGTGAAAGGGGTTGGAGCGGCTGGGCAAGTGGATGTGATGCGGGGTGAAGAAACGCAGCTACTGGGCTTATGGGGGGCTCACTCTGACAGTGACGGGCCTATGACCTTTTGCTTACCGGGCACCCATTGCAAATGGGGGCAATTAGATCAAAGCAGGTTAGAGGGCTTTTCTACTGTTATGACAGGGGAGCTATTTGCGTTGCTGTGCCAGCACTCCAGTTTGGCAAAAGGGCAGGCAGACTCAGCTTCTCAGTTTGATCAGGATTGGTTTGATGCGGGTGTGATACTGGCAGAAGAACAGGGCGGTTTAATGCATCAGTTGTTTACGGTGCGCAGCCGTACGGTTACAGGTGAATTACCCGCTTCCGGCCTTGCCAGTTATTTGTCTGGCATCTTGATAGGTACGGATGTGCTGGCAAATTTAGATCTATGTGACAACCGACACCTGTACCTGATTGGTTCAGATACGGTGAGCGCACGCTATCAGCGGGTGCTGTCCCGATTTGCTGTGGACGTTTCCCAACTGACTGCGAAAGACGCCAGTGTGCAGGGCTTTGTTGCCCTAGCAAGATCGGCACAAGCACAAGGAGTCACCCTATGAACTTTCATGATTGTATGGCAGAGCTGCCTTTAGTGGCCATTTTGCGCGGGGTTAAGCCAGATGAGGTGCTGTCCCATGGGCAAGCGCTCGTGAATGCTGGCTTTCGGATCATCGAAGTGCCTTTGAACTCTCCTGACCCCATGGAAAGTATTGCGATTTTGCAGGCGTCATTGGGCTCACAAGCCTTGATCGGCGCTGGCACTGTGATGACGATGGAACAGGTGGATCAGCTGGCTGATCTAGGCGCTAAGTTAATGGTGTGTCCCCATACGGATACCAGCTTAATTCGCTACGCGAAAGCGAAATCTTTGTTTGCGTTACCAGGCTTTTTTACTGCAACGGAGGCCTTTGCGGCACTGGATGCGGGGGCTGATGGGCTCAAGCTGTTTCCAGCGGAAGGCATACCTTCACCTAAAGTGATTAAGGCAATGTGGGCAGTGCTGCCTAAACCCCTTTGGTTTTGTCCGGTTGGCGGAGTGTCCCCTGATAATTTGGCAGAGTACGTCGCCATGGGAGCCAATGGCTTTGGTCTTGGCTCCGCCCTATATAAGGCTGGGCAAGAGGTGAGTGAAACCACAGATAAAGCGGCCGCCTTTGTCGCCGCTTGGCGAAACCGACATAAGGGCTCCCTATGACGTTTAAAACCATCAGTTCGCAAAGACATCAATTGGCCGAAGGCCCCTATTGGTGCGCTGAAACTGCTCGTTTATTTTGGGTCGATATCCCCATGCAGCAAGTCTGGTGCTGGGACTCACTCACTGGCGAACATCAACATTGGCTAATGCCTGAGAAGGTGTCTGCGGTATTCGCAACCAATAAAAAGGATGTGTTGCTGGTGGTGCTGGCCACTCGTGTGGCGGTGTTTGATTGTCAAACTCATCGACTAGAGACACTTTGCACACTGGACGATGATCTTCCTAGTAATCGGGGAAATGATGCCAAAGTGGCTCCTGACGGCTCCCTTTGGGTGGGCACCATGGATGACAACGAAGTCCTTTGCCAAGGTCGCCTATGGCGTATTACAGCAGATGGGCAAAAGCAGTGTTTGTTAGACAATGTCGGTATCGCCAATACCTTTGCTTGGGATGAAAGTCGCGGTTGTATGTACTTTGCAGACTCGATGAAAGGGCAAATCCATAAATTTCCGTATCCCGGGTTTCAAGATGTGCGAGGCGCGGCTGCGTTTGCTCAGACCCCAGAAGGCTCAGGGCCGGATGGCTCTGCTATGGATGACGAAGGCGCCCTTTGGAATGCTCAATGGGATGGTCAGCGTATTGTGCGCTATCTACCAGATGGCTCTGAAGGGGCGGTTTTGAAGTTGCCATTCGCTCGTCCAACCAGTTGCGCATTTGGTGGGCCAGAAGGGAAAACCTTATTTATCACCTCAGCGAGTGTCGGATTGGAAGATCAGCTTGCTGAGCAGCCTTTGGCTGGGCAGGTGGTGGCGTTGGAGGTAGAGCAGAGGGGAGCGCCGAGTCGGCCATTCCAGTTAATTTAAAGCAGCCGGCCATGTGACCGGCTGCTTTAGCACTGAAACGTTTTTAGCACTGGAACGTTTTTAGCACTGGAACGTTTTTAGCACTGGAACGTTGAGAAAGCTTAGTTAACGTTCAGGCCTACGCGGATGTTGCCACGTGTTGCATTGGAGTAAGGACATACTTCGTGGGCTTTTTCGACCAATGGCAGTAATGTCTCTTTGTCCATGCCTTCTACTGTGACGTCTAGGTCTACATCAATGGCAAAGCCTGCGCCGTTTGGGTTTGGGCCGATGCCTACTTTCGCTGTGATGCTTGGGTCGTTTGGAAATTTGACCTTGGCTTGGGACGCAACCAACTTCAAGGCACCAATGAAACAAGCAGAGTAGCCTGCGGCAAACAATTGCTCTGGGTTAGTGCCTTCGCCGCCTGCACCACCTAGCTCTTTCGGTGTGCTTAGTTGAACGTCGAGCTTGTTGTCGTCTGAGACAGCGCGACCATCGCGGCCACCAGTTGATGTCGCTTGAGCTGTGTATAGGATAGCCATAATTTTGCTCCTTGTTGTTTCGAATGAGTATAGTTATCGCGATAACTATATGATTAAAAATAAAGGCCGTTCTGGCCTCTGGTTGATAATTAAGTTATCGCAATAACTAATTCAGCGCAAGCCTCAGTCAGTTATTTTCATGAATGTTTTTTCTAAGGTTGTCTAGTTTTTCTTTCAAATCAATGAGTTCGTCTATGTCTATAGAGCAGGCTTTCAGAATGCATTGATTCACTTCTCGGCCTTGCTTTTGTAAAGACTTGCCCGCGGGTGTGAGACAAATGCTTAGGGCGCGCTCGTCTTGGGCGTCTCGTACCCGCTGTACTCGACCTTCTGCTTCTAAGCGTTTAATGACGGGGGTCAGTGCACCGGATTTTTGTCCTAGGCGTGCGCCGATCTCTTTTAATTGAAGACCATCTTGCTCCCATAAAATCAGCATTACTAGGTACTGGGGATAGGTCAGCCCAAGAGGTTCTAATAGGGGCTTGTAGGCTTGGGTCATGGCGAGGGACGCGGAATACAAGGTGAAGCAAAGTTGGTTATCCAATGCGAGTGGGTTGTTGGTATCCATGGAAGCCTCGGCTGATGACGTGAGGGCACAGGATACCGTAAAAATACTGACCGCCAAAATATCTCTCATGGTACATTGCGCTCTGTTTACGAGCCTAAACAAGGAGTAGGTGATGAAAACATGGGTTATTTTGTTGGTGGCCATCGTTTCTGAAGTGGTGGCGACGTCGGCTCTAAAGGCGAGCGATGGTTTCACTAAGCTGGTGCCAAGCGTCCTTGTGGTGGTGGGTTATGGTTTGGCCTTTTACCTATTGTCGTTGACGTTAAAGGTGATGCCAGTGGGGATTGCCTATGCTATTTGGGCTGGTTTGGGGATTGTGTTGACGGCTGTGATCGGCTGGTTGTTCTTTCAGCAAAGACTCGATTTCGCGGCGTTTGCGGGCATTGCTTTGATTCTTGCTGGGGTGTTGGTCATTAACGTCTTTTCATCCACAAATGGCCATTGATAGGGAATGTCTGTTGTTGCTGTGGTTTTCACAGTAGGATGTCACACAGTTTTTATCATTTGTTTTAGGAGTTGTCCGTGTCATTTGAAGACCGTTTAGCCAAGGCCCATGCTGAGTTGCAATCCCACAATGTGTGGTTGTCCAACTATAAGCCGCCTATGTTTAGTTTGTTGCGTGCTTTGGGCATCAAGGTGCCACCGCCATATTACTTAGGCTTTCATTTGAATGCTCTGATCGCCTTTTGGTATTTTGCCATTATCATTTTCTTGGTCATGTATTTTGGCTTATTAGGTAACGATGAAACCCTTAAGTCAGCCATGGATAAAGCCGTAGTATGGGGATTTGTTTATGGTTTAGGGATGGGGGTGTTTTACGCGGTACGTCGTAAAAAATTACAGCTAAGTCGTTGGTCTGATTTTGATTAATTAGTGACTCTGTCCTTTCGGAAAGCCCCAAAGTGTTGCACGCACCTTGGGGCTTTTTTGTCGGTTTTGTTTCTCTGAATGACTTAGGCTCATGTTGGTTTAAAGCAAATAGGAGAAATGCAGGGGATGCCCAAAAATATTTTATGAAATATTTTCAAGTTTGAGCCGCTTCCAGTGACGCAAATGATTCAAGAATGGGCGTTATGATGAAAATGAAGCAGGTTGGGGCATGTTAAGCTAAAATTTAGGTGGAGAGATTTCTAACTAATGTGTACAATTTTCGGTCGAAATTCTTATTTTCGTCAGAATTGATTAAAAACCAATCAGTTTTGTCTGTCTCAGGTAAAAAGTAGGTATCCAACTTTGGAAGTAGGACACAGTCACATTAACATGCGCAACAGCTTTGGCGAGCTGCGTCAGCCTCTTCAGACAGTGAAGTGGGCGGCCCGTTTGTACGCCTTCGTGTTTGCTGTTGTGATGGTGAACTTAGTGATCTTTCCATTAGGTGGGGCTTACGATCCTAGTGACTTTTTCCACACGGTTTTTAAAGACCTACCTCTAATATCCCTGTATGCCTTTTTCGGCATTATCAGCCTATTTGTGTTTGTCTACTGGTTGTTTTGTACCTCCAGTGGGCAATTTGTGTGGCCAACACAGCGCCGCACATACGCAAGACCGCCTCGCGAGACGGTCCTACGCCAAGCCCTATACAGTACTGTACTGGCTTGTCGCGCACCCCCAGTTTCAGCTTAAAGAGTTTTGTAGATATATCTCAGCATTCTCACGAGTGTCGGTTTATATCTCGTGCTCCTTGGGCGCGCAAAACTCCTCCGTTGGAAAACTTCCGGCTTAGCCGGCTTGAATCCTGTCATCGTTTCGATGTCAGCCTACGTCAATCTAGGGTTAGAGGATGAATCTCTTGTTAACTCGTAACTTAAGTAAAGTCGCTTTGGCAGCACTAGTTGTATTACTAGCTGGTTGTCAGGGTGGTGTGCTTGACCCGAAAGGACAAATCGGTGTTCAAGAGAAGGAGCTGATTATTACAGCGACTGTCTTGATGCTGCTTGTCGTGGTTCCAGTTATCTTCATGACGCTTTACTTCGCTTGGAAATATCGCGAAGGTCGTGGTGAAGCTTACGAACCAAAATGGTCGCACTCCACAAAAATTGAGACCGTCGTATGGGTGATTCCAATTATCATCATCGTGATTCTTGGTGTTATTACGTACAAATCAACGCACGCGTTGAACCCATACAAACCAATTGAATCTGATGAAGAGCCTGTGACTGTTGAAGTCGTGTCTCTGAACTGGAAGTGGTTGTTCATTTACCCAGATCTTGGTATCGCAACGGTGAACGAGTTAGCGTTCCCAGCGAACGTTCCTGTGAACTTCAAGATCACGTCTGCGGGCACAATGAACTCATTCTTCATCCCTCAGCTGGGCAGTCAGATTTACTCTATGGCTGGCATGGAAACCAAACTTCACTTGATCGCAGATGAGCCAGGTACTTTCAAAGGTATTTCGGCAAACTACTCTGGTCATGGTTTCACTGGTATGCAGTTCGAAGCGATCGCAACGCCTACTCGTGAAGATTTCCAAACATGGGTTGAAAACGTCAAAGCATCAGGTGAAGCGCTAACAACTGAGCGCTACGAAGAGCTGCTTGAGCCTACTGAATACCACCCTGTGGAATACTTCGGTTCGGTGAAAGATGGCTTGTACTTCGACATCATCTGGGAATACATGGGCGACATGGGCCGTATTGATTTCTACGGTAAGCCTGAATACGGTGCAGAACTTCCTGAAGGCGTGATTTTGCCTCAGCGTGAGCGTACTAGCACTTCCCATGAAGCTGAGGAGGCCTCTCACTAATGAATCTTCTAGGTAAATTGTCTTGGGATTCGATCCCTCATGACCCTATTGTCCTAGGCACCCTTGCGGTAGTAGCTATCGGCGGCGCGGCGTTGTTCGTGTTTATGACGCTTGCTAAGAAATGGGGCTGGCTATGGCGTGAATGGTTGACGTCTGTTGACCACAAGCGTTTGGGTATCATGTACATCATCCTAGCATTCGTAATGTTGATCCGTGGTTTTGCGGACGCGATTATGATGCGTACACAGCTTGCTGTGGCAACCAATGGTTCGGAAGGCTACCTGCCACCGCACCATTACGACCAGATCTTTACGGCACACGGTGTCATCATGATCATCTTTATGGCGATGCCATTTATGATCGGTTTGATGAACATTGTGCTTCCTCTACAGATCGGTGCTCGTGACGTTGCTTTCCCGTTCCTTAACAACTTGTCTTTCTGGTTGGCGGTTTCGGGTGCAGTGCTAGTGAACATCTCTCTAGGTCTTGGTGAATTCGCTATGACTGGTTGGGTGGCATACCCTCCGTTGTCGGGGCTTGAATTCAGTCCAGGGGTAGGTGTTGATTACTACATATGGGCGTTGCAGATATCTGGTATCGGTACGACTCTAACAGGTGTTAACTTCTTGGTAACTGTACTTAAGATGCGTGCACCTGGCATGAAGTTGATGGATATGCCGATCTTTACTTGGACCTGTACTTGGGCCAACGTTTTGATCGTTGCATCTTTCCCGATCCTGACTGCTGCCCTAGCCATGTTGACGCTTGACCGTTACTTGGATTTCCACTTCTTCACCAACGACGCTGGCGGGAACTCGATGATGTACATCAACTTGTTCTGGGCTTGGGGTCACCCTGAAGTATATATCCTTGTATTACCAGCGTTTGGTATCTTCTCTGAGATCGTGTCTACGTTCACAGGTAAGCGCCTATTTGGTTACAAGTCGATGGTTTACGCCTCTGGTGCGATTTCCATCCTAGGTTTCATCGTATGGCTGCACCACTTCTTTACCATGGGTGCGAGTGCCAACGTTAACGCCTTCTTCGGTATCATGACGATGATCATCGCGATTCCGACGGGTGTGAAACTGTTCAACTGGTTGTTCACCATGTACAAAGGCCGTGTACGTCTTGAAGTTCCTATGCTTTGGACCCTTGGCTTCATCGTGATCTTCTCGATCGGTGGTATGACTGGTGTACTACTTGCTGTACCAGGTGCAGACTACGTACTGCACAACTCATTGTTCCTAATCGCTCACTTCCATAACACGATTATCGGTGGTGCGGTGTTTGGTTACCTAGCGGGCTTTGCCTTCTGGTTCCCGAAAGCAATGGGCTTCCACCTAGATCCAAAATACGGAAAGATCTCTTTCTGGTGTTGGACAATCGGTTTCCTACTAGCCTTTATGCCATTGTACGTTCTTGGTTTCCTAGGTATGACTCGTCGTCTTAACCACACGGACAACCCTGATTGGAACATCTGGCTATACATCGCTGCTGTAGGTGCCTTTGTTATCGCGATTGGTATCGCTTCTCAGTTCATCCAATTGTTCCTTGGCTTCAAAAACAAAGACAAGAACTTGGACAAAACTGGCGATCCATGGAACGGTCACACTCTTGAGTGGTCTTTGGCGTCTCCTCCACAGTTCTACAACTTTGCGAAAATCCCGCATGTTGATGACATTGATGCCTTCACTGACATGAAAGAGAAAGGTACTGCGTACCAGCGTCATGAAAGCTACGAGCCTATCCACATGCCAAGCAACACAAACGCTGGCCCAATCATGGGTGCGTTGGCAACTGCTATGGGCTTTGCCCTAATCTGGCACATCTGGTGGTTGGCTGGTGCAAGCTTTATTGGTCTGATCGTTGCCTTCATCTGTCGTGCGTACGCTAGTAACACTGATTACTACGTTCAGCCTGATGAAGTGACACGTATCGAAAACGAACATCTTGATAACGTGGCTAAGGGGTAAGCATGAGTACTTCTGCAACTGCGCATCACGATGCGCACCATGACGAGCACCACGATACCGGACGTAACACTACGTTAGGTTTCTGGATTTACCTAATGACGGACTGCATCTTGTTTGCGTCCTTCTTTGCAACCTACGCTGTGTTGTTTATGAACACAGCGGGTGGTGTGTCTGGTAAAGATATTTTTGACCTGAATCTGATTGCGGGCGGTACTGCTGCCCTATTGTTAAGCTCGATTACTTTCGGCTTTGCGATGATCAGTGCGTACAAGCAAAACAAAGGTGGCGTGCTATTTTGGTTAGCCGTGACTTTCTTGTTCGGTGCTACCTTCATCGCGATTGAATTGTACGAGTTCAATCACTTGATTCACGCAGGTCACGGCCCAAGCGCTAGTGCTTTCCTAACTGCCTTCTTCTCGTTAGTAGGTCTTCACGGTTTGCACGTAACGGCGGGTCTATTATGGATCACAGTTTTGTTTATTGATGTGGCTAAGCGTGGTCTGAAAGACCGCACTGTAACTCGCTTAGGTTGCCTAAGCTTGTTCTGGCACTTCCTAGACGTGATCTGGATCTGTGTATTCTCTTTCGTCTACCTAATGGGAGCTATGTAAATGAGTCAACATGATCACGATGCACATTCTCACGGTAGCGTAAGCTCATACGTTATTGGTTTCGTTCTGTCTGTTATTTTGACAGTGATTCCATTTTGGGCAGTAATGACTGGTGCTTTTGATCGCGCCACGCTGTTTGCGGTTATCGTTGTAACAGCTGTGGTTCAGATCGTTGTGCACCTTAAGTACTTCTTGCACCTAAACTTCACTAAAGAAGGCAAGATCGATACTTTCTCATTTATCTTTACTGCACTGATTATCGTAATGGTTGTAGCGTTGTCCGTTTGGATTATCTACGAATCCGTTCTGATGATGATGTACTAGGCGAAGAAACGTATGTTTAAGCGGAAATCCTCGTCGCAACAACCAGAGCAGCATAGTGTGTTCGACCGTTACGTTAAAGTAACCAAGCCGGGCATCATTATGGGCAACTTGATCTCCGTGGCGGGGGGATACTTCCTCGCCGCTCGCGGAGACATTGATTGGCTGATCATGCTAGTGACCATCATTGGATTGTCACTGGTTGTGGCTTCTGGCTGTGCGATCAATAACTGTGTCGACCGCGACATTGACGCTAAGATGCAGCGTACTCGTAACCGCGTAACCGTAACGGGTGAGATGTCTTTAAAGGCCGCTCTCGCCCATGGGTTGGTGTTAGGCGTGGTTGGGTTTGGATTGCTGGCGTATTTCACGAATCCCGTGGCTGTGTTTTTCGCAGCCTTCGGTTACTTCGTGTACGTTGTGCTTTACACCCTATACTTCAAACGCAACTCGGTTTACGGAACTTTGATCGGGAGCTTGTCTGGTGCAGTACCACCAGTGGTGGGTTACTGTGCAGTTACAGGGCAGTTCGATGCAGGTGCGGCGATTTTGTTGGTAATGTTTAGTATTTGGCAGATGCCTCATTCCTATGCCATTGCCATCTTCCGCTACAAGGACTACGCAGCAGCAGGTATCCCTGTGCTACCGGTTGCTGAGGGCATTCAGAAGGCGAAACATCACATTGTGTTATGGATCGCTGCGTTTGGTATCGCAACGGCTATGCTGCCTCTGACAGGTTATGTTGGTGTGGGCTTTATGGCGGTTGCGGCCTCGACCAGCCTTTGGTGGTTGTACATGGCGCTGAAAGGCTACCGTAAAGACATTGATGTGAATCGTTGGGCACGCCAAGTGTTCTTCTTTTCTATCATTACGGTGACTGCGCTGAGTGTAACCATGTCATTAGACTTTCGTGCCGTAGGGCCGGATTATCTAGTGATGCTGGCCCGCTGAGCCTAGTTCGTTGAAGAATTGAAAACGCCCCGTTGGGAAACCAGCGGGGCGTTTTTTATTGGGCGTTATAAAGCCTCTTCGTTAGACTCTAACGAACGTCTCAAAGCAGATAGGGGGCGCTGATAAAAGCTTGTAGCGAATTTGATGGAACGCTTAAAAGATGGAGGGATAGTGGTATTAAGGTTAATCAAGTCCGTCGAGCAGAAGGCTCGTGGAATTTAGAATTAAAGCCTGAGTGATCTGCTAGACGGTTACCTGATTTTGGATTTGCGCAGACGTGTCGAGGAACGAAGACAATACGCAAGCAAATTAAAAGCAGGTAAGTGTCTTCTGAAAAACAAAGCCCACTTCATCGAAGCGGGCTTTGTTGCTTAGGCTTGCCAGTTTTTCTTCTTGCTGGTTTGGCCGATGCCAGCATTAAAGCTGTTGGTGGGGTCGATCTTTTGGTAGAAGGAGCTTAAGCTTTCTTCTGCCTTATACTCGTGTCCCACGTTGTGTTCTGCTGGGTATTTCGCGCCACGGGCATCGAAGGTCGCCAGAATTTGTTTCTTCAGAGCCTTGCCGTCTACCCCTTGTTTTAGGACGTAGTTCTGGTGCATCACGTGACAAAAGAAGTGACCGTAGTACATCTTCACAGCGATTTGCTCATCAATTTCTGGTGGTAGAGTCTCGTACCAATCTCGTTCGTTACGTGGGAAAGCCACGTCTATGGTCATGATGGAGCCGAGGTTTTGCGCCTTATTTTGAATTAAGTGGAAGCGGCTCAATGCGCCACCTGCCACGAAACGATGTAGGATGGCCTGTTCCGCTTCTCGCTCAGTACACTCGAAGAAGCCGCCTTTCTCAGGGTTTTCTTTGAAATATTGAGTAAGGTAGGCGCGCGCTTCGTCGACACCTTGGTTTGCGGTTTCAATGATCCAGTGGTGGTCGTATTGTTTGCGGAAGTCTTCCATGGGTTTCGGCAAATGATTCGGAAAGAAATTGCTCATGAACTGCAAAGCCCGGTCAGAAAACTGCTTCGGAATAAAGCTGAACTTCCCTGAAATACGATCCACAGTACGTTTCACGGCAAATAATTTAGGCATGTACTTAGTGCCCAGTTTATCGATGACTATAAAGGTATCTTTGCCATATTTTTTACTTAGGTCATAGCAGCTCTTGTGCATGTACTCACCCGACACAGGAATATGCTTGAACTGGGATAGCATATGGCGGCGGATGTCTTCCATAACGCTAGGGTCATTGGTGCCCATGTAGAATACTTGCTGCTTTTCAGGAATCGGGAACGTATCCATGCGCACGGCAAATACCGCTAGCTTACCAGCACAACCTGCAGACTCATGAAGACGACGTGGGTCGGCGTTAAAACGTGATGGTGTGTCTGCGTCCACGTCACGGACGCGTTGTTCGTATTCCACGTCTGAGGCCCGTTGTGCGGTATCAAGAATGTCAGACGCTTGGTAGCGCTTGTTTTCTAGGTTGCTTAGGATTTCTTCTGGGGAGTCTCCAAGCTTAATCCCCAAGTGATTGACCAGCTCTAGTTTGCCGTCATGGGTGACTTCTGCGTAGAGAGACATTTCTGTGTAAGCAGGGCCTCGTTGTACCAGAGCGCCGCCAGAGTTATTACAAATGCCACCTACGATGGATGCGCCAATGCAAGAGGAGCCAATCACAGAGTGTGGCTCACGGCCATGAGGTTTTAACTCTTCTTCTAGACCAAATAGCGTACTACCCGGTAAGCCGATGATCTGTTCACCATTTTTAATGATTTGTACTTCATCGATGCGCATGGTGCTAACAATCACCACTGGGCGGTCATAATCGGCGCCACTTGGAGTAGAGCCACCCGTTAAGCCCGTGTTCGCGGCTTGCATGATGACGATGACATCGGCTTCGACACAGGCTTGTAGCACGTGCCAAATTTCTACCAGGCTCCCTGGGCGAACCACAGCATATGCGCTGCCATTGCCAAAACGGAAACCTTTGCAAAATGGGGCTTTTTTATCGTCGTCTGTATAGAGGTATTTAGCACCGACAATGCCTTTGAGGGTGTCGGCGAGAGGAAGAGAAGAAAGTTCAGTATTCATTAATGCCTGTACCAATGAGAGTTAGCCAATAACGCTTCACATAAGCGCTGGGAGGGGCTGCCACAATATTCAAGAACGCACTACTTTATAAGTTTTTCGAGGGTTTAGCTAATCATCGCTCGTTATGGGTGTCCTAAAAAAACCTGATAGACACCGGAAAAGCTTTGACTATTTTATTGTTATTGATAATCATTAACAATAAAGATTTGTGAGTGTCTCTTCTATGATGGCTGTGTTCGGATCATCTTCCCCCAGAATGTTGTTGCAAACCTTTGCCAACAAGCGAGCCTTGGTGCCTATTTTGGTGGCCTTGCTGTGGGGTTACCCTGCTACCCGGAGCCTTGTGTCCGGCGTTTTGTCTGATGCCTTTCTACAAGTATCTGCTTTTGTGGCGGCAACTTTGGCTCTGTACTACGGCATAAGTCATAGCTTTAGTGTTAAAGGCATTCAAAACTGGGTGAGCAGTAAAGCCTATCGAGAAATTCTGTTTGCCAGTGTCATGGGGGTGTTACCAGGTTGTGGTGGTGCCATCGTTGTCATCACCCAATATACCAAAGGACAGATTCGGTTTGGTGCGGTTGTGGCTGTGTTAACCAGTACTATGGGGGATGCTGCGTTTTTGCTGATCAGTCAAAGACCTCAAGATGCAGTCATTGTTTTGTCTGTTTGCATGTTGGTAGGGGTGCTCTCTGGGCTGTTTACAAACCAATTTTTGCCCGCTCCGAAGCTCTCTTTTGGGGAGAGGGAAGGTAAACCTGAGCCCTATCAAACACCGTCCACATACATGTCATCGGTGGATGTATGGATATCTCGAATCAATGTGGCTTTCTGGGGTGTTCTTATTATACCTATGGCCATCATCGCGCTGCTTATTGCCATGCAATATGACATGGACCAAATCCCTTGGTTGTCGGCTGATGGGGTTCACAGCCTAGGGGCTATGGCAGGATTTGTGTGTCTTTTGCTTTGGGCGTTATCTGCAAGAAGTGATCGCTACTCTGAATTAGCACGAGAAAATGATAACGAACTACCAAGGCACTGGATGCGCAAGGTTGCACAAGATACTCAGTTCGTCACCAGTTGGGTAGTGGTTGCTTTTATTGTGTTTGAGATCGCCATGCTGCTGGTAGGAGAGAATGACTTTATGTTCTCAGGCCCATGGCTGAGTGGTTCTATTTTGCTCGCGGCCTTGATTGGCCTACTGCCGGGATGTGGCCCGCAGATATTAGTCACAAGCTTTTATTTGCAAAATACCATTCCCATGTCTGCTTTGATCGCTAACGCGGTCAGTAATGATGGAGATGCTTTATTTCCAGCGATTGCTTTGGCACCTAAAGCCGCGGCTCTGGCCACCCTATACTCTTTTGTACCTGCCTTAATAGCGGGCTATGGCTACTATTGGATAGTAGAGATGCCATAAAAAAATCCCGCAGTACGTTTCCGTACGGCGGGCAATGAGGCAAAAAGCAGGCAATAGGGATGCCTGCTTCAATGGCGTTAAAATTAGCCTTGCTTGGCTGTTTCTAAACCATGTAGAGCAACGCGCTCAGACTCCATTAGATAGCGGTAAAGGATCGCCGCCGTGAAGCCACCAATAAACAATGCGTAATTGGCTAGGGCAGTAAAGACAAAGCTACAGAAGATGGCTACGATGCCTGCGATCACAAGGGCGTAGACGCTCTTCTTGTTTACCCCATTGTCGTACCAATAAATGCCTTGTTCAGATTCTGTGTACAGAGAATCAATGTCGATTTTGCCTTTCTTAATAAAGAAGTAGTCCACAATGATAATGCCGTATAGGGGGCCGATCATGGCGGCCAACACATCGACGGTGTAGTGGATTACTTCTGGGTTATTAAACAGGTTCCAAGGCATCAGCAGAACTGAGCCGAACGCGGCAATAAAGCCACCGGCTTTAAAGCTGATTTTCTGTGGCGATACGTTAGAAAAGTCGAACGCAGGAGCGACGAAGTTTGCCACGATGTTGATGCCCACAGTGGCAAAGATAAAGGTCATTGCGCCAAGTACGGTAATCAATCCTGAGTCTAGGCGGCGAACTGTTTCTACAGGGTCAGTAATCATACCGCCAAATACTGGAATAGATGCAGATACGATCACTACGCTGAAGATGGAGAACAAGATAAAGTTAAAAGGTAGTCCAAGTAGGTTACCGAACTTCAATTGTTTGTAGCTGCCACAGTAGCGTGAGAAGTCACTAAAGTTAAGGGTTGGCCCTGCGAAGTAGCCAGCCACCAAGGCAATGGCAATGATCATCTGCATGATGGCATCCATACCAGATAAGCTCGCATCACCTAGGGTGAAGCTGATGTTTTCCCAACCCGCTAGATTCACCATGTACACACATAAGGCAAACATGGCCACATAAATAGCAGGGCCAGACCAATCAATGACCTTACGAATCATGTCCATGCCGAACATAAAGACAATGCCTTGTAGGATCCACATGGCAGTGAATCCAATCCAGCCAAGGTAAGACAGACCTAAGAAACTGTCGTCTGCCAAGGTGCTCATGCCTGGGAAGAAATACAGCAACAAGATAATAAAGGAGCTGGAGGCCAAGAAAGTCTGTATACCATACCAAACCACCGCAATCAGGCCGCGGATAACCGCTGGAATGTTGGCGCCGAAGACCCCGAAGGACATACGTGCGATAACTGGGAATGGTGCGCCGGCTTTTTGTCCGGGTTTGCCCATTAAGTTAGCAAACAGTAGGACAATGGAGATGCCCGCGAGCAAACTGATAAATACCTGAATGCCATTTAATCCAAGAGCGAACAGACTGGCTGCAAACACATAGCCGCCGACACTGTGCACATCTGACATCCAAAAAGCAAAGATAGAATACCATCCCCACTTTTGTTCTGTATCAGGCTTGAGATCCTCGTTGCTGAGCCGAGGGCTTACTGGGAGTTTCTGGGTCATGCGAGAGTTCCTTCGTTGGTTTGCTTATTGTATACAATGTCGAATACAACTTTTGTGCCAATTTTCAGGGAACCTATATTTGCTACTCTGACAATGTTTTTTCTCTTAGGTAGAGAAATCAGTGCACACATTTGCGACAAAATAATCCTTTTTGCTCTTTATCTGTGCGTATTTTGGGTTTTTGGTGTGTCTTGTGGAGCTGATATGATTTTTAAAAAGTCTTTATGTATGCGATCTATTTCTAGTATTGTATACAATATATTGAGTCAGTCGGTGTTGGTGCTTAGATCATCCTGATGACTTTTATGTGCAACAAGTCAGCTTATAAAGGACGCGGATATCCCATGCTTATCCAACTTATCAACCCTAACACCAGCGCAACCATGACCGATGCCATGGCGACCAGCGCCCATCAGGCCGCATTACCGACCACTCAGATCCTCGCCAGTACCCCATTGCATGGCCCACAAAGTATCGAATGCGCTTTAGATGAAGCCATTGCCTCTGCGGCTTTGCTGGATCTTATTCAAGCTGGGAAGGAGCAAGGAGTAGATGCTCACATCATTGCATGTTTTGGTGATCCGGCCTTGGAAGCGGCAAGGGAGTTGGCCGATGCGCCTGTCATTGGCATCGCGGAAGCCGCCTTTCAATTGGCCAGTATTGTGGCGTTTAAGTTTGGTGTGGTGACCACCTTGTCACGCACCTTGCCTGCCAGCGAGCATCTTTTATATAAGTATGGCTACGAAAGGCATTGCAGTGGCGTTCGTGCCACGGACATTCCAGTACTTGCATTAGAGCATCTTGAGCCGCAGGCATACGCTTTGCTTAAGAGAGAGTGCGAACAAGCGATGACAGAGGATGGCGCAGAAGCGATTGTTTTAGGATGCGCTGGTATGTCGTCTCTAGTCGCTCGTTTGCAAAGCGAACTGCCAGTGCCCATTATTGATGGGGTCAGTGCAGCGGTTAAGTGGGCAGAAGCCATTCACCAGCTCGGAATTAAAACCTCTAAAGTCGGGCATTTCGGCGCCCCCGTACAAAAGTCTTATGTCGGTAGATATGAGCATTGGACCCGTTAACAGGAAATTAATATGAAACATTACTTAGAACGAGATTACGCAGGTTACGGCCGCCACAATACACCGAAAGTGGTGTGGCCAAACAACGCACGCATTGCCCTGCAATTTGTTCTGAACTTCGAAGAAGGTGGCGAAAACTGTGTGTTACACGGTGACGAACATGCGGAAACCTTCCTGTCGGAGATCTTTGGCGCCCAGCCTTTTAAAGATCGCCATATGAGTATGGAGTCCTTGTATGAATACGGCTCCCGCACGGGTGTGTGGCGCATTTTAAACGAGTTTGAGAAGCGTGGTTTGCCTCTGTCTATCTTTGCTGTGGCCACCGCTTTGCAGCGCAATCCTGACGTGGCAAAAGCCTTTGTAGAGGGTGGTCATGAGTTGGTTTGCCACGGTTTGAAGTGGATTCACTACCAAGAAATGTCTATTGAAGAAGAGCGCGCGCACATGCAAGAAGCCCTCAAGATCATTCAAGACGTGACCGGTGTGATGCCCATGGGATGGTACACAGGGCGTGATTCCCCTAATACCCGTGCCTTGGTCGCCGAGCAATCCCAGTTAAAATACGACTCGGACAACTACGGGGATGACCTACCTTACTGGGTGTCTGTACCGCATCACCAAGATTCTGAACAGACTAAGCCTCACCTGATCATTCCTTACACCCTAGATTGTAATGATATGCGCTTTGCTTCCCCTTATGGATTCAGCCATGGGGATGAATTCTTCCAGTACCTGAAGGACAATTTCGACTGTCTGTACGCTGAAGGCGAAACCGCTCCCAAAATGATGTCTATTGGTATGCACTGTCGTACTTTGGGCAAACCGTCCCGCTTTATGGCGCTAAAAAAATTCCTCGATTATGTGCAATCCCATGAGGATGTTTGGATCACGCGACGCAGCGATATTGCGGAACACTGGATGACGAATCATCCGCCAGAAGCTCAGGGTTAATGGGCTTGTGAGTTCAGAGTAAGCATAAAAGGACGCCCAGTGCGTCTTTTTTATGCTTGGCACCTGTGTACTAAGTCAGTATTGTCATCATTAAATTCTTAACGCTTGAGGTTAGTAATGCCGTCTCCAGATTGGGTCTGGGAGTTTACCCGAGGCTATTTGGCGTTCTTTTATACGTTCGTTGCGCTGTTCTATACGGTGCGCATTGTGACCTTGCAGCGTTCCACTCAACAAAACCGCGTCTTCCATGGCAAGCGAGGCTCCCTAAATTGGTGGCACCATAAGATTTTTGGCGTCTTTCGGGTGCTCATTTGGATGGTATGTGTGTGGCGCCTGTTCTTCCCGTCCATAGACTCGGCATTAGGCATTTTGCCCCTCCATGCTTATCCTTGGTTGATCATCGCCGGCAACCTGTTGCTCACCTTAGGCTTTGCTTGGGCGATTTTCGGGCATTTTTCATTGGGAAGTGCTTGGACCTCTGGCGTGGATCAACAGGGCAAAATGACGCTGGTGACCGCGGGGGTCTATGGTCTGTCTCGAAATCCCATCTATCTTGGGGTACTGACTGCGCAATTAGGCTTTATGCTGGCGCTGCCTTCGGCTTTTTCAATAGTGTGTTTTGTGGTGGGGGTCATGACCATAGTGCGCCAAACCCAAGTGGAAGAAGCGCACCTGTCACAAGTCTTTAGGGACCACTATACCCTTTACTGCTCCCGAGTAAGGCGCTGGCTGTAGTGCCAGTGACTGGAGGCTGGTGAATCGGGCGGCATGGCAGCTGCGTTTCTTGGTATCGCCACCATGACGACCAAGTTGGTTGTGGATGGAGAATGAAGGCTTCCATGGTTTCTAATCCTGCTGTTACCACCCATCCCGCCTGTGATGAATGAACACGTTCTGCGGGGAAGTCTACGCTGTTGACTTCGCGGGCTTGCATCAGTCGTTCGGATATTTCTTCAGAATACACTTGTATCACTATGTCCTCAGCGCCGTGCTCCACCCCAATGGTGCGGCCATTAAAGCCTCCTGCCAGAAAGCGCACGGGGGAAACCTCGCATAGGTCGCCTTGAGCATTGTGTGTAAGATAACGGCCTTCCCCTTTTATGCCCTTTAACAATGTTAGGGTGCCGACGATTAGGTCCGAAATCTGGACCACACCGAATGCCCCTTCCGGGATAAACAGAGGACGTTCCACGGCCTTGGCATTGGGTAGACATACAAACAGGGATAAAAGAATCACAAGCTGACGCATCATAATGGTTGCTCCTGTAATGGCTCTGGCTGGCTTGGAAACGCAAGCAAAATGAGTAGGAACAACAACCCCACACCGGGCACTAATAACAGCAAAAACCACCAAAGAGACAAACCGGTATCCCGCAATCGCCGACAACTGATCGAGAGTATTGGCAACAAGGTCACTAGGCTATAACACAGGTCGATCCAGCCGAGGTTATCCAGAGAGACTTCAAATACTGCAATGGCGCATGTGATGAGCAAGTTGATGAGCATGAACCACCAAAACCCTGCACGCTGTGTGCGTCCGGAGAAGTCTGTGGCATGCTTAAAGGCTAATAAGTAGTCGTTCATTTTAGGCTCCTTCAATTGAGTAAATCAGGTACTAATTTGGTTGAAGAAGCCCCCAAGTGCGTCCTAAATCCGGATTTAGGACGTTTGAAAAGGCGTTTTAGGACATACTGGTCAACCTATTCATGGAGTGAGATGAGCTAATGGTGTCGATCCCTTTGCCGTTTGTCGTGTCCCTGTTGTTATTAGTCTTAGCAGGGGCTGTGTTTAGTCAAAAAGGTACTGAGCAGAAATCGGCTGCGTGTTTCTTAATCATGTGTGCTTTGACCACTGGGGTGGTGGGGTTACGGTGGCTATTAGATTGGTCCATCTTGCGTATGCTACAGCCCGTGTTGGCGAGCTTGATTCCAGTGTTGGCTTGGTATGTCTTTGCTAAAGCCCATCAATCAAAGGGCATTGCCTGGTGGCATGGGCTCATGCCCAGTATTTTGATTGTCAGTTCAATTACCTATCCTTGGTGGCATCCCCCCATAGATCTTATGTTGACCCTTATGTACCTAGCTTATGGGATTGGTCTTTGGTACTTGGCATTGCATCAAGTGGCTTGGTCGGAAAACATTGCGGTGTCGGATTTACCTGCGGCGAGTTTAGTGATGCGTGTGGCGGGCAGTATGTTGTTGTTTTCAGCGATGATTGATGGGGCTCTGTCGGTGGATTTTATGTTTTGGGATGGGAGTCATGCCCAAAACATATTGGCATTGGGGCACGGAATCCTATTGCCTATGTTGTCCTTAGCGGTGATTTGGATCAGTGCCCACACACAACCCAGCGCCCTTGACGTGAATGTGCTAGATGGTGAGAAGGCCAGCTCCGCTTCCTCAGACGGCTTGCAGAGCAACAGCCCTAGCTTGTCGGAAATGCAGGCAACGATGGAGCAGGTGTCGTCAGTATTAGTTAGCCAAACCTTGTTTCTCGACCCTAACTTAACCTTGGCTAAAGTGGCGCGTAAATCTGGAGTGCCGAGTCGATTGATCTCTCAAGGGGTTAATCAGGTCTTGCAAATGAATGTCTCCCAATGGATAAACTGCTATCGCATTGAACACGCCCAGGCCCTACTTGAGCAAACCGATTTGCCCGTCACGCAGATCTATTTGGATTCAGGATTTCAAACTAAGTCAAACTTCCATCGGGAGTTTTCTCGGCAAGTGGGGTGTACGCCATCGGCTTATCGAAAACAGCAGAGTCTTTAGAGGTGGGGATTGGCAACCCCATGTGAAGTAGGTGAGGGCAAATAGAGTACGTTTGCTCGCCTCAGAAACGAAAAAAGGCAGCCTAAGCTGCCTGTTTTTGCTTTAATCCGTTAAAGCTATCTGTCCTTGAAGTGCGATTCCATCGCCGTCAATCCGTAACATGCCATCTTGGCCTAACGTTCGAATCCTTCGAACTGTTATCCTGTGAGAATCCGTCTCTGAATGTTCCTCACTCAATTCCAGCTATCCCGCAAAGCTTCATGCTTTGCTGCACATCTATGTGCCACTCAATCCTTGAGGTCCCTTTGGATAATGAGAATGTAAGTCATCCCAATAGCCTTTGCAACTTTGGTAAAAACTCCAGAAAATAAGGTTTTCTACTTATAAATCAATATGTTGCATGATTTCTTTACTGATTTTCTAACTATCTAGTATGTAATAGAGAAAACTCCTACGCCGATGTCAGATTTCCCCTACAAGATACTTCCGATTTACTGCCGTTATCGCTCAAATTGATGGAGACGATGACGAAATATCCGAGGCAGTCTTAGTGTTCATAGGCGCTTTTGATCGACAAAATGAGGGGAATGAGATGCTTTGGGATAGGCAATGGCGATCATCAACGGCCGCAATGGGTGTTTTTTTCTCCTGATCTGACAAAAATGTTCACCTCTGCCAATAGGAAAATTGCACTGGTTTTGAGCAGGAGTAGGTGTATGCGCGCTTTTTTGGATCAAAAATGCTGGATTCTATCGTAGTAAGTTTGCTGCTTTACGCGGTTTTGATAGGCCATTGGGGTGGCTTTTACGAGCTTTTTAAACTCTCTTAAAAAGTGAGATTGATCACTAAAGCCAAGATCAAATGCCATGTCAGAAAACACCACTTGGTCATGGTGATTAATGTGATAAACAGCGGACTGGCAACGAATAATTCGGCCAAATGCTTTCGGCGACATCCCCATATCGGCCCTGAATTGGCGTTGAATGGTGCGAGTGGTGTAGCCCGTTTCTTGTGCCATAGCGTCGATGCGAACATTGCCCTGTTGCTCAAAAATATTGGCGACCACATAACGGGTTAAAGGTGACATGACTCGGTTGGCTTTGCCTTCAAAAAACTGCTGGAAAGAAGCCACTTGTGAGGCGAAGCTTTTTTCACTGATGATGGCTTCAAATAGTTGATTTGCATGGGGAACTACATCCACAAAATCAAAATGATGCTCGATTAACTCCTCCGCTGACACCTTCAAACAATCGGGAATCACCCCTGATGCGAAACGGACTCCGAAATACTGATGTTGGCGCTTTAATTCGATGTCGATGGCGGACATAGGCGTGCCAAACACCCCTGCGGTTGGGCAGGTGGCATCACAATCAAACAGCATGTCTACGCAGCCGTCGGGAATCGCGAAGCTTTCCTCCACATTGTCCCCAGCTTTGAAACTGTAGAAATGGGAAATCGCCGGGTTATTTGAACCAGCAATATAGAATTTCTCAGCGGCACTGAGTACCAGCCAAGGTTGTTTTGAGCGAATCCTTTCTAACCGACTAATGACTGCTTGATGTGGCATAGCAAGACCTAAAACGAAAAGAGTTAGATCTCTTGTTTTGCAAGCAAGATGCCACATTTTGGCGACTGTTAAAGACTTTTTTCCATGTCGCAAAAGTTCAATACAGAGTGTTTTTCTCCCTCTAGCATCGAAAAGACAGTAACAACCAACACGAATTTTTTTGAAGGTGAAACGATGTCTGAGAGCACAAAGATTGATTTTATTTACCTGTCTGAGCCAGACATGATCAAAGCTGGGGTAACGGACATGCCTGGGTGTGTCGATGCCATGGAAGAGATGTTTGCCTTGCTCTATCACGGTGATTATCGCATGGCGGGTCCTAACAGTGATTCCCATGGCGCCATGATTACCTTCCCAGAAGAATCCCCGTTTCCAATGATGCCAAAGCCCACAGCTGACCGTCGTTTGATGGCGATGCCAGCTTACCTTGGTGGCGATTTTCAAACCTGTGGTGTGAAGTGGTACGGCTCTAACATTGCCAACCGCGAGAAAGGCCTGCCTCGTTCGATCTTGATGATGATTCTGAATGACATCGAGACTGGTGCACCTTTGGCTTACATGTCCGCCAACTTGTTATCAGCTTACCGTACTGGCGCTGTACCAGGTGTGGGGGCACGCCATCTAGCACGTAAAGACTCTAAAGTGATTGGTCTGTTGGGGCCAGGTGTTATGGGGCGCACTTCCGTCGCGGCATTTGTGGCCGTTTGCCCCCAGATCGATACGATCAAGGTGAAAGGTCGCGGGCAAAAGAGCCTTGATGATTTCATCACTTGGGTCAGCGTGAACTACCCACAAATCACCTCCATTCAAGTGGTCGATACGTTAGAAGAAGTGGTTCGTGATTCGGACATTGTGACCTACTGCAACTCTGGTGAAACCGGGGATCCATCCAAGTACCCATTGGTTAAGCGCGAGTGGGTGAAGCCGGGTGCCTTCCTGTCTATGCCGGGCTACTGCCAATTGGATGCAGATATGGAGCGCGATGATGTACGTAAGGTGCTGGATAACACAGGACTTTACCAAGCTTGGTATGAAGAAGTGCCTAAGCCTGCTCACCATCACATTCCGCTACCGGGTGTGCGCTTTATGGACATGATCGAAGAAGGTCAGATCACCCTAGATGACCTTGAAGACCTAGGCAAGATCGTTGCCGGTGACAGCGCTGGTCGTCAAAGCGAAGACGAAATCATCATTTTGTCAGTGGGTGGCATGCCAGTGGAAGACGTTGCTTGGGCTACCAAGATTTACCGCAACGCCATTGAAAAAGGCATAGGTGTACCTCTGAACCTTTGGGACACCCCCGCACTGCGTTAATCCCATTTATCTGTTTGTTTGGCCCATGTCCGTTTCGTTGGGCTGGGGTCGTTAAGTTATTTAGTTAGGTGCGTTATGACACAAATCGTAAAAGTAAAAACAGGTTCTAAATTCGAAGAAATCGCGAGCTACTCCCGAGTCGTGGCAGTGGAAGATTGGGTGTTTGTTTCGAATACCGCTGGCCGTAATCCAGAAACTCAGATCATTCCCGAGGATGTGTTGGAACAAACCGAGCAGGTGTTTGCCAACATTGAGCGAGCGCTAGAGAGCGTCGATGCGTCATTAAATGATGTAGTGATGTCCCGCGTGTTTATCCAAAACCCAGAAGACACGAACGCAGTGATGGCCTTTATCGGAGAAAAGTTCCGTGGTGTTGATCCTGCGACTACTGTGACCTGCCCACCGTTAGGTTCCACGGTTTACAAGGTTGAGCTAGAAGTCACTGCATACCGTGGTGCTGGCAAGGCTAATGTTAAAAAGATCGTTCTAAATCAATAATTCATTCAGCCCCCGAGACCCGACACATGACGAAAACTCTGACCACCTTTGCTACCGAAAATGCCCTGCCTGAGTCGACCTCGGTCGTCATCATTGGTGGGGGCATTGTGGGCGTCAGCGCGGCATTGACCCTTGCTGAACGTAATATCCCTGTGGTGCTGCTAGAGAAGGGGCACATTGCAGGAGAACAGTCGTCCCGCAACTTAGGCTGGATTCGAAAAACCAGTCGCCATGGCGCCGATGTGCCCTTGGCGCAGGCCGCGGATCGCCTTTGGCATGGTATGGCTGAGCGCGTGGGTGCAGAGGTGGGTTATCAGCAAGCCGGCATCATGTTCTTGGGGCGAACCGAGGAACAAATGGCCATGCACGAGGGTTGGCTAAAGTCGGTGTCGGATCTGGATTTGGATTCAAAACTGTTGTCAGCCCAAGAGGTTGATCAACTTGTCCCAGGGGGCAAGGGACAGTGGCAAGGGGGCATTTATACCCCGTCAGATGGCCGAGCTGAGCCCGCCAAAGCGACTGCTGCCATGGCGCAAGCGGCCATAGCAAAGGGGGCTGTCATTGTGCAGCAATGCGCGGTGCGAGGGCTGATTCAATCCGCAGGCCGAGTGAGTGGTGTGATGACGGAAAAAGGTGAAATCCGCTGTGATCAGGTATTACTCACGGGTGGGGCTTGGTCCCGTCGCTTTTTGGGTAATCATGGTGTGTCTTTGCCAACCTTGCCGTTGATTTGTTCTGTGCTGCGCACCAAGGCGATGGAAGGTCCTACCAATATTGCCGTTGGGGGACCTGACTTCTCCTTCCGAAAACACGAAAACGGCGGCTTCATTATCACTCAGCGAGGTAAGTTGGACGCGCCAATTCTGTTGGATCATCTCAAGATCGGCTGGAAATACCGAGACCAGCTGCGTACTGCTGGAGACTTCTTAAAAGTCAGCCTTGGTAAGGATTTCTTTGACGATCTAGCCCTGCCTCGCCGTTGGCACAATAAAGATATTACGCCGTTTGAGACGGTGCGAGTGCGCGATCCTAAGGTCAATCATGGCCTTAATCGTGATGCTCTGAACAACCTAATCAATGCATGGCCTGCCTTTGAAAACGCCGAGATAGAAGAGTCGTGGGCAGGCTTAATTGATGTCACACCGGATTCATCACCGGTGATTGATCGGATTGAGACGATTCCAGGGTTGACGATTGCCACAGGCTTTTCTGGCCATGGTTTCGGAACTGGCCCTGCTGCGGGGCAGTTAGCCGCAGATCTCGTAACAGGAGAGTCGCCATTAGTCGATCCAACACCTTATCGGTTTAGCCGATTTTAAGGTGTTCTGAGCCGTAAGTGTTCACCCGTCAGGGCATAAAAATATTGTGTAAATCACAAGAGGAACTAAAGAATGAGCGATATCACAACCACAGAGAGCTTAGCTGCTGGCAGCTCCAGTGCGTCAAAAATGAAGAAGATAGGATTAATTACCATGATGGCTGTGTGCATAGGCATGGTCATCGTTCAGGGTGCCATGATCTCTGCTCTACAGGGGATTGGTATCGGAGGCATGGCATTTATCTTTGCGATGATTGCTGCCCTCATTATTGCCCAGTTTAATGCCATGAGCTTCGCTGAACTGTCTTTGATGTTCCCTCAAGAGGGCACCTTGGCGACTTATACACAAAAAGCCATTGGTCACTTTCCTGCGATCGTAGCGGTGTTTGCGGGGTATGTGGTGGTGGCCATGCTGGCATTGCCAGTGGAGCTGTTCTTGGTGGATGCCATGATCGGTGAGCTGTTACCGGGCATGTTCCCTGAAAAACTAGTGCCTTTGGCGATCATTGTGATTCTTGCGGTGACCAACCTTATTGGTGCAGATGTCTTTGCTAAGGTGCAGAATATCTTGGCGTTTGTCATGGTGTCGGCCTTGATCGTGACGGGGCTGGTGGCCTTTAGCAGTGGTTCTGAAGCGCCTGCTTTGACCGGCACTCCGGTGGATTGGAGCTTTGGCGGTGTGATGGATGGCAGTTTCATTGGCTTGATTGCATTGGCTATGTGGTTGTTCGTTGGCGCAGAGTACATTTGCCCGATGATCAATGAAGTGAAAGATCCCGTTAAGAGCATTCCCCGTGCCATGCGTTTGTCTCTGTTTGCCATTTTCGCCATCTTCGCGGCGTTTGCTTACGGTGCCACCTTGTTCTTGGACACTGATACCTTGTTGGGATCTCCAATCCCTTACTTGGATTACGCCAGTGCTGTTTTTGGCCCAGCAGGATTAACCATCGCAACGATTATGGCGCTGACGGCAACGTGCAGTACAGTGAACACGATTTTTGCGGCGCTGCCTCGTATGTTGCATGGCATGGCGGAAAATAAGCAGGCGTTCCCACAATTGAAGCAATTAAATCGCCATAATGTACCTTGGGTCGGTGTGGTGATGATGGCTGTTTTGTCTGCCTTGCCATTTCTATTGCTCGACATCGATTCCTTGATTGTTCTTGTGATCGCGGCCACAACGAGTTATTTGCTGGCTTACATCATTGCCCACATTAATGTCATCGTGCTGCGTCAGCGCATGCCGAACCACAAGCGTCCTTACCGTTCTCCGTTTTACCCATTGCCACAGATTCTAGGCATCGCTGCCATGCTGTATGTGGCGCTAAACAACTCTCCTGCACCGGAAATGACGCAGCTGGTGTACAGCATTGCTGGGGGAATGTTGCTGGTAATCAGTGTGATTGCTGCAGTGTGGGTAAAAGTCTTTATGAAGCGTGGCTTGTTTGAGCCAGACAGTGAGTAAATTAGCTGCTTTGGCAGTGTGTTTGCGCCCAATCTTTCTTGGTTTTGCCTCCCTAAACTGAAGGGAGATAGGGTAACTACCCGAGTGGTTTTAGATCGAAACCCTCGGGTATTTTTTGATTCTTGAGAGAGGGCGTCATATGTTTGGTAAGCAGAAAAGACTGCAGCTGGAGGCTCAACTGGCCGCTCGAGAAGCGCAAGTCGAACAGTTAGAACGTGACAAGCTGAGTTTAACCAGTGCCTTGGCTGAAGCGCAGCAGACAATAGAGAGTCGCTTGCAACCTGCGAATGATGACGATCACCTTTTGTCCGCTCAGGCCGCTGGCTTAGCCCCAGTGTTAGCGGTGATTTCACAGGTGTCAGATCACTTGTTTGAACCAATGAGTGCGTCAGAAGGGACGAATCAGGACATTTTAAAAAACCAACAAGAGATTGAGCGATTGTCTGGAGCCATTCGACAAATCGCGGCGCAAACTCAAACCAGTCTCAGTGATGTAAATGTCTTACAGCAGACGGCAGGAGATATTAAAAACTTCACTGATATCATCCAGAGTATCTCTGAACAAACCAATTTACTGGCCTTAAATGCAGCCATTGAAGCGGCTCGAGCAGGGGAATACGGCCGGGGGTTCGCGGTGGTGGCGGATGAGGTGCGTACCCTAGCCAACAAGGCGCGAGAGTCCAGTGAACAGATTTCTGTGTTGGTGGCGCAAATTGATGAGCGTACCCGAGGCGTAAGCGAGCAAATTAATGCGTTGCACCAGCAAACCGTGTCGGTAAACGATGCCTGTTATCAGCTTGACCAGTCCTTTGAGCGCACTGTTGCTAGCACGACAGGTCTGATGGATGCGGGTTACCGTTCCATGGCGTTTGCCCATACAGCAACCGTGTTATTAGAGTTGCAGCAATGGAAAATGGATGTGCTTTTGGCGGCACAAAATGGTCAGCGGTTTGAGCGCTCCGTGCGCGATACAGAATTTGGTCAGTGGTATCTTCAAGGGACAGACAATGAATTTGATTTTCGACAGCAGGATGCTTTTCAGAAGATTTTAGGTCACTTAGAGCAGCTCGATGAGCTAAGAGAAAGTCATTGGGCTATAAGTGCTCCAGCAGATTTGGTGGGATTAGAAGCCGCAGTACAACATCACATTCGAGCTCTTCATGGCCAGTTAGAAGCGGTGCAGGCATACCTTTTTAAGCATCTATAAAAAATGGCAAGCGCCTGAGGGGCGCTTGCTAATCAAGGGGTAGTTCTTAATTATTTGCTTGTTGCCTCAATCGCATCAGCGATGCGCTGACCGACGGTGCGGGTGGTTGTGTGGCCAAGGTAATCCGCTAAGACGGACAGCTCTTGCTGGGTAATACCTGTATTCATCGCCATGTTGATATGGCTGCGTAGCTGAGGGTCTGTGCCAGACATAGAGGCTAAAATGGCAACGGTAAGCATTTCGCGATCTTGGTTGTTTAAAATGCCGCGTGCGAAAACGTCACCAAAAAGGTGTTTCTGCAAGAAGGTGTTTGCCACCGGAGCAAAGTCAAATAACGGCCCTGCAACGGGCTGTCCTACCAATTCCGTTTGCACCTCTGTGCCGAGTGTTAACGAGTCTTCAGGCAGTTCGTTAGGCTCATCACCTACTGCATCCGTTTTGCCTTCGGCTTTACGAGTGTCTACAACGCTCATCAGTGTACCTAGTGCATTAAGCGATTTTGGAAAACCACCATATGGATACAAGTGTACAAGCGCCTCTTTCAGTTCGTTGATCGTTGTTCCGTGATCTAAGGCTTGGTTAATGGCGACTTTTAGAGAGCCTAAGTCGTCAGAAGCTGCAAAAGCTGCCACAAGCGTAAGGTGTTGATAACGCTCTGAAATCGCATCGTAATGGGCATGGCTATGATGATGTTGTGTGGCGGCAAGCGCTGCGTGATATTGCTCGTCCGTTACTTTTTCTTTCCAGCGAACGTTCTCATCGCCTTTGCTTGCCGTGACGACGAAGTGTGTCATGCTGGAGTTTGGCGTAGCCCCATGCCAGTGATCAACGTCTTCAGGACACCAAACGGCTTCCCCTTCGTGGAACTCAATGACTTGTCCATCACGTGTTGCGGTAATGGCTGTGCCTTTGGTCACAATCATGTGTTGACCAGCAGGGTGATCGTGCCAAGCAGTGCGAGCGCCGGGTTCAAAGGTCACGTATGCGCCAGAGTAAGGAACATCATCTTGACCCGGAAAGGCCATTTGCACACTAACGTCCCCAGTAAACTTATCATCTGGACCAACAAAGGATGGTTGGCTACTAGATCCATATAGAACTTGCTGCTTTTCCGTTGCTATTGCTTCGCCAGACAGGCCTGCAACGGCTAGCAACGCGGCAGTGCTAATGCGTACTTCTTTAGACATAAAAACCTCCAATTACCCATAACGTGATCAGTTAAGATTAAAAAGCTGAGGCTTTATTACAGCATTGGGCGGGAGGGAAGATTATCGAGATTGTCCAGAAGGCTTGCCTGATTCTCTAGCAAAAGAGGAACTGATTTGGGTAATCCGTGCTGAGTTTGTCCTTATTCTAAATGGGGGCAAGGTCGGTCTTCTCAGCAGTGGTTGATATCCACTTCCCGAGCACATCATTTGACCTGACTTGTCGAGTCACTAAGTTAAACGCCGGATTGGAAAATCGGACTGTCTAGAATAATGCCTTCCAAACGTTTGGTTGCCTCGTTGGTTTTGCTGGCACTGAACAGGGTCACTTCCATTTCTGGAAGCTTGGGCAAGTCCCAATGGACCACCAAATCTTCCCCCTGATCGAGGGTATTATCTGGCAGTATGGCGACCCCAATACCGGCTCTAACGGCCGCCAGCACACCCGTGCGAGATTGGCTGGTAAAGGCGATTCGATAGGGGATGCCTTTTGCTTCTAATGCCGCACACGCCAATTTACGTTGTAAACAACCCTCCTCAAAGACAATCAAAGGTAAGACTTCTTGGGTGTGTACGAAATGATCTTTGGCGCTGACCCAAATAAGTTGGTCTCGTCGAAGACGGGTGCCACCTTGGGAGTCTGCGGTCATTTCCACCAAGGCCAAGTCGAGCTTTCCTCGATCGAGGCGATCTATAAGTTGATCTGGGCGATAGTCGCAAAAGGCCTCTAGCTCCGCTTCTGGGTAGCTCAAGATGAATTCCTGCAAGATGGGGGCAAGGATGCCGCTGGCGTATTGGTCGTGGGTACCAATACGCACTACGCCGTTGATGTCCATGTTCTGAAAGGTCCCCACGATTTGGTCATGGAGATTCAGCAACTGTTGGGCGTGGCCTTTGAGTTGGTTGCCTGCGGCCGTTAAACGTACGCCATATTGTCCCCGTTCCATTAATGGATTAGCGACCAAATCCTCTAAACGGTTCAGCTGCATGCTTACCGTGGAGGGGGCTTTGTGAAGCTGACGCCCAGCCTCGGTGAGGTTCAGGGTGTCGGCGACCACCATAAAAGTACGCAGTAATGAGATCGGCAAATCGTGCATCGGTCAGTCTTCAATAAAGTTGAACGTAGTTTTGAATATTTATCGATTTTCTGAATTTACGCAAGACTTTATGATGCGCAGATTCCCTCTTTCGAGAGGCCCCTAATACTGCTTTGAGTGCCGAGAGGTGTTTTATGGGCATGGCCATCACATTTGGATTTAATCAGGTAATTAGCCACGGCTTTGGTTTGTTTTTGTTTGCGGCCTTGATGCCGTTAATGCAGGCCAATATTCAGATTGAGAGCTGGTATTTAGCCATCGCTGGCGCTTTAACGCAGATCTCTTATTTAGCAGGGGCGATGTTATTGGGTGTCATCGGGCCGCGGGTGGAATCAGGTCGTCTCATGTTGACGACAGGGGCCATTACGACTGTCTTGCTAGGGGTCATGGCATGGTTGAGCGACCCTTTGATCATGCTTGGGGTTTTAGCGGTGATGGCTGCCAGTGCGGCTATCAGTTGGGGAGGTATTGTGGAGTTGGTTACGCGCCATGGCAGAGCGGACCGCACTGCAACCAATTTATCCATCGTCTCCAGTGGTTCGGCATGGGGCTATGGCATTAATGGTCTGGTGATTCTGCTTGTAGTACCAGTGTTAGGCTGGCGCAGTGGCTGGATGGTGGCTGCATTGGTGGGGGCTTTCGTTTGGGTTGCTACTTATCGGCTGATTAAACGATTACGAATAGAAAATGACACCCAAGACGTGGATGTTACTTTTGCCATGGGAACTGGGCAGTTATTTAAAACAGTTCTCCGTGAGCGGACTGCGTTCTTGTCCTGCTTGATGTTGTTTTTGGTGGGCATGGCGGCCATGACCTTCTCTACTTGGTTAAATACCTACTTAGCTGAGCTGTCTTTACCGACGGCACTGGGAGGTTATGCTTGGGGTGTGATTGGCGTGACGGGTATGGTCGCTGGCTTTGCTGCTGGCAAGTTATCGGATAGATACGGTCATGGTATTGCTTTGATGCTGATTTTTGTGGCGTTTGCCTTAAGTGTATTCGCTTTCCTCTACAATCCTGGGCGCTTTGTGATGCTGGCAGGCTTTGGTTACGGACTCATGTACTTCCCTATTTGGGGCATCATTGCTGGTTGGCTGAGTAAAACTTACAGCTCCAAGGCGACCATGCAGATCAATGGTATCGGAATGGTTACTTTTGGTCTGGGTGGTGCCTTGGGCAACTTGATGGCAGGGGCGGTGCAAAGTACTACGGGCTCCCTTGAGTTGATGTATGTCGTTATTGCCTTGATTGCCTTAGGCTTAGTTGTGATCGCGGGTTACATTTATTTGTCAGCTTTTCAACTTGTATGGGGGCCAAAGAAGGTGTGATGTCTCACACCTTCTTATCTATTGGAAAAGTGGCTTTCAACCCATTTGGAGGCTACTTGCCATAGCGCTTTTGAACCTTTACTAATCACACTACCGTAGCGGGATGTCACCTGCTCCTTGCTCACCTTTCCTTCCACCCATGTACCCCCTTGGGTTTCGATATTGTGTACCAAGGGTTGTAAGCGATCTAAGGATTTAGCAAAACGTGCGTCGGCACTTTCAGCGGCTTCAAACTCATACCAAAGGGACTTAAGTTCTATCCCTTGCTCGGTCGGGAGCAAACCAAAGATTCGATCCGCAGCCGCCTGTTCGGTGGCTTCTTGCACGGAATTGTCACTGGTTTCGTGGATTGGGTGGTCCCCTGCATCAATCTCAACGATGTCATGAATCAGCAGCATTTTAATGACGCGCTCCACATTGATTGGCTCGTCTGCTGTGTCTTTTAGGATCAAGGCATACATGGCCAAATGCCAAGAATGCTCGGCGGAGTTTTCCTTGCGGGATTGGTCGATCAAGGGGGATTTACGGACCACGGACTTGAGTTGATCGATCTCTTTTAGAAACTGGATTTGTTGTGATAGAGCAAGAGAAGAAGACATGTCAATGCAGTACCTAGGTGAAGCGAAAGAGTCGTGACACTAACCCAGTGATCAGCATTCGCCAAGTTATTTGCCCTCTTTAGTGATCGCAGGGTGATGATTGAAGCTTCTGTTGACGGCAAGGGTAGTAGTGTCGATCATCTTCAGTGTGGGAGCAGTTTTCACTGTCAGGTCATAGCTTAAACCTTGGCCGGAAGCGCTGGTTTTATAGCGCAGCATGTAATCTACCTTGCCATTTTTTTTAAGGAGCTTGTCTAAGCCCTTTTGATTGAATCCGCTAAATTGCCCCATGGCTTTTGCCGAACGCTGTGAATCACCTATGTTTGAGCTTTTTATCCCTAAAATGGCGTTACTGTTAGCGCGAATGGCCTCTTCGTAGCCAGTCATAGAGTTCAAATCGAATGCGCTGATATCAATCTGATTTCGTAGTTCTTTTGCCCAGTAAAATTCTAGGAAAGGGATGGGGTCTTTCGGCTTGTCCCAGCCAACGTCACGGGAAAAATACATCAGTGAGCGGTACGGATCATTGGTGAACTGGGTAATACCTAAAGATTGAGGTAAGTTTTGCCCACTGATGGAATTACCTGTTTCATCTAAAAGCCAGACGTTGCCGTCTTTTTTTATCATTTTCCAGAAGGTTTCCATGGAGTTAAGGTTTCGGTAGTCCTTGTCTATAACCACGTTTATACGAAAATCCGCGCCGCCATCGGACATTTGATAGAAAGCATTAAACGTATGGTGGCCATCGGTTAAGTAATAGTCCCCATCGGGTGCTATGACGATGGTTTTCATGTCTTTCTTATGGGTGCCGACTGGGTCATCACATTGAAATGTGTTGGCGATATTAGGGTGTGCGTTGTTTTGAATGGATGAAACGCCTTTTTGCCCATTGGCTTCACAGATCTCGTCATACATTTTCTCCCGATCAAATTGATAGCGGCCCAGTTTATACATGATCTGATCGTAACCAACTGAAGGTTGAGTAGGGTGAAGTTGATTAAGTGTCACTTCCACAATGTCGCCTTGCTTCAGGTCTAAGGCATAACTTGGTAAGGCGGTTACGCAGGCCACATAGGTGGCACTGGTGATAAGCGTTTTAAACAACATAGGGCGTCCTCTGGATTAATAAAGCGTCTGAACACCACATTAGTGAGAGAGTATGACAGCGATATTATGTTTCGTGCTTGTTGTGTGAGCGATATTTGTTATTTGTGCATGGTGAGTTGGCTTTTTCTCTATTTTTTGCTTGATAATTTTGTTTGGTCGATGGTTTTAGTTGCATTGCATCAGGTAGGTGCATGGGATTTTGTTGCTAACCAAAATTGCACATTCGGTTAAATATTTGACGAGTTTTAAAGCTGTTTTAAGAGTTATATGGATAGACTTCAAATCAGTTGTGGCGCGCCTCAGAGCGATTTTTTGTATATAAAATAATCTATTAGGCATGGTTCATGCAGTAAAGATCTTGTTAAATCATTACTTGAAACTTTCATTTAAATGATCGATCTTAATATGGAAATTAGAACTCTAATTAATATTGCTTACAATTTTGGCGAGAAGAGGGAAAGTTTTGGATTCCAATAATGACTCAGGTTTTGTTGTTTTTGACCAAGTTCAGAAAAGCTATGACGGCGTAACGCTTGTTGTTAAAAACTTAAATCTTTCGATTGCCAAAGGCGAATTTGTCACCATGTTGGGCCCCTCGGGCTCTGGTAAAACTACCTGTCTAATGATGTTGGCAGGATTCGAAACTGCTACCCATGGGGACATCTTGCTCGATGGCCGTCCGATCAACAACATTCCGCCCCATAAGCGTGGTATCGGAATGGTGTTTCAAAACTACGCTTTGTTCCCACACATGACCGTGGCAGAAAACTTGGCGTTTCCCCTACAGGTTCGCAACATCGGTAAATCCGAACAACAAGAGAAAGTTCGCCGCGCGCTGGACATGGTGCAGATGAGTAAGTTTGCTAATCGTCGCCCAGTGCAGTTATCCGGTGGCCAGCAGCAGCGTATCGCCTTGGCCCGTGCCTTGGTGTTTGAGCCAGAGCTGGTGTTAATGGACGAACCCCTTGGCGCCTTGGATAAGCAGCTTCGTGAACACATGCAGCTGGAGATCAAACGCTTGCACGAACGCTTAGGCATCTCCGTTGTGTACGTTACCCACGACCAATCGGAAGCTCTGACTATGTCGGACCGTGTGGCGGTGTTTAACGACGGCGTGATTAAGCAGTTAGCACCACCTGAAGAGCTTTACGATAAACCCGACAATGCCTTTGTGGCTCAGTTTATCGGTGAAAACAACCGCCTAGTGGGTAAGGTTGAAGCGACTGACGGTGATTACGCTAGCGTGCGTCTTGCGTCCGGCGAGGTATGCCAAGCTCTGGCGGTGAACTGCCCAGAAGTTGGCGGTGAAACCACCCTTTCTATTCGTCCAGAACGTGTCCTAATCGGTGACAAAGCGCAATCAAACACTGTGACAGCCACGGTACTGGAACAAATCTATCTCGGCGACCATGTGCGTTGTCGCATGTCTGTCCACGGCGATGATGAGTTTATCGTGAAGGTGCCTAATGCTCCGGGCAACAGCCCTCTACAAGTGGGTCAAACGGCTCAAATTGGCTGGGCACCGGAAGATTGTCGAGCACTGGATATGGATACGGCTGGCTAGTCAGCCACACACAATTTGAATGAGGTGTTTCCGTCGTCCCCGTCGAGGAAACACTGCACTGAACTCGGGGTGAACTACGGAGAGATAAGTAATGAAGATAGCAACGAAACTGCTCCTAACGGGCGTTAGTGCCTCAGTATCATTAACCGTAGCGGCCAAGGATTTGACGGTCGTGTCATGGGGTGGCGCATATTCCAATTCACAGCTGAAGGCCTACAGCGAGCCTTACATGGCAATGAACCCAGACGTGAACATCATCAACGACGAAAGCTCCAACGAAGCGGTGGCCAAATTACGTGCCATGAACGAAGCGGGTAATGTTACTTGGGACGTAGTTGACGTGGTCGCATCCGACGCCATGCGTCTGTGTGATGAAGGCTTGGCCATGGAAATCGACCATGACGAAATGCTAGCGCCAGGGGTTGATGGTTCCTCCCCTGAAGACGACTTTGGCGACTTGATTGTCTCTGAATGTTTCATTCCTCAAATCGTATATTCTACGACCTTTGGTTACCGTACAGACATGGTAGGCGATACACCTCCAACCAGTGTGTGTGATGTGTTCGACACAGTGAAATACCCAGGTAAACGTGCTCTCGAAAAACGTCCAATCAACAACATGGAGTGGGCGTTAATGTGTGATGGCGTTGCCAAAGATGAGGTCTATGACGTACTTGAAACCCCAGAAGGTCAAGAGCGTGCCCTAGCGAAACTAGACACCATCAAAGACGATGTGATCTGGTGGTCTGCTGGTGCGGATACGCCACAGTTACTGGCCGACGGTGAAGTGGTTATGGGTTCTACTTACAACGGTCGTCTGTTCTCTTTGATCGTAGAGAAAGAGCAGCCAGTGGCCATGCTATGGGACGCACAGGTATTTGACCTTGATGGTTGGATTATCCCAGCCGGTCTTCCAGAAGATCGCCTAGAAGCTGCATTGGACTACGTTTACTTTGCGACGGATTCTCAGCGTCTAGCGGATCAAGCGAAATACATTTCCTACGGTCCTGCGCGTGAATCCTCTGCGCCATTGGTGGGTAAGCATGCGGAGCTAGGTATCGACATGGCACCACACATGCCTACAGATCCTAAAAACGCCACCAACACCTTCTTGTACAACTATGAGTTTTGGGCGGACTATCGTGATGACATCGATGCGAAGTTCCAAGCTTGGTTGGCACGCTAATCGTTCGCACTAAGGCGAATCCTCACTCACTCTCCTAATGAGGAGAGTGAGTCTCACCCTGATACGACTGATGGCCTATGAGTGAAAAAGTTTCAAATCAGCCACTGCTCGCAGCAGATGGCACCCCGTTAAAGAGCAGCCTTAATCGCGCATTGCGGATGCAGAAATTAAGAGCCTTGATGCTCATTGCTCCGCTGCTGATCTTTGTACTGATTACCTTTATTTTCCCGATCTACGACATGCTGTTTAGGTCCGTGGAAAATGACATCGTCTCAAACACCTTGCCGCGCACGGTTGTGCAGCTCGAAAACTGGTCTGAGGACAGTGGCGAAGCCCCCGGCGAAGATGTTTTTGCAGCCTTTTACACCGACTTATATTTGGCATCAGAGTATAAAACTCACACTCGTTTAGGCTCCCGCCTAAACTACCAACAAACGGGCATTTCATCCCTTTTTCGTAAGACGGGCCGCCGTGTCCAGCGCTTCGATACGGATGTCTATACCGACCAATTTGAAGCCTTGAACCCACAATGGGCATCTCCCACGTTCTGGGCGAGCTTTATGGACAATGAGCGGGTGCAGCAATTGCTGCCAGAAACCGCTTCCAGCTATGCAGGCTGGCGTGAATTTATCATCAGCGAAGAAGACGACCCTAATCAGGAAACCCCAGAAGATTTCGTTTACACCTCCTTGTATCGCGATCTGATGAAACTGTCTGAGCGCGGTGCCTCCGTGCGTAATGCAGACATTCGCAATGGGATGAATGCCGTGGGCAGCTTTGAAAGCGTGAGCCTCAAAGAGCAGTTCATCGATGCGGATGAGGATTGGGCTGACCCTCAGTATTGGGCGACGATCAAACTTTATTCTGGGGAGTACACTTCGGGTTACTTCTTAAATGCCGTGGACATGGAACAAACCACAGACGGTGCGGAGCTTAAGCCGGAGAACGAACGTATCTACGGTACCTTGTTTGCACGCACTATTTACATGTCCTTGTTTATCATGGGTTGTACCATCCTCTTGGGCTACCCGGTGGCATTCCTATTGGCAAACATCTCCCGTAGATCTGCTAACTTATTGTTAATACTTGTGTTGTTGCCGTTTTGGACATCCTTGCTGGTACGTACTTCCGCTTGGAAGGTGCTGTTGCAGCAACAGGGGGTTATCAACGACATCCTAGTGTGGAGTGGTCTAATTGATGAAGCAGGGCGGTTAATCATGATCAATAACCAGCTGGGTACCATCATTGCCATGACCCATATCTTGCTGCCTTTCATGATTTTACCCTTGTACTCCGTGATGCAAACCATACCGCCGAGCTATGTGCGTGCGGCAAAATCTCTGGGAGCCAATGACTGGACTGCCTTTAGACGGGTGTATTTCCCTCAGTCTATTCCGGGTATCGGTGCGGGTTCGATCTTGGTGTTTATCATGTCTATTGGTTACTACATCACGCCAGAAATCGTAGGTGGTACTCAAGGCGTGTTCATTTCGAACCGAATCGCTTACCACATCTCCAGCTCCTTGAACTGGGGCTTGGCATCCGCCTTGGGGGCAATCTTGCTCGCGGTGGTGCTGATTCTCTATTGGCTATACGACAGATTTGTCGGCATTGATAACATGAAACTGGGGTAGCTTATGATCCATTTACCGAACTACGCCACGCCGCTACAAAAGTTTTGGTTCTATGCCTTTCGAGTGATTTGTGGGCTGGTATTCTTCTTTTTGATTGCGCCGATTGTGGTGATTATTCCGCTGTCGTTTAACGCCGAGGACTTCTTTACTTTCACTAAGGAAATGATTGCTTTGGACCCGGCGGGGTATTCTTTGAAGCACTATGAGGACTTCTTTACTAACTCCGACTGGACTGGAGCGCTGTATAACTCGGTACGCATTGCACCGGTGGCAACCTTGCTGTCTGTAGGGCTTGGTACTTTGGCGGCCATTGGCTTAAGCCAATCCCATGTGCCGTTTAAGCGAGCCATCATGGCGATTCTGATTTCGCCGATGATTGTGCCATTGGTTATCTCTGCTGCGGGTATGTACTTCTTTTATAGCCGTATCGGATTACAAGGTACCTATTGGGGGGTTGTGCTTGCCCATGCGGTGTTGGGTATTCCGTTTGTGATCATTACCGTCACAGCCACCTTGGTGGGATTTGATCGCTCTTTAACACGGGCTGCGGCTAATTTGGGGGCGAACCCTGTTACCACCTTTTTCCGTATTCAAATGCCATTGATATTGCCGGGGATCATTTCCGGGGGCTTATTTGCCTTCATTACCTCATTTGATGAGGTGGTTGTGGTGCTGTTTGTCGGCTCCGCGAGTCAAAAGACCTTACCATGGCAGATGTTTACAGGACTGCGTGAGCAAATCAGTCCGACTATTTTGGCGGTGGCATCCATCATGGTGCTCTTGTCTATCTTGCTACTGGCTTTGGTCGAAATACTTCGCCGTCGTTCGGAGCGCATCCGAGGCATGTCGCCGGGCTAGTCTAGGAACGCACCTATGAATAAAAAAGGGCCGCAGTTTGCGGCCCTTTTTTGGTTAATTAGCCAAAGCGCTTTGCACCTGCCACACAGACAACGGCCATTTCAGGTGCTTGAGCAGGCTCTAGATCGCTTAACTCCTCACCTAGACGCCGCGGGTGACAATCAATAACGCAAAAAGCTCGGCTCCGCTTCCATAATCGCAAAGGTCAGCATCACTGGTATCGTCTGCAGCGACCTTAGCCCGGGAAGAGTGAACGTGTGAGCTCTGCGGCAGAAACAGGGCGGCAACCACTGACATTCTGTCCGGCCCACAATGGCGAAAAGTCACCTGAGCCTAGGCTCTCAGCTTGCTTACGAAGTGGGGCAAGCGCAGGGGTGGACAATGGAAAGGGGGGCGCGTCTTGGCTGATTGGCCCAAGCTCGTCCATGACTCTATTAATAATTCCCCGTGCCGCACCACCACTGAAGATATTGGTTAATGCCGTATATTTTGCCTGCTCTGATTGTAAAGCGGCCCGGTGAATGTCTGTTGTGTTGGCTTCGTCACACAGTAAATACCCTGTGCCGATTTGAGCACCGGAGGCTCCCAAGGCCAGTGCTGCGGCGACACCCTGAGCATCGGCAATCCCACCGGCCGCGATCACTGGAACAGAAACGGCTCTGGCGATCTGTGGCACTAAGGCAAATGTGCCTACTTGTGTGGTGAGGTCTTTTGACAGGAAGAATCCACGATGGCCGCCCGCTTCGATGCCCTGAGCAATAATGGCATCTACGCCTCGCTCTTCGAGCCAAAGGGCCTCTTCAACCGTGGTGGCACTGGAAAGAATTTTACTGCCCCAGCTACGGATGCGTTGCATCAGCGCTGGGGAGGGTAAGCCAAAGTGAAAGCTGACAATGGGCGGTTTAAATGGCTCTAAAACATCCGCCATAGCGTCGCTGAAAGGTGCTCGACTTGCTCCGGTTGGTGCGTCATTTGGGTCAACACCAAGCTCTTGGTAGTAAGGGGCTAAGGTAGTACGCCAGCGAGCTTCAATCTCCGGATCAGGCGTAGGAGGCGTATGGCAGAAGAAATTTACGTTGTAAGGCTTGTCAGTCTTGCTGGTCAAGGCGGTTAACTCGGCCGCTAAGCTTTCGGCGTTTAACATAGCGCAGGGCAGCGATCCTAAACCGCCAGCGTTGGAAACCGCTACGGCCAGTTTATGGTCTTGAACCCCTGCCATGGGTGCTTGAATGATGGGTAGTTCAATACCCAATAAGGTTTGAATAGACACTTAAAATCCCTCTTCTTATTGTTTCGCTGCGTCATTTTTAATGGGCTAGCAGGATTTCTCAAAGATACGCTGGCTCTTATTGGTGATGAATCCCAGCGCCTGGTAAAACTGGTGTGCGTCTGTCCTAAGTTCATTACAGCGAACTCTGACTGTACCATCCACTTGGGTAAGAACTTCCTGCACCAACGCATTGGCAATCCCTTGGCGGCGAACGTTGGGAGCCACCACTAAACCGCCAATTTCATAAAACGACGCTGAGGCCAACCGTTGCGCCCAAAAAGCGTGAATCCAACCCACTAACTCACCGTCTTTTAGGGCAACAAACACCATATCATTGGGGGAATCTAGCAGCTCCTCTAAAGCCTGTTGGGTGTCCGCAAGGGATTGATCACCATAGCCCAAATACTGAGACACCCTATGGATGCCTATCGTATCACTTGGCTCGGCAGCACGGATCAAAAGCGTCATGGAGTCACCTCTATGGGTTAATGATGTTTTGCACAACCGCCTGCTTTCACGACTCTCTGGGTGGAAGCGGGATTGTTCACTAGCTTATCTGCAGGACGAATCGGGCGAGGAACCAAGTTGCCACCACAATTTGGGCAGATATCTTTAAGTACATCGCTTTTGCAAGTGGCGCAAAAAGTACACTCAAAGGTACAAATAAATGCCTCGTTAGAGTCTGGTGGAAGATCTTTATCACAACATTCGCAATTTGGGCGAAGCTCTAACATGGTGGACTCCTTTTAGATAATTTGGGCTAGAACCCGTAGTCGCGTTCTACTTTTGCAATGCGTACCTGATAGCTGTCATACCAACGTTCGCGGCCAGTGCGTTGGGCCTTTAGGTGTTCCGTATTGGCTTTCCATTGCTTAATGGATTCGAGATCCGACCAATAGGATACCGTAATGCCTACTTCTTCGCGGGCGGATTCGACGCCTAAAAAGCCTGACTGCTGTGCGGCGAGCTCAACCATCTTAACAGCCATTTCTCCGTAACCATCATCCCCTTGGGTGCGCAGGGACGTGAAAATGACTGCGTAATAAGGAGGCTTTGGGGTGTTGGCAAAGAGAGATGATTTTGAGTCGGTTAAATTGGACATGCTTAAGCTTCCTTGTACCAAGCTCTATGATCGAAGCAACTGAATCACTACTGGTTCAGTGGACACTTCCAAGTCACCTAGAGTGTACCACACAGACATTCTTATGCTTAGAGTGGTGATCTCTTGCGCAAATGAATAGCTTCTAGTTCATGTTAAGTTGTAAAAGACTATTTTATCAGCTAGCCTGTATTCACTTGGATACGGATGTTGACCATGTATAGCATTAAACTCACGGAAGAATTTGATGTTTGGCTCAGTGGCTTAAAAGACAATGTGGCCCGATTACGACTTGCTCGACGTTTGGAGAAAGCGTCTCGTGGAGCGTTGGGAGATGTGAAGACTGTCGGTGCAGGCGTATTTGAGATGCGAGAGCATTTTGGTCCAGGTTGACGTATGTATTACGTTCAGCAAGGCGACACCTTGATCATCATGCTTGCAGGTGGTGATAAGTCTTCCCAGAGTCGAGATATAACAAGAGCTAAGCAAATTGCGAACAATTTAAAGGAGGTGCGATTATGAGCAGTCCAGTATTGAAAAACTTTGATATGGCTGAGCAACTGCGTGATGACGCGGATATCGCAGCATACTTATCGATGGTGTTAGACGAAGGCGATACCGAAGAATTAATTGCGGCAATTGGTCATATTGCCAAAGCGAGAGGTATGACCCAGATTGCGAAGGAAAGCGGTCTTGGACGAGAAAGCTTATATAAGGCATTGCGCTCAGGTTCGCGACCCCAATTCGACACGATTTTGAAAGTGTTAAAAGCGCTCGGATTAGAGCTAAAAATTGTTGGTTAACATGACCTTATCCCCGCCAGCTTCAGGGTGAGCAGGGACAAGTCGAAACAATGGCGCTTACAGCACAGTGCCTTCTGGCAAAGTAACAAAGATCGAATGGCGGATTTCGTTATTCAGCGCCTTGGAGCAGTGGCCTTCTCCTTCCGTATCTTCTAGCAACAGCACGTCACCGCCCGCGAACTGACGGGTCTCACCAGAGGAAACGGTGAATTCACAGTGGCCTTTTAAAATGAACAATACTTGCCGCTGTGGCGCGGGGTGCCATTTAAAATCGTAGTCCCCAGGGGTTTCTCGGAAAATCATATCCCCTGCGGCGAAGCGTTCAGACAGCATGCCAATGGGGCCACCATCACGTACGGGAATAGTCACCTCGCCAAAGTGGCTTTTGCCCTGATCGTCGTTATAAATGCGTGTAAATTGCATGGTAAATTCCTGTAAGTTATTTAAGGGGGCAGATCCCTTAAGCGTCTTATGGTATCGCCTTCGCACTGCTCTCTTTAAAGGGATCTGACCCCTTTTCAGCTGGTTTTAAATTCGCTACTTCAAGTTCTGTAACGTGTGGCTTAGCACAGCTAAGGTGACGGCCACGTCTGAGGTCTCAATCGCTTCCGCTGGATGATGGCTAATACCTTTGTCACAGCGCATAAACAGCATGGCTACGGGGCAAATGTCCGCGATGGCCATGGCGTCATGTCCCGCTCCAGAAAACAGCGTATGAGACGTGATGCCTTGGGCTTCAATGGCTTGGCGTAAGCTGGCTTGCATCCCTTGGTCGCAATGGACGGCATTGGCAGCATGGGTAGGTTCGCGTTTTAACGTCACCTTACGACGCTCGGCAATGTCAGCAAATTGAGCCAAAATATCGGTCAATGCCACGTCTCGACGGTCATCAAATTCGCTGCGAATGTCTAACGAAAAAGTGGTGGCCCCAGAGATCACATTGACCCCATTTGGACGGTTATTGATTTGACCAACGGTGGCAACCACCCCGTGTTTGATCGCACAGGACTCTACCGCCAAGATCATTTCACTGGTGGCAGCAAGTGCGTCTAAACGCAGTGGCATAGGCACAGTGCCCGCGTGTCCTGCCATACCAGTGACGGAAAATTCAAAACGCTTGGCCCCAGCTATGGCGCTGACCACGCCTACTGGTAGATCTAAGTCTTCCAGTACCGGACCTTGCTCAATATGAAGCTCTAGGTAGCCCGCCAGATTATCCGTAGGGATAGCGGCTTCGGGGATGGCGTCAAAGGACAGTCCAAAGTCTTGTAGGGCTTGGGCAAGGCTGATGCCATTTTCGTCTTCTAGGTCAGCCCAGCTGCTTGGCCATTGGCCTGTGAGGGCGCGGCTGCCTAACAGGGTCGAGCGAAAGCGAGTGCCTTCTTCGTCACCAAAACCCACCACATCCAAGTGAAATGGCAAACGAACCTTGGCGGCTTGCAGGGCCGCAATCAAGGTCACCGGAGCCACCACACCTAACATGCCGTCGTATTTGCCACCGTTAGGGACGGTGTCTAAATGACTGCCCATGATAAAGCGCGGGGCGTCGGGGGTGCTGGCTTCCCAGCGTCCCCAGAGGTTGCCTGCCTGGTCTTGCCAAGTGCTCATGCCCGCCTCTTTCATCCAGTCTCCCACTAAGGCATTGGCCTGCTGGTGTTCTGGTGTCAGGTAGCGACGGTCAAGGTGTTCGCTGGATTGGCTAATTTTGCCTAGGGTCTCCAAGCGATCCATCACCTGCTGAGCAAGTTGCTGGAAATCCTTCATAGACTGCCCTTGCCATTGGCCGCGGCGTCAGCATATACAGCCAACGCAGCGTCTACCCCTGCGCCAGCGGGGAGTGAGAAGCCAGCGCGGCGTAACACGGTTTCTAGAGATTGCAGGGTATGCAATACGGCATCTTGGCGAGCATTGTAGCCCATGGTGCCGATGCGCCAGATTTTGCCTTTTAATGGGCCGAAGCTGGTGCCGATTTCGATGTTAAAGATGTTTAGCAGGTCATGACGAATTTGCTCGCCATCCACCATGTCAGGGATGTAAACCCCCACCACGTTAGTCATCTTGTGTTTTAGGTCACCAAATGGCTTCAATCCCATGGCTTGAATGCCTTTAAGCATGGCTGTGCCAGCATTCACGTGGCGTTGTAATACTGCGTCTTGACCTTCCGTTAGCAGGCCCACGGCACATTCCCGAGAGCCAAATAGCATGGTAGCCGCTTCAGTATGGTGGTTAAGACGTTCGTCGCCCCAGTAATCCATGATCATAGCCAAGTCAAAGTAGTTTGAGCGGATACGCTGGCCTTTTGCGTCTTGGTGATGGCTGTCACGAATCCCGGCTTCCACGTGTTGGCGTTTGCGTACCGCCTCAACAAAACGATCACTCATGGAGATAGGGGCGCTGCCAGATGGGCCACCCAGACATTTTTGTAGACCAACGGTCACAGCATCCACTTGCCACGCATCGGTTTCAAATGGGTTGCCACCGATGGACGCTGTGGCATCCGTGTAAAACAACACATCGTGGGCGCGGCAAATGGCGCCTAGTTCTTCCAGAGGCTGCAACATGGTGGTTGACGTATCCCCTTGCACAATGGCCAGCACTTTTGGCTGGACACGCTTAATCGCGTCTTCGATCTGTTGCGGATCAAACACTTCGCCCCAAGGCACTTCAATGGTGTGTACTTCCGCATCGGCACGCTCTGCGATCTCGGTCAGTAGATGGCCGAAGCGACCGAAGACAGGCACCAGTACCTTATCTCCTGGCTCTAAAACCGATACCAAGGCAGCTTCGATGCCTGCACGGGAAGTGCCATCGATCAAGAAGGTCTGTTGGTTTTGAGTTTTGAATACCTGACGGTAAAGCGCCATGGTTTCGTTCATGTAACCCGTCATGGCTGGGTCATATTGACCCACCAACTGAGTGGACATGGCCTGCAATACGCGTGGGTAGCAGTTAATTGGGCCGGGACCCATTAGCAATCTTGGGGGTAAAGACAATGGCTGCATCAGGGGCTCCTAGGCTAAAACTTGGTACAACATACGTACACCTGTGAAGATGAGTACGATGGCGAAGACTTTTTTCAACATGGCCGCATTCAAGCGGTGTGCAAGACCAGCACCCACAGGGGCAAACAAGACAGTTAACGGAATAATGCAGGCTGCACCCACTAGGTTAACTAGACCCACTGTGCCAAAAGGCGAATCAATTGGGGTTTGGCCAACGATCAACATGGTGACCGCGGCAGGCAAAGAAATGATCAAACCCACTGCTGCTGCAGTACCGACTGCACGGTGAGCAGGGTAGTTACAGAACGTCAGTGTTGGGACGGTGAGGGTACCGCCACCGATGCCGACCATAGAGCTGAAGAAGCCAATGCAAGTTGCAATGATGCTTTGGCCCCCTTTGCCTGGCAAAGATTGAAACAAGGCGTCTTTTTTACCCAGCAACATATTGATGGCGGACAGGGTGGCGATCACACCAAATAATAGGGTAAGCCATTGGCCGTCTACTTGAGTTACCACATAGCTACCAATTAACACGCCTAAAAAGATAAACACGCCCCATTGCTTCAGCAGCGCGAAGTCCACGTTGCCTTTAGCGCTGTGCGCGCGAATAGAGCTGATAGAGGTGGGAATAATGGTCGCAAGAGAGGTGGCCGTGGCCACTAACATGGCGGTATCTGCACTGACGCCAAGGCCTTGATACAGGAAGAACAGCACCGGCACGATGACGATGCCGCCTCCTACGCCCAGTAATCCTGCGAGAATACCAGCAATGACGCCTGTGCCCATCATGGCGAGAATCATGGAATAGTTTTCCATTATGAATGACATCTTACGCTTACTCCTAACATTCGGTGTTAATTGACGATTTACGTCTACTGTGTGATTGATTGGGTGTCGCAGGCTATGGCGGCGCCATCGCTGCGAGGGTCTGTGGCCGCTTCGGTTTGGCCATCAGGTTTGAGCACCACCGCGCCAGCGTGCCCCATGAGTTCGTTGCAGGCATCGACGACGACCATGTCGTGGCCTCGCTGAATCAAGGTGTTGCCTGCCAGCTCGGCGAAATCGGCTTCAACCTTGAGGTTATGGCTGACATCCCCCCAAGTGCGACCTAGCAGCCAGCGTCCTTCGCTGATGGCCTTTTCTAGGGGCATCTTATGGTAAACATAGCGACTAAATAGCGCTGCTTGGGTTTGTGGCTGGCCTTCCCCTCCCATGGTGCCGTAGCTGATACGACGGCCATCGGACAGTTCGGCAAAGGCCGGGTTTAATGTATGAAATGGCTTTAAATTGGGCTTAAGTTCTTGCAAATGGCCCGCTTCTAAACTAAAGGATGAACCTCGGTTATTCCAAACAATGCCGGTACTTGGGCTAACAATGCCGCTGCCAAATTCCCAGTACAAGCTCTGAATGTAGCTCACCATGCGTCCTTCTGCGTCACAGGCTCCCATCCAAATGGTATCCCCGTGTTTTGCCGCATGGGGCCAAGGCTGAGCCGTGTTGAGTTGGATCTTCTCAACCATGCTGTCTAGTGAGGCGTCACTTAGTAGGTCTTGTAAATCCAAGGCCAAACGAGCGGTATCCGTGACGTATTCATTACGGGCGATAAAGGCTTGTTTCGTGGCTTCAATCAGCAAGTGGGCCATGTCCACATCACTGCCGTCTCCTAACGCGTGGATACGGTCGTATAGAGCCAAGATGATCAAGGAGGCAATGCCTTGTGTCGGCGCGGGTAAATTGTAAAGGGTGCCGGCTTGGGTGGTGACACTTAATGGCGTTACTTGTTCTGCACGGTAATTATGAAAATCGGCTAATCGAATAGGAGAGCCCGCGGCTTCCAAATCGGCAGCTAACCGCTCGGCAATAGCGCCCTGATAAAAATCGTCTAATCCCACCTCTGCGAGGTGTTTTAAGGTCTCAGCAAGGGTGGTTAACGACAGTGTTTTGCCTGCAGTTAAGGTCTGATTATCATCTAAAAACTGAGAAAAACCCGGCAACATCGCTAAATCTGCATGAACTTTGTTGCTTGCCGCTTGTAAGCTTTCGGTGATCTGGATGCCTGACTCAGCGTGGTTAATGGCGTTGCTCAATAGACTGCTAAGTGACTTAGGTGTTTGCCAAAAAGCACTGATGTCCAACGCCTTTTGCCAACCTGCCACGGCACCTGCCATGGTCAATGCTGCTTTGCCGCCACGGGCAGGAATAGAATCTTCCCCTTGGTAAAAATCGAGAGTGGCCAACTGTGCAGCCTTACCTGATGCATCGATGCCAATAGGGGCTTTACCCGGCTCGCTAATCAGCCAAAAGCCATCGCCACCAAGGCCATTCATATGGGGGTATACCACAGCAATGGTGGCCGCAGCCGCAACCATGGCTTCAATAGCGGTGCCACCTTGTTCGAGAATGGCTTGTCCAGCTTTAGTGGCTTCGTGGTGGGGCGCGGTAAAAGCGATATGAGCCATGGGTTACTCCATTAACGATTTAGCAAAAGCGATTAACGACAAATCACTGCCCCGTGGGCCGATGAGGGACACGCCACAGGGAGCGCCTTCTATCTCGCAAACAGGAAGGTGCAGTTGTGGGTAACCACATAAGCCAGCGATGGCGGTCAGTTCTAGTAACTGGTTGCGATAGTCGGCCAGCTCAGCGTCTGCCATGGTTAACTCCGGAGCGCGCCCCGGTGTTGTTGGCAGGATTAAAATACTGTCTTGGATCGCCTCATCCATCCACGCGCGAAAGGCGGCTTGCTGGGTTTTGGCTTGTTCAACATCACTGGCCGTTAGGGTCTTGGTCCATTCAAATCGGCTGGCAATGTCAGGGGCAAAGTCTGGATCATGTTGGATGATCCAAGCACCGTGGGTTTGCCAAATCTCAGCCCCTTGTAGGGTGCGGAAGGTGGCGCCTGTTTGCCAATGTATTGGATCAATTTCCAAGGAGCCGTCTAAGGTCAGTTTACCCGCTTGTTGCCAATCGTTTAGCTGCTGTGCAAGCTCGACCTTGTGCTCTACTTGGTTCATTAAGGTGTTTGCAATCAACACCTTAGATAACTTTGGTTGCTGATTAGGTAGCAGTGACTGGGCCACTTTTTCAAGACTTGGCAGGGTGCGGGTCATAAAACCAACGGTGTCGAACGATGGTGCCAAAGCGACCATATTGTCCGCAGGGATGGCCCCATGAGTAGGGCGTAAACCGTATAAGCCGTTATAGCTGGACGGCACACGAATAGAGCCACCAGTGTCGGTACCAAGACCAATGTCTGCTAAATCTTGGGACACAGCCACCGCTGAACCTGATGACGACCCACCTGGGAGGCGGTTAGGGGTCACCGGGTTTTGCGGTGTTCCGTAATGAATGTTTTGTCCGTTAAGGCTATAAGCCAGTTCATCAGTAATGGTTTTGCCCACGAAGGTGGCACCATCGGCGATGAGTTTGCTAACACAGGAAGCGGTGTGTGTTGGTGTTGCATGAGTCGCAAGCCAAGTTGGGTTGCCCGCTGTAGTGGGCAAGCCTGCCATATGAAACAAGTCTTTCACCGCTAAACGAAAACTTTGCAGAGGCTGCGACTGAACCTCAGCACCTGCGGGGGCTGAATAAGCGGTCGGCAAACGCAAAAAAGGATGTTGAACGAGTGAATGTTTCATGGATGCTCCTGTGTATTTTTTTATGAAACAATTGTTTCGTGATCTTGTCAACTGAAACAAGCGGCTAGTCGTTTTTTGTTAGCGTTGCCAAAATTCCGCTGGAAAATCCCCTAAACGAAAGCCTGCAATCTTGTGAACTTCCTTCAGCGCCCGATCAAACTCTGTGTCACGGTCGTTTGGAACTCGTTCTTTGAAACCTGCCAAGATTTGTTCTTTGGTGGCGCCTTTCACGGCCATGATGAAGGGAAAACCAAACTTGCTCCGGTAGGTGTTGTTGAGTTCGGTGAAGGTGGCCAGTTCATCAGGGGAGCATTGGTCTAGCCCGGCACCCGCCTGTTCACTGGTGCTGGCGTGAGTCAGCTCACCCGCTAAAGCGGCCTTGCCTGCTAAGTCTGGGTGGGCACATAGTAAAGCCAGTTTGCGCTCATGGTCTGCTTGGTCCACCAAGGCCTGCATGGCGTCTCGCACTGCATCGTGAAGGGGAAGCGAGCTGGATGCTAGGGCGTTACGTTGTTCGAACACGCCTTCAGCAACCCATTCGGAGTGCTCATAGATGTCTTTTAAGGCATTGATAAAGCTGGCTTTATCTAGGGAAAGAAGTGACCCATTGGTGGTCGTCATGGTTGGTTTCCTTGTGTAATGGCCATCATGAATGGCATGTTTTTTGTTTTGGCACTGTTCACTTTTGCGTTGGGAAAGCGCTTAATTTTAAGATCTTCGCCCACCCGTTCACTTTAAAATGTTAGGAATCAGCATGGGAAATTTAACAACACATATTCTAGATACTACCTGTGGCCTTGCGGCGCCAGGGGTGCACATTCGATTGTCACGAGTGAATGGGGATGGTACTCGTACAGAGTTACATACAACCCTCTCAAATGAGGACGGTCGCTGTGATGCCCCTTTGCTAAGCGGTGAATCGTTTGTTTCAGGACAATACGAACTAGAGTTCGCTATTGGCGATTATTTCGCTGCAAAGGACGTTCCCATGTCTGAGCCACGCTTCTTAGATGTGGTCGTGCTGCGCTTCGGTATTGCCGATGAAGACAGTCATTACCACGTGCCATTACTTGTGACGCCTTATTCCTACAGCACTTACCGCGGTAGCTAGTTATTGCATTGTCTTTGTGCGCCTCGCTCCATGGTGGTGCAATGGCGCGGTTGGTTTGACCTTGAATCAGATGTTTCAGATTTCGCCGCAAACCCTTTGAAATTATTGTTTCATAAAAAATAATGCGGAAACAATCGTTTTAGGTATGAATCTTGCCCTAGCAGAAGAATAGATTTGTTTTGCATTGAAGAGGAAAACCATGAAAGCAATCATCATTGGCGCAGGTATTGGCGGCATGTCGGCAGCCGTCGCGTTGAAACAAAAAGGCATTGAGTGTGAGATCTTTGAAGCAGTCAAAGAGATGAAGCCTGTCGGTGCAGCGATTTCGATTTGGTCCAATGGTGTCAAATGCATGAACCATCTAGGGATGGGGAAAATCATGGATGACTTGGGTGGGCCGATGCGCAAGATGGCCTATAACGAAGGTTTGTCCGGTGCCACCATGACCCAATTTAGTTTGGCTCCCTTGGTGGAAGAGGTTGGCGAGCGTCCGTGTCCGGTTGCTCGAGCGGATCTTCAAGCACAGATGATCGATTGGTGGGGACGTGACAAGGTCAACTTTGGTAAGCGCCTTGAATCCGTCTCCCAAGACAAAGAAGGTGTCACCGCCACCTTTACCGATGGCTCCACCGCTTCCGCTGACTTTATGATCGCCGCAGATGGCGCTCACTCGATTGCCCGCGAATACGTCTTGGGTGAGAAGGTTGAACGACGCTACGCAGGCTATGTGAATTGGAATGGCTTGGTAGAGGTCGATGATGCCATTGCCCCTGCCGACCAGTGGACTATGTTTGTGGCCGATGGCAAACGCGTTTCAGTAATGCCGATTGCAGACAACCGCTTTTACTTCTTCTTTGATGTGCCTCTGCCTCTTGGGCTTGAGCAAGATCGATCCACGGTGAAGGCTGACCTAAAAGGCTATTTTGATGGTTGGGCGCAACCCGTACAGACATTAATCGATGCTATTAACCCAGATACCACCAACCGCATTGAGATCCACGATGTTGAGCCGTTCCGCCCATTGGTGAAAGGTAAGGTGGCTTTATTAGGGGATGCGGGACACAGCACTACGCCAGACATTGGCCAAGGTGGTTGTGCGGCCATGGAGGATTCTGTGGTACTGGGGCAGTGCTTTGCCGAGACACAAGACATTGAAATGGCCTTGGCCCAGTACAACGATGCGCGAGTAGAGCGTGTTAAGGATTTAGTACTCAAGGCCCGTGTTCGCTGTGACGTGACCCATGGCTTCAACCCGGAAGTCACTCAGGCATGGTACGACGAACTGCGGGAAGAGACAGGTACTGGCATTATGCAGGGACTGTCGAAAACCATATTAGGTGGGCCCTTAGGCTAACCTATGACCGTTTGACATAATGATTTGGGGCTTCGGCCCCTTTTTTTGGCCAATACAAAATTGTAGGAGCTGATTGCATCAGCGACGAGGTCAGCATCCCAGATGCCAGGCAGAAGTGTCCTCAAGAACTGGCTCTTCTGTAGGTCGTGATTCATCGCGACAACGCCCCAGCAACCTCTGCGACAAACAGAAATGGCCGAGATTGAACCCCAGTTCTAGTTTGGTGCACTGAAACAAGTGTTTCGCTCCCAGTTGGAACGAGTGTTTCTTGTGTTGCTTCCGTTCTTCCTTCCTGTCGATCAATAAAACCATTTAAATCATAGGGTTAAATTCATTTTTAAGCTTGGTGTAAAGCTGGAACGATTGTTGCTTAATGGTAAATATATGAAACGATAGTCTCACAACCCTGTACTTACCATTGGAGAGTTGAATATGAAAGCAGCACTGAAGGTCTCACTACTGGCTACTATGATGGCGAGCTCCGCAGCGATGGCGGCGGATAAGGTGACATTCCAGTTAGATTGGTTGCCAGGTGGTGATAAAGCGCCTGTTTATGTGGGTATTCAACAGGGGTTCTTTGCAGAACAAGACTTAGAAGTCTCCATCGCCAGTGGTCGTGGCTCTACCGACGCTTTGACTAAGATGGCTACGGGTCAGTCCGATGTGGGCAGTTCAGATATTGGTGCTTTGATGGCAGCAAAAGCTCAGGACGGCATCCCGGTCGTTGCTGTGTTCCCGTATTTCACCCAAGCTCCCCATGCTTTCTTTGCTTTGAAAAGTTCAGGCATTGACTCGATCGAAGATCTAAAAGGTAAAAAAGTCGCCACGTCACCCTTCACGTCTTCAAATGCGTTTTTACCTTTAGTGCTAAAGGAAAACGGTTTATCAGAGGATGATATCCAGCTTGTGAAAACCGATCCAGGTGCCCTAGGCCCAATGATGATCACAGGTAACACAGATGCCATCATCGCCTGGGTCACCAACACCGCTTTGTTCACTACCCAAGCCGCGGAAGCGGGCAAAGAAATTGTAGAAATGCCTTGGTCGAGCGCGGGCTTGTCTTTGTACAGCTCGTCTTTGTTGGCGTCTGAGCGCTTCTTAAGCGAGCGTCCTGACGTGGCAAAACGTTTTGTGAAGGCTTTTGCTAAGTCCCTTGAGTTTACTTACGCCAATCCAGCTCAAGCCGGTGCAGACATTCACGCCATGGTGCCAGAAGTGGACGCGGACATTGCGGCAGCTCAGATCGAGAGCATCACTAACCTTGTTTATAACGATGTCACAGAAGCCGATGGTTTTGGCGTCTTCACCCCAGAGCGTATTCAACAAACTTGGACATACGTGTCAGAAGCGAACGGTTTGAGCGAGGATGCCCTAGATCCTCAAACAGCTGTCAACATGAGCTTCATGCCGGAGTAATGGTAATGGAAAGTAGTAAACAAGCAGCCTATGTGAGCATGAAGGGAGTGGGTCATCGCTATGACCCGCGTCCAGAAGCACCAATGGCTGTGCAAGATATTGATTTAGACATTCACCGTCACGAGTTCGTGGCGGTGGTGGGCCCTTCTGGCTGCGGCAAGTCTACCTTGTTGCGCATGGTGTCAGGCTTATTGATCCCCTCCCATGGGGAAGTGTCGGTGTTTAATCGCCAAGTGACTGAGCCCCGTGATGACGTGGGCATTGTGTTTCAAAAGGCAAACTTATTGCCTTGGCTGACGGTGCGCAAGAATGTGCTGTTTCCGTTGAAGCATAAGTACGGCAGCTACTCTAAGGAAGACGAGAAACGTGCAGAAGAGCTGCTGCAGATGGCGGGATTGACGCAATTTGCAGACAAGATGCCGGATGAACTCTCCGGAGGTATGCAGCAACGGGTGGGGATTGTCCGTGCTTTGTTGTTGAACCCAGATATCTTGCTAATGGATGAGCCCTTCTCTGCGTTGGACGCTTTGACCCGTGAGCAGATTGGTTTTGATTTGCTGAAAATTTGGGAAGAAAACCCCAAAACCGTTTTGTTTATCACCCACTCCATTAGTGAGGCGGTGCTCTTGTCGGACCGTATTTTGGTCATGAGTAAACGTCCCGGTACGGTGCTGGATTTAATTGAAGTGGATTTACCACGACCACGTACGAGTAAGACCATCAACGAACCACGCTTTGTAGAACTGACTGATTTAATTCGAGGGCATATTTATGAGCCAAACGTACCAGCCTAAATCTTGGATTGGCCAGCAGGCGTATCGTTATGCGCCAGTCATGTTCTTTGTGGGTTTGATCGCTTTGTGGGAACTGATTTGTCAGGTGGGTAAGGTGCCTAATTACATTCTGCCTTCCCCTTCGGCGATCATTAAAGCGTTTTTCGATGTGTCCTTTGACCGTTGGTTAGGGCATTTGTGGGCGACCTTGAGGGTTGCGTTAATGGGCTTTGCTTTGTCTATTGCCATCGCGATCCCGTTATCCATTGCCATGATTCGCTCTGAGTTATTGAATCGTACTCTGTATCCATTACTGATCGTGATCCAATCCACCCCAGTTGTGGCGGTGGCCCCTTTGATCATTGTATTGCTGGGTACGGATGATCCGTCTCGGGTGTTGATCACTTGCTTGATCACCTTCTTCCCGCTGGTAGTGTCGGCCACAACGGGTATGTTGGAAACACCACCTGAAATGATTGAGCTGAGCCAGTCTCTGCGTGCTCCTCGCTACCGTGAAACTTGGCAGATCCGTATTCCTTACGCGATCCCCCATATTTTCAGTGGTTTACGTGTTTCCATCACCTTGGCCATTATTGGCGCGGTGGTTGCAGAGTTTGTGGCAGCAGAAGAAGGTTTGGGCTATTTCATCCAGTTTTCCACCTCCTTCTTTAAGATCCCACAAGCCTTTGCAGGTTTGATCTTCTTAGCGGGTATCAGTTTGCTGCTGTTCAAATCAGTGCAGTGGATTCAAGCTTGGTGGTTCCCTTGGAGCTTGCCAAAGAAAAAGCATTAAGCCGTTAAGAAAAGGTTGTTGAACATGTTAAACGCGAAAGACGAAGCCCTGTTACGCCGTAGTTTTGAATTGGCGGACGACGCCAAAAAACAGGGCATTCACCCCTTTGCCGCCATCCTTGTTGATGGCGAAGGCAATGAGTTGATGAGCCAAGTGAATGGCTATTTGCCAGATCTGGATATGACAGGCCACGCAGAGCGTAAGTTAATGACCCGTGCCAGCAAGGCCTACCGTCCAGAGTTCTTGGCAAGCTGTACCATGTATGTGTCGGCGGAACCCTGTGCCATGTGTTCGGGGGCCGCTTATTGGGCGGGGATTGGACGTGTGGTGTATGGCTTGAGCGAAGCTCGATTAAAAATCATCACTGGTAATCACCCAGAAAACCCAACGTTAGATTTGCCTTGCCGTGCGGTATTCGAAGCCGGTCAGCGCAAGGTGGAAGTGGTCGGCCCTTGTCTTGAGGACGAAGCGGCGGCCTTGCAAGAAGGTGTGTGGTAAGCATTCGCTAACCTCACACAGACAATTTAAATCAACGGAGTAGAAGCAGTCAGGCCCTTGGCCAGGTCATTGCTCCAGAATTTTTAGGAGACTCTTATGACTCAATCCTATTCTCTGGAAGAACTGCAACGTGAAACCACCTTTGGTGGCGCGGGCATTGAAGCCGACGACCGCCAAGTGCCCATTATTGATCTGAGTAACTTCGAAGAGCGCCGCGCTGAAATCGCCGATGAACTGTGGCAAGCCGCCACTGAAATTGGCTTTTTTCAGTTGAAAAACCACGGTATTGAACAACCGGAAGTGGACGCTGTTTTTCACGAAGCGGATCGTTTCTTTAAGTTATCTGATGCCGTAAAAGGCCAATACCCACGTCCAAAAGGTGTGAATGCTGGCTGGGAAACCCGCAGCCAAATTCGCCCTTCAACGGGCACCGCGGATCAAAAAGAATCCTACCAAATCACCCAATACCACATGGATGGTCTATGGCCAACGGAAGCCGAACTACCGAATTTCCAAGCCAACGTCATGCGCTTTGAGCAGCAATGTTGGGAAGTGGGCATGCAGGTGTTGTCCTGTTTTGCGGACAAGCTTGGTTTTGAGCGTGATTTTTTCACCAAAGCCCATGATCCTAAGCAAGACGATTACCAATCAACCTTGCGCCTGTTGCATTACTACCCAACGGAAGGTGTGACAGAACAAGGGGATATTTGGCGCGCAGGGGCTCACACGGACTTTGACTGTTTGACGCTTTTGTTTCAACACGAAGGCCATGGCGGTTTGCAAGTGTGTCCGGGCAAAGAAGCGGACACTAAACGCTGGACCAGCATTCCGCCCCTACCGGAAGTGATCACTTGCAACATCGGTGACATGCTAATGCGTTGGAGCGACGATCAGCTCAACTCCAACCTGCACCGTGTACGCTTACCACGAGTGGATGAATACTGTGGTAGTCGTTACTCTGTGGCCTTCTTTTGTCAGGCGAATAAGAATCAAATGATCCAAGGCCCTAACCAGCGCTACCAGCCAATTTCTGCTCAGGATTTCTTGAACCAGCGTATTCAAGCAAACTTCACCAAAGCAGACGCTTAAGCGCAACAATGACCTCCTCAAACGGGGAGGTCATCTCTTCATTTTAGGGGTCGAGCAGAGCGCTCCCATGGACGTGATTTGCCAAAGGGATTACTCTTTGTGCTTACCATTTGATTTAGGTTTCCATGCGATGTCTGCTCCGAAGCGCCCGATTAATGTTCACCAGTCTTACCATGCTCACGTTTATTTCGACGAGCAGACCGTTCAATTTGCCACAGATCTATGCCATCAAGCCGGGGAGACGTTTGGTCTTAAGGTGGGCCGTGTTCATGAAAAACTTGTAGGGCCCCACATGCGCTGGAGTTGTCAGATCTTGTTTGGCCATGAGGTGTTTGATGAGTTTTTGAGCTGGTTGGATGCCCATCGAGGGGGCTTAAGTGTTCTGGTACATGGGGACACAGGGGATAATTACGAAGATCACACAACCCATGCCTATTGGCTGGGGGAAGAAGTGGACATCAATCTGAGCCATTTTGAACGAAACAGATGACTCCTTGAACCTGTAAAACAGCCGCTAATAAAGCGGCTGTTGTGTTTCTAAGACAGGGTACAAAACAGGTTAGGGCTCTAGCTCATCCAGCTCTGTGTAAATATTAGAGATGGCCTGAGTGCGGCGTTGAGCATTTTTGCCGATGTGGCGATAGACCCGATTGCACAGCATGGACACCAGACTCATGGGGGCAGCGTAGCTGTCGAATGGGCTGTCATTACCAAGGTGGCAAACCAGTACATGATTCACTTGCTGGTTGTACACCTGTCCTGTCGGGTCGGTAATCAAGATGGTGTTACGGCCTTCCAATGCTTCCACGATCTTTTTGAAAGTGCGAGTCCGGCGGCGGAAGCCAAATAATACGATCACTTCCCCATCTATGATGTCATGTAGGTCCTCTCCTAGGGTTTGTCCCGGTTGCGGCAAAAGGCGAATGGAGGGACGAACCTGCTGTAATTGCTGGCGAAAGTGTAGGGCAATCGGGTAGGCATTACGAAAACCAATCAAGGTCACCCGGCTGGCACCGGCGATTTGTGCACTGATGTCGTTCAAAATCTCCGGGCGTAACCCTTCAAAGGTGCGCGACAGGTTGCTTAGCTCCTCTGCGGTTTGATCAATATTACTACCTTGAGTTAATACGGGGACACCGCTCTCACGAAGTGCCAATTGTGCTTGTTTGGCATCCTGCTGTGACTCAAACCCTAGCTGGCGAAAGAAACGGCTCACCGTCGCTTTGGACGTATTGGTTTTCTCAGCGATTTCCGCTGAGGTTTGGCTCACAATCGCCAGCGGGTGCTGCTGCAAGTAGTTTGCAATGGCACGGGCTGAAGGCGACAGCGAAGGGTAATTTTGTTCAATTAACGAAAGTACATCCTGCTTCACGATGAGTTGATAGCCTTATTAAGTAAGTGAATGGTATATACGGTAATCTAAAGCGGGTTTTGTGCCAACTGAGATTATTTCTCATGGCACTTTTGTTTCATCATTCCACGAAGCAGTATTACTTTGACCGACACCTATTCACAGCCTACACAGCAATTGCTAAATGAGCTAAAGCCCATTAGCGAGCAGATGAAGCAAGAATGGGTGCGTAAAGACCCCAAACTATTTTACAGGGTTATCAAGAGGCTCAGAGAGCCCCTTGAAATGTCACTTCCACCCGTAATCCTGGATGATTGTCTGACAGGGTGACCTTGCCCCCATGGAAACGAGCAATGGCTTGTACTAGGGGCAAACCAAGGCCATAGCCAGGGCTGGTACGGCTAGACTCCATGCGGTACAAGCGCTGGAACACCTTGTCTCGATAGGCTTCGGGAATCCCGGGGCCATTATCTGCCACAATGAAGCCGGTAGGGGTCACCTCTAGTTGTATTTGAGCGCCTTCTCCAGCGTACTTCACTGCATTTTCAAGGGTGTTAAAAAGCGCTCGGAACACTAGGGTTCTATCCCCTTTTAATGAGGTGCTGCTGAAACTTGCTTGAGTCAAAGTCAGGGTTTGCTGCTGAGCTTGGAGCAAGGGCTGAATCAGGTCCACCGCGTCGCTGGTAATGTCTTCCATATCCAAGTTTACAAGGGCCTTGTTCGCTTGTTTGTGCTCTAGGCGGCTAAGCTCCAACATGGAACTAAAGGTCGTTAGAATGTTGTCTAACTCTTCCAGCATGGTGTGAAGGGTGTGTTCGGATACTGGGTGTTTAGAATGCTCAATCAGGCTGCTTTCTAGCATCAAACGTAAACGCCCTAATGGGGTCCGCAAGTCATGGGCAATGGCATCCGTCACCCCAGAGACCGCTTGGAAGGAATGTTCCACTTGGTTCAGCATGCGGTTGATGTTTTGGGCCAACAAGTCGAATTCGTCGTCCCGTTCACTGGTGGGCATCCGCGCACCGAGATCCCCTCGCTGCACCTCTCCTGCAATCTGGTTAAAGCCTTTAATACGTGTCAGCAGCTGACGGGAAATATAGCGCCCAGAAAACAGCCCTAAGAAGATGGTTAAGATCAAGGCCACGACGCTGGCATGCATAAAGCGTGTTTGTAAAAAGTGCAGGGTACCATTGTCCGTAGCCACCAACATGATGCCTTGGCCGACTCGAGCGACACAACCAGAGAACACTCGCAGATCGTCCTCTCCTGTTTCCACTAAAAAGGTACTCTGTCGCGGGCAGCGAGATAAGCGAGAAGGAATACTACTTAAAATGCCAAGGGAGTAATCAGGGCTTTGAAACGCCAAAATTGGATTGGCCCTTTGTTGGGTCTGTACGGTTAATTGGCGTAAGAATTCCTCGGAAGACAGCTCTCGACTGAGAAGGTTTTGCTGCTGAATGGTGAGCCTAAGCTGATGCGCTTGGTTGCGGCTGATTTCACCCACGCTCAGTTGATAGAGCACAAACAACAAGCAGCTGATTAAGATCAGCAGCAAGGAGGTGAATAAAAAGGTAAAGCGCCAGGCGAAACTAGAGAATCGTTTTATCAACCAAGCGGTAGCCGACGCCACGTATGGTTTCAATAATCGTCGGAAGATCATCAGCTTCTACCTTTTTACGTAAGCGTGCCACATGCACGTCAATCACATTTGTTTGTGGGTCAAAGTCATAGTTCCAAACGGCTTCAAACAGTAGCGTGCGCGTGACTACCTGTCCTGGATGTTCCATAAGGTACTGTAATATTTGGAATTCTTTAGGCTGCAAGGGGATGTTTTGGCCAGCCCTTGTTACTTCACGGGTGAGAAGATTCATAGTGAGATCGCCGCTTTGTAATTGAGACGTTGGAGCGGCGCTGGGTGCAGAATGACGCTTTAGGAGGATCTCAACCCGAGCCAACAATTCCGAGAAGGAAAAGGGCTTAACAAGGTAATCATCTCCGCCTTTGCGCAGACCTTTAACCCGTTCGTCTACGGAATCTAAGGCGCTCAGGATTAATACTGGCAGCTCTTTGTTTGCGGCACGAAGGGTGCCAAGCACCGTTAGTCCATCCAGCTTAGGCAGCATGCGATCTAATATGATCAGTTGATAGTCTATCTCAAGGGCTTGAAACAGGGCTTCCTGACCATCGCTGGCAACATCCACTTGATAGCCTTGTTCTGTGAGGCCTTTCTTTAAAAAGCTTTGAGTGACTTGATCGTCTTCAACTACAAGAATACGCACTGTGTTCTCTCATATGACTAAAGCCGTTGCTTAGGGCAACGGCTTTGCAAAGGTTAGACCCAAGTGTCGCTTAGCGACGCATTGATGGCACTTGCTCACCGGATAGGGCATCGATTAGCAAACGACGCTCTTTACCTGGACCCATGTATTCTACCTTGTAAAAGGTGAGGCCGCGCTTGTTTTCTAGCTCAATGGATTCAATGTAAGCATCTGAGTGATTGCGGGCAATTTCTAGGGCTTTGTCCATGGAAATGGCGCTTTCTGCTTGTACGGCTTTTACTGCCGCCGCGTCATCGTCATCCAATTTGCTGAAACCCAATACATTCAAAGAACGTTTGTTGTACTCGGTTTCTTGCTTGCCACGTAGGGTGTAAGACGCTTTGTGACCTTCGCCAGCATCCAAGTCGATGGCTTTCACTTCGTACACTATGCTGTGTTTTTTGTCGTCTAATTCTACCTCAACCACGGTGCCAGAGTATTTGCTACGGAATTCAGCAATAACATCTTCCATGCTGGTGTCGGCGGATTTCAGGGCTAGCATTTCCAGTTCATTGTCACGGTGCTTACGACCCTCTTTTTTGTCGAACTTATGATCCCGTTCCATTTCATGGCCACGGTCGCGGTCATGCATACGCTCTTTTTCCCAATCATCAGCAGACGCAGGACCTGCGAACATAAGTGCAGAAGTCAATGCTGCGTACATAGATAGAGTGGTAACAGTGCTAGTGGCGATGATGCCGTATTTTGATTTGCGGTTCATGATGTAATCCTCTGTTTCGTGATCCTGACATGCACTATAGCCAACCATGCTTAACGCTAAGGTGGACGACACATTAAACTTTTTTAATGTATTGAAATTCTCCTTAGGGCGTGTCTTTGCATTATGTTGGTGCGGCTTTATCTGCTTGAGCGTCACAATGGTTCTTAAATAAATTTGACTTATCGGTCAAATACTTACGTCGAAATGGAAGGTGAAAATAAAGAAAAGTAAGTAATAGCTGATACTTATGTCTCAAAATGCACTTTGTGTGAAACGTTAGTTTCATATTGGCATACGGATTGCTAACTCTGTTTCACAACGACATAAAATGAAACGAGGCAAACCCAACATGAAATCACTTAAGAAACTGCTAGGAAAAACCCTTCTCGCTACCGCATGCTTAGGCACTGCCATGACTGCAGCAGCTGATGTGCTGAGCGACATCAAATCCCGTGACGAGATTCGTATCGCTGTGCCACAGGATTTCCCTCCATTTGGCTCTGTGGGTGCGGATTTGAAACCTCAGGGTATCGATGTGGACATGGCTAACTACATTGCGGATCAACTGGGTGTGGATCTGACCATTGTGCCAGTGACCAGCGCGAACCGAATTCCTTACCTACAAACCAACAAGGTAGATTTGGTGATTTCTAGCTTGGGTAAAAACCCTGAGCGTGAAAAAGCCATCGACTTCTCTACTCCTTATGCTCCTTTCTTCTTAGGTGTATTTGGTGAAAAAAGTGTTGCCGTGGGCTCTCTACAGGATTTATCGGGTAAAACAGTGGGTGTAACACGCGGTTCAGTAGAAGATCTTGAGCTGGAAAAAAATGCACCGAGCGATGTCACCGTGCAGCGTTTTGAAGACAACAACACTACTTTGACGGCTTACCTGTCTGGCCAAGTGAACTTGATCGCAACGGGTAACCTAGTGGCGACAGAAATCGCAAAACGCCGTCCAGCCCGTGCGCCAGAAGCGAAATTCATGTTGAAAGATTCTCCTTGCTACATCGGTATGGCGAAAGGCGAAACAGCCCTGCAAGCGGAAGTAAATGCCATCATTGCTAAAGCGCTATCTGAAGGCACTCTAAACGATATTTCCATGAAATGGTTGAAAGCGCCACTGCCTAAAGGCTTCGGTGCATAAGGCTTAAGCCATGCTGAATTTTACTGATCTATTACCTTATACGGATGTGTTTTTAGGGGGTCTGATGACCACCATTCAACTCACCGTTTTGACCACAGTATTAGGCGTCTTGGTGGGCACAGCATGTGCCGCCATTCGCCAATACGGTGATCCCGTCAGTCAGCGTGTGGTAGCGGCGTATGTGGAGTTGATCCGTAATACGCCGTTTATTGTGCAGCTGTTCTTCATTTTCTTTGGCCTGCCATCCATTGGGTTGATGTTGTCACCATGGCAAGCCAGTGTCATTGCTCTTACGATTAACCTTGGTGCCTACAGTACCGAGATTATCCGTGCTGGACTGAGCAATATTCCAAAAGGCCAGTGGGAAGCGGCGAAGGTGTTGGGGATGAACTTTCGTCAGACCCTGACCCGCGTTGTTTTCACCCCGGCGTTTGAAAAGATTTACCCGGCGCTGACCAGCCAATGCATCATTGTGATGTTGGGTTCTGCTGTGTTGTCGCAGATCTCGGTACAAGACTTGACCTATGCTGCGAACTTGGTTCAGTCCCGTAACTTCCGCGCATTTGAAAGCTACGTGGTAACAGCCTTGATGTATCTTGGGTTGGCGATGCTGATGCGCTACATCTTTAGCCTAATTGGCAAACGCTTCTTTGCCTATCGGGAGGCCCCATGATTGAATTTAGTAACTGGGACATCCTGCGTAACCTGCTGTTTGCGACCCAGTGGACGGTGTTGTTGTCCCTCGCGGCTTTCCTAGGTGGCTCCATCGTGGCGTTGACGCTTACGGCCATGCGTTTAACTCGTAACCCAGCCATGCTGCGATTGGTCAAAATCTATGTGGAGATTTTCCAAGGTACGCCGCTGCTTATGCAGATGTTCTTGTGTTTCTTTGGTTTGTCCATGATTGGCTATGAAATCTCCGCTTGGGGCGCTGCGATCTTGTCTCTGACCTTGTTCACCAGTGCCTTCTTGGTGGAGATCTGGCGGGGCTGTATCGATACTTTGTCTAAAGGACAATGGGAAGCCAGCCGCGTATTAGGGTTGAGTTTTCTACAAACCTTGCGTCATGTGATCTTACCCCAAGCCACTAAGGTTGCCTTTGCGCCAACCGTTGGCTTCTCTGTTCAGGTGGTAAAAGGCACGGCACTGGCTTCTGTGATTGGCTTCGTGGAGCTGACCAAGGCTGGCACCATGCTTAACAATGCCACGTTTGAGCCCTTCAAGGTATTTGCCTTTGTGGCGCTTATCTACTTTGCCTTGTGTTACCCGCTGTCTTTGTGCAGCAAGTATTTGGAGAAGAAATATCATGTCGCTCGTTAAACTTAATCAGGTCCATAAATACTATGGCGACTTCCATGTGCTCAAAGGCATTGATCTGAATATCAAAGCGGGTGAAGTCGTCTCCATCATCGGTAAAAGTGGTTCGGGTAAAAGCACCCTGTTGCGTTGTATTAACGGCCTTGAGCAATACCAGCAGGGCGGTATTACCGTGGATGACAAAGAAGTAACGTCCGAAGACATTCAGGTGCGCCGTTTGGCTCTGAGTGTGGGGATGATCTTCCAGAACTTTAACTTGTTTCCCCATCTCACCGTGGGTGAAAACATCATGCTGGCACCGACGATTGTCTTGAAAAAGAGCAAAGAAGAGGCTGCCAAGACCGCCCGAGCTATGCTTGAGAAGGTTGGGCTTGGGGATAAGTTCGACAGTTATCCAGAGAAATTGTCCGGTGGCCAGCAGCAGCGTGTGGCCATCGCCCGTGCTCTTGCTATGAACCCCAAGGTGCTGCTATGTGATGAGATCACCTCGGCCCTAGACCCAGAATTGGTCGGGGACGTACTGAAAGTCCTAGAACAATTGGCGAAGGAAGGCATGACCTTGATCCTAGTGACCCATGAGATGAACTTCGCCCGTGACGTGGGTGATCGGGTCGTGTTTATGCATCAAGGCAAAGTGTGGGAAGAGGGCAACTCAAAAGTGTTGCTGTCTAACCCTGAGACAGAAGAACTGAAGCAATTTATTGGTGCTGTGCTCTAACTTTTTAGAGGTCATGAGTTCAGATGAAATAAAAAGCGGCGATCTCCCAGAGGCGCCGCTTTTTTTGTGGAAAAATTACTGTAAAGTCGAAGATTGACTCGCACTGGGCGAAGTCTTTGATAGAAAAAGGGAGTGAAGCTTTGATGGAGTTACAAACGATTTTGACCTTTGTGGCTGTGGCCGCATTACTGGTGATTTCCCCTGGGCCAAATGGCTTTTTGATTGCCAAGACTGTGCCTATGTTTGGTCGCAATGCTGCCTTTGCTAATATTTCAGGGTTTGTTGCCGCTTTCTATGTGCATGGCACCTTGTCTATCTTCGGCGTCTCTTTATTGCTCGTACAATCGGCCCAAGCGTTTATGGTTTTCAAACTATTAGGGGCGGCCTATCTGATCTGGATTGGTATTAAAGCCTTGCGTAGCGCCTTCAAACAGGGCCAACCGATCCCTGGGAAAGGCCCAAAACCAGCGCCCCGAAGAGCCTCCTTACGCAAAGCCTTTTTTGAAGGCTTCTTAACTAACGTCTTGAACCCAAAAGTCTCCATGTTTTACTTGGCCGCTTTTCCTCAGTTTATGTCCCTTGATCAAAGCCCATTAACGGCGTACGCCTTGGTCACTGCCCACGCCATCGTTAACGTGCTGTGGTTTGTGTTGATGGTGATGATGCTGTCGCGCGTGAAGTCCATGACCCAGAGTGAACGCTTTAAGAAATGGCTAAACTCTTTTATCGGCGTGGTATTTATCGGATTTGGATCAAAACTGGCGTTGATGAAAAGCAGCGGCTAGACGGTCTTTTGAACAAAGCGAAGCAAGGTGCTTCGCTTTGTTGTGTGGTACTAGAGTTCTTCGAAGACCGACTCAAGGGTGGTTAAGATAAAGTTAGCTTCGTCCTTGGTTAATGTCATCACAGGGCATAAGCAAAGGGTGTTGTTTAATTTTTCAAATGATCGGTTGGTACGGCCAATAATCAGTCCCTTTTGCATACACATACCGACGGCTCGAATGGCCACGGATTCTGGTACAGGCTCTTTTGTTTGTCTGTCCGCTACTAGCTCGATTCCCAGCAGTAAGCCTTTACCTCGCACATCGCCAATAAGGCTGAATTTACGTTTTAATGCCTCCAGACCTTCTAATAGGTATTGCCCCATTTCAGCACTGTTCTTCACGAGATTTTCTGTTTCGATGATGCGCATATTTTCTATGGCAGCAGCAGGGCCACCGGTACAGCCAGCATAGGTACTGATGTCTCGAAAATAGACATCGCGCTCGCTGCCTTCTCCAAGAAACTCATTAAAGACTTCCTCGGTGGTCACGGTACATGAAATGGCGGCATAGCTTGATGCAACGCCTTTCGCTAAGGTCACAATATCTGGTTGGATGCCGTAATGTTGGTAACCAAACCACTCACCGGTGCGTCCAAGTCCACATACGACCTCATCGATGTGCAGCAGTACATTATACTTTTTGCAGATTTCCATGATCTTAGGCCAGTAGCCTTCTGGTGGCGTGATGACGCCTCCGCCGGCTGTAATAGGCTCTAGAATGACTGCGCCTACTGTCTCTGGACCTTCTTTTAGAATGGCTTTCTCAAGTTCTAATGCGGCGAGTTCACCATAATTCTCTACGTCGCCAAATTGGCTGCGGTATTCACTGCAATGGGGAAAGGACACAAACCCTGGAACAAACGGACCATATTGATCGCGGCGCTCTTCTTGTCCCGTGGCGCTTAATGCAGCAATGGTGGAGCCATGGTAATCACGTTCACGGTAAAGGATTTTGTACTTCTGTCCGCCGTATTTCTTGTGGGAGATCTGACGTACAATTTTGAAGGCTTTTTCATTGGCCTCTGAGCCTGAGCTTGCGTAGTACACGCGACTCATCCCCGGCATTTTTTGGATCAATTTTTCCGCAAACTGTGCTCCAGGTATGGTGCCAGCGGTGCCTGCAAAATAATTTAGTTGGCACAGTTGGTCGCGAATGGCGTCTGCAATAGAAGTGCGCCCGTACCCCACATTGACGCACCACACGCCGCCCGCTGAGGCATCAAGATATGAGTTTCCTTTTATATCCCATACACGAGAGCCTTCCCCCTTTACCATGATCATAGGGTCTTGAGTTTTGAGCACGCTGTGCTGACTCAGGTGGTGCCAGATGTGATTTCTATCTTGCTCAATTGCTTGGCTCTCTAAGAGGGACATAGTTTTCTCCAACAGGTGTTGTTCGTAGTGAAAATCAGCTTAGCGGATTGATCTATAGGGCTTTAGAGCCAATAAAGGCAATCAATAGAGCCAGCGGTAAAAGTGAAATCTGGTGCTACGAAGACTGCCAATTGGCTCTACTGATTTGACTCGGTGGGTTGCGATACTCCGTGATCATTTTGGTTTTGGAAAGAGTGAGAAACCCATGGAAAATTTGCTGTATCTAGTTCCCATCGTGTTCTTTGCGGGACTGGTTCGAGGTTATTCTGGATTCGGTTTTGCGGTGATTGCGGTGATTGGTTTAAACGTGTTTTTGCCCCCCATTCAAAGTGTGCCGATTGTTTTGGGATTGGATTTATTATGCAGTGCTGGCTTGTTAAGGCAGGCGTTAAAGCAGGCAAATTTAAGTGTGTTGAAAAGGCTGGTTGTTGGCGCGGCCATGGGAACACCTATCGGCTTGGCGTTACTGCTGATGTTACCTAGCTATTGGCTGAAATTGCTCATCTGCTTGTTTGTGCTAGGTCTGATTGGCGTCTTGCTGAGCAAGTCTCCCAAGCAAACAAAGGATTCTAGCTGGCGTCAGATGGTAACGGGGGCTGCTTCTGGAGCCGGTACAACCTGTGCCTCAGTAGGCGGCCCCATGGTGTTGTTTTACATGCTTTCTAGCCCCCTCAGTGTTGTGACTCAGCGAGCGACCATGGTGCTGTTCTTTGTGTTGTCCGACGTACTTGCATTAATCGGGCTAGGTGCGAGTTTGTTGCAAACGGGAGTGTTGGTAAATGCCATAGCTTGGCTTTTGTTACCGACCCTGGTGGGCGTTAAGATTGGTCAGTATTGCTTTAATAAACGCGCGCCGCGTTCATTCAAAACCTTGTCATTGCCGCTGATGGCTGTAACGGCCGTTGTTGGAATAATCGATGTAATCGGTGATTTCGCTGGGGGGAGTTAAAAGGCCAGTACTTATGTGTGAGTACTGGCCTTTGATTGACTATCGTAGCGTCTGTTCTTAATTTAAGGCTGCTTCAACATATTCTGAGTTGACGAAGTCCCCATAATTGTCCTTTAGACCACTGATTTTATCTTGCTCAAGTAAAAACTCTGAAGTGGATTTTAACGAAGCAACTGCACCACCTTTATCTCCACAACCTAGCCAAGCACAAGAAGCTTGAGCTTCAAGGGATGGGTATTCGTAAAGCGCCATGACCGCAGGCACAGTGCTGATATCGCCGCCAGTCACTTTGCTGATTGATTTCGCCATGGGATTGTCAGCAGTGAAGCTGGCTTTGTTATCGTTATACTGTTTATCGATGGAAGCGATTAACTTAACAAAGTCGGTTAAAAACTCTTTGTGAGTGGCCGCGAATTTTTTGTTTGCAACTAAGCCATCAAAGGTTGGTTTGCCCCATGCGCTTAATGCCTTAGAGGTGATGAGCACCTGTCCAGTTTGTTTGATCTCACCTAACACTGGATCCCAAATAAAAGCCGCATCAATATCACCACGACGCCATGCTGCTGCGATCGCACTTGGTTGCATGTTCAGTAGCTGTACGTCCTTGGGTTCGATACCAAACTGCTCTAGGGCAAACATGGTATGAAAATGGGTTGTAGAGACAAAAGGAACGGCAATTTTTTTACCGACTAAATCGGATGGCTTGATGATGTTGGAACCATTGCGAGCCACCATGGCTTCGGCATCACCAATGTTTTCAAGGATCCAAAACAGCTCCGCATCCACGCCATTGCTCACGGCTGCAGCGATAGGGCTTGAGCCTGCTGAAGTGATATCGACGCTACCGGAAGCGAGAGCTGTCATGGCCTTCGCGCCAGAATCAAAACGGCGCCAATTGACCGTTACACCGAGTTTTTCCTCGACCATTTTTTCATCGATAATCTGTTTGTAGGGGTTAAACATACCTTGGTAACCAATGGTCACTTCTTCTGCTAAAAGGCTGGCTGAGAAGGCCATTGCGCCTGCGATGAGGCCTAGTTTTTTGATTAATCGCATAGTCACTCCTTAAGTGATGAGTTGTTTTTTTAAAAGATTGTCCAAGTGTTAGTTATGCCCTTTCCATGGGACGAGTTTTCGTTCTAAGTAGCGCATGAATAAGTCAAAGCAGTAGGCGATAATGCCGATGACAATGATCCCTGCGATCACGACATCTGTGCGCAAGAATTCAGAGGCGTTGAGTACCATAAAGCCGATGCCTCGTTGAGCGGCGACCATTTCTGCGGCCACTAGCGTTGTCCAACCAAAGCCTATGGCAATACGCATCCCAGTTAGAATATCCGGTAGTGCCCCTTTTGAAATGACTTGTAATATGACCTGCCAACGACTCGCCCCCATTGAGTAGGCAACTTGAATCTGCTCGATTCGAACCGAGGAAACCCCCGAACGAGCGCTTAAGATGATGGGCGCAAGCATGGCTAAGAAAATGAGAGTCATCTTGCTGCCTTCGTCTATCCCTAACCAGATGATGATGAGGGGTAAGTAGGCAAGCGGTGGTAATGGTCGGTAGAACTCAATAAGTGGGTCGAATATGCCTCGCAGAATATTGCTACAACCAATCAATATCCCTAGGGGAATGCCAATGAGACAGGCGAAAAAGAAAGACCCAAAAATACGCGTTAAGCTGGCAAATAGATGCTGGGAGAGGGTCGCCCCTGCAAAGCCATTGTTCGCAATGTCTAGAAACTTTTGAAACACATCTACAGGGGATGGTAGGAATAAGGGTTCAACCATTTCTAACTCGGTAACAAGTGCCCAAACCCCAATAAAAAAGAGGGTGGCAATGACGGATATTAGTCGGCTGTCTCCCGCTCCGGGGGCGCCATAAAACTCACCACTTTTAATCGATGGCTTTTGGATTTTTAGATTGATATAGACCAACAGCTTTTGAATCAGCGGCGTGAATTCTTTCGCTTTTAGGGGTTTACTCTCGGTCGGTTTACCAGTGCTGGAGCTGGGGCTGCTCTCTGCTTTTGACATTGGGAGTATTGTTTCAGTGCTCATGTTTAGCCTCTTGCGTTTCCATTTCGTCGCCATGAATGATGGATAGAATTTCTTCGCGGGTTTTGATGAATGCAGCGCTGGACTTCACTTTTCGAGCATCGCGGCAGGCGAGAAATTCTTTGTTAAAGCTCAAATCAAACTGGTGGGTAATGCGTCCTGGACGTGGGGACATGACAATTAATCGTGTCGCTAATAGGAGCGCCTCATCGACACTGTGTGTGATAAAGAACATCATCTTGTTGGTCTGTTGCCAGACATCGAGGAGCAGCTCTTGTAGGGATTCACGGGTGAGGGCGTCGAGTGCCCCGAGTGGTTCGTCTAACAGCAACATTTCAGGGTTGTTTGTCAGCGCTCTGGCAATCCCCACACGTTGTTGCATGCCTCCTGATAGTTGGTAGCCCCGGTGGTGATGAAAATCTTCTAGGCCTACGAGCTTTAAATATTCTGCCGCTTTCTCACGGCGCTCTCGCTTACCCACACCTTGTAGCTTGAGGCCAAACTCTGTGTTGCTTATGACATCTAACCAGGGCAATAAGGCATGCTTTTGAAATACAACACCTCGGTCAGCCCCTGGCCCTCGAACTTCATCACCAAGGTCCAAACCACAAGCGACCCTTGGGTATCCTTTAATGGAGCTGTCTCCCAGAGTCAGGTAACCCTTGGTTGGCGCAATAAAGCCTGCAATCAGACTTAATAAAGTGGTTTTCCCACAACCTGACGCCCCTAAAGCAACGACCAAATCCCCTTGGCCGATGGTCAGATTGATGTCTGACAGTGCAGTGACGGCTTCTCCCCCTTGAGAGGCCGGATAAATGACTGATACATCTCGAATATCTAATGTATTCATTGTTTACCTCTATCCTAATTTGATCTCTTAGAGCAGATATTTCTGTTAAACCATGGAGGTTAAGTTACGGGTCTGTTGCCATAAGCAATAGAGCCAATCGTTTAAATTGATGGTCCAGTTAGCAAAATAGATTTCTCTTGGCGGGGTTCTTGCTTCTTTCAAGGCATATTTGAAACAGTGCATTCTGAATAGGCTGAACCATGACTGATCATTTAATTAACGTTGAATTTCAACCGGGAAGAAGCTTTCAGCAGCAGATTAGAGAGAAGCTCGTTGATTTGATTCAGAAGGATTATTTTGGCAGTGCGCCATTACCTTCCAGTCGAAAGATGGCTCAATTATTGGGTGTCTCAAGAAATACTGTGATGCTGGTTTATGAAGGTTTAGTAGATGAGCGGTTTCTTATCTCAAAAGAGCGTAGCGGCTACTTTGTAAATCCTGAACTGGGTGAATATGAGCTACCGCAGCCCCTTACTGATGTCTCTTTTGAAGCCCCTACAGGACTGGCTTGGCAGCAAAGGTTTAAGCGAGTCTCTGCAAATTTCAACACCCTACGTAAAGACAAAAACTGGATTACGTATTCTCACCCATTTATCTATGGTCAGATCGAGCCAACGCATTTTCCCATTTACCAATGGCGTGAATGTACTCGTATTGCTCAGAGCCGAGGAACCGTTCATGAGTGGATAGAGGACTATGTGGACATGGACTCTAAAGCCCTGATAGAACAGATTCGTCTAAATATTTTGCCAAAAAGGGGCATTACCGCAGCGCCTAGCGAGATCATATTGACCATGGGAACTCAGAACTCCTTCTCTTTGTTAGCAGGGGTGTTGACGAATGAAGATACGTTAGTGGGCCTAGAGAACCCAGGTTATCCAGATCTAAGGCACATTTTTAGTGCATCCAGATCGAGACTGAAGTTTTTAGAGTTAGATAATCAAGGCGTAGTGGTGGGTGACCAACTCAGTCAATGTGATTATGTGTGTGTGACGCCAAGCCATCAATATCCAACAACGGTCACAATGACCATAGAACGTCGCTTACAACTACTGGCTCAAGCGTCTGAAGATGATTTTATTATCATTGAAGACGATTATGAAAGTGAGGTTAATTTTCACGACCGGCCTCTGCCATCGTTGAAAAGTATGGATAAGGAAGGGCGAGTCATTTACACAGGCAGCCTCTCTAAATCCTTGTCACCAGGATTGAGAATAGGTTACCTAGTGGCCGATGCGGAATTGATTAAAGAGCTGAGAACCCTTCGTCGCCTACAATATCGTCATCCTCCTGCTAACAACCAGACCGTTGCAGCGTTATTTATCAGCCAAGGTTACTATGACAGCCACTTACGGCGTATGAAAACACTCTACGAAACAAAGTGGAATCTCATGCATGAGGGGCTCAAAAAATACCTCTACCAATGTGAGGTAACGGAGACTCGGGGCAGTTTTTGTTTTTGGCTACGTTTGCCGTCTTCCATTAAAAGCGAGGATCTCGTCCGTCTTGCTTCAGACTACAGCATTTTGGTGGAGTCTGGAGACAGTCTGTTTGCCCAGAATCCAGCCCCCAAAAACTTCATGCGGCTTGGTTTTTCTGCGATCCCCGAAAATAAAATAGACTCAGGACTTAAAACCCTTGGAGAGCTTATTGAACGACTGCAAATAGAAGCTCCTACACATGCTCATACCATGAACTAACTGGTACCTAAGGTTACTAAGACTGGTTCTAGTGCAAGGGAAAGCCTTCTACTAACTTAGCCTGACAAATGTATCAGTTTAAGTAGGTAGTGTATGAAAAGGTGCGTATTAATCACGGGAGCAACCTCTGGTTTTGGGTTGGCAGCAGCCAGAAAATTCGCCGCAGAAGGATGGCGTCTTATTTTAACCGGGAGACGTGAAGACCGACTGCTTCGTTTACAAGAAGAGCTAGAAGACCTTGTGCCTGTATCGGTTCACGTGTTGGATGTAAGAGACGGTGACGCCGTAGCCAAATTCGTAGCCTCATTGCCTGAAGCTTTCCAGAGTATCCAATGTTTAGTAAACAATGCGGGGTTAGCCTTGGGAGCAGGCCCAAGTTACGAGGCTGACTTAAAAGACTGGCATACTATGATTGATACAAACATCACAGGGTTGGTGAATGTAACCCATGCCATACTGCCCCGAATGGTGGAGAAAGAAGGGGCCAGCGTTATTAACCTAGCCTCTATTGCGTCAAACTGGCCATATCCTGGTAGCCATGTATATGGCGCATCCAAAGCATTTGTAGCCCAATTCTCAAGAAATCTTCGGGCCGATGTGGCAGGTAAAGGCGTTCGTGTGACCAGTCTGGAACCCGGCCTATCCGAGAGTGAATTCAGTCTAGTTCGCTTTGGTGGTGACCAAGCAAAGTATGATCAGCTGTATGCTGGGGCAGAGGCACTGCAACCGGAAGATATTGCGAACATCATGGTTTGGATTGCGAGTCAGCCACCGCACATTAATATCAATAGTCTAGAAGTAATGCCAACGTCACAAGCTTGGAGCAATTTTAACGTGGTTAAGCGCTAATAGCCTAAGTTTTTAGACTAAATCGCTTCATTGGGGTTGTCGATGTTGAATAGGTAGGCCCATTCTTTATCGCGCCCCATGGCGTCTTTCATTTCGACTTTGAGTGTCCACTGCATACGTTCATCGGTACACAAAGGGACCACGACCTTGCTGTGCCATGTGTTGTCTGGGCGTTTCACTAATGGGTATTCGTAGACACCCAAATACATTTCTCGACCTTCTAGTACTAGGTTAACCGATTGGGCGTTTTGCACGGCTTTGGGTAGGGTGAGTACCGTGTCGATGCGGCGATTCAATTGGATGCCTTTATCAAATTGGATGGTGGCACCATTGAAGCGTTCTGGGGTTTCTTGCAGGGTGCACAGGCCTGTGTCTAAGTTACAGGGGCCGAGGGCATCCGGAAGAGGGTCTTCTGAATGGATTAGTTTTACCAGTGCGGCAACGCCAAAGACGGAGACAAAGGCGCCTACGTAGAAAATCAATTCGGCTTTGCTAAAAGGTTTCATATCAGAGTTCTATTCACTTAATTAAAAATCGAGGACGTATTTTACCCTCTTATTGACCGCGAAGGCAGACAAGAGTTCTAAGTGATTGCAGATTTTGAAAGGGAGATTGATTTTCAGCGCAATTTTTAGAAAGCATATGGCAACTATTTTGGTGCGTGATAGGCATGAGCCGCGGTTTTGTATATATTGTTATCAACATGGTGTGCTCATGGGAGATAACATGATGACAATAAGAAGAGTACAGCCAATCGATTTAGAACCGCTGGTTGAGCTATGGGAAATGGTTTTCCCTGATGATCCGTCGCACAACGCGCCGCGATCCATGCTACCGACTAAATTAGATGTGGATGATTTGATTTTAGTGGCTTGGGAAGATGGCGTGCTGATTGGCGCGTGCATGGTTGGTTATGACGGCCATCGTGGCTGGTTGTATGCGGTTGCGGTGCACCCTGATCACCGTCGTAAAGGTGTGGGGACCAACTTGATTAACGCATCCTTTGATACGCTAAAATCCCTTGGATGCATCAAGGTGAATTTACAAGTTCGTGAGGTGAATAACCCAGAAGTGGTGGCATTTTACGAATCCCTTGGTTTTAAAGTTGAGCAGCGTATTAGTATGGGTAAGCTGATCGACGATTAACCCAATCAGATTAAAGAAAAAGGCGACTTACAATAAGTCGCCTTTTTTTTGCCTTCAATTTAGTTATATCTCCATGCTTCCGCGGCGCAATGGGCAAAAACTTAGGCCAATTTAGGGTGGTTTGGGAAAGAAGCGAGGAGCTTAGTTAGGCTACATTGTATATAGTAAGCAATGTATATAATAATTCTTGTACATAAAATGAGTAACCCCGTATGAGTTTGGAAAGAGAAATAGGTTTTCTGCTGGCTGACGTGAAACGTTTAATGCGTCGCGAGTATTTGAAAAGTGAGTCCCCCATCACACCGATGCAGGCTCGCGCCCTTGTTTACGTGTCACGTTTTGAAGGGATACGGCAAGTCGCATTGGCGGAAATCCTGGAAATTCAGCCCATCACAACGGCTCGTCTCATCGACCAACTGAGTGAAGATAACTTGGTGGTTCGCCGCCAAGACCCAACTGACCGCCGCGCTTATTGCCTGTATTTGGCAGAGGGGGCACGCCAACGATTGGACCAAATCGGTTCTTTCGTTGCTGACGTTAACCAAAAGGCGCTCGCTGGGATCTCGGCAGAGGAAGTAGAGACATTGGTTCGCTTGTTAAAAACCATGCACAGCAATTTGTGCGACAAAGAATGATCCATGCTGCATGACATCTACGAGGATAGAAGCATTATATGAGTGACCAAAATACTGCCCCTGACGTGCCTAAGCAGGTTGCACAAAAAGGCAAACGTCGTTTTCTTCTGTTTGTGATCCCTGTGGTCGCCGTGCTGGCTGCCACTTACATCTATCTGCATGGGGATCGTTACGTTGAGACGGACAACGCCTTCATCCAAAACGACAAAACCCCGATCACAGCAGAAGTGTCAGGTACGATTCAGACCCTTAACGTCAAAGAAAACCAATGGGTGAAGCAGGGGGACTTATTGTTTTCTGTGGACCCGACGCCTTTTAACGTTGCGGTCGCCCAGGCACAAGCGCAGCTTGAGCAGGTACGCATTGACTTGTTGTCTCAAAAAGCGGCTTACGAAGAGAAGCAAGCGCAAATCGAGCAAGCGGAAAACACCCTAGCCTACAATCAGCGTGACGAGAAGCGTCAGGCGGACTTGCTAAAACAGCATTACATTTCTGATTCTCAGTATGATGCTTCCAGTCAAACGACAAAAACCAGCCAGTTGGAAATCAACACCCTACGCAAAGATTTACGTCGTTTGCAGGAGTCCTTGGGCGGTGATGTGACCCGTCCAGTAGAAGAGCATCCAAGCTATAAATCCGCGCAAGCCGCTTTAGAGCAGGCGCGTATCGATCTTAAACATGTCAATGTGTATGCACCGGCCAATGGCATTGTGACGAATGTGCCAAACCATGGGGAATACGTTTCCACGGGGGCCGTTGCTATGGTTGTGATTGGTAATGAGTCCCCTTGGATTGAAGCCAACTTCCCAGAAAAAGACATGACCTATATGCATGCGGGACAAGCCGTTGAGATTGAAGTAGACGCTTACCCAGAGATTACTTGGCATGGGGTAGTGGACAGCATTAGCCCAGCAACAGGGTCGGAGTTCTCTGTGATTCCTGCGGAAAATGCGACGGGTAACTGGGTGAAAGTGACCCAGCGTGTGCCGGTCCGTATTCACATTGAACAAGACCCTAATGGGCCTTTGCTACGCAGTGGTTTGAGTACGACGGTAACGGTAGATACGGAGCATCAGCGTTCTTTGCTTGGCGTTAAGCTTTAGGGGGACACCATGACCTTAACCCAAGCAAAACAAGGGGATGACAATTTCCAGCGCATCATGATCACGGTCTCGGTTATGTTGGCCACCATCATGCAAGCCCTGGATACCACCATTGCCAACGTGGCCCTGCCTCATATGCAAGGGTCCATGGGGGCGACGCAAGATCAGATCTCGTGGGTGTTGACCTCTTACATCGTCGCGGCGGCGATTTGTATGCCTCTTACTGGCTTTATCTCCGCCCGCTTTGGCCGTAAGCGTTTATTCCTATGGTCGGTGATTGGCTTTACTGTGACCTCTATCCTGTGTGGTATGGCCCAGTCCCTCAACCAGATTATTTTGTTCCGTTTATTGCAAGGTGTCTTCGGTGCCAGCTTGGTGCCCTTGTCCCAATCTATCTTGCTTGACAGCTATCCTCGTGAGAAGCATGGCTCGGCCATGGCAATGTGGGGCGTTGGGGTAATGGTTGGGCCTATTTTGGGGCCATTCCTTGGGGGCTTGCTCACCGAGTATTACAGCTGGCGCTGGGTGTTCTACATCAATGTGCCGTTCGGTATCTTGGCGTGGATGGGGATCAGTGGTTTCGTGAAAGAAACGGAGCTGAAGAAAGACCGAAAATTCGACTTTTATGGTTTCTTCTTGCTGGCTATTGGCATTGGTGCCCTACAAATGATGCTCGACCGTGGGGAAACCCTGGACTGGTTTAGCAGTCTTGAGGTGATCATTGAGTGTGGGCTAGCGGTATTGTGTTTGTATATGTTTGTGGTGCACATCAATACGCACAGCACGCCTTTTATCGAAACTCGGCTGTTCCGTGATCGTAACTTCTCCGTTGGCTTAGTGTTTATCTTTATTGTGGGTGTGATTCTGTTGGCGACCATGGCTCTGTTGCCGCCCTTTATGCAGAACCTGATGGGCTATCCGGTGGTGGACGTCGGTACGATTCTCGCACCCCGTGGTTTTGGCACCATGGCAATGATGATCTTGGTGGGGCGTTTGTCAGGTAAGGTAGATCCTAGGGTCTTTATCTTTATCGGGCTGTCTTTGATCATATTCTCCATGTGGGAGATGACCCAGTTTACTTTGGACTCTACCGCTGGCGATATTATTCGTACTGGTGTAGTGCAGGGGGCAGGACTAGGGTTGGTCTTTGTACCGTTATCCACTATTGCGTTTTCGACTTTGGATCCGTCCTTGCGTACGGAAGCGTCTTCCTTGTTCAGCTTGTTGCGGAACATAGGTAGCAGTATCGGTATCTCCATTGTAGCCACTTATTTGACCCAGCAGACTCAGATCAATCATGCGATCTTTTCTGAGTTTGTGAATCCATTCAACTTGGGGCTGTCATTGGCGGAGCAGGCCGGCACTTATTCAACTCAAAGCACACAGGGCCTAGCGGCGTTGGATGCTATGGTCAATGTACAAGCGGCAACTTTAGCCTACCTTCAGGACTTCCGTCTGATGATGTGGGTGACAGTCTGTGCCTTGCCATTAGTGTTTATCTTAAGTGGACCTGCTAAGCGCCAAGCATCTTAGTCACCTTAAGTATCCAAAGAACCCAGTATTAAAATACTGGGTTCTAGGTTTTCCGAACTAACTTCTCTACAATACAGCCACTTCTATTTGTGGTGTGACTATGTCGACGACATTGGCTTCTCGGTTACGAAAATATGGACGCTGGGTGTTATTCGCCTGGGCTTTGTCCTTATTGGGCCCCCTAGTGGTGCCGACCCAGCCAGTGGTAAAAGACGACTTTGTCGTACTGCGGGTATGTACTTTGATGAACGGTGTTCAGTTCATTAAAGTCCCTCTTGCTGAGTATTCAGACAATCAAATCAAAGATCACATCAGCCAGCTGCATGGTAGTTGTAAGTGTGGCTTGAACGTGGATCACATGTCTTTGATTGCGGCTGACTTTGTGTTGCCGCCACGAGATTTTGCCCCGTCACTCTGGGCAATCCCCCATAATGAGCGCGTTATTGCGACTTTCGTGCCTCATTACTACTCCCGTGCCCCGCCTTTCTTCGTAGCACCTTCATCGGTTTGAGTTGTCGAAAATTTTGCTTGAAAAAAGAAAGGGTTAGTTATGTCTGTACGGTTTATTTCTCGTTTGGCGCTGGCAGCGCTAGGGATGTCTTCGGCTATTGCGATGGCGTCATCCATTGAACTCAGCGCACCTGCGGTGCGTGCTACGCCACCGGGTGCGCCTACTAGTGGTGGCTATGTCACCTTGATCAACCACTCGGATCAAGAGCGCTTTTTGGTCGCTGCAGAAAGCAATGTGGCAAATAAGGTTGAGATTCACCTAAGCGAGATGCAAGGGGACACCATGAAAATGTATCAGGTTGATCAGGTGGTGATCCCTGCTCATGGTGATGCGCAATTAAAGCCGGGTGGTTACCACATTATGTTTATGGGGTTAAAACAACCTTTAAAAGCAGGTGATTCCGTTGCTCTTACCTTAGTGATGAAGAACGGTGAGCGTATCAAGTTGTCTGCCCCTGTTTTGTCTCCTGATGAGATGGCTGCCTATGCCCCAGGCAGTATGTCTATGCATCATATGAATCACGGTGACATGGATCACAGTAAGATGAACCATGACAAAATGGATCATCAAGGCCACGGCGACATGGCGGATAAAAAGCACCATTAAGATAAGGCAATTGATCAGGTCATTGGTTATACTTTGACCTGATCATATTTTATCAATCACATCAGGGAGTGTGTGATGGCTGTGCCTCAAGGATCTCAAATAGCTTTGTACCTACCTCGCGCCTTCTTTGCGGACAGTTGGTCTGTATCCGTTCCGTCTAAAAACATCACCGCCATGACCTTGTATATTGAAAGTATGCGCCGAATGCCTGGTTGGGCGAATGCTTTGATGCAATTGCGCAATAATATCTGGGCCACCGTGGGTCTTAAAAATCTCGGCAGTTTTAAAGAAATTTTGCATGTGAAGCATGCGTGCGACTACATCAAAGGAGATCGGGTGGGGATCTTTACTGTGGTTTCAAACGAACATCACGAGGTGGTGCTAGAGGACTGCGATAAACATCTAAATGTGAGAGTGTCCTTTTACATTAATGATTTGGGTGATCAATCGCACATAGCCGTAACAACGGTTGTCCATGTCAAAAATTGGCTTGGTCGTTTGTATATGATTCCTGTCTTTCCTATCCATAAACTCATTCTTTGGCGTTCTATGGCGCAAATCCGTGCCATTTATAAAAGCCAGTAACCTATTGATTCCTTAGCAAAAACCATATTGCCCCTGACAGTTGTCATATATCTTCTCTGGTTTTGGTGTATCGACCAAGCTATTATCGGCGGCCAAAAACTTTAAATTGCGTGCACAGGAGAAGAGTATGAGTCGTCATTACATTCTCGGCTATGGCAGCCTTATCAGTTCAGAAAGCCGAGCTAAAACCGGTGAAACAGGACAAGTTTGGCCGGTGAAACTGCATGGTTTTGAGCGTCATTGGTCCATCATGACATCAGAGTTTGGGATGAGCTCTGTTGCGGTGGTCAAGTCGGATGCTAAAGCCTGCAATGGTGTTCTTATTGAAGTACCGGAAGATCAATTCACCCTGTTTGATGAACGAGAACAAGGCTACCAACGCACGCAAATTGAGCGCGAGCAATTGACTCCTTACCTAGACGAAGAGTTGCCAGACGGTACCTATTGGATTTATCACACGGAAGAAGTGGTAGAACCCCATACGGAATGCCCCATCGCACTGAGTTATGTGGACGTGATTTTGTCCGGTTGTCTTGAGCATGGGGATTCCTTTGCGACGGATTTCTTAGCGTTAACAAAAGGGTGGCGCGGGCCACTACACAATGATCGTTTGCAACCGAGATACCCTCGTGCTCAAACAAATTTATCGACCGAGCGCCTCAACCGATTGTTAGCGCCGGTTACGACTTTATCTTTAAACGAGTTAGCCATCACTTATGAGTCTTAATCCTCCCAGCCTTTTGCTGGAGCGTAACGCAGAGCAATTTACCGGCAAAGTGCTGTTTGCCAACCCTGAAGATGCTTTTCCTCAAGAGCTAAAAGGGCAGGCAGAAGTGTTTGCCTGGTGTCAGTCCTATACCGTTTACGAACAGCTTTTACGGGTAGGTCTGTCTGAGTCTAATGTGCAGTTTTCAGCCCAGTGGGACAGCACGATTGCCTCTGACTTTGACCACGTCATTATTTATCAGCCCAAAGCAAAAGAACTGCTGGATTATTTGTTAGCGGCGACCTTACCCGTCTTAAAAAAAGGAGGGCAAGTTTGGCTCGTTGGAGACAACAAAAGCGGTGTGAAATCGTCTTCAAAGCGTATGGTGTCGCCTTTAGAGCACGTTGGTAAGTTTGATGGCGCTAAGCATTGTTTATTGTTCAATGGTCAAAAAGCCGACGAAGCAAAGCCTTTTGTCTTTGAGGATTGGGTGACTTCTTGGAATGTAGACGTGGCGGGGCAAGCCTTTACCTTGTGCAGCATCCCAGGGGTTTTTGGACACGGTAAGCTAGATCGTGGCACTGTGATCTTATTAGAGCAAATGCAATCCCACCGATTTATGGCGGATGTGGCCAATGCCCGTTTGTTAGATTTTGGTTGTGGTGATGGCATCATCAGTATGTGGTTGCACAAGCACACAGGGGCCAAGCTCCATGCGTTAGATGATTCCGCTTTGGCCTTGGCGGCCACGGAGCTGACGTTTGCTGCGAACCAAGCGGTGGGTGCTGTGACTTTGGTAGCTTCCAATGGTTTAAATGAAGTGAAAGGACGCTTTAATTATGTGATCACTAACCCGCCGTTCCACACGGGAGTGAGTACAGACTACAGTGTCCCTGAGAAGTTTTTTATCAATGTAAAACAACACCTTACCTTGAATGGTGAGGTGTTTGTGGTGGCTAACGATTTCTTACGTTATAGCCCTTTGATGGATGCGGCCTTGAGTAAGTCCGTGCAATTAGAGCGTAAGAATGGCTTTGCGGTGTATCACGCGCGACAAAAGCGCAATTAGACCCACTTGAGATTTGCCCTAATGTATTCATATTAGGGCATTGCGCCCCAGTTAGGCTGGGGGTAAAGTTTTAGCTTATTTTTAATTAATCGAACTTCGGGGCGGGGCGAAATTCCCCACCGGCGGTGACTTTGCTTTGCAAACAGCCCGCGAGCGCCTTCTTTTGGGAAGGGTCAGCAGATCAGGTGTGACTCCTGAGCCGACGGTTATAGTCCGGATGAAAGAAGATCGACCAAGTCTCCTTTAAAGGTGCCTCTATGGGCGCACCTTTAAAGGCGAGGCTCACCCATGCGCTCGTGTGGGTTACAACTTGGCTGTTCAATCATCACCCCTGTGACTCTTATTTATTGGAGAATGAGAGATGGCAGGAACACTGTTTATTATGCTTGCGTGCTTTACGTGGGCCCTTGATACCCTTATTCGCTACCCTCTGCTGGGAGTAGGCTATAGCACTCTTCAGGTCGTGCTGTTTGAGCACCTGGCCTTAGTACTGATCACTGCGCCCTTGATCTGGCGTTATCGTCATCATTACCGACAAATGCGCCGAGCATCCCTTGCTTGTCTGTTTTTCATCGGAGGTGTCGGCTCTGCTCTGGGTACCTTGGCCTTTACTGAAGCCTTCCATTATCTGAATCCCACAGTAGTGATCTTGCTGCAAAAACTACAGCCCGTGATCGCGATTGTGTTGGCTTTTGCTGTGTTGAAAGAGCAGATCCGCGGTCATTTTGTGCGCTGGTCCTTGGTGATACTTGGGGGAAGCTTCCTTATGATCGCCCCAGATATTATGGCACTTGGAGACGCACAATGGCATTACAGTGATGAAGAAGTGGAGGTTCTAAAAGGTTACGGCTTTACTCTACTCGCCGTGGCTGCATGGGGCGCCGCTACCGTTTGTGGTAAGTACCTGTCTTACCAAAGCGTGCCTGCTAACGCCATTATGTCAGGGCGCTTCTTATCGGGTTTGCTGGTGCTGTTAGTTTTGTCCTTGGGCAATACAGATCAGATCAGCACCATGCCAGCGGAGGACTTGGGCGCACTCGTGGTGATGGCCTTATTAAGTGGCTTGTTAGGCATGTGGTTGTACTACCAAGGGTTAAAGACAGTGCGAGCGCAACTGGCGACCCTCGCAGAGCTTACTTTCCCTGTCTTTGCGGCCGGCATTAACTGGTTGTTTCTTGATATGTCGCTCACCCTTTACCAAATTGCCGGGGCGATTTTATTAATCGCGGGCAACATTGGCTTGCGCCTTCGAGATGCGAAAGTCACCCAGCAGGATACCCTGACGGCACAAGGTGCTTGATGTAATCTATAGGTTGAACCGTTTTTAAAAGGATGTACCTATGCGTTTGCCGTCGCTCAAGCTGGCTTCTCTCGACATAAAAACTCTCTCTGGATATGGGGTAGCGTTAGGTTGCGCTTTGTTTCTGTTGGCCTTGATCCCTGGGCTGGGTGGGCTGCTGATTTTGTCTGGAATGGTCTATTGGGCGGTGTTTGTTAGTGCTTGGCAGCGTCTTAACAGACGTAATAAACGACAATGTGGCTTTTTACTTGTGGTGGGGGTTGTGGCGCTGGTGGTGGCGGTCTTTACTGATGTGACTGTGCCGGTGTTTTCTTTGTTACAGGGGAACTTGGCCATTGTGGCCATGTTAACGGGCGTATCCTTGCTGGGGTTATTGCCAGATTCGACTAAGCCAAAGCCACCTATGACTGGGGTAAAAGGTTTTGCGAGCACGTGGGCGAGCATTCAGTTACTTGGCGCTGTGATTAATATGTCAGCGGTGTTTGTGGTGGGGGATAAGCTGCAACGCCAGTCCGGACAGTTATCTGGGCCTCAATACTCGATTCTAGTTCGCGCTTTGACCAGTGCTGGTTGGTGGTCGCCGTTTTTTGCGTCCGTTGCGGTGGCCTTGTCGATTGCCCCTGATGCAGAGTTTCATCACCTTGCTGTGATTGGTTTACCCCTCTCTATTATGGCTTGTGCCTTGTCTTGCTGGGAGTTTAAACGTAGCGGTCAGATCGAGGCTTTTCAGGGGTTTCCTTTATCAGTGAGCTCCTTAGCCTTCCCCGTTTTGTTAGCGGCCTTGGTGCTGATTTTTCATTATTTTGTGATGCCAGAGGCGGCAATTTTGTCCATTGTCACCTTGTTAAGTCCCATCAGTGTAGTGTTGTTTTTATTTCTTAGAGGTGGTCCTCGTCATACCCGCCAGCGGTTGCGTGACCATGCCCACATTCGTTTGCCAAATATGGCCAATGAGGTGTCGTTATTTTTGGCGGCGGGGTTTTTATCCACTACGGTCAGCTTGGCGCTCCAGGGTCTACTGGGAGAAGGGTGGTCCTTGTTTGACCACTTTGGTTTCTTTGAGGCGTACCTGTGTTTTCTGGTGATTTGTGGTATTTCTTTAATGGGCTTGCACCCCATTGTGGGGATCTCTTTGATGAGTTCTATGGTGCCAGCCAGCGGTGCGGACAATACTTTGTTGGCGTTTGTGTCCTTGTGTACCTGGGCCGTGGGTACGGCCATCAGTCCCTTGTCAGGAATCAACCTTTCGGTGGCGGGCAAGTATGGGGCAGACAACTTTGCGATTGCCCGCTCTAATTGGTTCTACGGTGCGTTAATGGCCGGTGTTGTGGCTCTCGCCATGTTGGTACTGACTTGGACCTTGCCTTAGTGGATACTTTACGTGTGTATCATAAAAAACAGCGGCATTTCGCCGCTGTTTGAGAAGATCTGTGGTGCAGCTGCCAGTCTATAAGTTGGCAAACAACTTGATTTGAAATGTATTGGCGCTTGGGTCACTTTCCGCGCTGAATACGTCTTTTTGATAGGCCTTAGGGTCACGATAGGCATATTGGACTTCCATGCCAAAGTCACCAAAGTTATAGCCTAGGCCAATCGGTGCTTGTAACCCGGTAGCAATATAGTCGCTGCTGCTGGTGGTAGATTCCCAATGTTCGCTGAAATATCCAAGTCCAGCGTACCCATAAAACCCTTTGTCGATAAATGATGTACCGAGCAAAAAGTTGAGCTCTAGCCCGGAGGTTTCAAATACTGATGGGCCTGAGTTAGAGCCTTGGGAATAAGAGCCACTTCCGTTGTAGTAATAATTTGTCGCAAACGCGAAATTTTCGTGGGGGATCAACCGCACACTGAAAACAGGGGAGCCAAAATCTACGCTGTAATCGCTACTTGCATCTTCAATATAGCGAGCATGGTAACCACCACCAATTTGGGCATTGGTCTCAGCCTGTGCGTTAGCTGTGATTAATAAGCAGCTGGTAGCGGTTAGAAAGACAAGATTCTTGCAGTACATGATGTATTCCTCATTATGAATGAAAAAAAGTGATTAGTGGCGCTTACCACCATGGCCACCGGAGCTATGACCACCAGAGCTATGACCACCGGAGCTCTTGCTTCCGCCATTGCCTCTGCTACCTGAACTATGCCCCCCTGAGCTTTTGTTGCCTGAGCTATGACTACCAGAGCGGCTACCGCTGTTTTGTTGACGATTGCTTTGTTTGGATGTGATCCCTGAAGAGGATTGCTGATTTGCGTTGCTCGCCTCTTCTTCTGTCACTGTGCTATCTGAGTCCGTTCCTACAAAGGTTTCATCTGATGCTGAGCCTGACTCGCTAGCAACGCTATTATCATCCGCTAAGTAAGTCTCATCAGAGTTTGTTGTACCTTCTTCACTTGCGGCGTCGCCACTTGTGTCACTGCTCGTAGCGCTCTCATCACTGGTGGTTGTGTCTTCTGTTATGACGGTACTGTCTTCGGATGTGGCACTGCTGTCGCTGGTGGCGTTAGCTTCTTCATCCACAACGTTGGCGTATACCTGCGAGGTAAGGGGAAATGATAGAAAAGTGCTCAGCGCTAAAGTAGCGATGAAACGTAAGGAGGAATTGGCCATGGCTGCTGCTCCATATGAGGGGGTTATGGGGTAATAATTGAGTGTTGTTTTATTTGTGGGATATTTTCCCACTAATTATTGAGGTTAAATTAAGTGGATAAATTTCCCACGTCAACATAAAATTTCGAAAAATTGACTATTTATTGAGCCAATATGTCCCAAGACACACCTAGCCAAGGCACGCGCCAGCTGATCACTAAGTCATTAAAGAAGGTTTTATCCTCTTTAGTTCGCTTGGTTGTTCGTTATGGCGTGACTTATCCTGAGTTTTTGGAGTTGTTGAAAAAGGTTTATGTGGATGAGGTACGCCAAGATCTGCAGCGCAAGGGTGATAAAGTCACTTTAAGTCGTATCAGTGTGGTCAGCGGAGTGCACAGAAAAGATGTTAAGCGGCTTCTAGAAGACGCCCCAGATGAGTCGTATGTACCGGAGAAATCATCCCTTACTTCCCGATTAATTAGTTTGTGGGTGGGAGATAGCCGTTTTTTAGACGAGCAGGGAGAGCCTTGCCTTCTGCCCCGGCAAGGTGACTTGTCGTTCGAGAGCTTAGTTCGCGAAGTCAGCGTGGATATTCGTCCTAGAACAGTCTTTGATGAGTGGTTGGATCGAGGTTTGCTGACGGAGCAAGAGGGTCAATGTCAGCTCAATTTAAATGCTTTATTTCCAAGTGATGATTTGGCGACAAAGGTTTCCTTTTTTGCCCGTAATACCTCAGATCATATTGCTGCCTGTGAACACAATCTTCGAGGCGAACTGCCGCCATTACCAGAACGTTCCGTGTTTTATAACCGATTGTCTTGCGAATCAGTGAGTGCTTTGCAAGACACTGCTAGCCATGAAAGCCAGGCCCTGCTCGTGAAACTCAATAAGCAAGCCCAACAACTGGCCCGTGAAGACGATGGCAAAGCGGAGGCCGATCACAGATTTATTCTGGGTGTGTATTTCTACCGTGAGCAGGATCAACAAGATGGCTAACTGGATTAGATGGGGACTTACCCTGCTTCTCAGTCTGTCCTTGGTGATTTGGGCAAGCGATGACCGAGGCATTGGCGGCACCGGTAAAATGATGGGGCAGCCATCGGATACGCAAGGAGATGACCGAGGTATCGGTGGCACAGGGGTAATTGGTACGATCACAGAGTTCGGTAGTATCTGGGTAAATGGTTTAGAGATAGAGCTTGATGAAAAGACCAATATTCTCAGAGACGGTAGAGCTGCTAGTGAGTCAGATCTGCGTCTTGGGCAACAGGTTGCTGTGCTCGCCACGCAAGAAGGTGACCAGTGGTGGGCACGTGTGGTGCGGATTCAACATGCTGTGATTGGCGAAGTGGTTGAGAGTCAATCGGAAGGTTGGCTGGTTCAAGGAGTATCCGTTGTTCCGGCCACCGATGCGCCGGGGGTGCTACCATCGTTAGATCTAGGGCAAAACGTTCGAGTCAGCGGCTATTTTATTGGCGATCAACTCTATGCAACGGATATCGAAAAGATCCCTGAAACGGACCAATGGCAGATTGTTGCACCTGCGCAAGCTGTGTCACAAACCCAATGGCGTTGGGCGGGGAGAGTCCTGCCAGAGGAAATATTGGACGCTAAAGATGGGGAGGTCATCACCTTGCGAGGGCGAAATACTTCACAAGGTGAATCAGCTTATTTTGTCAGGCATGAGCGGTTACCGTTTGCAGGCCAAGTCTCCAATTACTTAATAGAAACGCCGGATGCATCGTTGCGAAAAGGTCGCTCGGTGAAAAATTGGTCCGCCGATCAATTAAAACAGATGCAGCAACGGGAGCCTGAGCGAAGCTTCTCCCGAGAGGGGGAGCCTAAGCACCGCGGAGATGATGGGATGGAATTTACTGACGATCGACAAGGGTCATACTTAGACAGGCATGATACTCGCAGCAATCACTTTGGGGAGCCCACTAAAAACACAGAAGGGTCTTCTCCAGCCTCAGGTGATCGCAGCTCAGGCGGGCGTCATGGCGATGGTCCTAAGAGACATTAAGTTAACCTCGACGCCAGTTATGGTATTTCTCAAGCCAGCGTAATGCCGCTTGTGGGGCGTGGGCTTTTTTCCATTCTCCCGCGGCGTATTTGTTGGCTTCTGCCCACGTTGGGTAGGCATGTATGGTGCCCAAAACCTTGTTTAGGCCTAAACCATGTTTCATGGCCAGTACGAATTCTGGCAGCATTTCCCCAGCGTTTTCCGCCACTATGGTCACTCCCAAAATGCGGTCTTTGTTGGGGGTGGTTAACACCTTAATCACTCCCTCTGCAGCGCTCTCGGCAATGGCTCGGTCTAGGTCCGATACGTCGTACTCCACGACCTCGTAGGCAATGTTTTGAGCGCTTGCCTCGGTTTCGTTGAGTCCAACCCTTGCTACTTGAGGATCTACGAAGGTCACCGCTGGGATCACCCGATAGTCTGTTTTAAAGCGTTTAAATTGCCCAAATAATGCGTTCACACTGGCGTACCATGCTTGGTGCGCGGCAACGTGGGTGAGTTGGTAGGGGCCCGCCACATCGCCTGCGGCATAGATATTTGGATAAAGGGTTTCTAGGTAGTCATTGGTGTCTAGGGTTCGTGTGGCTGGGATGCCTAGTTCTTCTAGGCCAAAGCCTTCTAAACGAGCTGCACGCCCAAGGGCCACTAATGCATAATCAAATTCGATCGAGCCTTTTTGTGTTTGAGCAAGATGACCTTGGACGCTGGTTTCAAAGGCCTGAACTTCCCCGTTGAACTGCACTGTCACACCGTCAGCAGTGAGCTTTTTAAGCACTCGAGCACTGATGTCAGGGTCTTCCTTACTCAGTAACTGACTGCTTCGTTCGAGTAAGGTGACTTGACTGCCAAGGCGCGCAAACGCTTGAGCCAGTTCGCAACCGATCGGCCCACCGCCGAGTACTAATAGGCGTTTGGGTGGTTCTTCTAATTCCGCAAACGTTTCCCAAAGGGTGTCACTGGTGACGTAAGGAATGGTCTCGATACCGGTAATATCAGGCACAAAAGGTTGCGCCCCTGTGGCCAAAATAATGCTGCGGGTGGTGATCTGTTCGGTGTGACCTTTAGCGTCTGTTAGTGCGACGGTCCAAGGGTCAATCAGTTTTGCTTCCCCCTGACGAACGTCTACCCCCATAGCGCTGTATCGCTCTACGCTGTCATGGGGCTCAATGTCGCGGATCACCTCTTGGATACGTGCCATGACACCTTTGAATGAAAACTGAGGTGTCTGAGGTGTTAAACCGTATTTATCCGCCTGGCGCATTTGTGCGGCGACTTTGGCGCTTTTAATGATCGCCTTACTTGGTACACACCCATAATTCAGGCAGTCGCCTCCCATCTTATGACGTTCAATAAGGGTGACTTTAGCCTTTACGGTAGCGCCGATGTAGGCGCTTACTAACCCTGCGGCACCAGCCCCGATTACCACTAGATTTCGGTCAAACTTTTTGGGAGGCGTGTATTTTTGATAAACGCGACGCTTCTGCAGCCCCGATATGATGAGTTTAGCCAGCCAAGGAAAGAGTCCTAGCAGTACAAAAGAGAGAATTAACTCGACGGACAACACGCCCCGGAGGCTTTCCAGCTGAGCCAGTTGAGTGCCTGCATTGACGTACACCGCAGTCCCCAAAAACATCCCCACTTGGCTGACCCAGTAAAAGGTCCAGGTGCGGATAGGAGTGAGCCCCATTACCAAGTTAATTAAAAAGAATGGGAAAACCGGCACAAGGCGTAATGTAAACAGGTAAAAGCCACCGTCCTTTTCAACCCCTTGGTTGATGGTTTTAAGTCGTTGTTGAAAGCGCTTTTGCACCCAGTCTCGAAACAAAAATCGAGACAGTAAAAACGCTATGGTTGCTCCCACGGCACTGGCAAATGAAATCAGGGTAAGGCCCCAAGCCAGTCCAAACAGAGCGCCTCCCGCAAGGGTAAGTATGGTGGCACCGGGAAAAGAGAGTGCTGTCGCCACCACATAGAGGATAAAAAACAGCAATGAAGCGAACACAGGTTGTTGGTCACGCCAATGTTGCAGCTGATCAAGGTTGGTTTGCACCGATTCTAGGGTGAGCAAGTGTCCATATTGGCTTATACCCAAGGTGGCCAAAGCAACAATTATTAGGGCAGTGAACGCTTTTTTCATCAGTGAGCTCCAGAGTGCGGACGGTTTACATAGATGCATGATTGGACGTCCAGCAAGCAATATTATTACAAATTAATAGTGATCTACTTTCTAATTTAGAACGTAAAGAAATGTAATTACGTGAAAATTTAAAAACTAGATCATTGAAAATATTGAGCTTTTTTGGGTCTTTGCACAATTTAAGCGAATTATGAGAATTAAGGAAGTTTGCTCATTTCTCTTTACCTAACGACCAGATAGTTTCTACTCTAAATATATCAACTCAAATCAAATAATTTACAGGGAGTGTAACGCCAGAATGTTTATTCTATCGATCCTCTTTTTCATGATCGGCCTTGTGCTGACGGCTGGTGGTATCTGGCTGTTAGCTCTCGATGGAAGCCCCTACTACGTGATTGCTGGTGTTATTCTATTGGCCGTCAGCTTCACCTTACGCCGTCGCCGAGTGATTGCAAACAGCTTGTATGCCCTATTGCTCATAGGAACCATGGCTTGGTCCCTATGGGAGTCAGGATTCAGCTGGTGGCCACTGGCAAGCCGAATGGGCACCTTGTTGGTTTTGGCCCTACCATTAATGATCTTTGTTGGCCGCAAAGGGCGTGCAGCCCAGCGTCTATTATTGCCAGCTTGGGCCGTTTGTACTGTGCTTACCTTGAGCCCACTCGCCATGGACGATCCCACTGCCGTAAAAGGCACCATGGCGGAGTCTGTCGTCAACCCATCTGCTGCAACGGGGTTAGCGAACCCAGAAGAATGGCACGCCTATGGCCGTAGTAATTTAGGTCAGCGTTATGCGCCAGTAAATCAGATCACCACAGACAATATTGATGATCTGACCTTAGCTTGGCAGTATCAAACGGGGGACACCAAAGGCCCTGAGGATGTGACCGAAACTACCTATGAAGCCACGCCCCTCAAAATCGGCAATGCCCTGTATCTATGTACTCCGCACAACTGGTTGATTGCGTTGAATGCTGATAGCGGTGAAGAGCTTTGGGTCTACGACGCCAAAGTGCCTGCAGAGAGTCAGCGACAGCACCAAACTTGTCGGGGCGTGTCTTATCTTCCTGCTGCCGACAGCAGTAAACAAAATCTAGCCAAGAAACAAAACCAACCTGCACAAGAGCTGGCGTCCATGCAATGTGATGCTCAGATCTTCTTACCCACTTCAGATGCTCGTCTGCTAGCGGTTGACCCCGAGACTGGGGCTTTGTGTTCTAACTTCGCGGATAACGGCACCTTGGATTTGATGCATAACATGCCTTACAAGCAGTCCGGCTTTTACTACTCTACTTCGCCCCCATTAGTCGCGGGCGGTAAAGTGATTGTGGCGGGCTCAGTTAATGATAACTATGCCGTTAATTCTCCGTCGGGTGTTATTCGTGCCTACGATGCCAAAACCGGCGAGTTGATGTGGAACTGGGATGCTGGTCATCCAGAAGACACAACTCCGATTGGCGAAGACGAAACTTACGCAGTGAGCTCCCCTAATAGCTGGTCTGTGGCCAGTGCTGATGAGGAGCTAGGGCTTGCTTATTTCCCAATGGGCAACCGTACACCGGATCAGCTTGGTATGTACCGTTCACCTGCGGACGAAAAATACGCCACCTCAGTGGTTGCTTTGAGCCTTGAAACGGGCCAAGCAGAATGGGTGCAGCAGTTTGTGCACCATGATTTATGGGACATGGACACACCTGCTCAGCCGGTATTATTGGACTTGAACACGGACAAAGGTGTGGAACCTGCATTGGTGGTGCCCACCAAGCAAGGGGACGTATACGTTTTAAACCGAGGCACCGGTGAGCCGATTTTCCCAATTACAGAAGAGCCAGCGCCCCAGGGATCTATTCCAGGGGACTTTACGGCACCGACACAGCCTACTTCTGCGGTAACTTTTAAGCCCGAGCCATTAACCGAGGCGAAAATGTGGGGGGCCACCCCAATTGACCAAATGTTGTGTCGCATCGAATTTAACAGCTTAGATTACGAAGGTCGTTACACGGCACCGTCAGAGAAAGGCGCCATTGTGTTTCCGGGCAACTTTGGGGTATTCAACTGGGGCAGTGTCGCGGTAGACCCTAAACGTCAGGTGATGTTTGGCATGCCTTTATACCTAGCATTTACCTCAAAATTAGTCGCCAAAACGGGACAAGATTTAGGGGAAACCAACCAAGGGGAACAAGGCTTAAATGAAAACGCTGGCGCGCCCTATGCGGTGGAAATGGGACCTTTCCTATCGCCATTAGGTGTTCCTTGTCAGCAGCCACCTTGGGGCTATGTTGCCGGTGTGGATTTACGCACAGGGGAAACCGCTTGGAAGCATAAAAACGGCACCATCGAAGACCTCACACCACTGGCTCTGCCCATTCAAATGGGTGTGCCGGGCATTGGTGGCCCTATCTTAACAGACAGCGGTGTGGCCTTTATGGCCGCGTCTGTGGACGATTACATCCGTGCTTACGACGTGAAAACCGGTGCGCAGATTTGGCAGTCTCGTTTGCCTGCGGGTGGTCAAGCAACCCCAATGACCTATATGAACAGCAAGGGTGAGCAAATGGTGATTCAAGTGGCTGGTGGCCATGGCTCTATTGGCACCACCATTGGTGATTATGTGGTGGCTTACAAGCTCGCCAAATAACCCTCAGAGCAGCCTTTGCAATAGCACTTTAGCTAGAAAAGCCCAGCAGCTGCTGGGCTTTTTTGTGTCTGATTATAGGGCTAAACCATAGGTGGGTGTGTGCTCATCTAAACCCTTGGCAAAGGTCAAAATGTCATTATGAATGCGTTGATAATCCGGTCGCTCGTTGTGTTCTTGGCGGCTCCATAATGCAATATCCCGTCGCGGCATAAAGCGTTCATCTGTGAGCAACATTTGTTCTGGGAGGATCTCGCCACTCATCAAGGCCAATCGTGCAGGTAAAGACACCAACATATCCGTTGTATTGAGTAGGTGGATCACTGAACGAATGCTACTGGTAAAGGTGATCTTGGCTGCATTGTCTTGGATGGGAAGATTGCTGTTCATAAAGCCTGCGCTGGCCCCGGCCACAAACCACTTTTGTCGTTGCAACACCGGTTCTTCGATCAATTGCTTGTGCTGTAGCAGAGGAGAGTGCTTACCCGCAAAAATGGCGGAACGGTCTCTGAAAACTATGGTTCGAGACAAAGTGCTTTGGGCAACAGTGACATGGGCTGGCCCCAACAAAAAGTCCAGTTCTTCCTCCTTGAGTAGTTGGATTTGTGCCGCTGCGGAACCAGTGCGAAGGTGAAAGGCAAATCTGGGCTCATCGATAAAATGGCGAGTAGTTTGTGCCACAGTAGAATACTCCCAAAGGGGATCAATGCCCACGGTGAACTCGTTGCGAAAGCCGCTGTTCCACTGGCGGATAACTTCGTTGCTGTATTCTGACTCCGCAAGAATCTTTTCACCAATGGCGGCCAGCCGCTCCCCAATTTCAGTCGGGGTAACCCCATACCGGGTGCGCTTTAGGACCGGTGCGCCGACTTTTTGCTCTAGCTGTTGAATCGCACGGGTGAGTGTGGGTTGGGTGACAAACAGCTGTTCTGCCGCGGCAGAGATGGAGCCCTGTTTGATGATGATAGCCAATTGCTTCAGTAGGTTTGGATTCATGTATGCGTTTCTTTTTAGTCTGGCTCTATAAATCTATTTTTCCTTATATTTAATCTACTCTAAAGTGAAGAAAAATAACAAATCGGAGTCAGTGCCATGCAATTCCATCAAGACGGTTTTTTTCCTGGAGACCCACGTATTTCAGATCCACAAGATCGAGTGGTGCCGCCACCGATTAAGCGTCCTATGCCAAAACAGGTAGATGTGATGATCGTTGGCTGTGGTCCCGCAGGGTTAAATCTTGCAGCGCAGCTGTCTCAATTCAGCGATATTTCGGTGTGCATTGCCGATTTGAAGGACGACCGTTTGTTAGTGGGGCAGGCCGATGGTATTGCTTGCCGCACTATGGAAATGTTTCAGGCCTATGGTTTCGCAGATCAGATCAAGCAAGAAGGGTATCAAGTGAACGAAGCGGCGTTCTGGAAGCCCGATGCAACCCATCCAAACCATATTGCCCGCACAGGGAAGGTGGAGGATGTGGAGCAGGATTTGTCAGAAATGCCCCATATGATCATCAACCAAGCCCGCATTCACGATGAGTTCTTGCGGGTGATGAAACACTCGCCAAACAAGTTAGAGCCCCATTACCAGCGGAAATTTCTCGGTTTAACCGTGGACGAAACAGAGGAATACCCGGTGACTGTTCAGTTTGAGCGCATGGTGAATTATTCCCAGTTCACCAAAGAAGTGGAAACGGTAAAAGCCAAGTATGTGGTGGGCTGTGACGGAGCCCGCTCTGGGGTGCGTTCTGCCATAGGGCAAACACTGGTGGGCGATGCCTTGAACCAAGCTTGGGGGGTGATGGATGTGCTGGTGAACACGGACTTCCCTGATATCCGCATTAAGTCTCTGATTCAGTCCCATAAAGAAGGCAACATGCTGATTATCCCACGGGAAGGGGGGTATATGGCGCGGGTGTATGTAGAGCTGGATAAGCTCAAGGAAAACGAGCGTGTGTCACGGGATGAGATGACTTCGGACATTCTAGTGGCCGCTGCCAATCGCATCATTGCACCCTATACCATGGACGTGAAAGATGTGGCTTGGTGGTCGGTGTACGAGATTGGTCAGCGTATTACTACGGCATTTGATGATGGTGCACTAGGGCGCGCTCCACGGGTCTTTTTAGCGGGGGATGCGTGCCATACCCACAGTCCCAAAGCAGGACAAGGCTTAAATACCTCGGTAATGGATACCTGGAATCTAGGTTGGAAGTTAGCTCATGTGCTTCGTGGTTTAGCGGATGTGTCCTTGTTGTCCACTTACTCTTCAGAACGACATGAATACGGACAAGCCTTAATCGACTTTGATCGTCAGTGGTCATCTATGTTCAGTGCTAAACCGAAATCGGCGGAAAACCCTGACGGAGTCGATCCGGCAGAGTTTCAGCGCTATTTTAAATTGTTTGGGCATTACACCGCTGGAGTGTCGATCCAGTATCGCCAATCCTCAGTGATCGGTTCAAATGAGCATCAAGACTTGGCAACGGGATTAAAAGTAGGCTTCCGCTTCCATTCGGCCCCAGTGATCCGTCATGGGGATGCTAAGCCGATGCAATTGGGCCATTGCCATACGGTGAATGGTGCTTACAGGGTGTATGCTTTTGCCGGTAACCAAGCGCCCATGTCCGAGGGCTGTGGAGTTCGTCAGTTGGCTGACTTCATGATGAATCATGGGGACTCGCCTGTGAAGAAATACACCCCTGCTGGTGCTGAGGTGGATTCGGTGATTGACCTGCGGGGTATCTTCCCTTGTCATCATCATGCCTTAGAGCGGTCTCAGTTAGACCCGCTGCTGACTCCGGTAAAGGGCAAACTGGGGCTGAAAGATTTTGAAAAGGTGTATTGTGCGGATCACTTAACAGGGCCTGATATTTATGATTTGCGTGGCATTGATCGTGAGCAGGGGTGCCTAGTGATTGTACGTCCTGATCAATATGTCGCCGCCGTCCTGCCGTTAACAGATTTGGCAGGGATGAATGCGTATTTTGAGCAGGTACTCGTCCCTCAGTAATCCTAGGCAAAGTGTTGAAAAAGCCCAGCCTTAGGTTGGGTTTTTTTACATGCTTCTTTATTCCATAATTGATTTGTATATGTAAACCAATAGTCCTTTTAGTTATAACGAAAAGGGTTTTAAAAAGACCAATTTAATATTGGCGCGTCAGAGTCACTTTCCTTATCATGCCGCCTTCATCGTGGCCACAAGCCCCGTAAAAGCAAAATAAGCTGGAAACATCAGTAATCATGACGAAACCTACTCCTTTGGCCTTGTTGCCATTACTTCTTTTCTTAGCCCTGTTTGTGGGCAGCGGTCTTTGGTATCAGAGCCAAGACGTGGACTTTGCCTTTTATCAAATCCAAGCCCCTGTGGCGATTTTGCCAGCCTTGGTGTTAGCCATTCTACTGAGCCGTGGCGCACTGAATGAGCGGATTGAAACCTTCATGAAGGGCGTTGGCGATCAGACCATTATCACCATGGTATTGATCTACTTATTGGCGGGTGCCTTTGCCAGTGTCGCGAAAGCGGTAGGCGGCGTGGATGCCACCGTGAACTTCGGTTTGAGTGTGATTCCTGCGAGCTTGATTCTGCCGGGTATCTTTGTGATCACTGCGTTTGTGGCGACCTCTATGGGAACGTCCATGGGCACCATTGCCGCCATTGCACCGATTGCCTTTGGCGTCGCAGAAGCGACGGATCTGCCTTTGTTGACCACTGTTGGGGCGGTCATTGGTGGTGCCATGTTTGGTGATAACTTGTCGATTATCTCTGATACCACCATTGCGGCCACTCGAACTCAGGGCTGTGACATGCGTGATAAGTTTCGCATGAACTTTAAAATCGCTTTACCAGCGGCAGTACTGGTATTGATCTGGTTGTTCTTCCAAGGCTCCCAAGCACAGCTTGAACAGGTAGAAGACTACAATATCTGGCTGGTATTGCCTTATGTGGCGGTTTTGGTATTGGCGATCCTTGGGGTAAACGTGTTGTTAGTGTTGTTCACCGGCATCTTGCTTGCGGGCATTTTGGGCTTGGTGACCATGGCTGATTACACTGTGGCGCAATGGTCTAAGGACATCTACGCGGGCTACACCGGCATGCAAGAGATTATGATCTTGTCCTTATTGATCGGTGGTCTAGGGGCGCTGATGAAGTCTCAAGGTGGTCTGGAGTGGATCGTTCGCAGTATCGAAAAGATTAGCCGTGCCTTGGGTGCAAAAGATGGCTCACGCCGGGCAGGTGAGATGAGTATCAGTGCTTCTGTGGCGTTGACGAATCTATGTACCGCAAACAATACGGTTGCCATCTTGATTAACGGCTCCGTGGCGAAAGATGTGGCACAGCGCTATAACGTAGATCCTCGCCGCAGTGCCAGCTTGTTGGATATCTTCTCTTGTGTGATTCAAGGTTTGATCCCATACGGTGCTCAGATTCTACTGGCATCTTCTTTGGCTGGATTGTCGCCGCTTGAGGTCATCACCCATGTGCAATACAGCTGGGTGCTGGCTTTGGTTGCCTTGCTTTCGATTGTGATTGGCCGTCCTCGCGTCAATGCATAACGCGCACTGGCTTGAACAAAAAGGTTAAACAAAAAATCCCCGCCTTGGCGGGGATTTTTTATGGCTGAGAGCCGATTACATTATCGAGTGCTGTAGGCGCCCGATGCGTTCTGCTCGTTAGCGGAGCCGGTTGCGTAGTCGGCAATGGCTTCCCCTTGTTTTTCCCATTGTGCTTGCTCTTCTGCCGTAGCTTTAGGAGAGAAAGCGCCAATTTGAGCGTAGATCAGACCCAATACTGGGGAAATCCAACACGCAAAGGCCAGAGGGATGTACAACAAGTTTTCAAAGTTACCGTTGCCAATGCTCAGACCTAGGGCTCCAATTACGAAGGCACCGCCGGCGTTCCATGGCACCAGTGGAGACACTAAGGTACCGCCTTCTTCAATGGCACGGGATAGGTTCAAAGTAGAGTATTTCATACCACGGTAAACTGGTGCGTACATACGTCCTGGTAGGGCGATAGATAGGTACGGGTCTCCTGCCACAAGGTTGGTCGCTACAGACGTTAGTGTGGCAGAAGATTGCACACCGCGGAACGAGTCCACTTTAGACATGATGGCGCGGATGATGGCTTCTAGACAGCGGGTCTTTTCAAGGGCTCCACCAAAGCCTAAAGCGATTAGGATCAAAGAAATGGTCCACATCATAGACTGAATGCCGCCACGGTTGAGTAGGCTGTTGATGGCATCAGAGCTGGTTTGGATAGAGTAACCGCTGTTGGCGTAAGTCAGTACATCGTGTACCCCAGCGCCTTGGGTGAACATGGCCACAGCGGCACCCGTTAGTACACCCGCAAACAAAGAAGGGATCGGCGGCATGCGTTTAACAGCCAAGACGATCACGACTAGGGCAGGTAGTAACAACCAAGCAGAGATTTCGAAGTTGTTTTGTAGGGAAGTAGTGATGGCGTTGATACGCTCGAAGGAAGCGTTATCGTTATCGATTAAGGTGAACCCTGCCACCAAGTAGATCACCAAAGCGATTAGCATGGATGGCACTGTGGTTGGCATCATGTTTTTGATGTGGGAGAACACATCTGTGCCAGTCACCGCAGGCGCTAGGTTGGTGGTATCAGAAAGTGGCGATACCTTGTCACCAAAGAAGGCACCAGAAACTACAGCACCCGCAGTCCAATACATGGGAATCTCAAAACCTGCACCTATGCCCATCAAGGCCAGACCCACGGTACCAACAGTCCCCCAAGAGGTTCCCAAAGATAGGGAGACAACCGAACACAGGATCATTGCCGCAGCCAAGAATACCTGTGGCGATAGGATGGTTAGACCATAATAGATCAGTGTTGGCACTGTACCTGAGGCAATCCACACACCTACGATCATACCCACAAGGATCAATACGGAAACCGACGGCATGGATACGTGAATAACGTGAAAAATGCCTTCTTCGATGTCTTTCCAGCGCAATCCTTGTTTAATACCTACCAGCGCCGTGATCGCTAGACCAATGGCTAAAGGAATGTGCGGGGTGAAGTCACCGAAGTAAAAAATTTGTACGCCCAGAAGCGCTAGTGTTAAGACGACCGGAATCAATGCTAGCCCTAAGCTAGGCATCTCCGCCGTTCTTGAGTTGGTATTAGCCATAGATTTGTTCCTGCGGTTTTGTGTTATGTGATTGTTATAAAGTGCCACCGAAAATGATGATGCACTTTCGATGACTAACGTTTTAGCAGGATGAAAGAATGAATTCGCAAACAGGTCGTAATACTTTGTATGAACAATGTGAACTCCAATTCACGGATTTGTGACAGATTATCGAGGCTGTTTTGACGTATTTTGTCAGTTGATGCGATTTAAAGGCATGAGGTCATGTGAAAAACTGTCACTAGTCTAAAATGCTGGGGCGCGGTAAGCCTGTAAGTGCTTGGCATTTTGTCAAATCTCCGTCTCTTTTACCCCATAGATGGGGTAACTTAGTTAACCCTTAAGACGGGTTTGAATAGCCTGTAAATGACTGTTTATAACTGGTGCTCTTGTTTACATTTCATTTAAATTTGTGCGTTCTTTGAAGCTCTTATTTTTTGTGGAGTGACTTGGTATAGTTATGAAACTAAGGTGCATAGCACACGGCTTAACCAGCGTAGCGCCCCTAGCAACCTCGAACTTCTTACCCTTTGCAGTGCATAGCTTATGTTGATGTCAGATATCAAAATTCTCGTCGTAGACGATTCAAGTGTTACACGGGAAACATTGGAAAGTTACTTTGCCGAGGAAGGCTATTCTGTTAATGGTGTGAATACCGCTGAAGAAGCCGAGCGCTTGATGCAAGATCAAGAGTTTGATTTGGTTCTGCTAGACATACGTTTGCCTGGAAAAGATGGACTCACCTTAACCCGTGAGCTGCGTTCCCGTTCGGAAGTGGGGATCATACTGGTCACGGGTAAACAAGACGAAATTGACCGAATCATTGGATTAGAATGTGGTGCGGACGAATATGTCTGCAAACCTTTTAACCCCCGCGAAATGCTCGCTCGAGCCAAAAACCTCATCCGCCGTGTGCACAAGCAGCGGGAGCAACAAAAACCTGCGGAAGAAACGCCTATTCGTCAGTTAGGTACATGGCAACTGGATATGTCCCGTCGGGTTTTAGTAGGTCGTGATAAGAGTGTTAGCCAGTTAACCGAAGGGGAGTTCCAACTGCTGACGGCCTTGCTTGAGAGTGAAGGGGTAGCGTTAACCCGTGACCAACTAATGGATCGCATTAAAAACCGTACTTGGAATGCCACGGATCGAACCATTGATGTGCTCATTGGACGCATTCGCCGCAAGTTAGCAGAAGACGAGTCTTGCCCTTCTTTGATCATAACGGTTCATGGGGTGGGCTACTTACTTAGCACCCCAAGCCATTCGGACACTCCATGACTTTGACGTGCCGAACAGCCGCCTATGTTTTGGCTCTCGGTATGCTACTCGGATCTTCAGTCAGTCGGGCGGAAGATACTTCTTCGGACTCTCTAGGGGACCTTAAGGTTCGTATTTGCGGCACTCCCGCCTATCCTCCTGTGTCTTGGATCGCCCCTAATGGTCGTGTGGAAGGGGTCAATGCCGCTCTGATTAGAGCCTTGTTATTACCCTTAGGGGTGCAAGTGGATGATCAACAAAACAGTAATTGGCGTCGCTGTCTTAAAGAGGTGGAGCTGGGTAATGTGGATGTGATCTCAGGGTTTCGCAATGAAGAACGTTTGCAATTTGTCACCTATCTCGACACCCCTATCATCGAAGAATCCATCTACTTTTATTACCCCATAGGGGCACCCTTTGAATTTACCCGTTGGGAAAATCTGACGGGTATGCGCATTGGTGTGATGCGCGGGGACAGCTTTGGAGATGGCCCCGATGCGGCGTTGCAAACCTACCCAGACTTGGAATGGGTATCCACGCAAAATCAAAACCTACTTAAGCTTGCCGATGGTCGTCTCGATGCTGTGCCCATGGGGAAGCTCTCTGGGCAGCTACAAACCGCCGCGCTAGGGCTAAATGGACGAGTGGGACATACGGCTACTGATGTAAACGATTACTGGTATGTGGCCATCTCTAAAAAATCTCCGTTAATGAAATGGTTACCAGAGCTGAATGAGCGGTTGGAACGCTTGTTAAAAAATCCTGCCATCATTCCTAGCTTGTTAGCCCGCCAGAAAACCCTATACCTGCGTACCATGCAGAGGCCGTCACAGGAGGCTAAGTAAGATGAATCGATGGTCTGGCCGCACCTTGTTTTCTAGCCTAGTGCGTTACAAGCAAAACCGCCCGTTGGCGTACCGCATCTTTATCAAGTTGCTGGCTTTGAGTCTGTTACTCGCTCTGATTTCCACCAGTATTCAGGTGTACAACGAGTACCGCCGGGAGCGGGATTCCATGCAGCAGCAAACGGACTTTATTACCTCTTCTCATATTGAAGGGATTCGCAAAGGTTTGTGGGATCTAGACAGTGAGCAACTTTTACTACAGCTCAAAGGCATCATGAACTTCTCCAACGTGAATGCGGTTACTCTGCGTTCCGTGGATTGGAGTGATGGGGACATAGTAGTGGGTACTCCCCCGGACACCTTAGAAGAGGGCTATGGCACCACCTTTTCCATTTATTATGTGGACCGCGAGGGGCAGGAAACGGATCGTCTTTTGGGCGAACTCACCGTGTACCACGATATGGCGGCGATCCAGTCTCGATTGCTCCGCTCCGCTCTAGAAATTGCTTTGTTTCAGAGTGGGTTAGTGTTGATTAATGGACTGGTGTTGCTGTTGATCGTGCACCTGATGGTGACGCGACATTTGGAATACATGGCCAGTTACACTCGTACCATTGGCGCGGGTAATCTGAAGCTCAAACTGGTGCTGCCTCATAAAGCTCGAACGGGCCAAGAAGACGAGATTGATGCGGTGGTGAACGCCATGAATGAAATGCGCGAAGCCATCCTTGCGGACATTAAGCAAAAGGATCGTATCGAGGAAGAACTACGCTTCCACCGGGATCAGTTGCAAGAACAAGTGCGTCGCCGCACCCAACGTTTACAAGGGGCAAAAGAAGCGGCAGAAGAAGCCAACGTGGCCAAGAGTCAGTTCTTGGCGACCATGAGCCATGAAATCAAAACCCCATTGAATGGCATCCTAGGCATGGTGGAGCTACTGCAGCGCGCCCCCCAGCCAGAAGACAGTCGGGAAAAACTGGCGGCCATTTATCAATCCGGTGAAGCCCTGTTAGAGATCCTAAATGGCTTGCTGGATTACGCTCGATTAGAAGAGGGCATGTACAGCCCCGAGATCTTGCCTTTTTCAATGCAGGATCTGGTGAATTCCACCTGTTTGTTGTTTTCGGCCCAAGCCCAAGAGCAAGACACGCAAGTGCGGGTCAACATCAGCCCTGAGTTGGATGATTACTATCAAGGTGGCGCCGGTGCTTTACGTCAGATTCTGTCTAATTTGGTGTCCAATGCTATCAAATTTACTGAAAAGGGCGTTGTCACGATTTCGGTGATTCCAGCGAAAGATGATCCGGTTCACAGTGATCATAATCAGAACGAAGGGGTGGTGTTTGAGATTGAAGACACGGGGATCGGTATTTCAGAGGTGTTTCAAGCCCAGATCTTTGAACGTTTTAGTCAGGCGGACGAGAGTATTACCCGTCGCTTCGGAGGCACTGGCTTAGGGCTCGCCATTACAGCGCAGTTGGTGCATTTACTAGGGGGCGAGATCGGCGTTGAGAGTGAAGAAGGTCATGGTAGTGTGTTTTGGTTCTATGTGCCTTTGACTGCCATGAGGGATCGTCATCAAGCGCCTCTTGTGCCACCGGTGGAAGCCAATGAAACTCTGGCTCCCATGTCCATCTTATTGGTGGAAGATACGCCGATTAACCAAGCGGTGACCATTGAGCTATTGCAGCAGGATGGCCACAGGGTCCGCTTGGCGAAAGACGGCCTAGAGGCATTAAAGCTGACAGCAGAGACACGTTTTGAATTGATCCTGTTAGACATTCATTTGCCGGGTATGAGCGGTTTAGATGTGGCGCAGGAGATTCGTGGAGGCGGCGGCCTCAATGCAGAGACACCGATTGTGGCTCTGACTGCGAATGTTCAGCCAAGCAATGTGAAAAAATGCCACGATGCGGGCATCTGGGCCGTCATTCCTAAGCCTTTCAGTCGTGAGCTGCTTCATCAAGTGATGCGTGCCCAAACCCATGGCAGTGACATTGCTGTGGCGCCTGAAGTGGGTCAAGATCTGCTCGACATGACTCTGATTCGCTCCCATTTGACGGCCCTAGGTAAGCAGCGCCTATCTAAGCTGGTGACCTCTTTCTCTCAAGCCTTACAACGGGGGCTGATGGAGCTTAGGGAAATGAACCAAGAGCGTGACGATTATGAATTGGCTGAGATCGCCCATCGCTTAGCGGGAGACGCAGATGCTGTGGGAGCACAGCAAGTGGCTCAAGCGCTCAGAGAGATTGAGCAACAGGCCAGTGCTGGAGAGCATAGAGATTATCTTGCAGATTTGGATGCCCTAGAGACCCTTTATCAAAAGACGGTTACCGTCTATGGGCAAGTTTTGGAAGACGCCTAAAAAGCCAATGAAAACAATCGTGTAAAAAAAGAGCAAAATACGTAAAGGAGTGTGTTTTATCGTCCCTAGAGATTATAGTCGATGCTCTTTTTGAACCAGTTGTTCAAACTCTACTTATAAGAAGAATTCCATGGATCAGTCTACCAAAACTGGCCTCGCGTATGGCATTACTGCCTACGTCTGGTGGGCCATCGCTCCTGTTTACTTCAAGCTTGTCTCAGACATTGGCGCAATGGACATTTTGTCCCATCGCGTACTCTGGTCTTTTGTGATCGTGATTGCCTTGATCCTAGTGATGGGTAAGTTGCCAGTGCTTATCAAGGTGCTGCGTTCTCCAAAGTCGTTAGTGGCGTTGGCAGCATCCACCGCTTTGATCGCGGCAAACTGGGGCACCTTCATTTATGCGGTCAACAGCGACCAAATGCTCAGTGCCAGCTTAGGGTATTACATCAACCCGCTGATCAGCATCATCATCGGCATGGTGTTTTTTAAAGATCGTCTAGATCGTGCGAAACAAATTGCCGCTGCTCTGTGTGTGGCTGCCGTGGTGTTTGAGGTGATTCAGTTTGGCCGTTTGCCGTGGATTGCGTTGGCTCTTGCCTTCACTTTTGCATTTTATGGCTTGGTGCGTAAGAAACTGGCAGTGGACAGTTTCACAGGAATGGCACTTGAAACCCTATTAATGTTGCCATTTGCCTTAATGCAGCTGAAGTGGTCCAGCGACCCTATGAGTAACATGTTTGCCAATGATTTTTGGACCAATGTGCTCTTGTTTGCCGCAGGCCCAGTGACCATGGTGCCGCTCATGTTATTTGCCGCAGCGGCAAATCGGGTTAGCTTGGTGACCTTAGGTTTCTTCCAGTACATTGGCCCGAGTGGGATTTTCTTGTTGGCGGTTTTTGCCTATGGGGAAACATTCTCGCCTTCTAAATTCATCACGTTTGGTTTGATTTGGGCCGCCTTGCTGGTGCTGGTCTTTAGCTCCCTTCGCAGCATGCGTAAGCCGCCTTTAAAAACAGACGCCTAATGCTTTGATGCATTAGGCGAGAGGCGTGCTGTAATCTAGGCAGGATTTAAGAGAACAGCATGAGCTTCATGGCAGCCAGTGTCGACATGATACGAATCAGCCATTTGAAGTGAGCTGGTTTTACATGCTTCAAAAAGTGATAGCCGATTAGGGCACCGATAATCAACCCGGGCAGTGCATAGGTGGAGATAGTCAGGCTTTCTTGGCTAAACAATCCTAAGCCAATGTACATTGGGAACTTCATAATATTGATGATGAAGAAGCCCCATGCTCGGGTACTCACATAGCTTTCTTTGCTGAGCTTCTGCTCCAAGAGAAACAAGCTGAACAAAGGGCCAGCGGCGTTTGCCACCATACTCACTAAGCCCCCAGCAAAACCCATGGAGTAGGCCGTAATCGGCTTCTGCATAAAGGTGGCTGGTCGTGCATCCAGATAAAAACCTAGGGCAATCATGGCGACAATGATCACACCCAGAAGGGTGACGAATTGGTCAGAGTCCATCCCTGATAAGAGGGTAGCCCCCACTAAGACACCGAGTAACCCCAGTGGCAAGAAACGTGCTAACACGCTCCAAGAGATGTTCTTGCGATAGCTGTACACGGCCATCACGTCAGTAATTAAATACAAAGGCAGTAAAACGCCCAGCGCTTCAGGGCCAGGGAAGGCAATCATCACGATTGGCAACACCAGTAGACCCATTCCGCCTACCGAAAATTTTGAAAAGCCAGTGATCAAACCGGCGATAAACATTACCACGAGAGCAGTGGTCACATGGTCCTCCTTTCAATGAATAAGATGTGTTACTTGATTGGCTATAGAATACGCTGAATAATGAAATAAAAATAATTTCGTTTTTTGATCAAGATGAAAGGTTTAAGTTATGAAGTTGGATCAGATTAGAGCCTTTATTGCAGTGGTGGAAACTGGCAGCTTTCGGGCCGCTGCTGACATCATCCATAAGACCCAACCCAGCATCAGCGCCGCGGTGAAAGCGCTGGAAGATCAGTATGGTATTCAGTTGCTGGATCGAGATAGTTACCGACCCACCCTCACGGCTGAAGGTGAAGCCTTCTTTCGTCAGAGTAAGAAGCTCATGCTACAGGCAAACCAGCTGGAGAGTTTAGGCCATCATTTGGCGTTAGGAGCCGAGCAGCCCCTGCGTTTGTGTGTGAGCCAAATGGGGTTAACGGATCAGATCGTGGCGTTGCTTAAAGGCTTTCAAGAGTATGCTCCTAATATCGCCTTAGAAGTCACTTCAGACCACCTTCATGGGGTGCAGGATCACTTAATCAAAGAGCGTTCTGATATTGCCATTGGCCCCAGCTATGGCTTGGATGACCGACACATCTTTGTGGAAGTGGGCAAGTTAGAAATGAACTGTGTCGTCCACCCGGACTTGTTACCTGGACTGCAAGCAGGGGCGCAAAAAGTTAAGCAACAGGCCCTGTACTCCCTGCCACAAATCTTGGTCAGTCGATCCGGTGCGGAGCATGAACATAGGTTTGTACTGCCCACCGGGAAACGCTGGCATGTGAACGACTTTCAAGTGAAGAAAACCCTAGTGCAGGCGGGCTTGGGTTGGTCGCGGATTCCCCATTACATGATTAAGGATTCCCTAGAGGAAGGACGGTTGGTGTTGATGGATGTGGAGAACTTTACCTCCCATAGTCAGTTCCCCTTGTTTATGATCCGCTTACGCAACAAGACCTTGAGTCATGAGGCCAATGTCTTTTGGCGTTACGTGAAAAACACCCTCAAATCCTCCGGTTCCGACGCCTAATGCTCTTGTAAAAACCTTTGGCTGATTTTAGCTGCTAGGTTGACCCCGAACGCAGGGTGAGGCACTGGGGCCACGGACAATACTATGTCTACCGCGGGTAGGGCTGGCCAGTGATTGTCCTGAACGATGTTGATGCCATGTGACACGCTCGACACGGCCATAGCACTGACGCCTATGCCCCGTCGCAGCAAGCTTTTAATCGCCGTGGCGCTGGATGAGCTGACCATCAGGGAATAGTCCCTTTCTTGCTTTTCCATGCCATCAATGGCGGCGCTGTGAAACTTACAATCTGGCTCATAAAGTACCAGTGGTAACGGGCTCTGCTCGAGGACGCTTGGGTCGCTACCGTAGACCCAGACCCCTCGGTCATGTTTTAGCAGATACCCTTCTTCGGCGTCCGGTGCTCGGGTAAGTATGGCTATGTCGATCTTCCCAGCATCCAACATTAGGCGTAATTCCGTGCTGCAATCACAGACGATTTTAAACGCTTGGTTAGGCAGTAGTTCACGAATCAAAGCGGTGACCGTGGGTAATATGGATTCTGCATAATCATCTGGGCAGCCCATCACCAAGGGGCGATGGTGGGTAGAGTGTTTAAAGTGACTGACGGCCTCGTCGTGTAACGAGAGTATCCGGCGTGCATAGCTCACCAGCTCTTGTCCCCGTTCGGTCAGTGCCACATTACGGCCTTCCTTAACAAACAAGGGCTGCCCAGTGTCTTCCTCCAGCTTTTTCATTTGCATGCTGATGGCGCTCTGGGAGCGGAACGTTTGTTTGGCTGCTCGGGTGAAACTGCCCGTATCGACGAAAGCGATGAAACTTCTTAATGCATCAATATCCATGATGAGTCTTGCTAAACCTATTCGTAAATCGAAAGAGATTCTTCAAAAGTATTCGTTAGTCAAATGAATAGCAAGGTTGCACAATGATTGAGCTGTCATTTACATCACAAGGAATTGGAAATGCCCATGAAACTCATCATCGCAAACAAAAATTACTCTTCTTGGTCTTTGCGTGGCTGGCTGGCGCTAGAAGCGTTTGGTGTGCCATTTGAAGAAGTGAAACTGCCCCTGTTTACGGACACCTTCTACGATACCTTGGCGCAATACACACCGGTTAAAAAGGTGCCTGTGTTGGTGGATGGTGACCTCAGTGTTTGGGATTCCCTCGCTATTGCGGAATATGTGAATGAAACCTACTTAGATGGCAAGGGCTGGCCAGCGGATCGAGCCGCTCGAGCAGTGGCCCGTGCCACGGTAGCAGAAATGCATTGTGGGTATTCCGCGGTACGCAGTGCCATGCCTATGAACTGTCGTGCTCGTCGCCATGTGGCAATCGATGATGCGGTGCGCAAAGACATTGCCGCCATTGATGCCATCTGGGGGGAAAAGCGCCTACCGTACGCAGACCAGGGTGAGTACTTGTTTGGTGAATTCAGTTTGGCGGATGTGTTCTTTGCCCCAGTGGTCTTCCGTTTTGTGACCTACGGGGTAGAGCTGTCTGATGCCGCCAAGGCGTACCAACAAACCATGTTGGCACACCCAGCAATGAAGCGTTGGCTCGCGGATGCTCTAACCGAAACCGATGTGGTGGAAGAAGACGAAGCGGGTGAGCCGATCTAACCCTTCAACAATGCCAATAAATGCTCGGCTTCTGCTTGGCTGATACTGTGTGCGAGGCCGTCGAAGGTTTCCAGTGTGGTGCTGGCACCTAAGGCCTCAAGCCAGTTAAAGCCTTGCTCCGCGTGGATCACGGGAATAACAGGGTCTTTAGTGCCATGTAAGAAGTGCACACTGGTGCCTGCTGGCTTTTGCGTTGGTTGCACGGCAAATCGACCAGAGAGTGATACGACTTCTCGTGCCAACTGAGTGTTCTCTAATTGTGTCGAAGACAACGCCATAATGGCCCCTTGCGAAAAGCCAACGATAGCCGTGTCTTCTGCCCCCACGTTTGCGGTGGCTTGCCACTCATGCACCGTCTTAATAAAGGCTGGCATGGCGGTTTTGATGCGCTCCAAGCGATTATCTTCGGTGACTTCCTTAATGGAGAACCATTGAAAACCCTCACCAAAATCAAAACGATCCGGGGCTGCCACAGCGACGATCATTGCGCGATCTAGAGCATCCGCCAGCCAACGACCAAGCGGTGCAAGACTGTTAGGATTGGCGCCCACGCCGTGGAATAACAGGATTAATCGGTTCGCAACAACCGGCTTTTGAATGATAAGAGAGTGGCTCATGGATAACTCCTGTAAAACAGTGACGCCACTGTAATGCCATCGGTTTAATGAATAAATAGCTAAAAACCGAACAGTCTATTTCTTAAATCGCAATAATGAGCTGGGAACTTTTTTCCTTGCTGTGCTTAATCAATCCAAGCTGGGTTGAAGGGCTTGGGTGTTTTGTTTCCAAGTTTGTAAGACTAGGCACACGCCGATCAGCAACATCCCAATCCATCCCCAAGTAGTAATGTGCTCTCCCACAATGGTGACGGCGAACATTGCCGCGACGACCGGCTCGAACAGTGTCAGGATGGTGGCGGTGCTGGCATGGGTGGTTTTCAGTCCAAAACTGAATAACACATAGCCAAGAAACATGGGCACAATGGCCATATAGAGTGCTACGGAGGCATTGTGTAGATCCGCAAACAGATGATCTCCAGTGAACCAAAGTGATGGCAGTAAGACCAAGGCACTGACCCCAAACATGCTGCTGATAGAAGCTTTCGAGTGAATGCCTGCCTCAATCAAATGTTTGCCAATCCAGGCATATAAGGCATAAGCCAAGCCCGCCACCAAGCCCAATATAATGCCTACAAGGGTGTCTTGGGTGCTGGTGTGATAAGTACTGGCATCGTTAGAAAATGCCAGTAGCAATATGCCGGTAATGCCTAGGGAAAGACTGATTAGCCATCGAGTTGTCACGGGGCTTTTTTTGCTGATGAGCCATTCCAATAAGGCGGTAAAAAAGGGCGCACTGCCGATGGTGACCACGGTACCTATGGCCACCCCTGCAAGGTGCATGGAGCTGTAAAATGCCAATGGATAGGTGGCTATTCCTAATGCCCCCAATACCACCAAGCGTCGATGTTGCCAAAGTAGACTTCTGTCTTGCTGTAAGTTTTTCATTGCTACGAGGGCTTGTAGCAGGCCGCCAATGCCCATGGCAAAAGCGCCAATCGCCAATGGGCTAATGGCTGGGGCAAGGCTTGCGACAGTTCCTGTGGTGCCCCACAAAAAAGACGCAATCAGGATGGCAATATGACCCATCTGGGTCCCAGGGGATGCCTGTGTAATGGTAGACATGATGTAACCTAGTGAATGACGTTAGACCCATAGCATACGATGAATTAGAGCTTAATTTTGTGCAGATCGGACGCTTTGTTAGGGTGATTGGCTGTTTCTAATGGGGCACCGATAGCTCTCTAGGGGAGACACCAAAATGTTGTCGAAAACGTCGGCTGAAGGCAGAGAAATCCCCGTAGCCTACTTGCTCAGCTACCAAACGAATGGGGATGTCTGAGTGAATGAGCAGGGCTTTAGCTCGCTCCATGCGTTGCTCAGTTATATAGCTTAAGGGGCTGTGTTGAGTGTTTTCTTTAAACAGCTTCTTAAACTGGGTTGGGCTGAGATGGGCTAGGTCGGCCAACAAGTTGATATTAAGGGGCGCAGCCAGATGATCCAAAATATAGGTTTGCACTCTGCGAATTCGCGGGTCCATGTGCACGTTAAGGTTCTGTTCGTTCAGCAGCTGGTTAAACAACCGGAACAAGGAGGCTTCAATATCAGGGTGTACCTGATGGGCCAGTTGTTTCTCCACAAACATTAAGAAGCTTTGCAGAGGTCCATTGGTGGCAAATACCTGCTCTGTGCTGGTGGCCAGATGATCGGGTAAGTCCGTCATGTCTGCGACGACAAAGCGAGCCGATTCATCAGCGCGAAAATGATGCTCCTGCCCCTTACGAATCACCACACATTCTCCCACTGCAACCGCCCCTTGATAGGTGGGAATCTCGATCATGATGACACCTTGGGTAGGCAGTACCAATTGATGGTAGTCGTGCAGATGGGTGCGACTCTGCCGAGTGTAAGATCGAATGCTTAGGCTGTTTTGCATGGCTTGCTCAGCTCATAATGGTGGTTAAGTGGTCATGTCATGGTACAACGGTGGCATATTGTAATGCGACATTGGCTTCATAGTTGTGTTTCATTCTTAACTTGGATACAACATACAAAATATAACACGAACAGTTAGGTAGGATTCATGGCACGTAAAATGGTGGCAGGGGAAACACAAGGTTCCCTATTGTGTTCACAAGAAGGTTTAAGCTTTTGGGGGGGCGTGGATTCGGCTTCGGGCAAAGTGGTGGACGCTCACCATCCGCTGCACCAACAGAGTCTGGCCGGAAAGCTCGTCATGCTGCCAACCAGTCGAGGTTCTTGTACCGGTAGTGGTGTGTTGCTGGAGTTGATTCAGAATGGCAATGCCCCTGCCGCTTTGATCTTTCGGGAAGCGGAAAGTGTTCTGACCTTAGGGGCATTGGTGGCCCATTATGTGTTTGATTTGTCCTTGCCCGTGATTCGACTTTCGGCCTTAGAATTTGATCTGCTAAGCCAGCAGACTAGTGCGCACATTCAATCCGATCGCATCCTGTTTGAAGGGGGCGAAATAGGTTTGGAGCCTGCGTCAGAAGGGGCAGTACAACTGACTGAAGCGGATAAAAATAGACTCGCTGGTGGCCAAGGGGAAGCGGTTCGTATTGCCATGCAGATCTTGTGTGCCATGGCCCAGAACGAAGGCGCTACGGGCTTTTTAGATGTGTCGAAAGTGCACATTGACGGTTGTATCTATGCGGGAGATGCCTTGCGACGCTTTGCTCAAGTATTTGATGAGATGGGCGCTAAGGTCACCGTTCCCACCACTATGAACTCCATCTCCGTTGAGTATGCTCGATGGCGACAGCAGGGGATGGACGAAGGGTTTGGCGAGGCGGCCCAAGCCCTAGCCGATGCATACTTAAATATGGGCTGTCAGCCAACATTTACTTGCGCACCTTATCTATTAGAAAACCCGCCTAAGGTGGGCGAGAACATTGCTTGGGCAGAATCCAACGCCGTGATTTACGCCAACAGCGTGTTGGGGGCGCGTACCGCCAAGCACCCAGATTTCCTAGATCTCTGCATTGCTCTCACAGGCCGTTCACCCGCCACGGCTATGTACCAAACAGAACAACGCAGTGCCCAGCGTATCATTGAGATGGCGTATTTTGAGACGGTGGATGACGCCTTCTGGCCCATGTTGGGCTACTTAGCGGGCAGTTTGGCCCCAGATTGTATTCCTCTGATCCGTGGTGTGGCGCACTTATCCCCAAATGAAGATAACTTAAAAGCCCTTTGTGGTGCCTTTGGCACAACATCTGGGGCGCCTATGTTGCATGTGGAGGGCATCACCCCTGAGGCGGATCAGGTTCTGCCTGAGGCCCAGATAGTAAAAGCGGATAAAGAGTCATTGCAGCGGGTTTGGCAACAGTTCAATCCAAAGGTGGCTCCAGTTCAGTTAGTGGCCTTAGGGAGTCCGCATTTTTCGGTGTCAGAATGCCGCGATTTGGCTGAACTACTGGAGGGGAAAGCCTGTAAAGAGGGCGTGGTGGGCATGATCACCATGGGTCAAGGGAGCTTAACTCAAGCGAGAGCCGAGGGCTTGGTAGGCAAGATCGAATCGGCGGGTTTTCAGATTCACGGGGACTTGTGCTGGTGTTCTATCTCCGAGCCGGTGTTCCCTGTGGCAACCCAGACCCTAATGACGAACTCAGGTAAGTACGCCCACTATGGTCCAGGTTTGAGCCAGCGAGAGATCCGCTTTGGTAGCTTAGCGGACTGTGTGGCAGCGGCCATGACGGGCCGATCGCCTTCAAATATGCCTAGCTGGTTGGCATAACGCAGTTGCGTCCAGAACGTTTCGCCAGGTACATAGCATCGTCAACCCGTTTAAACAGGCTGTTAAAATCGTCCGTTTGGTAGCTGGTGGCCACGCCGATACTGGCGGTCACAGGGGGTAATCCCTCTGGTGATGCAACAGTGATTGCTTGACGCAGCTGCTCGGCAAACATAATGGCATCTTGTTTGGTTACATCGGGTAGCAATAGGGTGAACTCTTCGCCTCCCCATCGAGCAACATGATAACGCTGAGTGGTTAGCTCTTTCATAAGACCGGCAACATAAGTCAGTACCCGGTCACCCACTAGGTGGCCAAACTCGTCGTTGATGCTCTTGAAGTGGTCTAAGTCCAATAACAAAATGGAGGATTGGATCGTACCAGTGTTGCTTTTATGGAGGGCATCTTTGAGTAAATAGGTGAATTCGCGACGGTTCAGCAGGCCTGTGAGAGGGTCTTTCGAGACCAGCTCTTGCAATTCAAGGTCGCGACGTTTTTTCTCGGTAATATCTCGGCAAATACAGAGCAACAGAGGTTCATCGTCATAAAATGTGGTGTTGCTACTGATTTCAACATTCAGTATGACGCCATCTTTTCGGCGATGTCGCGTTTCAAAGGTAACCCCTTCAAAATCGATTTCGGTCAATAAGCGAATGATTTCGGGCTTGGAAAAATCTGCATCCCAATCCCATATGTGCATGTCATAAACTTCTTCCCGTTGGTAGTGCAACAGGTCCAGAAAAGCTTGGTTAATGTCCACAGCTTCCCCTTGCATATTCACCAAAGCAACAGGGTCACGGGTACTTTCAAATAAAAAGTGCCATGCGGATTTTTCGTTTCTAATCAGCTGTTTAATGTCCGTATCAGGTTGATCGATGGCTACGTCTTGGTGAAGTGGTCGATCTAGCTCGCTCCCTATTTCAATATCTGTTGATGTCATAAGCGGGGGCTCTTTTAAAGGGCTTGCATTGGCATTGCTTTGTGCACATGAATGACAGGTATCAAAGCAATATCTAATCTAATTAGACTAGCATTTTGTGCAAAAATCACTGTTCTGTTTTGTTATCAGCTTGCTGGGATATGTTGCGAAACGCGTCTTTTTGGTGCGCGAATAAATGTTTGCACCGAAACATTTTCGGCTTTAGCTTCTTTAAGCTCGATCAATAAATGCACACTTAGGCTTTCAATATGGGCCTGAATCATAGACAGTAAAAGAATAAGAATGGTGAGAGTGCAGAGTTACCATGTCGATAAAGGATATAGCGACGCAGCTGGACTTGTCCGTCTCTACGGTGTCTCGGGCGCTGAATGATTACCCAGATATCAGCCCTCGGACAAAAAAGAGGGTATGGAAAGCGGCACAAGCCTTAGGCTACAAGCTCAAGCGAGATGATAATACCCAATGGACGCAAACGAAGAAGTCCGTTTGTGTGTTATTGCCAAGTCATGAGTCGCAACTAATCGACCCCATTCTTTCTAAGGTGCTAGCGGGAACCCGTCAGCATCTTCAGCAACATGGCTATCTCCTGCAGGTGATAGCCCTTGATCAAGGCCGCGAAGAGTTGAGCCAACTGGAGCGCTTAATTCGCTCCGGTGATCAAGATGCCTTTCTTCTTTTACGCACGCGGGTGAATGACCCCAAAGTGCATCGTCTACTCAAGCTTAATGTGCCTTTTGTGTGTTACGGCCGAATGGAGCTAGCCCAGCATTTTGCGTGGTTGGATTTAGATAATTACCACATGGGGCGCATGGCTATTGCTAAGCTCGCTGAGCTTGGACACCACAAGGTGGCGATTCTTGCCCCTGACAAGCGTTACTTCTTTGTGCAGGAGCGTTTGCGGGGGATTGCTGAAGAGGCCGCCGCCCAAGGTTTGGTTTTGTCTTCGGATTATTGGATCGAGATGGATTTTGACGAAGAAGCTTGCTATCTCGCCTGCGTTGAGCGGCTTCTTCAGTACCCTGAAATCACAGCAGTGTTGGCCCTGACCAGTGTGGGAGCCAACAGTGCGGGAATGGCGGCACTGCGTGTTGGAGATCAACACCGGCAAGTGGCCATTCTTGGTTGTGATACGCCCTTGGATGAGCAACGGGCAAGTCTCGGCATTATTGGCTTGCAACAGGCGCCACCCCATTTGATTGGTGAGCGTTTGGCTGACATGGTGTTGGCGCGCATTCAAGGGACTCCGGTGAAAGACCTACAGGTCGAGCTGTCCCCCGGGGTTGTAACGTCTGGGTAAGCTTTGCTTACCGTGAAGGATAACAATAAGAGGAAGACGAACATGACACCTAGCAAATCGACTCTCGTTGCCAGCGCCCTAGTGGTGAATGGGCTAATGCTTTCCCCCCTTGCTGCGGCGGCCACCACGGTGGAATTTTGGACCGCACAAACCCAATCGGATCGGATGCAAACCATTCAGGTATTGGCCTCTACTTTTGAAGCCTTGAACCAAGGTATTTCCGTTAAAGTGGTGCCCGTAGATGAGAACGAGATGGCCACGCAAATGGCGGCCGCAGTGGCGGCAGGCACTCAGCCTAATCTGATTGAAGTGAACTCAGAAATCATCATGGCGTTTGGTGAGGAAGGCATCGTGGATGCGGATCTGCACCAACAAGTGCTGAACGATATCGGCGCGGAACGTTTTCATGAAGGGGCGCTGACTTCCTTAAAATCCCCCAATAATACCTATTACGGCCTGCCGTACCATGGCTGGATCCAAGGTATCTGGTATCGCACGGATTGGTTCGAAGAGGCCGGACTGGAGCCGCCGACCACTTGGGAAAGCATCGAAGCCGCGGCTGAGGCTTTGACAGACCGTAGAGCGAATCAATACGGCATCCTTGTCGGTACTAAACAGGACAGCTACACGGAGCAGGTGTTTACTCAACTGGCACTGTCCAATGATGCGCAACAATTCGATGCTGAAGGGAACTTGGTGTTTAACAGCCCAGCCATGCTAGAAACCCTAGAATTTTACAATCGTCTGGCGCAATACAACCCGCCGGGACCACAAAACTGGCGAGCCCGAGATTATTACATGCAGGGCAAAATGGGCATGTTCTTTTACTCGTCCTACATAATGGATGATCTGGCTTTGGCGGAAGTGGCCAAAGGCTCTTTGACAGCGGAGAACTTTAAAGATTTGGTGGGGGGTACCTTTGACCCTGAGTTGGTTAAGAAAACCGGCTTTGCGCCCATTATTACCCACAAGTCGCCGTCGTCTTACGGCACCATCTCTGGGTTAGTGGCCTTGGACGCTGGTTCAGATGAGCAAGCGCAGGCTACGGCTAAGTTTATGGAGTTCTTGTATGAACCCGCCAGTTACATCAGCTTCTTGCACATGGCTCCGGGTGGCATGAACCCCATGTTAAAAGGCATTGCCGAAGATCCTGTGTACTTAAACGATCCTAACGGTGTGTTTGAACTATACGGTCCTGAGAAGATGACTCAGATCGTGTCAGGGTTTGAGGACATTCGTTCCTTCTCCGTAGTGGAAGGACGCACCTTCCCGAAATCAGGGGAAATCTTCTCCAAGTCTGTGATTCCCCGCATGGTCTACAGCGTCGCCATTGAGGGACAAGACCCACAAGCTGCCTTGGATGAAGCAGAGCAAGAAATGCAAGCCATCGTCGGCGAATAAACCATTTGTGAGTTAGAGCGCCCTGCACCCCTCGGGTGGGGTGGGCGCTCATTACAAGGAGGTCGTTATGTCTTCGGTATTGAAGCAAAACGAAGCGTCGTTAGGGTTGAAGTTGATTGCACCTGCGGTGGGCATCATCGGCTTGCTGGTGTTGTACCCGATTCTGTTCAACATTTATCTCAGCTTTTTCGACGTGCAGCTCAACGGGGAGAAAACCTTTGTTGGGTTTGAAAACTACAGTGTTCTGTTAGGCAATGATCGCTATTACCACTCCATAGGCGTATCCATCATTTATCTGATTGGTACTGTGTCGGGCACCACCTTATTGGGGCTTGGGGCGGCTATTCTGATGAATCAGGAATTCCGCGGGCGCAATATGGCTCGGGGCTTGATTCTGCTGCCTTACTTCGCTCCTGTGATCAGTGTGGTGTTTGGTTGGCAGTTCATCTTTGATCCAGTGAACGGCATTTTTAACCATCTCGTGGTGGATGTGATGCAGCTGACTCAGACACGCACCAACTGGATTGGAGAGCCGGATTCCGCTTTGTTTGTGGTGATTCTATTCGATATTTGGAAGCACTTCCCTATCGCGTATTTGTTGCTACTGGCCAAATTACAAAGTGTCCCCAAAGAGCTTTATGAGGCGGCCGCGATTGATGGGCAAAATGCCCTTGGGCGCTTTTGGCACGTGACCTTGCCGGAGATTCGTTTTGTCCTTGCGACTGTGATTCTGTTGCGGGTGATTTGGAATTTAAATCGCTTTGAGGATGTGTATCTGCTGGCGCCTAATGTTGAAACACTGCCCATATTTACCTACTACCAAGCCTTCGCTGGCATTGTGGATCAAGGTATGGCCGCAGCGATTTCTGTTATTCAACTGCTGGTATTGGTCGGTTTGATCTGGCTATACGTTCGCAAAGTGCTGAAGTGGTGATGACAATGAACAGACGAACACCTTTGCAATCGGTGATTCTGTATGGGCTGGTTTTGCTGCTCGTATTGTTTTGCCTATTTCCATTTTTACAAATTTTATCCACCTCTTTGAAACATCCCATCGACTGGGGGAACCCTTCTCTGATCCCCAGAGTATTGCATCTGGATGCCTACAAAGAGCTTTTGGGGTTGATGCCCGCCCAGGAAGTGGAGGTGCCCGCGAGCATTCAGAGACTGCTGGAAAACCCTGCTTTATCGGATGCCCAGCGGCAGGCGATCCTAGCCAAATTTACGTCCACTGAGAGCGTCTTTCCGTTTGGGCGTTACATGTTGAATACCTTCGTGATTTCTTTTGTGACGGGTATCTGTGCCACCTTTTTAGCCTCTCTTGCTGCCTATGCTATCGCTCGCTTACGGTTCCCCGGTCAGTCCTTGATGGCCAACGGGGTTTTGTTTGTGTACATGGTGGGGGGCGTATTGCTGATGGTGCCCTTATATCAAATGAGCGTGAGTGTGGGCTTGGCTTCTAGCTCTGCAGGGACCATCTTCAGCTTGTTCTTGATCTATTTGATTCAGACCATGCCGGTGGCCATGTATATGCTGGGGAATTACTTTCGCACCATTCCCTTTTCCTTAGAAGAAGCGGCCATGATGGATGGCTGCTCTCGGGTGGAAGCATTCTGGCGAATCATTTTGCCCCTCTCTAAGCCCATGTTGTTTACCGTGTTTATCTACTGTTTTGTGATTGCGTGGAATGAGTATTTATTCGCGTCAGTGTTTTTGAAACAGTACCAAGATTTCCATACCTTGCCGTTGGCATTGCAAACCCTGTTTACCTCTAAAAACGCCATTTGGGACCGCATTATGGCGGCGTCTATGTTGACCCTATTGCCAGTGGTGATTTGCTTTATGTTGGCTAATCGTTACTTGTCAGGGGGCTTAACAGACGGCGGTGTAAAAGGATAAGGAGCAGATTATGAGTTCAGTCATTCTTCGTAATGTGAATAAGTCCTACGGCAACTTGCCGATTGTTAAAAATCTAAATTTGGAAGTTCAGGACGGGGAGTTTGTCGTCTTAGTTGGCCCCTCAGGCTGTGGCAAAAGCACCACCTTGAGAATGGTGGCAGGGCTGGAAGACATCACTTCTGGGGAAGCGCAAATAGGGGGCAAAGCGGTGAATGATCTGCCGCCCCATAAACGCAACATCGCCATGGTGTTTCAAAACTATGCCTTGTATCCCCACATGTCAGTACGGGAAAACATCGTATTTGGTCTGAAAAAGTCCGGGGCCGATCAAGGGACCATTAAGTCCCGTTTGGACGCAGTTTCCGAGATGCTGAAGCTGGAGCCCTACTTGGATCGCAAACCCTCGGATTTGTCCGGCGGTCAGCGTCAGCGGGTGGCCATGGGGCGGGCATTGGCTCGGGATGCGGAGGTGTTCTTATTTGACGAACCTTTGTCTAACCTTGATGCCAAGCTACGCCATCATATGCGCACAGAGATTGCGCGGATTCAGCATCAGTACAACATGACCGCCATTTATGTGACTCATGATCAGGTTGAAGCCATGACCTTGGGAGACCGAGTTGTTGTCATGCGGGATGGTATTGTGGAGCAAGTGGGTACACCCATGGAAATTTATCTGCAGCCCTCTAACACCTTTGTGGCGACCTTTATTGGCTCTCCGGCGATGAACTTAATCGAAGCCAAGGTGGAAGGGGAAGAGTTGGTGATCGATCAGTATCGATTGCCAGCCGCCAAAATTGGTCATGTGGATATGGCGACGTTAGCCAAACATGAGACGGTGTTGGTGGGGATTCGCCCTGACTTTTTCGAAGATGCCACCTTGCATCCTGCGGATGAAGACAGTTTTCAGTTTGAAAATATCACCATTGATTTGGTGGAGAATCTTGGGTTTGATCAGGAAACCTTATTTAAGCTGGGAGGCGAAGATTGCAAAGCTCGTCTAGACTTAAGGTCACATCTAGATCGGGGTGTGTTGAGCACATTACAGGTGAATTTGGAGCGGGTGCTTCTGTTCGACACTGATCCCCAAGGCATGTTGCTTAACCCAGGTCATCTGGGGTAAGCGGCATAAAAGCGTGCGGCGAGCGCTCTGTGCTCGTGCGCACGCGCTTTTCCAGCGCTGGCCATCTCTCTGGCAGGGTTTTGTTATTGTTCTTGCGACACTTTTTTAGAATTGTGCTACAACTTATATAACCCCTTTCAAAGAAGCTCTGCTTCTATGATCCTTCTCAAATGTGTTGGGAGATCTGCACACCTATGAAACCTGCATTAATGATTCGTCAAAAAATCAGTCTTGGTTTAGCTGCCATCATAGTATTGGCACTGGTTGTTATTTACTTAGTCGTGGAAGGCAAGGTGAAATCAGACCTCATTGAAGAGCGTCAAATTCAGATTCAAGCGAGTCAGCAGGGACTCATCGATTTGCTTGGAGCTAAGCTAGATCAGGTCCAGTTGTTGACCAGTTCTTTAGCGCTGAGCACCAGTGGTTTGCCAAAAGATGTGGACCTGTTTAAAAAAGTCTTTCCGCCCTTGATTGATAACCATGGTGATTCAGCCATCGCGGGTGGAGGTATTTGGCCTGAACCTAATGCGTTTACCGCCGGTGTGGATCGTCGTAGCTTTTTTTGGGCGCGTAGCGACAGTGGCGTTGAGCTACTGGAGGATTACAACGACCCAAACGGTTCTGGATATCACAATGAAGGCTGGTACACAGTTGGACGTAATGCACCTTTGGATCGCTGTAGTTGGTCAGAAGCTTACACTGACCCAGTAACCAAGATTCCTATGGTCACCTGTACGGTGCCCTACAAGCAAAACGGTAAGTTTGCCGGCGTGGCCACCGTAGACATGATGCTAGACGGTATCGGCGACATCTTGAAAGAACACGGCCAAGAGCATGAAGGGTATGTGTTTGCTCTGGACGCGCAAGGACAAATGCTGAGCTTTCCTGAAACGGCGGCTAAAATCGTAAATCCGGACGACACCATGGTGACAGCAGCGGATTTGGCGAAGAAGCTCCCTTGGATGGCGGGCGTATTAAATGCGGCTAAGACCCTTAAAGGCTCCACCTTGATGGAGATCGAGAACGACGGCATTTTGAATGAAAAAACCTATGTGGACTTGGTGAAAGAGCCTAAAACTGGCTGGACCATAGGCCTTGTGGTGCCCCGTGGTGTGATGACAGAAGTGGCTCAAAGCATGGGCATCTTTATCATGCTGGCGGTGGGCGGATTGCTCATAGTCGTTGGCATTGCCGCGTTTGTATTCTTCAGAAGCCTACTTACTAAGATCGAACAAACCACATCACAGATTAACATGCTGGTGTCCGGCGATAATGCTCAAGAGTTAGAAGAAGGCACGCTTAATGAGATAGGTGAGTTGCGCCAGGCGGTAAATGCTTATGGCGGCAAGCTGAAAATGCTGCTTACTAGTATTCACGCAGAGTCCGCCAAATTGGTGGATGATGCGGGCAAGTTGAAGCTATTTAGCAATGAATTCCTCAATAAAGCCAACAGCTTGAGTGATGAAAACCTGACCTTGGCAGCGGCGACCGAAGAATTTGGCTCTACCTCAGCAGATGTGGCCATGTATTCCAACGAAACCAAAGAAACCGTGGAGCGGATTCACCAAGACGTGCGTAGCAGTGGCCGTGAGATGTCCGGTGTTATTGATACTATGCGCTCCTTGTCCAATACCATGGACAAGGCTCAAAACAATATCCTGCAACTGGATGAAGACAGCCGCAAAGCTCATAGCATGCTGGGTGTCATTCGAGACATTGCGGAACAAACCAACTTGTTAGCCCTGAACGCCGCCATTGAGGCGGCCCGAGCAGGGGAAACAGGCCGTGGCTTTGCTGTGGTGGCGGATGAAGTGCGTAATCTGGCCGCGAAAAGTGAAAGCTCTGCGGTGGAAATTGAGCAGGTGCTAAACCGACTACAGGAAACGTCGAAAGAATCCGTCAGCTCCATGTCTTTGGGACAAGCGGAGACAGAAAAAGCCGTGAACAATGCCGAGTCTACGGCCCAGCACCTTCATGATGTGGTGAATGCCTTCTCACAAATAACGGATCAGGCGACCCAAATCTCTGTTGCTGCTAACGAGCAGCAGAAAGTCTCTAGCGACTTGAGTGAGTTTGTGGCCCGTTTACAAGGGCTGACCAGCAGTAATGCGGACGACTCTAACCGTTTAAGTCGTATGAGTGAGGAAATAGATGCGATCGCGAGACGTCTAAACTCCCTGAAATAATGACGGACATTGGGCTTGGCTTAACCAACGGAGGTCTATATGACAACAGTACTGTGTTATGGCGACTCATTAACTTGGGGCAGTGTTCCCAATGGTGGTCGTTTCCCAGCCCATTTACGTTGGCCGCAATTGTTGCAGCAAGAGCTAGGTGAGTCCTATCAAGTCATTAATAATGGCCTTCCGGGTCGTACCACAATTTGGGACGACCCCTTTCGGGAAGGTCGTAACGGTCTCACTTATATTCAAGCAGCGTTGGAGATTTTTGGCCCGGTCAAAGTCTTGATCATTATGTTGGGCACTAATGACCTGAAACGTTATTTTAACGTGGGGGCTTATGAAGCGTCTAAAGGCGTTGAAAAGATCATCCAGCGGGCTCGTTTGCCATCGGATGTGGGCTTTCCTTATCCCGAGATCATTGTAGTAGCTCCACCGAATATTCATGACCCGAAAGGGGAAATGCGGGACGTCTTTGCCGGCGCAGAAGAAAAATCCCAGTTCTTTCATCAGTACTATCAAAATGTAGCAGCGGCCAATCATTGTGAGTTTCTGAATGCAGCAGGCTTAGTGTCTGCTTCCACTGTGGATGGCGTGCATCTTGATTCAGAAGCTAATCAGCAATTAGCCCACGCTTTACTCCCTAAGGTGACAGGTCTAATTAAATAAGCCATACAGTGACGATTAGCGTCACACTGATGGCATCTGTATGGGTAAATTTGCCTGTCTTTGTCCCTCGTATGTCCTTGAATAATTGGTTACGCTAACACCAAGTCACTCAAGGAGTATGATAATGAAGGTGAGTTTTTTAGGATTAGGCACCATGGGATACCCTATGGCGGGTCATGTGAGCAAGGCTGGCCATGAGGTTGTGGTGTACAACCGGACAACCAGTAAAGCTGAAAACTGGTGTGAAACCTATCAAGGGCGTGTCGCGGTGACCCCTGCTGAAGCGGCGGCACAAACAGACATTGTGCTCACCTGTGTGGGTAATGATGACGACCTGCGCTCTCTTTACCTCGGTGAGCAAGGTGCTCTCACTCAAGCCAAGCCAGGCACCCTTTTTATCGACCACACTACGGCTTCCGCGGAAGTTGCAAAAGAGCTGCATGCAGCAGCCAAAGCAGCGCAATGTGATTTCATTGATGCCCCTGTATCCGGTGGTCAAGCTGGTGCGGTTAATGGTGTTTTGACAGTCATGATTGGTGGCGACCAAGCCTTAATTGATCGTGCCCAGCCAGTGCTGGATTGTTACGCCAAAGCGGCGACTCGCATGGGCGATGTGGGAGCTGGTCAAATGGCGAAAATGGTCAACCAAATCTTAATTGGTGGTGTGCTGACGGGACTGTCAGAAGGCATTCGTTTTGCTCAGAAAGCAGGGTTAGACATTGAAACCCTTGTAGACACCTTGAAGTTCGGTGCGGCAGGCTCTTGGCAGCTAGAAAACCGTGGTCAGACCATGGCGAAAGATGAGTTTGATTTTGGTTTTGCCATTGAATGGATGCATAAGGACCTAGGCATCGCTTTGGCGCAGGCTGATACCATGGGCTTGAAGATTCCCCATACTAAAGCGGTAGATGACGCTTATCAGGGATTGATGGCAGAAGGGCGAGGTCGTCAGGATACGTCCGTGTTGATTAAGTCTTTGGATAAAGACCAGTAGGACTCTTAAGGACTTGAGATGTAAACGCGCAATCAGACCATAGGCTTGATTGCGCGTCTTGTGTCTCAGAAAGAGTACAGCACTGATACAGTGGTTTCTGTATCTGTTTTTTCTGTATCTGCTGGAACATCAGATGTATGTTTGATGCGATAAGCTAGCTTCATGGCAAGATCATTCAAGATGTTTGCTTGGATTGCAGAAACGGATTCGTTAACGGTGCTACCGCCGCTCGTGCTAATTTCCGAAGTTAAATCCTGACGAAATAGGGAATTGGCTGTGAGTTTGTTTTCATAGGTGGCCGCCAGGCGGACGAAGGAGCCACGATCTGATTTCCCGTCAGGGTCTATGTCTCTGTCGATGCCGTAATCACGGTATCCTACTCCAGCGGAGGCTTCCAAATAAGAGCCGTCCGCTTGTTGCCAGAAGCGATTACCATAACCGGTGGAAACAGAGCTTTGATGACGGTAGCCACCGAAGCGGTCACGGTCATAGGTGCCACGGACATACCAGAACTCTTCTGTGTTGAATTTGTAGTTGCTCTGTACCGACCCCGAGTATTTTTCCGCAGTAGTGTCATCATCAGCGCTGCTGAACAAAGAACTTAGGGAGTAATCGGTACGCCATTTTAGGGATTCTTGAGTGATGGCGAGTCGACCATTTAGGTTGTTGGTATCTGAGTTCCCAGAGGTGGCGATGTAACCAAGTTCTGCGGAGCCGGAGATAGGCTTTGGATCTACGACGGGTTGGTCGGCTGCATAGGCTAGCGGCGTCGCTAGCAAAGCAGACATGACCGGTATGAATACTCGTTTCATGGTTCATGGCCTCTTTGAGTCGGTGTGTTTATAGGTTCTTAAAAAGCTATCACACAGACCTTCATTTCGAGAGGCATCTGCTAGGACATTGCATATTCCAGCGAATTTTCCTAATTAGCGCCTGAATAGATAGGTAAGTTTGCTAAAGCTGCACTTTGGGTTCTTATTTAGTCGCTAAGTAAGAAAACGGTCATAATACAGTGAATGTTTAACCTTTAGGTCATTAATGAAGAGTGCCTATGATTGAGTCACCCCAATACTTGAATGCTTATCCAGTGGATATTCAACAGCGCGTAATCTCCATGCTGGAGCAAGAAAAGACAGGGGCTTGGTTGCTAGGGAAATACCCCAAACGTCATGACATTAATGGCGCTCAGGCGCTGTTTGACTATGGCATGGGGATTAAAAATCGCTACATGAAAAGTTCGGCTCCGATCAGTAAGGTAGTCTATGACGATAAAATTCATGTGATTAACAATGCCCTTGGGTTGCATACTTTTGTCTCACGGGTGCAGGGCAGCAAGCTAAAAGCTAAGCATGAAATCAGAGTGTCAGCGCTTTTTCGCAATGTTCCTGAGCCTTTTTTGAGAATGATCTTGGTGCACGAGCTCGCTCATCTGAAAGAAAAAGCCCACAACAAAGCCTTCTACAATCTGTGTTGCTACATGGAGCCGGATTACCATCAACTAGAGTTCGAGCTAAGGGTGTATCTTTGCCATAGAGATAGGTTTGGAGAGCTTTGGACTCTTTAAGTATGAGTTAAAGAGTCCAAATGCTGATTAAGCATAAGCATCAACTGATTGGCCCAACGGGTCATCAGGATCTTTTTCACTAACGGTAGCCTCTTCGTCTTCTTCAGAAGATGAGTTGGATTCCTGCTGCTTGGCTTTTTGGGCCTCTTGCATTTCAAGTTGAGTGATTTGTTGTTGTAGCATTTGAATTTGTTGCTGTAACAGCTTTGCCTGCTCTTCATCTTCCTCTGTTTTATCTGTACTCGTAGAAATAGTAGTAAGCTCCTCTTGAAGCGTTTTTACTTTCTCCTTAAGAGTATCAATCCGAGATGACGATGATGATTGAGAAGCGCTACTGCTTTGGCTAGTGATGCTACTCAGATTCATTGAGACGCTGCTCATAAAAAACCTCCTTGAAATGTGTTGGGTCATACTTTGTTAAGTATCGACACATTTTTCAGGAGGCTTAAGCATTTTTACTTAAATTTACAAAAAGTTGATTTGGTCAACCAAATGTTAATTTAAGTCATCAGCGCTATGGCGTTCTAACACGCTTCCATCACCCCAGTGATTGACTCGGATGCCTCGTTTTACGGCGGGACGTTGGTCGATCTCTTCTGCCCAGCGTTTAACATAGGTGTAGTCTTCCACTTGTAGGAATTCTGCGGCATCGTATAAACGTCCCAGTACCAGCGCCCCATACCATGGCCAGATGGCAATGTCGGCAATAGAGTATTCGTCCCCAGCCATGTATTTATGCGTTGCCAAGTGCTTATTCAGTACATCTAACTGGCGCTTAGCTTCCATGGCAAAGCGGTCAATTGGGTACTGCATTTTACGTGGTGCGTAGGCGTAAAAATGACCAAAACCACCCCCGATGTATGGACCAGAGCCCATTTGCCAAAACAGCCAGTTGCGGCATTCTGTTTTCGCTTTTAAATCCTTTGGCACTAGGGCATCAAACTTATCGGCTAGATATTGCAGGATGGAGCCAGACTCGAATACTCGAAGCTCTGGGGACTCTGAGGTATCCAACAGGGCTGGGATTTTAGAGTTCGGGTTAATGTCCACGAAGCCAGATGAGAATTGTTGACCCTCGTTAATGCGAATGGGGTAAGCATCGTACTCCGCCTCTTTTATTCCTAGCTCCAGCAGCTCTTCCAGCATGATGGTGACCTTTTGGCCGTTGGGTGTCGCAAGGGAATGAAGTTGCAGCGGATGTTCACCACGGGGGAGTGCTTTTTCGTGGGTTGGGCCGGAATAAGGGCGGTTGATTTTTGACTGCCCTGCTTCGCTTTCAAGATCCCATTTCCAAACCTTTGGTGGTACGTATTCGTTTTCAGAACTCATAAGACCCTCCTAGTAAGATCCATAAATTAATCTGTTACCTATAGGTATAGAGACTAAGGGCTGGGCTTTAAAGGGACATAGTTTGCAGTGAATGAGGAACGCAAGGTACTGGAAGTAAAAAAGAGCACCTAAGTGCTCTTTTGAAAGTGATTTATTAAGCCTTTGCTAAGGAAAAATCGGGCTTCACATGGGTGATTTTTTTGATGATAAAAGCTAATAAAACCCCATACATAGGTATGAACAACCCAAGACTAATCAATAACTTAAATCCGTAATCTGCCCAAGCAATGGCTTGCCAATGTTCGGCCATGAAGGGATCTGGGCTTTGGTAAAAGGCAATACCGAAAAACGCTAAGGTATCCAAACCATTACCAATGACAGTCGAAGCGGCAGGGGCGACCCACCAACTGCGAAGCTTGCGTAAACGGTTGAACACATGCACATCTAGGATTTGTCCCAACAAGTAAGCCATTAAGCTGGCCACCGCAATACGGGCCACAAAGAGATTGAATTCACCGAGTGCCCCAAACCCTTGGAATTGACCTTCGTAGAATAGAACCGATAGGCCATAGGATGCTGCCAAGGATGGTAGCATTACCAAGAAAATAATCTTACGTGCCAGTGCTGCACCGAATATGCGAACGGTCAGGTCAGTGGCTAGGAAGATAAATGGGAAGGTGAAGGCACCCCAGGTCGTGTGGAATCCAAACACTGTGAATGGAATCTGTACCAAGTAGTTGCTGGATGCGATGATCAGTAGGTGGAAGGCAACGAGATAACGCAGCGCCTTGCCTTGCTGCTCAGGGGAAAATTGGCTCATTTTCAGACCTTTTTGGTTAGTTTGGGGTAAGGGAACCCAAATAGAAAGTTTCACTTTCTTTGGCGAATCTATTGTAAAAACTGTGTAGTCAAACAACGGCGGGTGATTATACATTAACCACTAAGTGTGTCTAGTTCACACTGATGGCAGCCAAGCAGTTCAGGAAGGAAGCGCCTGCCAGATCTTTGATTGAAAGGAGTTACCCATGATGTACTGCAAACGATTGTGCCTAGTATTGGCCGTTTTTTTATCCTCCGTTGCTCAAGCGGGCTCTTTAGGTGTTGAAAAAGATATTGAATTGCTCACATTGGATGGTGTAGCAGTGAAAGAGAACTATTGGATCCCACGCTCGGTAAAGTCTGGGGAGCACCAATTGGTGTTTCGTTACGCTAAGCGCTTACAAGACGGTGGGCGAGAAGTGGATTATAAGACACCACCTTTGCTGATCACTCTTAACATGTTGTCCAGTGATGACATTGTTGTTTTGGCTCCAGAGTTAAACACCAAGAGCCAGGCGGATTTATATCTGACAAACAACCAATTTTGGCGCGTTAAATACAAGAACGGCACGGTAAAAACAGTGAAGTTTGAGGTACTGAGCAAAGAGACCAATTTGCCAAAAGAGTCGATTCATACCTTGGTGGCGGAATACAATAAAACCCACCAAAATGAATTTGTCCCTGCGCAACCAGAACCTACGCCAGAACAAACGAACGATTTGTTGCGTTCCGTCCAGTTACTGTATATCCAAGCCAATGAAACTCAACGGGAAGAAATTCGCACTTGGATTATGAATCAGTAGTATTCAGAGTTACCACATTGGCTCGACCATGGGCTTTCGCTTCATACAGCGCTTGGTCTGCCAATGCGATGACTTTTTCAGAGGTGTCTTCCGCCGAAAGCTTGTCAAAATAAGCGATACCCACACTGATGGTGATGTGCTGTTTTGGGGAGCGGGTATGAGGTAATTGGGCATCGACCACCCCCTTCAATAATGCGTGCCCCAACTTGTTAATCTGGGCTTGGGTAACGCCTGCTGCGGCAACGATAAACTCTTCCCCGCCGTAGCGCGCTAACATCCCTTGATTAGCCCCCACTGTCGTACGCAGTATTTTTGCCACCTGTTGCAAACACAAGTCCCCGGCTAAGTGGCCATAGTGATCGTTGTAGCGCTTAAACCAGTCTATGTCGATCATCAGGACACCAAAGCTCGACCCTTTGTCTTTGGCCGTTGGCCAAGTGGCACGCAACCAATTAAAGAATGAGCGACGGTTGGCGGTGGCGGTAAGTTCGTCAGTATTACTTTGTTCGTGTAAGGAGGCATTCAGCTTACGCAGCTTTTGATTCGCTTCTTCGGCTTGGTGCTGTGCTTCTTGAGCTTTTTGATGGGATGCTTGGTTCGCTTCCACAAAGACTGAAAAGGCTTTCCCAATAATGGAAATTTCATCTTGCCCCGATTGGGGGATAGGGACGGGCTCTCCTTCCACATGTTGCAGCATGACGCTGCTGAGTCGGTTTAGACGTTGAATCAAAATGCGCTGAATGAGCCAATATGCCACACCGATTAGGAGTAGGAATATCAAACAAAATCCTACAATCATTTTTGATACCGACTCAATATGGCGGCTGTGTTCAAGTGCGGCGGTATCGGCTTCGGATTTTACGTACAGATAGAAATCATAGCTTGCGCCACTCAGGCGCTGGGCATAGAGGCGTGTTTCTCGCATGGCGGCTAAGGTACGCATACGGGTCTGATCAATGTTCATTTTAAGAGAAAGCGCTTGGGACGCTAGATCTTGAAGCTCAGCAATAGTCTGCTGTTGAGCTGGGTCATCGGTTCTGAAAGCAGCTAATTGTTCCAGCTGGTAGGTTACATCCCGAGTGCGTCTAGAAAGCAGGCCAGGGCTGTCAGCTCGCAGCATGAACAATAATGCGCTGGTCGTATCAGAAATATAGGGCGTCAGCTCATTACGCACATCGGTAAAAGGGGATGGCTGCAATCTAGCAAGGCCACGTTCGATATCTCTAAGGCGCAGTTCTTGTCTGAGCTGTTGCTCAATCATTTTATAAAACGCCAGTATTTGCTCGAAATAAGGTCGAGTGAGGGTGTCAACACGATCGATTAGCTCGGCTTCCCGATCGCTGTGTGCCACCAATGAGTCCCGCGCTACGGTAAAGATCTTGGTAATGTCCGTTTGCAGTACGTTGGCGTCGATCTTCCCAAGTCGCTGGGTGACGGTTTTTTCCATGGCTTGGGTGGCGATCAGCTCCGCGTCTCGAGACAGCTCTGCTGCTAGCATGGCACGGTCATAGTAAGTTTGGGTGATGGCGTTAAATTGTTTGGTTTGTTGCTGTAATGTCCAGATCCCAAAGCCAGACGCCACTAGAAAGAAGACGATAATGCTCAATAACACAATGTTCAGACGTAAACCTATTCGCTGTGTTTTGGATACTTTGAAATCGTCTTGGATCATTCTAGTTAATCACTTTTGTATCATTTAAACGGTGGTGCAAACATGAGTCCGCCATCACGCCATAGGGCATTTAGTCCCCGTTCTTGCCCGATGGGGGTGTCGAGACCTAAGTGACGGTCGTAGATTTCGCTATAATTACCCACGGCTTTGATAACACGGTAAGCCCATAGTGGGTCTAGTCCCAGCTGCTCACCAATATCCCCAGATTCTCCCAATAGGTTTCGTACTTCTACATTTTTGGAAGAGGCTTTGATCTGATCGACGTTCGCTTGGGTGATGCCTTTTTCTTCCGCTAAAAAGGTGGCGTGGACAATGGAGCGAATAATGCGCTCCCATTGGTCGTCATCATTGCGCACCGTTGGGCCGATAGGTTCACGGGAGAAGGTCTCAGGAAGTACCTTGTAGTCGTCTTTTTGCTCCACGCGGTTTGCCAAGTTGATGGCTAGATTCATACGATCAGCACTGTAGGCGTCACAGACACTGCCACGGAAAAACTGATCGCCATTGGTGTATACCACTTCCGTATCAAACCCTTGGGCTTTAATGAAATCTTCTAGATTACGCTGGGTGGTCGTGTTGCCAGTCACGCAGACCGTTTTACCGTCGAGATCGTTTACCGAGTCAATGCCTGCGCTTTTGCGCACCACGAAACCTTGTCCGTCAAAAAGGTACAAGGTGGGGAAGCTGACTTGATAGGTGTTTTCTCTGCCGAGGGTCCAAGTGGAGCTGAACATGACCACATCAGTGGATTTTTCCACAAGGGAGGTGAAACGAGAGGTGGCTCCGACTTCTAGGTAACGTACATAGTCAGGGTTTTCTAATACGGCGGCGGCAGTGGCCCGACAAAAGTCCACATAGAAGCCTTCCCACTGACCTTCTTCGTTAATTGCGCTTCGGCCAGGGTCATCTGGGTAGACGCCGCAATTTAAGTCTCCTCGTTCTTTGACAGTGCTTAAGGTGCTCGCGAATGTCATGGAAGACAAGGTTAGTAAAGAGGCCGATAAAACAGCAGTACGCAAAGACAGGGGAGCTTTCATGTGAATGTCCTTATCTGAAGTGATACGCAATGTTACGCCGGAGTAGTCACTTTAATATAACGAATAACTTTCCGGATCACCACAAATCTGACGGACTGGTTAAATCTTATTTGTCATGAAGTTAGACCGTTTTCGTTGCGGGAAAACGGTCGTTCAAATGTAGGCAGGAAATTAGTGAACAAGATTCGCCGTTAATACAAAGGCATCCATATAGCCACGCTCTCCATCCAGGGGCGTGATAGGCGATGCATAATGGAAAAACTGACGATCATTAATCACCACAAACTCACCATGGTCCAAGGGCGCTTTTACGATGGCGTCGCTTTGCTCATCCGGGTGCACACTGACTTCACCCCCGCCAATGTTATGGCGTTGAATAATGTAAATGCCAATGCGGTCAAAGCCGTCTTGGTGAATGCCTTCAGGGGCCACATCCACTGAATGGTGATCAGCAAAGATGCGCATTTGATGAACCTCAATGGTGGCACCGTCTGCGATATTGGTCATATTTTGAAAATGTTCAAACAGAGCAAGGAAGCCGGTGTCCTTTACTGTTTCGTCATCTATTTCAGGATAGGTGCGTTCTACATTTCCTTGAAAGTGGTTAATGCTGGCGTCTTGAACGAAGGCCTTGGTTGGCAGACGTGCGAGCTTGTCGTCTTTAAAAATAAAACGCGAATAACGGCGTAAGCGATAAGAACCGTCGGCGTAAGGGTTAGGTGGTAAGCCATCAAATGAGGGGGCAAGATGGTCAACGGTGTTGGCGTCTAGTTGGCCAAGCTCGATACGAAAAGCATTCTGTGCTGATTTTGTGGTCAACATATAGGTATCCTCCAATAGCGTCGGCAGATCATGCGCAACGTTTGCAGATTTTTATTGTAGAGTCGGTAAACTCATCCTCTAGTGTAGACGGTTTTTCGCCATATAACCCAGTAAAGGAGCAGGGCATGCAAGCCTATTTCATGACGATATCAGCCTTGTTAGCGTTCGCCGCAAACTCGATTTTATGTCGCCTTGCCCTAGGGGCTCAGGTGATTGATGCGGCCAGTTTTACCACGGTGCGGATCTTGTCGGGAGCCATGATGCTGGCGATCTTGTTGCTGTTAAAAGCCAAATTCCGCCCCAGTACTTCTAACATTAAAGGTATGGCTCGGGGGAAGGGGAGCTGGTCAGGAGCCTTGGCGTTGTTTGTGTACGCACTGGGTTTTTCTTATGCCTATGTCTCCCTCGAAACAGGCATTGGCGCTTTGATCTTATTTGGTATGGTGCAGTTCACCATTATTGCTGTAGAAGTCTCTCGTGGTAAGCGCTTTCGCTTACCTGAATGGTTGGGAGCCACAGTAGCCTTTGTTGGGTTTGTTTACTTAGTATTGCCCACGTTAAGTACCCCCTCTTTTATTGGGGCCGTGCAAATGGCCATCGCCGGTATGGCTTGGGGCGTTTATACCCTTGTTGGAAAAGGTTCTACTAAGCCATTAGAAGATACCGCCTATAACTTTGTGAGAGCTGTGCCCATGGCATTGATCTGGTTCGCTTTCGCCTTGCCTGAATGGCGCTTGAGTGCATCAGGGATCTGGCTCGCGGTTTTGTCTGGCACCCTTGCCTCAGGAATCGGCTATGCCCTCTGGTATGGGGCGCTGAAATTTATCATGCCGTTTCAGGCGTCGGTGTTACAGCTATCGGTCCCTGTGATTGCGGCCGTGGGTGGGATCATTTGGGCAGGAGAGACCCTTGAACAAAGACTGGTAGTGAGTGCCCTAATGATTTTAGGGGGTGTGTTTTTAGTGCTCATGAGCAATAAGCTGGCTCCCCAACGAAACTAGGCATGCGAAAGCATGCCTAGTCTATCGAAACGCAGGTCGAACTTATTTGGCGCTAATGACATCCATCACCAGCTTGCCATCTTTACGTACAGGGCCATCTTCTTTTGCCCCAAGGGTGTATTCAAAAACGCCTGTTTTCATGCCGCCTTCTTCCCCATGAAGCATCAGCATTAGCATTTCGCCGGATTTCACAGGCTCCTGTAGAATCGCAGTCACGTCTTTGTTTTTGCCCGCTTTTAGAGGGGCATACCCCACAACTGGGCCAGGTTTCATGTTGGCATCGGTGCGATGTACCACGAGCCAGCCATTGGCTTCGGCGCTGATCATGCTAGCAGTGACTGTGCCACCGGAAACATCTTGGTCCATGCCTTTAACGGACATGCCATGGTGAGCAGCACTGGCGAATGACGCTGCGCCCACTAAAGCCAAAGAGAGTGCGGTATTTTTAACGGTTTTCAATGTTGTAGTGTTCATAATTACCTTCCTGTAATGACAGTTCTCTGTTTACTAAAACACTAACGTTCTTGTAGTTAGTTTTCTTATACACGGTGGCTTTTCAAAAAAGTTTCACTACTCCTTTAAAAAGTTTTGACCTCTTATCACTAGGGCGGTTAAAAAGAGTGTTTTTTGCGTCATAACTTGGTTGCACCGACAGGTAAAAGCGTCTAACAATAGCCATAGGGCAAACGGTTTTATGGAGGCTGTATGGCAGAGTTTTTTGTGTTGGGTGCAGGGATGGTTGGCATCTCTACCGCTTTAGCACTGCAGGCAAAGGGACATGATGTGGTGGTGCTGGATCGTACTTCCCCTGGTCTTGAAACAAGCTACGGGAACGCCGGTATCATTCAGACAGAGGCCGCAGAACCCTATGCCTTACCTCGGGATATTGGCACTCTATTCAAATACGGGGTGGGACTGTCCAACGATGTGGTGTGGTCCCTTGGTGCCACCTTAAAAATGGCTCCGGCCCTGTGGCGCTATTTAAAGTTGTCCGCCGACAAACCTTATCAACGGATTTCCGCGTCCTACTCACAGTTAGCCGCGCGCGCTACCGCGGATCATCAACCCTTGATTGAAGCCTCTAACAGTGAGCACTTGATCCGCCGGGAGGGTCTGGTGATGCTGTACCGAGATCAACAGAGTTTTGATGAAGCGGCCACCCGGGCACAACGCTTAGATCGAGAATATGGCGTTACCTCACGCACCTTGTCTGGTGAAGACTACCGTAAAGAAGAGCCCGCGTTGCTTAAAACTCCGACCGGTGCGGTGCATTGGCTACAAAGCTGGAGTTGTAGTGATCCCGGTGCTTTGACCCAAGCTTATGGGAAGTTATTTCAATCCCGTGGTGGGCGAATCATCCAATGTGATGGGGCTCAGGTGACCCAAGCCGCTCATGGTTGGCAAGCTAATACGGCGGAAGGTCTGCTGACGGCGGAACAGATCGTTGTGGCTCTGGGGCCTTGGGCGCCAGCATTCTTACAGCGCTTTGGTTATTTCATTCCGATGGTTTATAAGCGCGGCTATCACGGCCACTATGATGCACCTATGGCTCTCACTCGACCGTTTCTGGATGTGGAGAATGGCGTGTTGGCATCGTCAATGACTAAAGGCATTCGCGTAACGACCGGCGCAGCGCTGGTAAAAATGGATGCAAAAGCCAACCCGGTGCAGTTAGAGCGCGGCACAAAAGCCCTCAGTGATATGTTAGCGCTAGGTCAAAAAGTGCAAGAGCCTCAATGGTTTGGTACCCGTCCATGTATGCCAGATATGTTACCAGTGGTGGGGCAAGCACCTCGACATCCGACCATGTGGTTTCATTTTGGGCATGGTCATCAAGGCTTTACCCAAGGCCCCACAACGGCTGAGCTGTTATTGGACGTCATGGCTGGAGAACAAAATGATTTACTGAGCAGCTTGTCTCCGGACGATCGTTTTTAATAAAAGGGTGTTAGCCTGATTGTGTGGACGCTTTTTGCCAACTTGTAAACAAAGAGAAGATTAGAGGTCTAATGTTTCTAATCGTATGAATAGGCGCTAGCTTAAATAGCGAATTCATTAAACGGAGGTACAGGAAATGGCAACTTCAAAAAGCAATGCACAGACGAAAGCTCATGACGCAGTAGATAAGGCAGCAAATACGGCTCACAAGGGTGTGGACAACGCTGCAGAAGCCGCAGAGCATGGTCAAGAGCGTGCTGAAGCCATTGCCCGCCAAGTCAGCGAGCAAGCCCAAGCCATTGCAGATACAGCAAAAGCTCAGTCCGAACGTGTCTCCACCGCAGTGGGTGACTATGCTAAAGAGAATCCACTGAAAACAGTTGGTTTTGCATTTTTAGCGGGTGCCGTCGCAGCAAGCCTACTGTGCAAACGAAAATAAGGTAGAAATGACTCATGGAAGAACGAATGAATTCGTCCCACGCTGATCCAACCTTTGCTTCCCGGCAAGCGGAAGATCACACGTCGATCAAGGATGACGACGTGAGTGTGGCCGAGCTATCCAATACCCACCAACGTTGGTTAAAAAGCGTGATCGGGTTAGGGGCATTAGAGGCTAAGATTTGGGTAGCGTCTGGGGCTCAACTGCTGGCACTCATGTGTGGCGTTGTATTTTTGTTGGTGACCTGTTGGTTGCTAATCATTGCGACGGGAGCAGTGTTTGCTTGGCAAAGTGGTATTTCGTTAATTGCCATCTTTTTATCGGCGATTGGCTTAACGGTTGTGGGAATTCTAGTGTTGATCTGGCAGGTTAAACGCACCCTTAAACACATGAATTTTACCCGCACTTTGGATGCAGCCATCCCCACTGATGATGACGAGGATGATTGATTATGTTTGGTTTAAAGCACATGTATCGAGAGCGGGAGCGTCTTTATCAACGAGCATTGAGACTTGAGGATCAGGCTGGTGACCAACGCATTGCCATGAAATCCCAAGTGCTGAGTACGCTTTCGAGCGCTCAAGGTTTGTTGGTGAGCTTTGGCTTAGGAATGACTACCCAGTGTGATGCCGCCACCAAGGCTCGCAATAGCTTATTAAAAAGTGCTCAGTCGGAGCTGATTGGCATAATTAGCCAGTACTTTGCCAGCAAGATGCAACCTCAGTCCCCAGCCAATGATTCAACGGACCCGTCTAAAGGAGATCAATAGCGCCAGCTTGGATGAAGAACGCATTCACCCTTGTCGCTAGAAACCCACATTTCACCGTCTTGAACCGTCACATTTAGCTGCATGGAACGAGCACAAAGCTGCTCAAGGGCTTGAATGTCCACTTCTGGAAACTTCATGATGCGCAGGTTATCAAAACGGCTGACTTTGCCTTTATTTTGTTCCCACCAAATGTCCGATTTGTCATTGTAATTAACAATCACCACATCTTGCGCACGACCACAGGCTTTACGTAGGCGTTTTTCGTCTGGTTGTCCCAGTTCTACCCACATTAAAATCTCATCCGAAAAGTTTTTTTGCCAAAGATCCGGCTCGTCTTCAGTGCTGATGCCTTTGCTAAACGCTAATTGCTCATCACCTTCCTTTTCGTCTGCTAACAAAGCAAACACAGCTAACCGCGCCATCATGCGCTCTTCGGTTTCAGAAGGATGTAAAGCCAGAGTGAGATCATAGCTTTGGTAATGGTGTCGATCCATGTCTGAAACTTGTAGAGATGCTTTGTAAATCGTTGCTTTAATGGCCATTTTTGAGCTGCTTATCTGAAAAGTAAGGCGCGTATTGTACTCTCATTTTCCGACGGGCGCGTAGTCTTTATATCAAGATTGGCGTGCTTTTTGGGCACGCCAAAGAGTGAATATAAGATCCGAAAAGTTTAGGGCATGCCCTGCCACCAGCGCTTGGTTTGTACGTCTTTTACGGTAAACACTTCCCCAAAGATGGGAGTGCTTAAGGTCACATTTTGCGCTTCTGCGGCAGCCGCCACACGATCTAGAGGGTCTTTCCAAGTGTGGAACGCCAAATCAAAGGTGCCATTGTGGATAGGTACCATGACCTTGGCATTGAGATCTTGGTGTGCTTGAACGCTTTGCTCCGGAGTCATATGAATATGCGCCCAGTCTTTATCGTAGGCACCTGTCTCGATCATGGCCAAATCAAATGGCCCATAGCGCTCACCAATGGCTTTGAAGCCTTTGAAGTAGCCGGAGTCACCACTGAAATAGAGAGATTTTCCATGGGAGGTAATGGCCCAAGAGCCCCAAAGTGTTTGGTTGCCATCCCCCATTGCTCGCCCAGAGAAATGTTGGGTCGGGGTGAAGCGAATGGTGTGTTGCCCAGATGTTGTTTCTTGCCACCAATCAAACACCTGAATCTTGCTTTCTGCGACACCCCATTTTTGCAGATCCCCTTCTACCCCCTGAGGCACGTAGAAATGTTGGGTTTTATCTTTTAAAAGTTTGATGCTGGGCTTATCCAAATGATCGTAGTGGTTATGGGAAATGAATACCCGTTCGATCTCAGGCAGGTCCTCCAACTGAATAGGCGGGTTATGAAATCGCTTAGGCCCTGCAAAAGAAAACGGCGACGCCCGTTCACCAAATACTGGATCAAACAGCCAGTATTCACCATGGTTTTTTAGTAGCACGGATGAGTGGCCTAATTTAATGACAAAGAGGTCGTCATTGGGTAATGCATTCAGTTGTGTTCGAGTGACAGTTACCACAGGGATGGCGGACTCGGGCACCGTATCGACTTTTTTCTCTGTGAAAAAACGCACCCAGAGGGCAAGGTTTTCAGAGGTGCTGCGCTGAGGGACCGGAGGCACGTTGTGAAATCGACCATTTTCAAAATGACTAGACTGAGGGACTTCCATATGGGAGGTATCCGCCTTGATTGAATTGTTGAGCATATATCCTCCAAACGCGAGTACGCCAATGGCAGCCGCGAGGTAAGCGATGATTCGCATCATAAAATTATCTGTCCAAGAAAGGGTGCAAGTAATACAGGTAAGAGCTATATATTTAGGGTGATTGTACGAAATGCAATCAGCCTATGCCGTAGCAAAAGTGACTAAACTGTGAAACCTATTGCGGTTTGAGTGTTTGCATTTAGCAACACTTGGCAACCTTTTGATACGCAAATGCGCGGAAACCACATTGAAGAAAGACTGTTTTTTGACCAAAGTTAGAGTCACAACAAGGATAAATTAGTTCGCTTTTTATAGGTCGCTACCATGCAAAATCCGCTTTTCTCTAAAGGTCCATCTAATTCCAGTGTCGCAGCCCAGTCCATTGCGGGTAAGCTGCAGAGCGCTGTTCCGCCATGGAAAGTGGCATTGATTGATGACGAAGACGATGTGATCGCCGTGTCTGAAATGGTGTTGAAACGTTTGGAAGTGGACGAGCGCCCCCTTGAATTTCTCAAAGCTCACTCTGCTAAAGAAGCCCGAGAGCTGTTTGAAAATAATGACGACATTGCCATTGCGTTAGTGGATGTGGTGATGGAAGACGATCATGCGGGTTTGGATTTAGTGAAGTGGATTCGCGAGAGCAATAAAAATACCACTACGCGTCTTGTGCTGCGTACGGGGCAGCCAGGTCAAGCGCCAGAAGAAGAAGTCATTCGTGATTACGATATCAATGACTACAAAAACAAAACCGAGCTAAATTCCACTCGCCTTAAAACCACTATTTATGCGGCGATTCGCTCTTATCGCGATATTAAGGCCATTGAGCAAAGTAGCAAAGGCCTTGAAGACGTAGTCAGTGCGACCACGCGTGTGTTGCAAGCCAACAACAGTGAAGAGTTTAGTGTTCAAGTACTTAAAGAAGTGCGCGCTCTTACCCAAGATCAAGAGGTGGGGTTGAATATTCACTACCGTGCTCGCAATGCCTTAGGGCATCAAGAGCATTTGTTGATGCATGCGCACAGAGGTGAATTTACGTTAAAAACAGACTTAAACAGTGAGCTTTTTGATTCTGAAACCCGCGCCATGATGGACCATATTTTCCAGTTTAGGCGAGATTTAATGACGGATAACAGCTCTTACTGTTACACCGCGCTGGGGAATCAAAGTGAGTGCGTCACCCAAGTAACCTTCGCCTCACCACTGCCAGAAATAACGAAACGCTTACTGAATGTGTTGCTGACCAAGGTGTCGATCATTTTTGAGAACTTGAACCGCCGAGAAGAAATCGAACGTACCCAGCAAGAGCTCATGTTTGTCCTAGGTGAAGCCATTGAACAACGCAGTAAAGAAACCGGCTCCCATGTACGTCGTGTGTCCTTACTTAGTGAGTTTTTGGCTCGAGAAATCGGTTTGGATGAAGAGTTTGTTCAGCTCATAAAGCATGCTACCCCAATGCATGACATTGGTAAGATCGCCATTCCAGAAAACATTCTTCATAAACCTGCGAAGTTGGATTCGGATGAGTGGCAAACCATGCAAACTCACGCTCAAGTTGGCTTTGAGCTACTGAGTCACTCAAAACGAGCCTTGCCTCAAGTGGGTGCCAGCATTGCCTTGTACCACCATGAAAAGTGGGACGGTTCTGGTTATCCAGTGGGCTTGTCTGGGGAAGACATCCCCATTGAAGGGCGCATCATGGCCGTGGCAGATGTCATTGATGCCTTGGCTGCCCGTCGCTCTTACAAAGAGCCTTGGTCAGAGGAAAAAATTCTCAATTTACTTAAGGAAGAGCGCGGTCGTCATTTTGACCCGACCCTGTGTGATATCGCCATTGAAAAGTTCGATCAAATCATGGCGTTACGTGCCACCCTTCCAGATTGATAAAGAGAGAAGATTTTGAATATCGAATTTGAAAACATCTTATTGCAGGTGTCCCAGTCCCCTTATATTGATGAAGGGGATTTGGATAGGGCGGCGCGCTTAATCCTCGACTCCGTTGTCACGGGCCTTGGGGTGAAACGTACAGGCATTTGGTTGCTTGCAGAAGATGGAGAATCCATCGTATGTCGCTTACTTATTGATGTGCATAACAACACTGAAGTAGAAGACATAGTCCTTACTCGCTCTGACTTTCCTACTTATTTCAGTGCTTTAGATACTGAGCGAGCGATTCGTGTGAATGACGCTTTGACCGATCCTGTGACGGCGGAGTTCATTGAGTCTTATCTGAATCCCCTCGGTATCGGCTCTATGCTGGATACGCCTATTCGCCACCGAGGCAAAATGGTGGGCATCATTTGCTCTGAAGGCACAGAACGTGATCGCAATTGGACAGACGATGAAGCGACCTTTTCTGGGGTGTTGTCGGATCTTTATGGACGTGCTGTTTCTGCCTATGAACGTCTGCAGTTGGAACATGCCCTGCGTGATGCCAATGCTGTCTTGGAGCGTAAAGTCGAAGAGCGTACCCAAACCCTTAATCAAACCTTAGAAACTTTGAAAGCTACTCAAGATCATTTGATTGAGTCGGAAAAAATGGCGGCTTTAGGTGGTTTGGTATCTGGTGTGGCCCATGAAGTGAATACACCTCTTGGAGTCTCGATCACCTCGTTAAGTCATATCAAAGAGGAAGTGCACACCCTGCGTAAAGCCTATGAAACGGGTTCCTTGGATGAAAATGGCTTTATCACCTTTTTGAGTGAATTCGACAGTGCGTATCAGATAGCAACGTCAAACCTAGAGCGGGCGGCTAAGTTGGTGTCTGACTTTAAGAAAACCGCAGTGGACCAAAGTTCTAGTGTGGTAGAGTCTGTGAACCTCAAATCTACCGTAGACTCCTTGATTACCAGTTTGAATCCCATCTATAAGCAAAAGAACGCGACGGTCATTTCCACCATACCTGAAGATTTATCTTTGGTGACTTACACAGGGGCGATTGATCAGGTGCTAACGAACCTTATCAGCAATAGTTGTATTCACGGATTTCGTTCTGTTAACGATGAAAATGATATCTACCTCAGTGCCATGCAGGTGGGGGAACAAGTGGTAGTAGATTACCGTGATAATGGGGTGGGGATGGATGAAGATATTTGCCGTCGGGTATTTGAGCCGTTTTATACCACCAACCGAGCAAATGGCGGGTCAGGTTTAGGGATGTCCATCACTTATAACCTAGTGACGCAAAAATTAGGTGGGGAGATCAAGGTTCTGCCTGCCACTAGCGGCGGTGCGCATTTTCAAATTAAGCTGCCCATGCTGCATCACGGTACCCATTGATTGGAGCAAACGTAAAGGGGGATCTCTTTTCCAGAGATCCCCCTTTTTTGGCTTAGAAGTTGTAAGTTGCCTTAGCCATCACGTTACGTGTTGGACCATAGAAGTTAAAGGTCGCCACACTGCCCACTCGAGAGTAGTACTTTTCATCAAACAAGTTATTAACGTTAAGAGAAAGGTTAAGGTGCTCTGTCACGTCTTTGCTGATGCTGGCATCAACCACCGCGTACTCAGGCGCTGTGATAGTGGTACTACCACGGGTTAAAGAGAAATCGCTCATGGCTGTTACCCCAAGCCCCAGCTCAGTACCTACCAGAGCTCCTCCTTGTAAGGTGTATTTACCCCATAGATTGACGGTGTGCTCAGGCATCAACATAAACAGAGTATTTTCATCGCCCGCTAGGTTTTCTGTTTCTTGGTAGGTGTACCCTGCAATCATCTCAATAGCACCATAATGTCCGCTAAGCTCCAGCTCAGCACCGGTTACACGGGCTTTACCTGTGGCTTCTGAATAGCTTTCGCCAGTAACCGATGCAGCACGATTGCTATCCGTTAGTTGGAATACGGTCACGCGGCTGTTTAGACGGCCATTGTCGTAGCTGCCTTTAATACCCACTTCAAATTGCTCGCCTTCTCGAGGAGCTAACATTTCACCATTGGCATCCAAATCCGTTTGTGGTTTAAACACTTCAGAGTAGCTGGCATAGACAGAGTGATGATCGTCCAAATCCCAAACAGTACCGCCGTATGCTGTGAAGCGACCATCATCACTGTATTCAGATTGACTGACTGCACCGGAAGACAAGGTCGTCTCAGAGCTTTCTAGGTCGTACCAGCTAAAGCGCCCCCCTGCGATCAAGGCTAAAGATTCGACCGGGCGGAAGGTTAGTTTACCGTAGGTACCTAGTTCGCTTTCTTCCGATTGCACGCGGGTAGAGTAAGTGGGTGCTGTGTAAGCCACAGATGAGGAATCAAAGGTATTCACATTGATACTGCTGACATAGTTACGTGTCGCGCCGTTTAGGTAGTCAGTGTCGTAATGCTTATAGTCCGTTCCCACTACAAACTCACTCACCGTATCAAAGGTGCTAAACGGTTGGCTGTAGCTCGCGTCCATGGAAAGGGTTTGTTGCTCGAAGTCACGCTGAGTGGTGTTTAAAGACGTTGAACCATCGCTCCCTAGGGCCGAGCCAGTGAAAGCATAGTAGTAATCTGTGGCACGGTCAGACGCACGTAGGGCAAAGCGCCCATAGCCACCATTGCTGAATTCACGGGTCAAATCAGCGAACACATCGGTCGTGGTGTTGTTAAAGTCGTTCCAGTCTGCCCCAAGGAAGGTGGAAGGATCCCAGTCCGCTAAAGTGCCGTCACTGTAGGCTGGATAGCCGTTAGCGGGGGTGATGTCTTTTTTCTGATGAAGGAGCCCAAGGGACAATTCAGTGCGTTCATCTAGGTCCATTTCCAGGGTAGCGTAGACACTTTGGTCTAGGTTTTCATTGCCATCCACTTCGTTAGGCATGTCTTCACGGGACAGTACCACTCGACCGCGTACCGTACCGTCTTCGTTCAATGGGCCAGACACGTCGGCGCCCAGTTCATTACGTCCCCAGCTACCTACGCCCGCGGAAATGCTGGCTTGGTCTTCGTAAGTCGCTCGTTTGCGGACTAGGTTGATAACGCCACCCAGTTCACTAGAGCTATTAAAAAGACCAGAAGGCCCACGCATGATTTCTACTCGGTCGAAGGCAGACAATGAAGGCAAAGTGCCGTTAATAGACTGCATCGGCGCTGCCAGGCCATCGATGCTGTATTCATCGTATTCGTAGCCTCGAGCATAAATGGACGAGCGGCCGCTGTCGTTAGACAAAGTACGTAACCCCGGAGTGACTTTTGCCACATCATCAAGGTGTGTTAGATCGCGATCTTCAAGATAGTCATTGGTGATCACAGTAATGGACTGTGGAATATCTCTTAAAGACGCAGGAGCTTTAGTACCTATGGTCGCGGCTTCAACCCCATAACCTTCCGTTTCTTCAGATGATTCCATGCCATATAGCGCATTACCTTCCACTGATAAGGCAGGTAGGCGGGTAGAGGTGGTAACAGTTTCCGCAATGGCGGTCATTGAAAAGGGAATTAACAAGGTGGCACTTAGGAAGGTCAGCGAACGCATAGGGGTTCCTCAACGATGGAATAGTCGTAAATTTACAAATGCAAAGGATAATGATTTGCATTTATGTTTTGTTGGGATCATTATTCCACATGCGGAATCATTCATGCCTATGCAAATAGCTCAACTAGCTATGACTAAGCATCAATTCCATTGTTATCGCTATACACAGGTGAGTGATTTGCTGACACTCACGCTCCGAGGATACTTATTATGGCTCCCCCAATTACCAGTCAAGACCACTTTGTGGCGCCGAGTGACTTAGCTGCTCAAGCACAACATCTTGAGCATCATCGTATTCGAGTGCCAGCAAAACGCTTTGCTACGCCCCAGTCCGTTAGTAGCTCCCATCCCGTGCTACGGGGAACGGTACTAACGGAAAAAAGTGCTAGCGGCATGTTGGTGCATTTGGTGGATGCTTTGGCAATGCAGGACTTTACTGTGGAGGCAGAGGTATCGGCGTGTTTAAAAGTGACCATCTTTTTTGAAGGAGAGACGCGCTTTCAGTTTGGCGAGCAAACCTTAACCTTAGAAAAAGACTCTCAGCAAGCTAAGGTAATGACCATTAGCCGTGATGAGAAATGCCGCATGAGTATCCGTGACGGAGATCGTCGTTATGGCTTGTATGTGGCGGTGACACCTGAGTGGTTTGCCTCCCACGGATTCAGTGATGTGAACTTGCTACAACGGCTAAAGGAACATTTGTCGATTCAAAACTGGGTATTGCCACGTCATTTATGGTTACAAGCTCGCAAGCTTCTCGAGCAACAGGATACCAGCCCCAAAGGGCGCTTGGTGCGTGAAGGTTTTGGGATAGCGTTAATCGGAGAGTGGTTAGCGTCTATAGAAGAGGCTAACCAGACTCCTGTGCGTTCGGTGAGTCGCCAGGTGCAGCGTTTTGTTCAGTATCTTTCGGATGAAGCGTCATGGTCATTAAGTTTAGATATGATCGGCAACCATCTCGGGATGAGTTCTGCTACCTTGCAGCGCTATGCGCGAGAGCATCTAGGGATGAGCCTCACACAGTATTTGCGCAAGCAGCGTCTCAATCGAGCTTGCCAAGCCTTGCATCGAGGAGAGGCCAGTATCATGGAGGCTGCTCATATTGCGGGTTATAGTCATCCAAATAATTTTACCGTCGCCTTCAAACGACAGTTTGGTGTGCCTCCCACAGAAGTGCATCAGCGCTCTCTGAATAGCTTGTTAACACGCTATTCAGCGTCAGAAGGAGTCCCATGTGTTAAGTCGTAAAACCCGTCGCTGGATTTGGAAAGCGATTGTCTTTGTTATCATAGTAGGAACATTAATGAGTCAGGTGTTTGCTGGCCCAGTGCGCAGTCATGATGAGATCCGCGTGCCCAATAGCTTTTATCTTGATTGGCCGTTAGCGGAAGGCGACCCTAATCATCGTCTATTTATTTCTGTGCCAGAAGGGGAAGTGCCTGCCGCCGGCTTTCCGGTGGTCTATTTAATGGATGGTAATGCCTTCTTTACCACCGCCGTGGACTTGTCGCGCCAATTGAGTCATGCCCTGAAAAGTCCCAAACAGCCCGCTATCATTGTTGCTGTGGGGTATCCCATTGATGGGGCTTACGACTATCAACGACGTTGGTACGACCTGACGCCACCGACCCCGGAGCCTCCCGCCGTGCCGCTGAAACACATGGCTCGTTATAAAGACATTCGTTACGGTGGCGCGGAGAATGTGCTGCAATTCATGACACACACTTTGCGCCCTTGGCTGGCGGAGCGTTACCCCATTAATCCGGAACAACAGATCCTGTTTGGACATTCTCTAGGAGGACTGTTTACCCTTTATGCCTTGCAACAGCATCCCAATGCCTTTTCAGGCTACGGTGCCATAAGCCCATCCCTATGGTGGAATGAAGGCTACCTTAAAACTCCTTGGCAAAAAGTGGAGACTTCTGTGATTGCAGACAAACAAGTGGTGATGGTTGTTGGCGCAGAAGAAAAGGACTTTATGTTGCAGGATTCAAATGTAGCCAATGATTGGCTATTGCAGCAAGGCGTTCGCAGTAAGCGCTTTGTGTTAGAGGCCATGGATCATGGCACAGTGTCTATCCCAGCGTTAGCCATCGCACTGCGGGAATTGCTCCCCGCAGCGGACGCACAATCCCATAATTAATAGGTTTGTTTTTGCATGATTGAGTCAATGCCGGCGGTTAATTCAATGGCTTTGACCCGTGCCACAGGATCGTGGATAGGGAAGGAGAAAATCATCTCATCCACACCTGTTTGCTCAATGAATTGTTGTAATTTGGTCTCGACTGTTTCCGGTGACCCCACCATCGCGTAGCGTAAGGTTTGATTGATCATGGGCATTTCTGCCGCCGCCACCGCGCTTTGCAAGTCTTCCACAGGCTTGGCAAACGGTAAGTTGGCATTGCGGCGCAGGTGAGAGAACTTAATTTGCGCTGAGGTAAACAGGTACTCCGCTTCCCGCTGATCTTCTGCCACAGATGCCATCACCCCAGCGGAGACATAAGGTTTGTCTAGCTGGGCAGACGGGCGGAAGTTGGCGCGATAAACACTAATGGCTTCCAACAACATGTCTGGTGCAAAGTGGGAAGCAAAGGAAAATGGCAATCCCATATGGGCCGCCAACTGTGCCGAATACAAGCTCGAACCAAGTAACCAAATAGGGACATTGGTGCCTTGACCCGGTACTGAAATCAATGGGTTCACCGTATTTTTGTCTGCTAGATATGCCTGCAACTCTTCCACATCGTCCGGGTAAGTATCCACATGACCACTTAAGGTGCGTCGTAAAGCGCGGGCGGTGGCCATGTCGGTGCCTGGCGCACGCCCCAACCCGAGATCAACTCGATCAGGAAACATGGCCGCCAAAGTGCCGAACTGTTCTGCGATCACCAATGGCGCGTGGTTGGGTAGCATAATGCCCCCTGAGCCAATACGTATTTTGCTGGTGGCTTGACCAATAGCCGCTAATAAAACAGCGGTGGCGGCGCTGGCCACCCCCCGCATGCCATGGTGTTCTGCAAGCCATACTCGCTGGTAGCCGTTTTGTTCTGCCGCTTGAGCCACGGCTTTGCTGTTTTCAATCGCGTCTGAAATGGTTTGGCCTTCCCCTACGGGTGCCAAATCAAGAATAGAAAATGGGATGGACATAATCCTCTCCAGTGTCATCAATATGATGTCACCATGAGGGCAGGTAGCGGGGATCGCAAGGCACAAATTTTGACTGTCTTGATTTTGACTTATTTGTCCTTGCTCCCCAATGGATATAACTATGGGTTATGGGACGGGATGGCCTTGGGATGCGACCCAGATTTCGAACCATTCTTTATCGGACAGTTCTATCGTCAGTGCTTGTTGTGCGGCCTTGACCCGCTCAATTTTGCCTGAGCCGATGACAGGTGCAATACCAGATGGATGGCGAATAAGCCAAGCGAGGGCGATCTGATCTAGGCTGGCATTATGAGTCTCAGCGATTTGTGTCATGGCTTGATGCAAGGTCGGGTCAATGCCCTCTAGCTTGAACAAGTCCCCTCCAGCAAATGGTGACCAAGCCATTGGTGTGATCGCGTGTTGTTGGGCATGTTCTAAGGTGCCATCTTTGAAATGCTTGAGTTCTAAAGGCGACAATTCCACTTGGTTTACGACTAAAGGCATAGGCAGTCTAGATTGCAGCAAATCAACCTGTTGTGGGGTGAAGTTAGACACACCAAAGTGGGTGACTTTGCCCACGGTGAAGAGATGCTCAAATGCTTCGGCAATATGATCTGCGTCCATTAAAGGTGTGGGGCGATGCAGCAGTAATAGCTCGATGTTGTCGACGTTTAGGTTCTGTAATGAGCGGTCAACGCTTTGGATAATGTGTTGGGTGCTTTGGTCGTAGCGGTGGCTGCTGATGTCTGGGCGGTGTTTGCTGGGCAGTAAAATCCCGCATTTCGTGACGATCTGAAGTTGATCTCTTAGGGATGGCTTTAGTTTAAGAGCCTGACCAAATAAGCTTTCGCATTGGTAATCCCCGTAAATGTCTGCATGATCCACCGTGGTGATGCCAGCCGCAATGCTTTGTTCGATAAAGCTGACCAACTCTTGGTCGCTCATGCCCCACTCGTTTAATCGCCAATAGCCCTGCGCGATACGTGATCCTTCAAATCCAAGTGGATGATATTGATGCGTCATACGAACGCTCTCCTAATGGGTTTTATTATGTATTTGCGCCTACTCTAGCAACTCAAATCGCCACTGCCTAGCTCAGAAATTGACGCTTGAAAGGCAATGAAATGGGCGTTTATTGGGCTTATTCTTATTTTTTGCACAAACTAATGGCCTGATCCCCAAAGGGGCCCGAAGAGGCTTGGGAAAATTCACGTTGGAAAGTGTCTCAATTGAGACTTATGGAAAGGATAGCAGGGGTGAATTAATGTGTAAGAAATGTGCTTGTCTGGTCATCTAAGCGTATATTAATTATTTAATGATGATAGTTTTTGATTGGAAATCGATCAAATGCGGCATTTATGTCAAAAGGTTGTGATAGCCTTAAAGTGTCATTAGCCATTTGGAGTTGCATTTTGCCTTCTGCTAACAATCCTTACCATCCCGTAAAAAAGTACGCCTTTGCAGGCTTGTTATACGAGCTACTTTTCGATCCAGCCCCCATTTAAATCAGTCCCTCGTTGATCTTCTACCTTCTTTTAATAACTAAACAGTGATCTTATGGACAATCAAAAAATCAAAGCTTACAACATTCGTTACTTACTACTGATCTGCGGTATTGCCGCGTTAGGTGGTTTGTTATTCGGTTACGACACGGCCGTTATCTCCGGTGCGGTAAATCCTATTTCTCGATACTTCGAGCTGACCCCATTTGAAACCGGTTGGGCGGTTTCAAATGTGGCCATTGGTTGTATCGTTGGTGCCCTCACATCCGGTTGGTTAGCGGGACGCTTAGGGCGTAAGAAAACCCTTATCCTCTCTGCGGTGCTGTTTACCATTTCCGCAGTGGGTGCTGCGGTAGCGACAACCTTCTCCTCTTTCATCGTATATCGTTTGATTGGTGGTTTGGCAGTGGGTATCGCGTCAAGTGTGTCGCCTATGTACATGAGTGAGGTGTCGCCAAAGAGTATTCGTGGTCGTGCCGTGGGGATGCAGAACTTTGCCATCGTGTTTGGTCAGGTGGTGATTTTCTTCGGTAACTTTATGATCGCTAAAGGCGCCGCTACCGAGTGGATTGATACGGTTGGCTGGCGCATCATGATCGGTTCTGAGGTGATTCCTTGTGCCTTGTTCTGCATGGTGGTGTTTTTGATCCCTGAGTCTCCCCGTTGGTTGGTGATGCAGGGTAACCAGAAGCGTGCCCACAAGATTTTGAAAAAGATCGGTGGTGAGGCCTATGCAGACAAAGAGCTAGAGGCCATCGAGCGCAGTATCGAAGAGCAACAAGAATGCAAACAGCACCAGTCTCGAGCCAGTGATTTGTTACGGGAAAGCCGCTTTTGGTTGGTGGCTGTGATCGCCTGTATGATCGCTGTGTTCCAGCAAGCCAGTGGTGTGAATGTGATGATGTATTTCGCGCCAGTCTTGCTTGAAGGTGTCACAGGGGATGCAGAAACCGCATTGTTCATGACCATTTGGATTGGTGTTATTCAGTTGGTGGGTACAGCGATTGGTTCCTTTATGATGGACCGCGTCGGACGTGTTCCACTGCTTCGAATTGGCTCCCTTGGTTGTATTCTAGGTCTGTTGATTACCTCCTACTTCTTGTACGAAAGTGGTCAAGTGGGACCTGAAAGCGCTACTTTATATGGTTACCTCACATTGATAGGAATGCTGATTTTCATGGTGTTCTTCTCTTTCTCTTGGGCGTTAGGGGCTTGGATCATCGTTTCAGAGATCTTCCCGAACCGAATGCGTTCACTTGGTATGTCCATTGCGGTGACGATCTTGTGGGTCAGTAACTTCTTGATCAGCTTGCTGTTCCCAATCTTGAACGAAAACACCTACTTGGTGGAAAACTTCAACGGTGCGGCACCTATGTGGTTATTCGCCGGTATTATGATGTGCGCATACTGGTTCGTCGGTCGCTTCTTGCCTGAGACCAAAGGTGTGTCTCTAGAGAAAATGGAGCAGATCTTGGTGGAAAAAGTGCATGGCAAAAAAGCTTGGAAGAAGTCCATCCAAAGCAGTAAACGCATGGTTGCCAAATAGTAGAGAGTTAAAAGTAGAGTGATTAAAAAAGCGCGCCGATTGGCGCGCTTTTTTGTGTCTGGTTAGAAGTTTTCGTAAGGTAGGTTTGATGTCAGTCGAGCCAAGCCTTTAAATAACTTGATCACAGACCAGATCCAAACCCCCAATAAAATAAAGTAGCCAATCACAAACAGGGCTAAGACTACGCCGACGATGCTCAGGCCAATACCCCACCAAAAGATCGAGATCATGTTGCGGTAGTGATCTTCAAACAGAGTGCCTTTCGCGTCCCTTGCTTTAGCCATGGCCCACACGGCGCCAATTACCCAAAAGATGCCTGTGAACAAACCGAAGACCATCAGCAAGTAGGCGATGAGTGCTTGGGTTTTTGCCTGTTCGTCTCGTTCCGTCATCATCATATGAGAGTTACTCCAATTCGACTACGCAACCAAAGGCTATCATGAGAGAGTCTTTTTACCCAAAGTAAGTCGCTATTTATGCACCACAGTATTGATCGATTCTACAGTCTCCAAATAACTAGGGTTAAGACAGCTTAAATAAACTTTTCTGTTATTTTTTCGAGTCAAATAATAGCTTAAGTGGCGGTTGTGACGTTGCTCAGTATTATCCTGGGCTTCGTCTCCGACCAGCGGAACTGCATCACATATATCGACCAAATCATCTACTAAGATCGCGCGGTTCCCTGCAGGGGTGCGAATGATGACAATTCGTTGGTTGATTGGGATTTCTTCATAACGCTCATCTTCGTCTAAATCCTCAAAGTTAAGGCCGAACAAAGTCTCCATATCGTAGAGCAGTAATGATGCCCCTTCATGTTGGAAGACCCCTAATACATTTTCATCGGGGACTGGAATCAGAGGGATATTTGCCATTTTTATTTCGACGATGTCAGTCAAACGCATGCTAAACGTAGTCTTTCGACGAAAAACTAATAGCGTTTCCTTTTGCGAAGTGATTTCTTCAGAAAACATATTCGAGCCAAATTCATGGTCTTTCGCTTGCGTCGAACGGCACATCTTTGAAATCCCTATTACCGTAGGGTGAGTACGCAATGTGTCTACATCCAAATTGAGCAGTAAAGACTCATCTGGAGTGGCTGAGTTGGGTTTACCAATAGAACTGAGCCATTGCTTTCCTTTGAAGTCCTCCTCTGGCAGATCTACAAACGTTTCATCTGGAATAGACACGATATTCAATATATCGTCCACCAAGAAAGCTACGGTATGTTCTTCTGAGGTTTTAAGGGTGATAGCAGGGCCTGATTGTCGTGGTTTATCTAGACTACTTTTACCGAACAATAATAACTGTAAGTCAATTACAGGCACGTACTCCTCAAGATAAACTACTTCTCCTAAGATGATGTCTGCATTGATTTTGGAGGGTGAGAGTTGCCTAACTTGAATAGTTGCATTGACCTTATCGGATTCGATCGTGATCGGTGCTCCCCCCATTTTCATTAAAAAGTATGACGATGTCAGACTTACTTGGGAGTTATTTGTCTTGCCATGATCCAATACGGGGGCAGCTACCGTTGCCATTGGTAAGTCATTGCGTGAGAACAACCAGTCGGTGTTTACGATCACGCTGTCTTTATTCAGTTCTGGTACAAACAGAGTGCCATGAATCAGCTGGTTATCACAGTTTGTAAAATAACTGGGAGGAGCTGCATTATGTTCGGTTAGAGAGATAACTTCACTGATCGTTAAGCCAATACATAAGTCACCCCGGGATAGGATCAGCAACGCATTGGTGGTCTGTTCATCCTCGCTAATAGTCGATCCAGTTAATATATGAGTATGCAAAACGGGAATGCTTTGTTCTCTAACCCGAATGGTGCCAGCGACCACTGGGTTTGCACCTAACATGGGTGTTAAGTGATGAGCTGGCAAAACCTCTCGAATTGTTTCAGCTGGAACACTAAACAAGTGTTTGGCAAATTCAAAAATACCAAACACTGTGTCGACTCTGTCGATTGTGTTGCTGGCAGCAGTGTTAACCATTGTCAGAAACCACTGAAGCTAGTTGTTGCAAGGTACTGTGGACATCTGAGGTAATATTTCGCTGTATTTGCTGTGACGATTCAAAGGCTTTTATTAAGTTGCGAGTCTCGGTTACATTCCAGACGATGGTTTGGAATGCAGAGCTGGCTTCTTCACTGATGTTCGAGCCTTGCTGAATACTTGATTTAATCTCCTTCACAAGGCTGTAAATTTGCTCCGCTGCTTGTGAAGATTCTTCTGCTAAACGTCGTACCTCACTTGCTACGACAGAAAAGCCGACGCCATGAACGCCTGCTCTAGAGGCTTCAACAGCGGCATTAAAGGCTAACAGATTGGTCTGACTGGAAATTTCTCGAATATGGGTCACGATCTCAGAGATGTTTTCATACGCTCCTTTTACTGAGGACCAAGATTCCCCAATCTCATTAATCAATTTTTCACCATGTTCAGCGCTGTTCTGCGTATTTTGTGATGCAATTGCGGCTTCGCTTAACTGTTTTGCTGACGACTCTAGGGTGTTGAAAACATTGGTAACGTTATCACTCATGTTCTTCGTCTCATCAATGATGAGGTTTTGCAGCGCCATCTCTTGAGTGATGTCGTATGCAATTTTGATGATCTTACTGACATTACCATTCAGATCATAAATAGGGTTGTAAGAGGCCTGAATCCAGACATCGCGATTAAACTTGCCAAGGCGATGGAAGCGGCCACTGATAGGCTTGCCTTCACTCAAATTGAGCCAGAATGAACGGTATTCGTCCGAGCGAACATATTCTCCACTGCAGAAAATGGAGTGATGGTGGCCTTGGATTTCTTTCAACGTATAGCCCATCGCGCTAAGGAAGTTATAATTCGCTGTTAGGACATTGCCTTCTAGGTCAAACTCAATGGTCGCTAAGCTCTTATCGATTGACTCAACCTTGGCCTCGTACTCCGCCGAAATCAATTTATGGCGCGTTATGTCTTTGGCGAATTTAACGACTTTTTTGATTTTGCCATTCAGGTCGAAGACTGGATTGTAGGTGCCGTGAATCCAAATCTCTTGGCCGGTTTTAGTGATACGTTTGAATTCACCGCTGTAATATTCTCCCCGACCAAGCTCACGCCAGAAATTGGTGTACTCTTGGCTCTCAGCGATATCTTTTGGCACAAACATCCTATGATGTTGATCTTTGATTTCGCTGAGCTCATATTGCAGCGTGTTTAGGAAGTTGTCGTTTGCACGAATAACGTGGCCATCAGGCGTGAATTCAATGACGGCATCTGAGCGCTCGATGGCATTCATTTTGCCTTCGATTTCTAAGAAGAGCTGCTTCTCATGTGAAACATCTTGACCTAGAACTAAGACACTTTCGACATGACCATTACTATCAGGTAATGGTTGGAAAGTGGCCTTGAACCACACTTCATTACCTTGCTTGTCGAGTCGGCGGATCTCACGGTTGATGACTTTGCCTAATTTAAGGTTGCGCCAATCTTCTTGATAACGATTACTCTCAACAGTGGCTGATGCCATCAGTGATGTTTCTTCCATCGCTTCAAGTTCTGCCACGGGATAGCCTAGGGTCTCGGCAAACTTTCTATTAGCACGGATAATTTGATGATCGAGGTCTAGCTCCCAAACGCAATTATTAGAGTTAATAGCGCTATAAAGTGTGTCTGCACGTGCTTTAAGGCGTTCATTCGCCGTAATATCAGAACAGAATTTTACAACCTTGTAGACTTTGCCATTTACGTTACGGATAGGGGTGTAAGTACCTTGAATGAAAACGGTTTGCCCTTCGCTGTTGTAACGCTTGAATTGACCTTCTTTAGCGTGCCCACGAGCGAGTTCCTTCCAGAATGAAATGTAACTGTCTGAGATGGCTTCTTCACGAGAGACGAACATAGAATGATATTGACCGATCACCTGACTTTGTTCGTACTTCATTGTAGTTAAAAAGTTGTCGTTGGCTTTTAGAATACGACCATCTGGTGTGAACTCTACTACGGCTTGGGTATTGTTGATGGCGTTGAGCTTTTCTTCACGATCGATCTCTATTTCTTTTTGCTGAGTGATATCGAAACAGATCTTGATGACTTTGGTCACTTCTCCATGTGGTCCATGGACAGGTAGGTACATGCCAAATAGCCACAAACGTTCGCCGTTGGCATTTATTCTAGGGAAGGTTCCTGAGTAGCTCATGCCTAGAGATCGCTGCTTCCAAAACTCTGCGTACTCTCGTGATGCTGCAGTTTCTTCATCCACGAACATACGGTGATGTGCGCCTTGTACTTCTTTTCGAGAGTAGCCAACGCTGCTAAGAAACAAGTTATTGGCATCGATAATGGAGCCATCGGGGGAAAACTTAATCATTGGTATGTTATCGAGCATACTTTTCACAGCATTTTCGGCTTCGTACATAGAGCGCAGCCCGAACTCTGAAAACTGACCAATCAGAGCGAACTGATCGTTATCACAGGTGACGAGTTGTCCTTTGAATGACAACAAATCAGCCCCTTCTGCAAAGCTTATAAAAGTGTCACATGTAAGAGATTCTTTTAAATCTTCAAAGTGATTCCCTTTCACACAGACCATAACATCATCGAAAAATAGAGGTTGGTCTTTTAGCTCTTGTGGTTTTTTTCCTAAGAAGCGTGCAAAAGCGTCGTCTGCTTCTATGAGTAGTCCTTCTCCTGTGAAAGTGGCAACTCCCAAGTTTGCTTTCATCATGCTGACAAAACGTTGAATGACAGATTTTTCAGATAGAATTGAGTGTACTTCGGGATTGAGAATGTCTTCTAATTGGTGACTCATGTTCACATGTCCTGTTGTATGCAGAAGCAGCCTAGATGCTTTAGTAAAAACTAATGTTTTAATTGCCAACTAGTTAAAGACAAGATGCCGTAATTGTCAGGGTGAGTTTGATTAACTCTTGTTGCGCTATGTTAAGAGCTGTAATAGGGGTGTTATTTTGTAACTGGCGGGTAGCGAAAATGTTTGAACGTCATAGGTCTGCCCTTTTGACAGATCTATGACATTGTTCAAAAAAGAGAGTGGACTAATCTAATTCGATTACGCAATTAAACGCCACCACCACGCGATCCTTTTGTCCAAAGTAGGGCAACGCAGAATGTTTCAGATAAGAAGGGAAAATCACCACTTGGCCTTCTGTAGGGGCAAAGTCCCAAAAGCCTTGATTGCCTAAATAGGCGGTGCCAGGGTCGGCGTAGTGTTCCGCATTCACTCTTGGATCGTAAAACCGGTTGATACCATTGCGCTGATCTAACGTGGCGTCTCCCGGTTCTAGGTAATAGATGCCACACCATGAGCAGTTAGGATGGGAATGGGCGTCATGGTAGCCGCCGTTTTGGGTAATGTGATACCAAGATTCAATCGCATGGGCGTAGGCGGTGACATCTTCTGGCCAATGGGCGTGATTCACTTCTCCGGCCACGTCTACTACGATTTCTTCCAGTATACGACGCAGCTCCATTACTTCGGGTACTTCTGCGTCGAGATAGTCTAGCTGGCTTTCAAACAGCTTGTGCTTGGCGAGTACCGCCACTTGGCTGTCTACCTCACTCGCCTGTTGAGCTTGGCACTGGTAAATATGTGCCAGCAGGGCATCTTTTAAAAACTCATGATCTGCCAACTGGGCGACAAACAGAGGGGTTGTCCATGCGTCAATGGCTTCAATGGTTGGGCTGTTCATGTGCAAAAAAATGCCTCAAAAGTCGTTCAACAATTGAGGCATTGTAACAGAGAACTCGAGTAACGGATTCCCTGGGAGAGGGTTACTTGATGATGAGCAGTACCGTACTGGCCGTGGCAAGGCCCATCAAAAGGTTAAAAACTCGGCGTCGTTTAGGGTTGTTCAAATAACGGCGAATGGCCATGCCACCCCATGCCCATAAACAGATGGCTGGGCCGCCCATCAAGGCAAATAAAATAATGATCCAAACCCCAGATTGCACATACAGGTCACCAGCGATGGAAAAAGATGTGATACAGCCGATGGTCATCATCCAGGCTTTGGGATTCACGTACTGGAATAACACGGCTTGCCACCAACGCATGGGGCGATGGTTTGGGTCCTTGGCGCTGATTTCATCTGTCGGAGCACTGCCAAGCTTCCAAGCGAGCCACAGTAAATACACGCTACCGACGACTTTTAAAATGTCGTGCGCCGGAGGCCAGAGGATAAAAATAGTGCCAAGCCCCGCCAATACTGAGGTCAACAAACACGCCATACCCAATACAATACCTAAAATATGCGGGATGGTACGGACGAAACCAAAGTGTGCACCGGACGCTAAGAGCATCATGTTGTTGGGGCCGGGGGTGACCGATGTGATGAAAGCAAAGGTCGCCACGGCGAGGTAAAACGAGCTGTCTAAAAACATAGGGGGCCCCTCAGTGGGTGGTGTCAGAATGGATAATGTAACGGGGTTTTCCTAGCTCGTTTAGGGACACTTGCTATGGTTTTTTGCCATACAGAAAAGGATCTATGCATCTGTATGGCAATCTGCATGGTGGGTTGTATGGAAGATCACATCACCACACTATCAAAAATGAACTGCAGGGCGATGTACCCCAGCATGACCCCCATTAATCGGTTGATCCAGAGAATACGGTTGCCTGATAGAGCCGCTGTCTTAAAGCGAGATCCGAGTAACCAATAGGTGGTCGGAGCCCCTGCCGCCAGAGAGCTCAGCAAAATAGACCAGAGAGCGATACTCGGCCCCACGATATGGGCATTAGGAAACTGTATGGTAACAACGGGTAAGATCACGATCAGCGCCTTAGGGTTACTTAATTGCATGATTAAGCCACTGAGGAAGGTCAACTTGGAGCCCTCTTCCTGATTGACTTTAGGGCTTGGTCGGGAGCGTAAGATCTTAACCGCCAGATACAACAAATACAGCCCGCCGAGCAAACCGACCACTCGCTGCAAATGGGGTGAAACGATGGCTTCCCCTAAATAGCCGATCAACAAAAACAGCAGGCACATGGCGACCCCAACCCCCAGACAAAATTGCAAAGTCCGCCAGCCTTCACCTTTGACACCCGCGAGCAGAGTCAGCAGGTTTACTGGGCCTGGGGTATACATGATAGATAATGAGAACAACAGAATTTCGAGCATAGGGTGTCCCTCTTGAGCCTCGTGGGCAGAGTCGGTTGGATTCGTTAGGTAAGGTTATCGTTGCGCTAGAAAGCGCTGATATTGGCGCGGCGTGGTGCCAAAGATCGGCTTAAAGCGACGGTTGAAGTGGCTCACGTCATTAAAGCCAAACGACATGGCAACGTCCTGTACAGACTTGCCTGACAGCAAGGCTTGTCGTGCTTTATTGATACGACCATTGAGCCAAAACTGATACGGAGTCATGCCAAAGTGCTGTTTAAAATGACGCAGCAGGTGAAACTTAGACATGTGAACCGCCTGACTGAGATCGTCCAGAGAGATCTCTTTGTCTAGGTTGTCATAAAGATAGTCCCGTGCCCGCAGCAAGAGGATGTCCCGTTGCTTATTGGGGGTTAAAGGAGCGATTCCGTCAAAGCGGGCCAGCTGCTCTGCAAATTCAAACATGGCAGACGTGTAGGCAAAGGTGCTGGTGTCCTCATCCTTCACCAAGTTTGCCAATTGCAGAATCTGATGGCGTAGCAAAGGGTCTTCTAGTACAGGTGTCCCAATGCGGAACTGCTCTGCTTGTCTAACACCGACTGCGTCTAAAAACGGTGCTAATTGGTTTGGGTGCACATAGAGCATTTGGTAGCGCAAGGTGTCGTCACTGCCGGACTCCCCATCGTGGGCATCGTCTGGGTTAAACACCAGTACGTTCCCCGGATAGCTGTGGCGCTGCTCCCCTTGGGTAAAGAAATCTTGGCGGCCTGCTAAGGTGACACCAAAGGAGAACTCTTCGTGGGCATGGCGGCCGTAAGAAAAGTCAGTCATAGATGCGCTCAGCAACATTACACCGTCAACGGCTTGGCTGGTGGCAAATTGAAACTGATTGTCTTTCGGCATGATCACCTCAGTGCAAATAGAACCCTTGAGTAAGGATTAAACTCTAACCCAGTAAAGTAAAGAAAGATTGGATGAAATTGCGCAATGCTTTGCCCATTGGTGTTAGAACCGAGAGAATAGGGGAGCTATCGATTGACCACAAGGATATACATGACAACTTTGCAGCGTACGCTTTACGACTACTTTGGTTTTGACCAGTTTCGCGAAGGCCAGCAACACACCATTGAGCAACTGTTGCAGGGGCAGTCCTCCTTGGCGGTGTTTCCCACGGGCTCTGGCAAATCCTTGTGTTATCAATTGACTGCTACTCAATTAGCTCACTTAACCTTGGTGATATCCCCCCTGATTGCCCTGATGCATGATCAGCTGGCGTTTTTACAAAGTAAGGGAATCGCCAGTGCCAGCTTGGACTCCACGCAAAGCAAAGAAGAAAGTCAGCAGGTGATGCAGCAAGTGCGTAATGGCGAGATCAAAATCCTAATGATCTCTGTTGAGCGTTTTAAAAACGAACGCTTTCGTCGTTTTATTCAAGGGGTGCCTATTTCCATGTTGGTGGTGGACGAAGCCCACTGTATTTCTGAGTGGGGGCATAATTTCCGCCCCGATTATTTGAAACTGCCCCAGTACCAACAAGAGCTACAAATCCCATTGGTGCTATTGCTCACCGCCACTGCCACCCGTCGGGTGCAAAAAGACATGGCGTTGAAGTTTCAAATCGCCCCAGAGAACATAGTGCAGACGGGTTTTTATCGTCAGAATTTGGACATTGACCTCATCACTGCCCAAGGCCAAGACAAACAGGCTTTGCTGCGCCAAGTACTGAATGACACACAAGGGGCGGGCATAGTGTATGTGACGCAACAAAAGACCGCTGACGACTTGGCAGCCAGTCTTCAGCAGAGCGGTTATTCTGCAGTGTCCTACCACGCGGGGCTTGGCAACGAGGTTCGCGCCGCCATTCAAAACGATTTTATGGCTGGGCAGACCCGCATCATAGTAGCGACCATTGCGTTTGGGATGGGCATCGACAAATCGGACATTCGCTTTGTGGTCCATTATGACCTACCGAAATCCATCGAAAACTACAGCCAAGAGATTGGTCGGGCGGGACGAGATGGTTTGCCAAGTCGCTGTGTGATGTTGGCGAGCCTAGAGGGGCTTCATGTTCTGGAGAACTTTGTCTATGGAGATACCCCCGAGCCCCATGCCATTCAAACCTTGCTGCAAGAAATGGCTGACAACACTGTCCATGGGGAATGGGAAACCCAAGCCTATGGCTTATCCCAGCTCACGAATATTCGGGCCCTGCCCTTAAAGACGCTGCTGGTACAACTGGAGTTGGCGGGGGCCATTGTGCCGCGCTACAGCTACTACAGCGATGTAAAACTCAAATGGAATCAAAGCCTTGAACAGATTGCTCAGTCTTTATCAGCAGAGCATCACACAACACTCCAAAAGGTGGCACAACAAACCCACTTTAAAAAAGTATGGGGCGTGCCGGACTTCGAGCGCTTGCACCAGCAAGGTATCGAGCGAGGCATGGCCTTAAGTTTACTAGAGCATTTGGCGGATCGAGATCTGATTGCCCTAGAAACCAAAGGCCTTACAGAAGTGTACGGAGTACAGGTTGAAAAACTGACGCCAGTGTTGGCTGAAGAACTGCAAGCCTATGTCACCCAAAAAGAAACGTCAGAAATCGAACGTATCGCGACCATGATTCGCTTCTTCGAACTGGGTCGTTGCTTAAATCATAACTTAGCTCGCTACTTCGGTGATCAACAGGCCCCAGAGCAGTGTGGTCACTGTTCTGTCTGCCGAGGGGAAGTGCTGACCTTGAAACAACAGGAAGACGACACCTCTCTTGATGATCTCAACACTGACCTGCAAGGAGCCAAACTCTGGTTATTGCAAAAGCTGCCATCAGAGCAAGTGACGCCAGTATTGTTAGCTCGATTCATGGCGGGTTTAACGCAACCTGTGTTCACCAAACTCAAAGCCCGACAGCAGCCAAGCTTCGCCAAATATGAGAACGTGGCGTACAAAACCTTATTAAACCAAGCAGAAAAACTGTGAAATGATACACTAGCACCGTCTTAGTTTATTGCTCTTACGGTGCTTGTTTATGAGTTTTTCTACCCTTGGTTTGCACGCTGATTTGCTGTCTATTTTGGACCGTCTTGGCTACCAAAATCCTACGCCGATTCAGCAGGCGGCGATCCCAGATGTGTTGGCTGGGCACGATGTGATGGCGGGGGCGCAAACGGGCACAGGTAAAACGGCAGCCTTTGCTTTGCCTTTGATTCAGCGACATCTGACTCGTGCTGACATAGAGAAAAGCATTCGTGTGTTAGTGCTTACTCCGACGCGAGAACTTGCACAGCAGGTCCACCAAAGCTTTGTCTCCTACAGCCAAGGGCTTCAGTTGAATGCCGTCGTGGCTTACGGCGGTGCCAGTATTAATCCGCAAATCGAAGCTCTGAATGCTGGCTGTGATGTGCTGGTAGCAACCCCAGGTCGTCTATTAGAACTGGCTATGAAAGAGCTGATTGATCTCACCACGGTTGAGACCTTGGTACTGGATGAAGCGGATCGCATGCTGGATATGGGGTTCATTATCGACATTGAACGTATCCTGAAGCGCTTACCTGACACACGCCAAACCCTATTCTTTTCGGCCACTTTTAACGATGAGGTGTTTGCCCTCAGCAAAACTCTGTTAAACCAGCCTAAGCTGATCGAAGTTGCGGAGCGCAACGCCACTGCCGCTAAGGTAGAGCAGCGTATCTACGAGGTTGATAACAAGCGCAAAGCGGGCTTGGTGGCCTATTTAATTGGTTCTAAAAACTGGCAGCAAGTACTGATCTTTACTCGTACCAAGCAAGCGGTTGATGAGCTGGCGAAAGAGTTAGCAAAAGACGGTATTAGCGCCGCAGCCGTTCACGGGGATAAATCCCAAGGTGCCCGTGATAGGGGGTTGGAAGAGTTCAAAACTGGACAGGTGCGGGCCTTGGTTGCCACTGACGTGGCGGCTCGGGGGTTGGACATTCAACAGCTGCAATACGTGATTAACTATGAGTTGCCCTACAACGCGGAAGACTACATTCACCGTATCGGTCGAACGGGACGAGCGGGTAAAGAGGGCTTAGCCGTGTCCCTCGTATCCCATAAAGAGAAGTATCTACTGGCGGACATCGAAAAACTGACTGGGGAGCATTTTGTGCCTCAGTGGATGGAAGGGTTTGAGCCGAATCCCATGGCGCAAGAAGACGCTAGCAGTTCTAAACGTAAACCTTCTAAAAAAGCCCTACGGGCGAAGGCCCTTGGCCAAAGTGGTGGCGGCAAACCGAGAAGCGGCAAGCCCCGCCGACGCTAATCCCAACAAGGCATGACTAAGCCGCCAATACCCAATCGGCAGCTTGGTCTTTTTGCTGGAAAACCTTTAGGTTTGAGGAGATCAGCCAACTGGTCGCGCGGATCAAAAAGTTGTGCCAGTGGTTGTGGCCCACAATGGCAATGCGGTTGAATTCGGAGCCAATTCTCAAACCGTGCAAGAGCTCATTCCAAGCGCTTCTGGCGCTGACACTTTTTAATTCACTCAGATCTACCAATAAAGCGATGTTAGCCGATGGAATGGCGTACACCGCTGTGTCCATCATCTGGGAAAGCTTTTTAAAATCTTGGCGGCTAGGGTGACCCGACGGCTTCATGTTGAGAACCAAGGTATCTTGGTGGCGCTGGACATTCAGTGAAATGTTGTTGGCTTGATTTGTCATAAGGCCCTCCCCGTCATTCGTAACGTTAATTAAGTCCTTATAAGGTAAAGCAAAACTCAGGTTAGGAAAGTTGATTAGCTGCGTAACGATTGTAAGGTCACACTGATACTCTTAACGTTCTGGCCGGACTTGGTAGGAAATGGGGATGAATTTTCAGCCCATGTTGGTAAATCATCAAGAGGATAAAGAGGGTGTCAAAGATGAGGTGCAAAGCGCTGCTTAGGTGCAGCGCTTTGCCAAAGGCTTAGTCTTGGATGTTGCGAATCGCAAACACACCATAGCCAGCAACCACTAAGAAGCAGGCAGCGGGAACCAGATAAGATAGGCTAGCGCTCTGGGTATCGATTACAGCCCCTTGAACCATAGGCATAATAGCGCCGCCAAGGATCGCCATGACCAATCCTGCTGAGCCAAACTTAGTGTCTTTACCTAGGCCATTTAAGGCAATGCCGTAAATGGTAGGGAACATTAAGGACAAACAAGCAGAGATACCAACAATCGCCCACACGCCAGTGATATCAGACACTTGGGAAGCGTATACGCACAACAAGGTGCCAGCGAAGCCCAGAGTGGCCAGCAAAATAGTGGGACGGAACACACCAATCAGCCAGGTCATTACAAAGCGCGAAATCAAAAACAAGATCAGGCTGTACTGTAAGTAATCCGAAGCACTGGCTTCGGTGCCGCCAATGGCTTCTTGAACGTATTGAATTGTGTAGGTCCAGACACAGGTTTGCGCCGCCACATTGAAAAACTGTGCCACCACGCCCCAACGGTATTGTGGCAATTTAATGAGGCGTTTAAGGGTGGCGAGAAAGCCATCGTGCTGCTCTTGTTCATCACTGACACCTGCGTTTTCAGCACGGGGAACTTTGACAAAGGCAATCAGCAACCAGATTACCAACAACACCAGCGCCATGCCCACATAGGGCGTCATAACTGCCTGCAGCTCAGCTGCACGGACTGCGTTGAGTGCCTCTTGAGTCATGGCTGCACGCTGCTCTGCGGTGGCCGTGTTCAAATTCGGTAGGATCAATACGGCCGCCAAGAAGACCCCGATATTGGTGCCTACAGGGTTAAAGGCTTGTGCCAAGTTCAAGCGGCGGGTGGCATTATGACGGGGCCCCATGGCCATAACAAACGGGTTTGCTGAGGTTTCTAGGATCGACATCCCCGCAGCCATAATAAACAGCGCAGCTAAGAAGAAACCATAGCTCATGGAAATGCTAGCAGGATAAAACGCTAAAGCCCCTAGACAGGCTAAGCCTAACCCTGTCAGTACGCCTGTCTTATAGGAAAATCGAACATTGATGAAAGCGGCAGGCAGAGCCAAACAGAAGTAAGCGCCATAATAGGCAAATTGCACTAGGGCAGATTGCAAATTCGTCATGGTAAAGATCTTGCTGAAGACTTTAACCAAGGGGTCGGTCATGTTGGCTGCTACACCCCAAGCGGCAAAGCAGGTGATCAAAAGGATAAATGCCAAACGCATGTTGGCATACACAAACGGTTTTGATTCGTTTTGATGCATAAATCTGGTCTCTGTGAAAATGCTATTTTTATAGTAAGCCGAGATATTCGAGGAGAGCTGTCAAGGCACAGTAGCCAGCCAGATTAGAGTGGGAATGCTGATAGAAAATTAACGGGAGATTCTAAGAGTGCACATAATGAGTAAAAAAAGCATATAAAGCCCTCCTTAATTCATGGTGGTCACCCCAAAAGATGTTTTATGAAGCACTCAAAGGAGAGTAAAAAATCGCGGCAAATTTTCGGCTTCCGGCTATGCTCAAATAAACAATAAAAACGGAGTACTTGTTATGAAGTTCGGACTGGTCGATCGACAAGGTTATGTTCCAGATTTAAATTACGGCGCATCAGGTCAAGAACTGGCGTGTTTTGTCCCTCCTGATTACCCTTTCACACAGGTTTCTTATCAAAACGGCGAAGGCGAAGTGCTGGTGGATGGCCACACTTGGCGATTCATTTTTACTCAAGAAGGCATAGGCGTTGAGCTGATGGCCGGCATTGTCACCCTCAAAGAAGCAGACAAGTTTTTGCATGACATCAAATCCCACATTTGGGGCTCCAGTCACCAGCAGGTGCAAATTTTCATTTCTGGTGTCGCACCAGACTAATCTTGTTATAGGTGGAAGGCTAATCGACGATTATTTAATTCGATCGTCGATTTTCTTTGTTGCTTTTTTTAGTTTGTGATAAATGTAACTTATAAGAAATTTTGTCGGCACATCAAGCAGGTAAGCATAACCTAGCCGGGTGGCTCACAAGGTTTCTCTGCAATACACAAACCAACTTAGGTTTACATGGAATGTTTTCATGATGTTTCAACCGTAGGTGGCGTGCAGCCAAGTTGAATAATGTTGTCGAGTGTTGAAAACAAGCTGTGTAACTAACGAGGTTTTCATATGACGGTACGTGCGAAAATAATCGCTCTTGTTGCGGCTGGGGTGATTCTCCCTGTGCTGATTATCTCTATTCTATTTGTGAGCTCTGTGCGTTCTGATGCGGTGAATAAGTTTGCTCAGCAGGCGGAATCTGAAGTGGGCCATGTGGATGCATTGTTTTCCATGTATTTGAATGGATTAGCCGAAGATGCGGCCTTTTTTGCTCGCTCTGATGTGCTCAAACAACTGACCCCTGGCAGCATTGAAAGCTACGCCAAACAAAAAGCCAAACAGATGACCCCTGAGTCGAATTCCCCCCAAGAGCAGGCGGCGTTCTCATTATTTGATGACTTTGGCAAAACCCATCCTGACCTTGCCTACATTTGGTTAGGCACCAATGACGAAGGTTACTTGCAGTACCCACTTGGCAAGAGTGCAGACAATTACACCCCATCAGAAAAAGGTTGGTATAAGCAGTCGATTAATGCCAAAACCCCAGTACGTATTCCGGCTTACCGAGACACCTTCACAGGGGCGCCACTGGTGGACTACCTGCAACGTTTTGAAGGCAAAAACGGTCTCTATGGGGTCGTAGGTGTCGATGTGACCTTGCAGAAATTGACGGAGCTACTTGCGGATGTGAAGTTTGGTGGCGAAGGCTATGTGGTCATGGTGGAGGACACCAATACCATCTTGGCAGACCCAATGGATCCTGAGAATAACTTTAAAAACATCAGTGACGCATCCCGTCCTTACGCGTCTTTGGGAAGTGACAGTGCCATTCAAACCATGATGTACAACGGTGAAGAGTGGTTCGCTAAGGTGTACACGTCACCAGAACTGGGATGGAAGTTTATTGGCCTGATTCCAAGCAGTGTGGTGTATGCTCAAGCAAATAACCTGATCATGATGACCGTCATTGTTGGTGTCATCATGGTGGCTATCTTCGTTTTGATAGGCTCCATATTAGCGGGTGTGGTGCTGCGCCCGGTACGAGATATGGCCGATCGATTGACGGCGATTAGCCAAGGTGACGGTGATTTGACCCAGCGCCTTGAGGCGAACAGCAAAGACGAATCCGGCCAGATGGCGGAAGCCTTCAACCGATTTGTGGCCTCCATTGATGATATTGTCGGTCATACTAAGCAGTCTTGTGGACAGATCAGCAAGGTGGCCAACGAGTCGGAAAGTCTGTCTTCAAACCTCAGCAATATCGTAGCAAAACAAGCCAGTTCAGTGGATCATTTGTCTGCCGCTTTCAATGAAATGGTGGCGACCGCCAATGAAGTAGCCTCTAATTGTACGTCCGCGGCCGCGTCGGCAGAGGACAGTGAAAAACACGTTCAATCGGGTAACAAGCTGATTCAGCAGACGATGGACTCGTTGAAAAATCTAGAAACTGAGTTAAACAGCTCCAATGAGTCCATGACCACCTTGTCCCAAGAGTCTGACAACATTGTGGGGATTCTAGACACCATTAAAGCCATTGCTGAGCAAACGAACTTGCTAGCCTTGAACGCAGCCATTGAGGCAGCACGAGCAGGGGAACAAGGTCGAGGCTTTGCCGTGGTAGCTGATGAAGTTCGTACCTTGGCAGGCCGTACGGCGGAATCGACGGATGAAATCGATAAACTGCTGACCCGTTTGCAACAGCAAACCCAATTGGTGGCCGGTAAGATGTCTAACAGTGTCAGCGTGGCACACAGTTCTGTGGATTTAGCGTCCCAGACCTATGTGGTGTTTGAGCAGATTCTTGAATCGGTGCAAACCATCAAAGACATGATGATTCAAATCAGCGCCTCTGCGGAAGAGCAACATTTGGTGGCAGAGGAGATCAACAACAATGTGTTGGTGATCCATAACGGTTCTAGCGAATCCAATGACTTGTCTTCTCAAGTGTCTCACACTGCGGCCGCATTGAATGAATTGTCCAGTGAGCTACAAGCCATGGTGACGCATTTCAAGTCCAGTAAATAAGCTCGGCTTGGATATTTGATATTAGCCATTAGCTATAAAAAAGCCCCGCTCTGAGCGGGGCTTTTTCGTGGTGATTGACCGATTCAGCCTTAGGCGATACGAGTCAACCAACCGTGTGTATCAGGTGCTTTACCCCATTGGATGTCGTTTAGGGCTTGGCGAAGTTTTTGTGCCATTGGACCAATTTCACCATTGCCTACTTTCACGTCTTTACCGTTATGAATGAAGGTGCCAACAGACGTTAGTACCGCAGCTGTACCAGACAGCATGGCTTCGACACCTGGTTTAGCAGCGCGTTCTAGTAGCTCTTCTACAGACACTTCACGCTCAGACACCGTCATACCTAGGTCTTTCGCGATTTGTAGGATACTGGAGCGGGTCACACCGTGTAGGAAGCTAGAATCCAATGCCTTAGTGATGATTTCGTTGCCATCTACTAACAGGAAGTTTGCGGCACCGGTTTCGGTGATGTAGCCGTTAGGGCAGAACAAAACTTGGTCTGCTTGGAATTTTTCTTTCGCTTCTAGGGTTGGAGCCAACGCGCTGGCGTAGTTACCGCCGCTTTTGATCATTCCCATGTGCGGTGCACAGCGTTGTCCTGTTTCATCTAGCAGAAGACGCAATGCACGCGCGCCGCCTGCGAAGTAGTCACCCACAGGAGATAGAAGGATGTAAACCATAGACGAATCGGATGGCGCTGCGGCTTTACCCACAGCAGCTTCGGTACCGATATGAGTCGGACGAATGTACATAGAACCTGGAGGCGTAGGTACGTCCGCAGCGTATTCTTTTACGATGTCGACGATCATATTAGACACTTGGTCTTTGTCGACTTTTGGAAGAGACAATAGCTCACTGCTTTGGGCGAAGCGGTTGACGTTTTGGTCCATTCGGAAGACATGCACGCTGCCGTCTTCGTGACGGAATGCTTTCAAGCCTTCAAAACAAGTGCTTGAGTAATGCAAGACGTGCGCACCTGGGTGAAGAGAGATGCTGTCTGATGCAACGATCTGAGTGTCAGACCATTTGTTATCTTCGAATGTTGCTAATGCCATTTTCGGCATAAACACGCTACCAAAAGCCGCCATTATTGTTTCCTACTGAGTTGATAAAAGAATACCTAGAGGTAAGTTGGGTTAAGTTTGGGCAGGCTCGAGTGGATGTCCAAATCTTAAGATAACGATACTAAAACAGATTGGGTTTCTAAGAAAGCCGCATTCGCCGTTTAACGGGGGCTTGCTGAGAATTATCAAAATTGATCGCGCCTAGATTTGAGATCAAAAAAATCCCCTAACCGGCGTTTTCCGGCTAGGGGATTTTCTATAAATTGCTCAGTAAGTGATTGGCTTAGCTGGCATTTTGTACTTGAGAGATATAATGGTCAGTACGGTTGGTGTTTTTTAATGGTGCCAACTCAGTGACATGTAAATCTTCATGGTCAGCTTTAAGGGCTTTCACCAAACTCCACATCATTAAAAACATGATGAAGGCAAACGGTAGACCCGCTGCAAGAGAGGCGGTTTGCAGGGCCTTCAAGCCACCTGCGAGCAGCAATACGGCAGCAACTGCACCTTGACCCATACCCCAGAAAATACGGTAGCTATGTGGCGGCTCATTGCTACCCATACTCACTAAGGTTGTGATCACTAGGGTACCCGAGTCCGAAGACGTGACGAAGTAAGTAATGATCAATACGATAGAGATCAAAGCGACGATGTTAGTAAGCAAGCCTAAATCAAGCTGCTCGATCACCACGAACAAAGGTTTTGAGATATTCTCGTTCACGGCATTCATTACCGCGCCAGTACCGAAGCCACCGTCTGCAAACAGCTCCATGTACATACCTGTGCCACCAAAGATCGACATCCAGAAGAAGGTCACTAAGGTTGGTACTAACAAGACCCCTAGACAGAATTCACGGATCGTACGACCACGGGATACACGGGCAATGAACATACCGACAAATGGTGCCCAAGCAATCCACCACCCCCAGTAGAACACTGTCCACCAGCCTTGCCATTGACCTTCAGGATCAGGATCGACCCAGAAGCCCATAGGGATGAAGTTAGCAACGTATTCCCCTACGTTTGTCACGAAGAAGCCCAGTAAGAAGACCGTTGGGCCTGCGACCAAGAACACTGTGATTAAAATCACCGACAGCCACATGTTCATTTCAGATAAGATCTTGATGCCTTTGCCTACCCCTGTCACAGCAGAAACGGTTGCGACGACCGAGACAACACCAATGATCCATACCTGTGACGTAGTACCGATGGGCACATCGAATAAGTAATTAAGGCCCGCGTTAATTTGACCGGCCCCTAAGCCCAGAGTGGTCGCGACACCAAATACCGTACCAAACACCGCTAGGATGTCGGCAATGTGTCCGCGCCAGCCAAAGATTTCATCCCCAAACAATGGGTATAGGGCGGAGCGAATCGTCAGGGGTAAGTTATGACGGAAGGTGAAGTAGGCTAACGCCAACCCAACGATCACATAAACGGCCCAGCCATGGAGTCCCCAATGTAAGAAAGTCACCTGCATGGCCGTGTAAGCCCCTGCCATGGTATTCGCAGTCCCTTCCGCTAAAAATGGATTGCTCTGAATGTGGTACATAGGCTCGGCAATGGACCAAAACAGTAAGCCGATACCCATACCAGCGCCGAACAGCATGGAGAACCAAGAGAAATAGCTGAATTCAGGACGCTCATCTTTACGACCTAAGCGGATATTGCCGTATTTAGACGTCATCAACCAAAAGATAAAAAGGATGAAAATACACATGGACGCTATGTAGAACCAATCCAAAGTGCTTTGAATCCAGTTTTGCATGCCGCTAAAAATGCTACCGGCTAGTTCAACGTCAGAAATGGTAAACAGAACGAATGCGAGAATGACGAACTTGGATAGCATCGCCATGGGTGGGTTTACATCACGGAATAGACCCTGATCGGCGACTATCACGTAATCCGTATCAGAATGCTTAGAATTAGCCATTGGTGTCCCTCATGTCATAGTTATGTACACAAAGTATGCAAATTTCATGGGGCAGTAAACTGACTAAGAAATAATGAAAGCCATTAGTTAAGCTTATATTTAAAGGTTCTAAAGTAGTTGTACCCCTTAAGTCTTGTGGGCTAAAGCGACGTTTCCCTACCGGTCAATGACTAATATTTAAGAGTGAGAGTTTAGTTAGATAATTTTTTAATTGTCTGAAATTTATACACATTTTTAACGAATTATTAGGTGTTTATCATAGCTGTACTTATTTTGATCAGCTGTAACCCTGATGCATGGAGTCTCTCAAAAGTTAACGTCTCTCCTCTTGTGGTTGATAGTATTTTGCCTGCTTATAGTGTTATTTTGCGTTTTTTGCTGCATGAGAACAGATTGCTTACATGGGTAAAGTGACGCGTATAGGCAATTGAGTGGGTTACAGCGTCTGTTTTTCGAACCATTCTCCGATCAATGCAAATACCTTATTTATGCGGGGGCTGGTCCTTAGCTCCCTGTGTGTGACCAACCAAAGGGGTAAGGTCATTACTGGACCAAACCCTTGGAATGCTCGGTTGAGACGAGGTTCGTTATCACCGATAGCCTCTGGGAAAAAGCCAAGTCCATGCCCTCGTAATACCAGTTGCCATTGCAGGGGTTGAAAGCTGGTCACCAATCTAAAGTTGGCAGTACTGACAGGCCAACCTAAGGGAACTAGATGGTTGATGAGTTCGTCATTACGCTCAAATCCGATAATCTGCATGCCCTGAATAGCAGCTTTGGTACGGTTAGTTGCAAATTGGGCAAGGTAATCTGGCGTGCCGTAAAACCAGATGGGCTCATCCATTAATTTGCGTGCGATCAGATCTTCGTCCTTTGGTCTAAAGCTGCGAATGGCAATGTCTGCATCTCGGCGTTTGATATCTGAGACCTGATTACTTACATGAATGGTTAGCTCGATTGTTGGAGCCTGCTGACATATGTAGTCCACCAAGTCTGGTATGCGAAACAGAGCGTCAATTTCACTGACAGAAAGGCTGACTTCTCCTTCCAAAGATTCCGTTAAACCAGCCACTGCAAGACTGACATTTTTTGCACAAACGCCCATAGGTGCAGCGAATTCTAATAGCCGTTGACCTGCGTCGGTAAGTTGCAAGCCTGTGCTCAGGCGCTCAAACAAGGTCACTTTAAGAGACTGTTCCAGCTGATAAATCTGGCGACTTAAGGTGGGTTGTGTCATGCCAAGGTGGATAGCCGCCTTAGAAAATGAGCCTTCTCGAGCGGCAGTTATAAAGCCTTTTAAAGCATTCCAATCCAGCTGTTCATAATTCATTGCCATGCAAAAATGTATATCCGATCTTTAATAATGGGCGATTTTTAAAGGATAAAGGTAAAAATATACTTCTCCTATACAAAATTATAGGAGGTAGTCCATATGTTTTCACATGCGCATCACACCATTCATAACAAGCCCCATGTGGCGATTGTAGGGGGTTCAGGGAAACTTGGGCGTTACATGATTGATGAATCCTTGATGCAGGGGTACCGTGTGACGGTGATTTGCCGCCCGCAAAGCGTGACTAAGTTGGCCCTTTGGGAAGGGTTGATTGACGTTGTGCCAGCCTATACAGATGACCAAGGGGCATTGACTAAGGCCTTGGCTGATGTGGATGCGGTACTAACCGTTATGGTCTGTTGGGGGGTAAACGGCTACGCCACACACACGGTTGAAGCGGTGTTAAACGCTGCGCCAAAAGAGGCTCGTTTGGTGTTCTCCGGAGGTTGGCATTTGAGTCGGGACGGTTTGGATCAGTATCCTTTGAGCTTACGCTGTTTTGCTGCGGTGTTTGGTTCCCTAGCTCGTTGGTTAAGGTTTGCAGACTTGCGTGATCAAGAGCGCGCCGCTAAGACGGTGTTTGAGTCTGGCCGTGATTGGACCCTTGTTCGTGGTAGTGATTTAGAAGAAGGGGAGAGCGAAGGCTTACCGGTATGGGCAGAGCATGTGGGGGATCCTCGTATTGCGCACAATCGAGTCCGCCGTATCGATTTTGCTAAGTTTATGGTGGCGGCGATTAAAAACACGGGCTTAAGTCAAAAAGCGCCCGCCATTGCGAGCACTCGATTGTCTAGTCAGCGGTTTAAAAGATTGGGTCAAGGGTGAGCACAAGGCGCTGCTCCCCAGCGGGAATAGTGGGCGAGCGATGGATAATCCCTGCCCCCTGGTTACCCGGCCAGCCTTCACCTTTTAATAGGGCCACATCACCAGAAGCGATGGATTGAATCTGATCTGTGGATGTCATAAGTCCGGATTGCTCATCCGGTAGTCCGCCATTGCCACGTCCTAGTTTGCTGCGATCCGCATCTTGATGGGCCAGCCATTGGGTCGCGGGTCCTTGGTAAGTCGTAATCAAGCGGCACACCACTTGATCCACATGAAAGCGCGGGCAAGAGGCACGATCGACCACTTCTAATCGAAGGCCCACGCTATCGCAGCCCATTAAACAGCAAAACGCATCGGTTAATTCTGAGATGTCATTGATGAGCGGCTCTAGGTTATCTGTCTTGCCAAGATGGCGAGTTAGAGCTTTGCTCACCGAATCCGGTGTCACTTCTTCCCGAACATTTAAGTGAGGACTTCTATCTGAGAGCTTTTTGGTGGCTCCAATAAGTGACTCAGATTGCTCCCTCTGCCACGTGACCATGTTAATCGTCGCACGGTCGATTTCGGCAAGTCCGATGAGCTCGGATACAAACTCTGATTTAGGGTTGTTGGTAATGGGAAATGCCTGGGCTAAGCTCATGCGGATTCCTCCCAAGCAGGGAAGGGATCATTGAGGGAGTGCCAGTAGTCCACGCCTTTTAAAACTTCTTCTTCGCTCAGCAAACAAGCATTTAGGGCGGCTATCATCTGGTCCTTTTTCAGGTTTTGGCCGATAAAGACTAATTCTTGGCGCATGTCTCCAAAGGGTTCATGCCAATGCTCCATGATCATTTGGCGGGATTCTTCGTCCTGAGGCCAGCGATCCTCCGGTACGGCACGCCAAAACATACCTGCGAAACCATAGTGAGCAATGCCCCCGGCTTGGCTCCATTGCCCAGCAAATTGAGGACGTGTCGCCAACCAGTAATACCCTTTGGAGCGGATCAATTTGCCATAAGGTTCCGTGTTATGTAGCAGGTTATAGAAGCGCTCCGGGTGAAATGGGCGGCGAGCCACATAGGAAAAGCTTGAGATGCCGTATTCTTCGGTCTCGGGAGTGTGTTCCCCTCGCATTTCTTTTAACCAACCTGCTGCTTGTTGTGCTTTCTCAAAGCTGAATTTGCCTGTGCCGAGGACTTTTTCAATGGGGACGTTACCGTGCTGCATAGGCACGATTTCAGCAAGGGCGTTTAACGAACGTAAGATAGCTTGTAGCTGCTCTAGCTCTGCAGGGCTGATAAGGTCGGTTTTGCTGATGAGCAGCATGTCGGCGAATTCCACTTGGTCAACCAACAAGTCTGCTACGCTGCGCTCGTCTTCCTCCCCTAAGCTTTCACCGGTTTCTTGTAGGGATTTTGCGGCTTCGTAATCTTTCATGAAGTTAACCGCATCCACTACGGTAACCATGGTGTCTAGAGTGGCTACGTCAGATAGGCTGATGCCGTCTTCGTCCGTAAAGGTAAAAGTCTCTGCCACGGGCAGTGGCTCTGAAATACCGGTGGATTCGATGACTAGATAATCAAACTGGCGGGCATGGGCCAAACGGCTCACTTCGATTAATAAGTCTTCTCGCAAGGTGCAGCAAATACAGCCATTACTCATTTCTACGAGCTTTTCTTCACCACGGTTGAGTGATACTTCCTGATGAATTTGCTCAGCATCGATATTGATTTCACTCATGTCATTCACGATTACAGCCACACGCAGCCCCGCGCGGTTGTTTAGGATATGACTTAGTAGGGTGGTTTTTCCTGCGCCAAGAAAGCCGGATAAAACCGTGACGGGTAATTTGGGGATATCGGTAGTCATTATGCTCTCCTCTCGAATATTAATGTTATAACATAACATTAATATTCAGTTAAATAGCCAAGAGTCAGACCAGCTCAGACCACGATGGGAAATGTGCACAGAACGTAGAAGTTGATTCGATTTGTGTCATTGAGATGACATTAACTACCGATTGTACACATTTTGTGCCAAATTTTAGTAAGAGAGGCATTACGTCAGGTAAGCGTCGCGAAAGGTTTTGATCGGATAGGGAGATGTCTATGAGTGTCACTATGAAAGTTTTGGTGGGGATGGTGCTGGGTATTCTGGTAGGGCTCGTCATTAATTTGACGGGGATGAATGCATCAGGATCTTGGGCCAATGCTTACCTCACTGAGGGGCTGTTTAGCGTTGTCGGCCAGATGTTTGTAAATGCGTTAAAAATGTTGGTGGTGCCCTTAGTGTTTTTCTCTCTGGTCTGCGGTGTGTGCGGGATCGGAGACGTAAAATTACTAGGGCGTATTGGCTCCAAGGCCTTCTTGCTGTACCTCCTTACTACAGCGATTGCTATTGCTTCAGCCATTATTATTGCTGCGGGCTTTGGTATCGGTGAAGGTATGAATGCCAGCTCGGAAGCTAACTTTTCAGGCAGAGAGTCGCCACCGTTAACTGATGTGATCGTTAGTATTATTCCTTCTAACCCCATTAATGCCATGGCCCAAGGGGATATGTTGCCAGTGATTTTCTTCTCCATCTTGTTTGGTGTGAGTATTTTGATGGTGGGGAAAAAGGCAGAATCCGTCAGTGATTTTGTCGAAAAACTGAACGAAGTCATGATGAAAATGGTGACTGTGGTCATGGCGGTTGCTCCCTATGCAGTGTTTTGTTTGATCGCTCGTGCGATAGCCAATTTAGGGATGGAGTTACTCGGTCAACTATTGGGCTATGTGTTAGTGCTCATTGGTGTGCTGATGTTCCATTTGTTCATCACACTGCAGGTGGTGCTCAAGTTGTTTTCTGGACTTAGCCCGCTGACATTTGTTCGCAAGATTCGTAACGCTCAAGTTTTTGCTTTTAGTACGTCCAGCTCCAACGCCACCATTCCTGTTACTTTAAGGACGGTGACGGAGCGAATGGGGGTGCGTAACTCGGTGGCGTCTTTCACCGTGCCTTTTGGTGCGACCATTAATATGGATGGTACGGCGATCATGCAGGGTGTCGCGACCGTGTTTATTGCCAACATCTATAATGTCGATCTTGGGATGGGCGGTTATTTAACGGTCATTCTGATGTCCGTTTTGGCATCTATTGGTACGGCAGGGGTCCCAGGTGTGGGGCTGATTATGTTGTCTATGGTGTTTGCTCAGGTCGGTTTGCCGATCGAAGGGATTGGCTTAATCTTAGGTGTGGATCGTTTGCTCGACATGATACGTACGGCGGTCAATATCTCTGGGGATGCGGTGGTGTCTGTGGTGGTGGCCAACAGTGAAGGCCAAGTTGATAAAGATGTGTACAACGATCCAGAAGCTGGTGCCATAGGAGAGGTTCATATTGGGCAACAGCCTAGCTAGTTAGATGCATTAAGCGTGAGATAAAAATCCCAGCCTTGGCTGGGATTTTTTGTGCTAAGTGTTTTATCAGAGGCTGGGTAAGTGACAACAAAGTGTGAGGATTGGCTGCAAACATGTAGCAAGCTTGCAACCTATGTGAAGCCTCGCCAGTACGGTTGAAATCCCTTGGCACATCTTCAAATCTATAAATGCGAACGGTAAATATTCATTCATTAAATCGCACAGTGATAGATAAGGAGGAAGCCATGCTTCAGCAAACAGAATCTGTACATCACATCACGGACATTATTAAAGTCATGAACAGCGGTATCGAGTTTTACCAGAAGGCAAAAGAGAAAGTGGATGACCAGAGTTACCAAGGTTTTTTTAATCGCATGATTGATGCGAAAGCCAAAGCTATTTTTGAGTTGCAGCCATTTGCTGTAGAAGAAAAAGGTGATCTTGAAACAGGCACTGACAACTTGGTTAAAGCGCGGGAAACTTACACCCAAGCGGTGGCGAAACTGTCTTCCAACACCGAATTTACTTATGTGGACCAGCTGGAAGAAGTGGAGGATCGTGTTCTGGAAGAACTAGACGATGCGTTGTCTAAGGAGCAAACTCCTGAATCTGAAGCGGCACTACTGCGTATTAAGGTGCAGGCTAAAGAATGTCACGATGAAATGAAAGCGCTGCAAAATGGTATTGTTCACTAAGAGCTTCATTTGAACAAAGTGCTAGACGAAAAAAGCGCCCGATGGGGCGCTTTTTTATTGCCTGTCGTTGGCTGGTGATAGGGCCTACTCGACTCGGTATTTTCCAAGCTTGCTGTTTAGTTGATCCGCTAGGTGGCTAAGCTGTTTGCACGATTCCATAGTGGCTTGAGAGTAGGACGTGCTTTCCTCACCAGAGCGTTTAATGGATTCGATGTTTTGACTCACCTCGTTAGACACCTGACGTTGCTGATCCGCTGCGCTGGCGATCTGAGTGTTGTAGTCAGAGATTTGACGTACCGATTCCAGTACAGAAGTCAGCATTTCACCTGCGTGTTTAGCACTGTTGACACTTTCTAATGCACCACGTTTGTTGTTGCTCATTTGCTCGGAAGCGTCTTTGCCGCCACGTTGCAAACGCTCAATCATGGTACGGATCTCTTCAGTGGAGGCCTGTGTCCGGCTCGCAAGGGAGCGCACTTCATCGGCAACGACTGCAAATCCTCGACCTTGTTCACCGGCACGGGCTGCCTCGATGGCGGCGTTCAGTGCCAATAGATTGGTTTGTTCAGCAATGTCGCTGATCACTTCCAATACCTTGCTGATGTCTTCGCTGGCATTGACTAGCTCTTGCACCACTTGGCTAGAGGTTTCGATAGCTTGGGCTTGGGTCTCAATGCTAAGAATGGTTTGACTCAAGGTTTGGTTCGCTTGAGCGACACTGTCGTTAGCGCTGAGAGCCTGTTGTTCTGCTGCTGCAGCATTATTCGATACATCTTCTGCGGCAATACTCATTTGATGCGTTGCGGCGGAAACTTGCTCCACATCAGAGGTTTGGGCCATGACCGCACGGCTCGACTGGGCGGATGTCTCTGCTAAGGTCTCGGATGAGCGAGTAAGGGTTTGTACATCGGCTTTGGCTTCTTTGATCGTATTTTGAATTCGATCCAGCAGGGCATTAAAGCCAGAAGCCATTTGTCCTAGCTCATCTTTGCCATGGGCGTCAAAGCGTGTTGTCAGATCACCTTCGCCTTCCGCAATGTTTTTGATGGCGCTGACATAGTTGCCCAATGGACGACCCACTAGGGTGCGAATCAACAAGCTGATGATAATGATCAATACGAGACCGATCGCGATCACAGCTAGCGCCGCATTGATAGCCTTGCTGGTGGATGCCGCACTCACTTCACTGTTTGGGTAAGCCATAACGATGTCGTAGCCCCACTTAGCATAGGGTAAGATGTCAATGGTCCAGTCTTGGGTTTTGCCAGAGATAACGTCTTGAATAGCGTCACTGCTTAAGTGCTCAGAATGAAGGCGTACGTTGCCTTTTCCATCACGTAGGGCAATGAAGCCGCTGTCCAGAATTTTGGTTTTATTAATAACGGATTCCAATGCTTTCAGGTCAGCGGAGTAGCCCACGTACCAGATGCCGATGGTGTCATTGCCTTTTTTAATCGGCGCGTAGCCAGTTAAGTATGGGCGACCTAAGATATCTACTTGACCATAGTAAGGCTTCCCTTGATTGATGGCTTTAATGGCTTTACCTGTGGGAGCCAAGATGGTGCCGGTTGCTCGACCGCCTTTATTGATAACGTTAGTGCTCACGCGAACATAGTCTTGACCATCACGGCTAAATAGAGTCGCTGTGCCGCCCATGACAGCGGTTAAACCATCAACGAGATCGTAGTTGTTGGCCTGGGGTTTGTCTCCCAGCAGTAGGTTAGGGGGATTGCGCTCTCCCACTTTGACGGGGCTACCTTGGCTTGGCTGGCCAATCGCCATACCGCGCTGTTGCAGTAGCTTCATGCTGCTTTGCACCTGTGCGGATACTAGAGTGTCAGTGACATCTAGCAAACGAACCATCTGGTCACCCAGCTGCTCTTTTTCATAAGCAATGGCGACCTTTGTTTGGTTGTTAGACAGACCAACCACAACGGCGATCATGATGAGGGTAACGATGGCAATGATGGCTGCAACCGTTAGGGTAAATTTCTTTTGAAGACTCATGGGTAGGGCTCCGATCAAGCACACACTGTTTGAGTATAGTTATATATTTAAGAGCCATTCTTTACCTATGCAGATTTGTAACAGTTTTAAGAGGATTTGTGCGTGAAGCTAACAGACTGTCACAAGGGAAGAATGGTGTTGGGTGCAAGCAGTTGCCTTGTGAAGATCGAAGACCTTATATTGAACCATTGAGCTAGCAACTTAAGGATATGGACTCATGCATTGCTTTCTTTCGGACTCTTACCGTGATCACAATCCTAAATATGAGTACTTTCGTGGGGAGAAGGTGCCTTGTTTTGAGTCAGTGGAGCGCTTGGATAACATCGTCAAGGCATTACAGGCTCGAGGACATAAAACCGTTTCTCCCGATCACGATGCAACAGGTGTGATCCATACTCTCCATGACCCTGTTTATGTCCAATTCTTGGAAACAGCGTGGCAGCAATGGTTGGCGTTGGATCCTGCCAATGAAGCTCTGCAACCTTTCCCGTCTGTCTGGCCGACGCGCACCCTAAGAGACGATGTGGTGCCAGATAATTTCATTGCTAAGTTGGGGCTGTATTCCATGGATAATGGCACCCCATTGGCTCAGGGCACTTGGCGAGCCGCTAAGTCTGGGGCCGATGCGGCGGTCAGTGCTGCCCAGTATTTACTGAACGGTAATGGGAGTGTGTTCAGCGCCAGTCGGCCACCGGGACACCATGCTGGGCGAGATTTTATGGGGGGGTATTGTTTTCTAAATAACGCCGCCTTAGCGGCCCAAACCCTTTTGGAGCAGGGTATGAAAAAGGTCGTGATTCTCGACATCGATTACCACCACGGTAATGGCACCCAAAGTCTGTTTTACGATCGTGATGACGTTTTGTTTATCAGTCTTCATGGGGACCCTAAGACCGAGTTTCCGTTTTACTTAGGTCACGGGGACGAAGCCGGAGAAGGTAAGGGCGAAGGCTATAATATTAATTATCCCATGCCAGCTGGAACGAACTTTGACCAGTGGTTGCAATGTTTAGAACAAGCATTAGAGAACATTCACAGCTTCCAGCCAGAGGCTTTGGTGATTTCTCTAGGACTGGATACCTTTGCGGAAGATCCCATTTCAAAATTCACCATACAGAGCGATGACTTTTTTAAAGTGGGTCACAAGCTTGCGAGTTTGCGGCTGCCGACGGCTTTTATCATGGAAGGGGGTTATGCCACAGAGGCTTTAGGGACCAATGTGGTCAATGTACTTGAAGGGTTTGAGCAAGGCTAAAGGCTTTATTTCTTAGCTTAAGGCTTTATCTCTTAGCTAAAGCGGCTTTGAATTCAACCGTCAGCTCAGACAAAGGCACTTCCCCAAAGCGTTTGAGTAACACTCCTTCTGCTTCATCCATGGCTTCTTTTAACGTTCGGTTTACCGCGTGCTCGATAGGGCATTCGGTATGCTCGTCCGTCAAACCAATAGTAAAGACACTGCTGTCACTTAATGTTTGGTGAATGTCCAACAGGGTGATATCTCCCAGTGCTTTTGCCAGTGACCAACCACCACTGTGCCCCTTGATTGATTTCACATACCCCTGCTCCCGTAACAAAGCCATGGTACGCCTGACTACCACTGGGTTTGTGCCCAGCATCTTTGCCAAGGTGTCTGACGTTACCGGATGTTCAAATGCATCCAAGTGAATGAGGACATGGAGTACTCGAGAAAGTCGACTGTCTTTGCGCATGATGTCACCTCATAGATAGGGTTCTGAGTCTATCACGAAACATTTAATGTTACATGTATTGCGTTTGAGGGTTTTTAAATGTAACAATAAAAGTTACTTAATAGTTGAAGCCTGTCTTGGAGGCAAATATGACCTATGACGTAATCATTATTGGAGGCAGCTTTGCAGGGCTGTCGGCGGCCATGCAATTGGTAAGAGCCCAGCGGAAGGTGTTGTTGATCGATGGGAACTCTCCCCGAAATCGTTTTGCTAAAGCATCCCATGGGGTGTTTGGTTTGGATGGTAAAAGTCCTGCTGAAATTCGTGAAATCGGTCTAAGCCAGTTGTACGCGTACCCTACTTTTGAACTTTGGGAAGATTTAGTAGAAGGGCTGGAGCAGTGTGCTGAGGGGTTCTCTGTTATCACGCAATCAGATCGGCAAGCCAAAGGTCTGCGAGTGATCTTGGCGTCAGGCATTCGTGATCGCCTACCTGAGATTGACGGCATCGCTGAATGTTGGGGCGAGAGTGCTGTCCATTGTCCCTACTGCCATGGCTATGAGCTTCGCAATCAAAATCTAGGGGTCTTGGCGACCACGGAGATGTCATTGCATCAGGCCGCCATGATTCCTGATTGGGGGGCGACAACGCTTTTTACTCAAGGGGAATTTGAGCCAGAGGGGGATATGGCTGGCCTGCTCAGGCGCCGGGGTGTCACCATCGAGCGAACGCCTGTAGTGCGGGTGATCCATGTGGGGAAACAGGTCCAAGGCGTGGTGTTAGCCGATGGTCGAGAGATTCCCCTAGGGGGACTTTATGTTGGGCCACAGATAGAAATGAATACACCTTTGATTGAGCGGCTAGGTTTGGCAATGCAAGAAACGCCCATGGGGAATGTGGTCAAAGTGGACGAGATGAAAGAGAGCTCCATCAAGGGATTGTTTGTGGCGGGGGATCTGTCTAACCCAATGCAAAGCGGCACCTTGGCGGTGGCATCCGGTATGTTTGCGGGAATCTGCGCCCACCGCTCGTTGATCTTTGATCCCGCATTGAGTACTTAAAATCTAACGTTAGGTCCGTCGCCAGACAGCTCTAGCTGCTGGCGATGAGGCTACTGAAAGCTTTGCTGATTAAGTCTTTCTTAACTGTGGTGCGGCTGACTGATTGATCAAACCAGAAACTCATAGGTTGATCATAGCCAATGCCGTGCATGTAGTTGTACAGGGCTTTACGCAGGCCATTCCCTAGCATGTCATGATCTGTGCCAGTGGGATCAAAGAAGTCCACATCATTTTCTGCAAATAAGGTCTCAGGGCGTTCTGCCAGTGTGATGCCATATTCTTCTGGATGAATGCCGATGGGGCTGTGGATCGTGGCCGCAAAGCGATGCCAGTAGGCGGATTGGAAACAGCCTTGGGACATCATCTGGCGCACCATTTCAAGGGCATCCACCGTCTCTTGTTCTGTTTGTGTGGGGAAACCATACATCAAATAGGCGTGTACCAAGATGCCAGCATCGCTGAAGCCTTTGGTCACCCGTGCCACCTGTTCGACGCTGACGCCTTTCTTCATGAGTTTTAGCAGTCGGTCGGACGCTACTTCCAAACCGCCGCTGACCGCTATGCAACCTGAGTCCGCCAGTAGCTGACATTTTTCTGGGGTAAAGGTCTTCTCAAACCGGATATTGCCCCACCAGCTGATTACAACGCCCCGTTGAATCAAGCGTTCTGCCAGAGCGAATAGCGCCTTAGGTGGCGCAGCTTCATCCACAAAGTGGAAGCCCGTTTGACCGGTTTCTTCAATCAGCTCTTGAATACGGTCCACAAGGATATCTGCCCCTGCATAATCATAGCGCTCAATATAATCGAGGCTGACATCACAGAAGCTGCATTTCTTCCAGTAACAACCGTGGGCAATGGTGAGCTTATTCCAGCGGCCATCGCTCCAAATTCGATGCATAGGGTTGAGCATCTCACACAGGGACAAATACTCCGTCAGGGGCAAGCCATCGTAAACGGGGGCACCTACTTCTGTTTGCGGAATGTCGTGCAGCGCTTTGTTGTCATTAAAGTAGACAAATGGCTCGCCAGTTTCGTCTTCTGCTAAAAAGTAGGTGCGCACAAGCTCGTCCACTTCCCGTTGGCCATCAAAGTATTCCAACAGGGTGATAAATGGACGTTCCCCATCATCTAGACAAATGAAGTCCACAAACTCAAACACCCGAGGGTCTTTCAGAGCGCGCAGCTCTGTGTTCACAAAGCCTCCGCCCATGACCACAGGAATGTCAGGGTTAATCTCTTTACAGGTTTGCGCAATACGCAACGCCCCTAATACGTTACCGGGAAAAGGTACTGTTAAGGCAATGACGCTGGGTTGGGTTTCTTCTAAATAGACTTCAATCAACTGCTCAAGGATCTCCGAGCTAAAGCTAGGTTCCCCCATGAGCGTATCGTACAGGTCATCAAAGGTGGGATTGGCTGCAGCCAAACGCTCGCCGTAGCGACTGACCTCAAAATAAGGGTCTACCCCTTGGGTGATGACAGAGGATAAGTCATTGATAAATAAAGTCGCTAGATACTTAGCTTTGTCTTGGACTCCCAGATCTCCAAAGGCTTTGGTGAGCACATCGCCCGAAACCGATTCCATCTGCTCGATGGCATCGAACGCAGGCCCCTCAGGCAAAAAACGACGGGAGTTAATGCGCATGGCAAGACTGGAGTCCTTGCCCTGTAAAAAGCGAATAACGGGCTCGACGCACAGCTTATAGCGGTCAAACTCCGCTAAAAAGGTATAAATCACATCCGGCAGCTCGTCATCCTCAAACTGCTCAAAGTTTTCTTCTACATGCTGACGCATGATGTCGAGACCCTGTCCCGTCATCATCTCCAAAAACAACTCAATGGCAGGATCTCGCTGCACTGCTTCATAGCCCCGAGACCGCAAAAAGCCAGTCAAATAGGCTGTCGCCGGATACGGCGTATTCAGCTGGGTCATAGGAGGAGTCATTAAAAGAACAGTCATAGGGAGCCTTCAGGGTAGCGCCAATCGAAAGGAGGCTATCTTAACAAATGGCGGTGTGAAATGCGCCGCGTAATTGTAGCTTATCTATCTGAAGAGCTTAGCTTGAAATGCCTAATAAAAGGCTTTTCCAGCCCATGCCAAGAGCCTACCGCACACATTAGTGTCACCATTGTTGATATCACTAAGAAGCTACTGAAGGAGAGTGTCGGCCAGATGGCCAGTGTGCTCTGTTGAATCATAAAGCCATAGATATAGGTGCCGTACGAATAATCCCCTAGGCGGTTAAAACGTCGAATCACTCCATTAGGGCGATAGGCGAGCCAGAGGACACTGTAAACAAGGCTTAGGCAGAAGCCGGCGAGCCACAGTGGTGTATTTTGTAAGACGAGAGCCACCAGCCAAAGCCCCAGCATAAATGGCAGGTTTAGAACGAGAGCTCTTCTGGCCAAATAGCTCAGAGCCCCCGCAAAAAAGACGCAGACGAAGACCAGCATAACCCCTGCATCATCGTTGCGGTGTTGAGTGGCGATACTGCCAAACAGACTGAGTATTATCAGCAGAACAAGGCCAATGGTAAGCATTAGGCTTTGGGGATGTTGGCGAGGGAGCAATGGCCAGCGTTCGATAATCAGGTGAATTAGGCAGTAAGCCATGGCGGTCATGACGTACAGCCAAACTTCGATGGGCAAGGTCCAAAGGGAGGCGTTCACATTGTTTGGGAACGGAGCATTACTGAATACCTTGGGGAGGTCAAATTGGGTATGGATGCTCAGCAAGTTTAGGTTCTGCCAATATTGCCAAGTGTTTGGATGGCTGAAATATTCTGAGGGCAGCAGGGTGCTTAAGGAGGGACCTACAATTAACACAGTTATTGCCACTACAAGGCATAACGCCGGAAATAAGCGCACCATGCGTGCGATGGCATAGCGCTTCAAGTCTTGGCTGACGAGTAAACTGCGGCAAATCAAAAAACCGCTGATGGCAAAAAAGACTGCGACAAAAAGGTGATCCAAACGAATGTGAAAAATCTGCCAAGGCAGCGGTTCACCGGTATAAACCAAGATACTATGCGCCCATAGAACGCCCAGCGCACAGACCATACGGAGCAGATTAAAGTTGTTGTCTTTCGACTGACTTAGATCTGTGAGTGAAGGCATAGCAATCGATACAAGCGTTCGTTACTCCAGCACTGAGTTTAAATACCCTGTGCCTAATTGATCCATCTGGCGCTCCACCCATGTCACCCGTTCCCTCAGATATGGGGTGAGGTGGTTCGGGTCTCGCTCTTTCGGGTTGGGGAGCAATACGGCCAATTGGGCGGATTGTCTGGGCGTGAGGCGTTTCGCAGTTTTACCAAAGTAATGTTGGCTGGCGGCTTCTACTCCGTATATGCCGGGGCCAAACTCTGCAATATTGAGGTAAACCTCAAGAATACGTTTTTTCCCCCAGAGGGCTTCTAGTCCTAATGCAATCCCTGCTTCTAGGCCTTTGCGAATATAGCTTCGACCGGGCCATAAAAACAGGTTCTTGGCGGTTTGTTGGGTAATGGTGCTGGCGCCGCGTAAGGTTTCCCCTTCGTCTCGTTGGGTGATGGCCTTACTGATGGCTGTGAAGTCCACACCAAAGTGATCAGGAAAACGCTGATCTTCCGAGCCAACTACAGCTAAAGACACATGGGACGGCAGGTGCTGTATGCCAACCCATTCATAAGTGACAGGCGTTGGGCTCTGCAGCATAAAGGCTGTGGTCGGCGGGGGGAGAAAACGCAAGATCAGTAGCAATACGACAATCAATAAGGCCAAACGCCAAATCACATACCATATCCAACCGAATACACCTCTTTTACGTTTAGCCATTCCCAGTCCCAAGTCATTAATCGTTATAGGATTTAAGCACTGGTGATAGAGCTTTTAAAGAAAAAATGTATCAACGCTCTAGTGTAAAGAAGTAATTTTGGTTGATCTGTGTACAGTTGGATTGCGTAACGCCCTTTAGTATCCATTAAGGAGGTGTTTATGAAACGTTACCTAATACCCTGTGCACTCGCCGCAGCAACACTCGCACAGACAGCCATGGCCAGTAATGGTGAATTAACCAGTTTAAAAGATTTGATCTGGGAGAACCGCATTATAGTGGCGAACAGTGAACAAAACCGCGATGAGCTGACCGATCTCTTTAGCCAAGAAAATAACGGCATCATTGATCGGGATGTGATCTGGTTTGTGTTTTCTGATGATGAATTACAAACCAATTATCCAGGCACTGTGAGTCCAAGTTTATTAAACCGCGTTAAGAGCCAGTACCAACTGAGTGACAATGAAGTCATTTTGATTGGTAAAGATGGGGGCTTGAAAGAACGTATTTCTGGGTTAGATCTGGATCGTTTATTTGGTGATATCGACCGTATGCCAATGCGTGTGCGAGAAATGCGTAACCAACCTTAACTCCCTCCCACCAGCAATGGCGCTTGGCGGCGTTTGACTGGGGTGGATTTGACGATGGAGGTGTTGGTTTCAGCAATCTCGCACACGCGATTGAGAATCTCGTCGAGCTGGTGGATGTCGGTCAGGCAGAGTCGGGCATAAAAGCAGTCTTCTCCGGTGACTCGATCGCATTCGATGAACTGTGGGATCGATTGGATCAATTCTTCCAGCTCTTTTAGCTTGCCTGGCAGTTGGCGCATGCGCACAATCGCCTGCAGCGTATAGCCGATTTGCTCGGGATCTAAAGTGACCGTGTAACCTGAGATAATCCCTGCTTCTTCAAGGCGTTTTAGACGTTCGTTTACGCTGGGGGAGGACATATTCACAGCGCGGCCAAGCTCCGCTATGCTCATGCGCGCATTCTCATTGAGAAGCGAAACCAGCTTCGCATCGATACCGTCCAATGCTCTAACTTCGTTTTTAAGGTTACTTCGCATTTTTGCCTCACGTTATAAATGTTATGAGCTGGTTTTACATAGTTTTATCTATGCCAATGCCCGTTGAAAGCCTCTAATCTTATGCTTATTCAACGTTAGGAGATTAGAGCGTGAAAGTAAATGAAATGACCAAAGGGAATCTTGAGATGATTCTCGCCATGATGCTGTCAGGCACCATTGGCTATTTTGTGGTGCATTCGGGACAGTCGTTTTGGAATGTGGTGTTTTTTCGTTGTGTGATCGGCGGTGGCCTGTTGTTGGCTTATGCCTTCTATCGAGGGGTATTACCCGAAGCGCTCAAGCAGCGCAGTATCTTGCTGCTCGTGCTGTTGGGCGGGGTCACCTTGGTGGCGAATTGGGTGTTTTTGTTTGCTTCCTTCTCCTATATCCCATTTTCCATCGCAACGGTGGCCTATCACACCCAGCCATTAATGTTGGTGTTGGCGGGAGCGTTTTTGTCGCGCCAAGCCCCCACGGGCTCCCTGATCTTTTGGCTGATCGTCTCCTTCACGGGACTATGGTTCGTCATTGAGCTGGATATGGCGGAAGTGCGCAGTTTGTTGCAAGGGGACAGTAATTCTTTTGAAGCCGTATTGGGGTTAGGTTTAGCATTGGCGGCTGCATTGTTATACACGGCTACTACCTTGATCACAAAGCAGGTGCGCAGTGTGCCGCCCTATTTAGTGGCTTTGATTCAAATGGGAGTCGGGGTGCTGATGTTGTTGCCTTTTGTGCAATGGGAAGCCTTGCCATCCAATAATATTGCTTGGTTGGATTTATTTATCCTTGGGGCTATCAATACCAGCTTTATGTACATCATCATGTATGACGCATTTCAGAAGCTGCCGACGAACTTGTTGGCGATCCTGTCGTTTATTTATCCAATAACCGCCTTGTTTGTGGATCATATTGCCTTTGCGACCCATATTTCCTTTTGGCAACTAGTGGGGGTGGCTTTGATTCTATTGTCTGTTTGTGCCGTGAAGTTTGACTGGTCGTTGCCTAAATGGGGGCGTCAATCTTCCACTAAAGGCGTGTCTTAAGCGCCTTTTGCGGACTTCCAAGTAACACAGACAATCCCTCCCAGAATAACCACACCTCCGATTAATAGGGATGCGCTTAAAGGTTCCCCTAAGAATATAGTGGAAGTGAGCAGCCCAATCACAGGGACACCGAGCATGGCATTCGACATGCTCGCTGAGGAAAGCCAGCGCCCTGCCGCGTTAATGGCAACAAAGGAAAACGCTGTGGCCAGAGGCCCCACATACAGCATCACCCACCAGAAGGTCGGACTTAGATCCCCTGTGAAGCCCCCTTCAATCCAGTAGGCCAATGGCAGCAAGCACATGCTGGCTAAGAGCATCTGCCAAGGGGCCAGCTGATAGGCGCTAGCCTCTGTCTGGTGATGACGAATGTGTAGGATGCACACGGCCCAGCACAGGGAGCAAAACAACAATAAAGCATTGCCCTGCACGGTTTGGCTGTCTTGCCAATTGATCTCCCCAGGATTCAACATAAGCATGACACCTGCAAAGCCGACGATGGTGCCGGCCAGTTGGCGTGGGCTGAAGCGTTCTTTGAATAGGAACATAGCCACCGGAGTGACCCATAAGGGCGTGGTGTAACCCAAGATAGCGGATCGCCCTGCTGAAACACTCAACATGGCGATGGCACCAAGGGCGGTAAACATCATCATTTGAATCAAGCCAACGCTGGCAATGATGGGAAAGTCTCGACGCTTTGGTAGGACTAAGCGACCTGATAGCGCCTGTAGCAATATCAAGCAGATGCAGCCAGAAATAAATCGCACAGCGGCAAACCAGATAGGGGGAATGTGGTTTAGGCCAAGCTTCATGACCGGCCAATTTCCTCCCAATAAGGCAATGCCTAGGACAAATAAGGCGATCATTTTGAAATGCTCGGCCTGTTGTGAGGCGAGGCCAAGCCCTGAAAAAGGCGCTGTGGGAAAGGTAGATGTTTTCTGCATAGATCACCTGTATTGCTGATCCATACATTGTAAGCAGTTAGGGTGAGTTTTATTTTCTGAGTTTTTTGTTGAATTTATCTTAGGTAGTAATTATTTTCTTCAATAAATTACTTTTAGAGAAAATTTATAATGGTTAGCTTGGATAAGACGGATATTCGTATTCTTTCGTACATGCAGGAAAATGCCCGGATCACCCACGCGGAGTTAGCCAAGGCGGTGAATTTGTCGACCACTCCCTGCTACAACCGAGTCAAAGCGTTGGAAGAAAAAGGGCTCATAAAGCAGCAAGTGACTCTGCTGGAAGCAGAAAAGCTTGGTTTAACTTTAAACGTATTTATCCATGTGACCTTAGAGAAACAAGTAGAAGAAGCACTGAAATGCTTTGAGGACGCCATTGATGATCGCCCTGAGGTAATGGAGTGCTATCTGATGACAGGTGACGAAGACTACTTACTGCGGGTGGTGGTGGCGGACATCAAGGCCTTAGAGCACTTCATCCTGCAGTACTTATCCAAAATCCCGTGTGTGGCGAGTATCCGCTCAAGTTTTGCCTTAAAACAGGTGCGCTATAAAACGGCCCTGCCGTTGCCAGAAGGCGGTTTAACCTTGTCACTTTAAGGTGTTTTGGGTTTAAAAGGCGTCTTTGAAGGCGTTCAATAACCAGTGTAGCGCCGGCCCTATGGTGGCTCCCTTTGGCCAAACGAGATCCACGGGGACTTCCCAGGTGCGTTGGTCAAACACGGTTTGAATGGCGATTAAACGCTTTTGTTTGAGTTCGCTTTCGATCTTATGTTTGGGCAGATAGCCCCACCCAATATTCTGTTCGATTAGAGTTTGTGCCGCACTATGGCTCGAACTCCACCAGTTATTGGGGCTCATGCTAACCAAGCTCGCAGGCTCTACTTTTTGGTGGCCGCGCACAGTGATCTGACGGTGGGGGAATAAATCCGTTTCTGTCACACCGGAATGCGTCGCCAACTCGTGCTCTGGGTGACACACTGGCACCATCTCCATTTGCCCAATATAAGAGAAGGCCACTTCTTTAAAGGATTCCACTTCTGAGGTCATCAAGCCCAATACGCAATGGCCTTGTTGTACCTGTCGAATGATGTCAGGAGAGGGCAAAAGCACTAGATCCAGCTGGGTATGAGTGAACTTTTGCGAAAACTCCCCCAATACCTGCAAAACGGTTGGGGTCATCAAACCATCGTCAACGGCCAAACGCAGGGTGCCTTCTTCTTGTCGGTTGATGGCCTTAGCGATCAGCTCGAACTCTTCTGATTGAGTGAGCAGGGCTTTAGCGCTGCGGTACAAGCGTTCCCCTGCGGGTGTGAGAGACGGTTTGCGAGTGGAGCGGTCAAACAGTTCAACGTTTAAATCTATTTCTAAATTACTAATGCCATGACTGACAGCCGATTGTACTTTGCCCATATGACGAGCACAGGCTGAGAACGAGCCGAGATCAGCGGACAAGACCAACATGCGAAGGTGTTCTAAGTTTTGCATATATGAATTTATTAGATAGTAATTAACTTTAAAGCATCGTATATCCAGATAATATGACCGTCAAATTCACAAGCGTCTTAGGAGCTTATTCGGAGGTAGCAAGTATGGCGTGGGTATATTTGATTTTGGCAGGCTTAACGGAAATAGGCTGGCCTTTAGGTATGAAGATCGCACAAACATCCGCTGTGAAATGGCCCGGTTTAATGATGGCTGTGGTTTTCATGGTGGTCAGCGGCACGTTTTTATTTATGGCGCAAAAACACATTCCACTGGGGACGGCTTATGCCGTGTGGACGGGGATTGGTGCTGCGGGTACGTTTTTAGTGGGGGTGATGGTGTTTGGTGATGCCACCTCTTTGATGCGTTACATCGGCATTCTATTGATCATTTCAGGGGTTGTAGTGTTGAAACTGGCACACTAAACCATAGTGTTTTTTCTAAGGGCAGGCTGCTTCCGTAGTCTGCCCTTTTTTGTGATTACGTTAATTACAATTTTGGTTACATAACAAAGTGGCATTTCTAAGCTTATTTGCTAGTTTGAAATCTGACTCTTCCTTCCTTTTATCTAGGGATCACTGCCCCATGAATGATGTGACGTCGCAAGAAAGTGGCTTTGAAAAAGTTTTTCGAAACTCTAAAGACGGTTTGGCGCTTTTCAAAGAAGGTGTTTTCTTTGACTGTAACCAGTCCATGTTGGATTTGGTGGGTATAGAAAATGAAGAAGACTTTTTCGGATTAACGCCTTTTGACTTGTCCCCTGAATACCAGCTTGATGGTCGTACCTCCTTAGAAAAAGGCACAGAGAAGATCGAGCAATGCCTTCGAGAAGGCAGTGTGCGCTTTGAGTGGTTGCACAAGAGGTTTAACGGTGATCTGTTTTGGTGTGAGGTGATCATCACCAAACTTATGCTAAATGGCGAAGAGGTCATTCATTGTAACTGGCGTGATATTTCTGAGAAAAAGAACCTCGCCTTAGAACTGGCCCAGCAAAAAGAAACCTTCGAGACCCTGTTTAACGAATCCATGGATGGCTTGAGTGTGTTCGATGGTCAAAAGTACATTGACTGCAACAAGGCCTTTGTTCGTATGTTTGGTTTTAACAGCAAAGAAGAGGTGATTGGGCTTCATCCAAAGGATATCTCCCCAGAATTCCAAGCAGACGGTAGGCCTTCAAAAGACGCCGCTAAAGAGATTATCTTTGATTCACTGCATAAAGGTGGTGTGCGTTTTGAGTGGGTGCATTCAAAGAAAGATGGAACCGAATTTTGGACCGAAGTCATTGTTACTAAGGTGACCTTGCAGGGGGCGGATCTTATCTATGCCGTCATTCGTGACATCTCGGAAAAGAAAGAGCTAGAGCTGCAAATCAAAGAGCGTAACCTTGAGCTGAAAGAGTCAAATGTCGTATTGGAAAATATGATCGAAAGCCTACAACAAGCCCAAGAAAAACTGGTTGAGTCAGAAAAAATGGCCAGTCTCGGATCCTTGGTCGCAGGGGTGGCCCATGAGATTAATACTCCTATTGGCGTGGGTTTAGTGGGTATTTCCCAGCTTATGGATGAAAGCGCCGCCATTCGCAAACGTTACGAATTAGGGCAGCTTACCGAGACCGATTTCGAAGATTTTCTAAATAACTCCAATGAGCTGTCAGGTATCGTAAATAAAAACCTCGAGCGAACGGCCCAATTGGTAAAAGGCTTTAAGCAAATCGCCGTAGACCAAACCAGTGAAGACGAACGGCAGATCGATCTAAAAGCTTACATCGAAGAAGTCGTCTTTAGCTTGGGATCACTGACCCGTAAATCCAATGTCCAAGTGGCAGTGGATTGTCCTGACAGGGTGCAGGTGGTCACTAATCCAGGGCTTTTATCTCAAGTACTGACCAACATGATAGTCAATTCTATCAACCATGGTTTCGTTGATCACACGTCCGGCAATATTGTGATCTCGGTGAATGAATGTGGGGATAAGACTTTTAATCTGCGTTACAAAGACGACGGCAAAGGCATCAGTGCTGAAAACCTACCTAAGATTTTTGATCCTTTCTTCACTACCAACCGTGGCAAAGGCGGTACGGGTCTGGGGCTGAATGTGACCTATAACATCATTACTAATGCCCTAGGAGGCTCAATCAAGTGTTACAGCAAGTTGGGTGAAGGGGTTGAGTTTGATATGCGCATCAAAGTCAAACAACACATCAAGTAGAAACCGATTCAGTCTCAAAAAAGCCCCGCATCAGGCGGGGCTTTTTTATAACCTATTGCTCTTAAGGTGAGACTAAGCGAGGCTGCTTTCAAAGAATTGAGTGATATTGTCGAACGGAATTTTATCCAGTTGATCGTATAGATCCGTGTGGGTCGCGTTCGGAATGATCATTAACTCTTTTGGCTCCGCCGCAGCAGCGTAAGCGGTTTCGCTAAAGTAGCGGGAATGAGCCACCTCCCCATGAATCAACAACACAGGACGTGGTGCGATTTCCGCAATGTAAGTCAGAATGGGAAGATTCATAAAAGACAGAGGCGTAGTCAGTGTCCAAGAGGCATTGGAGTTGATTGCACGAGGGTGAAAACCACGGTTTTCTGACTTGTAGTAATCTGCGTATTCCACCACAAATTGCGGCTCACCACCTTGTAACTCCAAAGAAACAGGGCCGTAGGCTGGCTTACCGTTTTCCACATCACTCCAACGCTGTTGGCTTAGTTGCTCAAGGGTTTGCGTGCGCTGCTCTTGGGTCATACTGTCGTTATAGCCCTTCGACATCACTCGAGTCATATCGTACATGGTGCTGGCAACAACGGCTTTGACTCGTTTATCCACGGCAACAGCGCTCAGTGCCATGCCACCAAATCCACATATGCCAATAACGCCGATGCGCTCGCGGTCCACATGGGCTTGAGTGCCAATACAATCCACTGCTGCGCTGAAGTCTTCGACGTTAATGTCAGGAGACGCAACGTTTCGGGGAGCACCACCACTTTCACCGGTAAACGAAGGATCGAAAGCCAAGGTAACAAATCCACGCTCGGCCATGGTTTGTGCGTACAGCCCAGAAGACTGCTCTTTCACCGCACCAAATGGACCGCTTACCACCAGGGCCGCAAGACTGCCATTGGCATTTTTAGGGGTGTATAAATCGCCCGCCAAAGGAATGCCGTAACGGTTTTGGAAGATGACTTTTTTATGGTCAACCTTGTCGCTCTTAGGGAAGGTTTTATCCCAGCTATTGTCTAAAGACAGACTGGTAGCACTCTGGGCAATGGCAGGGCTTGAAGCCATTGCACTCACTCCCACAGCAGCCAAGCCTGCACCTGTCATCTTAAGCAGGTCCCGGCGCTCGGCATTGTGAGACACTTCCTTATCGTTAAGGGACGTGTGTTGTGTTGGGTTATTAATACTCTTGTTCATAGGCACCTCATCCAATGGGTCAACATGAAAATACTGACTCTTATTGTTGCTGTGCATGGGGCAAAAGCTGTAGTTCATTCCTCTTAACTTCTTGCCAGATAATCCAGCCAAAAGTGGTTTAAATAAGGCCAATGGTGCAATGGTTAGGAGAAAGAGTGGGAATAAAAGCCCCTAAGGGATCATGCGGTTTGAGTTAAATGCATGATGGCCATTAGGGGCTGACGAGCGGTGAGTGCTCTAGGCGATTTGTTGTCCAGCGGTAGGGCCAGATTTTAGGGTGTAGACTTCATCGACTTTGATCAAGACAGCGCACTTTGGTGTTTTCATGCCGTTATCTGCGGCGTATTGAACGGCATTGTCATAAAAAACACCATCAAGATGGACTTCTGGTGTGCCCACAAAGCGGTAGCCGTCTAGGTTGGGGCGATCGATCACTGCAATGGCGATTTTTGAGCCTTGCTTGATGTTTTCTAGGGTTTGGCCGCCTGTATTTTCGTTAAAAATTAGATGGTTGCCGTCATAAACACGCAAGGAGCGTTTAGGGCCGATGTTTGGCATGCCGGACTCTTTAATGACGGTTGCCAAGATAGGCGTTTGCTCTGCCAACATGGATTGCATTGCATCGTTAAGTTTTTGATCGGACATTTGCTTACTTCCTTTGTCGTAATGTTAAAGATGATAATCTAAATCAAATGCAACTGATTGTCATTACTGTTTTGAGATGGTGATCTTCTGTTAACATAGAGGTTTGTTTAGGGAGCCAAGAGCGCACAAGATGGATATCAAGATAGAGCCAATGGCTGAACACCATGTGGCAGCGTTAGCAAGGATAGCTAACAATCAGCAAGTCAGTCGTACCAGTGGTGTGCCAGCCCATTGTTCTGAAGAACAGGTGCAAACATGGCTACAATCCAGCCGAGATTTTTTGGCGGATCCAAGTCAATCGGAAGAGTTGCATTGGGTGATTGTCTGGCAAGGCCAAGTAGTTGGCTGTTGTATTTTGAAAAAGCTCCATCGCATTCAAAACACAGGGGAATTGGCTTATTGGCTGGGGGAGCCTTTTTGGGGCAAAGGAATCAGCGAGTGCGCAGCTCGTCTGTTACTCACGTTTGCCTTTGACACCTTAGGATTAGAGGAAATGCATGCCCATTGCCTAAAGTGGAACAATCCGGCATCCATTAAAATCTTAACCAAGCTTGGCTTTGAGGCGGATCTTGATCGTCCAGACTTAGCCGTTGCTGGGCGCTTTGAGCAGTTTGAAGGGGATGTTTGGACCTTTTTTAAATTGTCTCGACGCCGCTGGCGACTAAGTCAAAACCTGTATCAAAACCATAAATCTCATGCCCCAAGAAACACTTCGCTGTGAACCACTTGAGCGTATTCACCATCAAGGTTCGCTAAGGACATGGCATGCACCTCTGCTGCGCTGTGAGGGTTACCAAAGTAGTCGTTTTTGGCAAACGTAAAGCAGGCATCTTCCACGACATAGACGTCATACCCTAGATTCCCACCAGTGCGAGCAGTGGCTTCTACTGAATTGTTGGTAGCCACGCCGGTGATCACAAGCTCATGACTGCCAAGGGTTTCGAGAACCTCTGCTAAGTGGTTTTGTGTGAAGGCACAGGGTACGGATTTTTCCAGTCGGGTTTCTTTGTCTTGTGGTTGGAAGTCAGACTTAAGGTTAAAGCCCGATTGGTGCGGCCAAAAGACGGAGTCCGGCTCCTTGGATCTATGTATCACATGCACCACTGGCCAGCCCTGCGCTCGCCAATGAGATAAAAGTGAGAGCATCACTTGTTCTGCATTTGGGTTATTGCGAGGCCCTAATTTAGGATGATCGATCCCTTCTTGCTGGTCGATGATTATCAGAGTTTTCAACATTCGTGACAGTCCTTAAATCTAAGTGGATAAATCTACTCCCTATCCACAGGCTTGTTAAGGCTTTGCAGTCGTTTCAGGTTTTGAAACGGTATGTTCCCGATACAGACAGCTGCCGATGGGCAGGATGTGAAATAATGAGATCAATTCTCAATGAAGAATTGATTTCATTATTACTCTAGAGGAAACGGATATGATCCTAAAACGTGCCATCGCCGTCAGTGCGATCCTATTAGCCAGCCAAATGGCGAGCGCAGCAGAATATGCCAAAGTCGTGAGCTATGATTTTGGCAGTATTGATACCTTGCATGCTCTGGGATTAAGCGATGTGGTGGCAGGTGTGCCTAAGCAGGGACTGCCAAATTACTTGAGTGAATTTTCAGGTGACCAGTACGCCGACATTGGTGGCTTAAAAAATCCTGATGTGGAAGCTCTAAAATCCATTCAGCCTGATCTTGTTCTAGTCACGGGTCGCCAAGGGAGCAAGATTCCAGAGTTGGAAGCCCTGTTTAACGTGCAAAATGTGGGCGCCCAAGGAGAGGATTACTGGACTGGCTTCAGTCAAAAGGTAAACGACTTGGCGGCGTCTTTTGATAAAGAGTCCGAAGCGGCGACGGCATTACAGGCGCTGAAAAAACAGATCGATCAGGTCAAAGGGTCTAACAAATCGGTTGTTGTTTTGACTCACAATGGCGGCAATGTGAGCCTTCGCAATGATGGCGTGGTTAACGACCTGCTGGGTCTGAAAACTCCCACCCTTCCAGAAGGTGTAGAAACCATTAAACGTGGTGCCCGCAGCTTCACACCTCTCACAGCGGCCAATGTGGCAGCTATGAAACCTGCAGTAGTGATGATTGTAGACCGCAGCGCGGCCATCGGCGCTGAATCTGGCGCCATGGACATGGAAAGCTTCAAGGCTGAATTGGCTGCAAACGGTGGCTCAGACATCCAAGTTGCTTATCTTGAACCAGAGCTTTGGTACTTGTCAGGTGGTGGTCTAGAAAGCCTCAAACTGCAAGTAGCAGAAGTTGCGAAAGCGCTGAACTAAGACCGTTTTAACTTTTAAAAAGCCACCTTAGGGTGGCTTGAAGACCCCAGTAAAGACGGGCTATGTCGCTTGTATTCTGGGGTTTTTGCTTT
>NZ_JBHTMN010000008.1:0-681 GCF_042679525.1 Rhodanobacter aciditrophus
AGTCGCTATTTTGAACTACATACCAACGCTGCTTTTGTTCAGCACTGGATTTACGATCATAGAATCTCACATGGGTTAGATGTGGATTCCACCGGTTTGACGCTTGATTATCGTCTATTTCAAAAAGTCTAAATTGTTAAAGAGCAAGTTTAGTGCAAAGCACTAAGTCAGAGACTAGGAAGTTTCAGTCGACATCGATGTAAGACTTACTGTCTCTCGATTGACTGTCCAAGCATCTTGCTTAAGGCTTTGTGTGTTGTGTCATGTACCACTTGGGAAGTGGTGGAGCTATGCGGGATCGAACCGCAGACCTCCTGCGTGCAAAGCAGGCGCTCTCCCAGCTGAGCTATAGCCCCATATATTCTAAATCTAAGTATTAAAACTTATTAGATCACCAAAATTTCAAGAACAAGGCTTTAAGTTTGACGTTTAGCCTGCTAAACGAGAACTTAAATAACGCTGTTATTGGGATTTTGGTGGGTCTGGGCCGATTTGAACGGCCGACCTCACCCTTATCAGGGGTGCGCTCTAACCAACTGAGCTACAGACCCAAAACAACTGTCTGCATCCAAATTCAAATCTGAATCAGACGACAACACTCTAAACTACAGACATCAGATAATTTGTGTGAACGCTCACCAGAGCTTCATATCGTTTAAGGAGGTGATCCAGCCCCAGGTT
>NZ_JBHTMN010000009.1:0-201031 GCF_042679525.1 Rhodanobacter aciditrophus
TATAAGCGTGCAACTTTATTCTGTGACGTCTAGATAGCTTGCAACAGTCGGGCGGGTCCATATAAGCGGTTTGCATCCGCGACAAGGCACTGGAAATAGCATGATACTTCCCATTGTCATCAATGGCTGGCTAGCTCGTCGCTGAAAGGATTCAGCTCCCATAAAGCATGCCAGGCCTGTTGGATTTAAACCCAATCTAGACTCGTTTTAAGGCGATCCGCTTACGCTTCACATCCACTTCTAACACTTCCACTTTAATCACTTCTCCCACACGAACTTCATCACGGGGGTCTTTGACAAATCGATCCGCTAGCTGGGAAATATGCACCAAACCATCCTGGTGAACGCCGATATCAACAAAAGCACCAAATGCAGCGACGTTTGTCACGACGCCTTCCAAGCGCATGCCTTCCTGTAAATCGGCTACCTCAGAGACACTGTCATCAAATTGAGCATAATGGAATTCAGGACGTGGATCCCTGCCAGGCTTAGCTAACTCGGACAAAATATCTTGATAGGTGTAAGCCAAGGCATCATTAGATTGAGTCACTAGCTTGAGTTGGGATAAGGCACCTTGATTACCAATTAGATTGGCGACTTCTAGGCGCAATTTAGCGGCCATCTCCTGCACGATAGAATAAGATTCCGGATGAACGGAGGAAGCATCCAACGGCTCTTTTCCTCCACGGATGCGCAAAAAGCCCGCGCACTGTTCAAAGGCCTTATCGCCAATGCCTTTTACTTTTTTGATCTGAGCACGGCTAGTAAAACCGCCTAGCTGCTCACGCATTTCAATCAGGTTTTGGGCTAGACGCTCTGTCAGGCCAGAGACATAGGTCAGTAGCGAAACCGATGCTAAGTTAACGTCTACCCCAACGGCATTCACACAGTCCTCGACCACGTCACCGAGGGCTTGGCTCAATCGATTGGCCTTTACGTCATTCTGATATTGCCCCACACCAATAGCTTGTGGATCAATCTTCACCAGCTCTGCTAAGGGATCCTGAAACCGTCTTGCAATGGATACCGCCCCACGGATGGTGACATCTAATTCTGGGAACTCTTGAATGGCCTCTTTTGAAGCTGAGTAAACCGAGGCCCCTGCTTCAGATACAATGACGCACTGACAACTAAGGTTAGCCTCCTTTATCAATTGTTTCGCCAGCACTTCGGTTTCCCGAGAGGCGGTACCATTGCCGATAACGACCCAATCTATGTTTAATCGCTTAATTGCTCGGGCAAGTTGCTCTTTAGCGTCTTGGGATCGGTTTTGCGGTGGATGGGGATAAACGACCCCTGACTCTAAATAGCGTCCATTTTCGTCGACAGCGGCCCATTTAACGCCATTACGAAAACCTGGATCCAAAGCAAGGGTACGTTTAGCCCCTGCAGGAGCTGCCATGAGCAAGTCTTTTAAATTAGATTGGAAGACTTGTATCGCACTTTCCTCAGCTTTTTCTTTCAATTCCGCCAATATATCTGTTTCAATTTTTGGCAGTATCTTTTCTTGCCAAGCTTGATTTAACCAATTGATTTTTTCTTTACTGGGAGAGCGCTCTTTTGACTCAGGAAACCCAACAGGCATCATCAGTGAAGAGTTATGTAATAAATATGGGGCTTCTTTTTGTCCACTAATAATATTCAACTTTAGTATGGCTTCTTTCTTTCCTCTAAATAGCGCCAACAAACGATGGGGAGGGATTTTCTTTAGTGACTCTGTGTACTCAAAGTAGTCTTGATATTTTTCACCAAGCTCTTTTTTGCCACGAATAACACCACTTACTAACTCCCCTTCTTTAAATAGCCAAAGCTTTGCCTGCTTAATAAGCCCTGTATTCTGACTCAGTCTTTCTAAAATAATGTCCCGAGCGCCTTCCATCGCGGCCGGGAAAGACACCGGCTGTTTGAACGCAGGAGACACCTTTGCATACAAGCTCTGAGCTTGCTTAGAGCCTTCACTCCAAAGCCCTAAGGCAAACTCCCATAGCCCCAACTCTATGGCGGCATCCGCTTTAGTCTTACGAGTCTTTTTATAAGGCGCATAAATATCTTCTAGTTCCGACTTAGTGTTCGCCAGAGAAAGAGCTTTAAACACATCTTTTGGTACATTTGGAAGATCAGATAATAATCCACTAATCGCATCTCTACGTTTTTCTAATTCAATTAGATAGTGCCAACGGGAATGAAAGTCTCTTAATGCTTCATCTGACATTCCACCTGTTAACTCTTTACGATACCGTGCAATGAAGGGCACAGTGGCCCCTTCATTGAAAAGCTGAATAACTTCTTTAACAATCGATATGGATATAGAAAGCTCAGATGAAAGAGTTTTTTCGATGGAATTATTACTGCTCATGAATTGTCTACCGAATATAAAAATTAGCACATTAAGGAAATATTTATTAATATTTAACCTGCGACTTGATTAAAGGTCAGCAAAGTTTGATATTAAAACAAGTTTTGCGATTCTATTTTCGCAAGCTTCATTACTAATCACTCAACACACAGACGAGAAAGGAAATCTTAACTGTGTTCGCATTTAGATGCGTTTCAGAAAATAGGGGAAACCATGAGCTTATTACAAGAGCTATCTGGAAACAAAGCCAAAGCACGCGCAGCAGCAAAAGAATTGACCGTTGCACAGTTAGAGAACCTTATCGAAGGCTTCAATAACGCTTTGATCAAAATGAAAGAAGACGAAGCGGCACGTCAAGCGCAGGAAGCAGAAAAAGCCCGCCAAGCAGAAGAGATCGCTAAACTTATTGAAAAGAGCGGCCTAACGCTTGAAGAGGTTGCTGCATTGAGCGCACCTCGCTCAAATCCTACTAAAGGAAAGATCGTTAAGCCTAAGTATCGAATCACTTGGAATGGTGAGACACACGAATGGAGTGGTCGTGGTCGTACGCCAAAAGTATTCCAAGAGTACTTTGATGCGGGTAACACTCGTGAAGCGGCTGAAATCTAAAGCAACTTCCACCATAAAAAAACCGGCTATTAAGCCGGTTTTTTTATGTTTCGAATCCGCTTAGATGAAACTCATGCCACTTTAGGCTTGCGCACCACAGCTAAAACGAGAGCTAGGAACAGTCCTAAGAACACGCCAGCCACAAGACCAAGTCCTGAGAATTTAATCAAGGACTTAATTTGAGACATAAAACCACTGGTGGTTTCGGGCTCACCATTCAGTGCATACAAGCTCGATGTTTGTCCCAAAATACGAGAGCTACGCAAAGCCACAATACGCTCGATAGCCCCTTTAGCTTCCATCAATTTCTCAGAAGAGTAAGCAATTTCTTGCTCGGCCCGCTCTACTGTAAATTTGCTCAGCTCCGTACTGCCTTGCTTGGAATACATTGCATAATTGCGCTCTAGGTTTTGAATGTCACTTTCGATTGATTCAGCCTGAAGTTTCATCTCAATTGAGCGATTTAGCATGGCTTGCTTAAATTTAGCGTCCGAAAGTTCATCACCAAGGCTCATTAGTTTTGACAGGAATTCATCACCGTATTGAACCGAACCAGCTGGAGAAGGACGACTTCCAGCTTGATCTAAAATAGATTTCGAGCTTTCTTGAGCAACATATTGACGATAAGCTTGATCAATTACCTCAGCACGACGACGGGCTTCATCTAATTGATCACGTCGGGCAATCAGCTCATTTAAAAGGTAGAACTTCGCATTTTCCGGGTCTTTGGCCACTGATGCAGCAGAAAACATTCGGCTCAACACATTCAGGTGGTACTCCTGCACATCACCTAATTGATTCGCTAAGGTAGACGCAGTGTGCCCTGTCTCTTTATCCGTCAACAATCTTGCAACAGCATCACTATTTAGGTTGGAGAGAATATCTTGAAGTGAATTCAAATAATCGGACAAATACCGGCTGATTACCAAGTACTCATAGTTTTCTAACAAGGACGCATCAAAGTCTAATGGTTTAACAGATACCAGATCCAATACACCATAGTTATCAATACTTTCGCGAGCCCATTGCTCAGGAATAGCGGTCACAATCTCATTCATTTTTTGTTCTGGGATTGCAGCTTCAGGCAAGGACAACATGATACGGGCAAAACGACGGCTCGCCGCTTGCAATTCACGAGTGTAATTACTGTTTAACTCGTTAATTTCCGCGGTCGTTAGATCTTGGCTTAGTAGGGATTTAAAACGCGCTTCGATAAACTCACGGTTTGTCGCAGATGGCGTAATGCTCACAGCATCCACAAAATCTCTTAAGCTAATATCATAATCAGCAATGTCTTGACTCTGATAGACAGCGTTTAAAACATTACTAGACACCAAATCATTAATAGAAAATGGCTGACCATTTGGGTATCGAGCATCCTGTACCCCATTAAAGCTAAAACGTACTTCCGCTGAAGAAGTGACATTACTTGGCGTGGCTGCCCATTTAACTAAAAATGCAATGCCGCCAATGGTAAAACCAAGCAGCGCAACTAAAACTACAACTAAACGTTTTTTCCATAAATTAGAAAACAGCTCGGCTAAGTCAATTTCATCGTTATCTCGGATTTGAGGGGTATGTTCCATTTCCGTCCTTTTGCCTCGTTTTATTACTTAAGTAAAAATTAAAACCATCGTAATGATATCCGTTTTTACTTGTGCTGTTTATATCTTTTTATAGATTAAATCCCAAACGCCATGACCTAATCGCTCACCACGTTGTTCGAATTTAGTTAGCGGACGCCAATCTGGACGAGGATGATAATGACCTTTACCCGCCACATTTTCGTAATTGTCTTGGGCTTCCATTACTTCCATCATATGTTCAGCATAAGGTTCCCAATCGGTTGCCATATGAAACACACCATCAGTTTTTAATATATTTCGAACTTGTTGAGCAAAAACGGGCTGAACAATACGACGTTTGTTGTGCTTTTTTTTATGCCAAGGATCAGGGAAGAATAATTGGAAAGTAGCCGCTTCACCTTGCGGCAAAGCATCAGCCATCACTTCAATGGCATCATGGCAATATACACGGATATTATTTATGCCAGCCTCTGCCGCCAACATCATCAGTTTTGCCACCCCAGGAGGATGTACTTCAATACCAATAAAGTCTTTTTCAGGCGCGTTCTTCGCCATTTCTACCAGGGAAGCCCCCATACCAAATCCGACTTCAATCACCACGTCCGATTGACGGCCAAACACTTCCTCGTAAACGATGCGGCCATTAGGCACTTCAAGGCCGTAAACCGCCCAATTGGCGTCATAGGCCTTTTGTTGTCCTTCCGTCATACGTCCACCACGTACCACGAAGCTGCGTATCGCACGTTTTTTTATGTCAGGGGCTGATGTATTTTGTTCGTCTTGCATGGGAATCCACAGTATCAGGTTCAAAAATTAGGCGCGTATGGTACTAAAAGCTCAAAAAAAAGTCTGTTAATTCGTAGGGGTCTGTTCGGACTTTATGAAAGACCGCACAATCCATCCCCAGCCAATTAAATATAGCACTCCACCAATAGGCGTAATGGCTCCTAGTATTCTCAGGTCTGTCAATGTCATCACCATTAAAGACCCAGAGAATAAAACGTTACCCATTAGAAAAAGTTTAGCGGACTGTAAAAAAGACGGCCGCCAACTTGCAGCCAATACAACAAATAACCCCGCGATAGAGTGATACATTAAATATTGGCAAGCCGTTTGCCACCACTCAATATTCTGCGGCGTCACCATGTGTTTAAGCCCATGGGCTCCGAATGCCCCCGCTGCGACGGCAATAAAAGCTTGTATAGCAACGATAGCTCCCCAACGGCACTGGAGAGAAGAAAACGAAAAAGACATATGAATAAAGGATTAGTTTAAGACGTTGATAAAGCCATTGCTGCCAACGGCATAATAAGTTTGACCTGCACCAAAGGCTAACGCCAAGACTGCCGCCCCCGTTGGCCGCAAAGCATCTTTCAAATGCAAATCCCAGGAGCGCTCCACATCACCGGTAATCGTGTTAACCAAATTCACCCTACGGTTTTGCTGACCGAGGAGAAGATGACGATGATCTGGAGAAAAAGTCGCCTGGCTAATGGTCACATTGCGAGATTGCAAAGCGCCTGTATCGATTTGCACCACCTCTCGTCCAGTCAAGGTTGACCAGACTTTAGCACTTCCAAGTTGGGCCGCCCCAAAAGCATAGGAGCCATCTTCAGATAACGACACGGTGGCAATGTTATTGTCTAGTTGCCAAGTAAACTTGGCCTCACCTGTCGCAAGGTCCCATAGGGTTACCCGATAAAGATCATCCCCAGTCAGGCCATAACGCCCATCGGGGGTCACATCTACAGAGCGCACCACAGCACCAGTGCGCAATGTCTGCAGAATGCCGCCATTCTTCACATCAAAATAACGTGCGGTTTGGTCGTCCATCCCGACCAAGGCAAAATCCCCGTTACGGGTTAATTTTAGAGCCTTCACATCTCCAGGAGTATTCCAAAACCCTAGGGATTCCCCTGTTACCGTGCTCCACAACACCATGGTGCGAGCACCACCCGTGGCCGCAAAATCACCACTAGGATCAATATCCACACTGACAAGAGGCGTATACTCCCCTTGCCTATGGTTCCAATTAAATACCCGCTGACCTTGTACGGTTTTCCAATAGCTGCCGCCATGCTGTATTGAGCTAATCACAGCTCCGGTACCGGTATCACTTAACGCGGCAGAATAGAGCCCTTGAACTGCTACTTCTTTGGTATCCGCAGGGCCTTCCGCTGAACAACCAACAAGGGTAATCGTAAACGCGTATACGGCGTATTTAAGCGCTTTGTTCACTGTGCGCTTCATGTAACTCTTCAATGAGTTGGTCCTCATAACCAAATCGCTCATCCATTACCAAACTTAAAGCTTGGAGAGCAAACGGCAGATCGACTAGAAGTTCATTACAATGAGCTTCTGTATCGTACTTATCTTGGAATTCCAATACGATTTCCGTATTGCTGTCGATTTCAGGCATTAGACGCTTAAAGCACTCTAACGCCGTATCGTCATGAAAATCGCGGGCCTCAAGAGCCAGCTGCTCATAGACTTCAAAGTGCCCCGTAGACACATAGTCTACCAGCAACTCACAGAAAGCTTGAATATTCGGAGTATCCGCAGGGGTAAATGAGGCCTTTTGGCGCAATTCATCCCAACTGATAATCAGACCTTTGCGCTGCTGTAGCCACCGATCAATGATCGAATGAACACCACCCCATCGCTCTTGCGCAGTTTTACAACGTTCTAGCATAGACTTGTCTCCTAACCGCGTATTTTAAACCAATGTCATTTTCACAATGCTTGGTTTTTAGCATATTCCCTTCAACTACCCCCTGCAAGATAAAGCCCTCTTGCTTTTGTAACCAAGAGAGCAACTTGTGTAACGGCTTGCATCTGAGATTATTTTGCTTTTAGCGCAATACCTAAATTCACAGCGCCCATGGCAACGAAGGCAACTAAGGTCCAACCAGGAATACTTAAACCTAAAAAGGTCCAAACCACATCGCCACATTCTCCAGTCCCCATAATCATGGCTTGCAGGATTTCTTGCCATGGAAAGACCTCAAACATATAGCTCAATCCCGGCAAGCATGCGGGTAATTCATCCGCTGGAAGATTCTGCAAATACAAATGACGAACCGCTAACGCCGCACCCAAAACAGAGAATAAGATAATCGGCCACGCCATTTTACGGTGCCAAGAAATTTTGCCCCGAACCGCCGAAATAAGCGCAAACACACCAATCATAAAAAACATGATGCGCTGGAACATACATAAAGGACATGGTTCAAGCCCCATTTGATATTCCATATAAAAAGCCACACCCAATAATCCAAATGCGGCAATTGCGACCAATCCGTGAAAACGACGAGGGGTTAAAAAAGATAGCATGCAGGAACTTTCCTTAAAACGAGTTAAACTAATATCCAGTTTTTAGCTAGACAATAGAAACCACATAAAGTGCGATACACTACTGACAACTGTTTGCAATGACAGGTAGTATACCGAGTAACGATACGATTTCGAGAGAGTAAACATGACGTTCGATTTGCTATTAGGGAAAAAGCATTTTTTCGCTGCTTTAATGGTTATTATTGCAAGTGCCCTAACACCTGCCTTGGCAGAAGATGAACCAGCGATTGCAGCGCCTACTTATATTGAGCTCACCCCTGACTTCATCGTAAATTACGCGGCAACAGGATCTCGCCTGTCTTACATCAAAACCAAGATTAGCTTGCGATCTGATACCGCCCGAGAAGGCGCCATTCTAGCCAACATGCCGTTAGTACGAGACGCTATAGTAATGTTCCTAAGCTCCCGCACCAAAGAACAAGTCACAGGAGCGATTGCTCGAGAACAAACTCGAGAAGAGGCTAAAGTCGCCGTCAATAACGCGCTGAAAGACGAAACCGGCACAGAGCCTGTGGTGGACGTTTTATTTTCTAGCTTTGTGACCCAATAACACCCTCGTTAAAACATAAAAAAGCCCTGCTTTCCCAGCAGGGCTTTTTTGTTTTTTAAACTCAGAGAGATTTAAAGCTCTTGGATATCATTTGGATCCACATACCCTTGTAATCGATCCGTTGGCTCGTTATTAAAAAACTTATCCATCTGCTCCATTAGATATTTACGGGTATCAGGCTGCATCAGGTTGAGATGCTTTTCATTAATAATCATGGTTTGAAGTGCTTGCCACTCTAACCAAGCCTGTTTTGATACATTGGCCAATATTTCTTGGCCTTTTGCACCAGGTAGAGGAGCCCGTTCTAGACCTTCCATTTCTTTCTGAAACTTTTTACAAAATACTGTATTCGGCATGTGAGCCTCTTTCGCTAAACATCATGATTCATTGTTTATGGCGATGATTTGTGATTCTTCAAGCGTTACCGAAACCCAATTAAACAAGAGATGCTGTAATAGCCCCCACCAAGAACACCGAAATCACTTGCCATATGGCCGGTTTAAAACGCTGCAGCCAAACAAAAGCAACTCCCACCACTGGTATTTGCCAATAGGCCGTCACACTGGCAGGGATAATGGGAAACACCAAGGTTGCCACCAATAACCCCACTACCGCTGCGTTAACATACTTAATGGCATTCAGGGCTCGGGGGTAGCGGGAAAAGAACCGCCAGTAGGATTGCCCTACTAACATCAACAAAAGCCCTGGCAAAAAGATGGCCAAAGTCGCCGTAAGTGCCCAAAGGATACTTTGACCTGCTGGCGCAGAGATCGCACCTAAATACGTGGCAATGGTAAACATGGGGCCGGGCACGGCTTGGGCTGCCGCGTAGCCCGTTAATACTTGGGAGGTAGACACATCACTGGAGACAAACTCATTAATGAGTGGCAACACCACATGACCACCACCAAAGACAAAACTGCCTGACTGGTAGAACTCCGCCATCATTCCCAATACACCATTATCTTTAACCAATGTGCTGAGCCCCAACAAAGCAAAAAACAAGAGCAATAACAGGTTTGCAGGTTTTAAAGAGGTCGCGGTCTGAGCCTCTAATGGTGCTCTTTGGGAAGACGGTAATAACGCACCGAGCAACACGGCGGCCAAAACAAGATACAGGCCAGCCAAGCCAAACGGCCAAACCAACACAAAGGCACCACCAAACAAGGCTGCTATTTTTAGCGGCCATGAGGTGCAGAATGAACGGTACATGCCTATTGCGGCATCCGCCACGATCACAACAGCCATCAACTTCAGGGCTGACACCACGTTGCCAAACCACTGGGCCTCAACAAACAGCGCCCCAAACATGGCAAACAGGCACATCAAGATCACAGATGGCAAGGTGAAACCAACAAATGCCGCCACCCCTCCCATTATACCGGCTTGGTGATGACCAATGGCAAAGCCCACTTGACTCGAACCAGGTCCAGGCATCACTTGGCTTATGGCAATCCATTGGGCATATTGGGCTTCATCCACCCACTTTAAGCGTTCCACAAAATGCTGCCGAAAATACCCCAGGTGCGCTGCGGGGCCTCCGAAACTTGTACAGCCTAATAAAAAGAATGTTTTAAATAGAGTCCAAATCATTGCGCTCTCAAATTGGCAGGTTAGAGTTCCAATAGGGTTTGGGTACCACTTTGACCCTGGGCACTTTCTAAAATAGTACGCACTGGGGCGGGCAAACCAAGCTCATAGGCGTGCTCTAAGGAGAACCATTGATACTTTTGCTCTTCACTCACCGCTTGTGTCGCCTTCACGTCCAGTTGATAGGGCACAATGTCTAAATGGTAATGACTAAAGGTATGACGGAAAGATGACAAGCTTGTGACGGACTGCACCTGAACCGGTAAACGTTGCTCGGTCAGTTGCACTAGGTCATCTTCAAGAGATAACTCAGGTAAGCTCCATAATCCGCCCCAAATCCCAGTGGCAGGACGCTTCTCCAGCAATACCTGTGGCGTCTCCTGATGCGTGTCTAATAGCACAAGCATTTGTGTGGCTCGCACCGGTTTGGCTGGTTTCTTGGGCTTTGACTTGGGGAAGTCTGTGGGGGCCCCTGAGGCTAAGGCGTCACAATCATCCTGCACAGGGCAACGTTCGCAACTAGGCTTGGAACGGGTACAGAGGGTTGCTCCTAGATCCATCATGGCTTGGGTGTAGTCCCCTGCTCTATCCGTAGGCGTGTAGCTTTCTGCCAACTGCCACATTGCCGCTTCGGTTTTACGTTCACCGGGCCAAGTAGGCACTGCATGAAAGCGCCCCAATACTCGCTTTACGTTACCATCTAATATGGCCAATGGCTCGCCACGAGAAATGGATAAAATCGCAGCAGCGGTGGAGCGACCAATACCGGGTAGCTCACACACGCCCTCTTGGCTTGCCGGAAACTCCCCATTCCAGTCATTCACCAACACCTGTGCCGCCTTGTGCATGTTACGTGCGCGAGCGTAGTAGCCCAAGCCGCTCCAGTGGGCCAAGACATCATCTTGGGGAGCATCAGCTAAGGCAAACACATCGGGAAAACGCGCCATAAAGCGTTCGTAATAAGGGATCACCGTCATTACCTGAGTTTGCTGCAGCATGATTTCAGAGATCCACACTCGGTAAGGGGTTTTGTTCTGTTGCCAGGGAAGGTGCTTGCGCCCGTGCTGGTCAAACCAAGCCAGCACACGGGACGCGAAGTGTTCTTTTGGGGTCATTAAGGTCGTCTATATGGTTACTAAAACAGGTCTTTGAGCTTGCCCTTTAGCTTCTCTTTTAAGGCTTCTTCTTCAGCCTCTTTTTTGGCTTCCAGCTCAGCTTTTAGACGTGCTTTTTCTGCTTCAATTTTGGCTTCAACACGCGCTTTTTCTTCCGCTAATTTGGCGGCAGCACGGGCCTTTTCTTCGGCTAGTTTAGTATTCAACTCCGCCTTAGCCATGTCTGCAAAGATGTTAGCAAATCCCCCTAAGTCAGGTCGACATAAGCCTGCCGGATCATCTGAGAATTTGCCTTTACAAACAATCGGGAAAGCAAGATTAGAAACATAGTCCTTAACCGCACAACTTTCATCAAGTTGGCTTCCTGAGACGGCTACGTTGGTGCGGTAGTCCAAGCTGCTATCAGGTAAGGAAACAACGCCATCACCGGTAACACTCAACCCCGCTGCTGAGATTTTTAAACCTGGGGTCGACACCTTACCGTTAACGATTTTGGCAGGAAACTTCATAGTTTCAAATGGAGTATCATTGCTGTAGGCACTGGCGTTTAGCTGGCGAGAGCGAGAGGCAGCGATGCCCTCACAAACACTCTTCGTTAGATTCATCCCGACTAGAGCGCCTTTTTCGATGGTCACCAGCAAGTCGCCATTTAGGTTTGCCATAAAAGCGTCCACTTGGTTGCCAGAGGTCGTGATATCACCATTCAGATAAGTAGCACCGGCAATCTTATCAAGGTCCATAAAGTCCTGTAATAAAGGCTGTATTTGCACGCCATCTATCTTTGGAGATACCTTGATCTTAGGCGTCGCTCCTGTGGCATCTAGCTCAGCATTAACTGCCGCCGAGCCGTCGTACAAGTTTACTTGTGCGGGTGCGATGGAAACTTTGCCATTGGCTTGTGTGGAATCAAGCTCTATACGATCGATGTTTAGGTTTTTCACTTTTAAGGTATCAAACGCTAGGCCAAGATGGCCATTTAGAGACCTCACAAGTTCCACTGGAATCAAATCTCCAACGGCCTCAGCTGCTTGCTCTTCTGAGGTAGGCGTCGCAGCCACTTCCTCTTCTTCCACTGGTGGTGGCAAATAGCGATCTAGATCCAGATTCGCCCCCGCCAAGGTAATGTCCCAACTTAAAGGCGCAAGATTCACGAGTGCATTGGCCTCAAGGGTTGTTTCATCTAGCTTAATGGAAATAGGCTGGGCAGTGATGCGCTCCAAGGAGCCCTGTGCTGCCACACTCAAAGAAGCTGACTGCAGCACACTGTCATCAGCTATTTCCGGTAAAGCAATATCCAATTTGTTCAGCACTTCTTTGGGTGAGAACTCAGCAATATCCGTCACAATGGAAAACTCGGGGTCGGACAATACTTGGAAAGCTCGCACCTGTGCGGTTAGGTTCATGCCAAGTGTCTGCAATGCCAACCCATCGATGACGGCGTTTTCTTGGGGGATATCAAAGTCCAACTGAGAAATATTCAGGCGACTGTCCAAAGGTGACACTGGCAGGCTATCGCCTGTGATCTTGCTATTCAGGGCAATGTTTTCGAAGGAAACCGCTTGGCGCTCGGCAAACAAGGTAAAGTTAGCACCGAAGTCTATTTCAGCCGTCAAAGGATTGGAGCCATCCAGCGCAGATTGAGTAATAGTGGCATCCATACGCATGGGCCAAGCCTGGTCGAGTCTCACATCCGTAAAGGTGACATTCGAGACCATATTGGCTTTCATGTTGGCACTGGCGTCTTGGTAATTAATTTGGGCGTTCACAATGGACAATTCATCCAATGCGATCTCAGGAAGGGTAAAACCAGACTCCGTCTCTCCTGACTCAGTGTCAGTACTGCCAGTAGCCGTGTCATTCGATGTGGAGGCTGGTGCCTCACCAGCCGGTGCCCCAGAGGCTTCTACCTGCCAGTTTGCCTGACCTTGCTCATCGACACGTAAATCGGCCTTGAGGTCCTCCAAGCGCACATTGTCTACTTCGATACGACGCTGAAATAAGGGCATAACCGCCACACCAAACTCCGCTTTGGAAAAGCTCAACAACTCAGGTTCAGAGCCTAGGGCCAAACCTATATCTTCTAAACTCAAGCCAAACCTTGGGAAGAATGACCAGCTGATGTCGCCATCCATGCGCAGGGTCACGTTCGCTTTTTCTTTAGCAACTTGCTGTAGCTCACCTTTGAACTGATTAGGATCCACAAACATAACTACGTACGCTACTGCGAGAGCCAACAAAACAATTAACGCTGCTAAAAGCATTCCTAAGCGTTTTACCCAAACCATATCCATTCCAACCTTTCAAAAGAAGTGTGTTTGACCTTCGTCCCATGATAGCACCTCTATGGTTTTTTTCGATCCATGTAAACTGCACGGAAAACCATAGAAGCGAAGCGCGCCACGCTTTATAATAACGTTCAAATTCTATTTTTCTGGGTGAAAGCCTGATTCAAAAAAGCGGAGAGTCCCTTCCATGTCCAACCGGATTGCAACTGTTGAGCGCAACACGCTTGAGACGCAAATTAAAGTAACTGTGAACCTAGATGGCACAGGCAAATTTAACTGCGAAACTGGTGTTCCTTTTCTTGACCACATGCTAGATCAAGTCGCCCGCCATGGCTTGATAGACCTTGATATTCATGCGGTTGGCGACTTACACATAGACGCGCATCACACGGTTGAAGACTTAGGGATTACCTTAGGGCAAGCGTTCGAAAAAGCCGTAGGCGACAAGAAAGGTATTCGCCGTTACGGCCACGCCTATGTGCCACTAGACGAAGCCCTTTCTCGTGTTGTTATCGACTTCTCTGGTCGCCCTGGACTTGAGATGCACGTACCTTTCACACGAGCATCAGTGGGCGGCTTTGATGTCGATTTATTTTCAGAGTTTTTCCACGGTTTTATCAATCATGCGAAGGTAACTTTACACTTAGACAACCTGCGCGGTAAGAACACCCACCACCAAGCCGAAACAATTTTCAAAGCCTTCGGCCGTGCCCTTCGTATGGCACTGGAAGTGGATGAGCGCATGGCAGGGCAAATGCCATCGACAAAAGGCTGTTTGTAATCAAGTCTCCTTGTAATAGGACCAAGCGTTTATGAGTAATGCAAAATCTACTGTTGCAGTCATCGATTATGGCATGGGCAATCTACACTCTGTTGCCAAAGCCCTTGAACATGTGGCGGATGACAACACCCAAATCATAGTCACCAGTGACCCTGCTGTGATCGACAATGCTGACCGTGTTTTGTTACCAGGTGTGGGCGCCATTCGTGATTGCGTTGGCGAAATGCACAAGCAAGGCCTAGTGCCTTCCATTCGCAAAGCCATGGCAGAAAAGCCTTTTCTTGCCATCTGTGTTGGCATTCAATCATTAATGGCACACAGCGAAGAAAACGGCGGCGTGGACTGTTTGAACCACTTCGACGGCAATGCCCTGTTCTTCGGTGAAAACCATAAAGATGTGGATGGCACTAAGCTCAAAGTTCCGCACATGGGCTGGAACCAAGTGACACAAACCATCAAGCACCCTCTTTGGCAAGACATTGAAGACGGCGCCCGTTTCTACTTTGTTCACAGCTTCTATGTGGTGGCTGGCCATCAAGAAGAAGTCGCCGGAACCTGCAACTATGGCCACGACTTCTGTGTGGCACTGGCAAGGGATAACGTCTTCGCCGTACAGTTCCACCCAGAGAAAAGCCACAAAGACGGTTTGCAACTTTACAAAAACTTCATCCATTGGGATGGCAAGCCTTAGTCCACTGCATAGGAAAGTAAAATGGGATTAGCTAAACGTATTATTCCGTGCCTAGACGTGGACAATGGCCGCGTTGTAAAAGGTGTTCAGTTCGTCGACATCCGTGATGCGGGCGATCCAGTTGAAGTAGCAAAACGCTACAACGAGCAAGGTGCGGACGAGATCACCTTCTTAGACATTACCGCCAGCTCTGATGACCGAGAAACCACGGTTCACATGGTAGAAGCTATTGCTGCAGAGGTTTTCATCCCCCTAACAGTCGGTGGAGGCATCCGCACCTGTGACGACATCCGTCGTATGTTAAACGCTGGTGCTGACAAAGTAGGGATCAACACTGCAGCGGTATTTAATCCGGACTTTGTGCGCGAAGCCGCTGAGCGTTTTGGCTCCCAGTGCATCGTTGTTGCCATTGATGCGAAAAAAGTCAGTGCCGAAGGGGAACCAGACAAATGGGAAATTTTCACCCATGGTGGCCGTAAACCAACCGGGCTAGACGCCGTCGAATGGGCGAAGAAAATGGTGGACTACGGCGCTGGCGAGATCTTGCTAACCAGCATGGACAGAGACGGCACTAAAAATGGCTTTGACCTTGGCGTCACTCGCGCCATCAGCGAAGCGGTACACGTGCCGGTGATCGCCTCTGGCGGCGTAGGTAACCTACAGCACTTGGTTGACGGTGTCACTGAAGGCAAAGCTGACGCTGTCTTGGCTGCGAGCATTTTCCACTTTGGCGAATACTCCATTCAAGAAGCTAAAGAGACCATGCAAGCCGCAGGTATTGAAATGCGTTTGTAAACGCCACACGCATAATAAAAAAGCGGCCCTATGTGAGCCGCTTTTTTTGTTTTTGCTTTTTACATCAAACAACTGGTCCGTTAGTTTGACGCCAGTTGCTTTTGAATCGCTTCAGCGATCTCTTCTGACTTGGAATCGTGGTAGAGGTATTGCTTGATCTCGTTGTCTTTGCCGATCAAGTAAACACGAGCACTGTGGCTGACGGTGTAGTTAGCTTCCGTATCATCGCCCTTTTCGATTCGGTAAAAGGCACCATATTGGCGAACCACTTGGTCGATTTGCTCTTTCGTACCGGTCAAGCCAACAAAGTTAGGGTCAAAGAAACTAACGTATTGATTAAGATGATCAGGGGTGTCACGTTCTGGATCCACACTGACAAATACCGTTTGTACTTGCCCCCGTACATCCTCAGGTAGTTGTTTTAGGGCCACTTTCACATTAGCCATGGTCAGTGGGCACACATCAGGACAGTGGGTATAGCCAAAAAACAACAACTTCAGCTTACCGTCGAAGTCACTTAAGGACACGGTTCCCGTATTATCTTGTAACGTAAAATCACCTCCAAGCTTACCCGGGGTCGCGCCGGAATTGGACGTTTTTTGCATGGCTAATAAAGTTCCCACTATTGCCAAGATGACCAGCATACCTAGGAGAACAATTGGTTTTAATTTCATGAAGCAGCCCTAAATGTAAAATCAGCATTTTATTCCATGGCCTATGATGCCATACAGGGCCAATTCTGTAATCTTTGCGCAAGCGTTTAGTGCTTTTCTTGCCGCCACAAACAAAGGCCGAGTACAATCCGGTTAATCTTTACATTTTATTTTAGGAAAACAATCCTTGACCAAATTACAGGATGCACTGGCAACACTAGACCAATTTATGGCAACACGTGACAGCCAGTCCGCAATTACTTTCCATCGAGGCGTAGAGCGTGAAGCCCTGCGCGTTTCTCGCAAAGATGGCCGTATCTCTCAGGCTGCGCACCCTAAAGCTTTGGGCTCAGCTTTAACGCACCCGTCCATTACCACGGATTATTCCGAAGCTCTGATGGAGTTCATCACCGGTGTGCACAGCTCTGTTGAAGGAGTTATTGATGAACTGAGCGAGATTCACGCTTACACCAACCGCGTATTAGACGATATGGATGAGTGTTTATGGCCAGGCAGCATGCCCTGCGCGCTGGAAAGTAATGCTGAAGTGCCTATCGCCTACTTTGGGGAATCCAACTCAGGTAAGCTCAAGCGTGTTTACCGTGAAGGCTTATCCAATCGCTATGGCCGCATCATGCAATGCATTGCAGGCATGCATTATAACTTCTCATTCAGCGATGACTTTTGGGTTTTCCTAGCGGATTTTCACAAGGTCGATATTTCGACTTCCGCTGCATTGCAGGCATTCAAGTCAGAACAATACTTTGCTCTGATTCGTAACTTCCGCCGTAAATCTTGGATTCTGTCCCTACTATTTGGTGCATCTCCCGCAATCGACACCAGCTTTCTACCGGCTAAGCCGGACAAGCTCAGTGAACTTGGAGAGCGAACTTGGGCAGGACAAAATGCCACATCATTACGCATGAGCAACATTGGCTATCAAAACAAAGCTCAAGACGGTTTGTTTGTTTGCTACAACGATGTCAGTACTTATATAGATACCATTAAAGGTGCCTTGCGTACCCCTTACCCGGCCTACCAAAACCTTGGGGTCAAGGTAGATGATACCTACAAGCAGCTTAGCCATAACATTCTGCAAATCGAAAACGAATACTATAGTGATATTCGTCCTAAGCGCGTCACTCAATCCGGGGAACACCCCAGTGCGGCCCTGCAACAGCGAGGCGTTGAGTACATTGAGGTACGCATCATGGACTTGGATCCAAGCTCGCCGATTGGCATGAATCCAGAAACCCTATATTTCTTAGACACTTTCTTAATGTGCTGCATGCTTCATGGAGATGAGAAACTGGGCATGGAAGAATGCCAGCACTTACGTAAAGCTCAGCAAGAGATAGCTACCCATGGACGAGAGTTGGACGCAGAGTTTGAGTTTGGTTTTGGCCCGGTTGCCTTGCGCGAGAAGGCGAATGAAGTCCTAGCACACATGCAAGAGATCGCTAATTTTCTAACAAAGCAAACAGGCAACCAAGCTTATGTTGAAAGTGTCGCTATGCAGCAAGCTAAACTCACTCAGCCAGACACTTTGCCGGCAGCCAAACTGATTGAGCAATGCAAGACACAAGGCAGCTACCAAGAGGCCATGCTAGAGGCAGGCAAACAGCAGCAACAAGGCTGGTTAGCACAACCCCTTTCAGACGCTTTGATTGCCAAATTTGAAGACTGGGCGACCACGTCTATCGAAGAACAAGCTCAGATTGAAGCCAGTGATGAGGTCGACTTCGACACCTTCCTTGAGCAATACATGCGCCCACAGTAACACCGCCACCAATGAAAAAGCCCGATGATGTCATTCACATCATCGAGCTTTTTAAATCTTAGTAACGACTAAAGATTCACTGGAATCTCGTCTGGGCGTTCAAGTTCTAGCCATTCAGCTAATTTGAAGCGCAGCTCATCCACCCCTTCGCCGTTCAAGCCTGAAAACATCTGTGCAGAGGCTTCAACGCCACGGGCGGCCATTTCTTTCTTCACCTTCAACATGGTGGATTTCGCTGGCCCACGTTTTAACTTATCAGATTTAGTGAGCAATGCGTGAACCTTCACACCGTTGCCTGCCGCCCACTCTAGCATCATTTCATCAAACTCTTTAAGGGGATGGCGAATGTCCATGACCAACACCACACCCACTAATGAGCGGCGATTCATCAGGTAATCCTGCATATGGGCTTGCCAGTTTTGCTTCATGGCAACCGGCACTTTGGCAAAACCGTACCCCGGCAAGTCAACCAATCTACGATCATCAACGTTGGTGCCGAAGCTGTTGATCAACTGAGTACGCCCAGGCGTTTTAGACGTACGCGCAAGCTTGCGCTGCCCTGATAAGGTATTCAATGCGGTAGATTTACCAGCATTAGAACGCCCAGCAAATGCCACCTCTAGCCCTTGATCTAAAGGACATTGGGAGAGTTTCTCAGCACTTTTGATGTAATAGGCTGATTGGAAAATTGAGTCAAATGGCGTCATAGATTGATATCAGTCAATGGAGAATTGTATAGCGTTATCGCTGTTTGCACAGTTGTATATAATGCAAGCCTCTTTCACTTACTGCATCATCAGGCCGTGCCCTTTTCATAGTGGTAAGCATAACAGAAAACGAACCACTTTTATGCCAGAAAAGATCGCCTTATATCAGTTAGAAACCAAATCAACATGCAACTTATTCGACACGGTCGATCTTTTAAGTACGGCGATCTAAAAATCAGGGGCTATACTAGGTGCCTAAATAAACAGTCTGCTTATAAAAACCAATTTATCACGGGATTTATGTTGTCATAGTCAAATAAACTTGCTGGAATAAACGAACTTTTTGATTTAACTAGCATCCTAATACCATCCATAGCACTTGGATGCTATTAACATGTCTTATTCTAGGAGCACTTCATGAAAAAGCTGATCTCAGCATTATTCCTTGTTTTTATGTTGCCGTTTGCAAGCGCTTGGGCACAAGATTACAGTGATGGAAATGGCTATACGACCATCAAAACACCTGTTCGTACGACTAACCTTGACAAAATAGAAGTGGTAGAAATTTTTTGGTACGGATGCCCACACTGTTACGCTCTTGAACCCTACACTCAAGCTTGGAAAAAAGAGCTTCCAGCAGATGTGGAGTTCAAATTCTTGCCAGCCGTATTTGGTCGTAACTGGCTAGCCCATGCCAAGGCTTTCCACGTTGCCGATCTATTAGGCATTGAAGACAAGATTCACAGTGACATGTTTAATGCGATCCACCAAGATCGTAAACGCCTAAACAGCGAAGATGACCTAGCGGAATTTTTCACTCAATATGGCGTGTCTGAAGACGAGTTCCGTAAGCAATATGATTCGTTTGCTGTGAATAGCCGTCTGTCACAAGCGGATTCTAAAATCCGTGGTTACGGTGCACGAGGCGTACCAGGAATTGTAGTAAATGGTAAATACCTAGTGACAGCAGCAACAGCAGGCGGGAATAATAACATTTACTCAGTGGTCGACTTTTTAATCGAAAAAGAGCGCCAAGCAAAATAAAAACTTAGGATACATCTATGGATCCAGCTCAGGATAAGCTAGTAGAAGCACTACGAAAAGCCATTTCCCGAACCAGCATACTGGCTGAGGGAAACGATCCAGAGCTGGACATAGCCCTCCAGTCTGTTCGCACGGATATTGCGAAGACCAATGACCCCAAGGTCGTCCAAAAAACACTTCAATCCCTCGACCCTTTTGTTCTTAAATTCGATGAAGACAGGCTGGCTCGAGCCCAAGCGTTTCGTGGCGCACTGCTGGATTTAATTGACACCTTGGATGAATACCCTGATCGGCAGGTTCCCCTGTTTGATAAGAAAGAACTTGAATCCGCCATCCGTAGCCATTGGCAATCCATAACCAAATGGCCCGAGCTGCTGACCAAAACCATTTCATTAGTACAAAAGACTCTGGCCACGCCAAGAGAAGAGCGCAAACAATCTCTCATTAAGCGCCTATTCAGCCAACGCAAAGCCCCTAATCCCAATACGACGGGCACTGAAATCATGGCCCATGTCAGTCACACCCTAGCGGGTTTGCTGACAAACATTGCCCTACCCGAGAACTACGAAGAGCAAATTTTAGATCTTAAACAGGCCCTAACCGGCAACAATGACTTAAACCAGCTACCAGGCCTGCTGGATGAAGTAATTAACCTCATTATGGTGGCAGTGGGCAAAACCCAAGAAGACCTCACTAGCTATTTAAGCCAGCTGAACAAGCAATTGGCCAGCATTAACGCCTCTATTGTTAGTAACTACAAAGTTCAGCGAAATATCAGTAATAACCGCAAAAGTTTCAATGACGAGCTACAACAGCACGTCGAAGACACCCACATAGACGTTAGAAATGCGACCAACCTCGAATCCCTAAAATCTTTGATTAATAGCCGAATGAGCACCATATCTCAAACCATGGAGCGCTATCAGGCACAGATGGCGGAGCAAGAAAAAAGCGCCGCGCAATCCATCTCCATGTTGAAAAGCAAAGTCAATCGCATGGAAAAGGACGCCTCCAACTTACGCAACGACATGCAGCAAAAAATCGCCCAAGCCATGTCCGATGCACTCACAGGCCTCCCCAATCGCAGTGCTTATCAAGAAGCTATTTTCCCGCTGTTAACGTCTTCTGTGAAAAACCAACAGCCCCTTTGCATGGCCATCTGCGATATCGACCACTTTAAATCCATCAACGATACTTGGGGGCATCTAGCCGGAGACCGTGTTCTCAAACTCGTCCCCCGTCAGATGCAAAATGCCTTGGGTAAAGAGCATCTACTGTTTCGTTACGGCGGTGAGGAATTCGTCATCCTATTCCCGGCTACACACCTAGAGTACGCTCAAGACGTCTGTGAAAAGATCCGCACTGCTATTGAAGCCACGCCTTTCAACATGAGTGGCGACCCCGTTTCCATCACTATGTCCATTGGTCTAAGCCTATTTAATGGAAAGGAAAGTCACGAAGAGCTCTTTTCTCGCGCTGACAAAAACCTTTATCAAGCCAAAGGAAATGGACGAAATAGGGTTATTCGAGATAATTAGCATGCTTTATCGTGCAACCCTGCATGAGTCGCGGTTACAATACTAGACAATTTCAAACATGACCGTCCGTGTCATCGCCCTACTAGGTGTACAGGAACAGATTTTATGCAAGACGATCAAAACACCACCCACTTCGGTTTCAAAGAGATTCCGACGGACAAAAAAGTTGATGCTGTCGCGGAAGTATTTCATTCCGTAGCAGCCAAATACGACATCATGAATGACCTCATGTCCGGGGGCGTACACCGCCTCTGGAAACGCCATACCATTAGCCAATCGGGCGTTCGCGCAGGCCACAAAGTGCTAGATATCGCTGGCGGCACTGGCGACCTAACCATGAAGTTCTCTCGCTTGGTAGGTAAAGATGGGCAAGTTATCTTGGCGGACATCAATGACTCCATGCTCAAAGTGGGTCGTGACAAGTTGGCCAATCGTGGAATTGTAGGCAACGTTCAGTGCGTACAAGCAAACGCAGAAGAGCTTCCTTTCCCTGATAACACCTTTGACTGTATCACCATTGCATTTGGCTTGCGTAACGTCACCGATAAATCCAAAGCCTTAGCCTCAATGCAGCGAGTACTTAAACCCGGTGGTCGATTGCTGGTGCTAGAATTCTCTAAACCAGAGTCAGAATGCTTGAGCCAAGCCTACGACCAATACTCTTTCCGCTTACTGCCATTCATGGGCAAGATCATTGCGAACGACGCAGAAAGTTACCGTTACTTAGCGGAATCGATCCGCATGCATCCGGACCAAGAAACCCTAAAAGGCATGATGGAAGACGTTGGCTTTGAACGTGTGTCTTACCAAAACATGACAGGCGGAATCGTCGCATTGCACAAAGGATTTAAATTCTAGCCATGTGGAAAAGCGCTACTCGTTCTATTCGAATCTTTCTAACGGTCCTGCGCTATCGCCTAGACGTTTTCATCCCACTTCAGTTGCTGCCTTGGTATGTTAAATACACCCTAGGTTTGTTCCTTATGGTGGGGCGAGAACGCGCCCTTAAAAATCGCGGGGAGCGTCTGCGTTTAGCACTGGAATCACTAGGCCCTATCTTTGTGAAGTTCGGGCAAATTCTGTCTACCCGAAGGGATCTCTTACCCGATGATGTGGCGGACGAATTAGCACGCCTCCAAGACCGAGTCCCCCCTTTTTCTGGCGAGCTGGCCACCAAGATCATTGAGAAAGACCTAGGGGCCTCGGTTGATGACATTTTCGATCAATTTGATAAAACACCTCTGGCTTCAGCGTCCATTGCGCAAGTACATACCGCACGCCTAAAAACCGGTGAAGAGGTGGTCGTAAAGGTCATCCGTCCTAAGATCGAGCGTACGATCCGCCAAGACATTGGCCTGCTTTACACCTTGGCTCATTTTGTCGCCAAGATCAGTGCTGATGGCCGCCGACTGCGTCCAGTTGAAGTGGTGACAGATTACGAATACACCATCTTAGACGAACTGGACCTTGCCAAAGAAGCAGCGAACACAGGCTTACTTCAGCGCAACTTCACCGATTCTGAACTCCTCTATGTGCCGCAGATTTACTGGGACTATAGCCGTCGCAACGTCATGGTCATGGAGCGAATTTCTGGGATTCCTGTGGCAGATATTGCCGCTCTAAACGCAAAAAACGTCAATATGAAGGTGCTCGCGGAGCGAGGCGTGGAGATCTTCTTCACCCAGGTGTTTTCCCACAGCTTCTTCCATGCTGATATGCACCCTGGCAATATTTTTGTGGACGCTTCGAACCCAGAAAGTCCAAAGTACATCGCCATCGACTGCGCCATCATGGGTAGCCTAGACGATGCCGACAAAAATTACCTCGCCCGCAACCTACTGGCCTTTTTTAAGCGTGATTACCGCATGGTGGCAGAGCTGCACGTAGAAAGTGGCTGGGTCCCCAAAGGCACGCCTGTCCATGCGTTCGAATCCGCCATTCGCAGTGTCTGTGAACCCATGTTCGCCAAGCCACTAAAGGACATTTCTTTCGGGCAAGTTCTACTGGGGTTATTTCAGACGGCACGACGCTTCAACATGGAAGTACAGCCACAGCTTGTATTACTCGAAAAGACTCTACTTAACATTGAAGGCCTAGGTCGCCAGCTTTACCCAGATCTAGACCTGTGGGTAACGGCTAAACCCTTCCTAGAGCGCTGGATGAGTGAGCAAGTGGGTCCTCGCCGCCTGTTCGAAGAGGTGAAAAAACAAGCCCCTGATTGGGCTGCACATTTGCCGCAGATACCAAACCTTGTATTCTCGACCATGACTCATGTTGCGAAGCAAGAAGAACGCATGCAAGAGCAAACTAAAGCGATTCAGCAATTGCATAAGGAACTGAAACGCTCCCGTAAAAACCAACCCTTCAAACTGCTTGGTATTCTATCCTTGGGAGCGGCATGGCTAACGACGGACAGCATTGCCTTAGAGCATTTAGCTCAGGCAGATATTTTGAGCCTAGCACTGTTTATAGCCGGTATTTACCTGCTAGTATTAAAACCGTAACAATTGAGAGACTATAATGAAAATCGATGTTTTGGCTGAATTAGCCACTACGTTAGCTGAACGAAAAGCTGCATCCCCTGACTCATCTTATGTTGCTAGCCTCCATGCAAAAGGCCTGAACAAAATACTTGAGAAAGTGGGAGAAGAAAGCGTTGAAACCATTATCGCAGCGAAAGATGCCGTGATCTCTGGAGACAAACAAGACGTTATCTACGAAACCGCAGACCTTTGGTTCCATACATTAGTCATGCTGTCTCACCTAGACTTGGAACCTCAAGATATTCTAGATGAGCTAGCACGCAGATTTAACTTATCTGGCTTAGAAGAAAAAGCCAATCGCACCAAGTAGGAGTAGCACACATGGGCGGCATCAGCATCTGGCAACTACTTATCGTTTTAGCCATTCTTGTATTGATCTTTGGCACCAAGAAACTCAAAAGCTTAGGCTCTGATCTTGGCGGCGCAGTTAAAGGCTTTAAAGAAGCCGTTAATAACGACGAAGAGCAGAATAAAGATGGCCAAAGCCAAGCAAAGGTCATCGAAGGCGAATCCAAAAAAGACGACAAGAGCGCTTAATCTGTGTTCGACATTGGCTTTTCTGAACTACTGGTTGTCTTTGTCGTAGGCCTAATTATTTTAGGGCCTGAACGCCTACCTATGGCGGCAAAGACAGCAGGACTTTGGGTACGCAAGATTCGCCGAAGCATACAATCGGTTCAGCGTGAGATTAACGCACAGTTGGATCAAGAGGAGTTACAACGCTCCATCAAAGAAACCAACGATCGTATCCTGCGCGAGACAGCAGACTTCCAAAAACAAGCGGAAGCCCCTGCAACACCGAAACAGACCAGCGAAGCACCATCATCAACATCTCCGCAAAACGTTGCAGCTACCAAGAGCCAATCAAGCCAAGCCGCTGACGACGTTCAAACTCGCGCATAAGCGTATTTGGAACTGTTTTCATGAGTCAAGACGAACACTCTCAGGCACCATTAGTTGCTCATCTAATCGAGTTGCGAAACCGCTTACTCAAAGCCGTTTTAGTGATTCTGATACTGTTTGCAGGCCTATACAGCTTTGCCAATGAACTGTATTCGTTTATCTCTGAACCACTACGTATGCTGCTCCCAGAGGGAAGCTCTTTGATTGCGACAGAAGTCGCCTCGCCCTTCTTGGCTCCCTTAAAGCTGACCTTTGCTTTATCTGTGCTAATCAGTATCCCTTATACCCTTTATCAGGCTTGGTCGTTTATCGCCCCAGCCCTGTATAAAGAAGAAAAAACCATTGCGATCCCACTACTCATTTCCAGTGTATTGCTGTTTTACTGTGGCGTGGCCTTCGCTTACTTTGTTGTTCTGCCCCTAATCTTTGGTTTCTTTACCTCTGTAGGACCTGGGGAAGTAGCAGTCATGACAGACATCAACAACTATTTAAACTTCGTATTGAAGCTGTTCTTCGCATTTGGTGTGACATTCGAGATTCCAGTCGCCACTTACCTATTGATCAAAGCAGGGGTTACCACGGTTGCCTCGTTATCAAAGAAGCGACCCTATGTGTTTCTAGGGTGTTTTGTCATTGGCATGTTGATCACACCGCCAGACATTTTTTCTCAAACCTTGCTTGCCATCCCAATGTGGCTACTGTTTGAAATAGGTCTAATCGCTGGGCGCAGCGTCCCCGTTGAAAAAGACGAAGAAGAAACCGAAGCAAGCCAAGCTTAAGCTAAGCAATGTCGAATGAAGCAATATCAAAAAAAGCCAGTCAGTGACTGGCTTTTTTATTACTCCAACATAAAGGTGACTGGCCCATCATTGGTAAATTCGACCTTCATGTCTGCCCCAAATTGGCCTGTTGCCACATGGGGGTATTGAGCCTTAACCTTGGCGACAAAGTCATTAAAGAGGCGCTCGCCTTCTTCTGGAATGGCTGCCGTCGAGAAGCCCGGACGCAATCCCTTTTTAGTCTCTGCAGCTAAGGTAAACTGAGAGACCAGTAACACACCGCCGTTGACCTGCTGGACATTCAGGTTCATCTTACCGTCTTCATCGCTAAACATTCGGTACTTTAAGAGTTTATCTGCCAAGCGCTGGGTGTCAGCCTCAGTATCACCTTTCTCGATTCCGACCAGCACCATTTGCCCATGTTCAATGGCACCCACTACCTTTCCGTCCACCTTAACACTTGCTGCAAGGGAACGCTGAACCAGTACTTTCATAACTCTCCTTACCCGCTCTCCAATCACCAGACAAAATAAAAGCGCCCTAAGGCGCTTCTATTCCGCTCAAGACCTTGCGGTCTATTTGCTGCTGCTCATTACAGATTAACGGCTCGCACGTTTACGTTCGTTCTCTGTCAAAAGCTTCTTACGAAGACGAATGCTTTCTGGCGTAACTTCTACCAGTTCGTCATCTTCGATGAACTCTAACGCCTGCTCAAGAGTGTGGCGAATAGGTGGCGTCAAAGTCAACGCTTCGTCTGTACCAGACGCACGTACGTTGGTCAGCTGCTTCGCTTTCGTTGGGTTAACCGTTAGGTCATTTGAACGAGAGTGAATACCGATGATTTGGCCTTCGTATACTTCTTCACCGTGACCTTTAAATAGGCGACCACGCTCTTGAAGGTTAAACAGACCGTATGACAAGGTTTTACCTTTCACCATACTGATCAATACGCCATTTTGGCGACCTGACATGTCACCTTCTTTCACTGGACCATAGTGATCGAAGACACTTGTCATGATACCAGAACCAGACGTCAAGGTTAGGAACAAGCCACGGAAACCGATCAAACCACGAGAAGGCACGATGAACTCAAGACGCACTCGGCCTTTGCCATCTGGCTCCATGTTGGTTAGCTCAGCTTTACGTAGACCAAGCTCTTCCATGATGGAACCTTGGTGCTGCTCTTCAACGTCAATAACAACTTGCTCGTATGGCTCTTGGATAATGCCATCGATCTCTTTCTGAACTACTTCAGGACGAGACACACCTAGCTCAAAGCCTTCACGACGCATGTTTTCAATCAATACAGACAAGTGCAGCTCACCACGACCAGATACGATGAATTTATCTGGTGAATCACCTTGAACAACACGTAGTGCCACGTTGTGGATCAACTCTTGGTCTAGACGGTCTTTGATGTTTCGAGAGGTAACGAATTTACCTTCTTTACCAGCGAATGGTGAGTCATTAACCATGAAAGTCATGCTTACAGTTGGCTCATCAACCGTCAATGCTGGCAATGCTTCAACGCAATCTGGGTTACATAGCGTGTCAGAGATACTCAGACCATCAATACCAGTAATACAAACGATGTCACCTGCAGACGCTTTGTCTGTATCCACACGGGATAGACCATGGTAGCCCTTAACATTTAGGACTTTACCTTTACGCTCTTTGCCATCACGTGATTTAACGATCACTTGTTGGTTTGGAGACAAGGTACCACGGGTGATTCGACCGATACCGATAACCCCTACGTAGCTGTCGTAATCCAATGCAGAAACCTGCATTTGGAACGGTGCTTCTGGATCAACCTCAGGAGCCGGCACGTTGTCCACGATCATTTGGTAAAGTGGTTCCATGCTGTCTTCTAGCGCTTCAGGATCATCACCCGCCAAACCATTTAGTGCCGATGCGTAAATCACAGGGAAGTCTAGCTGCTCTTCCGTCGCACCAAGGGAGTCAAACAAATCAAATACTTGATCCATAACCCAATCTGGACGAGAGCCTGGACGGTCAATTTTGTTGATAACAAGAATTGGTTTAAGGCCACGCTCAAAAGCTTTAGACGTTACAAAACGAGTTTGTGGCATCGGGCCGTCTACTGCATCAACCAATAGCAAAACAGAGTCTACCATCGACATTACACGCTCTACTTCACCACCGAAATCGGCGTGCCCAGGGGTGTCCACGATGTTGATGCGGTAATCATTCCATTTGATAGCGGTGTTTTTCGCTAGGATGGTGATACCACGCTCTTTCTCTTGGTCGTTGGAGTCCATGATACGTTCTGAACCCATTTCTTTACGGTCCAGTGTACCTGATTGACTTAGAAGCTGGTCAACCAGCGTTGTTTTACCATGGTCAACGTGCGCGATGATGGCGACGTTACGTAACTTACTGATATCAATAGACATTAAAATTTCTCTGCATTTAGCGACATGGAATGAGGCAACACGGCAAGCGGGACTTCGGTACGCTAACTGCCGCCTAGATTCATCATTCGGGGTAAAATTCGCGCAATTGTACCCTTATATTTATGAACTTCCTATGAAGTTCCCGAAAAAAGGCAAAATAAAATCAGCGCATTTAAGCTATTAAAAAGGGGATATGACATGGACTCAGCCAATAACCATCGACTGAGCCCCGCAATATTAAGGTAAATACACCCCAACGTTTTTATAACCTTTCGACATAAGATGCGACGCATGAATACGGCTCATCACACCCTTGCCACAATAAAGTAAGTATTCTTTCTCTTGATCCAATTCAGGCCACTTTGTCCCCAAAGTAAAGAAAGGCACATTCACCACAGGACGACCAGCCACTTTAACGGGCTTACGCTCTGCTTCATCAGGATGGCGAATATCAACGATCACTTCCTCACCAACAGGCATGCGCACGACGGGCACATCCCCTTGATACTGCTGATCGACGTCTTTAATAACATCCTGAATCGACATAACACGCGCGGTGTCCACCGCACGTTGCAGCACATCAAAGTCGAACTTGCCTTCTTCACGCTCCACTCGGTGCATTTTGGCCCGAGTCGTTGGCTTCACAGAAATCACACCACAGAACTCTGGCATGCTGGCCGCAAAAGGAGCCGTACCGATTTCCTTGGCCTTATCAATGATTTCTTGTTTATTGCTAGTGACCAAAGGACGTAATACCAGCTCATCAGTCACAGTATCAATCACTTTTAAATTCACCAAGGTTTGACTAGAGACCTGAGCAATACTCTCGCCTGTCACCAAAGCCTTCGCACTGACACCTTCCATCACCTGTGACGCGGCACGCAACATCATGCGCTTCAGTACTACACCCATTTCGGCGTTATCAACGTTATTTAAAATCTCTCCCACTACTTCTTCAAATGGAATGGTGATGAATTTAACCCCAAGGTTCGAGCCATACTTGCTCCACAAGAAGTGAGACACCTGCTTCACACCTATTTCGTGAGCATCTCCCCCTAGATTGAAGAAACAAAAGTGTGTCTTCAATCCACGACTCATGGTCATGAAAGAACTCACCGTGGAGTCATAACCACCTGAAATGAGAGACAAGACAGAATCTTGTGAACCGAGAGGGTAGCCACCTAAGCCTTCCACTCGCTGCTCGATGATCCAGACACGGTCGTCACGAATATCGATAGGCACCAAAACTTCAGGATCTTTCAATCGTACTGCTAGGGCACCACACTGGGCCTTAAGGCACCCGCCCACATGACGCTCAGCTTCCACTGAAGAGAAGTCATGCTTGCCGACACGTTTCACACGCACCGCAAACACCGAATCTTTCAATACGTCACCGTAAGATGCAGCGGCTTCCGCCACAATGCCATCAAGGTCGGTTAAGGGAAACTCACGCACATATTGGAAGTGTGCAATACCCGCAATGTTTGATAAGGACTCTGTGAAGGCATCACGTTGGTCATCACGTTCTGACAACACCTCAATGAAGTCCCAATTACCCGCCACTGTCACGTTGTCGTCATGCTCACGCAACACCAAACGAATATTGTGTCTTAGCTGTTTGACAAAGGCCTTGCGGACTGGGCGGCTTTTGATAGTAATTTCAGGGAAAAATTTAACGATGAATTTCATGAGGTGTGTGTTTTTCGTACAGTCTGATTTAAAAGGCGCACAGTATAAAGGAATCCCACACGAAACCAACCCCAAAAAGATGCACCAATAAGGACCACTGCACCAAATTAGCGCACCAATAGTGAGCGCATTTTTATTTACCTAGGTTTTTTATTGTGCGTTTTATTAAGCCGAAAACTAATCGCGTATATAAATATTTGAATTTATTAGATTTTTAACAACGCCCAAAATTCTGGCACAGCTTGTGCTTTCAATTACGGCAATTACGCTTCATATTGAAGCAGTATAAGTTCCGAAAGCAATTTCGAATAAACAACACTGGAGAACCATTATGTCAAACAAGACTCTTAGTTTGATTGCTGAACACGACGTAAAGTGGGCAGACCTTCGCTTTACAGACTTCAAAGGTAAAGAACAGCACGTAACCATTCCTGCCTCAAGCGTAGACGAAGAATTCTTCGAAACAGGTCAAATGTTTGATGGTTCTTCTATCGCTGGTTGGAAAGGTATCAACGAGTCTGACATGATCATGATGCCACAAGATGACACTTCTCTTCTTGACCCTTTCACAGAAGATGCAACCGTTATCATCCGTTGTAACATCATCGAGCCTGCAACAATGCAAGGTTACGACCGTGACCCACGTTCTGTTGCACTTCGCGCGGAAGAATTCCTTAAGTCTACTGGTCTAGGCGACACAGCATTCTTCGGTCCTGAGCCAGAATTCTTCATCTTTGACGACGTAAAATGGCACGCAGACATGTCTGGCTGTGGCGTTCAAATCAACTCTGAAGAAGCAGCTTGGTCTTCTAACAAGTCTTTCGAAGGCGGCAACACAGGCCACCGTCCACGCGTTAAAGGCGGCTACTTCCCAGTACCACCAGTGGATTCTCACCACGAAATCCGTACTGCAATGTGTTCTGCTATCGAAGCAATGGGCCAAGAAGTTGAAGTACACCACCACGAAGTTGCGACTGCTGGTCAAAACGAAATCGGTGTTAAATTCAACACTCTAGTTAAGAAAGCTGACGAAGTTCAGGTAATGAAGTACTGCGTACACAACGTTGCTCACGCATACGGTAAAACAGCTACTTTCATGCCTAAGCCGATCGTTGGTGATAACGGTTCTGGCATGCACGTTCACCAGTCTTTCTGGAAAGACGGCGAAAACCAATTCGCAGGTGACAAATACGCTGGTCTATCTGATATGGCCCTTTACTACATCGGCGGTATCATCAAGCACGCTAAAGCTATCAACGCTTTCGCGAACGCTTCTACTAACTCTTACAAGCGTCTTGTACCAGGTTTCGAAGCGCCAGTTATGCTTGCTTACTCTGCACGTAACCGTTCAGCTTCTATCCGTATCCCATACGTTGCGTCTCCTAAAGGCAAGCGTATCGAAGCACGTTTCGCGGATCCAACCGCTAACCCATACCTATGTTTCGCAGCAATGCTGATGGCTGGTATCGACGGTATCAAGAACAAGATCCACCCTGGCGATGCTGCTGACAAAGACCTTTACGATCTTCCACCAGAAGAAGGTAAATTGATCCCAACAGTTGCTGGTAGCCTTGAAGAAGCGCTTCAGTGCCTAAGCGATGACCGCTCTTTCCTAACAGAAGGTGGCGTATTCTCTGACGACATGATCGATGCTTACATCGCTCTTAAGTCTGAAGAAGTTGAGCGCGTAAACATGACAACTCACCCAGTTGAGTTCGAACTTTACTACAGCGTTTAATACTCGCTTAAGTTAATCGAAAAGCCCCGACCTCAGTTGGGGCTTTTTTTTGCCCCCATTTCACGCACCCCAAAATAGTTGCACCAAAACAGAACACGCGAGACCATTTACTGCTTATAAAACATAGAAAACATAAGGCATTAAAAACGCCCAATGTTGGTTCGTATTTTGCAATACATAGAAATCCAGCCGATCCCCCATAATACCTTCGGCCTGGAAGACATCAGCTTACGGGCGAAATAACAAAGAGGCACACTCAAAGTGTACAGTTTACTGATAGACCATTTATCCACTGCCGTACTACAGCTCAATCGTGAGCTATGTATTGAGTACCTTAATCCGTCTGCAGAAATGATGCTGGAAGTAAGCCGCCGTAGAATCTATGGCCAGGACCTGGCCGCCGCTTTTTTCGAAAACAACGAGAGCCGTGAAGCCCTATTAAATGCAATAGAATCAGGACATGCCTTTACCAAACGTGAAGCGGAAATCACCCTGACCACAGGCAAAACGGTACTTTGCGATTACAACGTGACACCTGTCATGGGTGCCCTGAATCTAACGGATAGTTTACTGATAGAGCTCCATCCTCGAGATCGCATGAAGCGCATATCCCAAGAAGATGAGCTCATCGCCAACCATCAGACCAGCAAAGAACTTATTCGCGGTTTGGCCCATGAGATAAAAAACCCTCTTGGTGGCATTCGCGGTGCAGCACAACTTATCAGTCGTGTATTTAACGACGAAGGCCTTAAAGACTACACCCAAGTCATCATTGAAGAATCGGACCGCCTTAGAGATCTTGTTGATCGTCTACTGGGGCCAAGACAACTGCCCCAATACCGTCCACTCAATATTCACCGGGTAACCGAGCGCGTTAACCAACTGATCTCTGTCGAATCAGAAGGCCAAATCACCTTAACTCGCGATTACGACCCCAGCATTCCTGATTTAGTCGGTGACGAAGCCCAGCTTATTCAAGCCGTGCTAAATGTCATGCGTAACGCTATGCAAGCCCTATTAAACCAGGAAGACAACCAAGATAAGCACATTACCGTCTCTACTCGCACCCTGCGTCAATTCACCATTGGCGCTAAACGTCACCGCTTGGTATGCCGTATCAGCATTGTGGATAACGGTCCTGGTATCCCAGATAACATTATGAAAACACTCTTCTACCCAATGGTAAGTGGACGCGCGGATGGTACAGGCCTTGGTCTATCCATTGCGCAATCCGTTGTCCACCAACACCACGGAATAATAGAGTGCAAAAGTCAGCCACAGCTCACTGAATTTAATATCCTTATACCGATCGAAAAAACGGTAGCAGGCTAGGAGGAACACATGTCACAACAAGAAACTGTCTGGATCGTAGATGATGATCGGTCTATCCGCTGGGTACTAGAGAAAACCCTCGAGCAAGAAGGCATTCAGTGCCGCCTGTTTGACTCTGCCGATGCTCTAGCAAACATGATCGGCAAAGAGCAACCTACTGTCATCATCAGTGATATTCGTATGCCAGGCATGGACGGCCTCACTCTGCTCAACAAATTGCAAGAAGATCACCCTTATATCCCGGTGATCATCATGACGGCCCATTCAGATTTAGAGAGTGCCGTGGCGTCCTATCAGGGAGGTGCCTTCGAATACCTACCTAAGCCTTTTGATGTGGAAGAAGCCGTAAGCCTTATTAAGCGCGCAATCCTGCACCACAATAAGTCTAAACCAGAAGCAACCACCGAAGACATTGAACCCCTTGCACAGACAGAAATTATTGGCGAAGCCCCAGCCATGCAAGAAGTCTTTCGTGCCATCGGTCGCTTAGCAAATTCCAATATCACCGTATTAATTAACGGAGAATCAGGTACTGGTAAGGAACTGGTAGCGCAAGCACTGCACCGCCATAGTCCACGAGCAGCTAACCCCTTTATCGCCCTAAACATGGCAGCCATCCCCCATGACCTAATCGAGTCAGAACTGTTTGGTCACGAAAAAGGCGCATTTACAGGGGCCAACACCCAGCGCCGCGGACGGTTTGAACAGGCAAATGGCGGTACGCTTTTCCTAGACGAAATCGGTGATATGCCAGCAGAAACCCAAACTCGTTTGCTACGAGTATTAGCCGACGGGGAATTCTACCGCGTGGGCGGCCACACCCCAGTGAAAGTAGATGTACGTATCATTGCTGCCACCCACCAAAACCTAGAAGGTCTGGTTGAAAAAGGCTCCTTCCGTGAGGATTTATTTCACCGTCTAAATGTCATCCGCATTCATTTGCCTAAACTTGCGGAGCGCCGTGAAGACATCCCGAAATTAGCTCGACATTTCCTAAGCCGAGCGGCAGAAGAACTGGCAGTAGAACCAAAGATCCTAACCAAGGACACTGAAAACTACCTAAGCCGATTAGATTGGCCTGGTAACGTACGTCAGCTTGAAAATACCTGTCGCTGGTTGATCGTCATGGCTTCTGGCCGCGAAGTACTCATTGAGGACTTACCACCAGAACTGTTGAACACCACACCATCCGAACGCCCATTTGGTTCTTGGGAAGATGCTCTGAAAAACTGGGTGGACAGTGCCTTAGCAAGCGGCCAAAAAGGCATCTTGGAACAAGCGGTGCCGAAGTTTGAACGCATCATGATCGAAACCGCCCTCACCCATACAGCCGGTCGTCGTCGGGATGCCTCTCTACTACTCGGTTGGGGACGCAATACCCTCACCCGTAAGATCAAAGAGCTCGGCATAGACAATGCAGATATGGACGATTAACCCTTCCCGTTATTTCCATTGACCTAACGCAAGCCCAACAGAAGAATCTGTTGGGCTTTGTGCAATTTGATGAAGTTTTATACAAAATCTCTTGCGTTTATCCTAATGATCCCCTAAAAATACCCTTTGATTTAGGCATAAATACACAAGGACCTTCACATGTACCCTACTCTTGAGTCGATGGGAATCAACAGTTTTGAAAATATCGAGAAATACACCCTGCGTTACGAAGGTGGTTTCGATGTTTTGAAGATCTATTACCGTCGTGAAAAAGGCTCATTGCTACCAAAAAGCAAGAAATTCAAATTCGGTCGCGCTACTCGCACCGTACTTGCTGATGGCGGCTTACAACAATACCGCGAAGTCAGCGAACCATCTTTGGTCGTACTGCGCGCTGTAGACGAACTTGGCCGCCTACTTGGCCAAGAGTTCGAAGACAAGCTAACCAAAGAAGATCTAATCAAAGAATTGGATCATCTTGAGCGTGTTGTTGCTAATAAAGTGGCTGAGCTTAAAGAAAAAATCGAGAAACTGTCTTAATTTCTCAATCACGGCCATAGACAACTATGGCCGTTTTTCATCCAAAGCATTACACTCCGCAGATATTTTTTGACGGAGCCCAATATGCTTATCTCTTCTAACGCCTCCGAAATTGCTGACATTATCCGCCAAGGTGGCGTAGTTGCTTACCCGACTGAAGCCGTATGGGGATTAGGTTGTGACCCCTTTAACGAGCAAGCAGTTCAACAAATTCTGACCCTAAAGTCTCGCCCAATGGAAAAGGGCCTAATCCTTATTACGGGTCATGAAAGCCAATTAACACCTTGGCAATATATGTTGCCCGCTGAACAGTTTGCCCGTCTTATTGCTAAGACAGAACGTCCAACCTCTTGGGTTGTGCCAGACACTCAAATCACCCCTGCTTGGGTTCGCGGTCAGCACCCTAGCGTCGCCATCAGACTCAGTCAACACGAGCCCGTTCAAGCGCTCTGTCATGCCTATCAAGGGGCTATTGTTTCTACTTCTGCTAACCCTGCCGGACTCGAACCAGCAATATCTAAAGAGAAAGTGATCGCTTACTTCAGCGATAAACTTGATGCAATTTTTGATCAACCCCTAGGCCAAGCAAGCAAGCCTTCACAGGTACTCGACTTAATGACCGGACAGCAATTCCGAGCCTAACGCCATGCACAAAAAAGCCGAGACACGTCTCGGCTTTTTAACCCTAAATCATGGATTATGATCAATGACCACCCAGATACGCCTCGCGCACCTCAGGGTTCACCAAGAGTTCTTCACCGGTACCCGTAAGACGAATCTCTCCGTTCACCATGACATAACCTCGATCGGCCAACTTCAATGCATGGTTGGCGTTCTGCTCCACCAAGAAAATGGTCATTCCTGTACTGGCCACATCCTCTAGGATTTTAAAAATCTGTTTCACAATGATAGGCGCCAAACCTAAGCTTGGCTCATCTAGAAGCAATAACTTAGGACGGCTCATCAAAGCACGCGCAATGGCCAACATTTGCTGCTCACCACCGGACATGGTCGATGCCCGTTGGTTACGGCGCTCTTTTAGACGAGGAAATAACTCAAACATACGCTGCATGTCTTCGTCACAGTGCTCCATACCAATTGGAATCGTCCCCATTAGCAGGTTCTCCTCCACGGACATACCAGGGAAGATACGACGACCTTCTGGCGATTGTGCCAAACCATTGGATGCCACGTAGTGAGCCGATTTATCAGAGATGTCTTCACCACGATAAATGATCTGACCACTGGAAATACGAGGCTGTCCAAAAATCGACATCAATAGTGTGGATTTACCCGCACCATTGGAGCCAATCATGGTAGCAATCTCACCCTCTTTCACATCAAGACTGACCTTTTTCAAGGCTTGGATGGGTCCGTAGTGGACATCAACATCCTTAAATTCTAACAAGGTTGTCATAGTGTCACCTCTTCACCTTCTTCCGCACCGAGATATGCCGCGATCACCTTAGGATTCGACTTGATATCATCTGGGCCGCCTTTTGCAATCACTTCCCCATGATCCAACACCACAATGTAATCGGAGATATTCATTACCATCCCCATATCATGCTCGATCAACAGCACAGTCGTATTATGCTCATCTCGAAGGACTCGAATCATAGCCGCTAGGGCTTCCGTCTCAGAAGGGTTCAAACCTGCTGCTGGCTCATCCAAGCAAATAAGCTCAGGATTGGTACACATAGCACGAGCAATTTCTAAACGACGCTGCTGGCCGTAAGACAACTCACCCGCCAAGCGGTTAGCAAACTCAGTCAAGTGCACCACTTCCAGCCAATAAAAAGCTCGCTGAAGGGCCTCTTCTTCAGATTTTTTAAACCCTGGCGTATTAAGAATCCCGGCAATCATGCTGCGATTGGCACGCATATGCTGGGCCACTAGCAGGTTTTCAACCACCGACATTTCTTTAAATAAGCGGATGTTTTGGAAGGTACGCGCCAAGCCCGCACGGTTAACTAAGTGAGAGCCACCAAACATCTTGTATTTGATACGCTCATACAATTTTGCTGGGGAGGTAAAATCTGCCCCAGAAAATTTCTGGCCCAACACTTTCACCACACTGGTCTCTTTCCCCCCAGCATTTAGCATGATGCTACCGCCAGTTGCCTTATAGAACCCCGTAAGACAGTTAAATACTGTTGTCTTACCTGCACCGTTAGGACCAATAAGAGCAGAAACAGAGCCGCGCTTGATATCAAAGGTCACGTCATTCAACGCCTTAATACCACCAAAGTGCATCACCAAGTTTTCTACTTTTAGAATGTTTTCTTGGCTCATTTAACTGCTCCCTTTCTCGTAGCAAAACCTGTTCGCGTTACACGAACCAAACCGCGAGGTTTCCAAATCATCATGATTACCATCAAGCAACCAAACATCAACACACGGTAATCAGCGAATTCACGAAGCATTTCAGGCAAAACGGTGAGAACGAACGCCGCAATAACGACGCCAACGGTCGAGCCCATACCCCCCAATACCACGATCGCTAGAATCAACGCTGACTCAAAGAAGGTGAACGACGAGGGATTAACAAACCCTTGGTACGTTGCAAAAAACACCCCAGCAAGACCACCCGTAGAAGCACCTAGCATGAAAGCAGACAATTTCACTAGTACGTGGTTTAAGCCCAACGAACGACATGCAATCTCGTCTTCACGCAAAGCTTCCCAAGCACGGCCAATAGGCATGCGAGTTAAACGGTGCTTAACGTACAAGACAGCCAAACAAACCAAGAACAACACCAAATAAATAAAGATATATTTGTAAGCGGAATCGTAAGGCAAACCGAAGAATTCATGGAATGGTGTCCCCTCTCGGGAACGGCGGGTAAACTCAAGACCAAACAAGGTAGGTAGCGGCGCAGAGACACCGTTTGGACCATGGGTAAACTCAGTCCAGTTGGTTAATACCAAACGGATAATCTCACCAAAGCCCAAGGTTACAATGGCCAAGTAGTCACCATGCATCCGCAACACAGGGAAGCCAAGTATGGCCCCAGCAATGGCGGCCATGATGGCTGCCAGCGGTAACATAGACCAAAAGCCTAACCCTAGATTTTCATAACCTAGCGCCAAACCATAAGCACCAATGGCATAAAACCCCACGAAGCCTAAGTCCAATAGACCCGCAAGCCCCACCACAATGTTTAGACCTAGCCCCAATAAGACGTAAATCAAACCTAGGATCACCACTGTCAAAACATACTTAGAGGCAATGAATGGCACCAACAAGCCCACTACAATCACTACAGGGATGATAAAGCGCATCTTGCTCTTGTAATCCGGAGCCGTGACCACAACCCCATCATCTTTGGTGGACTGGCGATAAAGGAAAGCGGCACCAAATTCAGATTGAGCAAATAATGACACAGCAAAACGCCCTGCCATGACCACAGCAATGATCCATGCCACATCAGCGCCTTGGAAGTTAAACTCGTAACCATCCAACAAGACACCAACGACCGGACCAAATACGATCAACGCCAAAAGACCTGCAATCAGCGTGTCTTTAATGGCTGCTCCAATATTAATTCCTGACGTTTGTTGGCTCATTACACTTTCTCCACTTCAGGTTTACCAAGCAAGCCACTTGGACGGAAGATCAAGATGATCACCAACAAAGAGAAAGAGAAAACGTCTTTGTAATCAGACGAAATCAAACCAGCAAACAAGGCTTCGGACAAACCAAGAATAACCCCACCAAGCATAGCGCCCGGCAAAGATCCTATACCGCCCAATACCGCTGCGGTAAATGCCTTAATACCAATGATGAATCCCACATAGAAATCGAATGCACCGTAATCAAGGGTAATCAATACCCCAGCCAGAGCAGCCATGGCAGCACCGATCACAAATACAGAAGAAATGATGCGATCTGTGTTGATACCCAGAATGGACGCCATTTTACGATCTTGCTGTGTCGCACGACACATACGGCCTAGCTTGGTTTTCTGAATGATATAGGTAAGCACCCCCATACCCAAAAACGCAGCACACAAAATAAACAGCTTCATGTAAGTCAGCTGAACAAAACCATCCCCTACATCGATACGAATCGCACCAGTTAGCATGGTAGGAACACCTTGCTGACGAGCACCTTGGGCGATCTGAACATAGTTTTGCAGAATAAGAGACATACCAATCGCAGAGATTAATACAGCTAAGCGGCTAGAGTTACGAAGAGGACGGTAAGCAACTCGTTCAATAACCCAACCATAAGCACCTGTCACCACAATGGTGAAAATCAGCGTACCGAAAATGATGATTGGGAAAGACTCCAAACCGAAAAAAGAAAGAAGGGCAATAGCGATAGCCGTTAGGTAACTAGAAACCATGTAGACATCACCATGGGCGAAGTTAATCATCCCAATAATGCCGTATACCATGGTGTAACCGATCGCGATGAGCCCGTAAACGGAACCAAGTGTTAAGCCGTTTACTAACTGCTGGAGAACGATATCCATCAAAAAAACCTCTGGGGAATTTAAAACAGGGGGAGTAAGGGAGGCGAGATAATGCCTCCCTATTTTTCATCAACTAAGGGTATTAATTGTCTAGCATTGAGTATTTACCGTTCGCATCCCACTCGTACATGACGTAGTCAGACACTAGCAAATCACCCTTGTCGTCAAATTGCTTGGTTCCCATAACCGTTTCAATTTTGTTGGAATGCAACCAGTCAGATGCTGCGATTGGGTCAAGATCACTTGCTTCTAGGGCCGCTGCAACCACCTGCATCGCAGTGTAGGAGTACATGACATAACCTTCTGGCTCAATACCTTCAGCACGGTATTGTTCCACTACCGCTTTACCTGCTGGGTAAGAGGTTGGATCTGCACCAAATGTCATCAATACGCCATCAACGTATTCTGGAGAACCAGCAACCGATACAAATTCGTCAGATACGATACCGTCACCAGAAATGAACTTCGCCGTTAAGCCTTGCTCACGCATTTGGCGAACCAATGGACCCGCCTCAGAGTGCAAACCACCGAAGTAAACCACGTCAGCATCTACTGAACGAATCTTAGTTACTAGAGCGTTAAAGTCTTTCTCACCACGGGTTAGACCTTCGTATAGCACTTCATCTAGACCGTAGGCGTTCATCGTCGCCTTCATGGCATCAGCCAGACCTTTACCGTAGGTATCTTTGTCGTGAATGATGGCAACACGTTTCGCACCTAGCTCACCCACGATGTAGCTTGCCGCCACATCACCTTGCTGGTCATCACGACCACATACGCGGAAGACACTTGGTAGACCACGATCAGTCAATGCTGGGTTAGTAGATGCCGGTGTGACCATTAGCACACCCGCTTCGTCGTAGATTGCAGAAGCTGGAATGGAAGAAGAAGAACAGAAGTGGCCGACAACCGCGACAGCTTCGTCGGAGTCCACTAGACGGTTAGCAATAGAAACGGCTTGCTTTGGTTCACAGGCGTCATCTGCTTTAACAAGCTTGATCATTTCGCCATTGATACCACCTTTAGCATTGATGTCCATGGCAGCCTTCTCAGCACCACGCCATAGCTGCTCACCGAATGCTGCGTACGCACCAGTATGAGGACCTGCTACACCAATTACTACATCCGCTTGAGCCAAAGTTGCTGCACCAGCTACTGCCAATGAAACAAGCGTTTTTCTAACAACTGCTTTAGACATGTTCTGAACTCCTAACTCGTTTTGGTTTTATCGTTATAATTAAAAAGCAAGAAGCGTTCCAAAAATTTCAACCCATGAAAGTGAGTAAATTTAGGAAGCATTACGTAAACAATTTAAGAAATGTGCACCGTAATATGGCTCAAACAATAATCTCTGTTCAATCTGTGGTCAATAGGAGTGCACAAAATAAGCGCAACAAACATTCTATAAGGCACAATAATGGCAGCATAAAGCACTAGAATTATCTTGTTTTATAGCTTAAAAAACTTTTTAGTATTAAATTTGCACAGAAATGTGCGAGGAGAAAATAGCCAGGTGAGCGTCATCAAGGTGACGAATGATTCGAATTTAAGAATTATTAATATATAGGAAGCGACAGCCAAATTCCTATCAAAAAACTACGGTTTTTTATCAAAAAAATCTGGCTGTGGATCAACCCTAATGTAACTGCTCTTTTATCGAGACCAATTGCACTGATAAAGGCTGGGCAAGACGCTCATGAAGGTAATGCATGGTTTCAGGGTAAGGGTGACCAATCGCAACGGCCGCCCCATATTTGTGGGCTTTCTTGATTAAGATTTCGAACTGCTTATTAATAGCGCTTTGAGTTTTCACATTGTCTAAAAAGACATCCCGTGTAACGGTCCTGATCTGTCTTTCCGACGCCACCACGTGAGCCACACTCTTAGCGTCCGTCAAACTGTCCACAAAGAACAAAGACCGCTTCGCCATCACATCCATTACCCATTCCATGGAGGCCCTATGGGTCGTCAACAAGCTTCCCATGTGGTTATTGACCCCTTGAACCCAAGGCACGCTATCTAGATCTTCATTCAATACTTTTTTAAACGCCGCCTCATCCATGTTGACATATAGTCCTCCGGGGCCCAGTTTCAACTCACGCTGGTTTTCCATTGGTGCATGCAAGATGGTCACTCGTTGCTGCTTTTTAGCCGCTTCTGCCGCTTGATTGGCATAGGGAGTCATTGGCAATATGGCCAGCACCACTGGGAGCGGCAGAGCAAGGCTTTCCTCCATCCCTCGGCGGTTATAGCCCACATCATCAATGATTACAGAAATCTTGGGAGGCGCTGGCAGAAAATCCATTGCCGAGATGTTCCCCAATGCCATGTCGCTTTTGGAATCGTCCAACATTGGGGAATCAGGCTGTTTAAAAAGCGGAGGCCACTCGGGTTTCGACTTTTCTACCGGCATCAAGATGGGAAAGAGGTGATCATGGGCAGGCTTAGAGCGATCCAACACAGGAAAAAGCACGCTCGCCTCTTGCCCTTTCACCACATCAGAATCACCGACTAACGCCCAGCCGAAAGATCCCCACAGCAAGGCAAAAACAAGCAGAGTCTTTTTAACGACTCCTAAGGTCTCACTCAATTTCATTTAACGAGCCATAAACTGCTGAGCACTTTGTAATACAGAGAATGCTTGGAACAATTGGAAATCAGACGTGGCTAGCTCATTAAGCGTATTATCCACATCGGAGCTGGTGCGTTCTTTTCCACCGGTACCATTTCCCAAATGCCCTTTGAGTTCCGCTTCTTTGATAAAGAAGCGTCCTGTTTCGACACTTACTTTCGCCTGTGGAATCACCATATCAGGTAAGATGCCCTGAGCCTGAATAGAGCGACCATTTGGCGTGTAGTACAGTGCTGTGGTGAGTTTGACAGCCGCGCCATTAGACAAGGGCACTACTGTCTGAACAGAGCCTTTCCCAAAGGTTTCCATCCCCATTACCATGCCACGCTTATGGTCTTGTATCGCCCCCGCCACAACTTCTGAAGCGGATGCCGAGCCCTCGTTAACCAGCACCACTAATGGCGCTTTAGGCAGCAGGGTGCCTTCTTTGGTCGCATTAAACTCGGACTTTGAAAAATCGTGACGCCCATCGGTATAAACAATTAATCCCTCATCGATAAAGCTGTCTACAATAGACACGGCACTTTGTAGGACGCCACCAGGGTTATTTCGTAAATCTAAAATCAGGCCTTTAATAGGGCGCTGCTTTTGCAGAGCAACCATTTCATCCCGGAACTCTTCCGCTGAGTTACCCAAAAACTGGCTAATACGAGCGTAGGCAATGTCGTTACCAAGCCACTCAGTGGTGACACTGCTGTCTTTGATCTCATCACGCTTTAACTCGAATTGAGTAATTTCGTCATCTCGCTCAACATCCAGTACGACCGTTGTCCCCTTTTTGCCTCGCATTAGGGTCACGATTTCTTGCAGGCTCATACCAGAAACCAGCTGATTGTCGATGCGTATGATCACGTCACCGGCTTTGATTCCCCCTTCTGCAGCTGGGGAGCCATCGATAGGAGCGACGACGGTTAATTTGCCCTCTACCATCTCCACTTGCACGCCAATACCCGCGTAGTTGCCAGACGTTTGTTCATCAAAGTCGGCCACTTCTTCTTTAGTCAAAAACTCAGAATGGGGATCAAGAGAAGACACCATGCCCTTTAACGCTTTGTTCAAAATGGTTTGATCATCCATTTCTTCCACATAGCCAGCACTGATGGTTTCAAAGGTTTCCACGAAGGTTTGAATCTCTTCTAGAGGTATTGTCTTTTTCGTCGCCCCTTCGTCAGCTGCCCAAACAGCCCCCGATAATGCGAGACTCATTCCCACTGCGATAAGAGATCGCTTGAAACCTAACATATACTTTTCCTTATTTTGGAGCGGAATATTAACCCGTACGCACCCAACTTAATGGAGATAAAGGCTCGCCATCATGACGAATTGAAAAAAACAAGCTCGTTTCAGAGCGCCCGCCAGAACTGCCTGCTGTGGCAATCACATCATTGGCGCTGACCCACTCACCTACTTCTTTGAGTAAGCTTTGGTTATAGCCATAAAGCGACATGTAGCCGTCACCATGATCTATAATCATTAAAAAGCCGAAACCACGCATCCAATCAGCGAAAACCACTCTGCCATGGTAGGTCGCTCTGACTGACTCCCCATCACGGGCCGCTAGCGCCACACCTCCCAAGTTGATTTGGGAATTATCCGGTAAGCGCTTCAACACGTTAAGTGGTTTGATCAACTTTCCTTTTTGCGTTCCAAAAGGCGTGTCTTGGTCAGGAATCTGTATGTCTGCAAGGGCTTGCTCAAGCTGTTTTAGCAATGCCTGCATTTGCGCTTCGTTTTTTTTGAGCTGTGCCGCCTTTCGATCACCAGAATTCAAATCGGTTTCAATTTTCGCAAGTAATTTTTTACGCTGGGCTTGCTCTTCGGTGACCCGAGACTGTCGCTTTTTTAAATCCGCTTGCTCTTGAACCATTTGCGCCCGCTGGCTGCGGATGCTTTTTTCAATCAAGTTAAGATCGTTTGCTTCCGCCGAAAAGCCATTAACAAGGGACTGACGGGCATTAGAAAAATAGCGGTTGTAGTGGATCAGACGCATGGATTCATCCGTGGGCCGATCATTGAGTAGGTATTTCAGACCATCATCATCACCAGAACGATAAACCGCCCTGAGTTGGGCGGCTATCTGTTCATGCTGTTGTTGGATGCTAAGCTGCAAACTACGTTGCTGGGATTGCAACGTTTTCAGTTGAGCAGCGCCCTTTTCCAAGCTTTGTTGCAGCTCTTGGATCTGTTTCGACAGGTCTTGAATCGATTGCTCTTTGCTTTCCAGTTGCTTCTCAACACTGGAGCGCTCGTCTTTCAAATCCTTAAGCCAATCATTTAACTTGGCCAGATCTTTTTGCAACGCTTGAATCTGTTGGCGCGCCTCCTCCGGTGTTTGCGGCGCTGCCGACCAGGCAAAGCTGGTCAGCAGGAGGCTTAGCATCAATAAGCAGGTCTTCAATCCCATTAGGATTTCCTTACATTATTGACGAATAAGTAGGCTGTGGCCGGTCATCTCTTCTGGTTTATCCATGCCCATCATATCCAGTAGGGTCGGAGCAATGTCACACAGTGCACCTTCTTGCAGAGCGAGGTCAGCATTAGGTGAGACAAGTACCAGCGGCACAGGTTCCAATGTATGTGAAGTCAGTGGCTGGGAGCCATCGTCGCTCAACATTTGTTCTACGTTACCATGGTCCGCTGTAATCAAGCACTGGCCACCGTTCACTTCCAGAGCAGCCAAGATACGACCTAGACAAGCATCCACGGCCTCTACTGCTGCCACCGCAGCTTCAAAGATACCACTGTGCCCCACCATGTCACCGTTAGCGAAGTTACAAATGATGGTGTCGTACTTACCCGCTTCGATTACTTCCACCAGTTTGTCCGTGACTTCAGGCGCACTCATTTCTGGTTTAAGGTCGTAGGTTGCCACATCTGGTGAAGGAATCAATTCACGCTCTTCACCATCAAATACGGCCTCTTCACCACCATTGAAGAAGAAGGTAACGTGGGCGTATTTTTCCGTTTCTGCGATACGCAGTTGCTTTTTGCCAGTCTTAGACAAGACTTCGCCCAGCGTATTACTTAGGGCAACAGGTGGGTAAGCCACATCCGCTTTGATGTCGGACGCAAATTCCGTGAAGGTTACAAAGCTCGCCAAGGCTGGCGTGGACTTGCGAGCAAAACCATCAAAGTCAGCGTCAGTGAAGGCGCGAGTCAGTTGACGAGCACGGTCAGGGCGGAAGTTAGCAAAGATCACAGCATCGCCATCTTCTACACTCACTGCCTCACCAATGGCAGTCGCTTTAACGAATTCGTCGTTTTCATCACGGTCGTAAGCCGCCTCAATGGCCGCTTTAGCGGAATCCGCTTGGTACTCAGAAGCACCGTCGACAATGACATTGTAGGCTTGCTCGACACGATCCCAACGGCTATCACGATCCATAGCATAGTAACGACCAGTCAAAGACGCGATACGTCCTACGCCAAGCTCTGCTAACTTAGCTTCAAGCTCTGCAATAGGATCTTGTGCGGAGCGTGGCGGTGTGTCGCGGCCATCAGTGAAGCCATGGACATAGACAGCTTTGGCACCTTTACGGGCTGCCAATTCACACATTGCCATAATTTGTTCGTGGTGACTGTGAACGCCACCTGGCGATAGAAGCCCTAGTATGTGTACGGCTTTACCCGCCGCCACCGCTTTGTCTACCGCGCTTACTAAGGCGTCATTTTCAAAAAAGCTACCGTCTTCAATGGCTTTCCCGATACGGGTAAAGTTTTGGTACACCACTCGGCCTGCGCCAAGGTTCATGTGACCTACTTCTGAGTTACCCATTTGCCCGTCTGGTAATCCAACGGCCATACCAGAGGTTTTAATCAGAGTATGTGGGCGATTGCCCCACAGTTTGTCCCAATTCGGAGTGTTTGCGGCTGCGATCGCGTTAGAAGTAGAGGTTTCGCTGTATCCCCAGCCATCCAGAATAAACAGTGCCGTTGTTTTCTTATTCATGTGTACCAATCCCGATGAGTAATTGACGATTACATTTGATACTACCATAGCCCTCCCACGGCTTTACAGCACGTAAAAGGCTATAGCTGTAATAAAATTACATAATGTCCGAGTGCTTGAGCAACCAATCCCTAAAGGTCACCACCTGCTCAAGGTCCGCTTTGTCCGCCGGATACGATAAAAGGTACTCGTGGGGGGTTTCCACACTGTCACCAAATGGCGCGATCAAATCCCCTGCGGCTAAGGCTTGTCCTGCAATAATAGTGGGCAAGATGGCAATACCCATACCGTGCTTAGCGGCCTCTAACAACATATGAAAGTGGGCAAAGGATGGCCCCGCAAACGAGCCACTTTCGAGGTCTTGCGCCACCATCCAATCCGGCCAAGCATTGATGCGAGAGGATAAATGCAGCATCGGGAAATCCACTACATCTTTAGGTTCTAACCCTGTTAATTCAAGCCCTTCTAACAAGCTTGGCGCACAGACTGCTACGACTCGCTCACTGAGCAAATGGTGACTCACGGCCCTTGGCCAATGGTCGCCACCGTAGTGCAGAATAATATCGATGCTTTCTGGGTCAATCTTGGCCGCATCATCAAGGGATCGAACTTTGATTTGGAAGCGGGGGTGTGCCTTTTCAAAGGCAGCGAGTTTGGGCATTAACCAGTAGGAAGCAAAGGTGGGCAGTGCAGAAATCGTCAAAGTCGTCTTTTCATCTTCCCGATGCAGCATACGCAAACTAGCGTTCTCCATGCTGTCTAATAAGGGCACCACTTCTTTGTAATAAGCCGCCCCAGTACTGGTTAAGACCAAGCGCTTGTTAAGGCGGATAAACAAGTCCCGGGATAGGAACTCTTCGAGGTTACGGATTTGGCGGCTGACCGCACTTTGGGTTAGATGCAGCTCTTGAGCTGCCCGGGTAAAACTCAAATGCCGAACAGACGCTTCAAAACATTTAAGCGCCGTAGAAGAAGGGATGTATCTCCGCATTGATATGCCATATTTACCGAATGTTATGGGAAGTCGTAACTTTACAGCAAGTCGTCACATTCGCCTATCAAGAGAACAAAGGAACACCCATAGATTACGCATTCCTTTGCATTTGTTTGCCAATATATGGCGTCTATCCTAGTCCAATACGTGGGTACGCTGCCCCACATGGTAAGTGTGTGCCCCCACTTCATAGAACATACGCTTCACCTCACGTAGAGGAATATCACGCAAGGTCGTCATTGGTGCCGACAGAGCATCCCGTTTACCGGCAAACCATTGGGCTAACTCTTTGCCCATAATGGTGCCTGGGCCGATGCCTCGCCCACTGTAACCGGCCACACTATACAACCCACGCTGAAGCTGCTGACAATGGGGCAGATGGTCTTCGCTGTAGGCGATCTTGCCTGTCCAAGAGTATTCCCAGCTGACCTTCTCTAGAACTGGCCACAGCTCCTTAACACGCTGTGTCGCCCAGCTTGCGTGGTAATGCTTTTCGCCCCCCATACCGCCAAACACCAAACGGCCCTGCTGATCTAGGCGGAATGAGCTCATCACGGTACAAGTGTCCCAACAGCCTTCTTTATTCGGGAGAATGACGTCTAATACGTCTTGCGGTAACGGCTGGGTGGCGAGTTGGCTATAAAAAATAGGGACAAACTTACGCGCCTGTTGTTTTACCCCATATTCGCCGTAGGCGTTGGTGGCCAGAACCACCTTGTCAGCTTTCACACTGCCGCGGGCGGTTTTTACCAACCATCGATCCCCCTCAGGTAAGACATTTTCTACCGGAGATTGGTCAAATAGTTGAGCCCCTTCTTTCAGAGCCGCATGGGCCAACCCTCGAGCATAGCCCAATGGTTGAATCGTCCCTGCACGAGGGTCGAATAGTGCCGAATTGAACTTTTTCGAGCCAATACGCGCCTGCGCCTCAGGCGCATCTAATAAGGTTACTGGCGCTCCCCGCTGTTGCATTTGTTCACAGCGGCGTTGTAGCTGAGCCAAGCCAGCCTTTCCTACACCACAGTGCAGAGTGCCATTGCGAGTGGCCTCACATTGAATGCCGTATTCTTCCACCAAGCCATAAACGTAATCTGGAGCGACGGCTAAAGCATCGTATAAAGTTTTACCCGCTTCTTTACCTAGCTGGCGGTCAAGATCGTCTGGCTCCAGCCATAGTCCAGCATTGGCCAATCCCACATTACGTCCAGAGCCGCCATAACCGATTTCAGATGCCTCAACCAGAGCCACACTTAAACCAAACTTTGCTAGATGCAGTGCCGCAGACAAGCCAGTAAACCCACCACCAACGATAGCAACATCAACGTCTAATTCTTGCTCCAATGGCATCAGTTCCGAAGCCGCTGGGGCACTCGCGCGCCATAGGGAATCACAAGGCTGTTGAATAGACATAAAGACGACCTCTCAAAAAAAACAGACAGGGAAAACAATCAACAAAAACCAAAACAGGCGAGCTAGACTCGCCTGTTTACTTTATGGAAGGTACTCGCTGTTATTCGAATACAATGCCTTGTGCCAACGGTAGGTCACCACCGTAGTTGATGGTATTTGTTGTACGACGCATGTAGTTGCGCCATGCATCAGAACCGGACTCGCGACCACCACCAGTTTCTTTCTCACCACCGAACGCACCACCGATCTCAGCGCCAGAGGTACCGATGTTAACGTTAGCGATACCACAATCTGAGCCCGCTGGAGACATAAACAACTCTGCCTCACGCATGCTTTCAGTGAATACCGCAGAGGACAGACCTTGTGGTACTTCGTTTTGAATTTCGATGGCTTCATCGAAAGTTTTGTAGGTCAAGACATATAGAATAGGCGCAAAGGTCTCTTCATGAACGATTGGTGCATCATGGGCAATACGAACGATGGCAGGCTTCACATAGAAACCACCTGTTGGTACGCCTTCGGTCACACGCTCGCCACCACAAATAATTTCGCCGCCTTGTGCTTTCGCCGCTTCCAGAGCATTTTGCATGCGTGCAAAGCTGCCTTCATCGATTAGAGGTCCAACTAGGTTTCCTTCTTCCAATGGGCTACCAATGCGCAAGGTGCCGTAAGATTTCGCCACGCGCTCCACCAAGCCATCAACAACTGACTCATGAGTGATTAGACGACGCAATGTTGTACAACGCTGACCAGCCGTACCTGCGGCAGAGAATACGATTGCACGTAGTGCTAGATCTAAGTCTGCCGTGTCAGACACGATCATGGCATTGTTGCCACCAAGCTCTAATAATGAACGACCTAGACGTGCTGCTACGGTTTTCGCCACTTCACGGCCCATAGCAGTGGAGCCTGTTGCAGACACCAGTGGGAACACTGGGCTTGCAGAGATAGCCTCACCTAGGTCACGGCCGCCGATCATTACGCTAACAGACGCTTTTGGAATATCAGGCATATCAGCAATGACGTTTTGTGCGATCTGGTACATTGCCAAAGCACAAAGAGGCGCTTTTTCAGACGGTTTTAGTAGGATTGGGTCACCACATACGAGACCTAGCATTGCGTTCCAAGACCAAACCGCCATTGGGAAGTTAAATGCTGTGATCACAGCAACTGGGCCAAGTGGCTGCCATTGCTCCATCATGCGGTGCCCTGGACGCTCAGACACGATAGACAAACCGTGTAGCATGCGTGATTGACCTACCGCGAAGTCACATACGTCAATCCATTCTTGTACTTCACCCAGTGCTTCTGGAAGGATCTTACCCGCTTCAAGAGAGATCACTTGAGCCAATTCGTTTTTGTACTTACGTGCTTCTTCACCAATGCGACGTACTAGCTCGCCACGACGTGGTGCAGGGATCACACGCAAGGCTTTAAAAGCGTCTTGGAGTTCAACGTTTACAGCCTCTAATTGAGCCGGTGTTGCGTTGTTAAACTGAGACAATTTAGCGCCATCAATCGGGCTGTGAGCAGAAAAAGCCTCTCCTTCACCTAGGGATACCTTGTTACCGGTTAGGACGCTGTAAAACGTATCCCCTTGTTTAAGGGAGTTAACACCCAATGTGTCTAAGCAAGCTAAAGTCATGATTGAACCTCGTTATGTGATATCTAAATTCGATGGATTCACAGTACCCCCTAGAGCTATCAATGAGAAATATTGATTTTATGGTTCTGGTCTAGCTTTTTCCTATAGCTAAACCCATACTAATAAAAACACCTGAATCTTGAGACCTCTGTATGGACGTTCGCTCCCTCCGTTACTTTATTGCCGTATTTGAAGAACGCAGCTTAAGCGGTGCAGCAAAACGCTGTTTCGTAGCACAGCCTTCTATCTCGGCTACCTTGGCACAGTTAGAAGATGACCTAGGCACCCAGCTGTTTGTACGCCATTCAAAAGGTGTCACCGCCACGGACAGCGGCGCTCAGCTTTACCCCCACGCTTGTCGCATGGTGAACGATTTAAATGCCATGCGGAGCATGTTTTCCGACTCCAGCGCACCATTAGAGTTGTCTATTTCGTTAGCACCTTTCTTATCTGGGGCTCTCGTCAGCCAGGTATTGAAAACCCTATTAGATGAAATCCCAGGGTTGACCTTTAATTTGGTGGATGAATCAGAGCAAGCGGATTTGCGTTTCACGTGTAATAGCTACACCAGTGACAGCGATGTGTTTTACCCACTCTGGGAAGATAACTATGTGATCGCCATGAACAACGATCACTGGCTCGGGGATTTCCCCTCCTTATCAATAAAACAGATCGATAAGCTGGCGTTCATTTCGCGAAAGCCATGCGATATTCAGGAATCATGGAACTACCTCATGCAGAAACAAGGGGTCACCATGGATATTCGTGCTCAAGTCAAAACAGAGGAGTACGCATTGGATCTGGTAGCAGCGGGTCTAGGTATTTCCTTGATCCCGGAGCACTCCCTACGGGAGCGAAATGACGTCTTGATTCGTCCGATCAATGATGTGAGCTTAAAACGGGTGGTGGGATTAGCGCACTCTAAGCAAACCAGCTTGCCAGCCCATTTAATCAATACGATTTTGGCGGTTAAGCAGCAGCTTTTGAGCACCCATTTTTAGAATGTTTCAGCCCCTATAAATTGATTGCTAATGGTTGAATGCATGATTTTTCAGCATTAGAAGATGCTTTTTTACCTTTTGCAGGGACGCAACGGAGCGCATACAGTGACCCCATCGGTGATGATGACACACACCAAACATTAGGAGAGAGCCATGCAAGTGAATCAATTTTTCGACGCCCTATGGGACGCCTACACAGACGTTACCCCTCAAGCCCATAAGATTCAGACCCTATTCAAACAACAGGGTGAAACAGTGATTAACGATCACGTTGCCTTTCGTACTTTTGGCAACTCTCCTATTTCCTTGGCCAAACTTGAACCCTTGTTTGAACAAATGGGTTACCAAGCTTACGGCCAATTCCGTTTTGAAAACAAACACTTAAAAGCCCGTTGCTATAAGCATACTGAGCAAGCGGATGCGCCAAAGATTTTCTTATCCGAGCTTTTAACAGAAGAACTGACCCAGGACTGCCAAGACATCATTAATGGCCTGGTAGCGCAAATTCCTGCGGATGTGGTGAAAGGCCCAGAAATTTTCTGGCAAAAACGCCTTTGGGATATACCAAGCCTAGAAGACTACCTCACACTGGTAGAGCACAGCGAATACGCCGCTTGGTTAAGCACCATGGGCATGCAAGCGAACCATTTCACAGTGAGCATCAACCATTTAGAGAAGTTCCCAACCATTGAGCAGGTGAACGAGTTGATTCAATCAGAAGGCTACGCTTTGAACCAAACCGGCGGCCTAATTAAAGGCTCTCCTGAGTCCTTCCTACAACAGTCTTCAACCATGGCTGACAAAGTGGATGTGACCTTCTCAGGTGGTGAGACACGGACCATTCCAAGCTGCTTTTACGAGTTTGCTTTGCGCCACAAACAACCCAATGGAGAGCTGTTTGATAGCTTCATTGAAGGCAACGCCGACAAGATTTTTGATTCCACCAACACCAAGTAGTTGGCGAGCGAAGAGCAAGACCTTGCTCTGACCTAAAAAAGGGAGCCTCCTAGGTAGGATGGCCCCCTTTTTTTGTTTTTAACCAATTACAACCGCGGCACTTTTACCTGCAGCACCACATTTAAAGAAACCTGCGCCAGGACCTGATTCCCGTAATAAAACACCTGCGTGGCAAAAGGCACATCACTGCTGGCAGGGCTCAAATCCATCACATCCTGACCTTCCACATAAAGATTGCCATCTTCATTCCATACCACCCGTAAATCTATGGTTCCACCATCCTCTGCCACAAAGGGCCAACGGGTCTGCTGCCCACGATAAATCGCAAGGGGCGATGCATAGTATTGAATCTGCTTTTCACTGGTCGCCACTAAAATATGAAGCTGAGCTAAATCCCCTGTGCTTGGGTTTAACTGACGCTGAGCTAAACGCTCATCGACCAAGGAAAGCTGCTCTTGGGCGATTTTTAGATTTTGCGCATTCTGATGTGTGATGGCGCTCTGCCCGCTCTCCGTAGAGCTAGTCAATGGCGCGCCTTTTTGCAATTCAGGTATGACATGGGCCCGCTCCCAAAGAGCTTCGAGAGTCTGCGCCAACACTAACTGCTGCGCATTACGGGACGTTTCAAAATCCCCTTGAGGATTAATAGTCGTGCACCCCGCCAAGGCCCCCATCATCAGAATGCAACACATGGCTCCTAGGATATTGATCTTTGACACAAGAAACTCCGTCTAACTCTCATTGTTGCTAGTATGTACCCATTGCCCTTGCCGTGTATAATGCTTCGCAGTTTTTTTATAGGCTTGAGACCAACATGATCAATCAATTAATCGAATTCGCAACTAACCACTGGGAAATGGTCGCAGTATTTTTAGCGATCGCAGCGACACTTATCTTTGTTGAAACTCGTGGCGGCGCTCGTACCGTTAGCCCGTCCTCTGCAACGAACCTTATTAATGATAAAGATGCAGTGATTGTCGACATCCGCCCAGCAAATGAATACCGCACTGGCCATATCACAGGTTCCATTAATGTCCCGTCTGCTAAACTAAAAGATCAAATGGGCACATTGGAAAAACACAAATCGTCTCCATTAATCATTGTATGTAAGAACGGTATGACAGCTGGCTCAAGTGCCAAAGAGCTGATCAAAGCAGGCTTTGATGTGTACAAGCTTCAAGGTGGCATTACCGAGTGGCAAAATGCTAGCTTACCGTTAGTGAAAAAGTAATTAATGAGGCCCACCATGGCAAATGTAACCATTTACTCAAGCGACTTTTGCCCGTTTTGCATCCGTGCAAAACAGCTCCTGTCGGCCAAACAAGTGAACTTTGATGAAATCAACGTTGATGGCAACCGTGCGTTGCGTCAAGAAATGATGGAGAAATGCGGACGCCATACTGTTCCTCAGATCTGGATCGGGGAACAACATGTGGGTGGATGCGATGACCTATTTGCCTTAGAGCGTGCACAGAAACTTGATGAAATGCTCGCCAAAAACTAACAATACCAAGGAACTATCATGGCTGAAGAAAACAACCAAGCTCAACCACAACTACAGATTCAACGTATTTTTCTAAAAGACATCTCTTTTGAATCACCACGCTCACCAATGGTTTTTCAAGAAGAATGGAAGCCTGAAGTAGGCCTTGAGCTAAACACTAAGAGCCGTCAAGTAGGCGAAAACCTTTACGAAGTAGTACTAGAGATCACAGTTAACGTTAAAAACAACGGTGAAGCAGCCTACTTGGTACAAGTACTTCAAGGTGGTCTATTCACTATCTCTGGCTTTGAAGAAAAACAATTGCATCACGCACTGGGTGCATTCTGCCCAGGCACGCTTTTCCCATACGCCCGTGAAAACATCGATGCCATCATCACCAAAGGCAGCTTCAACCCAGTCATGCTAGCGCCAATCAACTTTGACGCTCTGTACATGGAAAGCCTACAGAAGCAACAACAGCAAGCTGCAACAGAAACGGCTCAGTAATCCTTTAGCCGGATCAATTAATGCACATCTAAGGAGGCTTCGGCCTCCTTTTTTGTTTATAGTCTGAATAAAGTCTTCCTGATCATCAGATTTGAGCCTTCACATGACAAAGAAAAAACGTAAACCCTGTCCTTACTGCATGAAAATGCGCTGGATGGTGCTCTATTTAACTTGCATGGCATTGATTGGCCTATTATTTTTGCATCAGTTCTTAGGGAAAGGAAGCTAACGTGCGTTTACTCATAGTCACGCTTTTCATCAGCCTATTAAGCGGCTGTGCCACCTATCGGCAGGATGTTGATGAAGGCTTGTCCTTAGCTCGTCAAGGGCAATGGCAAGCAGCAGAAGCGGTATTTGATGAAGCGCTAGACTCTCCTAAAGACCAATTACTTTATTACATGGAAAAAGGCGCCCTCGCCCAATACGAAGGCGACTATGAGCGCAGCAATCAGCTTCTAGAGCAAGCAGAACGACTCAGTGACACCTTTTTTAGCACTAACTTTAGTGACCGAGCTTGGGCCTTTGTCAGCAATCCTCGACAGGGCAGTTACCGTGGAAATGGTGTGGAACGGGTATACATCAGCTACTTAAAATCCCTCAACTATCTCGCCCTATCTGAAACAGCGCCCCAACGACAAAGCAAGGTGCAGTTATTGGATTCCGCCTTGGTGGAAGCCCGTCGCATTGATCTTAAATTGAATGAAATCGCTGCCCAGACCTTGAGTTACAGTGATTTAGAAGCCAAAGAAAACCAGCCCTTCTATCTCAAGGCCGTAGATTGGCTGGGCAACTTTTACTCAGGCGGCCGCAGTACCGAACAGTACCAGTATCGGGAAGATGCTTGGGGGCGCTATCTCGAAGGCCTCCAATATGAAGCGTCAGGACAATATGACGACGCTCGCATCAGTTATACGGATGCCGCCACCCTTTATGAACAAGGTTACGCAGAACAGTACAACCTACCTCAAGTGACTGGAAAGAGAGCGTGGCTCGACGCCATTCGCATGATGCAAAAGTCTGGTTGGAGCAAAGCAGAGATCGAACAAGCGAAAAACGAACACCTCAATGCTCAAATGCTCGATCAATATGACCGCTATCAATCCCACTCAGCTGAACTGGTGATTCTAGAACACCAAGGATTTATCCCGGATAAGAGCGAAATGTCCCTACTCTTATACCCTGATCCACAAAGCTACTCCTTGCTGCTTGACCCCATCATCCCCAACCAGTCAGGTAACCGCAATCTAAACAGCTATGATGAATTCCGCTGGTTTACCATGGTGTACTCGGATCTCACTCCCCTTTCCATGATCGCCAATTACAAAAATGGTGGCGGCTGGGATGTCTTCACCGGCATCTTCACCAAACGCGTCCTCCTAGGCAAAGCAGCTTGGCAGCAACTCGACAGCCTTCAGCTTGATAAAATGCTATATGACATCCCTTTGCGCGTCACAGTGCCATTTTATCGACGCTTTGAACTGGATGCCCGACCTACGGTCACACACCTAGTGGATACCCAAGATAACGGCTCAGATTCAAGTATTCGCATGGCGTCTTTGGCGGACATTGCCTTCCAGGACCAGTTAGCAAACGCCCAACGGGATATCTATGAAAGCCTCGTAAGAGAAATGGTTCGGGCTTGGTTGGCTTATCAAGTACAAAGCCAGCTAACCCAAGACGACACCCTTGGACTGTTTTTAAACCTAGCGAGCCAAGTGACCCTGTTTGCCACTTCTGCCGCGGAAACTCGTAACTGGCTAACCTTGCCCGCGCAAGTCCGCTTAACACGTATACCATTGACACCGGGAGACTATCGCCCCACTTACCAAGCCACAGGCAAGGAATTTACCTTAGGGCCCATCACTCTCGAACAAAACGAATTGAAGATTTGGAATCTTCGCAATCCAAACTAAACTAGAGATCAATGACTTAATGGAGATCCACATGAAAACACTAACATGGCGTACTGCACTGATTGCGCTGCTGAGCACAGCTTTGATGGCCTGTAGCTCAGGTGGAGTTAAGCGAATCGACGTGAACGAGGAAGTTGCCCTATCTGATCGCTGGAACGATACGGATTCTCGCCTTGTGGCAGAAGAAATGATGACAGACATGCTGACCTTCCCATGGTTCCGCGACTACCACATGGAACACGACGGCAACCCAACGGTGATCATCCAAAATATTCGTAACAAGAGCCATGAGCACATCCCTGTGGACACCTTTGTGAACGATATCAAGCGTAGCCTACTCCGTGCCGGTCGGGTCGATTTCGTTGTCTCTGGTGAAGAACGTGAAGACATCCGTACCGAACGAGCAGACCAAGAAATGAATGCAAACCCTGATACCGCCGCTCAATTTGGGTTGGAACAAGGGGCAGGCTTTGCCTTGTCTGGCACCATCAACTCCATCGTGGATTCTGACGGCGACCAACGTGTCACCTTCTACCAAGTGGACTTGAAACTGATTGATATGACCACGAACCGAGAGGTTTGGAACGGCCAGAAGAAAATCAAAAAACTGCTAACAAAAGGCTAAGCTCTCATGCGCCAGACACTCATGCCATGGAGTTTGCTCGGAGCATCAGCCCTGCTTCTAGCAGGCTGTGCTTCAGCACCTAAAGAACCTATCGAAACCCTGCCTGATTGGGTCGCTAACCCACCCAAAAGTAGCCGTTACCTTTACGGTGTGGGCAGCTATGAACGTATCGATAATCTGGCGCTGGCTTTTGCCCAAGCAGAACAAAATGGCAATGGGCAGATTGCTCAACAATTAAAGACTCAAGTCAGCCAAACCACGACGAGTCAGGTGAACGTTGCCCAGTCTAGCCAAGGGGAACAAGTTACCCGAAATGACACCCTCTATACTCGGGTTAAGACAGCCCCCATCGAACTGGAGCAAACCAGCAACCAGGAGCGGTATGCCGGTTTAGACTACGTCTATGCTCTGCAAGTATTGGATCGCAGTCGCGCTTTAAGCCGCCTTCGTCTGCAGATTGATGAGGTTGAAAGTGATATTCTCAGTCAAGCAAAAGCGCTTTCTCCCAAGGTAATCGAAGCGGACTGGCCCATTTACATGCAGCTCATTCCAAGCTTCGCACAACGCTCCAAACTTGTTGAAAAGTATCAGCTTTATTCACAAAGCGGTGCATCATACGAAGGTGATGACCGGGTAAAAAGCGTTGAAAAAAAGCTTACTTCGGCCTTTCAAACCTACCGGTTTTACGTCCCTAATTCGGCACAGCAAAGCTCCCTTGAAGCCGCTTTTACGGAAGCAGGTTTTCAAACTAGCCGGCAAGCTTCGACCTTTACCGTCATGAGCAATACCCAGACTCGCAGTGAAACACAAAAGACCCGCCATTATGCTTTTATGGAAGGGACTCTCACCCTGACTGACCGCAATGACACCATGATTGGCAGTTGGCAAGTTTCCGCGCGGGGCATTGGGCTCAATGATGTGTCAGCTGAGCAAAAAGCTCGCCAAGCCTGGGCAGATGCAGCCGTCGAAGCTTTAGTCACTCACCTCAGCGCTCGCCCTTAAAGCCTCCTCCTGAAGTGACCTTCCAGACAACAAAAAGCCCTGTTAAATCACTCTAACAGGGCTTTTTAATGCCGTTGTATCGGACAGGATTACAGCAAACCAACTGCCAACATTGGAAAGGCGATAATCAAAATCAAACGCACCAAATCAGAGATCACAAATGGCATCACGCCCTTATACATCTGACCAATGGAAATGTGCGGTGCGACAGACTTGATCACAAACACATTCATTCCCACTGGTGGTGTAATCAACCCCAACTCCACGGTGATAACAGCGATGATACCAAACCAGATAGGATCAAAGCCTGCGGCTTGAATCAATGGATAAACCACAGGGACCGTCAGCAGCAGCATAGCAATACTGTCCATAACGCAACCCAACACCATGAAGAGGATCAAAACACAGAACAACACCATGTAAGGCGATAGCTGCATGGCATCTACCCAATCAACAAGAGTGAAAGAGATACGAGAAACTGACAGGAAGTAACCAAAGATCTCTGCACCAATGATCATAAAGAAGATCATGGCCGACATTACCAAGGTTTCTTGAATGGCATCAATAAAGCCTTCAAAGCGCATGCCACGTACTACAGCGATGACCAAGGTTGCCGCCGCACCCACAGCCGCCGCCTCTGTTGGCGTAAACCAGCCACCATAGATACCACCAATGATGAACAAGAACACCCCAGTAAATGGCACCAGTCCTTTTAGACCAATCAGCTTTTCTTTTAAGCTCGTTGCCTCACCTGGCTTGGCGATATTTGGATAAACCGTCACCAACACGGCTACGGTTAGTCCATAAAGCACCAATCCTAATAGGCCCGGAATCAAGCCAGCAATGAACATATCCCCAACAGACTGCTCAGTAATCAAAGCGTAGAGCAACAAAGCAATAGATGGGGGAATCATGATTCCCAAGGTGCCACCAGCTGCCAAGGTCCCTGTTGCTAAAGTGGGCGCGTAGCCGTTCTTTTCCATTTCAGGCAATGCCACACGGGACATACTCGCAGCCGTCGCCATCGAAGAGCCAGAAATAGCAGAGAAGATGCCGCAGGAAGTCACTGCCGCCAAAGCCATGCCACCACGCCATGCACCAAACGCCTTACGGGCTCCGGTAAACAGCTCTTGGGACATGCCTGCCTTTGAAGCAAACACCCCCATTAAAATAAACATTGGGATGGGGCTGAAGCTGTAGTTTGACATGGTTTCAAAGGGCCCTGTGGCCAAGATAGAAACCGCAGGTTCAAACGCGACAATCCAACCAAATCCGATAAAACCCATGGCCGCCATGCCTAAAGCAATAGGCGCACGGAGGGCGATCATTAACAACATGATCGCAATACAAGATAATCCAATCGCTGTGGTACTCATGCGTCAGCCTTCCCATCAATAATTAGTTCAAGCGCGTGTAAAGTCGCAGAGATGCACAGCATTGCTGTAGCAAATGAGGCAATCCCATAGAAATACGTCATAGGAATCAAAAGATCTTGAGTGGTCTCATAACTCATGGCCGCTTCATCTACTAAATGATAGAAGCTGTAGGCCATAGCGCCGCCCAAGAAAGCGAAGCACAGCAGATAAAAACCTTCTAAAAACGCTTTTTTGCGGTCACTTAGGTGATCCGTAAACAAATCCACAATCACCTGTGAACGACTCACGGAGTGAGGCAGTACAAATAATACGGTGAATAACAGACCATATTTAACCAGCTCAACCCCGCCAATAAAGGTGAAGTCAATGGCACCGTCCGTGATGGTGAAAAGTCCTCGCGAAATAACGTCGGCTAAAGTTGACACCATCATACTGATTAGAAAGACACCGCCAATCCAATGCATTAACAGGGTAAACTTCCCGAACACACGAGTAATTGCATTCATAATAAACTCCGAAGACTGCCAAACTGAGTAGACCTTATAAACTATATAGGCCTACTCTCGTTTAGCAACGACATGACAGCAGGACGCCGTCATGCGATAAAGCGATCACTATTTACAAGTGGTTTGACCTAACTCTACTGCACGAGCGTAGACCTTATGAGCAGGCAAACGCTTCTTATCCAATTCGTTTAGGTAATCTTCTGTTGCTTGGTAAAGCACTGGTTTCCAAAGTGGGTTTTCTGCGCCACCTTCGATCACATTAATTTTGTGACCCATTTCTACCGCTTGCTTACGGCCGGCTTCATCAAGACGATCAAAAGAAGTCGCTGCAATTTCAGACCATTTCATGCCTGAGTTGTCATCGATCACCTTTTTAAGGTCCGCTGGAAGTTTGTTGTAGAAGGACTTATTCATCGTCACGATGAATGAAAGCGTGTACAAACCACCTACTTCTGTATGGTGCGGTGTAAGCTCATTCAAACGGAAGGTATATTGACCTTCCCAAGGCAGAGACACCCCATCAATGACACCACGTTGAGTAGATTGGTAAGCACTTGGCGCTGGCATACCTACAGGCTGGGCACCTAGACCTTCAAGGATTTTGGCCACTACAGCGGTCGGACGACGAATACGCAGGCCTTCCAAATCAGAAGGCTTAGTCACTTCTTTTTCAGTGGTGTGGATGCCACCTGGTCCATGGGTGAATAAGAACAGTGGTTTAGTATCACTGTATTCTTTATCTAGGAAACCTTCGTCATAAATAGACTGCAAAATACAGGAGCCTTGGGCGGCACTTTGAGTCACGCCAGGCAGCTCTACAATTTGAGTCAGAGGAAAGCGGTTAGCTGTGTAGCCTTGAACCGTTGCCGATACGTCAGCAATACGGTTTTTCGCTGCATCGTATAGTGCAGGTGGCTTAGCCAACGTAGAGGATGGGTACATTTCAACTTTGATGCGGCCATTTGATTGCGTTTCGATGGCTTCTGCCCATGGCTCAAAAATATCTTTCTGAGCGCCCGCTACAGGGGGAAAGAAGTGTGCGAAACGTAGGGTGTAATCCGCAGCATTAGCATTTGCCGAAGCGATAACCGTTGTTGCAATAGCGGCCAACGCACCGTGTTTTATTATTGTTTTCATAACAGAGCTCCAAAGTAATTATTATTAATGTTGCTATGGTTCTATCGGTTTATATAACAAAGCTAACAACCCATTTATCAAAATGGTAATTGATTATTAAGCCGCCTCATTGAAAAATTGGATAGCATTTTTGATTTATCACGTTAAAAAATCGGCAAAAAAATAATTAAGCCCATGTTTTATATGACTTTATTAAACCCTAAAAGATATCCAATTATTTCGATAAGGTTACATGAGACGACTTATGAGTTAGCCTTTTAGGTCTTCATAAGGCAAGCCAACATATTGTGTTGCAATGACTTTTCGCCCCGCTTCATTGTCAGTATAGAAGCTCAATTCGGATTCCATAAACTTAGCAAAGGTCACAGAATCCGTACCATTGACTTCCACATCGCCAAAGTCATGCATCATGTTCGTCATCCACCAAGAGAATCGCTCCCCATGCCAAACTCGGCGTAGGCAAATCTCGGAGTATTGGGACACGCAGCTGTGGTCGCCTTGTTGGTAGGCTCGAGTCATAATTTTATATAAGGTCGCCACATCAGACGCCGCGAGATTCAGGCCTTTGGCACCGGTTGGCGGCACAATATGGGCGGCATCTCCTACCAAAAACAGCTTACCGTATTGCATAGGCTCACACACAAACGAACGCAAAGGGGCGATACTCTTTTCGATGCTCGGGCCTGTTTCCATGGTGGCCGCCACATCAGCAGGTAAACGGCGCTTTAACTCTGTCCAAAAAGCTTCATCGCTCCAGTTTTCAACTTTGTCCGTTAAGGGCACTTGGATGTAATAACGGGAACGGGTAGCAGAACGCATGCTGGCCAAAGCAAAACCACGGTCAGTTTTACAGTAGATCAACTCATCGTGAGCGGGTTTGGTATCAGACAGCAAGCCTAACCAACCAAAGGGATAGACACGCTCATGCTCTGTTTTAACCTCGTCTGGAATGGTTTTGCGAGACACCCCATGAAAACCATCACAACCTGCGATGTAATCACAGTCTAGACGAACTGTTTCCCCATCTTTTTCAAAGGTCACATAAGGGGCGCTTGCGTCCGACTTCACATCATGGAGCTGAACATTGCTTGCCTCGTAAACGGTCGTTAAACCTGCTTGCTCCCGTGCCACCATCAAGTCACGAGTGACTTCCGTTTGCCCGTATACCATGACAGTGTCGCCACCGGTCAATTCATCCAAGGCAATGCGCACACGCTTGTCATTGAAAGCAAGCTCGACACCTGTGTGCACTTCTCCCTCTTTGTCCATGCGCTCTGATACGCCAGCTTCACGAAGTAAATCCACCATGCCTTGTTCCAATACACCAGCGCGTATACGCCCCAGCACGTATTCACCTGAAACACGCTCAACAATAACGTTATCGATCCCCTGCTTTGCTAACAGTTGACCCAACAACAAACCAGACGGACCCGCACCGATAATGGCAACTTGAGTTTTCATAGTAATCTCACCTTGTTATTTTTGTTCGCCGAGGCGATTGACATAAGATGGATTAATAGTGGCTAAGGATGAGTCAAAGCATTAGGAACTTTCGGGACAATAAATTGTACTTTTTGGACAAAGTTAAACTATCCTATAGAATCAAACTTAATGAAATTTAAGCTCACAAATACCGAAGATGACCTATTTTAATATCATTTAACTAGCATTATTCAAATTTTAGACATGTATTGGTTTTTCACAATCAATTGAGAATTTTCTCCTATGCAGAAAAACATCCCCCAATTTGGTCTTTATGGTGAGGGTCGCTGGATAGACGATCCAGAGTTCGTCCATATTGAAGACATTGAGGCTCGTAGTGGCGAGCTAGGCTGGCGTATCAAAGCCCACCAGCACACCCAGCTATTCCAAATTTTGCTACTCAACCACGGTTCCGTACAGGTTAAGATGGATACGGAGACTCGCTACTTAGAAGGCAAATGGGCCATCATAGTGCCACCAGGGATTGTTCATGGGTTCCGTTTTTCCCCGGAGACCGATGGCAGCGTGCTGTCCATTTCTGACTCCCTACTCGAACAAACGCCAGACAAACTGGGAAAGCATACTCAAGCACTCACAACCCCAGGCTTTATCAACTTCAATCGTTTACCAGAAGCCTTTCAACATGTGAGGCAGTTAATTGAGCTATTGGAATATGAATTCCAGCAAGTACATGAGGGTAAGAATGCCCTGATAGAACACCTTCTAAAGGCTATATTAGTGCTCGTGGTTCGCCATCAAGTGGCCACCTCTCCTGATGCTCCTCTCAGTAACGATGACACCCTCATTAATCGACTCAAGATACTCGTCAATGAGCGCTACAAAAATCACCTAAAAACCCTCGACTATGCAAATCAGCTAAATGTCTCAGAAAAGAAGCTCAATAGAGTCACTCAGCAAGCATTTGGTAAGACAGTGGTGCAGCTTGTTCATGAGCGCTTGATGCTAGAGGCCAAACGTCATTTGGTTTACACACAAAAATCTGTCGAAGAAATCGCCTATGACTTAGGATTCAAAGATGCTGGCTATTTTTCTCGCTTTTTTAAACGCCAAGAAAAACTCACCCCAGGAAAATATCGTCAACTATCTGATCCTATAGCCCTTTAGAGAAAAAGATAACCTATTGTTTTTGAAATCAAAAAACATATTCGATTAGATATTTTCATCATTCTGTTTAGAATTGATCGTTTGTACAAATTCTACCCATTTCCTACTATTACCACATCGAAACACACATTAACTTTCTCAGGAGAAAGACCATGAACAACACTTCTTATGACAACTTAGACACTGACTTTTATGTAGAACGCGCTTACGAACTTCGTCGTCTTTACGTGGCAGCTGCGGTAAAAAACTTCGCACTTCGTGTAAAAGCTTTCTTCACTCCAAGCCCTCGTTCTTTCCAAGGTAAAGCGGCGCACTAATCGCCTCACTTATCTGTAGCACTCGTTTCTGATCGCACAGTAAAAACAACACCCCGATCAGCAAAACGTGGCTCCAGAATCCCTCTCCCTAGCTTCATTTTCTTTCCCACACACCACTCTTTCACCCAGTTTCTACTACGTTTTTCTGTCACATTACTGTAACCATTCTTTCATAACATGACGCTTCAACCTCATGTTCTGACAGTGATAAAATGCAAACAGATAAGGCTCTTTTACTTGATCAAATACTTCAACAGGGACTGATCACTCCATTATTTCAACCCATCTATGACCTAAGTAATGGTCAGGTATTTGGGTTTGAAGCCTTATCCCGTGGACCTCAAAACAGTGAACTGTTCGCACCGGACGTCTTATTTCCATTTGCCCAATTGTCAGGCCGACTGCATGAGCTGGAGCTCCTATGTCGCGCTAAGGCCATTTCACAATTTGCCCAATTAAAACTTCCAGGGCAGCTATTTTTGAACGTAAGCGCGTCTCTCCTAAGCAGCCCAAATCATCAAAAAGGCATGACCTTAGCCATCCTCAATAAATTGGGACTCAGTGAAAAGGACATTGTCATAGAATTGTCAGAGCAACATCCCTACGACCACAATGGCTTAAGTCGCAAAAGTGTTGACCATTACCGGGAGATGGGGTTTCAAGTTGCAATCGATGACCTAGGTGCTGGGTATTCTGGGTTGCGTCTTTGGTCCGAACTGCGTCCTGACATTGTCAAAATTGATAAACACTTTATTGATGGCATTGATAGAGACGAGGTGAAGCGGGAGTTTGTGCGCTCAATTGTAAGCATTTCTCGCCGTTTACGCTGCATCCTGATCGCCGAAGGCATTGAACGCCAGCAAGAGCTAGATCAACTCATCGAATTAGGGGTTCAGTACGGTCAAGGTTACTTTCTGGCGTACCCCACCGCCCAACCCAGCAGCCAAACTAACAGCTATTTAGAGCGTAGCTCTGAGCGACGTGATCGTTTCAATCAGGATCAAAGTGAAACCGTTTTGACCTTGTGTCGCGAGAGCACTTGTGTCGAGAGCCACATTCCTCTGAGCGATGTGGCCAAGATTTTTAAAGACAACCCGAGCCTGGTAGCTTTGCCAGTTGTTGAGGGCAAACACCCCTTAGGTGTCATTCGACGTCACGCTCTCCATGAACTATTCTCGACCCCCTATGGCCGCGCATTGTATGAGAACAAACCGGCTGTAAACATCACAACGAATGATGCCTTAATCGTTGAAAGTCACATTGCCCTAGCCACCGTGTCCACCATGTTTACGGATCAGGAAGCCGATCTACTCAATAACGAGATATTAATTGTGCGAAATGGCGAGTACCTTGGCACAGGACATCTAAAAGACTTACTCAAGCGTATTACTGAGCTAAAAATTCAAAACGCCACCTACTCCAACCCGCTCACCTTGTTGCCAGGTAATGTGCCGATCAATCGGGACATCGATCTTCGCCTACAACAGCAACAAGATTTCTACGTTGCCTACTTCGACCTGAACGATTTCAAGCCTTTTAACGACTATTACGGTTACGCAAAAGGTGACGATGTGATTCAACTACTTGGTAGCATCATTCGTCATGTGGTGACGGGCGATCAGAACTTTGTTGGGCATATTGGTGGAGATGATTTTGTGGTGGTCTTTAGTGACGATAATTGGTGTGAACAATGCCAAAACATCCTCGATCTGTTCGCCGCAGAAGTACGACAATTCTATGATGAAAAAGCTCTGACAGACGGTGGCATCTGGAGCAAAAGTCGGGACGGGGAAAACAAGTTATTCCCGATCTTAAGTCTGGCAATTGGCGTTGTAAACCCGAATCCACAGGCCTGTAATAGCCATCACTTTGTCGCCGAGCTAGCCGCAGTGGCAAAGAAGTCTGCTAAGCAAATTGGGGGCAATGCCATTTATCAGCAACCCTATCAATATTTGTATGACGACGAGCCAACGAAAGCGAGCGAACGTTGCTGTAACGAACTCTCACAAATCTGACACAGCGCCGTCACTAAAGCGTCATGGACAACTTTTAGCCTCAAATATAACCGCTAAAGAGGCTAGAGGCTCATTCTATGCAAACAACCTATCGCGCTGTCTTCATCTCTGACGTTCACCTAGGCACCAAGGCTTGCCAAGCTACCCACCTGCTCGATTTTCTAAACACTATTTCTACCCAAACCTTATATTTGGTGGGAGACATTGTGGATTTGATCGAGATGCGAAAACGCGCCCACTTCACAGAGGAACAACAGCAGGTAGTGCATCGGATACTGGCCTTGGCAAAGGAAGGAACTCGCGTCGTGTACATTCCCGGGAATCATGATGCCTTCTTTCGCCAATTCTGCGGTCAACGCCTTTCTGGAGTGGAAATAGAACAACAAGCGATCCATAAAACCGCAGATGGTCGTCGCTTCTTAGTGAGCCATGGGGATGAATTCGATCAAATGGTAAAAGTCAGCCCCATCATGCTGGCTATTGGTGATAAAGCACACGGTCTGATGTTGGCACTCAATCGTCACATCAATCGCCTGCGCCGGGTGATGGGCATGCCATACTGGTCACTGGCTGGCTATATCAAGCAGCATATTAGTAAGGCTCAAGAGTTCATTACTCGTTTTGAAAGTGCTGCGATTAAAACCGCGCGTAATAAAAAGCTAGATGGTTACATTGGCGGCCATATTCATTTTGCCCGGTTCCAGCGTCAAGGAGAGGTGCTCTACTGTAATGATGGGGACTGGGTGGAACATTGTAGCGCTCTCGTAGAATCAGGCTCAGGAGAGCTAAGCCTGATTCATTGGTCGGAACAACCTTGTCATCTGGCCACGGAACCAGCGAATGAAACTTTGGAGCACTCTCCTTCTTTAATTTAGGCCTGCTGGGTTTATTCCAACGGAGTTAAGACACCTTAGAGGTTAAATTCACCCTCCCGCCACCGAGTTTAATCAGCTCCTGTAAACTCGGTGTGTGATGAAAATGCGCCGTCTGGGCCAGCAAGAGTTCGGCGGTCGCCATAGCATCCGTTAGCGCGTCATGGCCAGGGTAGTCGGGCAATCCATAACGCTCTCGGCAAACAGCTAAACGGTAGCCTCCTTCTTGTATCACCTCCTGTGCACGCTCACGACGATGTCGTTCGATCTGCATGGTGTCCAACCAAGGAAAAGCCAATGAAGGCATGGGCTGGGTTTGCCACAGAGAACGCAGAAAACCGAGTTCAAGGGGGGAATAATGGGCCACCAGCACCTTATCCTTCATGATCTGGCGCAAATATCGCAGCACACTCTCATGACGACGCCCTTGTTCCAACACATCTGCATCGGTAATCATATGAATGCCCACACTGGTATCGTCAATTTGAGCACTGTCTAACAACAGATGCTGGGCGGTATCGAGCTGAATCACGCCGTTTTCAATGAGCACCCACCCAAGACTTATCACTTGATGCTGTTTTGGATCTAAACCAGTGGTTTCCATATCCAACACAAAATAAGAGGCTTCATGCCAAGGCCGCGAGGTTTCTTGACGGCGAGATTGCCAATGATGGAGCGCCTTTAAAACATGTTTAACCATGACATCCCCTAGTGCCTATGCTCATCATGCATAGCCCCGAGCAAAACGTTGCAAGGCAGCACTTTGAGCCTCAGAGATCATGGCGAAGGTTTGCTTGAGATGCTTGCGCTCTAAGGAGCTCAGCTCCGACGGATCAAGATACGCACTGGGTTCCCCAGAGCTTTGCCAATGCTTACGCTGGGCCTGCAACCTGAGTTCATTGAGTTCTTCCCAAGCGTCCATTAGATTGCGAGCGATGTCTAAGCCGATGAGTTTTTCACGGGCAGCTTGTTCCAAGCGGTCTTTGGTCCCGACCCGATAGCGCTTACAACCCAAGCCATAGATCCGAGCTAAGTCATTGATCAATGCCAACCCTTGGTGTTTTAAATCAAGCTGGTGTTTATGCTCCCCAGAGGACTCCAGTAGAAAATTCCGAAAGAAGCCTATGGGAGGCTTAGCGACGGTGCCCGTTCGGGTCAAAGTGGCTAAAAACAAAGACGTTTTTGCGACTCGGTTTTGCATCCCTTCAATCAAGCGCGCAACCCCAGAGTCATCCCCATAAACACAGCGAATATCGAAAAAGATGCTGGCATTAAGCAGCGAGGAAGGGGAGCTGGCCTCTACCCATTTAGCAAACGCTGCTTCCCAGCCTGCTTCGGATAAGCGCCACTTGGGGTTGGACGCCATAATGTCTCCGGGACACGTGCGCACGCCACATGCGGCCAAGCCTTCACACACAAACGTAGCCAATTTAGCAAAGTAAGTGGCTTGTTCGGCGTTAGGTTCTTGAGACAACATCATGCCATTGTCCTGATCACTTCCTAATGACTGATCTTTACGAGCCTGGGAACCAAACACCAAAAATTGGAACGAAAACGGTGGCCGACCAAATTGATCGAAGCCAAGGGCAATTAAACGGCGGGTTAAGCTGTCACTGATCGCGGCAATAACACTGCCAATATCTGAGGTTTTCATATCCGTGAGGATCAAGTTCACAATTAAGGTCGGAAGCTGCTGACAGGCCTGTTTTAGGCCATCTACCGTGTTTTGTCGGTTAATCTGATTAATTAACAATAACGGACTCAACTCTTGGTGGCGCAGTAAGTCTGCTGCGGTCACCATACCTAAAGGAGTCTTGTCTGTGTCTATGATGGGCAAGTGGTGAATATTCTTCTCGCTCATCAGGGTTTGGGCGTGCATGACCAAACTGTTGCTGTCCATGGCCGCTGGGTCGCGGGTCATGATGTCCGATAATGGCAAATCCGCAGACGCGCCAACCGCAAGCACTCGCGAACGTAAGTCTCGGTCCGTAACGATACCGACCAATGCCTTATCCTCTACTACTAAGATGGAGCTGACACGGGATTCTGTCATTTTAGCGGCCGCTTGTTGAACGGTACTGTCCACATGAGCCGTTACTAAGTTTTGGGTCATCACCTGATGTATAGGAGTGGAAAGCTGCAGAGCTGGAGTGGCTAAGTCTGTCGCGTGAGCACGGGATAATTTTCGTAAACGACTGGAACGGGTATGGGTGAAAAACACCGCAAAGTCTTCGCTTTCTTGGATAAGGGTTTGAAAGCCTGATTTTTTAAAACGGTAGATCAAGCTGTCTTCAAGGGCAACCACCTGCAAGCCATCGGGGTTTTGCTCTAGTACGCTGGCCACCCCAAAACAATCCCCATCTGCCAACTTATCCACTAAAGCGCCTTGGGCAGACCGGATCTCACAGGCACCACGCCGAATAAGATGTAACGTGGCTTTTTCACCCTCTAGGTTGAGCTTTTCCCCTTGGCGAGCATAGGTGAGCTCCACGCCTGCAAGCAATTGCTTTTGCTGCACGGCAGTGAGCCCAGAAAAAGGCGGTGTGGCATCGATAAATTTTAGAACTTCAGGAATGTCTATGGCAGCCATGTCAGCGCACCTGTTCATTATTGTTATGACAATAAAGATACGATGTGCGCTAGATTGTTACCACCTTTTCCCAAGAAGTTCGACTATGGTCTAAGCAGGTTGCTCAATGTATCAATGGCTGCTGTGATAGCGGTTACGGCCGGAATTTTTAGCGCCATAAAGGGCATCATCGGCGCGAGTTATCATGGAATCGATGGTATCTTCAGGTTGGTAAACCGCCAGCCCCACACTGACAGAGGTTTCGATCATCTGACCATCTAGTACGTCAAATTTAGCGCTTTTGACGATCTTCACTAGGCTTTCAACACAATGCTCGACTTCCGCTTGATCGGAGTGGGAAAACACCACAAGAAATTCTTCGCCGCCCCAGCGAGCCACATGACCAAGTTCCCCGACCGATTGCTCGATCAAATGCCCAACCGCAATCAAGACTTCATCACCCACTAAGTGTCCGTGCTCGTCGTTAATGCGTTTGAAGTAATCGATGTCGATCATGGCCAGCTTCAATTGCTCTGGTCGGTGATCAAACTCTCGCTTCAACAGGCGCAGCATTTTTCGACGATTTGGCAGTCCAGTTAAAGTGTCCATTAAGGACGCATGCTCAAGCTCTAGGTTCGCTTCTCGCAGGGCGGTTTGATAACGGTCAGAAATGCGAGTAATTTTCTCCAGTTGGCGAATATGCTTGTCAAAGCGCTCACCTAAAGTTTTCTCACGCTTGAGCATCATGTCTTGGTAAGCGTCTGAAACACGCACCATCTGCTCTACTCGATTCCACTGATCCTGATTGTAATCCCATAGATCAGCCAGTATCTGGTGCAATGGGTGATCCGAATACTCCACCGCCCCCAAGGCATCCGTTACACGCTTTTCAAGGTCCTTAATGTTTGATTTCATTCTTGGCCTATTATGTTAAAGGCAAAAGTACAATCTTCTTTAAACTCTTCTGCCAATTCAGCAACCCTTTCATTGTCTACATCATAGTGCCAATTGACGGTCACTTCACGTCCACCATGGTGAGCATCTTCAAACTCATCAAAGATATCCATCATCACTTTGATACTGCTGGTGTTGAGGTACAAGAGGGACAACTCTAAGGTGAGAGGACGGTCATTTTGCTTTAGGAATTCATCCACCCACGCCACTAAGTCTCCGTAAAATTCAAAGGAGTTTTCAGGGTAAGAGTCCCCTTCCATGTACACAATGCCACGACCAGTATCTGTCTCAATCAAAGGGGTTGATTGGGTTGGCGCTATTTTTAAATCATTCATCTTGGTTATCTCAAATTTGTACGCTTACACTAAAGTAGGCTTTAGTCTCATCAATTGCTTTGACCGATGCGGCCATTGGCGCGGTGGCCTTACGCGCCATATCTATTAATCCTAAGCCTGCCCCACTGATGGCATTTTCATCCCTTGGTTTACGCAGCTGCTCTTTGTAGACTTTCTTTAGCTCAGCTTTGTCTAGGGAGCTTAATGCTTCAATTTTCGCCACCAGAGCTTCGCCGTCTTCCAGACGCACAAGGTTACCTGCTGAAATATGGTAATGATCATTTTTGAAGCTCACGACGACGGTGGCGGTTTCGGCACCACCAATCGGAGACTGGGCCGCATAGTGACGAATATTTTGTGTCAGCTCTATATACACGGCAAAAACATCCAATGCGGCGGCGGGAGAAGCCTGTTCACTCTTAAGGTAATTGCGAAGAGCGTTTCCAATCTCTTCTATCAAACTACGGGAGATCGGCCCATTGAAGCACAACAGAATTTTTTCATCGTCAAAGCGCGCTCGCAGCTCATATAAATCCGGTGCAAACATATCAATCCTCCCCTTCACCATTCATCCATTTCTCGAAACGAAATGACAATACGGTAATGTCATCCCGTTGCGGTAAATCCCCCATGTAGGCATCCAGAGCGTCGGTAAACGCGCCAGCCTGCTCTGAGAGAGGTTTTTGTGCATTGTCCATTAATAGCTGTTCAAAACGCTTGTTGCCAAAGCCAAAACGTTTCTCGCCGCCAGCCTGATCTAGGTAGCCATCGGTGGTCATGTAATAGGTCCAACCAGACAAAGGCAAGTCCACGTTCTCATATTCCCCTTGCTTACGATCCCCTATGGCTCGCTTGGCACCGGAGTACTTTAACACCTGTTTGCCGTCACTGGCATGCAACGAAATCTTAGCGCCGCAGAATCGCAGCTCTGAACTCTTGTTACCAATAAATACCAATCCTACGTCGGCATTTGTCGCAACGGAGGCATTAGTAGAGTCATCATTCAACATTGATCGAATGGTTGAATCGATAGAATATAACAGTTTTGCGGGGTCTGCGATCCCTAGCTCATTAATGGCTTTATCAATCGCCGCTCGCATGAGCATTGTCATTAATGCTCCCGGAACACCGTGGCCAGCACAATCCACTACCCCCAGCAAACACCCTTGCTCATTGGTGTGGAACACATAGAAGTCTCCCCCCACAATGTCTCGCGGACGCCATACGACACTGTGATGGTCCCCTAAAAACTGCTGCAATTGTCCATCTGGTAAAATGGCTTTTTGAATCAGGCTAGCATAATCAATAGAAGCGCCAATTTTTCGGTTAACCGCTTGAATCTCTTCGTGGCTGTTTTCCAGCTCTCTGGTTCGCTCCTTAACCCTTAGCTCCAACTCACTCGTATGGCTTTCCACCTGCTGCGCCATCAGGTTAAAGGTGCGACTCAAATCACCAATCTCATCATCAAACTTGACCGGTAATCGTACATCATAGGAGCCTTGGGAAATGGCCTTGGCGGATTGCTGTAATTGACGAATGGGCTGCAACACTAGACGATCTACAGCCAAGCCAAAGAACACTAATACCACCAACAACAACAGCGCAAATACCACGCCCACGCCCATGATAAGGTCGGTATTCAGTAAGCGTACTTTCGCAAGGTTAACGCTGGTGGCAATCAACCAGTTTAACTCCGGCATATAACGCAGGCTTAGAATGTAATCTTCTTGATTGAACTTCACCTTGATGGTTTCTACCTCAAAGGAGCTCTTGGCTTTCGCCACTGCGGCTCTTAGACGCTCAAGGGACTCGGGCTCATCCACTAGCTGGTAAATGGTCTCCCCATCATCTCCACCAGCGATTCCATCAATGGATACAAAACTCGAATTTGCATGCGCTTCAATGCTTCCGGTAGTGCCATTCACCACAAAGGGTTGCACTCCAGGTTGTGGGGATGCAGCAAAATCTGCGATAAATTTGCCAAGGGCAAACCCAGTCCCTGCAATACCAAGAAACTCTCCGTCCTTACGCACCTGCACGTTGAGCCAGATATTGGTTTTGTCTAGGTACTCATTCAGGTCCACATTAATGTCGTAGGGCTTATCTTGTTTCCGGGTGAGGAAATACCACTTGTTGGCAGGAACCGTTTCATCGATGTAATACTGGGCAGGACCACCCACGGGTAGGTAGTCATCATAGAAGTAATATTGCAGGTCTTTGTCCGAGGCGATAAACACCGCACCACCTTCGAATCCTTTTTGAAAAGACGCAATATCTTCCATAGCACTGGCTCTGGCGGTCTGATCAGAGGGCTCACTCAGCCAATTTTTCAGAGAGCTTAGATCTGCAAATCGCTGTGCTAAGGACAACTCACGAATCATAGGAGTCAGGATTTTTTGGTAATTGAGCTCCGTATAACTTTCAGAATAGGTCGTCGCTGAATATTGCCGACCTTCCGTGATGACGTACCATCCCATAGCTATAGCTAAGCCAATGGCTAAAAGACCCGCCATGATTAATACCAATAGCGATTTCCACCTCAAACCCCAACGTGCCACGAGCTTTTCTTCCTTCTAAAAATCAGTTGGGCGCTACTCTACGTCCACTGTATTGCGATATAAGGACAACATATCCTCAACAGGCATTGGCCGAGCCAAGCCAAAACCTTGGAAAAGATCACAACCTTTATCATTCAGCCACTTAAATTGCGGGTCTGTTTCAACCCCTTCGGCGATCACTTCCATACCAAGACTATGGCCCAGACTGATAATGGATTCTGCTAGGGAGGCGTTCTTGGCGCCTTGTTCTATATTGGCCACAAAGGATTGATCGATCTTCAATTGATCGATTGGCAAACGATGTAAATAGCTTAAAGAGGAGTAACCGGTACCAAAGTCATCCAAGGAAATCAGCACGCCAATGGCCTTCAAGGCTTCCATTTTAGCAATGATATCCTGCTCATCATGGGCCAACATGCTTTCCGTCAGCTCAAGCTGTAGGCTATTTGCAGGGACATTGTATTCTTTTAGGATACGCTGCACTTGGTCCACAAAATCGTCTTGAGAAAACTGCACGGCACTCACGTTTACCGACAAGATGAAAGCTGTCATTTCCTGTTTCTGCCATTGGGCAATCCAAGCACAAGCAACGCGCAGCACCCATTCGCCAATTGGCAGAATCAGTCGACTTTCCTCCGCTACAGGTATAAAGACCCCTGGAGATACCATGCCCCGCTCAGGGTGATGCCAGCGTAATAAGGCTTCTGCCCCAACCATTTCTCTCATGCCATTCCACTGGGGCTGAACAAACAATTGCAACTCATCATGCTCTAAGGCGTGGCGTAAATCACTTTCTAATTGAACCCGCGCCAGAACCCGCTCTTGCATACTGGCTTTGTAGAAGCAGTATTGGGAGCGCCCAGTGTTTTTGGCTTCATACATAGCCAACTCTGACTGTTTGATGACTTCAAGAGGATCTTCACTGGCTTCATCCATGATGGCAATACCAATACTCACGGTCACCTGATAATCATTACCTTCCAATACAAATGGACGCTCAAAGGCTTTAAATACTTTACGAGCCACATGCCCAGCTCGATACACTAGACGATCAGGGTTAACGGATACATCCACGTCTTCTAACAGCAATATGAATTCATCACCACCAAAACGAGCCACAGTATCTTTTGCTCGTGTGGCATCCGAAAGTCGTTTCGCCACCTCTTGCAACAATTGATCGCCCGCTTTATGCCCCCAGACATCGTTTACATCTTTAAAGTGGTCCAAGTCGATAAACAACACGGCCGTTTGGCGGTTATACAGCCCTTTATCCTGCATCATGAAGTTCATACCTTCGATCAGCAAGTTGCGATTTGCTAGACGAGTTAAACTATCGTAGTAATTAAGCTGACGAATTTTACGCTCAGATGCTTTGCTCTCTGAAATGTCTCTAAAAGTCGCCACATAGTGACTGACTTTATTCTGTTGATCCAACACAGTGGAAATACTGAGCCACTCAGGATACACCTCGCCGTTTTTCCTGCGGTTCCAGATTTCTCCTTCCCAGCTGCCGGTTTCTTCCAACTGGCTGAACATTGCCTGATAAAACGTAGCGTCATGGCGACCAGAGCTAAACACACTTGGGGATTGGCCTATGACCTCTTCTTCCCGATAACCAGAGATGCGTTCGAAGGCTTTGTTTACCTTGATTATATGGTTGTCTTTATCACTGATGAGAATGCCATCCTGTGTCTCAAACGCCGTCGCAGCGACACGAAGTTGCTCTTCCGCATCTTGGCGCACAGTAATGTCCCTTAGCAGTACAACATAGCTTTGATGGTGCTCAAGGTTATCTGCTTGGTTACAGACCACAGATACTTCAAACCAGCTATTCACCTCGCCTATGGTTAGGTTAAATACCGCCCCCCTGTGACTCCCATTGCGCAAAGCTTCAGCAAATGAGTTATCTAGCACAACCGCCGCTTCATGGGGCAAGTGAGCAGAAAAATGCTCCCCCACTTTGAAGCAATTGTAGATCTCAGCTTCATCACTGGGCACATGTAAATCTGTGACTGTGCCGTTAGCGCATATTTCAATTAAAGGGTCGGGGATAGCCGTCAAGGTACTAGACAAACGCCTAGCAGTAGAAAGTGCTTGCTGGGTTTTCTCGGACAGCAAAAACGCTAGCTGCTGTTTTTGCTCATGCATGCGACAGGCCAAAAAGACGAATCGCGCTATGACGCCAGCCACCAACAGCGAAACGACAACGTACATACCAATCAGAGAGTTAGGAACCCAACCATCAACTGGCACGGCCTGAAGCTGCCACTGCACATTGGGCAGCTCTAAAAACACCGATACAGGCTCATCAAACCCATTACTCACCTGCTCAGATATCAAAATCTCTTCAGGTAAATCTGTTCGGGATAGCCGGTAGGAAAAGCCCTGTTCAAAGAGACCGCCCAAGTTCACCGACGTCAACAGGGGCTCAATCTTAATCACAGTATTGGTGAAGCCCCAAAACTGATCCTCTCCCCCCCAGCGATCTTCGATCAGCACAGGTAAACGAGCAATGACCCCTTGCCCTCCTTGCACTAGATCAACCGGCCCTGTAAGAATCATTTCTTGTTTGGTAAACGCTCGGCGCGCTTCTTCTCCCTGAGCCAAGTCTTTCAGTTGATTAAAACCAATCACTTGCTCATTTCCTTCCATTGGATATACCTGGTCAACAATGCCATTTGGAGATAAAGCAAAGTTGTTTACTTCTGGGTAAATACGATGAAGGGACTGGGCGACTCGGGGGAACCATCGCGTAAAACCGCCAAATTCATGGATAAGGCTGGCTAAGGCATAATTACTTGAAAGGGTATGTTCTAAAAGACTTTGTAGATGATAGGCGTGAGTTTGGACAAGAGACACAGCCTTCGCTCGTTCAGTACGAACATGCTGTTCTTTTAGGACAGTCGAAATATACAGTCCGATGGCACCGGCCAACAGAAAAACGACCACGCTTAAAGACAAAGCGTGTCGGGATATTCTTTTCTTAAATGGATCACTCATAGTGACAACATAAACCCAAACATAGCCAAAATTTAGCGATCCATGCGTGATGCAAAATATGCTATCCAGAATGAGCAAAATACAGGCATTTGCAACTTAATGCTGTAATAGTATGTAAGCACTCTGCCAAACATTACCACTAAGTTCGCAACTAACAGCCTACCTTTGCCCAATTGAAAATAGACACTTTACTTAGCACCGCGTCAAAAATCTTTATTTATCAGTATATTAAAAGAAATCTAACTCTCAAATAAAGCGCTAATCCAAAACATTGATTACAGAATCATTTAATAACTATACATTTCAATACACTTGGAATGCTAATTATTAAAGAGCGAGTAACTGGAAACAACAACTTAGACCCAGCACACCTTTCAAATACTTTTCCCCTAAAAATGATGACAATTTGCGGCACCCAGCAGTAGCTTGAAAACAAGGCCACTTAATTAAGTCAGAGCTTAAAAACCATCCACTTCATTATCCACAGCTCGAAATAACTTCTAACTTGACCCTAGCTGATTGAAAAGAAAGCAGTTTTATACCTCAACAAGGAATTGAGCAAATAGCAACCAGTCATGTGATTCAATTTATCCACAAACTGATACTATTTTGTGGCCATAAAAAAAGGAAGCCGGAGCTTCCTATTTTTGACGCTTCTAAATGACCCACTGTTAGCGTTTTGGTGCATCAGATAAGATCGTCGGCTTCACAAGCCATTCATGTCCTTTTAGCATGCCATTCCAATAGATCCATGGCAGAGTCTTTTCCTTTAATAGCCAAGCAAGATAGGACGGCTGTGTACCATCAATGAACCATTTTGGAAAAGACGGCTTCACCTTACCGCCATAAGTAAACTCCGCCAGTACAATTTTTCCTCGCTCTACCGTTAATGGACAGGAGCCATAACCATCGTAAAGAGCGTAAGGTGACTGCGTTGCCAAAACTGACAACACATTTTCCGCAACAACAGGCGCTTGGGCGCGCACTGCCGCAGCCGTTTTAGCATTCGGTGTATTACAACCATCCCCTAACCCAAAAATATTCTTGTAACGCTTATGCTGCAAGGTGTCTTGATACACATCTACCCAACCCGCCTCATCCGCCAAGGGACTGTCTTTAATAAAGTCTGGGGCACACTGAGGTGGGCACACATGCAACATATCAAAGGACTTCTCTACTCGCTCTTTATTACCATCAGCGTTTGTTACTTCAAAGGTGGCAACCTGATGCTCACCATCCACCGCAACCAGGGTCTCCCCAAGATTTAATTGAATACCGTATTTATCAATGTACCCCATCAAGGCTGGCACATAATCCGCCACCCCAAATAGCACACCGCCAGCGTTACAGAATTCGACATCGATATCCTTCAAAACTCCCTGACGCTGCCATTCGCTACAGGATAAATACATGGCTTTTTGTGGCGCACCAGCACACTTGATGGGCATAGGAGGCTGAGTAAAAATAGCCTTGCCACGCTTCAGCTTTTGCACGTTTTCCCACGTGTACGGAGCCGTTTCCCATTGATAATTGGAGGTCACACCATTTTTACCCAAGGTCTCTTTTAAGCCTGGAATCGCCTCCCAATTCAGTTTTAATCCAGGAGACACCACTAATACGCCGTAAGAAATAGACTCTCCATTGGCCAGCACCACCGCCCGATCATCGGGTAAAAATGTGGTCACTGACGCCTCATAATGGGTAACGGATTTAGGTACGACAGAAGCCATCGGTCGACGGGTCACAGCAGCTTTGAAAACGCCCCCTCCAACCATAGTCCAGCCCGGCTGATAGGAGTGCTCTTTCGCAGGGTCAATCACAGCAATATCGATACTGGGGCGGCGCTTTAATAGACTCGCCGCAACCGCTAAACCACCGGCTCCAGCTCCGATGATAACCACTTCATGATGTTTATTATTAGACATTTGAAACTCTCCGATTATTCTGCAACCCGGTCAATTAAACCGGACATGTTGTAGCCTGAAGACTCTGCCAATGAGAGCAACTCGGCACGGGATTTATGCTCTGGATTGGACAAAGTCCATAGGGAGAGGCTGCGAGTACCTGTGCGACAATACGCCAACACCTTGCCCTCCAAGGTTCCTATTAATTCACCAAATTGAGCGATGGATGTGTCAGAAAATACCCCCGGAGAGACAGGCAAAAAATAGAACTGTATGCCCAAGGCTTTTGCCACAGATTCAATTTTGTCACTGTTAACCTGACCTTCACCTTCGTTGTCAGGCCTATTGCAGATAATGTGCTGAACCCCTTCTTCAGACAGGCGACTCAAGTCCGCTGGCATAAGTTGCTCAGCCACATAAAAATCATTTGTGATACGTTTCATAGTTGGCTCCAAAGGGTTCAATAAGGGCATTAATAGACGCCCCAACCTTAAATAACATTATGGAATAAGCTTATAACATTAGGATAATTTAATATTAAATTATCCGATCAATAAATCACAGGCCCTGTGACAAAAAATTGCAATCCACTACTTAGAACCCCATGTGAGGCATGCGATTTATTTCGTTTAAATCATGCTTTTTATGCATAACAGACAAATCAAAAATCTTTAATAAGTTGTTTATTTTCAATTATTTAAAAAAATTCCCACCCATCAAAAAATCATTTCAAACGCCTCATCTACGCCAACCTATATCCACCCTAAAAAATAACTATTCCCCTTGATCTATGATTCTCGCTAGTCTGCTTCCATCGTTTATAAAGTAGAAAAGCACATACCCATGACTATGACATTTTCAGACACCCCCATTGATGCAGATGCGGTTTCCCACTGTTTAGAGCAATCCGGTATTCAGTCCATGGCCCGAGCGGGGATTCGAGAGCTGGTTTCCCTCGTCAATAAAATCGAGGCCCAGACAGGTACCCAATACGTGCGCATGGAGATGGGAGTGCCGGGGTTACCAGCTCCTGAGATTGGCATCGCTGCGGAAGCTGAGGCATTGCGACAAGGCGTAGGGTCAAAATACCCCATGATTGAGGGCGTTCCGGCTCTTAAATCGGAAATCAGCCGCTTTTGTAAGCAGTTTTTAAATATTGATGTGACACCAGAGACCTGCTTCCCTACAGTTGGGGCGGCTCAAGGGGCGTTGGCCATGTTTGTAGTTGGCAACCGAATCAGAGAACAGGGCGCCACTCTCTTTATCGATCCTGGGTTTCCCAATCAAAAACGCCAGTTATCCATGATCAACCAAAAATGGGGCAGCTTTGATGTGTACAACTACCGTGGTGAAGCCTTGCGTGATGAGCTTGAAAAGCACCTCTCAACAGGAGACTACACCACTCTTTTATACTCCAACCCAAATAACCCCGCTTGGATTTGCTTCAACGAGGAAGAGCTGAAAATCATCGCGGACGTGACCAAACGTTATGATGTGATCGTGATTGAGGATCTGGCTTACTTTGGGATGGATTATCGCTCTGATTATTCGGTACCAGGGGAAGCCCCTTATCAACCGACCATTGCTCACTATACGGATCAATACGCTCTTTTGATCTCTAGCTCCAAAGTATTCAGTTATGCAGGTCAGCGCATTGGCAGCATGGTGATTTCCGAAGCGCTATTTAATCGCTCATTCCCAACACTAAAAACAACCCTAGGCAGCGAGCAATTCGGTAAAGCCATGGTGTTTGGAGCATTACACGGTTTGTCTTCAGGGGTGACCCATTCTACCCAGTACGGTCTGGCTGCCATGTTGAAAGCTGCCAACGATGGTGCGCTGCCATTTTTAAACCTTACCAAGGTGTACCAAGAGCGGGCAGAGAAGATGAAGCAGCTATTCATCGATAATGGTTTCAAGCTGGTGTATGACAGTGATAACGGAGAGCCACTCAGCGATGGCTTTTACTTCACCTTTCAATACCCAGGTCTTAGGGGCGACGAGCTACTGACAGCGCTCTTGTATCACGGCATCAGCGCCATCTCTTTAGCCAATACGGGCTCCGAACACATAAATGGTGCTCGGGCCTGTGTGTCCCAAGTTCAAGACCACCAACTAAAAGATTTAGCTGACCGTTTAGTACGCTTTAAAGCGCGCTTCCCCAGTTAATTCAAAGTTTTTGGAGTCACACAGCCTCCCTAAAATTGTGTGGCTCCAATTCTTGGGCATGTGTCGCTATAAGGCGTAAACACGCAGGGAAAACGTAGTGAAAAGACACATTTCACGCTAGTAACCCTAATACCTTTCTACTAAAATACCGCCTTTTCAAAATCGAGTCCGGCGGCCATGTTACAAACTCCTTATTACCTCATCGATAAAGCCAAACTTCTCAAGAATCTAGAGAAGATTGCTTACGTTCGCGAACACTCTGGCGCGAAATCTTTGTTGGCACTGAAATGTTTTGCAACCTGGTCGGTGTTTGACCTGATGCAAGAGTACATGGATGGCACCACGTCCTCGTCTTTGTACGAAGTGAAGCTTGGGAAACAGAAGTTTGCCGGTGAGACACACGCTTACAGTGTGGCCTACGCAGACAATGAAATTGAAGACGTCCTGGAAAACAGTGACAAGATCATCTTCAACACCATTGGCCAATTCGAACGTTTTAAAGAAGCCAGCCAAGGCAAAACCCGTGGCCTGCGAGTGAACCCTCAGGTGAGTACCTCTGAGTTCATTATCGCCGACCCTGCGCGCCCATTTAGCCGCCTTGGGGAATGGGATCCAAAGCGTATCGAAAGCGTTATTGATGAGATCTCTGGCTTCATGTTTCACAACAATTGTGAGAACAACAACTTTGATCGCTTCGACGAGATGCTAACCTTAATTGAAGAGCGCTTCGGCCACTTGATTGAAAAAATGCAGTGGATCAGCCTAGGTGGTGGTATTCACTTCACAGGAGAAGGCTACCCAATTGACCAGTTCTGTGCGCGTTTAAAAGCGTTTTCAGACAAGTACGGCGTCCAAGTGTATCTTGAGCCAGGCGAAGCCTCTATTACTAAGAGCACGACATTGGAGGTCACCGTTTTAGACACCCTCTTTAACGGCAAAAATCTAGCCATTGTCGACAGCTCTATCGAAGCCCACATGCTGGATCTTTTGATCTACCGTGAAAGTGCGCGCATGTCTCCCTGTGACGGGGAACATGTATACATGATCTGTGGTAAATCTTGCCTAGCGGGCGATATCTTTGGTGAATTTAAATTCAACCATGAACTAAAAGTAGGCGACCGCATTTCCATTGAGGATGCTGCCGGCTACACCATGGTGAAGAAAAACTGGTTCAACGGCGTCAAGATGCCTTCCATCGCGGTGAAACAATTAGATGGCACCATTGAACTGGTTCGCGAATTTGATTACGACGACTTTATGCACAACCTTTCTTAATAAAGGTTGCTGCATCACTTCTAAACTGGAGAGTGTTCTACTATGAAAAAAAATGTACTCATCATTGGTGCTGGAGGGGTTGCACGCGTTGTGGCTCACAAATGCGCCCAACACAATGACACACTGGGCGATATCGCCATTGCCTCCCGCAGCGTTGCGAAATGCGAAGATATTGTTGCCAGTGTCCACGAGAAAGGCGCGCTAAAAGTTGAGGGCCGCATTCAGGCATATGCTCTTGACGCACTAGATGTTGCCGCAACGGTTAAATTGATCCAAGACACGAACTCTCAGATCGTGATCAACGTGGGTTCAGCCTTCATCAACATGTCGGTACTCGAAGCCTGCATGGAAACGGGCGTAGCTTACCTAGACACAGCCATCCATGAAGACCCAGCGAAAATCTGTGAAACACCACCATGGTACGCAAACTATGAATGGAAACGTCGCGAAGCATGTAAAGAGAAAGGCGTGACCGCAATCCTTGGCGTAGGTTTTGATCCGGGTGTAGTAAACGCCTATGCCGCCCTAGCGTACAACCACTACTTTGACAGCGTAAGCGATATCGACATTATCGACATCAACGCAGGTAGCCATGGAAAATACTTCGCGACTAACTTCGACCCAGAGATCAACTTCCGTGAATTTACCGGTGTTGTGTACTCTTGGCAGAATCGCGAGTGGAACGTCAACAAAATGTTTGAAGTAAGCCGTACCGACGATCTACCTGTCGTAGGTCAGCAAACGTCTTACATGAGTGGCCACGACGAAGTGCACTCTATTTCTCAAAACCTAGACGTACCAAACGTACGCTTCTGGATGGGCTTTGGTGAACACTACATCAACGTCTTCACGGTACTACAAAGCCTAGGTCTACTGTCTGAGCAGCCAGTTAAAACGGCAGAAGGTCTAGAAGTAGTTCCTCTTAAAGTCGTCAAAGCAGTCTTGCCTGATCCTTCTTCTCTTGCACCAGATTACACAGGTAAAACTTGTATCGGTGACAAGGTTAAAGGCATCAAAGATGGTGAAGAAAAAGAAGTCTTCATCTACAACGTTGCCGACCACAAAGACGCTTACAACGAAGTGGGCAGCCAAGGTATCTCTTACACGGCGGGCGTACCACCTGTCGCAGCAGCCATCCTGGTTGCCAACGGTACTTGGGACTGCGCAGAAATGCGTAACGTTGAGCAGCTAGACCCTCGCCCATTCCTCGGTCTATTGAACGAGATGGGGCTACCTACTCGCATCAAAGACGAAAACGGCGACCGTCCATTCGAATATCAGGCATAATTTCCAATGCCTTGAACCTAAAAGCCCAGCTCATGCTGGGCTTTTTTTATCGCTCACTTAAATACTCACATCTTTCAATAGTTGCGCTCCCGGACCTTGCTCAGCAACCACATCATCGGGGTTGCGCAATGGGCACTCTTCTAGAGATAAACAACCGCAGCCTATACACCCTTCCATTTGATCGCGAAGCTGTAACAAGTTGTTAATCCTGTCATTTAACATCACATGCCACTCGAAACTAAGCACACGCCATTCTTCCGCCGTGATTTTGCTCTGCGGTAATGTATCTAGATGTTCTTTAATCATAGCAAGTGAGATTCCCGCTCGCTGGGCAATGCGAATTATCGCTATACGACGCAGGACAGATCGATGATAGCGCCGCTGGTTTCCGGTATTACGCGAACTTTGAATCAGCCCCTTACTTTCATAAAAATGCAGGGTCGAAACCGCAACACCACTGCGTTGAGCAACCTCTCCTACCCCTAATAATTTGTTTGTATTCATGGTAAGAAATGTCATTGACCTCAAGTATACTTGAGGTAATATTATCCCCGTCGGTATGCACACTCAAGTGCCTTTTATCCATTTATTTTCATTGGAGCCGACATGCATTGCACAAGCTTTCCTACCTATCCCGGCATTAACTTTGTCTATGCCATGCCCCCATTAGTAGTCTTTATCTCCTTCCTTGGAGGTGGCCTATGAGCGACCAAGATCTTAAGTCACCTCTAGAAATAAACCAATCTACACCTATATGGATCTTTGCTGTGACGGGGCTGGTGTTAGCTGGGATCTTTGGTGGTATGTACTACATGAAAAATTATCGACAAGCCCAAGCTCCGGTTTGGCAACCTCAATCCGTCCCCGTCACAGCTATGCAAGTTAGGCCAACAGACTTACCTATCACACTCGCAGCAATCGGCACTTTAAGTGCAGCAGAGCAAGTGCTGTTAGCAGCAGAAACCGCAGGGCGTGTTGCCAATATTCATTTCAAGTCAGGTGACAGTGTCGAGCAAGGAGCTCCCTTGATTACCTTAAACGATGCTACGGAACAAGCGGCCTTAAATGCTGCAAAAGCCAACGCCAAATTAGCCAAAAGCCAACTGGATCGCTCAGAACGTCTTGCCGAAACAGGTGTTGAACCCTTAGATGCATTACAAGTTCGCCGCTCCACTTATGACCAATCACAAGCAGAGGTAACACGTGTCGAAGCCGCTATTCGTCAGAAGAAAATTTTCGCACCTTTCGCTGGGGAATTAGGTATTCGCCAAGTCAACCTTGGGGAGTACTTAAGTTTAGGTCAGCATGTTGTTTCTTTAACGGCATTAGACACATTATTGGTGACTTTCTCCGTTCCACAACAAGTGCTTGCGGAGATAAAAACAGGTGCTCAGGTAAAATTAAAAACTGACGCTTATCCAAATCGTTCGTTTACAGCAAGGGTTAATGCTATTGAGCCACAAGTGGATCCAGAGACACGCAACATCCAAGTTCAAGCAACACTTGATAACTCCGACCATGCATTACGTCCAGGTATGTATGTCAACGCCTCACTTTCTTTGAATACCCGCAAACAAGCATTGCTTGTCCCGAACACAGCAATACAAACCTCAGCTCAAGGCTACAGCGCCGTCATTATCCGTGGCAGCGATCCCCGCAAAGAGGGCAATGCCGAAATCATCAGCGTGCAAGTTGGTAAACGTATAGGTAATCAAATGGAGGTAACCTCCGGCCTCAATGCTGGCGATGTCATTGTCACAGTGGGACAAAACCGCATTCAACCTGGTGCCGAAGTCGCCGTGTCTGAGTTGAAAGGGACTGAGGAATACTAGCCATGCAGTTCACTGATTTATTTATCAAACGCCCAATCTTATCGATCGTTGTTAGTTTATTAATCTTACTAATAGGTGTCAGTGCTACCTACAACTTACAAGTACGCCAATACCCCAAAATGGAAAGTGCTACCATCACCATCGATACTGCATTACCTGGGGCGACTCAAGACATGATGCAGGGGTTTGTAACAACCCCCATTGCACAAGCTATATCCACCGCAAACGGTATTGAATACATTACCTCTTCATCGAAACAGGGTAAGAGTCATATTTCGGCAAAGCTGGTCCTAAACGCCGATGCGGATCGCTCGATGACAGAAATTTTATCTAAGGTTCAGACAATAAAATATCGACTCCCTGAGGGCGTCGCAGACCCAGTCATATCTAAAATCACAGACGGCGCATCAGCAATTCAATACATTGCATTTAAAAGCGATACCTTAGACGCCCCCCAAATTGTCGACTTTGCCGATCGTGTCGCCTTACCCCTAGTCACCTCTGTTTCAGGGGTAGCTTCAGCGCGAATGGATGGAGGGGCATCTTACGCAATGCGTATTTGGGTAGACACAACCAAACTCGCCGCTCGCAATATGACAGCCAGCGATATAGCCAACGCCTTACGCGCCAACAACATCCAAGCATCACCCGGACAACTGAAAGGCTCCGATACGGCGATTAATATTACCGCTGGTACGGATCTGCAAGATATTGATGCCTTCCGTGAAATGGTGGTCAAAGACAGCGTAAAAGGTGTGGTACGTTTAAGTGATGTAGCAACTGTGGAACTGGGGGCGCAAAATTACGACTCTGCTGCTATTGCAGATGGTACCAACGCGGTATTCCTTACTATTTCGCCAACACCAGACGGCAACCCGCTAGAAATCGTCGATGCTATTAAAAGCTTACTACCAGACATTCAGCGTGTTGCACCTCCTGGCCTAGAGGTGATCAACCGCTTCGATGTAGCACATTTTGTTAATGCCTCCATTGAGGAAGTCAAACACACCCTAATTGAAGCAATTCTCATTGTTATTGTGGTGATTTTTCTCTTTCTAGGCACGCTCCGGGCAGTGATTATTCCAGTCATCACAATCCCACTTTCGCTACTTGGTACCGCCGCCTTGATGCTGGCATTTGGTTTCTCTATCAACCTGCTCACCTTACTAGCAATGGTGTTGGCCATAGGTCTGGTTGTCGATGATGCCATTGTGGTAGTGGAAAACATTCACCGCCATATCGAAGAGGGATTAGAGCCTTTCAACGCTGCCCTGGTAGGGGCTCGAGAAATCATTAGCCCTGTTATTTCCATGACCATCACCTTGGCTGCTGTGTACGCTCCAATTGGTCTAATGGGAGGGTTAACAGGGGCGTTATTTAAAGAGTTTGCCTTTACCTTAGCTGGCTCAGTAATCGTATCAGGAGTGGTCGCTCTCACCCTATCGCCCATGATGAGCGGCAAGCTTCTCAGCTCAAAACAGTCTGAGTCAAAAATGGCTAAAATGGTCGAGTACTATATGGAAGGCATTACCAATGGCTATAGTCGCCTGCTCGATAAAATACTACGAGCTCGCGGTGCTGTACTCTTTGCTAGTGTCGCGATTCTAGCGGGCATAGTCATACTCTTCTTAGGCTCGGAAAAAGAGCTCGCACCACCAGAAGACATGGGCTACGTATTCGCTCAAACAAAAGCACCACAATACGCCAATGTTGATTATACTCGCCGCTACAGCGCTCAAGTCGATCAGATTTTTTCTGACATCCCAGAGTTCAACGGTAGCTTCTTTGCAATAGGTGGTGATAACGCCAACATAGGTTTTGGTGGCATAATTTTAGATGAATGGTCCCAACGAGAACGTTCAGCAGACCAAATTCAAGCAGAGCTTGCTGGCCGAACTGGACCAATCACTGGCGTCTATACGTCGTTATTTCAAGACAGCCCATTACCTGCCAGTAGCGGTGGTTTACCGGTACAAATGGTAATTCGTTCAACTAATGATTTCAGCACTATTTATGGCACATTAATGGGGTTAGTTGGTGCCTCTTGGGGAAGCGGCTTGTTTGCATTTGTCGACTTCGACCTGGCCTTTGACAGCGCCGAAGCACGAATCACAATTGACCGCGTTAAAGCAGGAGACATGGGGGTCTCTATGTCTGAGATAGCGAGCACTTTAGCCATTCTAGTGGGTGAGAACTACATCAACCGCTTTAATTGGTTTGATCGTTCATATGATGTGATAACCCAGTCACTCCAAGGACAACGTTTAACGCCCGACAACATCGGTGAATTTTATGTTCGCACTTCTGCTGGTAAGCTGATTCCTCTATCCACCATTGTGGATGTGGATGTGAAGCCTCAACCCAATATGCTACCTCAGTTTAACCAAATGAATTCCGCCACCTTATCAGCTGTATTAATGCCAGGCGTTACCATGGGACAAGCCGTCGACTTCTTACAATCACAACCACTTCCCGACGGCACAACCGTAGATTGGCTCTCTAATAGTCGCCAATTCATTCAAGAAGGCAACCAACTCACCATTTCATTCGGCTTTGCGTTAATTGTTATTTTCTTGGTGCTTGCCGCACAGTTCGAAAGCTTCCGGGATCCACTGGTTATTTTAATAACGGTTCCGCTGGCGATCTGTGGTGCATTAGCTCCTATCTATCTTGGCTACACCACACTGAATATCTATACCCAAATAGGACTGGTCACTCTAATTGGTTTGATTTCAAAGCACGGCATCTTAATGGTGTCCTTTGCCAACGATCTACAAATACAAAAACAAATGTCTAAAATAGACGCGATTCGTGAGTCCGCAGCGGTCCGTATGCGCCCGATCTTAATGACCACTGCGGCCATGGTGGCGGGACTCATTCCATTATTACTTGCAGCGGGGGCAGGAGCATCTAGCCGCTTCTCAATCGGTATTGTGGTCGTCATGGGAATGTTAATTGGGACATTATTTACTCTATTCGTGCTGCCCACATTTTATTGTCTGCTGGCTGGTGATCACCGCCACAGAGGCAAAGCCGTCCAAGATTTGTAATATTTGACTTATCTGACACTCAAAAGCCCAGCTCATGCTGGGCTTTTTTTATCAGCCTGACCCATCCTAGGGGGTTATCAGTCCGCGAATATCGTCTTCAAAATGGGCTAATGCTCGGCGTTCTATCGCCTGCACGCCTGCTTGTTGGGCAGGTGTTAGGTTGTGGTACTTTGACGCGGCCCCAAAATCCCCAAACAAGATATGTCCTGCTTGGTTAATCAGCACATTATGGGCGTATAAATCCCCATGACTGACTTGCTTGCTTTCTAGGTGTGCCACCAGATCCCGCATTTGCGTGATGATGTGTTCAGCTTGTTCTGCATTAAAGGTTTGCCCCTTGGTGAAGGTATCTCGAGTGCAGGTCTCCAAGCTCGGCGGCTGCCCTAAGTTATAATAGTCCGAGGAGATCAAATCCATGACTAAGGCAGCACAATCAGGCTCATGGATATGGGCCAAAGGTTTGACCAAGTTTTCGTGGCTGCCCACGGTCAAGCAAGCATCCAGCTCATCCTTGGGCGAACCATCGCTGGTGACTTCCCCTTTAAACACTTTCACGGCCACCTGCTCTGGAAAGGCGTATTCATCAGTACGCCAAGTGGCTCGGGAGATGACTCCTGACGCCCCCATGCCCAGCACTTCATGCAGCATGACATCTGATGAATGCACCTGTTTAAAGTCCAGATGCTCGTCCTGGGCTGGGCAAAACGGGTTCCCAGAAAAAGCCAACCAAGCCAACTTAGGTAAGGCCAATAGAGCCTCTGGGAAATGCGTTAAGGCGTTCGCAGAAATACGCAGTAAACCAAGATTGTGCAATTGAGCAAACGAAGTCGGCAAGGCTGTAAGCTGATTGCCCGCTAAGGCAAACTTTTCGAGTCTCGAAAGCTCACCTATGTTGTCAGGCAAAGCTTTAAGACAGTTATCGGTCAGAATCAGCCAACGTGTTTGTTTCGGCAAACACTGCTCTGACACGTACTCAATACGGTTATGCTTAAAGCCAATCATTTCTAGATTAGGCATGTCGCCTAACACATCTGGCACATGCTCAAACAGATTATTAGACGCAAAAAAGATTTTAAGATGCTTTAAGCGCGTCAAGTCAGAAGGTAAGTCCCGCAAACGATTATTTGATAAGTCGAGTACTTCGAGGGAATCCGCTAACTGATAAATTTCCTCTGGGAACTCTGCCAAAGATTCACTCAATTGCAGTCGCTTAATCCCCTTTAACTCGCCCTTACGTAATTGCTCTAAGGTGTGCACCTCGTCTCTCCGCCCCGTTCAAAAGCCCTATTATGCCTGAATCAAACAAGGCAATCCTGATCAATTAATAAACGCCCTATAATATTGACATTATCGCTATCTGATACCACCATTAGCGCTAATGTTCAGATGTACCGAACGTGATTGCACGATGCGATCATGCGCATCAAATGAGTAACATTATCAAGGAGAGTCGTTATGAAACCTAGCAATAAAGCAGGAAAGGTATTGCTGGCCGCCGCCATGGCTGGTTCTATCTCAGGCGGAGCCTTAGCTCAGCCCATCGTACAAGCGCCAGCAGGCCCTGTACAAGGTGTGACTGGCGAGACAGTCACCGTCTATAAGGGCTTACCTTATGCCCAGCCCCCTATCGGGGAAAAACGCTGGCGTGCACCAGAGCCCCTATCCCCTTGGACAGAAACACTCGTGGCAGACGAATTTGCCGCAGGCTGCCCACAACCCAGCGCTCCCGCTGATAACCTATACGCGCCTCAACTACCCAAGCTTTCCGAGGATTGCCTTTACTTGAATGTATGGGCCCCTAACAATGTAGAAAACGCCCCTGTAATGGTGTGGGTACACGGAGGCAGCTTGGTGTCTGGCGCGGGTCACGATCAGACCTATGACGGCACCGCATTAGCAGAACGAGGCATTGTGGTGGTCACCATCAATTACCGTCTTGGTATTCTAGGATACATGGCCCACCCTGAGCTGAGCGCGGAAAACCCAGACAATATCTCAGGTAACTACGGCTTACTGGATCAAATTCAAGCTCTGAAATGGGTACAAGACAACATCGCTGCTTTTGGTGGCAATCCTGATAGCGTCACCCTAGCGGGAGAATCCGCTGGCGGGTTAAGCGCTTTGTATTTGATGGCTTCCCCCAAAGCTCGAGGACTGTTCCAGCAGGCAATCGTTCAAAGCGCGTACATGATCTCCACCCCAGAACTGCGCACCTCTTCCCATGGAGATTTGCCCGCAGAAGCCATCGGCCAAAAAATATCACAGGCTTTGAAACTCAATGTGGAAGGGCTTCGTAAACTGGATGCCAATGATTTGGTTAACGCCGCTGCAAACGCTCACTATTTTCCATCCGGCACAGTGGATGGCAAGATTTTACGCCGTCAGCTAGTGGATACCTTTAATCGTGGTGAGCAAGCCCCTGTGCCAGTACTGGCAGGCTTTAACGCTGGGGAAATTCGCACCTTGCCGTTCCTCGCGCCACCAGCGCCTGATAGCGCCAGCGAATACGAATCCATTATCAAAGCCCGTTACGGGGATCTTGGCGAAGAGTTTTTGCGCCAGCACCCTTCCTCAGACATGAAGGAAAGCTCCCAAACTGCTGTACGGGATGCCATGTACGGTTGGACCGCAGAAAATCTAGTGCGCAAGCAAACAGAGCTAGGTAAGCCTTCCTATTTCTATTTCTTTGATCACCATTACCGTGCCACTGACGAGGCAGGCATTAACGCCTTCCATGCTTCAGAATTGCCCTATATCTTCGATACTTTTGATCGCACCGTTGCCGCTTGGCCGCGTCCACCTCTGACCCTTGAAGAAGCTCAATTCAGCGAGGCCGTATCAGAGTACTGGGCGTCCTTTATTCGTAATGGTCGACCAAAAGTAGAAGGCGCAGCAAACTGGCTTCCCTATGGTGAAGAGCGTAACTATGTGGCCTTGGAGCAACAGCCGCGCGCTGATAAGCACCTGATGCCAAACATGTTTGAGCTTAACGACGAGATCATTGCTCGTCGCTTCGCCCATGGCGGTCTACCTTGGAACTGGAACATCGGGGTCAAAGCACCTCAGACAAACTAATCCTTCCAGAAGCAACAAAAAAGGCCTCTTACATAAGAGGCCTTTTTTACGACTGAATGGGACTTAAGCAAACATCTCTTTTAAGGTCGCCAAATGTTTAGAGCGAGTTTCCAGATCCAACCAACTGCCCTCAAAAGCGTTACACGCCAGCTTATATAACTCCTCTTTGGTGATCTCTGTATCCTTCACCAAAGCAGCAAAATTATCGTTCATATAACCGCCAAAATAAGCGGGATCGTCCGAGTTTACTGTGGCGTTAAGGCCTAAGCGCAACATACTACGAATAGGATGTTCCACTAACGTATCCACCACACACAACTTGAGGTTAGACAAAGGACAAACCGTTAGGGTCAAACCTTGGCGTTTAATCGTTGCTACTAGGTTAGTGTCTTCCAAGGCGCGGTTGCCGTGGTCGATACGATCCACACCAATATCATCAAGGGCTTGCCAAACATACTCTGGCGGTCCCTCTTCCCCTGCATGCATGGTCACCTTCAAGCCTAGGGACTGACACTCATGAAATACATTAACGAACTTTTCAGGGGGATGGCCCAGCTCTGAACTGTCCAAACCCACCCCATCGATCCAATCTAAATAGGGTTTTGCGAGCTTCAATGTCTCGAATGCACTGGCTTCATCCAGATGACGCAAGAAGGACATAATCAGCTTAAAAGTGATCCCTAGATCCCGCTCAGCGTCTTTTAGAGCACCATAGATCCCTTTAATTTGAGTATCGAAGCTTACCCCTCGACTCAAGTGACCTTGCGGATCAAAGAAGATTTCCACATGTACCACATTGTCTTCGTGGACACGCTTCAAATACGCCATGGTGAGGTCATAAAAATCCTGCTCTTTCAGCAGCACGGACATCCCTTGGTAATACAAATCTAAAAAATCTTGCAGGTTTTCAAACTGATAGGCGGCTTTCAGCGCGTCCACAGAATCGTATTTCAACGCAACCTGATTACGCTGGGCGATAGCAAACATCTGCTCAGGTTCAAATGTACCCTCGATATGTAAATGCAATTCGGCTTTTGGCATTTTCATGGCCAAATCCAATAAAGATTGAGAGCCCGTCATTGATGTTCCCCTTACTAATAAAACCTTAAAACGTGACGCTGGGTGCGTCGAGGGCGGCCAGAGGCGCATAAGTTAAAATTAGCAGGGCTTAACAGGATTGAAAACCTAACTGGTTGTTTAAATTACATTTGGTGGACTAAATCGTCGTGAATGGTTAAGCAGAAACCAAAAAGAGGCGCCCTAAGCGCCTCTTCTGACTTTAACTCACATCCGAACTATACCTGAAATAAGAAGTTCTTGATCAGGTCACGGCCACCCTCTGTGGCAAAGGATTCTGGGTGAAACTGTATCCCCTGAATGGGAAACGTCTTATGGCGTACCCCCATGATTTCATAATCCCCACCTTGGTGGATGACGTCATGATTAGCAAAATCTGCCACCTCAAGGTCACCCACTACAGAAGTCACCTCTAAACACTCTGGCAAGCTCTCTGGCTCCGCCATCAAAGAGTGATAACGCATGATTTCCAGCTGATCAGGAATGTCATGAAAAATACCTTCGCAGTTATGGGAGATAGGACTGGTTTTACCGTGCATGGGCAAGTGCGCCTTAATGACATTACCGCCAAACACATGGCAAATACCCTGCATTCCTAAACACACACCCATCAGTGGGATGCTCTGTCCCAACTCACGAATGACACTGGCACACACGCCAAAATAGGCTTCGTCCTCAGGGGTGCCCGGCCCAGGGGAAATGATGATGCGATCCGGTGCGGCAGCCTTGATGTCTTCTAGAGTCACTTCGTCATTACGCTTCACCACCACCTCAAACTGCTCAATGCGGCCGCGGCTTTGTTCGCTCATCAAAATCTCACCAATGTATTGGTAAAGGTTGTAGGTGAACGAGTCATAGTTATCAATAATATAAACCTTCATGTTCTACCCTTACTGCTCTGGTGCAAATTGATCGAGGACACGCTTGGTGCCTGCGAACTTACGTTGGATTTCTAGGTACTCATCTGCGGCGTTAGAATCATAAACATTGCCACCACAGGTTTGCACATAGGCTTTACCCCCATTGGCAAACACAGTACGAATCGGAATCGCGAAGTTACAATCCCCATTAAAAGAGAACTGTCCCACGGCACCGCCGTATGGACCGCGACCATCGTTTTCCATGTCATCAATGATCTTCATGGCTTCGATCTTAGGCGCACCGGTCAGCGTCCCCGCGGGGAAATTGCTCGCTAATGCTGAGAACATGTCATGCTCTTCGGCGATAATGCCCACGATTTCACTGGAAATATGCTGTACATGGCTAAAGCGTTTAATGTCCATCAGAGAGCGCACCTTAACCGTACCAAAACGCGCCACACGACCGATGTCATTACGGTGTAGGTCAACAATCATATTGTGTTCAGCGATTTCTTTTGGATCATTTAACAAGGCACGAGCCAGGGCTACGTCTTCCTTATCATCCACGCCGCGCTTAGCTGTACCCGCTAACGGGAAGGTTTCCATTTCCCCTTGGCGCAAGCGGAATAACAGCTCTGGACTCGCGCCAATGACTTTTTGCTCACCAAATTTCACATAATACATTTGCGGTGATGGGTTCACTTCGCGCATTTGTTCGTAAATGCCGATGGTGTCGCCCTCTACGTCAAACCACTTCTTGAAGCCCACTTCACACTGGAAGATCTTGCCTTCGATGATGTCCTGCTTCACCTTGTCTACTGCGCTTGCATGATCTTCGCAACTCATGGACTCACCCGCAGGGGTGATCGTCAATGGGCCATTGGCAGGGATCGGCGCATCCAACAAGGCTTGCACTTGCTCTGATCGATCTTGATCGTAATAGAAGTAGAAAACCTCACCCGTCATCTTGTCCAAGATCAATCCATCTTTGTACAAACCAAAGCGGAACGCATCAAACATATCACTGGATTGCAAATCTAAGGTCGGCTCAAAATAATTCATACTGTCGTAGCCGATGTAGCCGGTTAAACCGCCAGCGTACATCCGAGACAAGATGTTTTGCGGCACAATGCTGCGCAACAAATAATAAGGGTTGTCAGACTCGTAAGCATTGGTTTCGCCGTCACGCTCTTGGATAAACAGCTTTTTTCCTTCCGCCCAGAGTAGCTTTTCTGGGTCAAAGCCAATGATCGAGTGGCGTGAGATGTAGCTTTCTTCCCCTAGGGATTCCAGCATAAAGCAGTTTTCAAATTGCTTTTCGACCTTTTTAAACATGCCGAAAAAGTCACAGTCAGAGCTTATGGTCACGTACTTAGGTTTACGTGGTAACTCGATGCGTGGTGGAAGGTTACTCATGTTCTTTTAATTCCTTCAGAGCGCGGGAACCACGAGTGACAGTGGCAATGCCCACACCTAATTGTTTGGCAATTTCTCGTTGTGGCACCCCTTCTTCCAGCAACGCAAAAATCTGTAAGCGGTGCTGCATCTCACTGATTTCGTTAGGCGTTAACAAAGCATTCAGCTTACGCGCCATGACCTCAGCATCTGGAGTGTCTAAAAAATAATGAATCAAATTCTGCACAGAGGCGTACCTTGATGTATCAATGTACTAGTACAATATAGATCCCATCAAACAATTGCAATCCGTCGGAATTATTTTTTTGATTTAGCGGGTCATTGAAAGGGCTAACGACCCAACACGTCCACTCGCACTTCTACAACTCCTACCCGGGTGTTGGCGATGCGCTGAAATGCGGCTTTGCTGAGGTCTATCACGCGCCCTCGGACAAACGGGCCTCGATCATTGATTCGTACGACAATGCTTTTGCCATTGTCTAGGTTGGTTACCTTGACTCGGGTGCCAAATGGCAGGCGTTTGTGGGCAGCCGTCATGGCGTTTTGGTTAAAGCGCTCGCCACTGGCCGTGGTACGCCCGTGGTATTTGTCTGCGTAATAACTGGCGCCCCCTTCTTCAGAAAAGCCCACGGCATCCTGATGACTAATGGGCCCACTGGAGCAAGCTGACAACATCAGTAACACACCAGACAGACCAACAAACCGAGCAAACATGAGCAACTCCTGCATAAAAGCCAATGATTCTATGTATTTAGCGTCCTAAAACTCTAGCGTTTAAAGCGCTTTTAAAAAAGCTTTACAGGATCGCAACATAAACCTAACCCAATCAACTCGACACCATTGAAGAGCTCGTCTATAAATAATCTCGCATACAGTTTTGGAGGGAGCCCTAATATGCAAATTACTGTGGAAACGACTATAAACGCTAACGTTGAAACCGTCTGGGAAGCTTGGACCAACCCAGCCTTCATTAAACAATGGAATGCAGCATCTAAAGATTGGTGCTGCCCACAAGCTGAAATTGATCTCCACGAAGGTGGCTATTTTAAGTACCGTATGGAGTCACGGGACGGAGCAATGGGCTTTGATTTTGTTGGGCAATTCACCCGTTTAAAGCTGCTCCACACCATTGAATACACCATAGAAGATGGTCGTCATGTAAGCATTCATTTCAAAGAAGATGACCAAGGGGTTCATATCTCTGAGACCTTTGATGCAGAAACTCAGTACTCGGAAGCAGAGCAAAAAGCGGGCTGGCAGGCCATCTTAGACAACTTTAAAAACAACGTCGAATCCGTCCCCCACATCACCCAGTGATCTGAGAGGGACATTGAAGAACCCGTTGGGGGCCTTGACCCGCTTCGGAACACACATCATCTGGGTTCAGCAGTCGGCAGGCTTTTAGGCTTAAGCAGCCACAACCGACGCAACCTGATAAATTGTTCTTCAGGCGTTCAATACGCTCAAGTTTCTGCTGCAAATGCACTTGCCACTTGGTTGCCACCTTATCCCAATCTTTCTTGGTTGCGGTGCGCTCCATGGGCAAGTCGGCCAGCTCTTCTGCCACCTCGTCCAAGGTAAAACCCACCATTTGCGCCACTTGGATTAAAGCAATCCGACGTAACATAGATGAATGAAAACGCCGCTGGTTACCAAAGGTACGACTGGCTCGAATCAATCCCCTTTTTTCGTAAAAGCGCAATGCGGACTGTGCCACACCACTTCTCAAGGCCAACTCACCAATGGTTAGTTGTTTGCTTTCTAAGCATTCCGACATGATAAAGAGAATCCTGAATTTCTTTCTTGACTTAAAGTTAACTTCAACTTTTATACTCGCCCTTCGATGAATGCACAAGTCCTAGAAACCTCATGAGGAAACCCTTCAGCATGCGACGAGATTTGTATTTGGTACTCGGTATTGGCTGCTTATGGATCGTTCAACACCTGAGCGCAGGATGGCTATCACCAAAGGTGCCATCACTTTGGCTGGAAGCAGGAGCCCTGTTTTGTGTTGTCCTCACACTGACTATCATGAGTTATGGGATGGGGTTGAGCACCCGCAGCAATACCCACTGGGGTAAGTTTTTTGTAATTGGCGGATTACAAGCCGCTATTCCTGCAATGCTCCTTTCTTTTGGACACCTGCCTATGGACCAAGCGGTCTCTGCATCCATGTTAGGTGCCATGCCCCTCTATCTCGGAATGCTAGCCCCTATTTTGCTACGCAATGTACCCATTAAGTTAGAAAACTACCTCAGCATTGCACTCGCAATGTTTGTGCTAGTGGCTTTGTTTTACCCAGAATTCATAGGCTCCAATCACTTAAACGGGCTTGTATTCGTCTGTGGGGCGCTGACCACTGCGGTCTCATTTATGCTGATCTTGCTGATTCTAGAATTCATCAAGCAAGAGCATCCGCTCATCATTGCCCGTAACGTTCTTGCCATTGTGCTGGCTCAGTTGTTCTTTATTAGCCTATTGATACGCCCTGACTTATTGGTGGATACCGCGCTTCCCAGTATTTTAGTGCTCCTCAACGATGCGTTAATGATCGCCACAGTTCTCTACTTTATTGGAGCCTTACTACTGCGCCGCTCAAAAAGCTCACCACCTTCCATCACCGGATTTTATTCAATGTTGTGTATTGGCGTTTTCTTCAGTGCCATTCATCATTACCACGCCATCCAACCCACTACTTGGGCGGCTTTGATTGTTATCTGCGCGGCCATGGCGGTGCAGACAGCCATGAGCCAAAGAGACACCAAAACCTGCTTTACAGGCGAGTGCTAACCCCTCGCCTGCTTTTCTTTTAAAGGCTTCTCAGGTAATTTCGTTGACTCCTCTCACTACGCCCAAAGGGATAGGTCATGAAGTTCATACAGAGTAAATCCTTCACTGCAGACAGAGCATGGGGGGCAATGGACATTGCCAATATGAATGGCATCACCACGCGTCTACATTGGACGGATCAGCCCTATAAATGGCACATCAATGATGGTGAAGAAGTCTTTGTGTTATTAGACGGTGTTGTGGATATGCACTTCAAGGAACACGGGGAAGCCAAGGTACAAACTATGACCGTCGGCGACATTTTTTATGCCTCCATTGGCACAGAGCATGTGGCTCATCCTGTTGGGGAAGCCCGCATTCTCGTGATCGAAACGGAAGGTAGCGTTTAACGTCAGGGAATCCAGCAATTTAATGACATTTTTAGTTATAAGCTAAGATGAATTGTGTCTCCCCATATTCCAAAATCTTGCATTTTTCATTCTTGTAATAACTAAATCTTTTAAATAAGCTATCTGTAAATTGAAAACCATTTACATTTAATGTGTTTAAAGGATTCCCATGAAAGCTAAATTAAACGTTATTAAGTCCGTTGCTGGCGCGTTGCTTCTTGGCTCTGCCGTGAATGCAAGCGCCGCTGATCAGACCATCTTGAATACGTCTTACGATATCGCTCGTGAGCTGTTTGCCTCTTACAACCCTGTGTTCCAAAAACACTGGGAAGAAAAGACCGGCAACACCATCGAGATCAAACAATCCCACGCGGGATCATCTAAACAAGCCCGCTCTATCCTGCAAGGCCTACCTGCTGACGTGGTGACATTTAACCAAGTCACTGACGTACAAATCCTGGCAGACCGTGGTGCACTTGTGCCTAAAAACTGGAAAAGCCTGTTGCCAAACAACAGCTCGCCTTACTACTCCACTACGGCGTTCCTAGTGCGTAAAGGCAACCCTAAAAACATCCATGACTGGGGCGATCTAGCCAAAGAAGACGTGGGTCTGGTTTTCCCTAACCCAAAAACCTCTGGTAATGGCCGCTATACTTACCTTGCTGCTTTGGGTTACGCCCAAGATCAGTTTGGTAAAGACGCAACAGACAAGCAAAATGCCTTTTTGAAAACCTTCCTTGGCAACGTGTCTGTATTTGATACCGGCGGCCGTGGTGCAACCACGACTTTCGTAGAGCGCGGCATCGGTGATGTACTCATCACTTTTGAATCAGAAGTAAACAACATCCGTAACCAGTATGGCGCAGACCAGTACGAAGTTGTCGTACCGAAAACGTCTATCCTAGCGGAGTTCCCAGTGGCAGTGGTTGAGCGTAACGCTAAGAAAAACGGTACACTGGACGTCTCTACTGAATATTTGAACTACCTATACAGTGAAGAATCGCAACGCCTACTGGCTGGCTTTAACTACCGTGTTCACAACGAAACAGTCAAAGCTGAAGTTGCGGATCGCTTCCCTGAAGTAAAACTACTAACGGTTGAAGAGATCGCTGGCGGTTGGCCACAAGCGATGTCTGATATCTTTGCTAACGGCAAGCAGCTAGACCAGCTACAACGCCGCTAAGCAGTGAGTAAGAGTGCCAAAGCACTCAAGCTATGTAAGAGCATTGATTAGCCGGGCGCCAAGTACCCGGCTTTCGCGTCTCTAAACTAATATGAGTCATTCGCACATCATTCGCCAAGGAGCGAACCAGCATGTCCACATCATTAAGCGTCGCCAGCGCTAAACCTCGCCATAAGCGAGTCTTGCCTGGCCTCGGTCTCAGCCTCGGCAGCTCGCTGTTTTTCATCAGCTTGATTCTCTTGTTGCCAATGACAGGCTTGATCATGCAAACCGCCGACATGGGGTGGTCTGAATACTGGCGCGTCATTACCGACGAGCGAGTGGTGGCAAGTTACAAAGTAACCATTTGGGCGGCGGTCATTGCCTCCGTTTTCAACGGAGTATTTGGCTTATTGTTGGCTTGGGTGTTAGTGCGTTACGAATTCCCAGGGAAACGTATTTTAGATGCCTTGGTAGATCTTCCCTTTGCACTGCCCACAGCCGTGGCGGGTATTACCTTGGCAACGCTTTATGCACAAAATGGCTGGTACGGCGAGTTCTTAGAGCAATGGGGCATTAAAGTGGCCTATACGCCTCTGGGTATCATAGTCGCCATGTCCTTCACCAGCATTCCTTTTGTGGTGCGTACGGTGCAGCCGATTCTTGAGGAGCTGTCCCCAGAGGAAGAAGAAGCAGGTATTACCTTAGGAGCCTCAGATTGGGCCGTGTTTCGGCGTGTGATCATGCCTTCCCTTTGGCCTGCGTTAGTCACAGGGGTGGCCTTGTCTTTTACCCGCAGTCTGGGCGAATTTGGCGCGGTGATTTTTATCGCGGGCAACATGCCTTACATCAGTGAGATCACGTCACTCATGATCTTTGTCAGTTTGCAGGAGTTTGACTTCCCTGCGGCCAGTGCGATTGCTTCTGTGGTGTTGATCGCGTCCTTAGTATTGCTGTTCGCAATCAATATTTGGCAAGCGCGCTACCTGAAGCGCTTACACGGACGTTAGGAAGGAGTCAGCATCATGTCATCGAAACAGAGACATCAACAGCGAATTGGCGATAGCCCAGCCGTAAAATACACCCTGATTGGCATTACTCTAGTGCTGACCCTGTTACTGTTGGTCGTGCCGTTAGTGAGTATTTTCCAAAAGGCCTTTATTGATGGTTTAGCCGTGTACTGGCAAAGCCTTGCAGAGCCAGACACTCTACATGCCATTGGCTTAACCCTATTCGTGGCATTACTCACCGTGCCCATTAACCTTGTGTTTGGGGTTTTACTGGCTTGGGCGGTGACACGCTTTGAGTTCCCCGGTCGTAAACTGCTGATGACCTTAATGGACATTCCGTTTGCGGTATCTCCGGTGGTCGCGGGTCTTCTGTACTTGTTGCTGTATGGCAGCAATGGCTGGATCGGTGAATGGTTGTTTGAAAATGACTTGCAGCTGATGTTCGCTTGGCCGGGCATTGTCATGGTGACCGTATTCGTCACCTGTCCATTTGTGGCACGGGAACTGATTCCCTTGATGCAACAACAGGGCCGAGAAGACGAAGAAGCCGCCGTGATTTTGGGGGCATCCGGTTGGCAATTATTCCGCCGTGTGACCTTACCCAACATTAAATGGGCCTTGCTCTATGGTGTGATCTTAACCAATGCCCGAGCGGTGGGTGAGTTCGGTGCGGTCTCCGTGGTATCAGGTAACATCCGTGGCGAAACCAACACCTTGCCTCTACATGTGCAGTTATTGTACGAGGATTACCAGGCCACCGCCGCATTTGCCAGCGCATCATTACTGGCGTTAATTGCCTTGATTACCCTGATTTTTAAAGCCTTCGTTGAATGGCGCCAAGAGCGCGCCCAAGAAGCAGAGTCGAAACACTAATAGGTGACAGTATGAGTATTCGCTTAGATAACATCTCAAAAACATTCGGTAAGTTCCAAGCTTTGTCGCCTATGTCTCTTAACATCGACGAAGGCGAAATGATCGGTTTGCTAGGCCCTTCAGGTTCGGGGAAAACCACCCTACTGCGCATTATTGCAGGCTTAGAGGGAGCGGATTCCGGCAACATTAAATTTGGCGAACGTGACGTGACCAACATACATGTACGTGACCGCCATGTGGGCTTTGTATTCCAGAACTATGCTTTGTTTCGCCATATGACGGTGGCTGACAACGTAGCCTTTGGTCTTGAAGTAATGGACAGCAAGCATCGTCCTGACAAAGCTGAGATCCAACGCCGTGTGCGCCATTTGTTAGAAATGGTACAACTTGAGCATCTTGCCAATCGCTTCCCCGCACAACTGTCTGGGGGACAAAAGCAACGTATCGCCTTAGCCCGCGCCCTCGCGACTAAGCCGGATGTTTTGCTATTGGATGAACCTTTTGGTGCCCTAGATGCCAAGGTTCGTAAGGAGCTGCGCCGCTGGTTACGCGGTCTACATGATGAGTTAGGGTTCACTAGCGTGTTCGTTACCCATGACCAAGAAGAAGCCTTAGAGCTATCTGACCGTGTGGTCGTGATGAGTAATGGTCGTATCGAGCAGGTAGATGAACCAGCGGCCCTATACGCTCAGCCAAACAGTCGCTTTGTGTTTGATTTCCTAGGCAATGTGAACGTGTTTGAGGGTCAATTTGAGCAAGGCCGTTGGTACAACGACCAAGCTTGGGTACAAGCCCCAAACAAAGAACAAGCACTTGGCTCAGGCCAATTGTACGTTCGCTCCCACGAGTTGGCCTTACGCAGTGAGCCCACCCAACAGGCCGCGTTGCCCTTAAAGGTTATCGCAGTGAACCCTATCGGTGCGGAAGTGCGGGTAGAGCTCGCGCCTTACGAATGGCAATCGGAGCAGATCTGGGAAGCGGATCTAAGCCATGGGGATTACCATCGCCATCCTGTTAAGCGAGGCGACATTGTTTACGCGGAACCTCAGGCAGGTTACTTCTTCCGCGACGGCGTCGACCAAGCCCCTGAATCACTTCAATGGACACCCGTGCAACAGGGCCTTCACGCCTAGAACCCAGTTCCTAAGTGTGACTCTCTTTGACGAGTGACACTTAGGACAGTCTTCCTTTCGCGCCTTTCTGTTGTATGCTTGGACAGCATGTCACCGTGTCCCTGTAGTCAATCTGAGAATTTATGGCGCTAACAACCAGTAAACGCATCGCCTGGATCGGTATCGCTTGGTGCGTTCTTTCCATCTTTATCGCCATTGGCGTCGGCAAGCTGTCCAAAGACTTGGGCTATCAAGCACTCCATGACGAGGTGTCTGACCGTCTGCTAGCGTCTATTCATCGAGTCCGTGGTGCCCTGAATGCATTCCATTACTTGCCTTTTTTGCTGACCCAGAACGAAGATGTGATTCAACTGGTGGACCAAGCCAGTGGTCTAGAAACCACCGAGCTGGCAGACAAGGTATCCCGATATTTGGAACAAACCAACCTGGTGGCCGGGGCCTCTGGTCTGTTCATCGTCAGCCAAACAGGCCGCACGGTTGCCTACAGTGATTGGCGGGATCAGCAATCCTTGTCTCCCAGTAACTTCGCCCAGTTACCACTCTTTCAGCTGGCAGAACGGGGCGAAGAAGGCCGCTTTTATGAGAATCCACCGCACTCCCAAGCGTTTTATTACCTATCGGCTCCCATCTACAAGCAAACCCAGTTTGTGGGTGCCGCCATCGTTCGTATCGACCTAGAGCAACTGCTGCCGGATTCTCCGCCTGACGAATGGTTTGCCATCAGCGATGACTCCGATGTGATTTTTATCGCCTCACAACCGGAGTGGCTGCGCCAACTTAAACCCAACATTGCCGACCAATCCAGCATTCCCCTATCAAACGGTATTAACGCCAGTCTCTGGACCATTGAGCGACAGCATTTTATCACCCAAAGCGTACGCCTTGATGATCTGGGCTGGACCTTTACCACCCTAGTGTCTGCCCGTTCCAACGAGCGTTATAGCAACATGCTGGCGACCATTACCGTAGCGGTTCTTTGGATCCTTGGAGTGTTAATGCTTTACCTTAGAGAGCGCCAGCTCAAGAAGATCTCACAACAGGAAACCCGCACCGCCTTAGCCCGCAGTGCCGAGCAACAGCGCTATATCATCAGTAACGCGGAAGTGGGTCTGGTCACTTTGAACAAAACCGGCCACATTCGTTTTATTAACCCCAAAGCCGCCCAGCAGTTTAACCTTTCCCCAGAACAGGCCATCGGCCAACCCATTGGCGAGTTATTAACGGATGTCCCCTCATCCTCTGCCCTTGGGCGAGCATTGAGTCAATTTGGCCAAGAACACTTTATCCCTGTGGTGGGAGCAGAAGCTCGAGGGGTACGCCAGCCTGATCAAACCTTCCCTGCCCTGATTTCTTTACGGGTGATTCATCATTTGCCTGAATACGAATACCTTGCAACAGTCGTTGATATCAGCCGCCGAAAACAGCTCGAACAAGCCTTGCTAACAGCCAATGAATCCCTTGAGCAAAAGGTTCAAGAGCGTACCCAAGCTCTCGAAAACGCCCAGCAGGAACTGGTGCAAACCAGCAAAATGGCCGCCCTAGGGCGTATGTCTACCGCCGTAGTCCATGAGTTAAATCAGCCCCTCACAGCCATGCGTACCTATATCGCTATCAGTCGCCAACTGCTTAACGAGCCAGACATGGTGAAGGAAAACCTGACCTTACTGGACGACCTTACTGAACGCATGGCGGTTATCACGTCCCAGCTGAAAACCTTTGCCTACAAAAAACCCGAACACGTGCACCCCGTGTCTCTCAGCACGGCCATTAGTCAAACTCAAATGCTGCTACGCCAGCGCCTAGAGCAAGAAGCGGTGACCCTAGATATCCAAGGAATCAATCCCGAGCACAGTGTACTCGGTGATAATGCCCGAGTAGAGCAAGTCCTAGTCAACTTAGTCAGCAATGCCTGCGATGCGTTAGAAGCGACGCCAGAAAAATGTATCCGTATGGCGTCTCAAGCAACGGTGAATCAGCTCATACTCACTGTAGAAGACAATGGTCCAGGCATCGCCCCCGACCACCAAGAACAATTGTTCGAGCCCTTCTTTACCACCAAGTCCATTGGCAGTGGCTTAGGGCTCGGATTGGCCATTGTTGCGGCCATCATTCGTGATTTAAAGGGCACCATTCGGGTGGATAAGAGCCCTATGGGGGGCGCACGTTTTACCCTAGTATTATCTAGCGCCAACACTATTGATTAGATAAAAAGAGTCACTATGCAAACACATTCACGAGGCACTGTTCTGTTAGTTGATGACGAAGCCATGATCCGGCAAGCCACAGCAAAATGGCTACAAATGGCAGGTTTAGAAGTCATCAGCGCCAGCTCCGCTGAAGAAGCCCTGACACACCTGAGTGAAGAATTCCGAGGCATCTTATTAACCGATGTAAAGATGCCCGGCATGAGTGGATTAGAGCTGATGCAGGTGGCCCACGAACGCATCCGTGACCTTCCGGTAATCTTGATCACAGGCCACGGAGACATCGACATGGCGATCCAAGCCATGCGCGACGGAGCCTATGACTTCATCGAGAAACCCTTTGTCCCAGAGCGCTTAGTAGAAACCCTATTGCGGGCCTGCGAAAAGCGTAGCCTAATGATCGAAAATCTAAGACTGCAAAATGACATCGCCACCCGCTCAGGTCTAGATGGCAAGCTCATCGGCATCTCCCCCGCTATTCAGCGCCTCAAGCGGGAATTACTGGCCTGCGCTGAGATGGATACCAATGTCATCATTTACGGGGAAACAGGCAGCGGTAAAGAGCTGGTCGCCCAGTGCTTGCACGAATTTAGCCATCGCAAACACAAACGCTTTGTCCCCATAAACTGCGGTGCTATTCCGGAACACCTAATCGAAAGCGAGCTATTTGGCCACGAAGCTGGGGCCTTTACTGGCGCAGCAAAACGTCGCATCGGACGCTTTGAGCATGCGGACGGAGGCACCCTGTTTTTGGACGAGATCGAAAGCACGCCTCCCCATTTGCAAATCAAAATACTGCGGGCCTTGCAGGAAGGTCAAATAGAGCGCCTCGGCTCCAATCAGACCATTCCTGTAAATATTCGAGTCATCGCGGCGTCCAAAGCAGACCTGCGGGAAGACGAGAATTTCCGTCAGGATTTGTATTATCGTTTAAACGTGTCCCAACTGTTTCTGCCACCTCTTCGGGAGCGTCCAGAAGATGTGCCTCTATTGTTTATACATTATGTGAATCAAGCGGCCAGTGAGCGGGATCGCACCAGCCGCCAGTTGAGTAGCCAAGATGAGCGCATCCTCCGCAGCCATCAATGGCCCGGGAACGTTCGGGAGCTTAAAAACATTGCCATTCGCTTCGCCCTGGACACCCGTGCAAGCCTTGCGGATTTGATTAATGGCCAGCCCAGCGTACAACCCAATGAAGACATCGAACACAAACCCCTGCCCTTGGCGATCCAAGTAGCGGCTTTTGAAGAAGAAGTGATCAAGCGCGCGTTACAAAGACACCAAGGCAACATCAAAGCGGTGATGGATGAGCTAGATCTGCCTCGTCGAACTCTTAACCAAAAAATGACTAAGTTCGGCCTAAACCGCTCCGACTATGTCTAATGGCGTTGTTCCTCTGAGCAATCGGCAAAATCACGCCGATTGCTCCAAATTCAGGGGAATTACCCCATTAAAACTTGCTTTAACACCCTCCCCATCCGCCAGCCAGTAACAAATGAGCCAATTTTTGCTTATCGAATTTCACGCAATAAGCAAGATTTTGCTCATAAGGATAATAAACTTTCCGCTTAAATAATAAATAAATCCAATTTAATCAAATGGTTATATGATTTATCCAACATTGGCATTGGCTTTGCCTATACTCTCATATGTGAGAGCGAGGACGCTCTTTCAGACTCCTCTGAATAACAACAAAGACAGATAGGAAACCACACAATGAAAATGAGTAAACGCACGCTAATCAAAGCTATGAGCGCCACTTTAATCATGGGTACTGCAGCAGGCACTGTCGGCCTAGCTCAGGCAGCTGACGCCAAGCGCTCCTACGTACTTGCGACGGCTTCTACAGGTGGTACGTTTTACCCAGTGGGTGTCGCCCTAGCCACTCTCACCAAAGTAAAACTTGAACCAACCATCGGCATGTCCATCTCTGCCATCAACTCAGCAGGCTCTGGCGAAAACATCAAACTGATGCGTGAGGACGAAGCTCAGCTTTCAATCCTTCAAGGTCTTTACGGCGCTTGGGCATGGGAAGGGGAAGGCCGCATGGCCAACGAAGGTCCACAAAAGAACCTGCGCTCCATCACCATGTTGTGGCAAAACGTTGAGCAGTTCGTTGTGAAATCCGACTACGTTAAATCTGGCACCATCACGGATATGAACAACCTTGCCAGCGAAAAATTCTCTATCGGTACGAAAAACTCAGGGACAGAAGGCTCTGGTCTAACCCTACTGAACAACATGGACATAGCGGTCGATGACCTAGACATGGCTTACATGGGGTATGCGGCGTCTGCTGATGCTCTTCAAAACGGCACCATCGACGGCATGAACATTCCTTCTGGTGTCCCAACTAGCGCCATTACTCGTGCCTACGCAGCCCTAGGTAACGACATCACAGTATTGGATTTCTCTGACGAGCAAATCGCTCAAGCCAATGGCAACTACCAGTTGTGGACACGCTTTGAGATCCCTGCCAATACTTACCCAGGCCAAACGAAGGCGATCAACACCATCGCACAGCCTAACTTCCTAGCCGTACGTGACGACATGTCTGAAGAGGACGTGTACCAACTCACTAAAACCATCTACGAAAACCTACCGTTCCTAAACGGCATTCACAAAGCAACCAAAGCCATGTCGATTGAAAAAGCCATCGCTGGTTTACCAGTACCACTTCACCCAGGTGCTGCCCGTTACTACCGTGAAGCCGGTCTGACTATCCCTGCTCACCTTATTACTGAGTAAGCTAGCCAGCATTAAACGGAACTTGCGTTAAGAGGGGCTTCTGGCCCCTCTCATTCCCTGCCAATTGGCAATTGATTCACTCACATCTGTGAGTCTTAACACTTATGACAGGTTGTTGATTATGTCTGAGACGACTCAGGGCACCCACGATCAAGAAATGGAAGACAAGCTCAAAGGCTTGGAACTTGCCCAACGGGAAGAGACCTCCACCACAGGACGCTTTATTTACTGGGCTGGAGTACTGTTCGCCCTTGCGCATATTTATTTCAATACCATTGGTACCATGTCAGAGCTTTGGGTGTCAGCCATTCACTTCAGCGGCTTTGCCTTAATTTGTGCGTTAATGGTGCCAGGATTTAAGGTTGCCAGTCAGTCTGGTCAACGGTGGGTATTGGCCTTTGATATCTGTATTGGCTTACTCGCCATTGGCACCACCATCTACCTGATGTTGTTTGAAGACGCTCTTTATGATCGAGGTGTGACCTTTATCACCAGCGATTGGGTGGTCTCTTTCATCGCCATTGCCATTGCCCTAGAGCTCACTCGACGTACCACGGGCTGGTTTATCCCCACTATGATTTTGGTGGCACTTACCTATGTATTTTGGTGGGGGCCTTATATCGATGGCATCTTTGGTTTTGCTGGCCTGAGCCTTGAGACGGTTATGTTCCGTTCTTACTTCTCTTCAGAGGGGATGTTTGGCTCCATTGCCCGTATCTCATGGACTTACGTGTTCATGTTTATCTTGTTCGGTGCTTTCTTGGTTAAATCTGGTGCTGGTGATTTCATCATTGAATTGTCACGTTGTGCTGCGGGCCGTTTTGTAGGCGGTCCGGGGTTCGTTGCGGTATTAGGCTCTGGGTTGATGGGCTCAGTGTCGGGTTCATCCGTTGCCAACACGGTATCCACTGGGGTGATCACCATTCCTATGATGCGTAAAGCAGGCTTTCCAGCACGTTTCTCTGCTGGGGTAGAAGCGGCCGCTTCTACCGGTGGGCAATTGATGCCGCCTGTTATGGGGGCCGGTGCCTTCATCATGGCCTCTTACACCCAGATCCCATACGTTGAGATCATTGCTGTTTCAACCTTGCCTGCACTGCTCTACTTTATGTCAGTCGGCTTTTATGTGCGGGTCGAAGCCATGCGCTCCCACGCCCATGCAGTGGAGCTTGAGAGCCGCAGCTTCGGTGAAGTGTTTAAAGAAGGCTGGCACTTCCTATTACCCTTAGCGGTATTGGTTGCCTTACTCATCTATGGCTTCACCCCAACTTACGCGGCGGGCATTTCCATCCTGGCAGTAATTGTGTCTTCTTGGTTGTCGAAGAATCCAATGAAACCAAGAGACATCCTAGACGCCTTAGCACAGGGCTCCCGTAATATGGCCACCACCGCCATTTTGCTCATCGCGGTCGGACTTGTGGTCAACGTGGTAGCCATGACAGGCATAGGTAACACCTTCTCCTTGATGGTATCCGAGTGGTCCAATGGCAGCCTATTGATCATGTTGGCCTTAGTAGCGTTAGCGTCTTTGATCTTAGGTATGGGGCTTCCTGTAACGGCGGCTTACATCGTCTTGGCAACCCTGTCTGCCCCTGCTCTGTACAACCTGATTGCCGAGTCCCATTTGATCAGCCTTGTGGTGGCGGGCAATTTGCCTGAAGAAGCCAAGGTCATCTTTATGTTGATTGACCCAGAAAAATACGCGCTGCTGTCCATGCCCATGAGCCAAGCCGATGCCACCGCCTTGATTGCTCAAGTACCACCGGATTTCCGTGGTCAATTACTTGAACAAGCGGTAGACCCAACGGTCTTGAGCGCAGCACTGCTGTCAGCACATATGATCATTTTCTGGTTATCTCAAGACTCTAACGTAACGCCTCCGGTCTGTTTGACGGCCTTTGCCGCCGCAGCGATTGCGAAAACCCCGCCGATGGCAACGGGCTTTACTGCTTGGAAAATCGCAAAAGGTTTGTACATAGTGCCACTGCTATTAGCCTACACCAACTTCATCGGTGGCGAAGCCCAAGACGTGTTACGTATCTTCGTATTCGCCTTGTTTGGCATCTATGCCTTTGTGGGCTTTATGGAAGGGTATTTAGAAGGCCCACTGAATATCTTGATGCGCTTACTGTCCGGTGTTGCGGCCTTGCTTATGCTTTGGCCACATCACAATATTCTCATCGACAGTGCTGGTTTGGTGTTGTTTATTGGTCTGTTTATTCTCAGCCGCAAACGCCGCCAAGCAATCGCCTAAAAAGGCCACACAAAAAAAGGGAGCTGATTAGCTCCCTTTTTTATGTTCGCTTCACGACAACCATTACAACTGGGTCAGTACCTTTAAATGGCTAAACACAGCCCGACCTAAGGCATCAGCGTTATAACCACCTTCCAACACAGAAATAATACGACCTTGGCTATGGCGAGCCGCCACATCCATGAGCTTTTCCGTTAGCCAAACAATGTCACTTTCCCGCAGGCGCAACTGCCCCATGGGGTCCTCTGCTAACCCATCAAACCCAGCTGAAATCATAATCAATTCTGGCGCAAAGGCTTCAAGTTTTTCGAATAACTCTGCCTCGTAGGCACGACGAAAATCTTCCCCTTTGGAGCCCTTTTCTAATGGCATGTGAACAATATTGTCATGGGATGCGCCGGGGTCTGGGTAGGGAAACAATGGGTATTGATAACTGGAGGCGTACAGCACATTGGGACTGGCTTGAAAGATGTTTTCGGTACCATTGCCATGGTGTACATCAAAATCAATGATGGCGATGCGCTGCACCCCATATTGATTGAGGGCATGTCGCGCCCCCACAGCAATGTTGTTAAACAAACAAAAGCCCATGGCACGGTCGTACTCCGCATGGTGACCCGGGGGACGTACCGAACAGAAGGCATTTTCCACTTCCCCAGACATGACCATATCGACCGCTTGTACCACGGCACCAGAGGCCCGCAGAGCAGCATCTAGGGTATTTGGCATCATTAATGTTTCTTGATCCAATTCCACATGGCCCTCTGCTGGCGCCTTAGCAAAAATAGACGCCACATAATCAGGATCGTGGGTGTCATTGAGTTGCTCTAAGGTCACCTCTTGGGCTTCACGCCAGCGTAGGAAGTCCATCAGTTGCCCTGCGATGAGTCGGTTCTGAATCGCTTCTAAACGTTCTGGTGATTCTGGGTGGTCGGCTCCCAGTTGATGCGCTTCGCACAAGGGATGCGTCACATAGGCAGTGGTCATTAGCAGGTCCGATTGTCTAAACTGTTCACCCAGATCAAGGGTGTCTGTTATTGTTATTCAATGTCGATTGATACAAGGCTACTATGTATCTAGGCTTCAACAAAGCCTGTCAGTCATATGAAGCCACACATCCATATCAGCAGCCTATCCGACATTGGTCTAGACTGCTAAAGAAACTGTGCATTCTCTGTCGTTGAGCGAAGGCCCTATCGCCGAGACGTTCGCTACAGGCTACTCAGGGAGACACTTGCATGCCCCAACACGCTCTGCAACCTTTGCTGGCGCCATCTTCCATCTTAGTCTTCACGGGGGAAGATGGCCAAAGTCCGCTGCTCTTGGCAGTGCTTCGCGCCCTGTCCTATGGTGGGCGCCGTGGCGTGACGACCCTTTTGGGCGTGCGTCCAGACGACGCTGTGGGCACTTTGCCGTTTGACCATATCAAGCACTTGAATGACATACAAAAAACGCCAGACCTAGCCATATTAGCGGGGGAAACTAACACCCCTTTGGTCTCCCTCATTGAACAATGCGGCGACGCAGGTATTGCTGCTTTATTAGTCTTAACGGGCACCCATGAATCACCAGATGACATCCAAAAAGCCGCCCGCCAGCACAACGTTCGCTTAATGGGCCCCAACAGTTTTGGTATTTGCCGCCCTAAACAAGGCTTCTCTGCATGGCTTGGCCTTACTCAGCCATTAGCGGGACGCCTTGCCCTCTTGTCTCAATCAGGCACAGTGGCCAGCGCTCTTGTGGACTGGGCCACTTGGCAGGGTATTGGCTTTTCACAGGTGGTGTCCATGGGCAGTCCGGTGGATGTGATGCCATCCCAAATACTCGACTTCCTATCTAACGACTTCGAGAGCCAATCCATCTTGATGTACTTACAAAAGATTGGCTCCACCACACGCTTTTTGAGCAGTTTGCGTGCGGCCAGCCGATCCAAACCCGTGGCCGTGGTCACCGAACACAATGTAGGGGCCGATCCTCGCGTATTAGACGCAGCCCTAAGTCGAACAGGCGCGGTACGTGGTCGTCGGTTAAATGATTTAGTCGCTGCAGCATCGGTCATGACCAATGCTCGACGGGTCAAAGGCGGCTCTCTAATGGTCATTGGCAACGGGGCTGGCCCAGGGGAACTCGCCGCCCAGCGGGCAGAAGAGCTCAACGTCAGCTTGTTGACCCCCAGCGAGTCACTGCGAAACCAGCTTGAAACCACTATGGCAGGCCGTGGCAGCGTTGGCCGCATTACCACTGCTTGGGCCAGCTGTGACGCAGATTTGTTTGTGGAGCTGGCGAACACCGCACTGCAGGATAAAGAATGTGGTGCCGTTCTGTTAATGCTCAGTCCCACCGCCCTGATCAACATTGCCTCCTTGTACGATCAAGTCCTCCAACTCCATAAGAAGCAAAAGAAGCTGGTAATGGTATGTATGCTAGGGGGCGGGCACATGGTGGCCATGCGCACACGCATTAACGAGGCAGGTATCCCTACGTTTAGAACCCCAGAAGCGGCCATTGAAGGTTTCCAATTCCTCGAGCAATTCCAGCGCAACCAGCTACTCGCAAAGCAAACACCTGATAGCCACGCTTTCCGATTTAACATTGATGTGGCTGCCGCCAGAGCCCAGCTAAAAGACTTGATCAAAGCAGGGAACACTTCCCCCAGTGCTGAAGATTTAAAGGGCGTTTTTGACTTATTCAACTTCCGTTTAATCGCTCGTCGCCAAGCCAACTATGTGCTGCAAGCGCCCATACATCTACGTGCCTTTCGAGACCCCGTATTTGGGCCAGCGATTGGCTTGTCTTTGGAAGGGGCAAACCAGTGGCACCACCAAACGGAAGCCGTCGCCCTACCGCCCTTGAACACCATCTTGGCGAAAGATTTGATCCACCGGGCCTTTCCCTCGGTGGAAGAATCCTTCGAGCTGGAAGACCTACTGCGCAGCTTCTCCACCATGGTGTGCGAGCTACCGGAATTTGAAAGCCTGTCCTTGGCGGATGTGCGGATCCATGACAGCGGCAGTATCTTTGCGGATGTGAGCGCCACATTAAAAAGCTGCCCTAAGCTGAAGCGCTACGAACACTTGGCGATCCAGCCTTACCCTCGCCAATGGGTCAAGCAAGTCACCTTGAAAGATGGCCAAGACATTACGCTACGGCCCATCTTGCCACGGGATTCATACATGATGGCGGATTTCGTTAAGAATCTGTCCCATGAAAGTCGCTATTTCCGCTTTATCGCCAATATTTCAGAGCTGACACCACGAATGATCTCCAGCTTGTCCCACATTGATTACGACCGAGAAATGGCCCTTATCGCGGTAGGAGAACAAGACGGACAACCTCAACTCATGGGAGCGGCACGCTTCAGCGACAATTTTGATGACAGCAGCTGTGAATTTGCTGTTGTCATTGGAGATGAACACCAAGGACAAGGACTGGCCGCCTTATTGATGCGCCGCCTCTTCTTAGTGGCGCACTTCAAAGGCATCAAAGAAATGAAAGGCACTGTGCTGGCACAAAACAAGCGCATGATCGATTTCTGCCGCCGCATTGGCTTCACCATCAAGCGAGACCCAGACGACATTAGTCTTGTCACCGCTTACGTGCGCTTAACACCTAAGTTCATCGACGGGGTCAAAGACGCCCTGAAAAAATCCTCCGCCCACAAAAAAGCCGACTGACCCGATAGGGACGTCGGCTTTAGCATGGCTAACTGACGATTACTTCAAATTGTCAGGACCAAATGAAAACGGCAACAGCTCGTTCATGGAAAGGGTTTTACGGACACCTTCTGGAGAACAGATATGGATCTGGGTATGTTCGTCAGCAAACTCACGAATCCTCTGACGACAACCACCGCAAGGCGTCACCAACTCCACACCCTTGCCCATCACATAGATCTGACGGATTCGATGCTCGCCACCCATCACCATAGCGGAAATGGCCCCTGCTTCTGCGCAAGTGCCTTCTGGGTAAGACGCATTCTCCACATTACAGCCAGAGAACACCGCTCCCGATTCCGTCTCAATCACCGCACCCACCTGAAATTTAGAGTAAGGCACATAGGCCCTACTCATAGCTTGCTCGCTCAGCTGGAGCCAGTCGTCATGATTCGACATTAGGCACGTTCCTTCACATACGGCTTACCGATGGCTTTTGGTCCCACCGCTTTACCGATAAAGCCCGCCAACAAGAGCACCGTCAGCACGTATGGCAAGACTTCAATCGCCTGAACCGGCACTTCCCCGATACCCGGCAAAGACACACCTTGTAAGCGCACCGCTACGGCATCCAAGAAACCAAACAACAGACAAGCAAACAGCACAGGCACTGGACGCCACTTACCAAAGATCAAAGCAGCCAAGGCCATGTAGCCTTTACCGGCACTCATATCCTTCAAGAAGCCTGCGTTGTGAGCAGTGGACAAGTAAGCCCCTGCGATACCACACAAGACACCACAGATGATCAAAGCGCGGTAACGCACCAGCGCCACCGAGATACCTGCGGTATCCACCGCATGAGGGTTTTCCCCCACGGCACGCAAACGCAAGCCAAAACGTGTTTTAAACACCACCCAATAAGTGGTTGGCACCATGGCAAAGGCCAAGTACACCAAAATATTATGACCGCTCAGCAATTCAGAATAGATTAGGCCAATCACAGGCACGTCTGCTAATTGCTCCGCAAACGGAAAGATAATCGGGGTAAAACGCGCGTCACCAGTAAGAGCTGGAGTCTGACCACCTTGGTTAAACCAATCCAGACCTAAGGTCACAGTTAACCCTGCCACTATGGTGTTAATCGCCACACCAGACACGATGTGATCACCACGGTGAGTAATACAAGCAAAGCCGTGAATCAGCGCCAAAAACACCGATGCGGCAATCGCGAACAATAGCCCTAGCCATGCAGAACCAAATACAGCGGCTGCGGCTGCGGCAGCAAACGCCCCCGCCAACATCTTGCCTTCAAGACCGATATCAACGATACCAGAGCGCTCTGAAAACAAGCCAGCTAAGGCCGCCAAAATCAAGGGTGTCGATACGCGTAAGGTCGCATCGAGAATCAGTATTAATGTTTCAAACATACCGCGCTCCTATGCTGCCGCTTTGCGTAAGAAATAGCCTTCAATTCGGCCTTTAAACATGTTTTCCAGCGCCCCAGAGAAGAGGATCACTAGACCTTGGATCACTACCACGATTTCAGGTGTGATGCTTGGAATCTCAAAAGCCAACTCCGCACCACCTTGGTACAAGGCACCAAACAAAATCGCAGCCAAAATAATTCCGATTGGGTGGTTACGCCCCATCAACGCTACCGCAATCCCAGCAAAGCCATAGCCTGCGGTAAAGTTTAGCAACAGGTTGTGGTTAACCCCCATGATTTCGTTGACGCCCACCAAACCCGCGAACGCACCTGAGATCAGCATCACCCAAATGGTCACTTTGGCATTATCAATCCCTGCATAACGTGCCGCTGTAGGGTTCGTGCCCACAGTACGTAGCTGGTAGCCCCAACGGGTATGCCAGACCAAGGCCCAATAAATCACACAGCCTAACAAGGCTAGGATAAAGGCTAGGTTCAAGGGCGAGTCACCAATGTCTAGGCCAAGAGGCGTGAAGATGTCATGCAAATAAGGTAGCCAAGCACTTTCTTGGAAAGTACGGCTAATTGGCGACATCATGCCTTCTTCTTTTAGCCAGTTCACCATTAGATAAACCATCAAGGAGGAGGCAATGAAGTTGAACATGATGGTCGTGATTACGATGTGACTACCACGTCGAGCCTGCAAATACGCTGGAATGTATGCCCAAGCAGCACCAAAGACCGCGCCACCAATAATGGCCAAGGGGGCGATAATGATCAGTGGCATGGAGCTGTCTAACCATAGGCACAACAAGCCCACGCCCAAACCACCGATATAAGCCTGACCTTCCCCACCGATGTTAAACAGCCCCGCCTTGAAGGCGATAGAGACCGCAAGACCGGTGAAGATTAAGTTCGTAGCGTAATACAGGGTGTAACCGATACCTTCGTCATAACCAAACGCACCGTATAAAAGATAGCCTGCCGCTTCGAATGGGTCCTGACCAATGGCCACAAATACCAAACCCGAAACAAAGAAGGCTAGCAGAATATTTAACAGTGGGATCAAGCCTACGCTGACCCAAACAGGGACTTTCGCCTGACTCATGGGTTTGCTCCTTGTCCCTCGTTCCACGCATTGGCCATCATCAAGCCAAGGGTGCGTTCATCCGCTTCGCTGGCAGGGACTTCGCCCACCACAGCGCCATCAAACATCACAATAATTCGATCACTCAAAGCCATAATTTCATCAAGTTCCACGGACACCAGCAAAATGGCTTTGCCTGCATCCCGTAGTTTAACAATCTGCTCGTGAATGTTTTCAATCGCCCCTATGTCTACCCCACGGGTAGGCTGGCCGATCAACAACACATCTGGGTTTTGCTCCACTTCACGAGCGATAACAATCTTCTGCTGGTTACCACCAGAGAAATTCGCCGTTTTTAACAGAGGGTTTGGAGGACGCACATCCCAATCCGCCATGCGCTGTTCACACTCTTTGAACATCGCTTTACGGCTCATCAACCAGCGACCGTTATAAGCTTCTGAATTGTGGTATCCCAACACGGCCGCTTCATAGGCTTCAAACCCTGTCACCAAGCCCATCTTATGTCGGTCTTCTGGCACATGAGCCATCTTTAGCTCACGCATCTGTGCCGCGTCTTTGGGGGCGTTAGGCGTAATGGTTTGACCGGCAAATTCAATCGACCCAGACGACATGGTTGCGATGCCTGACAGCACGTTTAGCAACTCACTTTGACCATTACCGGATACCCCAGCAATACCTAGGATCTCACCGGCTTTCAGCTCCAAAGAAACCTTCTTCAGACGCTCAACCCCTTGCTCATCAAATAGAGACAAGTCTTTCGCTGACAAGACAGTTTGCTGTGGCGTAGCATCGTCTTTATTAACCTTAAGACGTACTTTTTTACCGACCATGAGCTCAGCAAGCTCTTCTTTATCAGTGGTGGCCGTTTCACGGTGGGCTACCATTTCCCCTTGACGCATAACCGAAACGTTATCCGTGGAGGCAAGAATCTCGCGCAATTTGTGGGTGATCAAAATCACCGTCACACCCTGCTCTTTCAGGGATTTCAGGATTCTGAATAGGTGATCCGCTTCCTGTGGTGTTAACACCCCAGTAGGCTCATCAAGAATCAGAATTTTGGCACCACGGTACAAGGCTTTGAGGATTTCTACACGTTGCTGCAAACCCACTGGCAGGTCTTCTACAATGGCATCAACGTCCACATCTAGGTGGTATTCAGACTCAAGGCGTTTGAGCTCTTCTCGAGCGGCATCAAGACCATGCTTGAGCACGGCACCGCCTTCCGCCCCCAATACGATGTTTTCTAGTACCGAGAAGTTCTCGACCAACATGAAATGCTGGTGAACCATGCCGATGCCTACTTTGATCGCATCTTGGGAATTACGAATATCGACTTTTTCACCATCAATGGAGATCGACCCCGTATCGGCTTCGTAAAAACCGTAGATGATGCTCATTAGAGTGGATTTCCCTGCACCGTTTTCACCAATGATGCCGTGAATGGTGCCAGTGGGTACTTGCAGACTGATGTCTTTGTTTGCCTGCACGGCGCCAAAGCGCTTAGAGATCCCTTCTAACTCGATTGCGTATGGAGGTGTTTGATTGCTCATAAACCGTTCTATTTAAGAATTCTAAACAAAAAAAAGCAGCTACTCGCCCTGTTAGCGAGCAGCTGCTTGACTACGTATTAGTAGTTACAAGTATTGTCTGACATGTAGTCATGTACTTGGATATCGCCACTGATGATGTGCTGCTTCACATCTGCAATTTTAGTCTTCATCTCTTCAGTGATTAGACTTGCGTTGTTGTCATCAAGCGCCCAATCAACACCGCCTTCTGCTAGGCCAAGTACCGTTAGACCAGATGTCCACTCACCCGCGTTCGCATCTGCAAACACCTTGTAGGCAGCCAGATCCACACGCTTAACCATTGAGGTCAGCATAGTGCCTGGTTGAATGTGGTTTTGGTTAGAGTCAACACCGATGGCCAATTTGCCTTCGTCTTTAGCGGCTTGGTAAACACCGATACCGGTACCCCCAGCAGCAGCGAAGACTACGTCAGCACCTTGAGAGAATTGGCTTTTCGCAAGCTCAGAACCTTTAGTCGGATCGTTGAACGCTGCACCAGTAGAGCCAGTCATGTTTTGAATGACAGTTGCATCAGACGTGATGTACTTGGCACCTTGCTCGTAACCACAACCAAATTTGCGGATCAGAGGGATGTCCATGCCACCCACGAAGCCCACTGTGTCTGTTTTAGAAGCCATAGCCGCCAAAGCACCCACTAGGAAGGAACCTTCGTGCTCTTTGAAGACAATAGACTGCACGTTTGGCTGATCAATCACACCATCAATGATGCTGAACTGGATCTCAGGGAAGTCTTGCGCCACTTTCGACACAGCAGACGCCATGTTGAAACCCACAGCAACGATTGGCGTGTAGCCACGTTTAGCCAAGCGGCGTAGGTTTTGCTCTACCTGAGCTTCGTTTTTAGGCTCAGATTCACGAACTTGAATACCTGTGTCTTCTGTGTACTTCGTAATACCGTTGTAAACACCTTCGTTGAAGGATTTATCAAATTTACCCGCTTGGTCATAAACCACTGCTGGTTTGATATCAGCAGCTTGGGCAGAAGCCGCTGCGATTGCTAGCGCTGTAGCAGATACAAGAAAGACACCTTTCATTCTCATTCCTCTTTATATTGGTCTGGGTAGCCCGCTTTTAAGATAAAGCTGGCTAATCGGTCAAAAATAAACTGATTACCGTTTGAGCGCAATCCTCGCTTGCACAATTGCACTATTATTTCAGGGAAACCCTAAACAATGCGGCGATTCCCTGTAAAAGGTAGACGTTGAACGCATTTTTCGCTGTGAAATTAAAAATCAGCAATAAACATGCCCAGACGCTATTTTTGACATTGCACGCAGTAAACAGTGCTGCGTTGCCCCTGACGAATTTCTTTCAATGGGGTTTGGCACACTCGGCAAGGCTGCTCGGCCCGACCATAGACCTTAAGCTCCTGTTTAAAGTACCCGGGCTTACCATCACCACCAATGAAATCACGCAGGGTCGTACCGCCCTGCTCAATCGCGGCGGCCAACACGAGTTTAATCTTCTCTACAAACACGGCTAAGCGGGCTTTGCTGATGTTGCCAGCAGCTCGGGTTGGACGAATCCCCGCCATAAACAGGGCCTCATTGGCATAGATATTCCCCACACCAACGACCACTTTACTGTCCATAATGAACTGCTTGATCGCCTGTTTTCGACCCCGAGTCTTAGCGTACAAATAGTCCACATTAAAGGCTTGTGTTAACGGCTCAGGACCTAGGTGATTCAGCAATTCATGGTCTGTCCAATTCCCTTCTTGCCACATCATGGCACCAAAGCGGCGTGGATCGGTATAACGCAAAACCGGTGACTGCGCACCAAAATGGATATCAACATGGTCATGGAACAGCGGCGGCGTATTGGGTTCCACAAAGTACAAGCTACCGGACATCCCCAAATGAATGATCAAGGTCCCAGCATCCGTATGCACACCAATGTATTTACCACGGCGAGTCACATCCCGCACCGTTTGATTAGGCAGCTTTTCAGATACTTCGGCAGGGATCGGCCAACGCAATTGAGGCTGGCGAATCTCAATGGCAGAAATGGTTTTATTTAGAATATGCGGCGCAATGCCGTTTTTGGTGGTTTCGACTTCGGGTAATTCAGGCAAAAGAAAACCTCCTTATATTGAAGCGTTCAAGTATAAGGAGGTTTCTCACTGTAGACACGCTTTAGCGTAACTTAAGCTTTACTGCCTACAGCTTGTAGCGGTTGTAGAAGTCCCCACACCGATGTCATTACACGTAAATGAGGCACCCGCGATCTGAGCATTACCAATGTCCACCCGGCTAAGGCTAGAAAGTCCTGCCAACGCTGCTTTAAAGTCCGCCACCGTCGTATCCGTAATATTGGAATCACGAATATCCAGTCTTTCCAACGACGTATAGGAAGCCACATCGAAATTCGAGATATCACCATTTTCTATCTCTAAACGCGTCATCTTAGATTTAGTGAAAGGTAAATCCCCTCCTAGATCGTATGTCGCTCTATTGGAAGAACCGGCTCCATATTTTAGTTTTATTCGCTCAAGTTTTGGTAATGAGTAATTGTCGAATGCATCATAAGAAGTAATATTGGTGTTCTGGATATCAAGAAACCTCAAACTACCATCAGAACCACTGACACCATCCAAAATAGTCACTAGATCAGTTCCGTCGATATCGGTATTAGAAAGTTCCAACTTTTCTATATTGGACCAAACAATTCCACCACTTACCAATTCAGCAAGACTTAAAGTAGCCTTCGCCGTGTTACCACTCACTCTTAACTCAGTAACGTTATTCCAAGTTGTATTCCATTGATCAAAATCCGTCACAACCCCTTCCGATATAGACAGTTTTCTCAAACTAGTCAGTCCATCAATTGCCGCGACATCGGTATTAGTTAATGGTAGCCCCCAGAAGAAAAGGAACTCTAGATTGGTCTTATCTGCACTTGTATCATTGATAAACGCCGCCAAATCAAATTTTTCGGGCCGATTATCAGAGTCATACTCAGAAAGCTCTAGCTTAATTAACTTCGTCATTGAATCGATAGCATCATAGCTTTCTAAATTCAAATCATCGCCATTGCTATCAACTTGATCACTAATCAACAACCATCTTAGATTGATTAAAGCTGAAAGGTCTGAAATATCACTGATTTGGTTTTCATACAGTGTAAGCTTTTCTAGCTCCGTAAATTGTTGCAACCCTGCAACACTAGTAATACCAGCATCCTGCCGGTTAATCTCTTCAACCTGCTCTATGTAATCGAACTCTAGAGCAGTAAATTGAGCCTTTAGAACAGAATCGGTGATCAAGTTTAAATTTACGCTTGTACCACCAGTTGAACTACTGGTTACATAAGCATTCGCTTTGTCTTTATCGACATACCAACGTTCATTGTTATCATCACCATCACAGTCTGAGCTGTTATCGTCCTCGTAAAAACAAACAACTAAGTAGTCATCACTAGAAGATTTGATACTACCTGTACCATCAACGCTCATTTTTCCCGAATCAACAGACCAAGAGTATTCCTCAAGGAAATAATCGGAGCCATCTGCAGAATCAATGTAACCTTCTCCCCAGTTAACCGTATTACCTGAGCTGGCAAACACCGCCGTAGAAATATCCGTGACACCATTTGATTGTGGTGATGTTATAAAAAATCGCTTACCTAAAACCAACGACTCACTAAAACTTGTCGTTCCAGCCAAACTTGAATTATTTGAACCACTTGAGCTACCCGAATCAGTCGAGCTATCGCTATCGGAATCACTGTCCCCACCACAAGCCGTCAAAAAAACGACTGATGATAAGCCTAGAATTTTTAAAAACTGATGAGAAAATGGCATTGCTAAATCCCTGCATTTCGTTTTGAAGAGATTATAACTTAACCTATTTTTTGAACATTTGGTTACTTTTCGAACAAAAAATTTACACAAGACTTATAAATTGACAATTTATAAACACAAAAAAGCCGGCGCTAAGGCCGGCTTTCTCATTACAAATCAGGCGAAATTATTTAATTTTCGCTTCTTTGTACATCACATGCTTACGAACAACAGGATCGTACTTTTTCATCTCCAATTTGTCTGGAGTGTTACGCTTGTTCTTGTCAGTCGTGTAGAAGTGACCAGTACCTGCAGAAGATACCATGCGGATTAGATCGCGAGCGCCTTTAGAAGCCATAATTCAGATTCCTTATACTTTTTCGCCACGGGCACGCATTTCAGTCAAAACTGAATCGATGCCTTTTTTATCGATGATACGCATACCTTTAGAAGATACACGAAGACGAACGTAACGGCTTTCACTTTCTACCCAAAAACGGTGCCAGTGAAGGTTAGGAAGAAAGCGACGCTTAGTGTGACGCTTTGAGTGAGAAACGTTATTACCTGTAATAGGACGCTTCCCAGTAACTTGACATACGCGAGACATAATTAAATACCTTATGCTATCCGAAGATTATTGGAAGTTTGCACTTCCTCAGGCGGAGCGTGGGTCACTCTGGAACTCTTTAAAATTACAACATCAAAGAGGACGCGGGGGCCACAAAATCCCGTACCGAGGATATAGCGGCGCGAATTCTCTCACAGCGCCCCCTAAACAGCAAATCATTTGTTAAAAAATGATCAATCGCCTTCATCTTAGTTAGACCAAACCTCGTTCGGCCAAAGACAGAGGCCGCTCATCCCCAACAATAAAGTGGTCCAGCAATCTCACATCAATAAGATCTAATGCTTTGCGAATACGCTCGGTAATATTGATGTCCGCTTGGCTAGGCTCTGCCACACCGGATGGATGGTTGTGAGCCAAGATTACCGCTGCGGCATTATGGGTCAGCGCCGCTTTGACCACTTCTCTTGGGTACACTGCCGCACTGTCCACTGTGCCCATAAACAGCTCTTGATATCGAATAAGCCGATGTTGGGAGTCGAGAAATAAAACCGCAAATATTTCACGCTGGGCATGGCGCAACTGAGTGGATAAATAGGTACGTACTGCTTCGGCGCTGTTAAATACCGTGTCTCGTGTCAGCTGCTCTTGCAGATGTCGTTTCGACATTTCCAGCACCGCTTGCAGCTGGGTGTACTTCGCATCCCCTAAACCAAAGCCCTTGCAGAACTCTTCCCTTGAAGCAGACAACATAGGCCTCAGCCCACCAAACTCTTGCAACACCCGCCGCGCCAGCTCTACGGCACTCAGACCTTGAGTCCCCGTTCGCAGGAAGATCGCCAGCAACTCTGCATCGCTCAATGCATGAGCTCCTTGCTCTATGAGCTTCTCCCTTGGGCGTTCGCTGGCTGGCCACTGTTTAATACTCATACGCACCTCCATGTGATACTCTTTGACTCATTAAATCCGACCTTTTAGCGCTTCGTCCTGAAATGCCAAACAAGGTTAATTTTTCATCACTTTGTTACAAGAAGCTAAGTATGTCTAGTCTCGTCAACAAACGGATTCTAGTAGGTATCACTGGTGGCATTGCCGCCTATAAAACCATTGAACTGATTCGCTTACTGAGTAAAGCCGGTGCGGATATTCAGGTGGTGTTAACCGAAGGAGGCAAAGCCTTCGTCACAGAGATGACACTGCAAGCCGTGTCTGGCCACCCAGTGCGCAGTTCACTACTCGATCCAGAGGCCGAACAAGGCATGGGGCACATAGAATTGGCCAAATGGGCGGATCTCATCATGATCGCCCCAGCGTCAGCTGACTTTATGGCACGCTACGCACAGGGCATGGCAAATGATCTGCTCACGACCCTATGTTTGGCGACGGAAGCCCCTGTAGCCTTGGCGCCCGCCATGAACCAAGCCATGTGGAAGCACCCAGCCACCCAAGCAAACCTCGTGACTCTTCAATCACGTGGTGTTGCCATCATGGGTCCAGCATCCGGAGCACAAGCCTGTGGGGATGTGGGTGCGGGACGCATGGAAGAACCGGCGGACCTATTCGCCGCAATTGAGCAGCTTGTCACACCGGTACAACAAAACTTAGCAGGACAGCACTGGGTCATCACCGCAGGGCCCACCATGGAAGCCATCGATCCCGTGCGCTATATCAGCAATCACAGCTCTGGAAAGATGGGTTACGCCTTAGCTAAGGCGGCTCAAGCCCGTGGTGCCACAGTGACGTTAGTCAGTGGCCCCACGCAAATAGCGCCTCCGGCCAACGTAAAACTTGTGGCCATTAAAAGCGCCCAAGAAATGCTCTATGCCTGCCGTGCCGCGACGGCAAAAGGTGCGGATGTATTTATCGGGGCTGCGGCCGTTGCGGACTTTCGTATGAAGGACGTGGCGGAGCAAAAAATGAAAAAAACCAGCGACAGCAATGACCTAACACTTACGTTGGTGAAAAACCCTGACATCATTGCCACCCTATCGTCAGAGCAAGCCGCCCAATGCATGGTGGGGTTCGCGGCAGAAACCCAAAATGTTTTAGAGTACGCCCGCAAGAAGCTCGAGAGCAAAGGCCTTGATCTTATCATTGCAAACGACGTCTCACGCAGTGACATCGGCTTCAATCAAGACCAAAACGAAGTGACGGTACTGTCAAAAGATCAGCAATGGTCGCCAGAAAAATCCACTAAATCTGCTTTAGCGGATGAGCTGGTTGAACTTATTTTTCAATATCAACAGACACAAACGAGTGACACATGAAGCACCCTATTCAACTTAAAATTCTGAGTCCCAAAATCGGCAAAGAGATTCCTCTGCCTGCCTACGCCACAGAAGGCTCTGCAGGTCTCGATCTTCGTGCTTGTTTAGATGAAGCCGTCGTTTTGGAGCCGGGGCAAACCACCCTGCTACCAACGGGTTTGTCCATCTACATTGAAGATCCTAATCTTGCGGCCACCATACTGCCTCGTTCAGGACTGGGTCACAAACACGGTATCGTGCTGGGCAATCTAGTCGGTTTGATCGACTCGGATTACCAAGGGGAGCTGATGGTCTCTTGCTGGAACCGCGGACAAACCGCTTTTACCATTGAACCTGGCGAGCGCGTCGCCCAGCTTGTGCTGCTGCCGGTGGTGCAAGCAGAGTTCAACATTGTCGAAGAATTCGAAGCGACAGAACGCGGTACTGGGGGCTTCGGCTCCACGGGCATGAACTAAGCCTTTTGGATGAGTGGAGCATGAGAGTTGAGTTTTTCTCAACTTCTTTGCTCCATGAATTCACCCACCTCACCTATCCGGACTTACGTAATTAAATATCTCTGTAAGCGGTCAAATTTGCGTCAATTTATTTATTTTATCGCTAGAGTGAAACGCAAGTTCACGTTATTATTTTGACCCATAAGTGGTCGCTTACACTCATTGAAAGAACGGCACGTCATCGTTCTGATACATTTCTTCTGTAAGATTTAGACCTAACGCCTTGATCCAAACGCTCATATTCTGGATCGCCTACGAATAACAACAGGAGTTACCAAGCCGTGGCTTACACTCGCGAATCTGCCCTTGATGTTGCTCAAGTACTGAGTGAATCACTTCCATACATCCAACGTTTTGCTGGCAAAACGCTGGTCATCAAATACGGCGGCAACGCCATGACTGATGAAGCTCTACAAGCAGGATTTGCACGAGACATCGTATTGATGAAAGCCATCGGCATTAACCCGATTGTCGTACACGGTGGCGGCCCACAAATCGGTGAAATGCTACAAAAGCTCAACATCGAATCAAAATTCATCAATGGAATGCGTGTCACTGACGGCGCCACCATGGATGTGGTTGAAATGGTCCTAGGTGGCCAAGTAAACAAAGACATTGTTAATCTGATCAACCGTGCGGGCGGGAAAGCCATTGGTCTGACTGGTAAAGACAGCAACTTCATCAAAGCGAAAAAGTTGTTTGTGAAGCATCAAGCAGAAGGCATGTCTGCCCCAGAACAAGTAGACATTGGCCACGTTGGCGAAGTGTCTAGCATTGATACCAGTGTTCTAAGCGTCTTAGAAAACAGTGATTTCATTCCTGTTATTGCCCCTATTGGTGTGGATGACGAAGGCAACTCTTACAACATTAATGCTGACCTAGTTGCAGGGAAAGTCGCTGAAGCAGTGAATGCCGAGAAGCTCATGTTATTGACAAACATTTCAGGTGTTCAAGATAAGCAAGGCAATGTACTAACGGGGTTAAGCACCGCTCAAGTGGATGCACTGATTGCAGATGGCACCATTTACGGTGGCATGCTACCTAAAATCAGCTGTGCTTTGTCTGCGGTCAATGCAGGCGTTACCAGCGCAGTGATTGTTGATGGACGAGTTCCCCACGCCACTCTATTGGAAATCTTTACCGATACGGGCGTCGGCACCCTGATCACCAACCAAAACAAAGACGCTTAACTCGCTAAACTATTAATGACGATACGCGATAGGCAGTGATGATATGAGTACTAAAAAAAGCGACAGACGCACGGAAATCTTACAAGCACTGGCAGCCATGTTAGAGAGCAGCCCAGGTGCTCGTATCACCACTGCGGCCTTAGCAAAAGAAGTGGGCGTGTCTGAAGCCGCGCTTTACCGCCACTTTCCTAGTAAAGCGAAGATGTTTGAAGGCTTGATTGAGTTCATTGAAGAAACTCTGTTTTCACGCATTCATCGAATTATTCAGGATGAAAGTGACGTGACGGCTCGTTTGGAAATGATCCTCACCCTGACCCTTGGCTTTGCAGAGCAAAACCCGGGCATGTGTCGCCTGCTTACAGGTGATGCCTTAGCTGGGGAAACAGAACGCCTTCGCGTGCGCATTGCGCAATTGTTTGATCGTATTGAAACCCAATTACGACAAGTGATTCGAGAAGCCGACTTGAAGCAGTCTTTGCGCCCAGTCATGGGCACAATGCCCTGCGCTAACTATTTACTCGCGCTATTGGAAGGCAAAATTCGCCAATATGTGCGAACTGAGTACAAAACCAAGCCATTGCAAGCTTGGTCGGAACAATGGGAAGCCATTGCTCCAACATTGATGGCTGGCCGCTCTTAATCATAAGAACGGCCATCATCATTACACGCCGTATTGATCACGGTATGCTTTGATTGCAGAAAGATGTTGAGCAAACTCAGGAGAGTCCTGTTCAGCCAGATACGTCATGATGTCGTTAAGGGAAACAATGCTCACCACAGGCATAGAGAAATCTCTCTCAACCTCTTGGATAGCAGACAGTTCGCCACGGCCACGCTCTTGACGGTTTAACGCAATCAGCACACCTGCTGGCGTCGCACCCGCATTGTTGATGATGTCCATCACTTCGCGGATGGCAGTACCAGCAGTAATAACATCGTCAATGATCATGATCTTGCCTTGAAGCGGAGCCCCTACAAGGGTGCCACCTTCACCGTGATCTTTCGCTTCTTTGCGATTGAATACGTAAGGCGTATCAATGTCGTGATGATCGTAAAGCGCAACGGCTGTGGTTGTTGCTAAAGGGATACCCTTGTAAGCTGGGCCAAATAGGACATCAAATGGCACGCCCGCTTCAACCAAGGCAGCAGCGTAGAAACGACCCAATTTCGCCAGAGCTTGTCCAGTACTGAACAGGCCAGCGTTAAAGAAATACGGGCTTACACGACCCGATTTAAGTGTAAATTCGCCAAAACGTAGTACATTTTGCTCAATGGCGAACTCTATAAAGTCTCTTTGGTACGGTTTCATGCCAACTCCAGAAAGATTAAAAACTACAAATGAATTGCCTCTCGTGACAGGAATATGCTTTCCTGACGAACAATGGGCGCTAATATAACACACGGCTAGGAATTGTAGGGACCAGAAATGAAGGTCATCAGCCTTAATGTAAACGGTATAAAACAAGCAGCGGAACGTGGGTTCTTCGACTGGATGCTGCGTCAGAACCCAGATGTTGTGTGTCTGCAAGACATTCAAGCGGACGAACGCAGCCTTAATGACAGTGTTTTCTTCCCACCTGAGTACAATGCGTACTTCTTTGATTCACTCAATGATCCGGAAGAAGCTGGGGTTGCGATCTACTCGAAATCCATGCCTAAAGCGATTATGACAGGTATGGGGTTTTCGGAGTGCGACTTTGAAGGACGCTTTATTCAAGCGGACTTCGATAAAGTCAGCATCGGCTCCTTTTTGACACCTCATGGGTCTAACCATGAAGAAGCCTTACAAGAGCATAAGTACCGCTTTATGGAAGGCTTTAAGAACCACTTGATCAAAACACGTCGTAAACGTCGTGAATTTATCTTCTGTGGTACGACCAATGTGGCTCGTTCCCCTATTGACGTGAGCAGCTGGTTCGTCAATCAACGTAACTCTGGCTTTTTGCCTGAAGAGCGCAAATGGATTAACGAGATCTTCAACGATCACGAATACATTGATGCGTTCCGCCAGGTAAACAAGCAAGATAAGCAATACACTTGGTGGCCAGACTACGAACGGGCTTGGAAGCTGGACGAAGGGGGTCGCTTGGACTACCAGATCGCCACACCAGGCCTTAAGCACGTGATCCAAGGGGGCAGCGTTTATAAAGGTCAGCGTTTCTCTGACCATGCGCCACTGATCATGGAATACGATCTAGATTAATGAAGCACCATCAAAAAAGCCCAGCACTTAGTTGGGCTTTTTCTTAATACCTAAAAGCATTAGGCATCCAAAGCTTCAGCCTTAACGCTAACACGCAACTGATGCATGTCACCGGGCTTAATTGTGTAACGGTTTACCAAAGCATTTGCCGTTTCAACACACACAAACTCTTGATACTCGTGATCTTCTAAATCGGTACGCAATTTTGCCAAGGCTTCCCCTGGGTTCCAAAGTACCGTAGATTCACTGCCCTCTGTTTCGATGATCAGCTTACGGGACAATACAGGGTCCACCAGTTCAATACTGTTTGGAGCATTCACATAAACCCGATCAAGGGTATCACAAGGACTCACAGAGCCACTCTGCTGAAACTCTTTGCCCTCGTTAAACTTATCGATGTAAGTCACACCGTCCAAGCCAACTACTTGAGCCTGCTCTTGGCTGCCTACTTTAAAATAGGTATGCAAAGCCTCAGATACCGGCATGGAAGCTTCTGAAAGGTTTGCAGCAGAAAAGTTAACACTGAAGCCTTCCCCGAAGCGGAACACTTGTCGCAATTCAAACGCATGGGGCCACATTTCTTCAATCAGCGGATGATCTTCTGAGGCCAAACGAATCACAATCTTGGCATCGCCATTTTTGAAGCGTCCGACTTCCACCAACTCCCAGCGGAAGTAGCGCGCCAAACCATGGGCGGGAAAATCTTCGTCCTCAGCATTGGCTCCAAACCAAGGCCAACACACAGGCACACCAAAATGGCGGCGACCAAAGCGGGTTTGTGCCCCTTCATTGGTGGATTGAAACAACAGGTCAGGCTGACCTGCTGGAATAAAACTCACTAAATGACCGCCCCAAAGTGCAATACGGGCAGTGTAACTTGGCTGATCAATAATGATCTCATCACAATCTCTAAGACTTGCAGGCAGTATTTCTCCACCTAGCGCTTCCAGCTCTTGAATTAGCTGAGCATTCATTCGTCGCTCCAATCGTTCACGCAGTAGAGCCATATTAGCCCTTCAATCGGGTATTACAATAGTTTGACGTGATGCTTAACATTCAAATGGCAAAATAATGTCAGAATACAAAATAACACTTACCAATTCTGAGATATTAAGCTATAACGCAATCCATAAAAGGCTGTCTAAAACGCACCTTGAAAACCTATCTTTCACATCTCACTTTGGCTACATTTAAAACGCCAACCTCATTGAGAATTTTGCATTATGACTGATTTTTTTGATCAAAAAATGGTGGTGGGTAACGCCGAATGGTGCGCTTTTCCATCACTGAACATCCCAGCTATTAAAGCGCGTGTGGATTCAGGGGCAAAGACATCCTCACTGCATGCGGTCAATATCCAAACCTTCCAGCGTTCAGGACAACTCTGGGCCGCATTTGACGTACACCCTATCCAAGACAGTCGCAAAGTCGTGATCAGTTGTGAAGCTGAAGTCATTGACCAGCGCGTGATCAAAAGCTCTAGCGGTGACCGTGAGCGCCGTTTTGTGATCCGTGTACCGCTTCAGCTGGGAGATCGCACTTGGGAAGTGGAAGTCACCTTGACGGATCGTGACAGCATGGGCTATCGCATGCTCCTAGGCCGTGAAGCCATGAATGGCCGCCTGCTAGTGGACCCTCAAATCAGCTGTATTTTCGGTGATCGCTTGCAAGAATCCTTAGCCGATCTTTATCAAGCCCCTGAGATCAAAGAAGGCGGCCTTAAGATTGGCGTATTAGCCAGTAATCCTGAGCTGTACAGTAATCGCCGCATCATCGAAGCAGGTGAAGCCCGCGGTCATGAGATGCAGTTTTTGAACGTGCGTCATTGCTATATGAAGCTGGACGCTACCACCCCAGAGATCCATTATCGGGGCGGACGTATCTTGAACGATCTCGATGCGGTGATTCCACGCATTCGTCCAAGTATGACTTTTTATGCTTGTACACTGTTGCGTCAGTTTGAATCACTGGGCATTTTTTGCTTAAACGACTCCGTCTCGATCGCTCAATCCCGGGACAAGTTACGCTCGCTGCAACTCTTACTAGAGCATGGATTGGCCATACCCACCACAGGTTTTGCCAACTCACCACTCGACACAACGGATTTGATTAACATGGTGGGTGGCGCCCCATTGATTGTGAAGTTGCTAGAGGGCACTCAAGGTAAAGGCGTGGTATTGGCAGAAACCAAAAAAGCAGCCGAATCGGTTATTAATGCGTTCAAGAGCTTAAATGCCAATATTTTGGTGCAAGAGTTCATTAAAGAAGCCAGTGGTAAAGACCTACGTTGCTTCGTCATCGACGGCAAGGTTGTGGCTTCCATTCAACGGGTGGCGGCTCCTGGCGAGTTCCGCGCCAACATTCACCAAGGTGGCCGAGCCGAGCTTGTGAAAGTGACCGCAGAAGAAAAACGCATCGCCATAAAAGCTGCCAAAGCCATGAACCTTAAAGTGGCTGGGGTGGATCTTATCCGCTCTAACAATGGCCCATTGCTATTGGAAGTGAACTCCTCCCCAGGCCTACAAGGCATTGAAACCGCCACCAACGAAGACATCGCCACGCGCATGATCACGGCGATTGAAAAGCGCCTGGCGAGCAAACTTAGCTAGTCCCTTCAGATAAAAAAAGGCCACCCTAGGGTGGCCTTTCTTATATTAAACACACGGTACTAACCGTTGGCTTTCACAGTTTGGTTACGACCACCTTCTTTGGCTTTATACAAAGCACTGTCAGCGGCTTCCAGCCATTGGGCTGTCGTCTTATGGGATTCATCAATCTCACAAACCCCCATACTGATGGTGATCTTAATCTCACCTTTGCCTGTTTTAATCACGGCCTGCTCAATTTCAGAGCGCATTTTTTCACAATATTGGTAGGCGCCATTGATCCCAGTGTTGGGCAACAAAACGCAAAACTCTTCTCCGCCAAAACGTCCCACAAAGTCTCCCTTACGGGAACCCGATGACAGTATCTTCGCCACTTCTTGAAGCACCTGATCCCCAATAGGATGACCATAGGTGTCATTTACCTTCTTAAAAAAGTCGATGTCCGCCATCACTAAAGAATGCGGCCCTGCATTCCCCTTAGCAAAGGAATCAAATGTGACCTTGATCGCACGATCTAGACTAGAACGATTGTTTAGCTCGGTTAATCCATCAATTTTGCTTAACTGATCCAACTTACGATTGGCAGAGGATAAGGCTGCCTTATTAGTCGCCACATCCGTCACATCGTAGACCACCAAGCACAAATGGGTCACTGTGCCATTGGCATTGTTGATTGGTCTGATCACCACGTTTTGGAACATCTTTTCTGAAAGGCTGGTGATGGAGCGATAGGATTTAAACGGAAACAAATACGGTCGCTGCTCCCAGGAAACATATATGGGCGTACGTAGCGCCAACACATTATCAAGCTTCTGCTTTAGCCAATCTTGATTAATGGTTGGAAAAATCGAGAACAAGGATTTGGTACGAGCATTGCTGGAACTGACGCCAGAATGGTTTTCCATAAAGCCATTCCAAAGCTCCACTTCATAGCGATTATTAAGTACCACTAGCCCCACATCGATATGCTGAAGCATATCAAACAGCCAATGCAGCTCAGTCATGTCCGCTTGCTGGTTCATCTTAGTCTTCCTCTACCAAATAGGACAAAAGATGCTCAAGCACGGGCAAAGAGTCTTCTGTAAACAACATCATCAAATCACAGCTAATTTTATAGTTTTCAACTTCATACACGATTTCTACGGCGAGGGTTCGTTTCCACTGAGCACGCTTCACATTGATGAGATCCGCTACCTTGATATGCTGCCCCATCACCACTGGATGACTGTGGCTAAAATCGATATTCAGCTGATCACCGAGGGCTTTGATAAAGGGCCCAATCAATACAGATGACACATCCATTAACAGCTCAATTTCCATGTCACGGTCAATCTTTTCCGTTACATTTAACAGCTTAGCCATATCTGGGAAGCTGGAGTCAGAGAAGATCAGCAGGGCTTCCATAGCAATACCTGCTCCGACGAAGCCCTGAGTCACCGCTGAACAGCGACCGTTGTTCATGGCGCCATAGCTGAGGGCCATTTGCAACTCACTGACTTCTAGGATGTTTACCTTAGGTACAGGCAGTTTTACGAAGACATTCAACATATCCGCTAGAACACTCGCCGCACGCCCCATAGAGACATTCGACACCTCTTGTAGACACTGGCTCAGGGAGAAGTCTTCAACCACATCCCCTAAAATCAGTCCTCCTTCCGCATGTTCCATCCCCATTAGATGATGAGCTTCCAGAGCCGCAACCAGAACGGCTGAATCCACAGGTTTTTTCAAAAAGTCGATGGCACCTAAAGCTTTTACTCGCTCTAGGGCTTGAGCCTGAATGTCACCCGATACAACAATCACTTTTGGAGGATTCGCAATGGACTTTAACGCCTCAAGGGTTTGATAACCGTCCATTACAGGCATATTTAGATCTAAAAATAATAGGTCAACGGGGTGCTGACCAATATGATCAACTGCTTCCTGTCCATTATTAGCGAACTCTACTTGAGCATCCCATTCAGAGGGCAGAATGCGAGACAGCTGCTTTCTAGCAATGCCTGAGTCATCACAGATAAGAATTCGTTTACTCATGACGCTTTGGGGTACCTACTAATGGGCGTTAAATGTATAAATATATGATGATAGTATCTTTTTTAATCAATCATTTGTAGCAAAAAAGTGAACCTACACTCAGTTACACGAACGATAGCAAGGCATGAACCACCAATTGCTCATCGTACCTATCAGGCTTACTTGTTACCAATGGCGTTTTGACCACCTGCACTCCCCAGCTCTCCAGCAATCCCTCATCGAGGTCGCCATAATCATAGGTATCATCGAGTAACAACCAGTCTAACACTCTACTCTGGGCGTTAGACTCAGGCTCATCCCCCAGTAACATGGAAATCAAATAGCGCACCCGATCCATTACCCCCCAGCCTTGCTGCTCTGGGTCATCTCCCAAATTTGGCAGGTATATTTTCGGATTGAGGTTTTTAACAATCGCCCCAGACACCCCTTCCACCAATAAATTAGCCACTATGCTGGTAAAAAAGCTCCCCGGCGGATAGCAAATCAACGCAGCTTCCGCAATCTGATCTGCTCGATCTTTAGGGAGTGTTGGCGAGACCGGAGTGTAAGTGCTTACACCATCATTTAGCCAGATATTACGTATCGGTGAATCAAGTGGTTCAACTTCTTTGCCAGTAATCAGATGCTGACCGATCACCTGCTTTCCATTGGCAAGCGTGACCCCAAGGTGATACCCCTCATCAATAATGGTTGTTACTTGTCCTAGGGTTTCCACTAATCGAGAAAACAAAAATACGATGGGATCGAGTAGTTCTTGATTATTCAAATAACCACCAGCAATAATCAAGTTACCTACGCTTGCTCCTCTTAGATCAAAACCATCTGGAAGCTTCTTTTGTAGTCGGGACAACTGAGTCTGGATCAGCACCTTCATCGGAGCAACAATATTTGCCATCAGAGGGTGTTCCCCATCAACCAAGCTCTCAAGCTCTTGAAGTAGGCTTGCTGAGGATACTTCGTGACTCAATCGGTAACTAAACAACTGGTAAACATCTGGCTGACCTAACACTGTTTCATCAGCCAGGGCCATTATACGGCTTCGCAAATCCCCCACCGCAGGCATATTAAACGCCAAACGTAACTTTGCGGAGCTGCCTCCAGAGTCAAATGGAGTCACCATATGAATAGAGTGATGGGTATAACGTTTTAAACAACGGGAGATTTTATTTAGGGCCGACCCACCGCTGAAAAAAAGCAGTGCGGGCCCTAATTCAGGTGAGCTTTGGTAACGGTGAACCCGAACCATATCAGGAACAATTAACTTTCTCGATACACTGGGCATTGGAAGCCTTAACAAGAAGCCATAGAAGAATGACTTACTATAACGCTAATGTTTCCTTGATCTCTAGTAGTAGCGTTTTATAGGCTGCTTTTAACACTCTCATCAAGGCTAAAACTTGCCCATCATCATTAGCCTTTGCCGCGTCTTCTAGACGTTTACACAGGTCAGACAATGATTGCGCGGAGACCTCCGAAGAAGCCCCCTTTAATCGATGGGCAATCGATCGAACCTTTTCAAAATCCATACCCGCCACGGCCAACTCAAGTCGGTCCATGATTTCTTCGCTTTCTCGCAAATATTCACTCGCTACCAAGGCCATCAATTCCGCATTTTCGCCCATTCGACTGTTGTAATCTTTGTAGTCAAAATGCTCTAACACACTCATAAATCATCCTAAAATATTATCAGGGATCCATCGACTCAGTGCGTCTTGCAAATGTTGTTTGGTCACTGGTTTGGGAATGTGATCATCCATTCCAGCATCAAAACATAGTTTGTCGTCCCCTTTCATCGCATTAGCACTTAAGGCGACGATAGGTACTCGGCAAGACGTAGCACTGCCTCCAGACAACTGACGAATTCTTCTGGTCGCCTCATAGCCATCCATAACTGGCATTTGGCAATCCATAAAGATCAAATCATAGGGCTCTTTTTCGGCATACTCTAAAGCTTGAGCACCGTCCGCAGCCACATCAACACTTGCCCCTAAGACACCTAACATGCCCTTAGCAACAATCTGATTCGTCAAATTATCTTCTACTAATAATATTTTAGCAGTTACCCTAAATTCTGACTGTGTCTTTGCGTTAATTGGAGTGACGGTTTGTTGCGTTGATAGGGCTTGCTCAATAGAGGCTATTAAGGCCTTACGATGAATCGGCTTATAAATAGACGTGGCACAAAATTGCTCCACCTGACGCAGGTCCGTATTCTGCTCGGCCAACAAAACAACTTGAGAGGTATACTGACGTAACCGCTCAGTGGCGCCCCCTAGAAGATAAGCATCGTCCACAAAAATGATATCTTTTGAAGCTAATTCATCGGGCAATTCTGATTCATGACCAATGACAGTCAATGGTTTAGCATAATTGTCCATCAAGGCCTTTAGGTAAGACACATCCGTTTGGCTTGAAGCTATGTAATAACTCTGGGCCAGCATGACTGAAGGCGCCTCCAACTCGGTCATGGCTTTTGTTTCAAATGGTAAAACACACCAGAAAGTTGAACCTTCCCCTAAAGTACTGGCGACCCCAACGTCTCCATCCATGGCCTCTACTAACTCACGGGAAATCGCTAACCCGAGTCCAGTTCCGCCATAGCGACGAGTGGTAGAGCTGTCCGCTTGCTTAAAGCGCTGGAACAGACGGGACTGTAATTCATCAGAAATACCAATCCCAGTATCGATTACTGATATGCGAATCTGGGTATTTCCATTAGTTTGACTTAACACCTCCGCCACCAGGCGCACAGTCCCTCCTGCCGGAGTAAACTTGATGGCATTTCCAACCAGGTTGACCACCACCTGACGCACCCGCAAGCGATCACCATAGGCCCACATTGCTGGCAGCAAAGTCTCTGGAGCGACCAGTGTCACACCTTTTTCGAGGGCTTTGATACGCATCAAACTCGCCACATCTTCCAGCAGATCTTGGAGATCAAAATCTGCATAATCTAGCTCAAGCTCACCCGCTTCGATCTTAGATAGATCCAAAATATCATTGATTAAATCCAGCAAGGCATCGCCGCTTTGACTGGCTAATTCAACTAGCTTCTGTTGATCAAGAGAGAGTGACTTGCCCTGTAGCAACGACAAACTCCCCAACATACCATTTAAAGGGGTGCGAATTTCATGGCTCATATTGGCGAGAAATCGGCTTTTCGCCTGATTCGCTTCTTGAGCATCGGCAATGGCATGTTTCAGCTTCTGCCCAGACTCACGTAATGCCGCGTTAGCAAGGGAAAGCTCCTTGGTTCGGGCATCCACCTGTCGCTCCACTTGTGCCGCGTGACTGAACACTAGACAAAACATCCACCCCAATAAACCCGCGACAAATAGGCCACCCACTAAAACAAAGTGCGTTCCCCAAGGCTGAGTAATAAAACGATAACGACTGACATGCACCAATTCCCATCGATGCGCCCCCACAGGAATCATAGCCCTATGAGCGGAAGGAAAATGCCCTTGAGCTAGCCCTTGCATTAAAGACTCACCATCGAACTCCGCATTACCACTGGCAGACAGAATGTAAGGCTGGCTATTCCCCTTAGCACCAATACGATCCACCAAATATACTTGTGTATTGCCCAATTCATCGGGGCCCAAAATGCGGCTGGTCAAATCTGCTACTTCAAACAATCCGGTGGCCATGGCCACAAGCTTTTGCCCTTGGTACACAGGCAAAAACATCAGCACTGCTTTCGCATCCTGTACCAAAGTAATAGCGGGAGTCGGATGGGCGGCGTTGAGACGAATCGCCTCATTGATAGCGTTGCGGCGCAAGCGCTCAGAATATACGTCAAAGCCAAGGGCTAGCTTGTTCGGCTCTAGCGGATAAATCAGCCCCACTGACACATAGCGATCTCGTTCATCGACCGGAGCCAGCTTACCGTCACTATTGCGCTGAACAACCCTGAACGGCTCCCCATAAATATCACTCATATACCGCTCAAAACCCGGCAATTCAGAGCGAGAAATCACACTGTTAATCGACAAGGCTTTTAAAGCCCGGTCTCGGGCCATGATGTTGCTAGCATAATCAGAAAACTCATCCACGGTAATCACATTACTACCACGGACGTACCCAGCCAGCCCGTACAAAATGTCCACTGAGTTTTTAATACGTTCGCTTAGGGCATTGGCATTCAGCTCAGCATTACTTTGAAACACCTGCTGTTGCTTATTTAACTCAAAATACGCCGTAGAGACAGAGATCAAAACCGTGGTCAAAGCAACAATAAAGAGGGAAACCAAGACTCGCCCAGGACGATCAAAATACACTTCAAACCGTTTACGGAAGACCACTGCTAACCAGGGCACCGTCACAATGACGCCAACGGAATCCCCTAACCACCAGCTGAGCCAATTAAGCGGTACCTGAGAACTAGGTAAAATCTCAAAGAAATACAAAACACTAGTGCCCACACTCGCACTCACCAAACAGCCAATCGGACCGCCTAGTAAAATGAACAAAAGCACGTGGCGCACATTAAAAAACTCAAGACGCCCACCGATGAAGCGTCTAATAAGCCCATAACTGAAGAAGGTTTGTAGGGTACTTCCTGCCGCAATCAATGCAGGAATCAGAAAAGCAATGTCACCCGTATTTGAAAACCCAACGGACACATTGACAGCCATGGAGCCAAAGAACACACCAAAGGCAGCGCGATAACCAAATAGCAAACAAGCGGCTATGGCCACACCGGATGCAGGCCAGATCACCGTGGCATAACCAGGCGGCACCGCAAACAACAAACCAAGCCATCCCGCTAAGAAATAACTGATAGCCGTGAAAGACAAAACTTTAATTAGATGCGTCATAGAAGAGAGCGATACCTTTCTATCTCTAAACTAAGCCGTCTGAGAGCTACGGCAAGATTTTTATAATAGATCGGAATATAGCAAATAACATGCACAATCGCTGTAACTAAGTGCGTAAGGGCTAAAGATAAGGCAAGGAAAAAATATTTCTAGAAGTGGTGCCCAGAGGCGGAATCGAACCACCGACACGAGGATTTTCAATCCTCTGCTCTACCGACTGAGCTATCTGGGCATATCAAAAAAATGATGCAGGTTTAGGTCACTGCGGGACACTAAAAAGCCAGCTAAAAGCTGGCTTTTTAAATAATGGTGCCCAGAGGCGGAATCGAACCACCGACACGAGGATTTTCAATCCTCTGCTCTACCGACTGAGCTATCTGGGCAAGTGCGGCGTATTATAAACGACCGACTAAGCTCGTCAACAGTTTTTTAATTTTTTTAACAATAAGTTAGTAAATCGGGCAGCTCTGGTATGATGGTGCCAAGATAAGGAGTGAGTGACATGCTACACATCGTTTTATATCAACCCGAGATTCCACCCAATACAGGCAACGTCATTCGACTGTGTGCCAACACCGGATATACATTACACCTCATTGAGCCCCTTGGATTTGAGCTAGAAGATAAGAAGCTTCGTCGAGCGGGATTGGATTACCATGAGTTTGCTCACATAAATCGTTATCAAGATTGGGAACACTTCTTGAAACAAAACGAAGGCCAACTTGGCACTGTCTATGCTCTGACCACAAAAGGCAGTCACACTCACAGCGAATCCGAGTTTAAGGCCAATGATGTCTTAGTGTTTGGTCCGGAAACCCGCGGTTTACCGGCGGAGTTTATCGAAGCCCTTCCCCCTGCACAGCGATTACGTTTGCCAATGCAGCCAGGATCTCGCAGTTTGAACCTGTCCAATACGGTTGCCGTAATGGTTTATGAATCATGGCGTCAATTAGGCTACGCTATGCCAGCGGACACCTAATAGGACGCCCATATGGTACTAGGACACATTCTTAATCGAAGAGCACGCTCTAGACAGAAGTTCCGCAAACAAGTTCACCTAAGGGCCATGAGCGATCTACATCGTCGCTTCATGATGCTGGCGGCCGTGGTAGGCGCTCACAGCATTGCCATGGTCTATTTTGAAGACTTGGATTGGTGGCAAGCCTTTTGGCTTACAATGACTTCTGCCAGCACCACTGGCTACGGTGATTTGTCTGCGGCTACCTTCTGGGGCCAGTTTGCCACGATTGTTCTGATCTATGGCTTGGGGATTACCCTGCTCGCCCAGATTGCCAGTGACTACGTGGAAATCCGTCTGCAACACAAAGAAATGAAAATTAAAGGGCGCATGGAGTGGAGTGATATGCAGGACCATTTACTAATCATCAATACCCCAACCACTAACACTGAGCGCTACCTAAATTTATTGGTACAGCAGGTGTGCAATACACCGGAGTTGGAAGATGTTCCAATCCAAATACTCACCCCCAAGTTTCCAGAAGGCTTACCTGAAACCCTTAGGTCACAAGGAGTAGTCCATCACACTGGCGACGCTACAACCCCAGGCATGCTCAACTCTGCAGCCATAGATAAGGCCAAATACGTGGTTGTGCTATCCCCTGACAATCTTGACCCCCACAGTGATAGCTTGGTTTTCGACGTGCTGCACCGTATTAAAGAAATCGGATCAAGCGCCTTCATATTGGCAGAGGCCATTGATGATGCAAACCGAGACCGTTTTCGACAGGCAGGCGCTCGAGCGGTCATTCGTCCGGTACGGGTCTACCCTGAAATGCTCGTTCGCTCTTTGATCGCCCCCGGCACAGAGCAGGTGCTTGAAGACCTGTTCCGCTACCAAGGGGATCACACGGTACGCATCAATGTCTCTTTGAGCAGCATTCGCTGGGCAGACGTGGTCACAACCCTGATCCAAAAAGACATTGGCACGGCCATTGGCTATGAGGACACTCAAGGTAAGATAGTGACACACCCAAGTTCTTTTGAACGAGTCAATATACAAGCCTTAATCGTGCTCATCGGTGAAGAACAAACCACCCCAACTCCTCTAGAAATCCAAAAGCTATTTAGCTAGCAGCCATAAAAAAAGCCAGAATTAAGATTCTGGCTTTTCATTTGGGAACGGATCAGGATTATAGCTGACCGGTTAGCACCAAGTATTTTTCCATCAGCTGCTCTTCAGATTCCTTATGGTTTGGATCCAAAGGAATACAGTCTACCGGACATACTTGCTGACACTGTGGTTCATCGTAATGACCAATACACTCTGTGCATTTGCTCGGGTCGATCACATAGATCTCTTCGCCTTGGCTGATGGCCTCATTTGGACACTCAGGCTCACACACATCGCAGTTAATGCACTCATCAGTAATGATTAGAGACATGGTTGCTCTCCTAAAAAATCTAATGCCAAACAGGCATTTATTAAATCAAGAACGCTTTGCTGCTGCCGCGGCTTTATAGTGTTCTGTTAGCACATCTTTCACCTTAGGATGGACAAACATTCCAAAGTCCCCTCCTAAAGAGGCTATCTCACGCACCAGCGTCGAAGAAATATAAGAATGCTTCTCGGATGGTGTTAAAAATAGACTTTCAACATCTGGCGCAATCACGCGGTTCATGTTCGCAAGCTGAAACTCGTATTCGAAATCTGATACCGCTCTCAGGCCACGGACGACCACTTGCCCATTCACGGAACGGGTAAACTCTGTCAATAAGTTATCAAAACCGACAACCTCAACATTCTCCAAGTGCCCTAAGATCTCCTTCGCCAACTGGATACGTACATCGTGAGCCAACGCAGGTCGCTTCTTTGGGCTGGCTGCCACAGCAACGATCACCTTTGGAAACAGTTTCGCTGCACGCTCCACAAGATCCGCATGACCATTGGTGATCGGGTCAAAGGTGCCAGGGTAAACTGCGATTGTACTCATAGCTCTAGTCCAATTTTTAGTATTAATTTGAAGAACCAGATGATTCTAGGCCTATCATTCGGCTGGGCATCATATAAGAATATTCAGTTCTTCTCAAATAAGCACCGCACATCCGCAATATTCACCACCATCTAGATGACAAATGGCTTAATAAACTGTTGCAATACCGAGATTCCTAAGAAGATGAAAATTGGCGATAGATCCAACCCACCTAGTGAGGGAATGACACGGTGACATGTACGGTACAAGGGCTCACAAACTTGGGCTACCAACATGGCACCTGGATGGCTCGCACCCGGCGCAACCCAACTTAGGATCACAGATATCAACATAGCCCAGAAGTACAAATCAAGGAAGTGATAAACCACACCTCCCAAGGTATAGATGGCATAACCTGCGGGTGCCAGTTGCGCCCCTGCAATGGTCACGACCGCTAACAAGGTGACAAATTGCACCGCTAAAGCCAGCACCACAGAGGCCGTATCCACACGGCCAATAGAAGGAATCACCTTACGCAACGGGCGCACTAGAGGAGATGTTGCTTTCACAACGGCCTGACTAATTGGATTATAAAAATCTGCACGACTTAGCTGTAATACTAAACGTAGCAAGACAATAAATAGGTATACATTACCCAGTGTTTTTACCACTAAAATCAAAGGATCGTTCATTTCTAAACCTTATATTGTTTGCCCAGCTCTTTAGAGCGGTTTGCACAGGCGTTAACCGCCGCAGTGATTAAGGATTCCACGCCTTGTTCTTCCAACGTCTCTAGGGCCGCCTGAGTGGTGCCATTGGGAGAGGTGATATTACGACGTAACTGAGCAATGTCTTCGTCAAGCTCCGTCACCATAGCTGCCGCACCTTTCATTGCTTGAGTCGCTAATTTACGACTGGTCGCAGCATCTAGGCCTTGGGCTTGCCCCGCCTCGATCATCACTTCTAATACTCGAAAAAAGTAGGCTGGTGCACTGCCAGATAAGGCTGTCACCGTATGCATGTGCTCTTCTTGTTCCACCCAAGCATGGCCACCAAAACTGTCAAACGCATCGGAGACCCATTGTTTCTGTTCTCCAGTGGTCTGTTCATTGGCGATTAGCCCTGACATCCCCACTCCAACTAACGATGGCGTATTAGGCATGGAACGTACAATTGCCACAGGCTTTTTCAGCCAGGCCGACAAAGCGGCAAGTTCTAGTCCAGCAGCCACTGAAATAAACAGCTGCTCATCACGCACCACATGGGCAATGCTGTCGATGACATCACGCATCATATGAGGCTTCACACAAAGAAACACCACATCCGCCTGCTCCACTGCCCACTCGTTATCAGCGGTCATGACTATGCCATATTGTGCCTCTAGGCTTTTATGCTTGTCGGGGTTGCGTGACGTACCAATGATGGATTCGCCCGCATAACCGCTAGCCCTTAAACCACCAATGATCGCAGATGCCATATTCCCAACACCCACAAAAGCTATTTTTAAACTCATTGTTCACCTATTTCGTTATGCTAAATACGTTGTCGCTTGTTAAGGGTAATTTCTGGCACCAAATATTGCCGTGCCCACTCGTACCATGGTGCTGCCTGAAGCAATAGCCGCCGCTAAATCCCCAGACATACCAATGGATAAAGTATCGATCTCCGGATGGTCTGTTTGTAAGGCTAAAAATGCTTGCTGCAAGGGCTCATACACAGCTATCTGAGAGGCTTCATCCGCTTGCGGTGCAGGGATTGCCATAAGACCACGCAAACGTAAATTGGGTAAACTCTGGACCAATTCAACCATATCGTCCAATTGTTCCAACAAAACCCCTGATTTCGAGCTCTCTCCACTGATATTGACCTGCACCAGTACATTGAGTGGCGCCATCTCTGCGGGACGTTGCTCACTCAAACGACGGGCTATCTTGTCTCGATCAATGGTATGCACCCAATCCATTGTTTCTGCGATCTGACGAGACTTATTGGACTGAATAGGACCAATAAAGTGCCATTCTATATGAGGCAAATGCGCCAGTTGTTGATGCTTTTCCACGGCCTCTTGCACATAGTTCTCACCAAATAGACGTTGGCCAGCTTGGTATGCTGTCTCAAGATCCGCAAGTGGTTTGGTCTTGCTCACCGCGAGTAAAGTCACCGCGCTTTCAGGGCGATCAAAACGGTGGCAATTATCAGCGATTTCTCGTTTAACTTGGGATAGATTATCGGCTATCGACACGTCTGCACCTCAACCTCAAAAACCATAAGCTTCATCTAAGCTCTTAACGAATTTGCCGTAATACTCTAAGCGGTAGCCAGTTTTCTCCGATACGGCTTCTGCCGCGGCACGGGAAGCCAGATACAAGCGGTTATAATTAGCTTGCTCAGGGTAGAATGACACACCGATCGACACACCGTCGTTCAAAGCGCCGATATGCTCTGGGTCTGCCTTAAGCAACGCATCTTCAAGCTTTTCTGCGATGATCTGCGCGTCGTCTAAATGCCCAATACGCATGGCCATGACAAACTCACTCTTACCCGATCGCGCCAACAAATCGTTATCCCGTAAGGTGCTGGTTAAGGTGTCAGAGAGGTGCTTCAATTCGTCACCATCAATCTCACGTTTGACAAATACAGTGACAAACACCAAACGCTGAAAGTAGCGTCTCGCATCACGAATCATCATTTCAATAGCGTTATCGAAAGCGTGGGGCTGTAGTAGGCCAGTCCCTTCATCGGTCATCTCTTGAAGCGTTTTATCTGTGATTTTGCGCAACAAAGAGGCTTCGATCCAATCATGGGCACTTTCCAGTACTTGCTCGATGGCCCAATGATAAAAAGGCTTTTCAGCGACATCTGAAATGTAATTAGAAAACAAAGCCATGGTCAGCCAATTACCGTCTTGGTCTGGCACACTGACTAAATGACAATCTTCTAAAAAGCATTCCTGAATGATCGAATGCCAACCCACCCAGTCAGAGCGGGTGGATACGCTTTTTTCGTAGCCGAACTTTCGCGAAGGGCTAGCAACAAAGGTTATAAGTGGAGTTGGAACACTGGACACTCGCCCAACCACATCGGACACGCCCCCTTGCCAATCCACATGATTGAGAATACGCCAGTTGGTAAGATCTTTATCACACCAGATTAAACAAGGGCGCACCATGTTGGGCAACAGATCCCGTACCTGCTGCACCAATAACTCCAAAAAAATAAGAGGTTTGGCACTGGTGGCAAGACTCTGAAGTAGTCGTTTGTCCGCTTTACGCATTTGCAGGAGAAAATCTCTCTGCTTGAGCGGTTCATTGACCACATTCATAGAGGATTCCATTCCTGACACAGGTTGATTGCTACTGTCCATTTAATACGACACCGATCGATAAAGGTTAGACAATTCTCTACAACTAAGAGACGCCTCAGTGAGGCGTCAATATGTACATATTACTCACTTTACCACAAATAGATGCGGTAAAGAGCCTAGGCTAACTCAAGGCATACACACGCTGACCAGAAATAAAGGTCTGCAAAACACGACCAGTGAGGGATTCCCCATCAAAGCCTGAATTGCGCCCCTTCGATTTCCGATTCGACTGATCCCAGGTCCAAGTTGCAGTACTGTCGAACAGGATAAAGTCCGCAAAACTACCCACAGCCAAAGACCCGGCCTCTAGACCAAAGCAGGCGGCAGGGCCAGTCGTCAGCGCAGTCAGTAGTTGACCTAGCTCGAGGTCGCCCTCATCCATTAAACGCAACGCCAATGGCAACAGGATTTCCACGTTTGCCATACCGGGTTCTGTCGCGGCAAAAGGGGCTACCTTCGCCATTTTTTCATGGGGTTGATGATCCGAACAGATGGCATTGATCGCCCCTGTCTTGATGCCTTCAATAAGCGTCAGACGGTCGTTCTCGGAACGCAAAGGCGGCAACACGTGAAACAGTCCATCAAACTCTTTCAATACTTCATCTGTCAGCAAAAGATTATGCAGTGCCACGTCACAAGTGACATCTAACCCTGATGCCTTAGCGTCGGCAATCATCTCAACGGACTTAGCACAAGAAAGACGGGCAAAGTGGGCACGTACACCGGTCTTCTCCACCAACAGCAAATCACGCATCAAGGCGATGGTTTCCGCTGTTTCTGGGATCCCCGCCAAGCCGTGCATGGTGGACATCACACCTTCGTGGGCACAGCCCCCATCGGACATGCTCTTGTCATCAGGATGGAAGACAACCAACAAGTCATGGGTTGCAGCATATTCTAGGGCACGGGACAGCACCCGGTTACTGGCGTAACTATTACGGTGGTTTGATAAAGCCACACAACCAGCATCCGTTAATGCCACCATGTTACTTAACTGCTCACCTTCCAGACCTTGAGTAATGGCACCGATTGGGAACACATTAGCCATCCCCGCATCATCCGCCTTGTCTTGAATCAAGGCCGCGACTGCTGGTGTATCTACTATTGGTTTGGTATTGGGTGGGCAAATCAATGTGGTAACACCACCCGACACCGCTGCACGACCTTCTGAGGCAATGGAACCTTTCTGGGTGTAACCTGGCTCACGCAAGGCGACTGCCGCGTCAACTAAGCCAGGTAATACCCACTGGCCAGTGGCATCGATGACTTCCGCATCATCAAAACCAAGGGGCGCTTCCCCAATGGCTACAATACGATGATCCTCTACAAACAGATCAACCACGGCATCGAGGTTTTGGCTTGGGTCGATGACACGACCATTACTAATACGAAGTTTCATGTTAGCCCTCACCTTCTTGTGCCTGTTGTTCTTGCACTTGACCACTCATGGCCATGGACATCACGGCCATACGCACGGCAATGCCATTAGTCACCTGGTTTAGAATGACAGAACGCTCACCGTCTGCCACTTCAGAGGAAATTTCGACCCCACGGTTAATCGGCCCAGGATGCATCACAATCGCATCAGGTTTGGCCCAAGATAGGGTTTCTTCTGTCAGACCATATAAGCGATAAAACTCGCTCTCACTGGGCAATAGAGCACCAGCCATACGCTCTTTTTGTAAACGCAGCATGACCACCACATCCACATCATCAAGACCGGCCTTTAAGTCATGACAAATGGTCGCCCCAAGTTCCTTAAAGTACTCTGGCACTAGGGTTTTAGGGCCCACCAATCGTACTTCTTCAACGCCAAGGGTTTTCAATGCATGCAGCTCTGAGCGCGCGACTCGTGAATGCAAAACATCTCCCACAATAGCGACTTTTAACCCCTCAAAATGCCCCTTGTGTCGACGAATGGTCAACATATCTAACATGGCTTGAGTTGGGTGAGAGTGACGACCGTCACCGGCATTAATAATGGCCACATTTGGAGAGCAATGCTCAGCGATAAAATGTGGTGCCCCGCTGTCTTGGTGACGCACAACAAACATATCACTTTGCATGGCTTCAAGGTTTTGCAGGGTATCCAGTAAGGACTCGCCTTTAGAGGTCGCCGACGTAGCGATATTGAGGTTAATCACATCGGCAGACAATCGCTTAGCGGCCAATTCAAAGGTAGTTCGGGTTCGGGTGGAGTTTTCAAAGAAGAGATTTACAACAGTCTTGCCCCGTAACAAAGGGACTTTTTTAACTGACTGCTCGCCCATGGATAGGAACGACTCGGCTCTATCGAGTATCTCTGTCAGAATATCTTTACTTAAGCCATCCAACGTCAGGAAATGCTTTAGTTGACCTTGTTCGTTTAGCTGTAACGCCCTGGGGTCAGATCGCATCATAGTTTGCTTTCCTCAATCACTATGTATGATAGGAAAATGCCCGGCGCAGAGGGTATCCACGTCCGGGCATCGGTGGCACTGACAGGCCAGCTTGGCATTCAACATCGCCAACTGTTATGTATCAGCGAACCACTGTATCCAAGTACTAATTGTCGTATGTGCTGTCACAAAAATAAAGCAAAACAACTAATTTAGTCGGTTTCCACCAAAGAAACCGCCAAGGGCGCAGGCCCTGATAGTTTAATACGTTGATTGGCGTTAAGGGTTAAGGCCTCACCAATGATGTCAGCACGAATTGGCAACTCGCGATTATTCAAGTCAAACAAGATGGCCAGAGTAATACTGGCGGGACGGCCAAAGTCGAAGATCTCATTCATCGCGGCACGAATCGTGCGCCCAGACATGAGCACATCATCCACCAGAATCACATGACGGTCTTCCAAAGCGGGCAAGAGGGTCTGGCCGACTTTGGGATTCAATCCCGCGCGGGTAAAGTCATCTCGATAAAAGGTAATGTCTAAGGTCGCTAACGGCTCGGAGGTTGGCACAGCATCAATCAACTCATTTGCCACCCAAACTCCTCCAGAATGGATTCCAACCACAATCGGGTCTTCAATGTTCTTTTGCTGACAGTAATCAGCTATTTGCTGTTTCATGGCGGACAGCGCTTTGTCTAGATCCAACTTCATGTTCGACTGTTACCTTCTAGTCAATTGCTTAAGACGTGAATTGCTCAGCAAACCACGACTCTAAAATCATTTGAGCGGCCAAACCATCGACGGAATTCTCTTTGAAATTACGGTGGCCACCTTGGGCGATCACTTGTCCTTTGGCTTCATAGGACGATAGCCGCTCATCCATCATATGGTATGGGCGGTTGTAGCGTCCATGGAGGCGTTTGGCAAATTTGCGTGCACGCTGACACATCTCATTTTCCGTGCCATCCATGTTCAGTGGTAACCCCACCACAAAGGCGTCAGGTTGCCATTCTTCTACTATTTTGGCGATCACATCCCAATTAGGAATCCCCTCATTCGCTTTGATAGGGTTCAACGGTCGACCTTGGCGGGTGACGCCTTGCCCTACGGCGACGCCAATTCGGGTCGTACCAAAATCAAACCCCAATACGGTGATGGCCGTATTGGGGTTCTCGTTCATTTCATTTGATGACGCATCGGTCATATTTAAGCGTGTCCTATGTCCGGCGATAAAAGACTCATATCCAGCCCTAGGACTTTTGTTGCTGCGGTAAACTGCATGTCACTAGGAGTATTAAATAATACGTCTAAATCCGCCTCGCATACCAGCCAATCGTTATTGGCAATTTCTTTTTCTAGCTGCCCTTCGTCCCAACCCGCGCAACCTAGCGTAATTAAAAACTGCTCTGGACCATCCCCCGCAGCAATGTGTTCTAGGGTTTCCAAAGAGGCCGATAAGCAGACCTCATCGGTAACTTTCAGGGTGTTGCCCCAGTATTTATCATGAGAGTGCAAAATAAACCCCCGCTCAGACTCTACTGGCCCGCCCACATAAATAGGCTCTGAGGTCAGTTTAGGAGCCTCCACAGGCATCCCGAGGTGGTCAGCCAATTCAGCAAAATCAATACTCGAAGGACGATTAATGATGACGCCCATCGCCCCAGTTTCCGTATGTTCGCAAAGATAGACAACTGTGTGCTCGAAGTTTGGATCGTTCAAATGTGGCATAGAGATCAAGAAGTGATGTTTCAACGATTGAAATGATGTAGTCATAACGTAACGCCCTCTATTTGAGATCGACGCAGGAGCTCGCGCCCGAATTCCTCGATTTGTACTAAACTAAAAAAATAAACCTTAAATCGAGGAGCTTATCTGCCAGTATAGGCTAAGTGCCTGATTTGCCTAGCTCGAATAACAAATTTTCTGAATTCCTGTTCATTTTGTAAGAATTTATCAAAACATTGCACATCTTGTACCAATCGGTCAATTTTCGTTAAAATGAAAACCTATTTATCTATTCGCGTTTTAGGACATTATTTTGATTACCGCCCTTAGCCAACATACTACTTCCCATACGGAAGCTTGGCGCCAGCTGCACCCTGGCGAAGCGGTAGACCTGCGTTATTTTTTTCACAGCGGTTGGTCTTCTTAGGACTGTAGCCATTCAACTTTTTTAATTACCAGACTAGGCTTGAGCCATAGTCGTTTTAAGATTTGCTACAGGAATATTGATCATGATTTTAGAAGCCGTTGATTTTCAAAGCCCAACAGCCGCCCAAGACTTCGTTAAATCCTTAAGAGAAACTGGCTTCGGGGTTCTTAAAAACCACCCGATTCGTCAGCAACTGGTGTCTGACATTTACGCCGAATGGCAAACCTTCTTCGATAGCGATACCAAATTTGATTACCGCTATAACGTGGGCACCCAAGACGGGTTCTTCCCAGCGGATGTGTCTGAAACTGCCAAAGGCCACTCAAAGAAAGACATTAAAGAGTATTTTCACTACTACCCTTGGGGACAATGTCCAGAGCAGCACAAAGCCAAACTGGCGCAATACTACAGTGAAGCCAATACACTGGCGGAACAGCTACTGGGTTGGATTGAAACACATACTCCAGCAGATATTGCCCAGCATTACTCTCAACCGCTCTCCGGTATGATTGAAAACAGTGATCAAACCCTGCTGCGAGTACTCCATTACCCACCACTTAAAGGCGACGAGGAACTTGGCGCTATCCGTGCGGGTGCTCATGAAGATATTAATTTAATCACTATCTTACCGGCAGCCAATGAACCTGGACTGCAGGTGAAATCAAAAGATGGCACCTGGCTGGACGTACCCTGCGATTTCGGTAACTTGATTGTTAACATTGGCGATATGCTGCAAGAAGCCTCTGGGGGCTATTTCCCATCCACTTCCCACCGAGTGATTAACCCAGATGGTACCGACAAGACTAAATCACGCATTTCCTTACCCCTGTTCCTGCACCCACGTCCAGATGTGGTGCTGTCGGAACGCCATACGGCTGGCTCCTATCTGCGTGAGCGCCTCATTGAACTGGGTGTGATTTAAGGTTTAATCATTCAACTGAGCATAAAAAATGGGAGCGATAAGCTCCCATTTTTTATGCAGACGTGAACGCCCGAATCAACAACCCCATACCGGACAGTATTAACATGGCCATGGCCATTCTTTTCACCAACACGGGTTGGATCAAGTTAATCAGGTACTTCCGTGACAGCACTGTGACCCCCAATACCACCGGAGCCCCTATCACGGTTGCGATTAACATGGACGAGGTGACCGATCCACTTACAACCATGGTCGTGGTGCGAAACCCTGCCAAAGCAATAAAAATGGACAGCAAGGTTGCACGGATCACAACCAAAGGCACAGGCTGGCGATACATCAAATATGAAATTGGCGGTCCCGCGGTAGAAAATAAACCACTCAATACCCCCGCAAACCCGCCACACAAGGCAAAATGCCATTTGGGGGAAGCTTCGTTTCTGGGTTCCGGACGTAATAGACTGCTGAGACACACCAGAATCATGGTAATGCCCAATAACCCCTGAAGAAGATTGATCGCATTAGCTCCTAGATGATCAAGTAAATACAATCCAAACCAGACCATGGGCAGTGCGGTTACCAGAAACACCCCCATGGCTTTAAAATGAGCTTGTCGCCAGACGCCTCCATACAAGCCTGATAAGCCATTTAACAAGCTTAACAAACTTGCGATAAAGGCTAATTCAGCGATCGACAACAGCTCAAGAGCACCGCCAATCCCCATTACAATCAAACCAAAACCAAACCCCGTGACCGTCTGAATATAGGCCCCTAGAGCCACAATGACGATCAATCCCAGCCAAATGAGTTCCATACTGCGCCTTAGGAAAATGTGCATATAAAAGAATAACGGCGCTTACGGCCTATCCTAAACTTGAAATATCTTAACCTAATCCCATCACAGGCTAATCAACCATTTGAGGCAAAACCATGCAAAAGTCTATTGATATTCAATTTGTGTCCGACGTCATGTGTCCATGGTGTGTGGTCGGATTAGGCAACCTTAACAAAGCACTCACTTCTCTAAACGACGTCAAAGTTGACCTCACCTTTAGACCCTTCGAGCTCAATCCCAACATGCCTCAGGAAGGGCAAAATCTTGGAGAGCACCTTGCTGAGAAATATGGTGTCACCCCAGCCCAATCCAAACAGAACCGGGAGATGATTCAAGCCCGGGGCAAGGCCGTGGACTTTGACTTCAACTTTCAGGAAGACTCACGCATGTGGAATTCTTTTGATGCCCATCGTCTACTGCATTGGGCAGAAATTGAAGGCTGCCAAGAAGCCCTCAAAAAAGCCCTATTCAAAGCCCATTTCACCGACAACCGAAATGTCTCGGATCATCAGGTGCTGATCGACATCGCCGGAGATATTGGCCTTGACCAAGAGGTCACTAAGGGGATTCTCGCCAGCGACGAGTTTGCCGAAGAAGTACGTCAATTAGAGCAACTTTGGCAACGCAGTGGCATTACCTCTGTACCAACGGTCATCATCAATAACCAATATGCCATCTCGGGTGGCCAACCACCGGAAGTGTTTTTACAGGCCCTCGAAGAAGTGCTCAATCAACCGGAATAAGCCCCGCCCTTTTGCCCATACACTGATCCAAGTAAGGTTCAGATTATGGGCAATCACGTCTTTGTAAAGCTGCACATAAAACACTCAAAACACCCCCTATACTCCTTATTTCATGGTATATTTAGCATGCGAATGAACATTTTTTGCTAATTTCAACATTTTTCCAAGGAGACCACTTAGTGTTATTGAGACGTGCCGCCCAACTGCTCTTAACTCTGCCCCTTTTACTGCTGGGCAGCGGCGCTACCTTCGCTGATATAAAAACAGTGCAACTGCATGTTGTCGATTTCCCCCCTTACATTATCGTGCCTGATACTCAAGACGGCATCACTGGTATGGATATCGACATTGTACAGGCGGCTTTTGCTGCAGCAGATCTGGATGTTCATTTCTCTTCAACGCCATGGAAGCGCATTATCAAATCCATGGAACGAGGCACAATTCTCGGCACAGTGTCCTGCTCGCGACGTCCTGAGCGCCTTGAATACATGTTGTTTAGTGACGAGGTGACATCCACCAACCGAGTAGCGGTAAGCCGATCTGAAGTCGATACTAGCGCCATTCAAACCCTTGATGACTTACAAAACTTTAGCGTGGTTTCCATCGAAGGCTGGGGCATGGAGCAACAACTTACCGCAGAAAACATTCCCCATGAGACGACATCCACTTACGAAGGCGCTATGATGGCTATGCGCTATCGCAACATAGACATACTTTATGCCGCTGAGTACCCATCACTCTATTATGCAAGAAAGCTTGGCATTCACCGTGACATCAAAATCACGCCGATACGTACAGAGCCAGTCACACCGCTTTACTTGTGCATGAGTAAGACATACCCAGACTCACGGGCAATAATGGATCGCTTTAATGCTGGTTTGCGGCAAATTAAGCAAGACGGAACCTACCAAGCCATACGCGCAAAATATTTATAGCAGTAGATTGCAAGGTAGGGAGGCCAAAGCTTGAAGCTCAGACATCGAATTGCATATCAACAAGCGCGCATCATTCTTTTCTCAGCGTTCATCATCGGCGGTCTCTCAGCGATCGCGCAATTTTATGTGGATATGACAGCGGTTCGCAGCCAGCAAATCGCTAGCATCCAACAATCGATCACCCTATACCAACCGAATATCCAGCGCGCCGTGTATAACCTAGACACTGATTTAGCCAAAAGCCTGGCCAAATTAATGGCTGATGACCCCTTATTTCATTCGGCGACCATCTATGATGATTTTGGTGATCTAATGGCAGTAGGGTTTGATAGCGCCACACCACCCGCCACGACTTGGGTAAATGCTATGAGTTTTCGACTCTTAGATATCCCTAAGAAATACCAACAGCCTCTCAACATTGAAAACAATAGCGCAACCCAAGCCTTATTAGTGGTCACCCTAGATACTAATAGGGTCGCTCAAGGGCTCGCCAATCGTGCTCTTACCCTTAGTATTTCAGGGTTCATTGCCACCATCTTACTCAGTGGCGTGCTCTTTATCGTGTTTTACCACTTTTTCTCTAAGCCCATTCAGAGGACGTCCCAATGGGTTGCCCAACTGGATCACCCCGATGCAGACCTCACACCGCCTTATGTACGTCATGACGAACTTGGCGACCTTGTTTTCAACGTACAAGATATCTGGCACAAAAAAGACGACGCAGCTAAACAAGTACAGTCCTTAGCCTATTACGACCCCTTAACCAAGTTAGCTAACCGTCGCATGCTAACGGAACAGCTAGACAGAGCCATTGAAGAAGTCAAACAGGCCCAGAAAACGGGAGTGGTCATGTACCTTGACCTTGACCGTTTCAAAACGATCAATGATTCGCTGGGCCATCACATTGGCGACCGTCTGTTAATAGAAATCGCCAAACGTCTCGGGACGTTAGTCGGACCTCAAGCTCAGTGTGCAAGATTTGGCGGGGATGAATTTGTCCTGCTACTGCCCAGTTTAGACAGTCAAGAGGAAGCGGTTTCTAACGCCATCGCACTCGCACAGAACATCATAGAGACCATAGGTGCCCCAGCACGGATTGGACGCAACACTATCCATTGCTCCACCAGCATTGGATTAACCATCTTCCCTCAACATGCGGATAACAGTAGCAACGTGCTGCGCCGTGCCGATACGGCCTTGTACCGTGTCAAAGATGCTGGGCGCAATGGCTACCAGTTTTATGACGAAAGTATGCAAAAAGAAGCCAAAGCAAGATGGGAGATTGAAGCCGGACTGCACCGTGCGGTGGCACTCAATCAGCTGCAAATTTGGCTACAACCGCAAGTAAACTCCCAACACAAGATCACTGGGGCAGAGGTATTACTGCGCTGGCAACATCCACAAAAAGGCCTAGTTCCGCCCATGGAATTTATTTCTGTTGCAGAGGAATCAGGTCAGATCAATGCGCTTGAGGAGTGGGTACTTACTGCTACGATAGAGCTTTTAAATACTTGGCAAAAACAAGGTTTACCCAGCAGCTTTAAACGATTGTCCATTAATATAAGTCCTGCTCACTTCATGCAAGCAGACTTTGTCGAACGTATGCTTCAGATACTAAAGAAACGCCACCCTGGAGCAGTGCAGATCGAATTTGAGATTACTGAAAGTCTGCTCATTCACAACTTCATCAATGCCTCCAAAACAATGAATACCCTGCAAGAACACGGTATTTCATTTGCTATTGATGATTTCGGCACTGGGTATTCCTCCCTGCGCTACTTGACCCAGCTCCCCCTAGACATACTTAAAATTGACCGCTCATTTATCCAGCAAATGGAGCATAGCGAAAGTGATGCAGCCATCGTTGACGTGATTATGACTACTGCCAACAAACTTGGCTTGGCCGTTATCGCGGAAGGGGTCGAAACTCATGCCCAAGAGCAACTTTTAGCGGAGCGGGATTGTCAGCTCTATCAAGGCTTCTATTTTTCTAAGCCTCAATTCCATGAGCAGTTTTATCAGCTATTGATCGGCCAAGATGGTCACATTGAGCCACCCAGCTCTAGCTGATCCGTTTCGCATCTATCCTATGACTAAGCATTAAAATGTTGCGACATACGAAAGTAAGGAATATCCCCTTTAAAGAAACGCTCCCCTTCTGCAACAAAACCAAATCGACCATAGAAGCTCATAGCACTCTCTCGAGCATCTAACCAAAGATAATGAATGTCTGCAGAGCGCACTCTTTCTATCAATGCTTCAAGCATCTGACTACCAATTCCTCGCCCTTGAAATTCTGACAAGGTAGCAAACTTCCGTAGGCGTGCCTCCCCGTCATGAATGTATAGAGAAACAACACAGACCAAGCGTCCATCCACCTTCACACCAAAGTGCTTAGCGTAGTCATCCCCCTCAACCTGACAGAAGGACATCGGCTGATCGGGCCAAAGTACCTGATGACGAACCGGCAAAACTTCATCGGCAGAAACACTGACTATTTCATATCGAATCATGGGTCACCTCATTATGAGTCACTTAGTAATACGACTCGTGTCAGGTAAATAGTTCAAATAAAAAAGCCCCCGTAGTCGCACCACGGGGGCAATTCTGAAAGGAGACTTAAAAAAGTAATCACCAAATAAAGTGACGAGCCTTAACATTCAATGCAGTGAAAGCAATCGACTTACCTGGCCCTTGCGCTGCCCCGTGACAGACAATCAATGGCACCAAGTGCTCTTCTCGGGGGTGACAGTAACGACCACCTTCCGCCAAAGACCATTGACTCCAACGCAGCTTCGCTTCGCTAATATTTATATCCACACCCGTCACAGTCTCATCAAGCCACACCTGAAAGGCGTCAGCAGAGACCTTTTTTTCTGGGGCTTGTGGATTAAAGAAAGCACGCATGTTGTGGAAACTAAAACCCGAACCTATCAACAATGCGTCTTCTGGCAACACTTGGGAAAGGTGCTCCCCTAGTTGCCAATGCTTCTCTGGACTCAGAGAACTGTCTAAAGACAACTGCAACACAGGGATGTTGGCATCCGGGTACATCAGCATCAGCGGAATGAACATGCCATGATCAAAACCACGGGACTCATTAAGACGAATATGGGTTCCCAAATCCTCCATTTTATCTGCTATGGCGCGCGCCAACTCAGGTGCCCCAGGAGCAGGGTATTGCAAATGATAGGACGCCTCAGGGAAGCCATAATAGTCATAAATTAAATCAGGATTTGCGGCGGCAGTTAACTCAAAGCCAGAAGTTTCCCAATGGGCGCTAACCATCACAATCACAGAAGGCTGCTTAGGCAGATCATTGGTCAAAGCCTGCATTGTTTGCACCAATTCTTTGTGGCCTGGGTCACCTAAGATAGGCATAGGGCCACCACCATGGGATACAAATGCGATAGAAGACATACTTTACTCCTTCCCGATACGGGGAAATCTGGTTAGGTCTGTGACCCGATGAGCAAATAGTAAGACCTTTCTAAATCGCAATAAATACACACAAATAGAATTCATTATTCACTCAAATGAAACAATAAAACTAACTCAACCGAACCCCCTAGTTAGCTCGCAGCCAGTGACTTTTTTAAAACATTTCGAATAGTGCTATATGAATCAAATGTAGCACCAGATAGCGCCAATATTAATCAGCTAACAAAATGTTCCTTTATGGTGCATCGTGTTAAATTCGGATACTTAAATTTACACAAGTTATGACCAGTGTGTCGGATTTCTTGCACATTTCATTTCCTATAATGAATGAGACCTTCCCTGCACACGCTCGCCCGCAACGTGTAAAGCACGACAACAATTACAAAAGCTCAAAGAGCCTCACAACGGAGAACCCTAACTATGCAATCATTCATTGATTTCTTAAACGGAATCATCTGGAGCCCTGCGCTCATCTATCTATGCCTTGGAGCAGGCCTGTTCTACTCCATCCTAACGCGCTTCGCTCAAGTGCGTCATTTTAAAGAAATGTGGTCTTTGTTATTTAATTCCACGCCTTCTGAAAAAGGCATTTCCTCTTTCCAAGCACTGGCCGTGTCCCTTTCTGGCCGTGTTGGTACAGGTAACATCGCAGGTGTTGCAGCGGCCATCGGTTTTGGTGGTCCAGGTGCCGTATTCTGGATGTGGGTTGTAGCGTTTCTAGGTGCGAGCACGGCTTACGCTGAATCCACTCTAGGTCAAATCTACAAAGAGAGCGACGGTGGCCAGTACCGCGGTGGCCCTGCTTACTATTTTGAAAAAGGCCTACGTATGAAGTGGCTAGGGGTATTGTTTGCCCTAGCGTCTATCCTAGCCTGTGGTATTTTCCTTCCTGGTATCCAAGCTAACTCTGTGGGTAATGCTGTAGCGCAGGTATTTGGCCAAGGCGACATCATCAACACTACTTTTGGCTCAGTGGGTACGACTAAGTTAGTGGCACTAGCCGTCATCCTAGTCGTCCTTGCGTTCATCATTTTTGGTGGTATTAAGCGCATCGCTAACTTCACCCAAATCATAGTGCCATTCATGGCGATGGGCTACATCATCATGGCCTTGATCGTTGTGTTCCTTAACATCGACCAAGTTCCTGGCATTTTCGGTTTGATTATTTCTGACGCCTTCTCTGCACAAGCTGGATTCGGTGCGGCCATTGGTTGGGGTGTGAAACGTGGTGTTTACTCTAACGAAGCAGGCCAAGGTACAGGCCCTCACGCCGCTGCCGCTGCTGAAGTAGAACACCCTGCCCAGCAAGGTCTCGTTCAAGCCTTCTCTGTTTACGTAGACACGCTTTTTGTATGTACTGCCACAGCGCTGATGATCCTGATCACGCAGCAGTACAATGTTCAAGGCACTCTGCCTGACGGTCAATTCATCGTGCAAAACATTGCACCTGACGTCATTATTGCCTCTCCAGCCTTCACTCAAATGGCACTGCAGAGCATCTTTGGTGGCTTTGGTTCTGCCTTCGTTGGTATTGCACTGTTCTTCTTTGCCTTCACCACGATCTTGGCGTACTACTACATCGCTGAAACCAACGTGGCTTACCTTCGTCGCGCGCTAAACGTTAAAGTTTCTCTGACGTTGGTTAAACTATTAATCATGTTCATGGTGGCTTACGGTACAGTAAATACCGCAGGTTACATCTGGAACCTAGGTGACGTAGGCGTAGGCTTGATGGCTTGGTTGAATATCGTTGGCATCATCGCCATCTTCTTCATGGCTCGTCCAACGATGAAAGCCCTGAAAGATTACGAAGATCAAAAAGCCGCTGGCGTCGAAGAATACACCTTTGATCCAAAAGCATTGGGTATCAAGGGTGCTGATTTCTGGGAAAAACGCCTAGAGAAAAAGCGTAACGGTCAATAAGATCTAACCCAGACCTTAATGGGTCAGACATATAAAAAAGCCGCTTGGGGAAACCCAAGCGGCTTTTTTCATTATCGTTTTAACCTTATTCTAAGGTGTCTAAACCTAACTGATCTTTAATGATTTGCCCCAGGTTCGGCAGAAAATCACGGTCAGTAAAGGTCTCTGCCGACCATAAATCCGCCACCAACATGGCCTTAGGGCAATGGAAAAACAGCGCATCAATGGCCACTTTTACGACGATTTTAGGGCGCTTATTGCCCTCCATGCATAGATCCAATAAGGCGTCATCATCATGGAGACTCGCGGTGCCACGCAGGCGCACAATCTCATTGATCCCCGGCACAATAAACAACATACCGATTTCGGGAGTAAACAGAATATTTCGCAAGGTATCGATACGGTTATTACCCGGCAAATCACCAAACACTATGTGCTTATCATCCAAAATTTTGATGAAGCCCGCCTGACCACCCCGTGGAGACACATCCAAATGCCCCGATTCACCCCGACTCGTCACCAAGGCGAAGCGGCAGTGCTCAATAAACTTCGTCGTGTGTTGCTCCAAGGCAGGGATGTCTTTTTTCAACACAATGGGGTGAGGTGTTTTATAGAACTGCTGAAGCTGGTCCAGCGTGGTGATTTGACTCATAGAAAGGGCTCTTAGTGATAGCAGCTCATATTTGTATTTGAGACGCATTATTAATAGATAACTGAAGGCTATTCTATTGGGCAAGAGGCGAATACACAACTAAGAGACTGAGAAGTTTCACAGCCCATTAACGAGCAAGGTTGGCAGCAAAGGCGCCGTTCAACTCCAAGGTTTCAGATGGACGCTCACCAAATAGCTGGCGATAGTCTTTTGCAAATTGACTCATATGCCAGAATCCCCATTGGGCGGCAATATCAGAGATACTGGCGCTTTGCGAGGCACTGATCAAAGCCCTTCTGACACCATTAAGACGAGATGTTCGTAGATATTGGATGGGGCTAATGCCAATAATACTTTCAAAGGCATATTGCAGAGTGCGACGACTGACGTTCGCCACTTCACACAAATCCGTCACCGTCATGGGGGTATCGGGATTCTCTAGAATAAAACTACGGGCTCTATCCACCACCGCTTTGCGGTGATGATAACTTTGAGTTTGCGCAGGCTCAGGCGTTTCCGCTTGCAATACTTCTAGTAAGGCCATCATAACCAAATCATGGGACATGCGATTAGTGGTGACATGGCCACTGGGGTTGCCCAATAGGCGCTCTAACAGAAAACGCACGTCCTTCAGGGTTTGCTCAGGCAATGCCAAGCGCCCGTGCTCCGTTAGCTCGGACCAATTTAAGGTCATCCCATGAATGTTCGCCATGCGCAACAAGGTTTCCTGTTGCACCACCATGCCAAATAGGTCGTAGGATTCCGGAGTAGTAAGCTGAAACTCACAATCCCCCGGGCGACACATGATGTTATTCGTTCGTACGGACAAGCCATTAATGCGACAGGGTTCTTGCTTATCAAGGGGAATCCCAAGCCAGACAGATTCCGGCCAAACAATGCATTTTTGTTGCAATGCCTGGCTGGTACTTTCTTTGAAAACCTGCAGGTCCTCAAACGGCAGCTCAATGATACTGCCACGGAACTCGCCACGACTGGTCTGATCGTATTCTTGACGCCAATTGGTCAAATTTGCCGCATGCAAATCCGCATCAGACGCTTCTTTGTACGTGAGGGAAACGCCCTGAATTGGTGCATTAGCAGTTTGTTGAACGGACATTTAAAGACTCCGAATATCAAATTCGCGCAAATCAAATCGCACACCTCACACTAAGCGATTGATTTATATGCATTAATTATTATTGCCAAATTTCGATAACACTGTGTATCGAACATTTATAACAATGTAACGGTTAATGGGAATAAACCCCAGCAAATCTTGTGCCGTGACCCACAATGTCACCAAAAAGGCCTGAAACAACCGTCGGAACCGCTCCTATGACAAAAACGCAATACCAGTTTCACCACACTATGGGCGAACGTACATTTGGTTTTAAAAACCTTGCTGACCTGATGGCTAAAGCCACGCCTGCTCGCTCTGGTGACCGCCTTGCTGGGGTCGCCGCAGACACGGCGGAAGAGCGTGCCGTTGCCCAGATGACACTGGCGGATGTCCCGTTAAAACAATTCCTCGAAGACCTACTGATCCCCTACGAGGATGATGAAATCACTCGTATGATCATAGACGATCATGACAAAATTGCCTTTGCTCCCATTTCTCACCTGACGGTAGGTGGCTTTCGCGATTGGTTGCTCAGTGATTTAGCCACCCCGAGCGTACTGCAAAGTATCCGTCCAGGTGTTACACCGGAAATGGCGGCAGCGGTTAGCAAAATCATGCGAAATCAAGACCTGATCCTTGTGGCGAAAAAGTGCCATGTTAAAACAGCGTTTCGTAACACCATAGGCCTACCGGGCCACCTTTCTACTCGCTTGCAACCAAACCATCCAACTGATGATTTAACTGGTATTGCCGCCAGTATTTTAGACGGTCTCATGTATGCCAATGGCGACGCAGTTATCGGCATCAATCCAGCGACAGATAACGTTGCCCAAGCCTGCCGCTTGATGAAGATGATGGACGAAGTCATTCAGCACTATGAGATTCCGACCCAATCTTGCGTTTTGACCCACGTGACCAACACAATCGAATGCATCGAACAAGGCGCCCCCGTGGATCTCGTGTTTCAATCCATTGGAGGCACCCAAGCGACCAACGACAGTTTTGGCTTCAACTTAGCGACGCTAGCGGAAGCCCAAGCGGCGGCCTTGTCCCTTAACCGTGGCACCGTTGGCAACAACGTGATGTATTTCGAAACCGGCCAAGGCAGCTCCTTATCTGCCAATGCTCACCACAATGTCGACCAACAAACCTGTGAAGCAAGAGCCTATGCAGTGGCTCGTAAATTTGACCCACTGCTCGTTAACACAGTGGTCGGCTTTATCGGCCCTGAGTATTTATTCAATGGTAAAGAGATTACCCGTGCAGGCCTTGAAGACCATTTCTGCGCAAAATTATTGGGACTGCCCATGGGCTGTGACGTGTGTTACACCAACCACGCCCAAGCCGATCAAAACGACATGGATAACCTGATGACCTTGCTGGCTGTGGCGGGATGCACCTTCATCATGGGCATACCGGGCTCCGACGACATCATGCTCAACTACCAAACCACCTCGTTCCATGATGCCATGTACGTACGACAAGCTTTAGGACTGGCCCCTTCACCAGAATTTGACCGTTGGCTGAAACAAGCCCAGATCCTAAGCGATGACCAGTTTACGCTGAATCATAAAATCCCCCGTGCTTTTGAGCATTCCCTAAACCGATTGCTGGGGGACAACTGATATGAAGCGTATTTTTCCAACCCATCCAACCGATGAACCCGTTATTGATAACGCTTGGGATCGATTACGCTCCTTTACTGATGCCCGCATCGGGTTAGGACGTGCGGGGGTCAGCGTACCAACGCGCCACTTACTAGCGTTTCAATTGGCCCATGCCCAAGCAATCGATGCAGTGCACTCTCCACTCAATGTCGAGGGGTTACTCGAGACGCTGACCGCACAAGATTGGTGTCCAGCGGGACAACCACTACGTTTGCATAGCCAAGCCGAGCATAGAGACATGTATTTGCAGCGTCCTGACTATGGTCGTGTATTAAATGAAGCCTCCCAGCAAACCCTAAAAGATCACAATGGCCCAGCCTATGACTTGGCCATTGTCATCGTCGATGGTTTATCTGCACTGGCCATTGAAGAGAATACTTTACCCTTTTTATCCAAGTTGATTCCGGCGCTAACTGACGCGCCAGAACCTTGGTCTATCGCTCCATTGTGTGTGGTGGAGCAAGGTCGTGTCGCCATTGGCGACCACGTAGGTGAGTTACTCAACGCCCGTTGCGTCATTGTGTTGGTTGGGGAACGTCCGGGCCTGAGCTCCCCAGACAGTATGGGGTTATACCTTACTTGGGGGCCGAAAAAAGGCCTCACCGACGCCTACCGTAATTGTATTTCTAACATTCGATTTGCGGGTCTGAACCACCAAGACGCTAGCCGCAAAGCTTTCTACTTACTGAGCGAAGCGAGGACTAAAAAATTGTCAGGGGTGCAGTTAAAAGACCGCACAGACGACTCCGTGCTAGAGCACGACAACCATAACGAAAACTTTTTGATATCACATAACTAACTAAAAAATATCAACTCAAGGGGAACTCCAATGGCAGATCAACTCGATCAGGAATATTTGGCGAAACGCCAATTAAAACGCGGTACCGCAGGCTGGCTTTTGTTAGCTGGGCTCGGTGTCTCATATGTTATCTCAGGCGACTTCGCTGGCTGGAACTTCGGTATCGGTGAAGCGGGCTGGGGCGGTTTTGCAATCGCTGCCGTACTCATGGGCCTTATGTACCTTACGTTAGTACTGTCCCTCGCCGAAATGTCAGCGTCTATCCCAGCAGCGGGGGGCGGTTACAGCTTTGCTCGACAAGCAATGGGACCTGTGGGTGGTTACATGACGGGCTTGGCGGTATTAATTGAATATGCTCTCGCACCAGCAGCCATAGTAATCTTCATTGGCTCAGCCGTGGAAGAACTGCTTGGGTTCAATGGCCCAGTGGTTTACGCCCTATTCTATCTGGTGTTTATCGGTATCCACTTAGCAGGTGTCGGTGAAGCCCTCAAAGTCATGATGGTGATTTCAGGCCTAGCAGTGGTTGCTATTCTAGGTACCGCGGTTGCTTTGATTGGTGATTTCGATGCTTCGCGTCTATTCGACATTGCGCCAACTGATGCTGCGGGCGCATCCGAATTCATGCCATTTGGTTGGTACGGTGTATGGGCGGCTTTGCCATTCGCCATGTGGTTGTTCCTAGCGGTTGAAGGTGTCCCTCTGGCGGCAGAAGAAGCGAAAAACCCAGCGAAAGATGTGCCAAAAGGCATTATCGGCGCCATGATCTTCCTACTGTTTACAGCCGTGCTTGTGGTCTTCTTGCTGGCAGGTGTGACCGGTGCTGAAGCCATTGGTAGCAGTGCTGTGCCGCTAGTTGATGCCTTGAACGTGGCCGGTAAGCCAGTGCTTGCAACCACAGTCAACGTACTTGCCCTAGCGGGTTTGGTGGCGTCTTTCTTCTCCATCATCTATGGCTACAGCCGTTTGGTCTTTGCCTTGTCCCGCGCAGGTTACTTGCCAAAAGGCCTGTCTGTTACGAACGAACGTAAAGTACCTGCCCGCGCGCTGATCGTACCTGGTGTCTTTGGTTTCCTAGCGTCTCTAACAGGTGAAGGCGACCTTATGCTTGGTATGGCCGTAGTAGGTGCTACCGTATCTTACGCATTGATGGCCTTGAGCCACATCCTATTGCGCGTGAAGCAGCCAGATATGGAACGTCCTTACAAAACCCCTGGTGGTGTAGTGACGTCTAGTATTGCATTGGTACTGTCATTGGTGGCGCTCACGGGTGTTTATGCCTACGACCCACGTGCTTTCATGTACACACTGGCACTGTTCGTGATTGGCGCTGCTTACTTCTTCTTGTACAGCCGTAGCCGCTTGGTTGCCAAAACACCGGAAGAAGAGTTCAACATGTTAGCCGCAGCAGAAGCAGAGTTATAAGCTCAAGTCCTGTGAACTAACGGAACTTATAAATGCCCTACGCACCCTAAATGCGTGGGGCATTTTTAGGTTTTCGAGGCGGTAAATGGCTCAAGATGCTACGACGGGCACGTTTCAACAAAGTCTCAATGGGATACCACCATTGCCCCCACACACTCTTTTGATCAATGATTTGCCCCGTCCCGTACTGCAACGCTTGGTCATCGTCTCCTGGCACCCAACTGCCAAACAAACGGTCCCAGATGGCTAAGGTCACACCAAAGTTACGATCATAATGAATCCGCGCCTTAGAGTGATGAATCTGATGCTGTGCAGGGGAAATAAACCAACGCTCAACGACTGCTCCAAAACTCAAAACCACTTGTGAGTGCCGTAGATTCGCTCCGAGCAGGTTAAAAATGAAGGTCGTCCCCAACACCCCAAAGATCTGCCACAGACTCACTTGATTTGGAAACAGCACCACAAACAAGCTGACAACCACACTTTGTGTTCCAAGAGAGCGTAAAAAAAAGATCCCTCCTTCTACTGGGTGCGTTCGAAATACCGTAAACGGAGTCAGCACAGTGGCGCTATGATGCACTTGGTGAAATAGCCACAAGGTAGGTACCTTGTGTAATAACCAATGAGTAAAGAAACGAGAGAAGTCATCCAATAGAAAATAGCTCAAAGAAAAGAGCCCAATCACCACTGGGGTAGGCCAACCCAACGCTAAGTCCCCCAAACCTATGGATTGCCAGAAAAAATACAGCCAGCTGACCCACGCCATGTGAGTCAGGGCTTTTGGAATCACCAGTGCAAGCACTAAGCGATTGATCAACCACAAACCAAAATCCGTTCGTGATGAAGGGTGCAGCCAAATCCTCGGTGATAAAAGCGGTCCAAGCCGGCGCAAGCCATTGCGGCCATAGCGCCAAGTGAACAACCCACAGGCAACCATCAATGCTGACACCAGATATAGCCAGGACACACGTTTTTGCATATCCAATAGGGACGAGCCTGCCATAGCAAGCTCCCCCGTTAACCATACCCAATAAGTGTCTAGCATGGAGTGATTTAGTCGTTTTCAGCGCTGTGAGACGCAGAGTTCAACTGTTTAAGCACGTTACTCATGCCGCCAGTTTTATCTTTCTGCTTACCTTCCAAAGCAAAGCTTTGTGCCAGTAAGTTTTGAACCTTAAGCATGTTCAGTTTGTATTCTTGCATGGTGCCGACATTGCTTTGAATAAAGCCGCCTTTACCATCCAATGCAACCACTTGAGCACCACCGAATACCACTGGGCTAAAGCCAATCAAACGGTCTAAGTCCGATTGTGTTTTACCTAGGTCACGGCCTGCTGCTTCTAGCGCTAAGGCGAAGCCTTTTAACTCACCCCAATGCTTCACATAGTTACGGTAGGCTTTAGTGACGTCCCCATGGGCTTCTTCAATGATGGCAATTTTCTCTAGGTCCTCATAGACGCTACCAGCATATTTGAAGGCTGCTTCAGCAATCACCTGCTGCCAAGCGGTAGCAATTGTCGCGGCATAGGCTTTTAATTCTGCACGTTGCGCATCCGTCAGGGCTTCGCCTTTGGCATCACTGATTAACTGACGACCATCCACAAAGGCTTGCATAATGGTATGGAAGTAATTTGTGCCAGCACTCGCATCGGTCCCTGCAGCATAGTAAGCATGGGCGTATGCCATCTCAGATTTCAAATCCACAACGCCATCACCATTTGCATCCGCTTTAGCAAACACACTTGGATCTCGCTTAGTGATTTGCACCACTTCTTTCGCTGTCAAAGATAGACCATTAGCAGGGGCTCCAAAGTAACCAAACGCTTCGTCCCAAACATGTTCTTTACCTGTGTAGGCAGTGCCATCTTTGTAAGGCGCATTGTTAGGGTGTTGGTCTGCTTCTAGCTTCTCTTCTAGATAATGGTTCACAGCTTTGTTGTAAAACACAGCCCCCATGGCAAACTTAGACACCAATTGTGTGTAGTCGTAGCCATTAACAGGGTCATATCCGTTTTTGCTTTGACTCGCAGCAGCCACAAGCTGCTCCAACAGCTCTTGACCCGTTGGATTGCCCGGCCAACCCGTGATTACGCCATCATAAGCACTAGAGAGTAAATCTTTACCAGAGGACAACTCATCGATTGTGGATTGTTTGATGGCAAAACCTTCTTTAGACGCTGGGTCGAGAATTGCCAAGTCACTTACGCCACCTTTTAGGTAATGCTGCATTTGCTCAGTATCGCCACTGGAGACAGCCTTTTTAAGACTATTATGTAGCGCATGACGTGCAATCTGCCCCCCATAAGAGACCGAACTCGTCTCGGAGCCGTCATACCCCTTAAGAGTGATACCAAATTCATAAGGTTGCGCTGCCATCGCACTGGCAGAACAGGCTACTAACATACTCACAATCGTTTTTTTCATATTATTGTCCTTAGTAGGTTTTAAAAACGGTTGACCAAATCAACTACATTAGGTTTTGCTAATATGAAAGTTATCAATCTTAATAACCATTATCAATATTGATTTTAGTATTAGGTTATTACCTAACTCCTTATAACCTTTTGAATCACACATACATCGTGAAAAAACATTCATTTTATAGGCCGACTAGCCCATAAAAAGCTTTCCTTAACGCTAAAAAAAACTAATATCAAACTCTCTTTGACGCCCTCTGAGCGGGAACTTGCAACATGCTAAATCCAGAATTTACAGATCTACTTAAACGCCTCATTCGCGCGCCATCCGTAGTGGGTGCGGAACACTCTTTCTTTCGCGTATTACAACGTGAGTTAGAAGAGCGCGGAGCAAAGGTAACATGGTACGAAGGCGTACTCGTTGCCCAAGGGACGAACCCTTTCAGCGCCATGTTTTCTGCTCACATTGATCGCCATGGTTTAGTCTGTACCGGCCCCAATGAATTTCAGTATGCGGCGTTTGTCTCCGCAAACCGCACCGACTTACTCAATAACTCAGTGTCCGAACAGCTTATGAATAAGGTCACCGAGCGCTTCAACCAAGAGCGTGTCTATGCTTATGAGCCTTGGTCTGGGGTGTATCGTTGTAAAGGGGTAATCGAAAACGGCTATATTTGTGAATTCCGTAACAACCTTATTTTTGAAGTGAGTGGACTAGAAGCGGTCGATGCTGGAACTCCAGTGGCTTTTGAGGACAGTCTCACGACACGCAATGGCCGTCTTGAAGGACAGTTGGATAACGTCATCACCGCCGCAGCCCTGGTACACCTATTTAGCCTAGGTTTTAAAGGCACCGCATTTTTCACCGCTCAAGAAGAGTCCGGTAAAAGCTGGCGCTACCTGTTGGAATGGTTCCGCCGCTTTGGTGGCACCACAAACCGTCTATTTGTGGTGGATACCAGCCCCTTCCCTGACGAAGAAGCGGCCAACGAACAATTACTGGTACTGCGTGAAAAGGACGCCAACGCCAGTTTCAATGCTGACAGCACGGCGCTTCTACAAAATTTATGCCTAGAACGTGGCTTATCATTCCTTTATAAAGATCACTATGTAGAAGCACAAAATGAGAAGCTGATTGCCAAAGGGCAAACACCCCATTCTCTGGGCAGTACGGAGCTTGGTCGCATCATCGCCGCCTCCAATGGCTTAGTGGATGGCACCACGATTCAAATTCCGACCACTGGGTATCACACCATGCATGAGTCAGCGTCTATCGAGTCGGTAGAAGCCTTTTTAACCGTCCTCAAAGCCGTGGCACATCTACCAGAAGCGGAGCCAGAGATACATTACTAGATTATTTAGGCAAGGCATCGGTTACTTCGATGCCTTTTTTCTCAATTTTCTCCATCCCAACAGGTTTGGACCGTCAATCCACCTTCTTATCTCATGACACAATTGTAAAGACGCATAGCCAATCTTAAGGAAAAGACGCAGCGACGCTGCCTAGGATGGGTATTTCTCTGCAAAGTTAGCTCACAATTGTCTCTGTAAAAATTTCTTGTGCAAAAGTGGTGTAATCACCACCCCTGCTTTACCTACCTAAACAGCCCTTTTCCCTAGGAGCTTTGTGTAAGAAACCACTCCTCTGTAAAGGCCATGTCAACAAACGCCAAACACCTCTCAAGCCCCACAATTCCTACATTTTTTGTGTCAACACACGCTGAAAAAAAGTGCGGTAAGCTGATCTCAACTTGAATGACACGTTCCAACTAAGGAGAGAAAACATGTCTAAGCTATTCAATAAAAACGCCGTGTTCAGCAGCATCTTAGCCGCTACAGCTGTTGCTACAGCTGCTCATGCAGCACAGCCACAAGCAGGTTTCACAGTAACGCCTAATATTGGCTACACCAACACTGATGGTGATCGAAATATCAACGATGACAGCACCTACGGCATTGGATTGGGTTACCAATTCGACAGTCCATGGGCCATCGAGTTTAACTACCTGAATGCAGACAGTGAGCTGAGTAATGGTCAAGACGTAGATGCTGATCAATACCGCTTAGACGGTCTATACCATTTCGTCAACGAATCTAACTTCACACCTTATGTGGCAGCAGGTTTGGGCGCTACAAACTACAGTGACAACGTAGATGGCGATGGCAACACCCAGTTTAATGCGGGTGGTGGTATTAAATACGCCATGACAAACAACCTAGCACTTCGTGCAGATTACCGTGTTTTGGAAGACCTAGAAGATGATTACACCGATCAAGTGGCGACACTTGGCTTACAAATGACCTTTGGTGGAAGTGACAAGAGCGCAACACAAGTCGTAGCCACCAATGACACAGAGATCACTCAAGTTGAAGAAGAACCAGTTCAAGAAGTGGTAGAGCCCACTCCTGAGCCAGTCATAACTCAAATCGAACCTGAGCCTGAGCCAGAGCCAGTACAACCAACTCGTACGGTCTTGCCATACAATGTTGAGTTCGCTTTTGATTCAGCAGCCGTTAGCCAATCAAGCTACCCAGAGATCCAAGAGATCGCTGCTCACTTGAACGCTCACCCTGATCAAATCGCTCAAATTCAAGGTTACTCAGATGGCACAGGTAAGCCTGAATACAATCTTGAGTTGTCAGAAAAACGCGCCAAGTCTGTTGCAGACGTTCTAGTAGAAGACTTTGGCATCAGCTCTGATCGCATTGAGACAATCGGTTACGGTGAGCAAAACCCATTAGTAGCTAACACAACTCAAGAAAACCGTGCCCTAAACCGTCGTGTAACGACAGTAGTGTTCGGCACTCGAGACGACTTTGAAATGTTGACAGCTCGATAAACCAATACACACTCAGTTGGTTCCTTTAAGCCAGAGCTCCTGCTCTGGCTTTTTTTGTTCGTAGCTCACCAGTAACGTTCCTAGTATGTGATGAAAGCGTTAGCTCAGGTTTAGCTTTTGCAAAGTCTGCCTACAATGCGTAAAACCAGAAGCCTGAGGTCATATTTTTCATTAGATTAGCTCTACAACAAAGGAGAGATCTATGAAATCAATTATCACCCCTAGATTGTTTACGGTACGCACGCCACTCATGAGTGCGATGATGGTTTCCGTATTACTATTATCAGGATGTTCAGTTCATAAAGTCGCTGGGGAGATCGCCGGTGTGGACGTTGAAGCCAGCCGTGGTGATAAAGACAATGACCATCATGCACACAGCTCTTCAGGTAATGGTGGCTTCTGCCCACCAGGCCACCGCAAAAAAGGCAGCTGCTAATTGCTACAAATAAAAAAAGGCGATGTGCTTAACACATCGCCTTTTTTATACCTGTTTATTAAGAGCTGATTAGGCTTCGAAACGACTTAGGTCTTGAAGTGGGTAGAAGTCTGGGTATGGAAGAGACGCCACACCAGAATCCACAGCCGCTTTTGCTACCGCTGCTGAGACTTCTGTAAGCAAACGTGCATCCATTGGCTTAGGTAGAATGTACTCTTTGCCAAACTCTAGTGCAGCGCCGCCGTATGCGTTGATAACGTCCTGCGGAGCAGGCTCTTTCGCTAGATCTTTCAACGCGTGAACCGCAGCCACTTTCATCTCTTCGTTGATCTTAGTTGCTCGAACATCTAACGCGCCACGGAAGATGAATGGGAAGCCCAGTACGTTGTTTACTTGGTTCGGGTAGTCAGAACGACCAGTAGCCATGATCAAGTCAGAGCGGGCAGCCAGTGCCGCTTCTGGGTTGATCTCAGGATCAGGGTTTGAACAAGCGAAGACAACAGGGTTAGCCGCCATCTTGTTTAGCTGATCAACCGTCAATAGATCTGGACCAGATACACCGATGAATACGTCTGCGCCATCGATTGCGTCGTCAAGGTTACGAGCGTCTGTGTCGATAGCAAATGTTGCTTTGTATTCGTTTAGGTCATCACGACCAGAGTGAATCACACCCTTACGGTCAAGAACAAAGATGTTTTCGCGTTTCGCGCCACAGGCAATGATTAGGTTCATACACGCTGTCGCAGCGGCACCGGCACCTAAACAAACGATTTTCGCTTCTTCAATGGCTTTGCCTTGAAGCTCTAGAGCGTTCAGAAGACCTGCCGCCGTTACGATCGCTGTACCGTGCTGGTCATCGTGGAATACTGGAATAGAACAACGCTCGATCAACTGACGTTCGATTTCAAAACACTCAGGCGCTTTAATATCTTCCAAGTTGATGCCGCCGTATGTGTTGGCGATGCGTGCCACAGTGTCAATGAAGGCTTCTGGGCTTTCTGCTTCTACTTCAACGTCTACAGAGTTTACGCCAGCGAAACGCTTGAACAGTACGCCTTTACCTTCCATTACTGGCTTAGATGCCAATGGACCAATGTTGCCTAGGCCAAGTACTGCAGAACCGTCAGAAATAACTGCCACTAGGTTACCTTTACCTGTGTAGCGGTAAGCGGTTTCAGGATCTTTTGCAATCTCACGGCATGGCTCAGCAACGCCTGGGCTGTAGGCCAATGACAAATCGCGAGAAGTCGCTGTTGGCTTGCTGATCGTGATGTTTAATTTGCCTGGTACCGGTTTCTCATGGTACTCAAGGGCGGCTTTCATTAAATCTTCTGCCATTTTTATATTCCGTCTATTTAGTATTTAGTGTTGTTCGTTGCTTATGCAGCATATGGCACCTAGTTCAACAATCAGATCGGTAAACGCTCTTTGGTTGATAAGGGCCTTTATAATAGTAGTTATCAGTGTCGTCGTTGCGACGGGTCAATTCTACGTAAGTCTAACGGATGTTTCACCGTTAAAACGTTCGATTTGAAGCGATCGCTCTTACGATTCTTACGTTGATACTGCCAACCACGCACTTCCACAGCTTCTCCTTGGAGAAAAAATACCTCTTTTTCGGTCCAAAGATGTTCTGCTGAAGGGGGCAAATTGATCACCAGATCCCATTCGGTTTCTAGCCACCAGCCTCCTCGATTGTGAGTGACAGAGGTAATGATAGGTCGTGCTACCGTAAAGCCAGCTTGTGGCTGCCATGACGGTGGATGTTGCCATACCCCTCGCTGCGCGACGCGCGCTTCTTGCTCTGCTTGATCAAAGCAGTCCTGATATTTCAGGTTAGGGGGTATCGCGATCCGATACCCCAGTCCGTCCGATAGTAACTGACTTGATATCGAGGCTCGATCTTTCGTAAATAAATAATACAACTTGCGACCATAATGGTCTTCATCTTCCTGCGCAGCTTGCCAATACACGACGTTATCAGGAATCAATGCCATCAAACGCTCTTTGGCTGCGACAGCAAAGGCTTCATGCTTACCATGCTGATGATCTAGCTCTGGTGTGTTCACGCCAATCAAACGAATCTTGCGTCCGTCTTTTAGGTGTACCGTATCACCATCTACAACACGACTCACCGTGCCTGGGAAGATATCGCCTTGTGCCAAGCACATGGCTTGTCCCAAGGCTGGCAGGCATAAAAAAAGCGCCAAGCTGAGGGCTTGACGCTTTTTTAAAATACTCATGCGTTCAATCCACCAATTACTTAGTAGAACGACGAGCTCCGAAACGCTTCTTAAAGCGATCAACACGACCACCAGTATCAAGCATTTTTTGCTGACCTGTGTAGAACGGGTGGCACTGGCTACATACGTCGATGTGTAGGTCGTTGCCTAGAGTCGAATTAAGAGAAAGAGTGTTACCGCAAGTACAAGTTGCAGTCACTTTAGAGTAGTTTGGGTGGATATCTTTTTGCATCGTTTTTTACCTTAAGGTTGGTGTGCCGCCACTTGGTCAACGCTTTTGCCAAGCACCGCACGATTCGTTGTACATCAATTGTACAGTGGTACCAAGAGCCGCGTATTTTAGGGGGCAAAGCACCATTCGGCAACCCCTTTTACGATATTTTCACTGACTGGGAGGCCACGAAAAGTTCACATTTTCTTGAGTGAGTAACGTACACTTACGTTATATACTGTGGACATTAATTTTTTCGCTGAAAAATCAAGGTATTAGTCTTTCAATGCAAGATACGTTACTGACCAAACAGCCGTACGTAAAAGTGGCACTCAATGTGCCGCTACGAGCAACGTTTGACTATAAAATCCCCAAAGCCTTGGCCTACCGCCATGAAATCTACCCGGGAATGCGGGTGAAAGTGCCGTTTGGTTCCGGCAACCGACAGACAGTCGGGCTAGTGATTGAGACCTCCGACCAGAGCGATTTCCCAGATCAACAGATCAAATCCCTAACAGCTTTGCTAGACGACAGTCCTATTATCGATAAAGCTTTATTTGACCTGTGCGCATGGGCGGCACGGTATTATCACCACCCTATTGGGGAAGTTTTTTTTCACGCATTACCCACTAGCTTGCGTAAAGGTGAAAGCGCTGACTTTCGAAGCGAAACTTGGTGGTTTGCCACAGCAGAAGGTCTGGCCACCGAGCTAGAGTCTTTGAAACGTGCCACACAACAAAAAGCGTTTTTAGAAGCCTTACAACAACATGCTAGTCACGGTCTAAGCCCCCATTTAATTTCCATATTGGAATTGAATGCTTCGGTAGCAAAAGCCTTAGAAAAAAAGGGCTTGGCTCGAAGTGAACAACGGGCCTTTAAACAAGCTCGTGAGACCCATGCTCACCAAAAGCAAGTACCTCCGACGCTCAACAATGAGCAAGCTGCCGCCACAAAAGCCCTACTGGCTATGCGCGATGAGTTCGGCGTTGCCCTTCTGGATGGTATTACTGGCAGTGGTAAGACCGAGGTGTTTTTACGTGTCATAGAAGCCATGCTCAAAGACGATAAGCAAGTGTTGGTGATGGTCCCCGAGATTGGCCTGACACCACAAACATTGCGCCGCTTTGAAAGCCGCTTCAACACGGATATAGTGCTGATGCACTCCAACATGACGGATAGGGAACGCCTAGATGCTTGGTTAATGGTTGAAAAAGGCGATGCCAAGATCATCATCGGCACTCGCTCAGCGGTTTTCATCCCAACATTAGATTTGGGGTTAATCATCATTGATGAAGAGCACGACGCCTCCTACAAGCAACACGAAGGCTTCCGTTACCATGCTCGAGACTTGGCTATCAAACGCGCCCAAGGCTTAAATATTCCTGTATTACTTGCCTCGGCGACCCCTTCTTACGAAAGCTTGGCAAATGCTCTACAAAAGCGCTTTTCATGGCTAAAGCTGCGCCAACGAGCCGGTGAGGCCGAACTCCCAGTCATGGAACGTATCGACCTGCGCGGTCAATCCTTACAACAGGGGTTCAGCGAATTAACACTGGAGCGCATGAAGCAGACCCTTGAACGCAAAGAGCAAGTACTGGTGTTTCTCAATCGTCGTGGTTATGCCCCCACACTCATGTGCCATCAATGTGGCTGGATTGCGGATTGCGACAACTGTGACGCCAACTTAACCGTCCATAAACGCGCCAACAAGCTCCACTGTCACCATTGTGACAGCCAGAAAGCCCTGATCCATACCTGTCCTGAATGCCACAGCGAGGAGCTGTTTACCGTGGGGGAAGGCACTGAACAGGTCGAAGGTGTATTGAATCAGTTCTTTAAGAATACGCCCATTTTGCGCATTGACAGAGACAGTACCCAACGCAAATCAGCCCTGACCCAGATCACCCAAAAAATCCACGAACACGATCAGGCCATCTTGGTCGGCACCCAAATGTTAGCCAAAGGGCATCACTTCCCCAACGTCACCCTAGTGGTCATAATGGACGCGGATGTGGGACTCTTTTCATCGGATTTTCGTGGCATGGAACGCACCGCCCAATTGATCACCCAAGTGTCTGGTCGTGCCGGTCGTGCGGCTAAACGCGGCCATGTGCTGCTTCAAACCTATCACCCCGAACACCCTGCCATCGAGTGCCTATGTAATCAGGGTTATGAAGCCTTTGCTATGGACGGATTACGGGAACGTCAGCAGCTTTCAATGCCACCGTTTTGTCACCAGGTCATTATTCGCGCAGAATCGGCCCAAGAACAGCAAGCCATGGGCTTATTGATGCAATTACGTAATGAATTATCCGTAGGGGTATCAGGCGACATGCAAATGATTGGCCCCTATGCCGCCATCATTGTGCGCAAGGCAGGTCAACACAGAGCTTTACTGTGTATAAAAGGCTCCCAGCGCGCCCAATTACATCAATGTATCGCTATGGCCGCCCAATGGCTTGAACAAAACACGAAAAATCAGAGGATTCGCTTTGCTATCGACGTGGATCCGCTGGAAACTTTTTAACTCTCTGCGCATAATGGGCGCACCCAACACACAATGATTTTAAGATGTTAAATTTAATGTTAATGGCCGCCAAAGGCAGCCGCCCTCGTAAAGGCGCTACTCGTAAAGCTCCACCCCCACCAAAACGCCGTGTACCTTGGTGGATGTGGTTAGTTGTGCCTGCTCTGGTTGCAGCATTTGTCTTCGTGTTGGTGAAAATCTCATCGGTTCAGCCAACGCCAAAAGCCACCTCCGCTCCGGTAGTGGCCCCTAAACCAAAACCGGTTGAACCCAAACCCACAGCACCCAAACCAGCGCCCACAAAAGAAACAACCAAAGCGCCAGCAGAAAACCGCAGGGATACCTTTGAGTTTTACCAACTGCTACAAGACAGTGAAGTAGACACCAGCCATGTGGATGCCTACCACTACACGCCCCGTGGGGAGCAAGACTTTTACTATATGGTGCAAGCGGCCTCTTTCCGCTCCAATGAAGACGCAGATCGACTGCGTGCCCAGCTGATACTTTCTGGTCTGGAAGCTTCCATTCGAGAAACCACTGGCAGCAATGGTCAGCCTTGGTACCGTGTGGTAGTGGGTCCTTTTGAAACCCGCTCCGCAGAAAACCGCGCCCAAGACAAACTGGTGGATATGGGCATCGAGTCCTACACCTACAAAGTAAAAAAAGAGCAATAACCTGCCAAGCGCTTCCAATCCCCATGGCAAGCGCTTGAAATCCCTTATCGAACCCCCATTTTGGTTAGTAATCGAATTTGGAGTAAACCATGACTACGATTCTAACCGTACGCAAAGATAACCAAGTCGTCGTTGGCGGCGATGGACAAGTTTCACTGGGCAACACTGTCATGAAAGGCAATGCTCGCAAGGTACGTCGACTTTACCGTGGCGAAGTGGTGGCAGGCTTTGCTGGCGGCACAGCCGACGCTTTTACCCTGTTTGAACGTTTTGAAGGTCAGCTTGAAAAACACCAAGGTCACCTGGTCCGAGCAGCCGTAGATTTAGCAAAAGACTGGCGCTCCGATAAAGCCCTACGCAAACTGGAAGCCATGCTGATTGTTGCCAACAAAGACAGCACTCTCATCATCACAGGGACTGGCGATGTGGTTGAACCACAGCACGGTGCACTGGCCATTGGCTCCGGTGGCAACTACGCCGAAGCGGCAGCACGCGCCCTGATCGACAACACCGACCTGAGTGCAAAAGACATTGTTGAAAAGAGTTTAAACATTGCGGCTGATATTTGTGTCTTCACCAACCACAACCTGACGATCGAAACCATTACCATTGATCCTCAGCTTGAAGACAAAACCGCCTAGCCTGTTAACCGGACAAGATTTAAGAGATGGCATTATGAGCAACATGACTCCCAGAGAAACCGTCAACGCCTTAGACCAACACATTGTCGGCCAACAAAGCGCCAAACGCGCAGTGGCCATCGCCCTGCGTAACCGCTGGCGTCGTATGCAGCTGCCAGACGACATGCGTGCGGAAGTGACACCAAAGAACATCCTCATGATCGGCCCCACTGGTGTCGGTAAAACTGAAATCGCACGCCGCCTAGCGAAACTTTCTAACGCACCATTCATCAAGATCGAAGCCACTAAGTTCACCGAAGTGGGCTATGTGGGTCGTGACGTGGATTCGATCATTCGCGACCTTGTAGAAATCTCTATCAAGATGTTCCGCGAGCAAGAAACCGAGCGCATGAAGCACAAGGCAGAAGACGCCGCAGAAGACCGCATCCTAGATGCACTGCTGCCCCCTGCTCGTGGCTTTGAAGAAGATTCAGCGAGCAATAGCACTCGCCAAAGCTTCCGTAAGAAGTTGCGAGAAGGCCAGCTAGACGACAAAGAAATCGACATCGAAGTGTCCGACTCCCCGGCTGGCGTAGAGATCATGACCCCACCGGGCATGGAAGAAATGACCAGCCAACTGCAGAGCCTGTTTTCTAACATGGGCGGCGACCGTAAGAAAAAGCGCAAGCTGACCGTCAAAGAAGCCCTGCGCCAAGTACGCGACGAAGAAGCAGCCAAACTAGTAAACGAAGACGAACTCAAAGCCCGAGCCGTAGAAGCAGTTGAGCAACACGGTATTGTCTTCCTAGACGAGATCGATAAGGTTGCTAAAAGTGGTGATCGCTCCAGTGGCGAAGTGTCTCGCGAAGGGGTACAACGAGATCTATTACCTCTGATCGAAGGCTGCACCGTCAACACCAAGTACGGCATGATCCGCACCGATCACATCTTGTTTATCGCATCTGGTGCATTCCACCTGTCTAAACCTTCGGACCTAATCCCTGAGTTGCAAGGTCGTTTACCGATTCGTGTGGAGTTGAACGCCCTAACGGTTGAAGACTTCAAACAGATCCTAACAGAGCCTAGCGCGTCCTTGACCAAGCAATACGTGGCGTTGGCGAAGACAGAGAACATTAACCTAAACTTCACAGATGAAGGTATCACCCGTATTGCGGAGATTGCCTGCCAAGTAAACGAGCGCACAGAAAACATCGGTGCTCGCCGCTTACACACAGTGCTTGAGCGCTTACTAGAGGAAGTGTCCTACTCCGCTAGTGACATGCCAGACGGTCAGCAAGTGGACATCACTGCAGCCTACGTGGATGAGCAACTAGGCGAAGTGGCTGAAAACGAAGACCTAAGCCAATACATCCTTTAACCTAACGTTAGCAGAGACGCACCATGGCAACGCCAACTAAAATTCACTACCACAAGCAATCCCGTGAACTGGAGTTGGCTTTTGCCGATGGTTCCGCGTACCGCCTTAGTGCCGAGTATCTGCGTGTTCACTCCCCTTCCGCTGAAGTTCGTGGACACGGAGCACAAATGCCGATTCTGCAACACGGCAAGCGCCATGTCACCATTCTAAACATCGAAGGCGCAGGCAATTACGCCCTTAAAATCACCTTCGATGACGGTCACGACACTGGCCTCTACAGCTGGGATTACCTTTATAACCTTGGTAAAAACCACGATGAGTTATGGCAAATGTACCTTGATCGGCTTGCACGAGAAGGCCAAAGCCGCGACACTTCTGTGATTCAAATACATCAAGTCTAACCAGCAACAGGACACACTATGTCATCCATAAGTTTAGCGGCCCTAGGTGCCATCGAAACCGCGGTCAACTATGCCCTTAAACAAGATGAACCGTCCCAACGCCAACTCACCAAGCTGGCTGGGCAACGTATTTTTCTGGAAGTGGATGACTTTAACTTGATCCTGAAAATCCATGTCTTGGACGAAGGGATTATGCTTGATCGCCCGGATCATATGGACGAAGAAGAGCTCGACGCCAAACTGGACACCCATGTAAAAGGTCCAAGCAGTGCTTACCGCAAGCTACTGGAAGGGGATGGCTTCTTTGATGGCGACCTGCGCATCCGAGGTAATGCCCAAGCTCTGATGACACTTCACAAGGTAATGCAAAACTTTGAATTAGATTGGGAAGGCATCCTTGCGGATCATATTGGCGACTTACCTGCGGCCAGCTTGGCACGCCTACTGCGCAAGCAATGGTCTGTTACCAAAGAGATCAGCACCAACGCCCGCATACATCTCGTCAACTACCTACAGTCCAACAGCGACCTACTGCCAAGCAAAATTGAATTTGACCATTTTGTGGATGAGGCTGAGCGTTTAGGCATGCAGCTCGAGCGTTTTGAAGCCAAGTTAAAACAGGTAGAACGCAAGCGCCACTGATTTCTTCAAGCTAGACAAAGCAAGTGCTCTTAGTTTAGAAGAAGCGTCTGCGACTTACTGAGAGCCACTAAGTCAGGAAAATAGCTTCTCTTCCATATTCTATTATTAAAAACATATCTAACCTCAAAAATTATGATATAGCGTTTTTATTTTTGAACTAGAGGCTTTATCTCACCACCTACAGCCATCATACAGGAACCGTGATTAACGAGGTAACACATCCTAATTCAGCTATATCAAGCTCTCTCATTTATCTCACCCATCTATCAAAAATTTCATAAAAACCTAAAAAGCCTAAAAAATCTATAACGAAACTTACTAACACCCCTCCAACAACCCCTCCTATAACAATTCTTAATAGAGTTTTTAAAACTGCTTTTAAAAAAACACTTACTTCAATCTTCAAGGTAACCCCCAAGATAAAACCTATATCTTCATTAAAAAACAGACCAGTCAAAGCGGGGCTGTTTGTGTATGAAGATCTTGTTGCGAATGGCTTGGTTAACTAGGGTCTACTATGACTTCCACGAGTTGATCCGAGTTTAAGTATTTTAGGGCGGCTTGTTTCACATCCCCTAGGGTCACCTTAGCCAATTTTTCATTGTGGCGAGTCCAATTCTCTGTAGTGGTTCCGTAATACAATTGTCTTGCCATTAAATTCAGCACCCCCTGCTCTGTTTCAATGGATTTTTGACGACGGCTGAGCAAGCTATTCTTGGCCAGATCCAACTCTCTCTGGGATACGCCTAATCGTGCCAGACGATCCATTTCAGCTTTGATCGTGTCTGCATAATGCGTACCTTGCCCGATGGGAAAGTCACCATAGACATCGATATACGCCTGGTCCCCATGACGGAGAATATACAAATAACTGCCAACCCCGTAAGACAATTGCCTTTCCTCACGAATTCTATTGAAAAGTCTTGATGACAAAGGGTTGCTTCCTAATATGTTCTCCATTATCTGTACCGCTGGGTAATTTGAGTCTTGGGTAGACATGGGGAAATTCACCCGGCTGATATAGTATCCGGCCGCTTCACCGCCTTTGATCACCTTACGTACTGGTTCCAGTTCTTGATGCGAGCTGACGATTGGCTGATACTCCGACTGACTCATCCAACTGCCGAACAAGGTATTAAGAATGTCCTTTATGTGTTCAGGGTCAAAGTTACCCGTGAGTGCCACTTCCCCATACTGTGCGCCATAGAAAGACTGATAGAAATTCTTAACCTCTTCTAATGTTAGGGGCTCAAGCAAAGCTAGATAGTCACTGGGGGCCAAATTACGACGGGGGTCATAAGTGGCATAATCTTGCTGGATATATTGCAATAGAGCATTTGCGGCGAGTTCCGATGGATGATTAATGGGGCGTTTCCAGAGCTGCACTTGCTGACGTTTGATAAACTCAAACTCTCTCTCAGGAAAGACCGGTTCTTTTAAAACCTCTGCTATCAATTCCAGCAGTTCATCAAGGTTTTGCGCTGGCCCTGCAAAATCCACTGCTAGCCGAGAACCTTGAGAGGTCATCGTGAGACGGCTCTCTAAACGATTTAATTTATCCACCACTTCCTGATAAGTGTGATCTTGCGTCCCGCGGAGCAACAACATAGATGTGATATCGTGCACCGCCTGAGTGCCTTCCATACTCTCTAGAGTGCCAAAACGCAGGTTCATCCTACCTTGAACCAAATCTTTGCTATCTGGCATGGAACGCAGTGCTACCTTCATGCCGTTGTGTAATTGATCCCGCTGTATCGTGCGCTCTAATTCCTGCGCCTTTGTCTCCAGTACCGCCACATCAAATGGTTCAACGGGTGTATTTTCATCCACCTCAGGCTCAAATTCATTGGCTTCCATTTCTGTTTGGCCTGGGACCATTACACGTTCCGGAGAGGTGTTACCTTGTTTAGCCAAGAGCTTCCCTACAATTGGTTTTTTGTCAGAAAACAAAGAAGCATAATGACGCTGCACTTCCTCTGGGGTCAGTTGTTGAATCCGTTCTTCTATAAGAAATCCTTCGCTCCAATCACCTAACGGAACCATTTCCGCGAGCATGTCAGAGAGATTCGAAGAGTCTCTTAAAACAGCATTAAGTGAAGTGCGATAGTTGGTTTTTGCGCGCTCTAACGCCTCCTGTGATACTGGGGAAGTAAGTAATTCAGAGAACTGCGCCAAAAGGTCTTCTTCTACAGCTTGTCGAGACTGCTCAGAATAAAGGACAGCACCCATTATAAACTGACCACCCCATGCAAACGTCATAGGGTGAGCATAGGCAGCGAGGGCGCTACCTTCCATCACAAGAGTTTGATAGAGGCGCCCATGGGGTTCTCCTGCTAGCAGGTCTTCAATCAAAGCTAAAGAGGCAAAACGCTCATCCCCAAAAGGAGGTAACTCAAAGTTGATAGTCAAAGAGTCAAAATCCCCTTGATTCAGTTCGAACGAGGTAGCCACATTTTTTGCTGGTATATAGTCGATACTAGGAACAATGTCTTTAGGGTTTTTTATCCCAGAGAAATGACGATCAATCAACTCAAGTACTCTAGGCTTTTCAAAGCCACCAGTCAGTATCATCACTGCGTTATCAGGTCGATAGTGCAGTCGATGAAACGCATTCATATCCTCTACTGTCACCGATTTCAGTGCTTCGTATTCCCCAATCACATCACGCCCATAGAGCTTATCTCCCCAGGCGGCCGCCAGCATTTCTCTGACTAAAACAGTCAATGGATCGTTGTCGGCATGGGCCATTTCTTGACGCACTATTTCCAATTCAGAGATTAATTCTGGCTTAGAAAAGTGCGGCACAGACATCCGTTCCGCTTCAAGTTTTAATAAAAAGTCGAGTTTTTTGTAATCCGAACTTAGCTCTGCTGTATAGCGTACGCGATCAAAACTGGTGCTGGCATTAAAATAAATACCCTGCTCAACTATCCCTTCTGACAGCTCCGCTGTGGTGCGCTTTTGCGTTCCCTTGAACATCATATGTTCATGAAGATGCGCTAGACCTGGAGCATCGTCTGGGTCATATAAGCTCCCAGACAGGTACACTAGATCAAAATGAATGAGTTGCTGGCTATTATCCGGAGCCAAAATAATCGTTAGGCCGTTATCTAATCGATATTCATCGATATGATGTAAGCTTTTAACGAATTGAGGGGAAGCTTTCACCTGTACAGAGATAAAAGCGAATAAGATAAAAGTCATATACCGAAGCATCCATGCCTCCTTTAGATGAACAAAAACTATTTCAGTTTAAGCCAACAACTCCAGACACCATTTGCCATGACCCGTACAGGGATTTTTAAACAAACAGCCCAGTCAAAGCTAAGCTGTTTGATTAGAGGGGATCTTGTTACGAGTGGCTTGGTTAACTAGGGTCCACGATGATTTCCACGAGCTGCTCCGAGTTTAAGTATTTTAGGGCGGCTTGTTTCACATCCCCTAGGGTCACCTTAACCAATTTTTCATTGTGGCGAGTCCAATTCTCTGTAGTGGTTCCGTAATACAATTGTCTTGCCATTAAATTCACCACCCCCTGCTCTGTTTCAATGGATTTTTGACGACGGCTGAGCAAACTATTCTTGGCCAGATCCAACTCTCTCTGGGACACCCCTGCTCGGGTCAATCGATCCATTTCTGCTTTGACCGTGTCTGCATAGCGCCCCCCCTGCCCGATAGGAAAGTCCCCATAAACATTGATGTAGGCCTGATCTCCAGTATAAGGAACCCGTAAGCTACTACGCACGCCGTATGCCAGTTGCTCTTGTTGACGAATCCTATGGGCCAGTCGTGAGGACAAAGGGTTGTGGCCTAGAATGTCTTCCATTATCTGTACCGCTGGGTACTCTGAGTCTTGAGTAGACATGGGGAAATTCACTCGGCTGATATAGTATCCGGCCGTCTCTCCGCCTTTAATCACCTTGCGCACTGGCTCCAGTTCTTGGTGCGAGCTGACGATTGGCTCATACTCCGACTGACTCATCCAACTGCCAAACAAGGTATTCAGGGTGCCCTTTAAGTGCTCAGGATCAAAGTTACCTGTGAGTGCCACTTCCCCATACTGAGCGCCATAGGAGGACTGATAAAAATTCTTAACCTCTTCCAACGTTAGGGGCTCTAGCAAAGCTAAATAGTCACTGGGAGGCAAATTACGACGGGGGTCATAAGTGCTATAATCTTGCTGGCTATATTGCAAGAGAGCATTTACAGCGAGTTCCGATGGATGAGTAATGGGGCGTTGCCAGAGCTGCACTTGCTGACGTTTGATAAACTCAAACTCTCTCTCAGGGAAGGCCGGTTCTTTTAAAACCTCTGCTATCAATTCCAGCAGTTCATCAAGGTTTTGCGCCGGACTCGCAAAATCCACTACCAGCCGAGACCCTTGAGAGGTCATCTCTAAACTGCTCTCTAAACGATTTAGCTTATCCACCACTTCTTGATAAGTGTGATCTTGCGTCCCACGGATCAACAACATAGATGTGATATCACGCACCGCCTGAGTACCTTCCATACTCTCTAAAGTACCAAAACGCAGATTCATCCTGCCGCGGACTAAATCTTTGCTATCTGGCATGGGACGTAGCGCTACTTTCATGCCGTTGTGTAATTGATCCCGTTGTATCGTGCGCTCTACTTCCTGCGCCTTTGTCTCCAGTACCGCCACATCAAACGGTTCAACAGGTGTATTTTCATCCACCTCAGGCTCAAAGTCGTTGACCTCCAGTTCGGTTTGGCTCGGAGCCATTACGAGAGCTGGGGACGAGCCCCCCTGCTGAGGAAAAAGATGACCCACGATGGGTTGTTTCCCAGCGAAAAGGGAAAAATAGTGACGTTGCAGGTCTTCCGGCGTTAAATTTTGAATCACCTCTTCGAGGCGCATGGACGCTTCCCAATCCCCAAAAGGAACTGTCTCTGCCAACATATCCGACAAACTCGCAGGCTCTGTGAAAACAGCTTTTATCAAGGCTTGGCGATTGGTTTGCACCCGCTCTAGCTCTTGCTGTGACACCGGAGTGGTGAGCAGCTGGGTAAACTGCTCAAGAAGGTCTTCCTGTACGGTTTGACGAGACTGATCAGGATACGGCATGGCCCCCATCATAAATTGCCCGCCCCACTTAAAAGGCATAGGCGCAGCATAGACAGTCAGAGCCATACCTTCCATGACTTGGGACTGATATAGGCGCCCATGGGGCTCCCCTGCCAATAAGTCGCCAATGAGTGCCAAAGACGCAAAGCGCTCTCCTTTCGCAGGCGGTAACTCAAAGCTGATGTTTAAAATGTCATAGTCCCCCTGATGGACTTCGAAAGTACTGCCTTGCTCATTGGCAGGGACGTACTCCACCACAGGGATGCTAGCCTTAGGGCGTTCAATGGCTGCAAAGTGGCGGGCTATCGACTCCAGCACTCTGTGCTTTTCAAAACCACCTGTGAGCACAAGTACCGCATTGTCAGGGCGATAATAATGGCGATGGAACGCCTGCATATCTTCAGGCGTCACTGACCTCAAGGCCTCATATTCGCCAATAACAGATCGTCCATAAAGCTTATTTCCCCAGGCTGCCTCCATCATTTTTTTGAATAATATGGTCGAGGCGTCATTTTCTGATTGGGCAATTTCTTGACGTACGACCTCTAATTCAGAGGCGAGATCTGACTCCGTAAAGTTCGGCATCGCCATACGTTCGGCTTCAAGCTCTAGTAGGTAATCAAGGGACTGATAATTCGAGCTGAGGGTGGCCGTATAGCGCACTCGGTCATAGCTGGTGGAGGCATTAAACTGAATACCCCGCTCTTGTAGTCCCTGTAAAAGCTCCTCTTTGGTACGCTTTTGTGTCCCTTTGAACATCATATGCTCATGAAAATGCGCCAGACCTGGCAGCGCCTCAGGATCGGACAAACTGCCTGAGAGATAGACCAAATCAAGATGAATAATTTGTTTGCTTTCATCAGGGGCTAAGAGAATCGTCAAGCCGTTGTTTAACCGATATTCATCGATATTATGCAAGCTCTTAACGAATTGCGGGGAAGCCTTTACCTGCACTGAGAGAAAGACCGCTAAAACAAGAACCAAATAGCGAAGCATCCATGCCTCCTTTAGATTAACGAATAAACCAATCCCGGTTTAACCCAACGTCCTTATGATGTTTCTCTATCATCGATAGACTGGAGCCTAAGTGCCTCTAGAATCACAGCAAACGTGGCACTAATATTGGGATATTTGAACAGGACGAAAAGAACGCAAGGAGGATGATTGCACGCTAAGGATTTGAACAGCGCATAGGGGAAATCCGCAAAAATTTCAGTTGGGTAATCCATCACTCTTATGAGCCTGACATCCTGTCAATGGAAGCACCTTAGCAATAGCCTAACGGGTTAGCAATGATTTTCATTTGGTTTCACTTTAAATCACGTCTTCACTGGGCCTTGCTCAGTCCCTTGTGCTGGGCATGTTTGATTAACCAAGTTTCTAAAGCCTCTGCGGGCATAGGGTGTGCAAAACCATACCCCTGCAGAAAATCGCATCCATGTTGCACCAAGTACTGAGCTTGCTGCTGTGTCTCAACCCCTTCAGCGATCACATGCATATTAAGCCCCTTTGCCATGGCAATGGTGGCGCTGACAATACATTCGTCAGATTCAATCTCGCCAATCCCTTTTACAAAAGACTGATCAATTTTCAGGTAATTAGCCTCCAGCTCTCTTAAGTAACTCAAGGAACAATACCCAGTGCCGAAATCATCCACCGCAATTTTTATCTGGTGCGCACGCAAAGTAGCGAGATTACGGGTCAGTTGAGCAGAACGCACCATTAAAGTGGTTTCCGTAAATTCCACCGCAACACGGCTCGAAGGAATGTCGTAGTATTCCATCAATTGGATCAATTCTAGCGCCACATCTGAACTGGATAATTGTACCGCTGACAAGTTGATGGACAGCTCCCCTACATAGACTCCTCGATGTAGCCAGTCTGCCATCTGCACCAAAGCAGATTCCATTACCCAGCGTCCAAGCTCCACGATCTGACCACTGTCTTCCAAAATAGGAATAAACTCTGCAGGCGACAGCCACTCCCCTTGCCGTTGCCAACGTAATAACACTTCTACACCACTGATAGATTGCTGCGCCCCTTCCAATTGAGGCTGGTAATACAACATCAGTTGCTTAGGATCCTGAAGAGCTTCCTCAACATATTGTTGAATCGCAACACGTCGCTGCATTCGCTCGTCCATGGTTTCATCAAAGAAGCGGTAGGTGTTTTTCCCTGCATGTTTGGCCCGGTACATGGCTAGATCCGCTTGTCGTAGCAGAGATGACGCATCAATACAGTCAATATCAGACATGGCAACCCCGACACTGCAGCTCACCGCGAAGGTAGTACCTTTAAACTCAAACGGAGTGGCTAGGGCCGAAACAATGTTCTTTGCTAAGGAATGAATCTGAGCCTCACTGCCCACTGGATGAAGGAATAAAGCAAATTCATCCCCACCCAACCGCGACAGTAGGGTTTCATCGGGCATCAGTCGACTCAGGGTATTGGCCACCCGCTTAAGCAGAACATCTCCCGCCTCATGTCCAAGGGTATCGTTAATGTCTTTGAAGCGATCTAAGTCTATAAACAACAGAGCGATCTGTCCGTGCTGGCGATCAACTACCCGATCTTCAAGACACTGCTCAAAGTAACGACGGTTGGTAAGCCCTGTCAGGTCATCATGGCGTGCCATATAGAGCACTTGCTGCTCCACTTCTTTACGTGCCGTGACATCCTCATGAACAGCGATAAAGTGGGTAATGTCTCCCTTATTATCTAAAATAGGGGTTACCGTTTGTTCCACCGTGATGAACTGACCACTTTTGTGGCGATTGACCAACTCATTGCGCCAGTTTTGGCCATTAGAAATGGTTTGCCAAAGCTGGGTAAAAAAAGGTTTGTCATGGAAACCTGAGTTTAAAATCCGCGGAGTGCGATGACGCACCTCGGCAAGACGATATCCTGTCAGCGTAGTAAAAGCCTCATTCACCCACTCAATACGCCCTTTTGGGTCAGTAATAAAGATGGCATTCGCCGCACTGCGAATTGCCATACTCAGTAAGTGATTATCCCCTTGCACCTTGTCCCTGTGATGCTTGAACATCAAATACATGGCGAGCATCATGAACAGCAAAATCGCTAACACAGAAAAAATGCTACGCACGAGCCGGGCATCATGGAGCCAATTGTCTAACGCATCTTGGTTATAAGATCGAATGGATATAATTAACGGATAAAAGGAGGCTCCCCGATAACTTTCAAGATACTCTCCCTGAGTATCATGGGATCGTAACTCGCCCCATGAGCGCTCAAGTAGCCGTTCTCTCAGCACGGGAGACATATTAGCGTCCCCTTCTCCAACAACCTTCTCACCGCTGAACAAGTACAAGGCCACCTGTCGCTGATTATTAGACACTGCCTGAAACAAACCTGTGTAATAGTTCAAATTCACCGAACCAATCACATAACCTGCGATCTCATTTTGGATACGATAAGGTACACAAATAGGCCAATAAGTTAACCCTTGAATATCGGCTGAGTCCCCCCAAAAACGTCCCGACTGGGCGGGTAAAAACAGCACCTCTGTATTGGATAAACGACGCGTACAAGCTCCGGCCTCATCTAACGGCACAATATCAATGTAACGTAGCTGGGGCATACCGCGTAAAAAGCGGCTTTTAATCGTATCCAGTGTGGCGGAGCGCTCTCCTGCATTCTCCGCGATGGTTTCCAGTGCACCGATCACTGCTTGGACAGAACGCACGGTAGAGTCTTCCAAGGCAAACGCTAAGGACGAGCTGGTTTCTGACTGCTCAGCCAAGGCCCGTTCATGGCCCCGCTCAAGCATCTTTTGTAAGCCCACCGCCATCATGAGTATCACCAGTAACATAGCGATCACCATAACAGTTCGGGGGAAAGCAAAATTAGTAAGTCGTATCAGCAAAATTCTTAACCTAGATCAGTTCGCCATTTATAAAACTCGGCATAATAAGCGTAGCTTATCGTTTAACGGATAATGGAGTGTTGACATATGTCGGTAAGAACCACAGGAAAGACTTTATTTTTGGGGCTCCTCTTGCTAGTGGGCAGCCTCTCTTTTGCAGGAGAAAGCCCCACATTAAAAAGGATCTTCGAGCGCGGGGCCGTTAATGTTTGCATCTGGCCGGACTATTTCTCCATCACCTACCTTAGTCCCCGCACCCAGCAACTGGAAGGGATCGACATTGACCTAAGCAAAGCCCTAGCGGCAGATTTAGGGGTAGAGGTGCACTACGTCATGACCCACTTTGGCCGCTTTATGGGGGATTTAGAAAGCCAGCAATGCGATGTGGCCATGTTTGGTGTAGGCGATACGGCGGCAAGACGGGAACGCGTACAGTTCACCCAGCCTTATCTTGCCAGCAATATGTACGCTGTCGCGACCATTCACCACCCATTTATAAAAAGCTGGAAAGACATCGATCAAAAAGGGGTCATCGTTTGCGTGCAGCAAGGCACCTACATGGAAAACGCCATGCGCAAAAGCCTCAAACACGCCACGCTTACCACGGTACTGAAACCCAACGAACGTGAAGTCGAAGTACTCTCCGGTCGCGCAGACGTATTCATCACCGATTACCCCTATGGTCAGAAAATGATTAATATCTACGACTGGGCTGCTTTGCTCCCCCCACCGGGTAAAACGGAACAGTTTGAATACGCTTATGCAGTGGCGAAAGGCGATGATATTTGGCTAGAGCGTATGGATGCCTTCGTCAAAGACATCAAGCAGGATGGCCGCTTAGCCAACGCTGCTGAGCGCCATCATTTGACCCCCATAATGATCACAGATTAAGCCCATAAAAAAGCCCGATCATGGCAACATGATCGGGCTTTTTAAACGCGATATTCCGCTGGTTTACATACGCTCTAGCGTTTCGATGCCGAGTAGTTCTAAACCTTGCTTCAAAGTAGAAGCCGTATTCAGCGCCAACTGCAAGCGGCTGAACTTCAGCTCGTCTTCCGCATTCAAAATCGGGCAAGCCTCGTAGAAGCTCATAAAAATGCCCGCAAGCTCGTACAAGTAAGCACACAAGAAATGTGGCATACCGTCGTTGATCACCTGCTGGATGGCTTCTTCAAACTGGCAAAGCTTCACCGCCAAGGCGCGCTCTTGATCTTCAACCACTTTAATCTCAGCTTTAAAGTTTGCTACGTCCATCTCTGAACGGCGCACAATGCTGGCAACACGAGAGTATGCGTACAACAAGTAAGGCGCTGTGTTGCCTTCAAAGCTCAACATGTTGTCCCAGTTGAACACATAATCGGAGGTACGGTTTTTCGACAAGTCTGCATACTTAACCGAAGCCACACCGACCACACGGCCAATGTTGCGCTGCTCTTCTTCGGACATGTCTGGATTCTTAGAAGCCACCAATTGGAAGGCACGCTCTTGCGCTTCTTCAAGCAAGGCAGAAAGCTTCGCCACACCACCAGAACGGGTTTTAAATGGCTTACCATCGCTACCCATCACGGTGCCAAAGGGCATGTGCTCAAGGCTGGTGTCTGGTTTCACAAAGCCTGCTTTGCGAGACAAGGTAAACATCTGCTGGAAGTGCAAGGATTGACGAGCATCCACAAAGTACAGCACGCGGTCTGCACCTAAAGTGCCCTGACGGTAACGCAATGCTGCAAGGTCAGTGGTGGCGTAAAGGAAACCGCCGCCGGTTTTCTGCACAATGATCGGCGTGATGTCGCCGTCTTTATTGGCAAATTCTTCTAGGAAGACACACTTAGCGCCTTGGTCATCTTTGATCAGACCTTGTGCGTCCAAATCTTTGATAACATTTGGTAAGTCTTCGTTGTAGGCACTTTCTGGCATCACATCTTTACGGGCCAGAGACACCCCTAACATTTGGTAAGTCTCTTCACAGTGCTGCAAAGAAACTTCGATGAATTCATTCCAAAGCTTCAAGCACTCCGCATCGCCAGACTGCAAGGAAACCACTAACTCACGGGCACGTACAGAAAAGGCTTCGTCTTCGTCAAAGCAGATCTTGGCTTCACGGTAAAAAGACTCTAGATCCGACAATGCCATGCTGATTTCAGAATTTTGAGAACGCAGACGCTCCATGTAGGCCAGCAACATGCCGAACTGAGTACCCCAGTCGCCTACGTGGTTTTGACGAACCACTTTATGACCTAGAAACTCAAGGGTACGCACCACCGCATCACCGATCACAGTAGAGCGTAAATGACCCACGTGCATTTCTTTGGCAAGGTTTGGACCAGAGTAGTCCACCACCACCGTTTGAGGGTCTGCCACCACAGCCACATCCAAACGATCACTGTCACGAAGATCCGCTAACGTGGCACCTAGCCATTCATTTTTCAAAAAGATGTTAATAAAACCTGGGCCAGCAATTTCGACTTTCTCAGCCACATCCGAGACATCCAGTTGCTCCAAGACCTTAGCTGCGAACTCACGAGGGTTAGTGCCGATCTTTTTAGCCGCCCCCATAATGCCATTTGCTTGGTAGTCACCGAATTGAACTTTTGCCGACTGACGCACGAGTGCAGGTGCATCCTCAGACGCGCCCGCTGCGACCATAGCCGCTTGGATACGCTGATTTAATAACGTTTGAATATTCACAGAAAACCCATAATCAGAATCATACAACCCTCTGGCAAGAGGCTCGCCAGAGGGTTGTAAGGTTATTTGAAGTTGACGCTATGATAACCGATTTTAGCCTATTTAGCGAAAAAACAGCTTACACGCAGGGTTATCATTTTCGTCTTGGTATGGGTAGCCCAATTCGTCCAGATAACGGGTCACATCCGTTTCCTCTCCCACCGCTTGTAGTCCGACTAACACTCGGCCGTAGGCATCACCGTGGTTACGGTAATGGAACATGGAAATATTCCATTGGCCACCAAGGGTGTTCAAGAATTTCAACAGGGCTCCAGGGCGCTCCGGGAATTCAAAACTGTACAGCAGCTCGCCCTTTTCACTGCGCAAGTGACCGCCAATCATATGACGCACGTGCACTTTGGACGTTTCGTCATCTGTCAGGTCAACGATCTCGTAGTCCTTAAGATCCTGCATCAACTCTTCACGGCTGTGCGGCGAACCGCCAAGAGCAACCCCCACAAAGATCACCGCTTCTTTCTCGTCGCTGTAACGGTAGTTGAACTCGGTAATAGAACGGCCTACCAACGCCTGACAGAAATCTTTAAAACTGCCTGGAGACTCAGGAATGCGTACCGCAAAAATCGCTTCGCGTTTTTCACCTAACTCCGCCCGCTCAGATACGTGACGAAGACGGTCGAAGTTAACGTTCGCACCAGAGTTAATCGCAACCAAACGCTGACCTTGGGCATTTTCTCGCTCAATGTACTTTTTCAGACCCGCTAAGGCACAGGCCCCTGCTGGCTCTGTGATCGCACGGGTATCGTCGTAAATGTCTTTGATGGCGGCACACATTTCGTCGGTACTTACCGTAATCACCTCATCCACGCACTCTTTAGCGATTTCAAAGGTGTTTTTACCAATCTCAGCAACCGCTACCCCTTCCGCAAAGATACCCACTTGCGCCAAGCGCGTAGGCTTGCCAGTCTCCAGAGCGACTTTTAGACAAGCCGCATCGGTAGGCTCAACACCGATAATTTTGATCTCTGGACGCAGGTATTTGATGTAAGCTGCAACCCCAGCGATCAGACCACCGCCACCTACAGGGATAAAGACAGCATCGATGTCCCCTTCGATCTGACGCAACAACTCCATACCAATGGTGCCTTGTCCAGCGATGGTATCTAAGTCATCAAACGGGTGAACATACACTTGGCCCGTTTGCGCCATGATTTCTTGGGACTTGGCAAACGCTGCATCAAAGGCATCCCCCGCCAACACCACTTCCGCGCCACGGGCACGTACGGCGTTTACTTTCACGTCTGGCGTGGTCTCAGGCATCACGATCGTCGCTTTAATGCCTAGCTTCTTCGCAGCCAACGCCAAACCTTGAGCATGGTTGCCTGCAGACGCCGCGATCACACCCTTCGCACGTTCTTCTGCAGACAACTGAATAATCTTGTTGTACGCCCCACGAATCTTAAACGAGAACACAGGCTGTAAATCTTCTCGCTTCAAAATAATGTCGTTACCCAAGCGCTCAGACAATTGTGTGGCTCGGGAAACGGGTGTTTCTACGGCAACGTCATAGACGGGTGCCTGTAGAATTTTCTTAATGATTGTGTGGGGCATAGTCATTCCTGCTTAATTCTCCGCAAAGAGACGCCGTTTAGCCGCGGCGTTAGTTGTATTACTCGGCCAAAAAATGAATCAGCAATATACTCCTTCCACCGACCATGAGCAAAGCTTGAGGCGGGATTTGAACGGTTTTTACCCGAACAGCGCAACTTCATCCCACAGGGGTAACAATGGCCAAATTAACTGACTATAATGACCCCGCCTCCGGGCAACACTATTACTCTCATAACAAACCACAGGTTTACCCAGCATGACGCAAGACGAATTAAAACAAGCAGTCGCTGAAGCCGCCGTTGAGCACATCCTTCCGCTTTTAGAAGAAGACACCATTGTTGGTGTTGGTACGGGCTCAACCGCCAACAAATTCATTGATGAACTGGCCAAGCATAAACACCTTTTTGATGGCACAGTTGCCAGCTCTGAAGCCTCTGCTGAGCGCTTAAAAGGCCATGGCATCCCAGTCTATGACTTGAACTCTGTAAGCAGCATTCGCGTCTATGTGGACGGCGCCGACGAGTCCAATGATCAACTGCATTTGATCAAAGGTGGCGGTGCAGCCTTGACCCGCGAAAAAATCGTGGCGGCCTGTTCAGAAGAGTTTGTGTGTATTGCAGACGAGTCTAAGCTAGTAAAAGTACTTGGGGACTTCCCTCTACCAGTAGAAGTTATCCCCATGTCTCGCAGCTACGTAGCCCGTGAATTGGTTAAACTTGGGGGCGATCCTGTGTACCGTGAAGGCGTAGTGACAGACAACGGTTGTCACATCCTAGACGTATACAACCTTGAAATCGTGGACCCAGTGACGTTGGAAAACCAAATCAACAGCATCGTTGGTGTGGTCACAAACGGCCTATTCGCTGCCCGCCCTGCCAACGTTTTGCTACTAGGCACCCAATCCGGTGTAAAAACCATCAAAGCCTAGCTTTAATGCACGGTGATTGACTGGGTTGAGCCCCGATTCGTTTTGCGCTCCACGAACACGTTCAAGAGATCGCTTCAAACGAATCGGAACTCAACTCCAAAAATGTGCTTCCAGTGCTAGACCGTCCAAATATTGCTCTGCTGCCTTATCTGGATAGGACTCAACGTTATTTTCCAGTGACTTCTAGAGCTTGCTCGTGGAACGGAAAGTAATTGTTAAGTCCTAGCCACCTATTTCTTTGTACAGCCTTATCAGGCTAAGCTCGATGTTATTTTTCAGCGACTTCTAGAGCTTGCTCGTAGAGCGGAAAATAATTATCGAGACTTAGCCAACTGCAAAGACAACAAATACTCAAACTAGCTAACGACGAAAGCTAGAACCAGCGACTCTTACGCATGATGACGTACTGGGCCAAGCCCATCAGCACTAAGACACCCACGAAAATCCAAAAGGCACTGCCATTTTCAACCCCCGGCAAACCGCCAACGTTGATACCAAATAAACCCGTCAAAAAGCCCAACGGCATGAAAATCCCCGAAAGGATCGAAAGCACATACATACGGGCATTCATCTTCTCTGCCTGATGGTTCGCGAACTCCTCTTGCATCAACAAGCAACGTTCTCGCAGGGATTCTAAGGCTTCCACGTAGCGAGTAATGTCGTTGGCAGACTCCTGGATGTCCGCCAGCTGATCTTTGGTCATCCAGTTTTGCACTTCGTTTGGCAAGCGAGCGATGGCCTCTTTTTGTGGCACAAGGAAACGACGCAGACGCACGGTTTGCAAACGGCGCTCCACCAGCACAGCACGTTGTTCTGGCATGACTTGCTCACTCATTTGCTCTTCTAGGTCCGCTAGGGTGTCTTCCAACGTATCAATGACCCCAGCCATGCGGCCAGTCAATGTATGAGTCAGAGTGGTAACCAAGTCGGCGATGTTTTCAGCACCTTCTTTTTGGTCAAGACGCTGCACTTGATCCACCACAGATAGCAACTTACGACGGCGAGTAGTGATCACAAAATTGGGCGTGATCCACATGCGCAAGGCCACCATGTCTGAGGGGTCTGAGTCCGGGTTTAGGTTCACTCCTCGAAGAATGACCAACACTCCCTGCCCCATCTTCACTGTACGGGGGCGAGTTTCATCTGCAAACAACTCGTCCACTGCGGTTTCAGGAATGCTGTCAATATTATCCAACCAAGCACGGCCGTCATCTGAGGTGCAGTCCATGTGAACCCAGTGGGAACCTTCCGTTGGAATGTCCGTTGGCAGGGTCGATAAACGCTCTGCGCCGCCCTTTCCATCCAGCTTTAGGTAATGCAGTAAATAATCCATAGTGCTCTCTTCTTTTACTTTTGAACCCCTGAGTGGTTCATATTTATCCGTTTTTTGACAACAGTTGGCTGACGGAACCCTGCGGCGATGGCATAATTTAATCAGAACGAACTTATAAAAAAGGATCCCATGCTATGCAAAGCCTCTCTCAGTTCTTAGCGTCTGGCTCAACTTCCGCATCATTGCAGGAACTCTTGTCTGTCACAACACAAACCTGCATCGAAATTTCTAGCGCTCTGAAAAAAGGCTCCCTAGCCGGTATTCTTGGCATGGCGGGCAATGAAAACGTTCAAGGGGAAGAGCAGAAAAAGCTCGATGTCATCTCCAACAACATGCTAAAAAGCGCTCTGTTTGCCTCACCAACCGTTCGCGCCATTGCTTCCGAAGAAGAAGACGATATTGTCCCAGCCAATACGGATGGTGAGTACTTGATCGCCTTCGACCCATTGGATGGTTCTTCTAATATCGACATCAACTCCATGGTTGGCACCATTTTTTCAGTGTATCGCCAAACCGGTACTGAGCCAGCAACAGAAGCCGATTTTCTACAGCCAGGTAAAAACCAAGTGGCGGCAGGCTATGTGTTATACGGCCCATCAACCATGTTGGTTTTCTCTACTGGCGATGGTGTCAACATGTTTACCTTAGACGTTGATAAGGGCGAATTCATCTTGACCCAAGCCAACGTACAAGTTGCGCCAGAAACCCAAGAGTTCGCCATCAATATGTCAAACCAGCGTTTCTGGTCTGACGCCATGCAAAGCTATGTAACAGATTTGGTGGCTGGCAAAGAAGGCCCCCGTGAAAAGAACTTTAACATGCGCTGGGTGGCGGCTATGGTGGGTGATGTACACCGTATCCTGTGCCGAGGTGGTATCTTCATTTATCCATGGGACAAGAAAGACCCAAGCAAACCGGGCAAACTGCGTCTCATGTACGAAGCCAACCCTATGGGTATGCTGTTAGAACAAGCAGGCGGTAAAGCCTTTACACACTCTGAGCGCATCCTGGATATCCAACCGGAAGGCATTCACCAACGCGTAGCCGTAGTCTTAGGCGCTGCTAACGAAGTGGACACCTGCTTAAGCTACAAATAATTGTCTAGCTAGACTGATAAAAAGCCGCTTATGCGGCTTTTTTTATAGATCCACCGCGCTGTCTTAGTCGTAACACCAGACACCTAACCGCTGGAAGCCTACGTTACTATGAGCACATCCTCAGACACTCTATTGAACAGCCATCAAGATGAACACCTATCACGTATTATCGAAATGGCCTGGGAAGATCGAACGCCCTTCGAAGCAATCCAAAGAGAATATGGCTTAGCGGAAAAAGAAGTCATTTCTTTGATGCGTACAACCTTGAAACCAAACAGCTTTCGCAACTGGCGAGCACGGGTCTCTGGTCGAAGCAGCAAACATGAAAAACTTCGCTACGAAGGCATTGATAGAGGCTATGCGCCTGCACAATACAAACCTAATCACGGTTTAAAACCACGCCAACGTTAACCGTAAACATCCACAATGAACAGATCTTGGTTAGAGCGGATGCGCCGAATGGACGCCAGATGGGTTTTACCATTTAACTCCAACATGACGCTGGCAGCCATTTCCGACACCTTGGCTAAATTAGTCAGCATGCTGGATTTAGACGCATAGGCTTTCAGCATAGAAAAATGCTCTGAGAACGCAACGGGCTGCGCATTGGAATAGCTGCCCATATTTCGACCCGCTTCATCAAAGATAAAGGTTTGCACAATATTCACATCACCCTCCAAACTCATATGGCATAAAAAAACCGAGGCCAAAGGCCTCGGTTAAACGCTGCGTAGACTATTGCGCAGCTCGCTTTTTCTGGCGTCGAATGATCCACAACACCAGCAGGAACGCAGGAACGAAGAACCACTCTTTAGCAGGTCGATCGTTCTCAACATCAAACCCTGTCACTTCCCAATCAAAATCCAGTTTCATTTGTTCAGCGACACCGCCAAACGCTAGATTATCGATGTACAAGCGACCATCTTCGTCACGTAATTCTAGGCCTGCACCCTCGTACAAACGACTCCCTGCATCGCCGGTTGCCGCCAAAGGCAAACTCACTGTGGTTTCGATCCAGCGGCCGTCTAGGTTTTCACCTTCTACCGCCAAACGTACATTCTCCATGTTTGGATGCTCTTCGATGTAGGACATCAACTGAGAACCAGCGTAGTGTTCATGGGGAGGCGTGATCTGATCGAGCCAGAAACCTGGGCGGAACAAGGTAAATGCCACCAGCAATAGCACGGCACTTTCCCAATGTTTACTGCGGGCAAAGAAGTACCCCTGAGTCGCCGCCGCGAAGATCAACATGGCAGCCAAGGCCACAAAGAACACGATAATGCCCTGCCACCAAGTCACATCGATCAACAACAGATCCGTATTAAAGATGAATAAGAAGGGTAACAGTGCCGTACGCATGGAATAGAAGAACGCCGTAAAACCTGTCTTAATCGGATCACCACCCGACACGGCAGCCGCCGCAAAAGATGCAAGACCCACAGGCGGTGTCACATCGGCCATGATGCCGAAATAAAACACAAACATATGAATAGCGATCATAGGCACAATCAGGCCAGATTGTGCCCCAAGCTCCACGACGACACTGGCCATCAAAGACGACACAACAATGTAGTTCGCTGTGGTGGGAAGTCCCATCCCCAAGATCAAGGAGATCAACGCCACCATCAACAGCATCACTATCAAGATGCCCCCTGACAGCAACTCAACGAACTCCGCCATGACTTGACCGACACCCGTCAAGGTCACTGTGCCCACGATAATACCCGCGGTCGCCGTGGCGACACCGATACCAATCATGTTGCGAGCACCGGTAATCAAACCTTCTATCAGATCCCAAGCACCCTGCTGCCATTGGTCTTTGATGTTTTGCTGGGAACGGAACCACGCCTTGAGCGGTTTTTGCGTGACCAAAATAAAGGCCATCAACATACTCGCCCAAAACGCCGACAAACCGGGAGATTTGCGTTCGACCATTAGGAACCAGATCAACACAATCAGAGGAACTAGGTAGTACAGGCCAGCGCGATAAATGTCTGCAAACACAGGCAACTTAACAATGGCCCCTTCGGTGGTTTCCATGTCCAAGTCTTTGCTCTTCGCCGACACATATAGAAGACCGATATAGCCACCGACCACAAGCGCCAGCAAACCAATGTTTGACCAGTCTCCTAGCACCCACTTGATACCCAAAACGAAGTAATACAATGCTCCGGCTAAGATCATCATGCTCGACAATATGATGCCACTGCGTAGGATCGCAATTTTCCAAGGACGGGCAGGTGTCACGCGGGGCAAGCCACGCATGTCGGCTTTTAACGCTTCCAAATGCACAATATACAATAGGGCAATGTATGAAATCGTGGCAGGCAAAAAGGCGTGTTTTACGACCTCAATATAGGGAATGCCTACGTACTCAACCATCAAGAAAGCAACCGCCCCCATCACTGGCGGCATGATCACGCCATTGACCGAAGACGACACTTCTACCGCACCGGCTTTCTCAGGGCTAAAGCCCACCTTCTTCATCAAAGGAATGGTGAAGGTTCCTGTGGTCACCACATTGGCGATGGACGAACCGGAAATCAGACCCGTCATAGCAGAAGACAATACCGCCGCTTTCGCTGGGCCGCCGCGCATGTGCCCAAGTAAGGCAAACGCTACTTGAATAAAGTAGTTACCGGCTCCCGCTTGGTTCAGCAAGGCACCAAACAAAACGAATAAGAATACAAAGCCTGACGATACCCCTAGGGCGATACCAAACACACCTTCCGTGGTCAGCCACATATGGGTCATGGCTTTTTCAAAAGAAGCACCTTTCCAACGCAAAATCTCAGGCAACCAAGAAGAGTCGCCAAAGAACACATACAAGAGGAAGAAAATGGCCACCATCATCAACGGTGGTCCTAAAGAACGACGAGCCGCTTCCAAAGTCAGCAATAAACCGGCTCCAGCCACCACAAGATCTAGGGTCGTTGGCAAGCCTGGACGCATAGCCAGTTCGTCGTTAAATAAAAATAAATACGCCGCACAAAACGCTCCCACTAAGGCAAAGGCATAATCCAGCCATGGGATTCTATGGGCAGGGCTACCACTGAAGGCAGGGAAAGCTAGGAAAGCAAGACTCACGGCAAAGGCAAGGTGTAAAGCGCGAGACTGGGTGTCATTTAAAAAGCCAAAACCAAATTGAGATGGCAAAGGTGAGCCAATCCATAGCTGAAACAAAGACCAACACAGAGGTAATAGAAACAGCAACGCAAGCGCTATACGGCCCGTGGGAGCGCGTTTTCCGGTATCCGCTTCGGCTACCATTTCGTCCAGCTTATCGGTATCCAGTGTTTGAGAGGTATGGGTCGACATAAGCGTATCCAAACAAATTTAAAGGAGTAAAAGCGCCAACGGACGTTGGCGCTTTTTATGAGCAAACTGCGTGTGATTAAGGGTTAGGGATTACTTAATCAAACCTTGCTCGCGGTAGTATTTCTCAGCACCAGGGTGCAAAGGCGCTACCAAAGAAGAGTGCACCATTTCTACTGGCTGAAGCGGTGCAAACGCAGGGTGAAGACGCTTGAAAGACCCAAAGTTCTCAAACACAGCCTTGGTCATTTCGTATACCACTTTGTCTGAAACGTTCGCAGACGTCACGATGGTTGCTTTCGGGCCGAATGTCACAACGTCATTTGGGTTGCCGTTGTACATGCCACCTGGAATCACTGCCTGAGAGAATTCAGAGTGTTTTTTCTGTACATTCAAAGACGTTTCATCCGTTAGAGGAATCATGCGCACATCACAAGTGGTCGTCGCTTCTTGTGCAGAACCGTTTGGCAGACCTGCTACGAAGATTGTCACATCGAACTTGTCATCACATAGGGCTTGAGCCATTTCTGAAGACTTAAGCTCAGCAGCGAACGCGAAGTTATCCGTGGTCCAACCTTTCTCAGACATCAGTAGTTCCATCATAGAACGGTTACCTGAGCCTGGGTTGCCGATGTTCACACGTTTGCCTTCCAAGTCATCAAAAGACTGAATGCCGGAATCCGCACGAGCCATTAGGTGAATCGGCTCTGGGTGCAAAGAGAAGACAGAACGAAGCTCTGGGAATGGGTTGTCTTGGAACTGACCTTTACCAGCCAAAGCAGCCGCTTGAACGTCAGACTGAGCCACACCGAATTCAAGCTCACCAGCGCGAATGCTGTTCACGTTGTAACCAGAACCGCCCGTAGATTCTACAGAACAACGAATTCCGTGTTCTTTACGGTCTTTGTTCAGCATACGACAGATAGAACCACCTGCTGGGTAGTAAACCCCTGTTACACCGCCAGTACCGATGGATACGAATTGTGATTCAGCCGCCATAGCAAAAGTAGAAGTGGCTGCAAACGCAGAAACAAGTGCTGTTTTAAGCAGTGCGTTTTTCATTGAGAATTCCTCGTAATGTCATTTTTTTGTTATAAAATCGTCAAAAACGAGGTGAATATGGCAAGTATGGTGCCAACCACCATAAAACCAATATAAAACATTGATTTTAAAAGAAAATATTTAATTAAAATGGTCTTTTTCAAGGCCCGAATACCTATAACTTTTGTTATAGGCCTCCCGGTTAAATCCTCGCATTCATAAGCCAAGGGTAGATTCTTCGGGGATTCTGAGAGGGGTTATAACGTTTTTTATATTTATAACAAAAGTTATAGAGCACTTTTCAGACCTAAAAACTCATGACTTCTCTTTCCTTTTAAGAGCCGCTAAGATGCCTGTTCTTCTGATTTTTGTAGATTATTTGTACAGATGAAACACCCTTTGCTCTGGCTATTGCTCTCTTTACTGGTGACCCAATCCGCATGGTCCATTGAACGCCCTGGACCTAACGGACAAGGCCAGCAAAAGCGAGTGGTTCACATTGCCGCCGACTATAACTACCCCCCTTATGAATTTACCGATGAAGAAGGTAATCCGGCGGGATACAATGTTGAACTCAGTTATGCCATTGCTGAAATCATGGGGTTTCAGATCGATCTCACCATGACCGATTGGAAGAGCGCTTATGCGGGCTTATTGGACGGAACCTATGACGTACTGCAAGGTATCGCCCATTCAGAGGATCGAGCGAAGCTGATCAAATTCTCTTCCCCGCACTCAATCGTCAACCAATCTCTTTTTGCTCGAAAAGACGGTCCCAAGGTGGACGACATCAGTGAAATATCTGGCCATGAGGTCCTGGTTCAAAATGCCAGCATCATGCACGAATACCTTAAACAAAAAGTCCCGGATGCGATCATCATACCGGTGCCAACCCACTCTGATGCCCTGCGCTTACTGGCGGCGGGTAAATACGATTTCGCTCTCACGGCTAATCTACCTAGCCTTTATCTGAGTAAAGAGCTGGGACTGAGTAATATCGAACCGATTGCTCGACCCGTTGCTGGCCAGCGTTTAGGTTATGGTGCCTTACCGAAGCATGAAGACCTGATCGCACTGTTTAGCGAAGGCTTAGCCATTCTCAAAAACACTGGCCGTCAGCAGGAAATCTACGACAAATGGCTCGGCACTCTAGATGGTCCAAAAGTACAGTGGAAGAAGCTCGGTCAGTACGCCTTTTATACCATCCTGATTTTGCTATTCGTGCTGGGTGGCATCATGATTTGGAACGCCATGCTGAGAAAGGAAGTAGAAAAGCGCTCCCGACAACTTAAAGCCCATCAAGAGCAACTTATCCAAGCAGATAAGATGGCTTCCCTAGGGGTTCTCGTCTCAGGTGTGGCCCATGAGATCAACAACCCAACCGGATTACTCATGTTGAACTTACCGTTACTCAAATCCGCTTGGGAAGACGCTCTACCCTATTTAGACAAATTGGCTGAGGAAGACCCAGACCTCACCATTGGCGGTTTTCCGTATACAAGAATAAAGGGCGAAATACCTTACCTGTTAGAAGAGATGCAGCATAGTACCGACCGTATTCGTAATATCGTCAATGACTTGAAAGACTTTGCCCGTGAGCAGCCGGATGAAGTGGCCCACGAAGTGGATCTCAACGTGGTGGTCGCCACAGCTGTTCGACTGGTGGACAAATCCATACGCACCGCCACCGACCATTTTGAGCTGCATTTAGACCAGCGTATGCCGACTGTATTGGGCAGCTCACAGCGAATCGAACAGGTGATCATTAACCTAATATTGAACGCCTGTGACGCCTTAGAGTCAAAAGACGATCAACTGCACGTCTCTACCCTAATCAGCCATGATCGAAAAGAAGCCATAATCGCCATTGAGGACACAGGCTGTGGTATTCCCGCGGAGGTATTACCTCGCCTGACCGATCCTTTTTACACCACCAAACGTGAAAGAGGTGGTACAGGACTAGGACTCTCCGTATCAGCAGGTATCATTAAGGCACTTCAAGGCAGACTGTCATTTGATTCCGTAGAAGGTGAAGGAACCACTGTAACCGTGACATTTCCCTTACTCACCAAATGATGTGTAACATGCCCACTAGGGCATTCCCACTGAGGGCTATAAATTGAAACAGACGCTATACCCACAATTTCAACTGCTTCTAGTGGATGACGAACCCTCATTTTTGAGAAGCATGTCTCTCACCCTTGAGCGTTACGGGCTAAATAATCTAATCACCTGTGCTGACCCAAGACAGGTGCAAAACATCATGGCAGAAGAAACCATTGGCTTAGTGCTGTTGGACCTCACCATGCCCGTCCTATCTGGACAAGAGTTACTTACTTGGCTCAACGAGGAATACCCTGATGTCTGTGTCATCATCTTCAGTGGTATCAACCAAGTGGATGCCGCAGTGGATTGCGTCAAACGTGGTGCCTTTGACTATATCGTTAAAACCACAGATCAAGAACAAATCCTAGAAGCCATCAAGCGTGCCATCCACACCCAAGAGCTGAGCCTTGAAAACCAAGCTCTGCGTGCACAGCTATTGTCCCAAGACCTTGATCAAGCAGATTGCTTCACCGACTTTATTACCGCTGATCCCAAAATGATGTCTACCTTCCGCTACTTGGAGTCCATTTCCAGTAGCAATCAGCCTGTCCTTATAACCGGAGAAAGTGGTGTCGGCAAAGAACTGATCGCCGGAGCCATACATGAACTAAGTGGACGCAACGGCCCTCTAGTGACAGTGAATGTGGCAGGTCTAGATGACAATATCTTTTCTGACACCTTATTTGGCCATGCTAAAGGTGCGTTTACTGGCGCGGATAAAGTTCGTTCAGGATTGGTTGAAAGCGCAGCTGGCGGGACATTATTCTTAGATGAGATCGGCGACCTAAGCCCAACGTCCCAAATCAAACTGCTCCGCCTACTTCAAGAAGGCGAATACTACCCTATTGGTAGTGATCGCCCTAAACGCATCCAAGCTCGAGTGATTGTCGCTACCCATCAGGACTTAGTAGCACAGCAGCAGGAAGGAAACTTCCGTAAAGACCTCTATTATCGTCTACGTACTCACATGGTGAGAATCCCGCCCCTGAGAGAGCGCCTAAACGACTTACCACTGCTGATCGATCACTTTGTTCGCTCAGCATCAGAAGAGCTACAACGGCCTCCTGTGAGCGTACCCGCTATGTTAATAACCCAACTGCAAGGTTATGAATTTCCGGGTAATGTGCGAGAACTACGGGCGCTTATATTTGACGCGGTGAGCCAAAGTGACGAAGAAGAGCTCAGCCTAAAACCGTTTCAGTCATTAATCGGCCCCCCAAAAGCGGAGCTCACCAAACAAAAGCTCTCATTCCCAGCGGATGAACCACTTCCCACTCTAACCCAGTTAAACAAACTACTGGTTGAAGAAGCCATGGGACGAGCCAATCACAACCAATCCTTAGCAGCACGCATGCTCGGCATATCACAGCCAGCACTGAGCAAACGTATCAAGAATATGAAAGAAGAAAGCGAGTAACAGACACTCTTGGCAGCAATGGGCAAAAAATGTCGTGATAGGGTGTAAACCCCAACTAGTCCCTTGAATAAACCCTACTTAAAAGCCATTGTTAATTCACGCAGCGATCATTCATTGCTTAAGAGGATAAACGATATGGATTTAATTCGGATTTTATTTTCCGTTCTGTTACCGCCACTTGGAGTCTTTTTACAAGTCGGTATTGGTGGTGCATTTTGGTTAAACATCTTGCTTACCATCCTAGGTTACATCCCAGGCATTATCCACGCGGTTTGGGTGATCGCCCGCCGTTAGAGAGTCCGTACTCCTTTGTGACATTGCTTTATAGACGTTACAACGCACTGTAAAGCATCACACAACAGAAGCTACGCTTTCATGATTTGAGTTCCTTAGTTATTCAGCCTAGCCCAATGCTAGGCTTTTTTTTGCCTCAAAAAAATTTGTGAATAACCACAAGGTTTATCAACAACTTAAAACAAAATGAGACGTCACTGGGATAGAACTAAAACTGTGGATAATCACAGAGCTAAGAGCCTTTGTACCCTTCTGATTAAGAATCTGACCTCTTTTGCTATAGAAGTAGATTCACACGCTGAGCCCCTTTTAAAGGGGAAGGCTAGGATGGGGTTCGGATTCGTAGGGGTCAAATCCCTATACTATTGGGGATTACCTGAAACTGATCTACGTAAAGGGATCTGACCCCTTTATAGAAGCGTACTCACGCACTGAGGTCTCATGTCCCTTCTCCATTTTAACGGGAAGGCTAGGATGGGGTTAATCTGCCTCGTCATTAATGTAAACGACCTACAATGATCTGACGCTGCGCGTCATCCCCTGCGGGCATCCTTCGGATGTCTGCCACTGGCTCCTTCGGAGCATGGTGTCATCACATGGATCCATTGTAGTGGACAGACAGGTGACGTGATTCAAAACGAAAAAACCCCGCCCTGCTTCGCAG
>NZ_JBHTMN010000009.1:201127-201359 GCF_042679525.1 Rhodanobacter aciditrophus
CGGCGATGGCGCTTTTCACTTCTGAGTTCGGGATGGGATCAGGTGGTTCAACGCCTCTATGATCGTCAAGCAAACTGGTATGCGTTTACCGCAAATTCGTTAACTTGAGTCTTCAACAATTAGACTTTTTTGAAACAGTCGATAACCAAGCATTCAAACCGGCTTATCGTAAATTCTTTGTAGTTCACTCTGTTTTCTTCAGAGCTTAGCAAAACCACTTTGGTGTTATATG
>NZ_JBHTMN010000010.1:0-26601 GCF_042679525.1 Rhodanobacter aciditrophus
GAACAGGCTTTTGTTTGCACACTAAGCATGGCACATAGTTAGGAGGGCGAGTCCATCTTATTTCCCACATTAGGTTTTATGGTCTCTTTCTATTGCTACTTATCTCTGTGAGCACTGCATTGTGCGCAGGCTTGCTGTAGCAACTCTACAAAGAGGCGTGTGGCTGGCCCCGTGCGTTCGCCCTTGCCGAAGATGGCATACATATGAAAGCTCCGTTCCCCGCCAGACTCGAGCTCTAGGCGGCGTAATTGACCATTTTCAATCAAGGGCATTAAATCGGCCTTGGGTAGCCAAGCGAAACCAATACCAGAGTTCACAACTTCAATGGCGGATTGTACGCTGGATACTGTCCAGCGACGGTCAGCCCCGAGCCAGCCTTCGTCCCGGGCGTTTTCAGTGCCTGAATCCCGGATGACAACTTGCAGCTCTTGGCGTAGGCGTTCATTGCTAATGGGCGCAGGGTCAGCAAACAGCTTGTGATTGGCGGCTGCCACCGCAATCATTTCCACATCCACTATAGGGTCTGCTAAGTAGCCCGCAGGGACAATACCACTGAGCACTAAATCCGGTGAGCCTTCACTGAGTACTTCCACCGTTCCGCTCAACACTTCTTCCCGCAACTGGACAAGAGTGCCCTGACTCTGAGGTTCAAAGGCCTTTAGAGCGCGTAGTAATGCAGGCGTTGGGAAGGCTTCATCCACCACAAGCTCAATCTCAGGCTCCCAGCCTTGTCCTAAGGTATGAGCCAGTTCTTCTAGGTCTAAGGCTTCCCTAAGTAGATGGCGGGATCGCCTTAATAGCACTTCACCCCGTTCCGTCAATTTGGCTTTGCGCCCATCAATAGTGAGCAATGGGTAGCCAAGTTGCTCTTGGAGTTTGGCGACTGTGTAACTGACGGATGATTGGCTTTTATGGAGAGCTTCTGCGGCTTGGGCAAAGCCGCCTCTGTCCACAACAGCCTGTAAGACTCGCCATTGTTCGAGGGTTACGCGCGGTGATTTCATAATGCACCCTTTTTATTTTGGAGGTAAAAATTGATTATCGTATTTTTCGATCAATTTCGTCAAAAACTTACGCTTTTATATCAAAAATATTGGTCGTAAGATTTGTTTATTGAATGAATTTGAAGCAGCAAGCTTCCAAACTTTTAGGAGATTATGACATGGCAACTCTACTACGTATCGACTCTAGTGCATCCGGTGACAACTCTAAATCTCGTCAGTTGACTGACGCGTTTGTTGCCCAATGGTTGGCAAAAAATCCAGAAGGTAATGTGGTTGTGCGTGACGTTAACGCTAACCCACTGCCACATTTTACTAGCGAAACGCTAGGTGCTTTGTTCACCCCTGAAGAAGATCGCACCGATGCTCAAAAAGCCATCGTTGCAATCGGTGATGAGCTAATCGAAGAACTGGAAGCGGCTGATGTCGTTGCAGTCAGTGCGCCAATGTACAACTTCAGCATTCCATCTACGTTGAAGTCTTACTTTGACTACATTGCCCGTGCAGGTCGTACTTTTAAATACACTGAAACAGGTCCTGTTGGCCTAGTAAACAAAGATGCTTACGTATTCACAGCAAGTGGTAGCTTCCTAGCGGATACGCCAGTCGATCACCAAGTGCCATATGTACAAACCTTCCTAGGCTTTATCGGTCTAAATGTTAAGGACACTTTCATTGCTGGTGGCCAAGCCCTAGGCGAAGATGGTGAGAAAGCTTTCACTGCTGCAAAAGAGAAAATTGCTGCAGCGGTATAAACATACCCCTTAGCGTTTTCTAAATTTCCCCTTTAGTAAAAGCCCCTATCGCAAGCTGCGATAGGGGCTTTTTTGATACTTGGCCTAAGGTAAAGTGATTTACGCTCATTTGTCATTTTTTTTATGACAATCCTCGTTGTTCCATTTGTTCTTAAATAGTCTAATGTACTCATACATATAGAATTATCGATCAACAACAAGGATCGTCCATGAATCAGGACATTGTTATTCTTGCTGCCGGTAAAGGCAGCCGCATGAAATCAAGCTTTTCAAAAGTGCTGCATAAGATCGGCGGAACGGCCATGGTGCGCCGTGTATTGACGACCGCAGCGGAATTAGCTGATGCAAAATTACATCTAATTATCGGTCATCAAGGGGAGCAGGTTGAGGCCGCTTGTCAGGATTTTTCTGCCAATATCGTTTGGCAAAATGACCCCCAAGGGACCGGCGATGCATTACGCCGTGCCGCGCCCTCTTTAAGTGATCAAGGTGCGACTTTGACTCTTTACGGTGATGTGCCGCTGATCCAGAGCCAAACCCTAGAGCAAATGCGTGCTTTGTCCACACCGAACACCTTAGTGCTGCTGACTATCAACTTGGATAACCCAACAGGTTATGGGCGCATTGTGCGCAATGATCAAAATCAGGTTGTGGCCATTGTTGAACAGAAAGACGCCAACCCAGAGCAGTTGGCTATTCAGGAAGTCAACACAGGGATCTTACTGGCTCCTAACGGCAAGTTAAAAGGCTGGTTGGACGCACTCACCAATGACAATGCCCAACAGGAATACTACCTAACTGACATCATTGCCATGGCAGCAGAGCAGGGCGTCGAGATCGTCACCGTTCAACCTGAACATGAATGGGAAGTGGCGGGTGTGAATGATCGTGTGCAGTTGGCGGCTTTGGAGCGTATTTGGCAACAACAGCAAGCAGAAACACTAATGCGCAATGGCGCTACCTTAGCGGACCCAAATCGCATTGATGTGCGTGGTGAGCTATCAACTGGCTACGATTGCCAGATTGACATCAACTGTGTGTTTGAAGGCAAGGTGACCTTGGGCGCAAACGTTCAGATCGGTCCGAATTGTGTACTGAAAAACTGTACCGTGGCAGATGATACCGTAATCAAAGCGAATACTCTGATCGAAGACAGCCAAGTAGGTGAAGCCTGCGATTTAGGGCCATTTGCCCGCCTAAGGCCTGGGACAGTACTGGCAAAAGGCGCCAAAATCGGCAACTTTGTAGAGACAAAAAAAGCCCACATAGGCGAAGGCAGTAAGGTGAATCACCTAAGCTACATTGGCGACACGCAAATGGGCGCAGGGGTCAATGTTGGGGCTGGCACCATTACTTGTAATTACGATGGCGTGAACAAGTCCACGACCGTCATTGGTGACAAGGTGTTTGTAGGGTCCAATACATCTCTAGTGGCACCGGTTGAGGTACAAGAAGGGGCAACCATCGCCGCAGGCTCTACCATTACCAAAAATGTAAAAGCAGATCAGTTGGCATTTGGCCGAGCAAAACAAATGAACAAAGACGGTTGGGCGCGTCCGACCAAAAAGGAGAAATAATATGTGTGGAATCGTCGGCGCCATCGCTCAACGTAATGTGGCCAAAATCCTCCTAGAAGGACTCTCTCGACTAGAATACCGTGGCTACGACTCATCAGGTGTGGCCATTAACAATGAAACCGGTGTTCGTGCGCACCGTGCCGTGGGCAAGGTTCAGGCTCTCAAAGATAAGTTTGAAGCACAGCCCCTTGATGGCAAACAAGGTATTGCCCACACCCGTTGGGCGACCCATGGCAAGCCAACGGAAGCGAATGCTCATCCGCACTTTTCTGGTGAGGATCTCGCTTTGGTGCATAACGGCATCATCGAAAATCACGCCCCTTTGCGCCGTGAGTTGAAAGAAAAAGGCTATGAGTTTAAGTCGGAAACGGATACTGAAGTCATTGTTCACCTGATTCATGATGCCCTAAAAGCCGAGCCAGATTTCCTACAAGCGGTTAAAAATGCCCTAAAGCGCCTTGAAGGTGCCTTTGCTATTGCCGTGACCTTGAACCATGAAAACGAACGCATGATTGCCGCTCGTAAAGGTAGCCCATTAGTAGTGGGTGTAGGCATTGAAGAAAATTTTGTCGCCTCAGACCAGTTGGCTCTTTTGCATGTGACCGATCAATTCATCTTCCTAGAAGAAGGGGACGTTGTAGAAGTAACCCGTGACGGCGTCACCATCTATGATGCAAAAGATCAGGTGCAAGAGCGCCCTATTAGCGTGTTTAACCACAATGTAGACGCCACGGATAAAGGCGAATATCGCCACTATATGATGAAAGAAATCTACGAGCAGCCAAAAGTGATTGCGGCGTGCTTGTCGGGTCGTCTAAGTGAAAACAAAGTACTGACGAGCTGCTTTGGCGCGGACTCTAGCTTTTTGAAAGAGATCGAAAACGTTCATATCGTGGCCTGTGGTACCAGTTACCACGCTGGTATGGTAGCGAAATACTGGATCGAAGAATTTGCCAACCTGCCGTGTGTGGTAGAAGTGGCGAGTGAATACCGCTACCGAAAAGTCGCAGTGCCGAAAAACACTCTGTTTTTGACGCTCTCACAGTCTGGTGAAACGGCGGATACCTTAGCCGCATTGCGTATGGCAAAAGAGCTTGGCTATTTGACCACTTTGGCGATCTGTAACGTACCATCTTCTACCTTGGTGCGTGAGTCTGATCTGACGTTACTGACCAATGCTGGGGCAGAGATTGGTGTGGCATCCACTAAGGCTTTCACGACCCAGTTAACCGCGCTATTGATCACTGCTATTGCGATTGCCAGTGAAAAAGGCCAGCTTACGGAAGAAAAAGAAGCTGAATTGGTGGCGTCCTTACGCTCACTGCCTGCTTACGTGGACGAAGCCTTGAAACAGGACGGTGCCATCAAAACTGTGTCCGATCAATTTGCTAACAAGCACAACGCCTTGTTCCTTGGTCGTGGCCCTATGTTCCCAATTGCATTAGAAGGCTCTTTAAAACTCAAAGAGATCTCCTACATCCATGCAGAAGCTTACCCAGCAGGGGAGTTGAAGCACGGCCCCTTGGCGCTAGTGGATGAAACCATGCCGATCATCACCATGGTGCCCCATAACACCATGTTAGATAAGCTAAAGTCCAACCTTCAGGAAGTAGCCGCCCGTGGTGGCGTACTGTACGTCTTTGCAGACAAAGACACAGACCTTCATAACGAAGAAGGCATCACCTTTGTGGAAGTGCCAAAAGTAGATGAAGTGCTAGAACCCATCGTGCACACCATCCCCCTACAGCTGCTGTCATACCACGTGGCCGTAGTAAAAGGTACAGACGTCGACCAACCACGTAACTTAGCGAAATCCGTGACCGTGGAGTGATGTCTAGAGACTAGCTACAAGATTCATTGCAATCCACAGCCCCGGCTCATAATACGTGCAGACGTAAGATGAGTTCGGGGCTTTTTATTTTTGCTTCTGTTCACCCCTCCCTAGCTTTTAATGTGTTCATGCCCCCGCCTTCTGAAAACTTTACAAAGTCGATGGGGGCGTTTGTAAACGGTTTCTAAGAGGTGATTTTTGGAGTGCGTTTACATTTCGTTACATTACTGGGTGAGTTTTGTTAACAAGGTGAATTTATAACCTCTTAATAACAGCGTTATTTTTAGATCAATGAAACAGTATGTAACCAAAAGGGGCGTGTCTAGATAACTGATTTTATAGTTTTGTGTAACTTAAGTTATTGAAAAATAAATGTTTATTAAATATGAAAGATATTTGTTTAGCTCTTGTAAGGTATGCTGGATTCGGTAGGATGGCCGTGAATTGAACACTAAGTAATCAATAGTTTCGCTTAAGGATTGAGCGTTCTGTTGGTCAAATAAGCATTATTCAAACTTCAAGGAGTGGAATTTTGGAATTGCTAACTATCCCCGATATGCAGGGCGTTCGCATTGTTGGTTTCGATCTTTATTATAAGGACGAACAGGGGCAACTAGCCGTTGTCTCAGATGCCCTAGTTAAGATGGTTTCCGGTGATCTGGAACTATCGTCCACAGATGGCCCATTAACGATTACACAAATCGTTGAGGCCTCAAGTCAAAACCTAGCTCAGCAAGCAGATGGCCGTCTAGAGTACCTTTACACTGAAAACAGTGCTTTTGATAGTGAAATGGTGCCACCGATGAATGGTGCTGATGTGTCTACTTATGCGCAAGTCTTGGAACAGCAAGCAGAGCGCGCGGCCATACTTAAGCAATTACACCAGCAAGCAGTAGAGCTCGCACAGCTCAAAGAAGACCTAGCTCAAAAGGATGCAGAATTGGCCGCAAGAGCCAATGCCTTAGAGCAACTGGACAATGATGATGAGCAACTTACTCTACTGAATGCACAGCTTCAAAGTGCTCAAGAACGCTATGCGCAAATGCAGGAGCAACTTTACACTATCTCTGATAATTCTCGCTGGATTAAAGGCGACGAAGGTGTCTTCCGTTTTAATGTGCAACAGGCCCTAGCCCAAGCGGCTGACCAACAAGACAGTTCCCTGTACAACAGTTCTTCCTCTGCGAATAGTGACGACAGCGACGACAGCGATGAGTTGTCTACCCCAATCGCGATTGCCTTGCCCCGTCCAGAAGACGCCACGACAGATCAAGAATCTGAGTCAGTTTCTTCGGGCGCCGAGCTTCTTGATTCTGCTGAGGCTGCATCAAGCTCTGAATCTGAGCAAGCTGTAACCGATACGGTTGGTGATGAGTCCACTATTGAAGATGCTACGGCTGATGACCTTACCTCGGATGAGCTGACTTCTGATGAGTTGACCTCTGATGAACTGACTTCTGATGAGGCGACTTCCGATGAACTGACTTCTGATGAGGCGACGTCTGATGAACTGACTTCCGATGAGTCGACTTCTGATGAGTCGACTTCTGATGAACTGACTTCCGATGAGTCGACTTCTGATGAACTGACTTCCGATGAGCTGACTTCTGATGAACTGACTTCTGATGAGTCGACTTCTGATGAGTCGACTTCTGATGAGTCGACTTCTGATGAGTCGACTTCTGATGAGTCGACTTCTGATGAGGCGACGTCCGATGAACTGACTTCTGATGAGGCGAATTCTGATGAGTCGACGTCTGATGAGGCGACGTCTGATGAGGCTAAAAAAGGCTTAGTTTGGTCAGTAACTGCTAAGCACAATGATAAAACAGTGCTTAAGGAGAACGAATCAAATATTGCAGAATTTCGTGAAGTTGATGACACGTCTTCGGAGGAAAGCATTATCCCTTCTGAGGAGGATTTTGATGATGTTTCTCAACAGTTGGCTGCTATTTATGAAGCAAATAGTATCTCGGGGGTTGATGACCCGTTGACGTTTGAGGTTGGAGGGCTTGCGGCAATCGGGATTGATGATTTCACTATCACTTTGGACTTACCGCCATTAACCCAAGAAACAAATGACTCAGTAGTAGAAAGCGATAGTGAAGGAGTCGCAGAAGAGCTTGATTCCAGTACTGAAACACTCCCTAGTATGAGAGTGCTACTTGGGAACACGCTTTTGTATTCTGATGAGGAACTAGGTGAAGTGGATCTCATGCGTTCCCATATAGCTGAGGTCTTTTCTAAATTTATGGACACTCCCCTTTATCAAGAGCTTGCCAAAGACGAGTTTTGGGATGCGGGCGAGCACAGTATTGAAATTATGTGGGGGCTGGATGGTGAGCTAGATCATAGAGCTGATTTCTCCTTGACGCTGAACGCCCCACTTGTAGAGATCGTTCTAGATGATCCGGTTGTGATTCAAGATGATATGTATTGGGCTATTACCATTACACGGGATGGAGAGGTGTTTTACCAAGACGATTATGAATCATCGGAAATCTTAACAGATGAAATTCAAACAAGTCAGCACCTCTATAATCTGGACGAAGCTATTCTTGAGTTTTATAGCCAATATGGACTTTCTGCGGAGAATGATCCTCATACTATGGAGTTTATAGGGATGGACCCTTCAACTGGAATCAAAGACTTGTCATTGATGCTTGATGCGCCTTCATCATTGTCTTTTGATGATGCCCAACAGGATGATTCGGTAGAGGACGTTGTTTGGTTTGCACCTATTGAGACTGATGATAGTTTCACTGGGATAAAGGGGATCGCGAACGGCGAGCTTATGGGCTACTTCCAGTACTCACCCACCGCCATAGCAGAAGCGATTGGTGAAGTGGGATTTTATGTTCAAAATGGCAATACCTACAGTAGCCTCAGCAGTAGGCAACTGGCAATAATAGATGAATTGGATTTAACTGCTGATGGTAGTTACGTTTACGGTATGGAGTGGGGTGACAGCGGGGCACAAGACGGACTTCTCAAACTAGCCTTCACCATCGACTCCGGCATGAGGTACGAGCTTCGTGGGGACTTAAGTGAAGCCAGTGATACGGGCTTGTCCTCAATGGATGGCATTACCAGCGAGAAAGTTTTAACATTTGACGGAACTGGTGAACCCGGTGCAACCATTAATGTGGTGGTAGACGGGCAAGCGGTATCTGCTACCAATACGGTAGGCGAAGATGGTTGCTGGAGTGCCACATTAGATGGCCCTCTCGAGGAAGGTACTTACGAGTACACTGTCTCTGAGACGGATGCGAACGGTAACATCTCATACCTAGAGCCTGATCAAGTGACGGTCGATACCACCGCTCCTGAGGGCAGTGGGGTGACACTGCCATTTGATCTTGATTCTCTCATCAGTGGCGCATTGGAAAACGAAGATGGCGCCTTGATCGAGATCGATCTTAATGGTGACGACTACGGTAGCGCCACGGTAGAAAACGGCACTTGGTCTATCAGCGGCGACGCATTTAATACCGGTGACACAGTGGTGGTGACAGTGACAGACCTTGCTGGCAACAGCAAAGTCGAAGATGAAGTGACCGTATAACCAAATTAGCCCAGAGACAGGATGTCTCTGGGCATAGGAATAATTCCCATAAACAAGGAAGTGCCCACGCAGCAAATGTCTGTGGGCGAAGGAGTTAACAGTGCAAGGTTTTTATCGTTCTCTGGTGGCGTTAGGCATCACCTCGGCTTCAACTTTTGCTACGGCAAACCAATACCCAATAGGCTTGGAACAGGTCTATCAATCCGCTCTATCTGGCTCTAACGAATACCGTGCGATGCAACAAGAGTCCTTATCGAGTGAGGCGCTTTTGGATGCTGAGCAAAAATACTATCTACCGAAGGCTGCCTTAATCGGCGAGTGGAATCGATACTACGGGGAAGAAGAGCTCGACCCTAATACCGAAGACACCTTAACCTTGAACATCGATATGACCCTATGGGGCTCTGGCGTGTCAGATCGCAAAGATGCTGCGCGCTATAACCACATGGCGACCGATTTTCAAATGGAAGAGATGCAGCTTTCCATCTATCAAGACGTATTACGTTATCTGGCTAAAATCGAACGAATTCGTGATTACCTAGACGCCAATGAAGCCATTGGGACTCGTCTTGATCGTTATGTTCAGCGTCAGCGTGTCGCGTCTAATGCCGGATCTGCACCGTTTAGCGACCTAAGGGAAGCGGAGTTGGAGCAGAGTCGCTACCATGACACGGTTTCACGAGTGCGTGCCCGTATCGACCAAATGTTCCGTGCCCTACGCGAAGAGACCAATTACTGGCCTGAAGATCCAAATCAGGTGGGCTTGTCTGATGCAGTATTGACGCAATTGTTGGCTGAGGATATTTCTGCCGTAGACATTGATGCCATCACACGCAATAACTACGGACTTCAAGGGCGTCAGTTGCAGCTTGATGCCCAGCTAAGCAGTGCCCAAGCTCAACGGGAGCGCTTCAGAGTGTCCTTGGTCAATGAAACCCAATTAGAAGTTATGGGGGATGACAACTGGGACAGCGGCGACGTGAAGAGCGATTCCTTTGTGGGAATAAAGGCGACTTACGATCTATTTAACTACCAGAACAGCAAGTCCCAGCAATCCGCATTGTACTTGTACGAAGCAGAAAAAGAGCGATTCGACCGTCAGATGTTAGACATGTCGAGCCGACTCAATGCACTACAAGAAGAATACCGCGAGATTCAGAACAATCGCGACTCATTATTGGGTCAAATTGCCCTGAACGAAAGTTTGGTGGAGGCGCAGGAAAGCGAGCTCTTGATCGACAAGCTTGATTACGTGGACATCATTAAAAGTCTTGCCAGTCTGAACCAGTCCTATGTCACTCTGCTTGACTATGACTTGGCGCTGACTGATGCCGTGGTTGATACATTAGAACTGAGCTCAAAAAGGCTAACCCTGAGCGAGTAATGACACTGCTGGTTGCCTAAAGATGCTAGGTGCTAGACGCCTTGATTGGCGCTTTTAAGGTCTCACCATTTTGGGCAGCCACGGTTTCAATCAATTCATTCAAGTCCAAATTCATTTAGCACAAGGCAGTTCCGGGTCTTGTGCTTTTTTCTGTTTATCTACCACTTTTTACCCTATGCCTGAAAAGACATGTACAAGGGTTAGTGGCATTTTCAAAATCTCCCTAAGGTAGTGTGTATTCATGAAAGAGCAACTCACGCGCTTCATTCAATATTCTGGAGTGGAGTTTGACTGGCGCAATTTTCATCCTGTTCAAGATCATTCTATAGACCGTTTATTATCAGAGGTAAATCCCCTGTTTAGCGATCCTTTGTTTGATGTCAGTCTCCACCGAGGAGAGCTTAAAGACTTGCACCATGCGCCGGATACCTTCTTGATCAAGCAAGGACAGGATTGGCACTTTGCTCGTCGTTTAGAAGATGCTTACTTGCTGGATGATCAAACTCGAGTGGAAGAAGGCTTTGAGCAAGGCTCAGAAGTGATTTATTTAAAGGAAGTACCCAAAAAACTCTCTGTTGCAGATGTGTTACTGGTGTTGATGGGCTTCTTTCCCCGGATCAACGGACTGCTATTATTTTGCGCGCCCTTCGCCTTGATCCCGGCGTTCTATGCCAACCTTTTTAACACCCGCCTGATTCACAATGATGTGGTCTATACCTTGTTGTTTTTAACCCTTTGCTTCACGGTGTTATGGGGTGGGGAGTTCTTATTAAAAAAATGGGTCAAGTTCCAACACATTCGTCACACAGAAAAAAAAGCATTAAAAGTCGAAAAGTACCTGTTTGCTTTACTGCCTTTTAGCCAATTACCCGACAACCTAGTGAAAGTGCGTCAAATCGAAAGTAACCGCCGAGGGATCTGGGACAATGGAGCGAATTTGATTGCCGACATCGCTATATTTTGCTTGGCCTATGGGGTGCTGGCGGCGATTTTGGGGCTGGCGTCCGTCTATTTATTGCTGTTTTATCTGGTGATGGCAGTGATTTTGTTATGGGTGAGATATCGCAATTACAAAACCTATATCGAACATGAAGCGGCCCAGCAAGAAATGCTGACAGAGCGTATATCCGTTTGTCGCAACGCCCAGCAATTGCGATTTTATGATTTTGAACCGTCTTTTGCCCAGTTTGAAGCGGCTAGTAATCACATCTTTTTAGCAGATAAACGTATCGCCCATGTGAATTTCAACTGGGATGAGTTGGTGCGTTATAGCTCTTTCTTGGCGAGCTTTTGCTTGTTTGTGGTGTTGTTTTATCAGGCAAAAGTCGATGTGGCGATTTTCTCTGTGTTAATTGCCCTCTTGGTACTTAACGGTCGTCTTGCCGCAGCCCTAAGTGCCAGTGTTACAAAAGGCTTCCAATTATTAATCGCCCGCTACCACCTACAGCAATCCCTAGAGCCTTTGTTAAAGAGTATCGCCGACAACTGCTATAACAAAGGAGCCAATATCGACCAAATCAACAATATAGAAGTGAAAAGCGTGTCGATTAATGTGGGCGAGGAGCCTCTACTCACCAAGGTCAACTTATCCCTCAAAAAAGGTGAAACCTACGGCATTATGGGGGGCGTGGGATCAGGTAAATCCACCTTGGTGAAAGCTCTGGTTTCCATGCATGAAAGTTATCAAGGCAGTATTCTTTTTAATCGCCTTTATGAGGCCAACACTCTAGACCGCCATGTGCTGGCAGACTGTGTGGGCTATCTAGATATGAACTCCCAATTCATGCGCGGCAGTCTTTTTCATAACTTCTTTATCCGCGGTGTGAGGGATAAAGAGCTCATTATTCGCTTGGTGCGCTCGGTCTTTCCGCAAGTTAATTTGGATTATGAGATGCTGTACAAAACCGACATTCATAGTATTCCTATGTCCTCAGGACAGCGTCGTAAGTTACAGCTCTATATGACGGTGACACCGACTAAGAGTTTGCTAGTGTTAGACGAAGCCCTGACGAATTTATCCTTAGAAGAAATGATGCAGGTGCGCAAATACATAGCCGTGACAGCTCCCAATGCCATTGTCTTGATCGTCAGTCATGATCGCATTTTGCTCAGCAGTTTTAAAAATCTGATTAAAATTGATAAAGGAACCGTGAGCCAACTTAAAAACACTCCTGTAACGACAGGGGAAGGAAAACCAAAAGAGTAGTTTTAAATGTGGATGATGACTCTGCACTCTTGTCAGGGCGCATGGTTTCTGTAAGATTTTGCTCAAAATGAACACATATTAATCAGTGGTTTAAAACTTAAGGAATAAGTTTCGCCACTGATCACACAAAGCATTCTTCAAACTTCAAGGAGTAGAATTTTGGAATTGCTAAATATCCCTGATTTGCAGGGTGTCCGCGTTGTTGGGGTGGATCTTTACTACCAAAACAAGCAGGGTGGCGTAGTTATCGTCCAGGATGCCTTAGTTAAAATTGCTTCTGGTCAAATGGAAGTAACATCTGTTGGCGACGCTGTTTCAATCACCCAGATCGTCTCTGCCGCTAATCTTAACTTGCCCCATGTAGAAAGCGTTTTCCTTGAAAATGACTTAATCGAAAACGGTGCTAACACTATTGACGACCTTCCTCCGATTAATGAGAACGGGGATCCGCTACGCCTGTGTCTTAACGACTCACTAAACGCGCAAGCCCCAATCACTGAACAGCCCCAGGAGTTGTTCGATTTACCGGAACGTATTGAGGGAGACAATCAGATTCACTTGACAGCCCAGTTAGCACAGCAAAGTGATTCGGATGTTTCTTCCAGCGATTTCATCACAAATGTAATTAATCCCATCTTACAAGGCACCGCAGCTGCCGGTGCGTTAGTGACGCTTTCTGTTAGTGGTGCTTCTTATGAAACCCGCGCTGATAACAATGAGCAATGGTCGGTACAAGTGATCGAGCCATTAACTGATGGCGTTATTCAATATGTGGTGCGGGCTGAAGATGAGGCAGGAAATCACATGCGGATTGAGCAGGCTTTCATTGTCGATACCATAGCGCCTAAGTTGACCGGTGGATTAGATCCAGATTCAGACTCAGGAATTTACAGCGTAAATGGTATTACACGAATAAATACTCCTACTTTTAGTGGCACAGGGGAGCCAGGTGCGGCACTGGTTTTAACTCTAGGAAGCGAGCAATTTGAGACCACCATTGACCCCAATGGTGAGTGGAAAGTTGTAATTGAGGAGCCCATGTCTGATGGTACTTACTCCTATGGCATCAGAACCAGCGACTTGGATGGCAGGGTCTCCCGTTTATTGGGAGAAGTCCATATTGACACCCAGCTGAACTTTACCGGAGGTCTAGCGCCTACATCAATATGCGGCCACTCAGCAGAAGGTGGAATGACCAATATGACTCGTCCCAGCTTCTCCGGTTTGGTAGAGCAGAGGGCCAAAGTTCGTTTAGTGATAAATGACATCAAGTATGACGCAGAAGTCAGTGAAAACGGCCAATGGCGGGCCACTTTACCTATCTCTCTTGCAGACGGTACTTACCAATATGAGCTGATTGCGAGGGATTTGGCTGGCAATGAGAGTACCTTAGCAGATCGCATTATTATTGATACTCAAGCTAAGTTATCTGGTGGTTTTGATACAGGCTCTGATTCAGAAGTATGTAATACAGGCGGGCTGGTTAAGATCGTGCGCCCTCAGTTTTTTGGCTCGGGAAAAGAGGGCAGCCATATCAAAGTGATAAATGGTGGTCAGGAGTACCGGAAATATACCGATGAAATTTCTAATAAAGTTCAACCGTATTTCCGTGGCGTTAAGTGTACAGCAAAGCAGGATACCGTCATTCAAGGCAATCTAGCGAGCGATTAATGAGCACCAATAGCCACACGGAAGAAGAATTCAGAATATAAACAAGGATGTGCCCAGCTAACGCATTTAGCTGGGCAAAGGAGTTAAAGGTTGCAAGCTTCTACGATAAATGACAGCCCAATAGCGGGGCAGAAACTCACCGTTGATGGACAAGACGATAGTCAAGTACTGGTGATTATGACGATGGATGGTGGCGCTAAGCTTCAAGGGAGTCGCTGCGATGAGTGGTAAAGGTAAAAAATTAGCTTCCCAAGTCGCGGGAGTGGCAGGTTTGGTGACGGCTCTAGTGTTGTTATTTGTCTATTTGGTGTTCATCCATAGAATCGAAGTCGTGGCCCCAGGGCAAGGTTTGACCGGCATTCAAGAAAGTAACGTCGCTCTAAAAAGCCCATCAAACGGCTATGTAGTGAGCATGTTTGCGTCCGTAGGCGGCATGGTTTCTAAAGGCGACCCCTTGCTCGAATTCCGTAATCTGCAAGACGAATATCAACTGCAAGAAGTCAGTAAGAGCTTAGAGCTCGACACGGCCTTGCTGGCTGATTACAAACAAGAGCGATGCTTCCTAACAGGGCCTGTGTTCGAACAAGGGAACAATGCGGCAGACCGTTCCTTTCATCAGAGGTCCTGTCAGGATCAACCCCTTCATGGCGGGACGGGTGGCCAGTACATTCTCAATTTTTATGAGGATTACCTACAAGAGCAGCGTCATATTTTAGAGCTAGAAATAGAACAAAAACGCCGCCAAGCAGAGCTGTTTAATAAGAAAGAAGTGCTCAGTAAAAAGCGCGCTATCATGATTCGTGGCGGCGGCGAGACCTTGCGCCTTTATGATCTAGACACCGAGCTAAGTGATCTCAACAATGAGCTAATAGGGTTTGATATCAACAAGATCGAAACCCAAAAAAACCTCAATGATAAGTTCATCACCTTCCAGTTGCGTCGCTCCGAGCGCATGCTGACCTTGGATGAAAACATCCAAAACCTCAGCAGCGAAATCGTGCAAAAGCGCTATCAAGAAGAGCTCCTGTTAGAAATGAAAAAGAAAGCCGTCATGCGCTCACCTGTGGATGGCAGTGTATTGGAGCTGACGGATGGGATTTCCATTGGCACCTTTGTACAAGAAGGCAGCCCCATTTACATCCTGAAAAAGGAAGGCGCTTCCCAAGAAGTGGTGGCGAAATTTGACTCCCGATATCGCTACTTCTTACAGCAGGGTAGGGAAGTCAAAATCATGACCAACTCTACCGGTTTCAGCAAAGTATTTACCGGCACCATCGCAGATGTGAGTTCCGACTCTTTGCCCTATGAGCCAAACCAAGAAGGCAGCAATCGCTATTACCGGGTGACCATCACACCGGATCAAAAGTTTTTAGATCTGCAACTTAACTTGGGGATAGATGTGAATGTCATGGTGGTGGAAAACGAAATTACCGCGTTCCAGTACATTTTGAGCGTGATTCCTAACGTATTTAACTTCAAGGTTTGGTAGTGCATCGATGGAGGGGAAACCCTCCATCTTGTTCTGTTTTAAATGATTTGGTCGTAGCAAAGACTACCCAATCACCACATCACACCCTGGCACAGCCTCCCTCAAAACCTGCTGCAAAACCCACTTAGCGCCCTCATCCCCATGAACCAACTTAATCTGACTGGGCTGATACCTCATCCTGGTTACAAAATTCACTAAATCCTTCTGCCCAGCATGGGCAGAGTACCCACCCAGCTGCCAAACCTTTGCCTCTATTGGATACCGCTCCCCATCCAGCATCACATACCCATTTGGCCGATCGTGATAACGCAAAATATCCCGCCCAGGTGTCCCCTGAGCCTGATACCCCACAAACAACACATCATTTCGCGGGTCACCTAACAGGGCCTTGAGATAATTCAAAATACGCCCCCCTGCACACATCCCCGATGCGGCGATCACCACCGCAGGGCGCTTCTGCTGAGCAAGATAATCCACCGTCTGCAGATGCAAAGTATGACCATCTATGGTCGTGAGCTGCTCAAAGCTCAAAGGATGGCGACCACTCGCCACCCGACGTCGAGCTTCCTTATCCCAATAGGGCTTAAGATCCTTATAAACCTCGGTAAAGCGGCTGGCCAAAGGGGAATCAACAATAATATCCAAATCCGACCAACTGATCTCAGTGCCGCTGGCCGTATGACTCACTGGCTGGTCTTGATGAGCATAAATGATAGACTCGATCTCATAGAGCAACTCCTGAGTTCGACCAATAGAAAAGGCAGGGATCAGCACCACACCACCATCAGATAAGGCATGTTCCATACAAGACTGCAAACGCTTGCGACGATTGGCCCGGTTCTCATGGTTCTTATCCCCATAAGTACTCTCCAACACCAACTGATCCGCCCGATAAGGCGACCGCGGCGCAGGCAACAAAGGCGCATAAGGCGCCCCCAAATCCCCAGAAAACACCACATCCCACTTTAGATGCCCTTGCTCTTGTGGGAGCGGAATCCTCTCCGCGACAAAGCTTGCATCCTCCTTAGCAACCCTCTCCTCCAAAGATGTCACCCGACATGTCACATAAGCAGACCCCAATATATGCCCGGCAGGACTCAATCTCACCTTCACCGACCGCCCAGATTCAACCAACCCAACGGAATACCAATCATAATACTCCACCGCCACGACCTGAGCCGCCAACCGTTCCAAGCAAGCCTCAATAATGCTTCGATTACGGGTTACCCCCACCTTCAAAGCATCTTCAATCACCAAAGGCAAAAGCTTGGCGCTGGGCACACTGCAAACAATAGGCCCATCAAACCCAGCCGCCAGCAAATAGGGGAGTCGACCCACATGATCAATATGCACATGGGTCACAACCAAAGCTCGCACATTCGACACATCAAACTCAATAGCCAACTGGCTCGCATCAGCACCAGCCCCTGATACTTCCGCCCCTTGAAACAACCCAATATCAACCAACAAACTATTGTGCTGACCTACAACCAACTCATGACAGGAGCCCGTGACACCGTCCACCGCTCCATGGTGTTTAATCTCATACATCCTTGAACTCTCCCTTAACGATTGATAAGCCGCGACTAAAACGCCCTTAATTCCATTTAACACACTCTAGGGAAAACTAATATTTACCTTTAAATGACTCAAAATTTAATCACTTTTCTTCCATAATTTATTTACACCTCCCCGAGTCTTGCATTATCATTGTTCACCTCTTGAACGCACGCCCTCGGCAAGGAACTAGCACGTGGCCATTTCAACAGCGTACTCATCCCTTTTTATCGGGTATCACACTCGCGCGTCGATCACACCTAGCATTCCTACACGTTCAACGTCTTCAGTCGGTAATATCCAATGCTGACAGAAGAATACCGCTACAAAATCCTAAAAGCCCTTGAGTCAGATCCGCACATCAGCCAGCGCGAGCTTGCTCGTCGTCTGAACATCAGCCTAGGCAAAACCAACTTCTGCCTAAAAGCACTGGTGGAAAAAGGGCTCATCAAAGCTGAAAACTTCAAAAACAACCCAAACAAAAAAGGGTACTTATATCTCCTTACCCTGAGTGGCATTGAAGAAAAAGCGGCACTGACTAAGCGGTTTTTAGAAAGAAAGATTAAAGAACATGAAGAGCTGACGGCTGAGATTAAAAATCTTAGAAGTGAATTACAAAAAAATGGAGTTTAAACAACCATCATGAAACGCAAAGTTTGAAAGTATATTTTGACTGAATCTAAGTCGATGCCTAAGGAAACATTGTTTATCTTAAATGAAACCCCGTTGTATAGTACAAGGCATAAAAAGATAAACTAGCAGGAATAAAAAAGCGCAATTTCACATCTAGTAGAGGAAAATGCATCATAAATCCAATATAAAACATGTGTAAAAAAATAAAGTTGTTTATGCGAATAAGGGGGCTAGCTTAATTCTAGGCGTTCATTGGTGAGTGCTAATAGTTTTTTCACTTTGGACGAGTTATGTGAATAGCATATGCTATTCCAACTTAACATTAGGTCTTTTGGAGAAATTAATAGCCTTTTAGTAATGCTAATGGATGATATATGAATGAAAAGTGGTTCTAGTAAAGTGGTGCTAATATCTACCATGTTGAAAATACAGTAATAAATGTGATTAGGTAATGAATTTTTATGCTTCAAAATATCTACATTAAAAAAATGAAGTTTTTTAATTTATGAAATGGAGGTTGAATGAACATCATATCTCACAGAGGGTACTGGAAAAATGAGAAAGAAAAAAACACGGAATTAGCTTTTCGTAATTCCTTTGAGCTAGGTTTTGGAACAGAGACTGATATTAGAGATTTAGATGGAGAAATAGTGATCTCACATGATATTCCAAAATACTCAGATGAATTAATGCTTTTTTCTGATTTTCTGTCTTTATATAAATCAATAGATGATAGCTTACCGTTAGCTTTAAATGTGAAATCAGATGGTCTACAAATACCAGTAAAAGCTCTTTTAGAGAAAAAAAATGTTAAGAATTATTTTTTGTTTGATATGTCTATTCCAGACATGATTCAAACGAAGAATTATGGCCTCCGTTTTCTTACAAGGGTTAGTGATGTTGAAAAAGAGGCCATTATGTTGGATGCGTCATCTGGTGTTTGGATGGATGAATTCTATGAAGAATGGATTGATAAACAGTCGATTGATTTTTATACCGAGCAAGGCATGAATGTTTATCTAGTTTCTCCAGAATTACACAAACGTCGACCAGAAGTGAAGTGGAGCTTATTAAAATCTTCAGGAATACAAGAGAACAATAAGGTATGTCTATGCACGGATTTACCAGAAGTGGCAGCAGAATTCTTTAGAGGCTAATTGTGATGATTAAAGCAGTAATATTTGATATGGATGGTGTGCTAATTGATGCAAAAGAGTGGCATTATGAAGCTCTTAACAAGGCATTACTTAAATTCGGGTATGAAATTTCTAGGCACGATCATCTCGTCACTTTTGATGGGCTACCGACTAGAACAAAGCTAGAAATGCTCTCTCAGCAAGACGGATTACCTGGAAAACTGCATGGTTTCATAAATAGCCTTAAGCAAAAATATACTATGCAGATTGTAAACGAGAAATGCGTACCAAACTTTGTGCATCGTTTTGCTTTGTCCAAGTTGAGGGCTGAAGGTTACAAGATGGCAGTTGCATCGAATTCAATTCGCAATAGTATCGCTTCTATGATGGAGTTTGCAGATCTACAGGAGTATTTGGAATTCTATATGTCTAATGAAGATGTTGTGAACGGTAAGCCTGACCCTGAAATTTACATAAAGACAATAGATAAATTAGGCTTCCTGCCAGAGGAGTGTCTCATTGTTGAAGATAATTTTAATGGTATCAAAGCGGCTCGTGCATCGGGAGCTCATGTGTTAGAAGTGCAAACTGTTGATGATGTTAACTACCTGAATATCAGAAATAAGATCAAGCAAATAGAGGGTGAGGCAGAAGTATGAATGTTATATTTCCAATGACAGGACCAAACAAGTTTACATCTGACGATTACACTTATCCAAAGCCCCTTATTGATGTTTTTGGCAAGACCATGCTTGAAACTGCCTTCGATACTTATAGAGAACTCGAGAATGTTCGATTCTTGCCGATTATCTCTTCTTCAGATGCAAAAGAATTTAATATTGATTCTGTTATATCTCGAATTCTTGATGGATCTTCCTTCAAAACCATTTTACATGAAGGCAAAACCGCTGGGGCTCTGTGCACATCTTTATTAGCGATTGATGAGTTGGATGAAGATGATGAGTTGATCATTGCGAATTATGATCAAAATATTAGTTTCGATATACAGGAATGCATTGATAAATATAGAGCTAAGGATGCTGACTTTGGTATCGTGTGCTTTGATTCTGTTCATCCAAAGTGGTCTTATGCTAAAACTGATGATCATGATTTGATTATTGAAGTGGCTGAAAAGAAGCCAATTAGTAGAAATGCGATGGTTGGTTTTTACTATTTTAAGAACGCAGGTTTATTTGTTCAGGCTGCGATGAAAACCATGCTAACAGCTAGCTCCGACAAAAATAGCTTTTTTATCTCGGAGTGCCTTAATCAGCTAGTGTTGATGGGTGCTTTAGGTAGTATGGTGAAAGTAGATAAAAACCAGTACAGAAATTTCTACGATGCTTCGGAGCTGAAAGAGTTCTTGCATGAAAGCGCTGGTGAAAACTATAAAAAAGCTGTTGTAGAGTTAACGAAGAAATATGTCCGAGCTTTTGATGAAAAAGACATTTCTACCGTTTCAGACATGCTGATAGAAGATGCCGTCTTATATGATCCTAATGTAGGTGAAATCAAAGGGAAGCAGAATGTTACGGATTTCGTGCAGAAATTGTTTAATGATACATCATCTCTATCATTTACTGCCAGAAGTATCATTGCAGACAGAGACAAGGCATGTTTAGAGTTTGTTCTATTACTTGATAAAACCATTGTAAATGGCGTTGATGTCATTACTTGGAATAAAGAAAAAATTGAAAAAATTTACGCTTATCTGGAAGTGAAATAAAATGAACGAGTTTAATTTGAACGACTTTGTCAGGGGATGGTTTGTTGGAGGGTTCGATCCTTCAATTATAAAAACAACCGAAGTTGAAGTCGCAGTTCAATCTTTCGAAAAAGGTGCATTTGAGGCGGAGCATTGTCATAAAGTTGCAACAGAAATTACTGTAATAGTAGAGGGGGCAGCCAAAATGTTTGGTAAGGTCTATACCGCTGGCAGTATTATAGAAATTAAGCCAGGAGAATATACTTCTTTCGAAGCTTTAGAAGATACAAAAACAGTAGTTGTTAAGTATCCAGGCGCGTTAAATGATAAATACCTTAAGGATTGTGATAAATGATTAATATTGTAATACCTATGGCAGGTATGGGATCTCGTTTTGCTAAGGCTGGCTATGAAAAACCAAAACCTTTTATTGATGTAGCAGGGAAACCGATGATTGTCAGAGTTCTTGAGAACCTGAATGTCCCTAGTGCTCATTACTACCTAATTGCTAGAAAAGAGCACTTAGAGGTAGAAGCTGATTTAGTTAAGGATATCGAAAATAACTGGCCTGTTACCTTTATTGCTATTGATAAACTAACTGAAGGTACTGCTTGTACAGTTCTTTATGCTAGGAAATATATCAATAATGATAAGCCTCTCCTTATAGCAAACTCTGACCAAATTGTAGATTGTGATATAAATGCTTTTATTGCTCATATTATTGAAGAGAAAAAAGCAGATGGTGGCATTTTAACCTTTAAGGATCCTATGATGAATCCTAAATGGTCATTCGCTCGCCTTGATGAAGAAACGAAAGAAGTCGTTGAGGTAAAAGAAAAAGAGGCTATTTCTGATATTGCCACCGTCGGTATTTATCTATTTTCTAAAGGGAGTTACTTTGTAGATTACGCTATAGATATGATAGCTGAAAATATTAGGGTAAATAATGAGTTCTATACATGCCCTGTCTACAACCATATGGTTACTGATAGAAAAAAAGTCTTCACTTGGGATATTGCGATGGAAGATATGCATGGCATAGGTACTCCCGATGACCTGAACATATATCTGACGAAAATATAAATGATCCTTAAATATGGTCTGTTAAAATATCTGGGGCTTGGATGCTCTGTGATAATTGGCTTTTTGTTACCGGCAGTCTTCAGTAGAAATCTTTCTACTGAAGACTTTGCTATGGCAACAGTGGTGTTGGGCTTATCGAGCTATTTTTCATTTTTCGATTTTGGAGTAGGTAAGCCTGCTTACTCTAAAATTAGGAAGTCTTTTTTAAATGGAGATAGCGAATGGAAAGAAGATATATACTCCATTATAAGTTTTTTTATTTTTTCTAGTTTTTTGGTGTTTTTTTCATTTCTTTTTATTACATATTTTTATATTGGTAAAACATATCCCTATACTAATTTTTTTCTTTTTTTGTTTTTTAGTTTCTTCGTTTCGTTAAATATTTTTCTTAATAACATGGAAAGTGTTTATAATGCGGTTAATAAGTATTTTCACTTTCTTATTTTTGATTTTTTGAGAAAAATATCTCCTATTATCATAGTGGTTTTAATTCCTGTTTATAATCAATTGGACGTCCCTTACTTTTTTTCGACTTTTTTCCTTCTTTTATTGTCTGTTTTTTCTTTCTTTTATTTTGTTCGTAGTGATGCGATAAAAATATTTCATATAAAAAAACATGTTCGTTTTGTAAAGAAGCTATGGGAAGATGCATTTAGTTATCTGTTTTTTAATTTCTCTGAAGCTTTTATTTATAATTTTGGTTTTATACTTTTTCCATATTTTTTGCTAGATGTAGATATGATTGTGTATGGTCTTTGGTTGAAAATATTTGTTGGGGTTAACTTGTTTTCGGTATTAGCTATTAATGTTTTTATACATAAAATTACTGAGCTTTATCACTCTAATGATTTTGAAAGAACTGTAAAATATCTTTCTTGTTCATTTTCCCTTTCCCTATCTATTTCGCTAGTATCACTTTCTATTTTTAGTATCTGGGAAAATGAGATTTTACAAAGATGGATATCTGATTCTAAATATACAGAGGGATTTCCTTTAGCAGCCTTGTGGGTTTGGTGCGTCGTTAATTGCATTCAGTCAACTTGCGGTGTCTTTTTGTTGTCCATTGGCGGAAATTTTGTCTTCTTAAGGAAACTTGCTTTGACAACCTCAGGAGTGATGTTACTGAGCGTATTGTATTGTAGTTATCATGGATTTGCTTTGTATGAAATACTACTTTATGCAAGTCTTGTTTATGCTGTAGGGTGCATAGGTTATTGCGTCCGGTTACTTATGGTATTTAAAAGAGGCGGTATTTACAGTGAAGTATCATGAGGAAGGTATATCCTTTGTTGTTCAAGGGGCTGTTGAACGTAAGAACGACATTACATCTAAGTGTTTGCAGAGTATCAAAGAGTTTTTTCCTGCTTCTGAAGTTATATTGTCAACTTGGGAAGGTTCTGATGTCTCGGGACTCGCGTTCGATCAGCTTATATTATCAGCTGATCCAGGGGATTTAGGCCCATATTATGAAGATAGAAAAAACTTACTCAACAACAACAATAGGCAATTACTCTCAACTTATGAAGGTATTAAAGCTTCGACTAGTTCATACGTAGTTAAAGTGAGAAGTGATATGCTTTTTTCTTCTAATCGATTGGAATACTATCTTCGTAAAACTGGCAAGTGTAAAGGCAGAGTTCTTAGTCATAAACTAATTACACTAAGAGATCATACTATTAACCCTAAACATTTTCTTAAATTATCCCATCATCCTTCAGATTTTATCTATGCAGGGCGAAGAGAGGATATGCTTTATTACTTTGACTCTCCTCTTCAGACGAGAGATATGGCTAGTTATTTTAAAAACTATAACTACCCAGATGAAATTGTCCCGAAATTGATTCCTCAGTTTGCCAATGAGCAATACATTCTAAAATCCTTTCTTGAGAGGGCAGAGGGACACTGCATGCTTAAACATGCCTTTGATTTTGATTCTGATGTTGTTCAAGACTGGTTTAGGATAGTTAGCGAGTATTTTTTCCTTTGCTCAGAGAAAGAACTTGGAATTACGTGTCAGAAATATAAAAAAGGTTTTTTCTCTGAACGACGTTACTCTTTTACTAAAAAAGAGTTTTACGCTCTTTTTTCAAAGGAGGTAGGGCATTTTGATTTTGAACGGTTGTTCTACTCCTCGGTTCATCTTATAAAAAATGTTCTAAAAAAATGAATGTGTATTCTTTTTTTCGAAAGGCCATTCGTAAGTAGGGAGGAGACTTGGAAAAAGTGACAAAAACCTTTTGTTTAGATTTTTCTAATATTGAAAAGAAAGCATTCTATAATACATTACTTTGCATGCTAGAAGATGACGCCTTTATTTTAGAGATAAAAAGCTTTCATTTTCTCGGTAAAGATAGAGGTATGCTTTTTCTTTCTAATATATTAGACGATTATATTTGTACGTCATCAGTAGCTTCTGATGATGGTTGCTATACTCTTTCCTATGAAACTAGGAACATACCTGAATCCTCTTATAACGGTAAAGAGAACGAGGTTTTGTTTCTAAATAAAGAAGATTTTTCCATTGAAGGTAGACGTAATCCTAAAGAATTTATTAAAAATACAGCTATAAATTTTGATTATTTTTTGATAGGGAGAGAAGCTCTTCATAAAAAACATATACCTAAGGTTAAAAATATTGGTTTTGTTTCTTTTGTCGAGGGTCATAATAAATATCTTCTGATTTCAGTGAAAAAACTTGAGGCTATGTTTACTGTTTCCGAAGAAATCGATTATGATTCATTCTTTGAGCTGATTTTTGATTATCTTTCATTATTTGGGTGTCTTTTTCTGGATGCTACAAATGATTGCTTTTATCAAGTTCGTTCTAAACAAGAGATATTAATGTCTTTAGGTATACCCCTACCTTTAAGGGGGGGGAAAGCGCAACATGTTGCTAAAGAGTGCTCATATAAAGATGAAGGGATTTGTTTTGGGATATTAAATAATGGAGGAAATGAGAGCAGGGTAACTCGATTGGTAGAGTCTATCGAGCATATGATGGCTGGAACGGGTATTCCTTATGAGGTCGTTATTGCTGGGCCTAGTTCGTTTGGTATAGCTGGAGTTAAGCTTCTTGATGGTTGTTGCTACGAAAGTAAGGATGTTCGGGGGTGGATAACTAGAAAGAAGAACCAATTGGCTATGTCCTCTATCTATGAAAATGTGTTTTTACTGCATGATAGAATTGTATTTCCAGATAATTTTACGTTTAATGCAAGGTCCTTTCCTGTCACTGTGTACCCAGTTAGAGCGATAGATAATCGAGCCTATAGGGTTAATGATTGGGAATCTTTTGTAAATGGTAATTATTTTGATTTAAAGCGCTTCAGATTAACTCCAATGCTTTATAGTACTCATTCAGACTCCCCTATGGTCTATGGCGGTGCTTTTTTAATTAGAAAAGAAGTATTAATAAAATACCAGTTCGATGAGAGGTTATTCTGGGGGGAGTCAGAAGATATTATTCAAAGTGTGATATATTCTCGCCTAGGAGTTCAAGTCGGACTGGATTCTAATAATTATCTACTGACGGATCGAGCACGACTTGGTGGTTACAAGAGTAATATATTTAGCTTCCTTACTGTTAAATGTATAAGATATTTTTTGACTCCGAAAAATAAATTCTTTATTAAAAAGGTTATAAATTATGTTTCGCGTTGCCATTGATGCCAATCCGATGATGGAAGTAAGAGGAGGGGTTGGATTTTATACACAAAATATGGCAGATAAATTGATTGAGGCTAAGTGTCACTTGATTCTTGTTGCTATGAGAAAATCAGAAAATTTGTCTAGGTATGAATCTATGGATAATGTCGAGGTTGTAACGGGAGGTGCGTGGATTAGAAGTGAGGCTCTGTGGTCTCAATTTGTTTTACCCTTTTTGTTATATAAATCGAAGGCGAAATATTTTATTGGGCTTGGGCAGTCCGTACCATTGGTATGTTTTAGAGCATTATCAAGAATACTTATTGTTCATGATTTTGCGTACATTATATGCCCAGAGACTATGAGTTTTGGTAGAAGAAACTACTTAAAATTTTTTTCAAAAGCCATGATAAAATCTTCTAAGCATATTTTTTGCGTCTCAAAAGGGACATCTAATAAGCTTTTAGACTACTATAACCGAAAAGCCGATAACATCATAATACCGCCACTTAGGTATAGTATCCCATCAACTGAATCTGTTGCTTCTACAGACCTCCCAGACCTCCCAGACCTCCCAGACCTCCCTTATTACCTGTGTGTAGGTTCATTTGAACCCAGAAAAAATATTGACAAAGTGGTAACTGCTTTTGCACAAGCAAATCCTGAAGGCGAAGCCCTCTTAATTGTAGGAGGTGCAGGTTGGAATAATGCAGGAATCAAAGATGCGCTTACCAAGGCGAAGGAGAAGTTAGGTGGTAGGTTGATTGTTAAAAATTTTGTTACAAATGAAGATTTGTACTTTTACTATAAGTCCGCCAAAGCAACTATGCTGGTCTCATCTTATGAAGGTTATGGTATGCCTATAGCGGAATCTAGGAATTTGGGAACACCTATTGTCGCAGTTAATACAGAAGAACACATAGAAGCGGCCGAAGACAATGGGCTTTTTTTATCGCTTAATAATCTAGAGTCAGACCTAGTAGATTTTTTTATAAGCAAAGGTAGTGATATTTGCTCTGTTAATAACTGCTCCTACTTGGATGAAACGACAAAAATGCGTAGGCTGTTGGATGTTTTAAATGCAAGGTATTAAATTTATTGCTTTTCTATATTTTTTTACTCTGCATGCAGATCAACTTCATAGTTCTGTATACTTGTGGAATGTGAGACTAAACAATATTATTGCATTGTTTCTTTTTTTTGCTCTGCTCTTCGTGCGAAGAGGTGTCTTACCGAAACTTGACCAAAAAATTACATTTAGTTTTTTTGCAATCATAGTCTCCTTATTAATTTCAACACTTTATTCTGCTCAAATACTAAGATCTATTGGTTATTTTTTATTGGCTATTTATAGCTTCTTATT
>NZ_JBHTMN010000010.1:26668-38686 GCF_042679525.1 Rhodanobacter aciditrophus
ATATATTCTTTCTTTGCTGTAGGTGCTTATGCCTGTATACAACTTATTCTTTCTTTTTTTGGTATAAATGATCCTTTTGCTAACCAAAAGCTTAGTTTTATGGTTAGGCCAAACGCTTTTGCGTATGAGCCATCATTCTATGCTCTCTTTATGGTGCCAATGGTCTTTTATTTTAATAACTTGTATCTAATATATAAGGCTCGTGGTGTTGGTTTTAGAGTACTTCTATTAAATATATTTTATTTAGCTTCGACCTCTACGGGCACGGTGTTTGCCTACATTATATATTTAATGATGAGTATTTCTAAGATACAACGCCTTCTCCCATATATAGTTTTAGTTTTACTCCTTATAATTTTGTCTTACCCTTTTTTTTCTGACATATATGATACGTTCTTTTTTAAATTCTTTAGGTGGGATTTTTATAACCATTGGTCTTTCAGGGAAAGATGGGGGCAAATAGTAAACAGTTATTTTGTGTTTAAAGACAATCCTATCTTTGGGGTGGGCTTAGGTGGGGTCGGTATGTATATCTTTGAAAGATACTCGCAAGGGCAGGATTATTATCTTCGAGCAAGTGAAACATTACTAACTTTTAAATCGTTTGATCCGATGAACGTCACAACGGAAATTTTAGCCAGTCAAGGGGTATTTGGTGTCGTTTGCTATCTTATTTTTCTTTTATTTCTCTTTGGTAAAGTAAAATACGCTATAAAGCGAGCGCAGCTAAATGAAGAAAAGGCCATGCTAAAATCACTTTTGGTCGCTACAGTACTAATGTTGGTTGTATTGCAGTTTAATCAGGGGGTTTTTCGAACCTATATTTGGGTCCAAATGGCTGTGTTGTATTCTGCATCGATGCATGTGCTAAGTGGTAGGCGTTTGAGCCTTTGGTAATTTGAATTGAATCTTAAAAACTCTAATATAATCGTAAAGGTTACACTGTTTTGAAAAAAAAATTAGTCATTGATTTTAGGATGCATAAATCTTCTGGAATTGGGACTTACTTGACTTCCCTACTTCCATTTTTTATTGAAGAGTTCGATGTGTCATTACTTCTTAATGAAAAGGAAATTATACATTTATCGGATGAGGTTTTGAATTCTGTTTCAGTGATTCCTCTAAATGCATCAGTTTACTCAATTTCTGAACAGTATTACCTTTTTAAACAGGTACCGAGTTGCGATATATTTTGGTCTCCCCATTATAATATCCCGCTTTTTTTGCCTCAGGCAAAAAAACGGTGTGTAACTATTCACGATGTTTGTCATCTTGCATTTCCTGATATTCTTAGTTGGAAAGAGAGGCTTTATTCCAAGTTGATGTTGAAGTGTGCAGTCACTCTTAGTCAAACAGTTTTAACTGACTCTCTTTTTTCCCGGTCTGAAATAATTAAGTATCTAAAGCCTAATAAAGATGTAAATGTTGTTTATTGTGGTGTTGATACTTCTTTTAAGGTAGATGGCTACAATAGAAAAATTTTTGATAAGTATAAACTTCCTCAAAAGTACATATTGTTTGTTGGCAACGTCAAGCCTCACAAGAATATTAAGGGGTTGCTAAAGGCTGTAGAGAAAATACCTTTTGTAAATTTGGTTGTTGTTGGTAGAAAAGACGGTTTTATTAATAGTGATTCCAGTGTTTTTGAGATTTTAAATGATAGTGAGCAGCTTTCTAATAGAGTGATCTTTACTGGCTACGTGGATCAAAAAGATCTACCTAGTATTTACAATTACGCTGAAGCTTTTGTTTTTCCTTCTTTGTACGAAGGGTTTGGTCTCCCTCCTACAGAGGCACAACAGCATTCTTGTCCTGTTATTTCATCTGATTCTGCATGTATGCCTGAAGTGTTAGAAGACAGTGCTGTATATTTTGATGCTAGGAATTCATCCGATATGGCAGAGAAAATTAAATTAGTTCTCTCTGACCAAAGGCTTATGGATAAACTGAGAGATAACGGATTAAAGAATTTGATGCGCTTTGATTGGGAGCTTTCCGCAAAAAAAATTATTGGATTATTAAAGGGTGAATAGATGAAAGTTGCTATTATACATGATTGGCTAGTAACTTATGCTGGGGCGGAAAGAGTTCTTGAAAAGATGCTAGAGTGTTATCCGGAGGCAGATCTATTTAGTACCGTTGACTTTTTGGATGACGACAAAAGATTCTTTATTAAGGGGAAAAGTGTCAATACCTCTTTTATTCAAAATCTACCTCTAGCTAAGAAAAAATATCGATCATATTTGCCTTTAATGCCTCTAGCGATTGAGCAGTTTGATTTATCTACTTATGACCTTGTAATATCTTCTTCGCATGCAGTTGCGAAAGGCGTGATTACGTCACCAAATCAATTGCACATATGTATGTGTTACAGCCCAATCAGGTACGCTTGGGATCTACAACATCAGTATCTTAAAGAGTCTGGTTTGAATAATGGTATAAAAGGTTTATTTGCTAAATGGTTTCTCCATAAAATTCGAATTTGGGATCTGCGTACCGCTAACAGCGTGGATCGTTTTATTTCTATCTCGAAATTTATTGAAAGGCGTATTAACAAAATATACAGGAGAGACTCCGTTGTAATTTATCCTCCTGTTTATGTTAATGAATTTGAATCAAATGTTCGGGAAGATTTTTATATGACGTCTTCTCGTATGGTGCCGTATAAAAGAATTGACTTAATTGTTCAGACTTTTAGCCAACGCTTTCCAGAAAAAAAACTGATAGTAATAGGAGATGGTCCAGAATTTGAAAAGGTTAGAGCTATTGCGGGAAAAAATGTTATTATCATGGGGCATCAGCCTTTCTCTGTTTTAAAAGACCATCTGTCGAAGGCTAAGGCATATATTTTTGCTGCCGAAGAAGATTTTGGTATTGCGCCACTTGAAGCGCAAGCTTCTGGGACACCAGTGATAGCTTATGCAAAAGGTGGTGCATTAGAAACGATTATTGGCTCAGATAAAGAGAATGCTACAGGGTTATTTTTCAACGAGCAATCGGTAGACTCTCTAGCTAATGCTATTACTGAGTTTGAAGCTAGCGGATTGTCGATTAAACCGATTGATTGTATTGAAAATGCAAAAAGGTTTAGCGATGAAAGGTTTGTTAATCAATTTAAAGATTATGTAGATCAACAGTACTTAATTTGGAAGGAAGAAAAATGAAAACTGCTATCATAACAGGTATAACTGGTCAAGATGGCGCTTATCTAGCGAAACTTTTATTATCTAAAAATTATAAGGTCTACGGAACTTATAGAAGAACGGCTTCCGTGAACTTTTGGCGTATAAAGGATTTAGGTATTGAAAATGATCCAAATCTTAGTCTAATTGAATATGATCTAACCGATGCAACAAGCGCTATTCGTATGGTATCAGAGATAAAACCTGATGAGATTTATAATCTTGCTGCACAGAGTTTTGTCGGTGTGTCTTTTGACCAGCCAGTAGCTACGGCTCATATTACAGGGTTGGGTGCATTGCATCTTTTAGAAGCGATTAGGATTGTTGATACAGGAATAAAATTTTATCAGGCCTCTACATCTGAGATGTTTGGGGAGGTTCAAGAGATTCCTCAAAAAGAAACAACTCCATTTTATCCACGCAGCCCATACGGTGTTGCGAAGCTTTATGCGCATTGGATTACTATAAACTATCGTGAATCTTATGGTATCTTTGCTAGTAGTGGTATTTTGTTTAATCACGAGTCTCCTTTGCGTGGCCTTGAATTTGTTACAAGGAAGATTACAGATGCAGTCGCAAAGATCAAACTAAACAAATTAGATGTATTGGAGCTTGGTAATATGGATGCAAAGCGCGATTGGGGCTACGCTGAAGAATATGTTGAAGGTATGTACCTTATGCTTCAAAGTGATAAGCCTGATACATACGTTTTATCCACTAATCGTACGGAAACGGTTAGGGATTTCGTGAGGCTAGCATTCAAGGCAGTAGATATTGAGCTTGAATTCCGAGGTTGTGGCGAAAAAGAAGTTGCTGTTGATGTTAGTACTGGGAAAGAGGTTGTTAAAGTAAATCCTAAGTTCTATCGTCCTGCCGAAGTTGAATTGCTGATTGGTGATGCGACAAAGGCCCAGTCTGAGCTTAACTGGGTACCAAATGTCTCTTTGGAAGAATTGTGCGCAATGATGGTTAAAGAAGACCTCAGAAGGAATGAAATTGATGCTTCATTCTAAGGTTCTTATCACTGGAGGGGCCGGTTTTACCGGCTCTTTTTTGAAGCGCTATTTGGAGTCAAAAGGACTAAAGTGTTTCAATTTGAGTTCTAATATTTTAAATCTCGAAGAATTGAAAAACGAAATTAAATTGCTTGACCCTGATTATGTAGTGCATTTAGCAGCAGTTTCATTTTCAAATTTCGATGACCTATCAAAATACTATAATGTCAATGTTGTCGGTACTGTCAATTTACTTGAAGCAATTAAGTTATTGCCTTCAAATAAATATAAGAGAATTATACTAGCTAGTAGTGCAGCAGTGTATGGGAATCATTCCTCTGGTGTGTTATCCGAAGATATGACACCTTACCCAGTAAATCATTATGGTTGTAGTAAGCTTTCTATGGAGCATATTGCTCAGACATATTCTGATTTTATGAATATCCTTGTTGTTAGGCCTTTTAATTATGTTGGTCCAGGTCAAAATGGTATCTTTTTGATTCCGAAAATTATTGATGCATATAAAAGAGATTCATCGCTAGAATTGGGCAACTTAGATGTCAGTCGTGAGTTTAATGATATCAGAGATGTTTGTGATGCCTACTTTAAATTGTTGAATAGTGATTTTTCAAGTGGAGAGATTGTAAATATTTGTTCTGGCCGTTTAGTCTCTCTTGAGGATATTATTAAGTTAACGAATGAAATTTTTAACACTGATAAAGAGGTAGCTGTAAACCCTTTGTTTGTTAGGGAAAATGAGATTAAATCATTATGTGGTGATCCATCTAAACTTCAATCAATTGCAAAAATGGAATGGAGATATGACATTCGAGATACACTTCTGTCTATGGTTTAGGTGAATTTTATGACTAGAAAAACGTTTGAAAAAAAGAGCTCATTAATATGGGTTTTGCTTGTTGACTTGTTTTCTATTCTATTTTGCTCGATGTTGTCCCATTTTTATGTTAAGGGTACGTTTCATTTACATGATAGATATATAATAGCCATATTTACAATGTCTTTGGCTTATTTTATATCGGCTCTATCTGACGATGATTACTCAAATTGGATATCTAATTCAGTTTTAAGTGTTATTAAATCTATTTTGGCTAGCATATCTTTTTCAGCATTTGTAACAGTTGTTTTTATATATTTTCTAAATGAATCATCTAATTTTGATAGATATTGGATTTCCCTTTCTTTCCTTTTGTCTTTTACTGTATTAGTAATTTATCGCCTAATAAGTAGATTATCGTTATTTTACTTTCAGCGTAAAGGCTTCTTTAGAAGGAATATATTAATTATAGGTGATAATAATTCTATCAGCTCTATTGGCTCAAGGCTTAGAGATTTTTCTAATAATTCTTATACCTTGGCTTCCGTAATCAGGATCAGAAGTAAAAATGATGCTTACGATCTTGTTGATATAGCTGAGAAAATACGCCTTTCAGGCGCTAATGAAGTTTGGATATGTCTGCCTTTAGAGATGGGAGGGATAGTTCGATCAATCATGTATGCTCTGCGTAATGAAACCATTGAGGTAAGGTATCTTCCTGAATTCAAAGATGTTCGTTTATTAAATCATCGCGTCTCTGAAGTCGTTGGAAGGTATGCTATTGATTTAAGTGTCACGCCAATGTCTGGCCAGGCAAGGGTTCTTAAGCGCATAGAGGATTTGGTAATTGGGAGTATGATCCTGCTGTTAATCTCTCCTATCTGTATTGGTATTGCTTGTGCTGTGAAATTAACATCGAAAGGCCCCATTTTATTTAAGCAAGCTAGAACAGGTGCCAACGGTCAAGAAGTAAAGGTCTACAAGTTCAGATCGATGAAGGTGCATCAAGAGAAAGCTGGTCAGGTGACTCAGGCCACTAAGAATGATTCCCGGCTGACGCCTATTGGTGGTTTCTTACGTCGTACATCTCTAGATGAACTTCCCCAATTTATCAATGTCCTCCAAGGTCACATGTCTATCGTGGGCCCGCGGCCGCATGCCTTAGCGCACAATGAGTATTATAAAGATCTTGTGGAGTCTTATATGCGACGCCATATGGTTAAACCGGGTATTACTGGTTGGGCGCAAGTCAATGGGTACCGAGGTGAAACGGATACGCTAGACAAGATGAAAAAGCGTGTGGAATATGATCTCTGGTATATTGATAATTGGTCACTATGGCTTGATATAAAGATAATCATAGCGACTGTTTTTAAAGGCTTTATAAACAAAAACGCATATTAAAAAAACAGGCTCATTTGAGCCTGTTTTTTTATATCTTTATTTATTTGTTTTTGCCCAGTCCAACGAAATATCTACCAAATTTTCTGCTCGGGATTGGCTTTCTGACTCAGCATAGCATCTAAGTTCAGGAGCATTACCAGAAGCGCGAAAATGAACGATATCTTGACTTGATAAGGTGAGTCTTAGTCCATCTGTTTCATTTATGTTAGTAACATCGACTTGATCTTGTTCTGATATAGTTTTGATTAAGCTTAACTTTGTCGTTTGATCGGAGATCAGTTTTGATATGAGCCTTTTGCTTGTGTCGCTTGGTATGTCTTTTATTCGATCGCTTGCTGTATAGCGTGCTGATAATGAGGATGCTAGCTCTCTGATTGGTTTATTTCTTTCCACTGAGCTAGCGAGTATAGCAAGCATTGGCAGAATTGAATCTCTGGTCGGTAGAGGCGTTAATATGGATGTATTAACTTCAAAGCTACTGCCAGTTAAAAAGCCACCATTTGCCTCATAACCAATAACAGATGCACCTTGGTTTTCTGAAGCAAGTTGCTCCATCCCCTCAATAACATAGGGTGAGCCGATGCGGGTGCGAAGTGTAACGAGTTCAGGGTTGGATATTTCTAGCGCCGTATTAGCATTAATCGGGCAGCTTACATGTGTCGCTTTTAGGTATTGAGATACCAAGATGCCGACGACATCCCCTCGTAGCCATTTTCCGTCTTCATCACTGATAAGGGGGCGGTCACCATCTCCATCTGTGGACAGAATGCTGTCTAGGTTATGCTCTATAGACCAAGATAATGCTTTTTGTTGGTCTTCTTTTGAGACAGCTTCGGTATCAATCGGAACAAAGGTGTCGGTACGCTCTAATGAAACCACCTCAGCACCAAAGTAGTTAAGCAGATCTTTAATGATATCCCTAGCAACACTTGAGTGTTCGTATATCCCTATGCGTTTCCCTTTCATAAAACCATCTGGGAAAATAGACACGTATCGCTCTTTGAATGTATCTAGTGCTTTAGAGTCGACCTTTACTTCCTGAGGTGAACGCCCCTGTAGAGGATTATCTAAAGTAATAAAAGATGAGAGTATCGCTTGCTCATGGGCTTTAGTGATTTCACCCTGTGGGGTATAGAATTTAAAGCCATTACGGTCAAAAGGAATATGACTGCCAGTGACCATGATACTTGGGATTTGCTGTGTCATGGCAAAGTACGCTAATGCGGGTGTTGGTAGTTCACCACAGAATATAACTTCTATATTTAGGTCTTCTGCCGCCAAGATCATTGCGTTAGCAATAGAAGGGCTGCTCGGTCTAAGGTCAATGCCGATAGCGACTGTTCGCGCACTAGGGCATACCTGCGTTAGGAATGCTCTAGCATAAGCGTAGTTGATTTGAGGTGTTAAGTCTGTCACCAACGCTCTCACGCCGCTGGTGCCAAAGCTCACATTTCCATCTTGGCTCAATTCTTTTAACGTTTTCATGTGCAAGCTTCCCTATGATTATCGGCCGTAACGGTCACTGAAACGAACAATATCATCTTCACCTAGGTAACTGCCTGACTGAACTTCGATAAGCTCCAGAGGGATTTTACCTGGGTTTTCTAAAGCATGGATCTCGCCAATTGGGATGTAAGTGGATTCATTTTCAGTCAGCAAAATTTCTTTGTCACCATTTTGAACTTTGGCCGTACCTGAGACGACTACCCAGTGTTCTGCACGGTGGTGATGCATCTGCACACTTAGTTTTTCACCTGGTTTTACCATGATGCGTTTAACTTGGTGACGGTTGCCTAGATCTACGGTTTGGTAAGTTCCCCAAGGTCTGTGGACAGTCGTGTGGAAGGCATGCTCTTCACGGCCTTCCTTTTGAATACGCTTAACAATTTTTTTGACGCTTTGAGCGTTGTTTTTATCGATCACTAACACTGCGTCAGCTGTTTCGATAATGGCAAGGTTATTGACGCCTACCGCGGCTACTAATCGAGATTTAGCGTTGATGAGGGTATTGTTGGTGTCTTCTGCCATGACATCGCCAATTAGGACGTTTTGATCGCTATCTTTGTCAGCGAAGTCATACAATGCATCCCAAGCACCGATGTCACTCCAATCGCCAGAATAAGGGACTACTTTTGCTTGCTTGGTTGGCTCCATTACAGCGTAGTCAATAGATTCTTCCGGGCAGGCAGAAAAGAGCTCAGTATCAACTCGAACGAAGTCTAGATCTTGAGATTTGTTTTGGTATGCATTGGAGACGGCTTGATAAATATCTTCACGGTGAGATTTTAGCTCAGATAAGAATGTGCCTGCTTTAAATAGGAACATACCGCTATTCCAAAGGTAATCTCCCGATGCTAGGTACTTTTCTGCGGTATCAGAATCTGGTTTCTCTACGAATTTTTCCACATCATGATTTTCGCCAGCTTTGATGTAGCCATAGCCTGTCTCTGGGCGAGTAGGCGTGATTCCAAATGTTACTAAGTTGTCCGCTTCTGCGAATGACGTCGCTTGTGAAATGGCTTCTTCGAACGCCCTGATATCATTGATAACATGATCTGCAGGGAGCACAAGCAGCATGGCATCATCTGAGTTAGCTTCTAGTGCAGCCAAGGCTATGGCTGGAGCAGTATTACGCCCAACGGGTTCTAGAATGATACTCGCATCTTTTATTCCCAGTTCTTGAAGCTGTTGTGCGATTAAGAACCTATGGTCATCATTACAAACAATAATTGGAGCTGAAACATCCAGGTGTTGGGTTCTTTGCGCAGTTTGCTGTAGTAATGAAAGGTGGTCGTGGGCTAGGTTTAAGCATTGCTTTGGGAAATGCTCTCGAGAAAGAGGCCATAAACGGCTGCCAACGCCACCAGAAAGAATTACGGGGATTATCTGCATGATATGTCCTTGTTACAGCAAAATTAAAAGATAAATGCTTTAATTGAATGTTAAATCTAGTATTTTATCGACACTAAAAAAAATTTGATCTTGAGTTTATCAAACCCTGCAGAAGATTAGAAAGATATTCCCATAATGTTTAGAATGCTTTTCCCAAAATAAGGAACATATTGTAATGCTTGTAATGAAGAAAAGTGTTTGGTGGTTGGTAGGCCTGAGTTTTGCGCTGTCACTTGTGGTCCCAAATGGTTACAGCATTGGTATGGCTGTGTTGTTTATAGCGGGTTTAAGTGTCCCTTTTCTGAAAGATAAAATAAAGTTAACAACAGGTGATTTGCTCCTTGTCGTTGTTTTCTTTATCTACTTTCTCTTGATGGTTGGTTTTGTTTATTTAGATGGTTGGCATACAAGAGAATTAGACAGGCCTTCCAGATTCTTGTTTGTGATTCCTGCGTTTTTGCTGATGCTCTACTGTAACGGTCCAAAAGTGGCTCTATGGTTAGGGGCTATTATAGGCTCTTTTGGGGCCTTGGGTATTGCTGTTTATGAGCGTTTTGCCTTGAACTATTCAAGAGCTAAGGGCGGTGAACACCCGATTATGTTCGGTGATACTTCAATGCTTTTGGGGCTCTTGTGTGCCGTAGCTGCTTTATATTTCTTTTCTAAGCGACAATTCGCTTATACGGTAATTGCATTATTGGCAGCTCTTTCAGGTGTTTTGGGCTCTCTTTTATCAGGCTCGAGAGGTGGTTGGGTTGCGGTTCCTCTTATTTTATTTTTCCTCTTATGGCAGAGCCGAGAATTACTTGGCAAAAAACTCATTGTCGGGCTTCTGTTGATTGGAGCTGTTAGCTTGGGCGCGATTTTAAGCGTTCCTAGTTTGGGGGTTACTCAAAGGCTTCAAGCTGCGGTTCACAATGTAGAAGCTTATGTAGCAGGGAATCCAAACACCTCGGTTGGTTTGAGGTTTGAAATGTGGAAAGCCAATCTGTATTTGTTTACAACTTCTCCGATAGTTGGGGTTGGGGAATATCATGGAATGGAGCTGAAGAAACAGCTTGCTGATCAAGGTAAGATGGCTCCAGCTGCGGCGCAATTTTCCCATGCCCATAACGAATATATTGATGCCTTAGGTTTGCGTGGGATTGTTGGCTTCTTGGCCTTGATGGCCGTTTATCTTGTTCCCCTTCGTTTGTTTTTAGCCAAGATGCGTAAGTACAAAGATAATTGGAATGTGAAGGCCTATTCTATGGCAGGGGCTTTGGTGCCTATGAGTTATATGGATTTTGCTCTGACTCAGTCCATGTTTAGTCACAACATTGGTGTGATGATGTATGTGTTTCCGATTGCATTCTTTTGGGCGGCTACTCGTTGGGCGGAGCGTGAGGCGAAGGGGGAAGCTTAGTTAGTTTCTGGGCACCATAGAGGTTGCTGCTCTTGTCGCTGAGAGGATTCAGCTCCTACATGTCTGGATAATCGCCCACAAAAAAGGCCTCGGTTGAGGCCTTTTTTATTGCATCGGTATTTTACTCTGCTGGTGCTTCTTCTGGTGTTTCGATGTCCAGTAGCTCAACGGTAAATTGTAGTGCTGCGTTAGGTGGGATTGGGCCTGTACCACCTGGGCCGTAGGCTAGGTCAGATGGGATGTAGAATTCGTATTTGGAGCCAACGGTCATCAGTTGTACGCCTTCTGTCCAGCCTGCAATCACTTGGTCAAGAGGGAAGGAGATCGGCTCGCCGCGCTCGTAGGAGCTGTCGAATACGGTGCCGTCGATTAGCTTGCCTTCGTAGTTCACTTTGACCGTGTCAGTAGCCGCTGGTTTCTCGCCATCACCTTCACTGATCACTTTGTAGACTAGGCCAGAGTCAGTTGTCTCCGCACCGTCTTCTTTTGCTTTTTCGTCCAGCCATGCTTGAGAGTCAGCTTTGGCTTGTTCTGCCATTTTTGCTTGCTCTGCTTGGGCTGCTGCCATTTGCTCTTGTTGGAAGGCTTGGATAGTAGATTGTACTTCTTCCATCGTCATTTTTGGCTCAGCGCCTGTGAACGAGTCTTCAAACCCTGCTTTAAACGCTTCTAGATCTAGACCGTCGAAGTCACTTGCCATGCGGCCACCGAACATGGTGCCAATGGCGTAACCAAGCTTCTGTTCTTTGCTGTCTAATTCTGGTGTGTCGGCCGCTTGTGCCAGTGAGACAGAGGACATAACCAGCGCTGCGACTAATGTTTTTTTCATGAGAACTCGTTCCGTTGCTTGTGGATTTATAAATGTCTTTAGATAAGAACTTGTTTGGGGTGCGAAATCAAATTTCAAGCGTGGAAACAAACGAGATGGTTTGAATGAGAGACGCCTTGTGCTTCGCAAATCGATCCAAGGTACCGTTGTAGCATAAATGAGCGATCCAATGCTCTTTTATACAGTCACTTTACCAAAGTGAACCCCTTCACCTGCACACCTTGATTTCTTGGAGTGATATGCCAAGCACAAGGCGTGAATCGAATTTATGCCTCGAGGGTAGATGGGACAAGTGTCTTTACAGTTGGTTGACGGTATTTGTCGAATAGGGGCAGATTATTAGTTTTTGTAGAGATGGGAACTTTTGGGAGACGTTATTGTGGGATTCAGCTCCCACACGTCAGAGACAGTGGGAAATAAGATGGACTCGCCCTCCTAACTATGTGCCATGCTTAGTGTGCAAACAAAAGCCTGTT
>NZ_JBHTMN010000011.1:0-402761 GCF_042679525.1 Rhodanobacter aciditrophus
CATAAATACCTCTCAATTAGATCATTTTATCTAACTAAAAGGTGTCTAGCTAACTAGTGGCGATTCAACATTATCTTTTCAATTTAACTCACCTGAAGTGCTATTTTCTCCAGGTGAAAGCTCACTAAAGCCAGAATTCGAGGCGATTCTTAAAGGCTTTATTCCTCGATATTTATCTGTTCTCGAGAGTTATAAAGAAAGTATAGGAGAAATTCGTATCGAAGGTCATACCTCTTCTGAGTGGGGAGCTGAAACTAACCAAGATGATGCGTATTTCTTTAATATGCAGCTCTCGCAAAACCGAACGCGCTCGGTACTCAATTACTCATATTTCTTACCGAGTCTATCACAAGAGCAACAATCTTGGATTAAGTCTTCTTTCGCAGCGGTGGGGTTAGCATCATCAAAACTCCGACTTAATGGAGATGGGACGGAAGATAAAGAACGGTCACGTCGTGTTTCTTTCAGGGTTATCACTAATGCAGACATCCAAATTCGTAGAATTGTTGAAGGTCTGTAGATGAAACTAGATGTAGATTTTTCCCTTTTAGAGCAAGCCGTTGTCACAATGGGGGCGGAAACAGTTGAAATACAACTTGATGACGAAATTATCCCTATAGAACCAATTGATAAGCAGTTAGACGAAGGTATTGAAGTTAATTTTGAAGATATTGACTTTGTTACAGGTTTGGCAAGTTATCAGGGACGACAAGTTTTACTTTATATAAAAGATCATAGTTATGGGAACAAATTCCACAGCGCTCTTCAAGAAGGCGCTAAAGGTAATAAGTTTCATATTGCAGATTGCAAAACCTTGGAAAAGATGCGTAGGAACGGACGATTTGATCGCTACGTTGTAACCAACAAGGTTGACGGTATTTTCAAGATTTCAGGTCATGATAAGCGTACTAATGAGCAGATAGAGGGAGAGGCTAATCTTAATGTTTGCCAAGATTGTTTAGAAAACATTAATTATAAGAAGTTTGCCTCTTTATCGAAGGGAAGTGCTAGAAGAGAGTTTGTTGACCAGTTTAGCCTCGCAGATTTCTTTGATACCTACAGCTCGTTCTTCAAATTTATGCCATCAGGCTTAGCAGAAAAACTTACCAGCGGTTACACCAAAGATTGGGATCAAATCTCTAGAAATATACGTGAAAAGTACAACTATCAATGCCAGCAATGTGGACTGGATCTTAACTTTAATAAGAGCCTTTTACATGTCCATCACGTTAATGGAGTTAAGTCAGATAACCGCGAAGATAACTTAAGATCTTTGTGTTGTGATTGTCATCGTAAGCAGCCAAATCATAATCATATGTTCGTTAGCCATGAGCAAACACAACAAATCAATCACTTAAGGCAAGAACAAGGTATAACCACCAAAGAGAGCTGGAAAAGTGTATATGAACTAGCAGATCCTGGTATGCACGGTGTGATTGACCTGCTAGAGCGTTATCAAGTTCATTTTCCAGAAGTAGGTGAAGAGCTTCAAGACGAACGAGGAAGAGTTGTTGCTAAACTGGAATTGGCTTGGCCGCTAAGAAAAGTTGGGGTTGCTGTAGATAAAGCTGATGCTGTTGCTGCAGCAAAGTTAGGGTGGAAAGTCTACAGTATGAGGCATGCTCTAATTCAGATTGATGAGTTAGTGCCCAGGTTACGGTAAATTCTCTTTGATGTCGCTCTCTGCACTTTTATGCTGCAGAATCTATGTTAAAAGTTAATGCTTTAATTTCATTTCATGGTTTTTAGTATGTTTTTTGAGTTTGCTTCTTAGCTTACTTTTTGGGGATGAAAAGTAGTTAAAACCCGACTGAAAAATGCTCTATATTGGTGCGTTTTGGCATCAAAAAGTTAACGGTTTAATTGCATTTTATGCCTTTTAGTATGTTTTTTGATCAAAATGGGCTTTTGGAGCAAAAGTTAACAGATCAATTCCAATTTTGTCCAAAATTGCGGACACAACCATGCGGCCTACAGCGTCAAATAGTTAACAGTACAATTCCAACGATCCATGAGTGGATCCTTGGAATTAAAGTGTTAACTTTCTAATTGTACTGTTAACTTTCTCCGGTTCTGTTGGAATTAAACTGTTAACTTTTTAGCCCGAATTTTCTTCAAAACGCCCCAATGCTAGATGCACTGGGGCTTTCAGCGTTTTTCTCGCAAAATGCCGCCAAAAATGGAATTGGAGTGTTAACTTTTGGTTTTGCACAGAACTGGTGCAAAAGAGACAGAAGTGGTGCAAAAGAGGTTGAAGAAGGTTTTGACGATTTGGGTAAAAAGCTGTCTAGTTAAAGCGGGTCGATTCAGTTGGCAAGGGGCAGTTAAAGAAAGGCGATTCAGCTCTGTATACGAACCTAATCGCCCTTAGTTTAGATGATGGTTTTTTATACAGATAAAGAGTTGATCTATCTAAGATCTAGCATATCTATTTACGAGTGTTGCCAGCCCTTTCTCATTCAATATCCCTGACACTCGATCAATGACTTCGTTGTCTTTATAAACAACGATGGTTGGTATTGAGCGAATGTGATGCATGTTCGCGAGCTCTGGCTGAGAGACGACGTCCACTTCGCTAAATAGAGCTTTGTTTTTTAGCTCCTTTGCGGCGTTTTTGTACATTGGGCCCATGATTACACATGGCTGGCACCAGGATGCCCAGAAGCGCAATAGTTTGATTCCTGGCTCATCGATTACAATGGTATTGAAATTTTCTAGGGTTATTGGGTTAACAGACATAATGACCTCGAAATGCGATGTAGTGAGAGCTCTTATAAAGAGCTCGCGACAGTGTGTTTAGGTTGGCGGTCTTTCTTATCGAGATATCCGCTGAGTACGACAAGTAATATGCTGAATGCTACGACGATAGCTGCGGCGCCACCTGTAGCAAGCAAGCCATAGTTTGCGACGACTATCCCTCCTAACCATGCGCCTAAGGCTATACCCGCGTTAAAAGCCGAGATATTCATGCCTGATGCTGCATCAATAGAGCGCGGTGCATGTTTTTCAGCTTGTTGAACAACGTAAAGTTGCAGAACAGGAATACTCCCGAACGCCATCGCACCCCATACCATGATCAGTGGCACCATTAAAAATGGGTTGCTTGCCACTGGCTCAATCAGTGCCAACACAACAGTCAGGATGGCGAACATAACCACCATCGCTTTGATTGGGCCTTTGGTTCCTGCGTACTTGGCACAATAGATGTTGCCCAATGTCACTGCTACCCCATATAGAATGAGCACAGCACTGACGGTCGAGACCGAAAAGCCAGTAACTTTTTGAAGAATTTCAGAAAGGTAAGTGAACGCGATAAACGCCCCGCCGTAACTCAACAAAGTAATAACAAACACCAACATCATGCGCGGTACTAGGATCACGCTTAGTTGTTGATGCAGTTTTGCAGGAGCAGGTCGTTCGATTTTTTTAGGCAGAAACATCCATTGGGCAATGGCTGACATCAAACCTAGAATGCTGATAAATAGAAACGTCGCTCTCCAACCAAATAAGTCAGAGATGAAGGTTCCCATGGGCACGCCAGATACCAATGCCACGGTCAGCCCCATGAATACTAGGGCAATTGCTTGCCCAGATTTTTCTTTACTCACTAGGTTGGCAGCGAGCACGGTTGCCATGGAGTAAAAAACACCCTGAACCATCCCGGCTAGAACCCTACCGACTAATAGCATTGAATAACTGCTGGCTAGCCAAGCAATTAAATTGGCAGCCACAAATGCGATCATCAAAATGAGTGAAAGATTGCGGCGCTCGAATTTTCCAGTAGCAGCCGTTAATAGAGGGGCGGCTAGAGCAACGCCTAGTGCGTATAGGGAGACGAGTTGTCCTGCTGTAGGGATGTCTACTCCCATGTCGCTAGCGATAGCAGGCAAGATACCGACTACGACAAATTCGGCCATACCTATGGCAAAAGACGCCGCAGCAAGTGCGTAGAGGGCAATTGGCATAATAAAATTCTCTTTTATGGATTGATTGATCCATAAGTTAAAGGCTCTTTGTATGCTTGTCAATTTATTATGGAATGACTAATCTATAAATTATGATTTAGGAGGGGGATTTATGGCGAGAACAGGTCGTCCAAGAGAGTTTGACCGAGATAAAGCAATCGATGCAGCAATGAATGCATTTTGGGAGAGAGGGTTCGAAAGCACGTCATTGTCTGAACTTAGAGACTTGCTCAATTTGTCATCAGCAAGCTTCTATGCAGCATTTGGCTCAAAAAAGTCACTGTATGAGGAATGTTTAAAACGGTACTCAGAAACATGTGGTGAAGTGACGTCGTACTTGGTGGATTTATCGAAGTCCCCAAGAGAGGCCATGAGTGACATGCTCAAGCATACGATTCAGATACAAACTTCGAGTACTTCGCCCCTTGGGTGTATGGCAGTACTGTCAGGTATTCACTGTAGCGAAGACAATAAAGAAGTTGAGGAGCTAGCTTTTACAGTCAGAAAGCAAACCAGAGATGCTATTTTGGGTTGCGTTAAGCGCGGTGTAGAGCAGGGTGAGTTGCCTGTAGCAACTGATATTGAAACCTACACTTTGATGCTCGATAGTTTTGTGAAGGGGATTGCCATTCAAGCCAAAGACGGAGCCAGTTCAGATGCGCTTTTAAAGGCAGCGGATTGCCTGTTGCTGAGCTGGAAACAGGCATAGACTTTAGTTTTTGCTACCCTCATTTTCTAGAGGGTAGCAACGTTCAATTTAAGAAATCTTTGCAATCGCGCTGATTTGTACGCCAGCTTTTCTAGCCATATTTCCAACTGTACAGATCTCATCTGCTTTAGAAACTATCCCTTTAGCTTTCTCAATTAACTGATCGGTTACCCCTTCAGAGAGCTTCACTTCAGCTGTGTGTGTGATCGAAAAATTATCGTCGTCCACTTCTGCATGAGTAATGACTCGTAGAGCGTCAATGGCTAATTTTTTACCTTCAATCATCGCCGTAAGTGTAGATATGAAGCAAGCAGCAGTGGATGCGACATACAGCTCCTTAGGATTAGAGTGTGAGCCTTGGCCACCATAGATGGCTGGAATGGTGATGGTCGCTTGTAAATTATCGCTTTGAATTTCTCCCTTACCACTTTTACCACCGGTCCAAGTTGACTCTAGTTGTACGCTCATATTATTTCTCCAATATTTGTCGATATTTTGTATGACAGCCACGATTAGGTGCCAATGAATCTCTTTTTCAATCAAGAGTAGAACTTATAGATTAATTGATCCATAATTAACGCGCAAATATTTAAAGATCATTCATTGGTCTTTTCTCAGGGGCTGAAGAAGTAAGGAGCGTTATGGAACAGGTTGTATTTTTTTGTCTTTTTGTTGGGGTTGGCTCAACTCTAGTCTTAGATCTATGGGTACTTCTGGTCAAAAAAGTGTTAGGGATTCCACCCACAAACTGGGGCGTAGTGGGCCGTTGGCTGAAGGGGATAGCAGCTGGAAGATTTGTCGCAGATACCACTGATGATTCTAAAATTACATTAACCGAGAAGAGTCTTGGTTGGAGCTTTCATTACATTATTGGTGTTGTCTATGCTGCACTTATTTTGATTATTTATGGTGTTGAATTCATTAGTAACCCTGCATTGGCTCCTGTGATTTTTGTTGGCGTGGTGTTGAGTACTATTGCAGGTTTGGGGATTTTAATGCCTGGACTAGGAGCAGGGTTCTTTGGTCGGTTACTGCCCAATAAGACAGCTACATATGTATATTTAGTCGTTGCTCATGCAATCTTTGCTGGCGGGCAGTTCGCGTTTAGCATTTTGTATTGCTAGGAATTATTGAATCAGAAAAGTTAACATTTTAATTCCATTTGGGACAAAGTGACTCTTGTGGTCATTTAAGCTGAAATCGGTTGTCTTGTGTGCTTCTGAGCTTACTTTTAGGCGATTAAAAGGGGCTAAAGTACCATTGAAAATTGCTCTGTATGGACTTCCCAGACTTTACTAGACACCCATTGACATTAAAATCTAGTTAAAAAAGGTGCCTAGCTATGATAGGGCGATTCATAGGGGCAAACCCCATCTGTCCCTATTGATTTTTCTCATCTTTGTGCCTGTGTCGCTCTCTAACTTCCTCTTAATATTTAAACCAAATATGAATGGTTTTGATGTTGTCAGTTAAGCGGGGAGAACGGATGGAGATTAACTTAGTCATTGTATGGGCGTTAGCCATTATTTTTGGCTTATCTATGTATGTTGTGTCAGATGGCTTTGATTTGGGCGTTGGCATGCTCTTTTTGGCGGTAAGAAACACGCAGGATCGAGAAACCATGGTGCGCTCGACTTCATGCGTTTGGGATGGCAGTGAAGCTTGGCTTTTATTAGTAGCTGTTTGTTTGGTTATCGCTTTCCCTCCCACGTTATCAATACTGATTGCTGCGTTTAGCGTCCCTTTGATTGGCGTTTTCTGTGGGCTTGTTGTGCGTGGTATAGCGTTTAAACTAAGGGCTAACAATTCAAGATTTTGGGATGTGGTTATTTGTATTAGCTCCGCTTTGGTAGCCTTTCTGCAAGGCACTATTTTAGGGGCGCTTGTAGACGGTGTTAGTGTGCAAGGTGGCCAGTTTACCGGTGGTTTTTGGAGCTGGTTTACTTGGTTTAGTATTTTGACTGGCGTGACATTGATGCTTACCTATGCCTTGCTTGGTGCGACTTGGTTATTGGTTACGACAAAAGGCGCTTTGTATAGCACTATGCGCCGATATGCCCATCATCTGTTGGTCTGGTTTGGTTATGCAATGACCACTTTGACTTTGATTACGCCGTTTTTAAATGAGGAACAAAGAGAGCGTTGGCTTGGATTGCCAAACTTTTTCTACATGGGATTTGTGCCAACACTAGGGATTATGGCATTTGTGTGGGTGTACTTTGTTATACGCTTTTCTGAATGGCAGAGATGGCCGTTTGCGATCACTTTAATTATGTTAGGGACAGCTTTTTTCACGTACATCACCAGCCTTTGGCCAACGTTAGTTTTGCCTGATGTGAGTATTTATGAAATGGCGACAGGCGCAAACTTAGAGCACACCCTATGGATGGTACTGGTTTTGGTTATTGCGATTGCTTCGTACAGTATTTGGGCTTTTAAAACCTCGTTGGAAAGGGCAAAAAGCTCTACACAACTTGGTTAAGTAAGGTGTTAAAAAGTACATGGAGTGCCGCTCGGCGGTGCTCCGTTAACGGGTGAGAAAAGCTCAGACGCATATGATTTTTGTATAACCCATTAGCGGAAAACAGCGGCCCAGGCGTTAGCACAATGCCTTTTGTGAGTAATTGTCGATAACTTCTCTGTGTGTCGATGTGCTGAGGAAGCTCGATCCAACAGCTTAATCCACCATTAGGGTAGCTAAATCGACAGTTTTTTCCCCAATGCTTTTCTATTTCCCGTAGTAGCTCGTCCCGTTGTGTTTTTAATCGTTGCCGCTGTTGATTTGTGTGGCGTTTGAAATTTCCACTGAGGATAAATTCGCTTAAGCCTCCTTGAGCTGCTTGTGGGCTTGCGAGTTGCGTAATCAATTTGAGCTGTACTATTTTGTCTTGTAAGCGGTCTGTGCTTACCCATCCGATTCGTAATTCTCGAGAAAGGCATTTGGAGAACGAGCCGCAGAGAATTACTCGACCACAGTTGTCGAAAGCTTTAATCGGTAAACAGGGTTCATTATCAAAGTTCAGTTCCCCATAGATATCGTCTTCGATGATAAAAAAATCCTTATCCTGCGCTAACGATATCAGTCTTTGCATAGCGCTTGGTGGCATTTTTGAGCCTGTGGGGGTGCTGAAATTTGGCGTTACGATGCAGGCTTTGATTGGCCAGTTTTTGGTTTTATTCTCTAATTCATCGAGATCCAAGCCGGTTGAAGGATCGGATGAGATTTCAATAACTTCCAACCCTAGGTGCTCAATTTGCTGTAATACACCGTAAAATGCGGGAGATTCGACTGCTACGGTGTCACCTGTTTTACAGGTTGCCATAATTGATAGAAATAGGGCGTGCTGGCAACCTGCCGTAATACAAAGGGATTCGGGGAGAATTTCTGTATCCCGCTGTCGATAAAGCTCAGCGATGGCTTCTCTTAAAGGCAGCTGACCTTTGGGTTCATCGTAGTAGTTTGATTTTTGCTCTGGGCGGGCTCGTGCGGCCCGATTAATCATTCTGTTGAGTGTTTTCTGGTGACTGGTTACATGCGGTGCCCCTTCTTTAGGCAGTATGTCGAACGCTGCACTTCGAGACATGATGTCTCGAAACAGCTCTGGGACATTCACTTGTGTTGGTGTGCTCGGTGTGGTGACTTTTGTTGGCAGATTACGCTGTACTAATGTTTGGGAAACAAAGTAGCCTGATTTGGGGACAGCATAAATCAGACCTTCGGCTTCGAGCCGTTGTAAGGCGTGTAGGACAGTTGCCTTGGACAGTTCATTGTGTTGGCACAAGGCACGAACAGAGGGGATTTTTTCTCCCTCTTTGAAACGTTGAGATTTAATTTTGTGCCTAAGTTGTTCTTCAAGTGCTAGGTACCGAAATTTCTTCATAATGAATATGGCAGGAATTCTGTTCCTGTTTTTCAAAGTCTTTTTGTGGTTTTGTCTAAACTGTATCGACTATTAGATCAGATGTCTTTAGAAAAAGGAGCGTATGGTGTCCTGTTCACCTGAAATGAAGGCACGACTGCAACGCAGTCCTATTGCAAAATTAGGGCAAATTATTTTAGAAGGAATTCATCTTGGCAAGCCTGTGAGCCTGACCTCCCTTGAAGAGTTAAGTCGTAATACAGATCTACAGGCTGTAGAGGTGTTATCTAATTCTGATAGGTATCAAAGTATTACTATCCATAATTCATACTATGGAGAGGTTCAATGCACTTGGCTTAATCGTGAAAAGGCGGCAGAAGAAGGTGTGCTGGTGTATTTCCATGGTGGAGGTTTTGTTGCAGGAGTTATGGGATCTCAATGGCGTTGGATTTCAGAATTGGTTTTATCGACAAATAAAGCTGCCGCTGTGCTGCACTATACAAAATTTCCAACAACTTGCTCTTATGACATGATGACGAAGCAATGCTTAAGTGTTTTAACGACTATGTATCAATCAGGCGATCTGTATGGAAATTGGTCTATTGCAGGCGATAGTTCGGGAGGAAGTTTGGTTCTCTCACTCTTGGGCAAGCTTTCAAAAAATACGGGCTTGGTTTTTGCCCCTCGTGGAGTACTACTTATGTCTCCGTGGACAAATAGACAAGATTGGCCAAACTATGAGGACGCATCTAATTTTAAAGATCTAGTTCTAGATGTGCGTTGGTTGAATTGGATGAGTAGCCAGCTTGATCACACCGCGCCAGTTATGAGTTGGTCAAATTTAAAGATGCTCGGTGTGGAATTCTTTATCTTATCTGGCTCAAGAGAAGTTTTTTTGCCTGCAACCCGGGCCTTAAAAAGGGAAATAGATGGGGCAGGAGTAACATGTTTATACCACGAAGAGAGGGAAGCCGTTCATGCTTACCCACTATTTGTTGGCGATAAGCAAGCAAACAAAGCCATTGCTCAACAAGCAAGATGGCTTCGTTCGTTACCGAATTAGTAGCGAGTTTGATTTAGGTGTGGAGGTTCAAATAAGGTTTCCTTGAGTCGCTGCATTTGCTCTGTAACATCGCTGCGATTAAAGGGGCCGCCAAAGCATACTCTCATTGCATGAGGTGGGTGATTATCTGTAGCAAAAGCGACGCTTGCTACAGAACTTATTCCTTTTGAGCGAAGTTCTATTGCAAGTTCTGTTGGGTGCCAGCTGACAGTCTTCGGAAATTTGAGCCAGAAATGAAAGGCGTTTTCTTCCATATTGAGCGCGATACCATGAAGCTGATCATAAATGATTTGCTGCCGAGCATTGGCTTCTCTTCGTATTGATTGGATCATACGATCTACAGTGCCTTCTCTAAGCCAATTGGACACAATCATCTCCATAATCGGTACTGACATGACATTAAGAGAGCGTAGTGCGCCATTTGTATGCTCTGCGGCTCGTCTGGTAGGACATGCCACAAAGCCAAAGCGAACTCCCGGGCCAAAGCATTTAGACAAGCTGGATACGTAGTAAGTGAGCTCAGGAGCCAATTGCGCAAAGGACGGAGCAGGATTTTCCGCCAGTGGTTCGTAAACATCGTCTTCGATAATGTTGATGCTGTAGCGCAGTGCTACATCAACTAATGCCTCTCGACGGCTTCGTGAGATAGACGTACAGGTAGGGTTGTGCATGGTTGGGTTTAGGTACAAAGCCGCAACTTGATGTGTTTTGCAAGCGTCCTCAAATGAGGATACCAGTGGGCCGTCATGATCTCTTTCAAGTGCGTGTAGTCGTTTGCCCAATTGTGCTGCTATAGATTTGATGCCTGGATAAGTCAGTGAATCTACACAGATAACTTGCTGTTCGTCACATAGCTGCGTAACAAGTGCACTTAATATTTGATGGACACCTTGAGAGATAACAAGTTGAGAAAGGGAGATGTGATCAGCTTTACGCAGTAAGTGCTGCTTAACCAATTCTTTAGTTAATGTGCTTCCTCCATGTTCCTGATAGCGCAACATTTTGTATAGGCTACCTTGACTGATGGTGCTAATGGCAACGTCTTTTATCTCATCTACTAGTGTCGGTATGGCCGGCTCTATGACCATGTTCATGGTTAGTTCGTAGGGAGCTAAACTGGGTTTTATTGCTGGAACTTTGCCTTTGGCAAAGGTGCCTGCACCAGTTATAGATTCAATTAAACCGCGTTTTCGAGCCTCTGCGTAGGCTCTTGATGCTGTGGAATAATTGATCCCAACTATCTCAGCTAGATCTCTCATGGGAGGGATTTTGTCTTGTGGCTGTAGCTTCCCCGTCTCTATATCTTGCTCAATCAAGTCTGCTAAGAGTTTATAAGTGGGGTATTTACCTTTCTCTTCTACGGCTTTTTTCCAGCGCTCTATCTGTGCTTTGTACATTGGGACAAGCTTCCAAAATGCACTCAAAGAGTGACTATTATTTCATATATGCAATCAAATGGTGCATTCATAAATTATCAATAAATGCCATTTTTAACGAAATTTTCATTATTTTAAAAAAAAATTCACCTCTTAGAAAGAGTGGAAAAAGCATTTATCGCAAATTGATTGCTTTTGTAAATGCAATCATTGGCATTAGGTGTGCAATATATTTTGTGAAATTGAGCAGTATCGATTTCTAACCAAAATTAATTAAGGAGAACACTCAATGCCTACAGTCGAATTCCCTCTAAATAAAGACGGTGATTTTTTTGTTGATTACGAAGAAAAAGTATTTGAAGACGTCAAAGCTGAAGCAGGTGAGAAAGCTCTAGTGACATTTCACACTGTAGCGTTCGAAGGCTCTATTGGCTTTGTAAATATGCTTCAAGCGACCCGCTTGTTGCGCAAAGGTTATGAGACTTCGATTCTACTATACGGCCCAGGCGTCAATCTTGGGGTTCAGCGTGGCTTTCCAACTCTTGGTGATGAAGCATTTCCAGGGCACATGAACTTCAACAATCAATTGAAGAAGTTCATGGCAGAAGGAGGCAAAGTGTACGCGTGTCGTTTTGCTCTACAAGCTTTATACGGCCACGGAGAGCGCTCTTTGATTGAAGGCATCCGTCCTATCAATCCTTTGGATGTTCTTGATCTTAAGCTAATTCACAAACGTGATGATGCGTTGATCATCGATACCTGGACTGTATAAGCAGGAGGCAGCAGCGATGCAATCAAAACAGACCGTTCGCGCTGCTGCCGTTCAAATCTCTCCTGATTTAGAGAGTTTGAGCGGTACGCTTGAAAAAGTCTTAGCAGTCATTGATGAAGCCGCGAAAGATGGGGTTGAGCTGATCGTTTTTCCTGAAACCTTTATGCCTTACTACCCGTACTTTTCGTTTATTTTGCCACCGGTTAAGCAAGGTAAACCTCATTTAAAACTTTATGAACAAGCAGTCGAAGTTCCTAGTGCCACCACTGACGCGCTAAGCCGAAAAGCGAAGCAACACAGCATGGTTATTGTGATGGGGGTAAACGAACGAGATCACGGCAGCTTGTATAACACTCAGCTTATTTTTGACGCCACCGGTGAATTGGTTCTGAAACGCAGAAAAATCACACCGACTTATCATGAGCGCATGATCTGGGGGCAAGGTGATGCAGCTGGATTAAAAGTTGTAGAAACCAATGTTGGTCGAGTCGGGGCGCTTGCGTGTTGGGAGCATTATAACCCTCTTGCCAGATATTCTCTTATGACCCAACACGAGCAAATCCACTGTGCACAGTTCCCTGGGTCTCTGGTTGGGCCAATCTTTGGTGAGCAGATGGACGTGACCATTCGCCATCATGCCTTGGAGTCGGGTTGCTTTGTGATCAATGCAACAGGTTGGTTAACAGACATTCAAATCCAAAGTTTAACGGACGACCCTGAAATGCAAAAAGCTCTTCGAGATGGTTGCAACACAGCCATTATTACGCCTGAAGGTAAGCATCTTGTGCCGCCTATGACCGAAGGGGAAGGCTACATCGTCGCAGATTTAGACATGGGGTTAATCGACAAGCGCAAGCGCATGATGGATTCCGTTGGGCATTACGCTCGCCCTGAACTTTTAAGTTTACGGATTCAAAATGCCCCAAGCCAGTACACAACACCAATGTTTCAAACACCCATTGTTGAATCTTCTATAGAGGTCACCGGGGAGTCAAACCATGAAATCATCACAAACAGTGAAATCTAGCCTGATTACAGACCTTCAGACAAAAGGGCTGAGGTTGGTGAATCGTGATCAAACTCATGTAAGTAGAAGAGGCGGAGCTGGGCCATCAGATCATCAAGCGCTCACTATTGACGGGACGACAGTGATGGTTCCGGTGTACACCCAATCGGCATGGGAGTCTCCGTATGTTTTGGATAATGGGAAAATTACTCAATTAGAGACTAACGGTGACGCGATTCCTCTGACGGATGTGACGTATACCAAGACGCCCAATTTTTATGGCTTGCAAACGGAAGACGGTATTCCTTATGAGCAAATTGCTACGCTCCACAGTTCTGATGTCTTGGCAACGACAGTCTTACAGACCTGTATTCGTTACGAGAGTCGCCGTAAGGCTTGTAAATTTTGCTCCATAGGTCAGTCGCTAAGTGCTGGCCGAACGATCGCCCACAAAACACCAGAGCAACTCGCTGAAGTCGCTAAAGCAGCTGTAGAGATGGATGGCATCAAGCATATCGTTATGACGACTGGTACACCCGCGACACCTGACCGTGGTGCTCGTGTGATGTGTGATAGCGCAAAGGCCATTAGAGCGGTCGTTGATGTCCCTATCCAAGGCCAATGTGAGCCGCCGAAAGATCATGCTTGGTTTCAAAAAATGAAAGATGCGGGCATTGATGCCTTAGGAATGCATTTAGAGGTAGTCACGCCTGCCGTCAGAGAGCAGGTTACACCAGGAAAAGCAGATGTTTCATTAGACGAGTACTTTGCCGCTTTTGAAGCTGCGGTAGCGGTGTTCGGTCGAGGGCAGGTGAGTACTTATATTCTGGCGGGACTGGGTGACACTGCAGAGGCCATAGTCGAAACATCTAAAAAGTTAGTGCAAATAGGCGTTTACCCTTTTGTGGTGCCTTTTGTTCCGATTCGCGGCACGCCCTTAGAGGATCATCCTGCGCCTTCTAAAGCCTTTATGGAAAGTGTTTTAAAACCTTTAGCTGAAGAGTTAGTCACGGCCGGTATTACCTCCGATAAATCTGAAGCGGGCTGCGTCAAATGTGGTGCTTGCAGCTCACTCTCTCGCTACGAAAAGGAGGCTGCCAATGTGGAACACCTTTAATCACGACCATTTCCAGATCAAGTGGGCGCAAAATGATTGGGAAATCGAACAGGCTCGCCGTATTCGTCGAGATGTATTCTGCCAAGAGCAAGGCCTGTTTGAAGACCATGATACAGATGAAATTGATGTCTCAGCACAGGTTTTAGTAGCTATTCAGCAGGTTGCAGGCATGCCTGAAAAAGTGGTGGGCACTGTGCGTATTCATGAGTCATCACCACGAGTTTGGTGGGGATCTCGTTTGGCTGTTGAACATGCTTATCGTCGTCAAGGCGTTCTTGGTGCTGGCTTAATTCGGCTGGCAGTAAGCAGTGCTAACACCTTGGGGTGTGATGAATTTCACGCCACGGTGCAAGCACAAAATGAAACGCTGTTTAAGCGATTGCATTGGACGACGACAGGCCGCCTTGAAATTCAGGGAACAGAGCATGTGAAAATGCGTGCAGAGTTACCTTTCTACCCAGCTTTGTTCACCCCTTCTCAAGGCTTTTGGGTAGAAGGGCGACGCCATAAATCTCCCTTTGATCTAACTGTCATCGAGGGAGTAGAAGACGTATCCCTTCATAGATCAGACCTAGAAGAGGGCAAATCATGGCGTTAAAAACATTGTTAGAAGATGTGAAATCTTATTCAGGATTTCAGTCAAAAAAGCGCTTACAGAGAGTGTTGCTTAATATGCAAGCCTGCTCTGATAGCAGTATTCAAAATGGCGATGATACCGCCGTCATTCCAAACGGTGACGGGTTTAATCTGTTTGCAATGGAAGGTTTTATCCCTGAGTTCGTTGCTAATGATCCTTGGTTTGCTGGCTGGTGTGGTGTCATGGTGAATTGCAGTGATATCGCTGCGATGGGAGGCGTTCCTGTCGCAGTGACCAACAGCATTTGGTGTCAAGACGACGATGCTTTGATGCAAATGGCACGTGGAATGAACGCTGCATCTCAGGCCTTTGGGGTTCCAATTGTCGGCGGCCATACCTGTCAAGATTCGCCACTCAATCAGTTGTCGGTTTCGATCATCGGTCATGCCACGCATGTTTTATCGAGCTTTGATGCAAAACCGAATCATGTGTTGCTCTGCGCAATAGATTTAAGAGGCGAATACCGAGAGCCTTTTTTAAATTGGAATGCCGCAACGTCCGCGCCCTCAGGTCAGCTGCAGCAAGATATTGCTTTGCTTCCTAAAGTCGCGTCTATGCCGGGTGTGAGCGGAGCTAAGGACATTTCTCAGGCCGGACTTCTTGGTACTGCTGCAATGTTTATGGACTGTTCACGTTGTGGTGTTGAGATAGATCTGGATCGAATCCCTAAGCCGGCGCATGTCTCTTGGCTAGATTGGTTACGTAGTTTTCCGAGTTTTGGCTATCTCATTACGTGTGAGGCGGATGTCGCGCCTCAAGTACTGGCGATATTCCAACAGCGCAACATTCATGCGGCTTGTATTGGTCAGTTAAATAACTCTGCTCGCATTACTGTAACGCATCAACAGGAGAACGATGTGTTTTGGGACTTTCACAAAAAGCCATTCATGATGCCAAGCACTCACACTACTTCTTCGTCTGAGGAGCCAGATTATGCCCGTAACTACCTTTAACGTTCGTTGGCCCGATGGCAAACAAGAGTCTTGTTATTCGCCTTCTAGCGTGATCAAAAATTATTTCCAAATTGAGCACGAATACACGGTGCCAGAATTTTTGTCTGTGTGCGATCAGGCGTTGAATGAGGCCAGTGAGCGTGTTCGCCAAAAATATGGCTATGCATGCTCAAGTGCAATGGATCAGCTCAGTACCATTCAAATGCAGTGCAAACGATATGACGATCCTAACAGCGTGATTGTCGTTTATTCCATCAAATAACAATGTGAACCCTCTTAGGAGAAAAATTATGTCAGTTGAAATGTTTAAAAAGCACTATCCAGTGGTGATTGTTGGCGGAGGGCAAGCCGGGCTGTCTGTTAGTTACCGTTTAAAGAAAAAAGGCATCGAGCATTTGGTGCTTGAGAAACGCCAGATTTTAAACAGCTGGAAAACGCAGCGTTGGGACTCTTTCACACTGGTGACGCCAAATTGGCAATGTACATTGCCTGATCACCCTTATGACGGCAATGATCCAAAAGGATTCATGAATCGCAATGAAACTATTGATTACTTAGAGCGATTTGCTGCAAAAGTGGATGCTCCGGTGTTAGAAAATGTGGCGGTAGAGCGTATTTGGAAGCGTGAAGCAGGGGGCTATCACGTGCTAACGAGCAAAGGCGAATTGAGCTGTGACCAAGTCGTGGTTGCGAGTGGCGGATATCATCAACCCATTATTCCTCGTATGGCGGAACGCCTTCCAGAGTCGATTCTGCAAATACACTCTAACCAATATAAAAATGCAGCTCAGCTCCCTGAAGGGGCAGTATTGGTGGTCGGCTCAGGACAGTCTGGCGCTCAAATCGCTGAAGATCTTCATCTAGAAGGCAAGAAAGTCTTTTTGGCCGTTGGTAATGCGCCACGTGTTGCGCGTAAGTACCGTGGTAAAGATGTCGTTGAATGGTTAGACGACATGGACTATTACAAAATGACTGTCGACAAGCATCCTCTCAGAGAAGGAGTACGAGATAACACCAACCATTACGTTACTGGGCGTGATGGCGGTCGCGACATTGATTTGCGCAAATTCGCCACCGAAGGCATGGAGTTGTTTGGTGTGCTTGAAAATTACGATGGCGCTTGTCTTACATTTCGTCCAGATCTGAAGGAAAACCTCGCGTTTGCTGACTCTGTGTACAACAACATCAATACTCGGATTGACAAATACATTGTCGAGCAAGGGATCGATGCGCCTGAAGAGTCACATTATAAACCTGTCTGGGAGCCAGAAGAAGAGCGAGATACTTTAGACCTAGCAGGGTCAGGTATCACGTCTATCGTCTGGTGTATCGGCTTCCGTCCGGATTTTACTTGGTTGGATGCTCCAGTCTTCAATGGACGAGGTACACCAGTTCACTATCGTGGCGTAACACAAGCACCAGGTATCTACTTTATTGGCCTTCCGTGGTTGAACACTTGGGGATCAGGTCGCTTCTCAGGCATTGCTGAAGACTCAGCCTATCTCGCGGATACCATTCAACAAAATGTCGTTTCGACGACTACGACTGAAGTAGCGTAACAGGCGTCGCACGTCTTGTTTCACTCAAATCCATTGCGTTCGAGAGGTTTTTTTATGAATGAAGTGAATATAAAACAGGTGTCTCACTACTTAATTGGAATGCCTCAATTGTCAGCAGTGGGCTTGAGTGAGCAATGGTTACTAAAGGAATGCGGACATGAACATTGGCTGGCGTTGGCGAGCGCTCTGGGGTGTGTAAAGCCTGAATTTAAAGACGAACATGGACGTAAAGTGTATGCCGCATTTGTTTGTTTGAACATTGAAAATGGCAAACTTAATCAAGTAAATGAAAATGATGAAATCGACATCATCACTTCGCTCATTCGTATCTCCTCAACGCGCAGCATGTCTCGCCATTTGGTGATGAAAGGTAACCTAGTGATTGCTCGTGTCGAGATGATTTCTACATTTGTTTATCGAGAGATGGCCGGCAACAATCAGAGTGTTGTACGAGCAGATATGAAAGGTTTGGCAGTATCAAAGGATCTACAGGCTCAGGTTCTTTTATCGGAACACAAAACTCAAAGATCGCTCAGTCACTCCAGTCTTGGAGAGTATCGCTATTTACCTTGCCCCTACACGGACTTTAATGGCGCTGACTTTCTGTACTTTGCAGCGTTTCAAAGCATTGCTGATCGGGCAGAGCGTTACTTTACTCCCGCAACCAAATTGTTGAGCACGATTAAGCGTTCTATTTATTACTACGGTAACGTCAATATCGACGATGTCGTGTGTGTGCAGTGTGTAGCGCGAGAGATCAGCGACAGTTTTATGACGACTCATTTACGCATGTTTCGAAGCTCAGACGGACAAGTAATAGGGGATATACACACGGAAAAAGAGTTCGTAGTACATGATGGTATTTTGTGGCGTCAACAAGCTTTGTCGGAGGCAGTCTAGTGTCTTCTGTACGCGCAAAAGGAATCTACAAAAGCCTGCCAAATTTGGCTAAATCGTGGCAAAGCAGTGAAGCTGGCCAAGCCCCATTTGTTCGTGGTCCCTATCGAACCATGTACCAACAAAAACCTTGGACAATGAGGCAATATGCCGGATTCAGCTCAGCGGATGCCACCAATGAATTTTTTAAGAAGCAATTAGAAAACGGACAAACAGGCCTATCAGTCGCATTTGATCTACCTACACACCTTGGATTGGATTCTACCGATGAAAGGGCACAATACGACGTCGGGAAAACTGGGGTGGCCATTGACTCAGTTGAGGATATGAAGCGCTTATTTGATGGAATTGATCTGTCTTCAGTCAGTGTTTCGATGACGATGAATGGCGCTATCATGCCGATTTTAGCGTGTTACATCGTTGCAGCGGAGGAAGCTGGTTATGCGTCTAGCTCATTACGTGGCACGATCCAAAATGATATTTTGAAAGAATTTGCCGTTCGAAATACGTTTATTCATGCACCTAAACCTTCGCTTGAGATGAGCATAGATGTAGTTGAGTTCAGCCAAAAGAAATTACCAAACTTTAATACCATGTCGATTTCAGGCTATCACTTTCAAGAGGGGGGCGCGACACCTGAACTTGAACTAGCACTGACGTTGGCTCATGCCAAAGTTTATCTATTAGCGTGTCAAAAACGAGGCTTAGACCTAAACACTATTGCACGTCGCTTAAGCTTCTTTTTTGCATCGGGCATGGCGTTTTTCAAAGAAATAGCAAAATTACGTGCTGCCCGAAAATTGTGGCACGATCTTCTTGTCGAGCTAGGTGTGACTGATGAGCAAGCCCTACGCATGAAGATGCATTGCCAAACCTCGGGCGTATCCTTGAATGCCGAATCACCTTACGACAATTTGACTCGCACAACGGTTGAAGCCATGGCTGCGGTGATGGGGGGGACGCAGTCACTTCATACAAATAGCTTCGACGAGGCGATTGCATTGCCTTCTGATTTTGCCGCCAGCCTTGCCTTAGGGACGCAACAAATCTTACAACAGGAAACAGGATTGATTGACGTTGTTGACCCATGGGGTGGTTCCTACATGATGGAAACTTTAACGTCAGAAATGATCGACTATGTGAACAGCACGTTAATATCTTTAGAGTCAGGAGAGGGTGTGTTAGCAAAAGTTGAGCAAGGAGACATTGCCTTCTTTATTCATCAGCAGGCTATGCAGCAAGCTCAACTATCCAAACCATTTGTGACCAGCATTTCAGATCAACAAGACAAACCTCAGGTTTCTCCGCGAGTGATTCATTCCGAAAAAGCACTGGAATCTCAACGCTTATCAATCAATAAATTGAAGCTTGTTAGAAACAATCGTTTGGTCAATCAATCTTTAGAAAAACTAAAGGAAAAAGCCCTAAGTGGCCAAAATCTTATGCCCTATGTGGTCGCGGCGATAAAGCATCGTGCGACAGTTGGGGAGGTCACCGAAGCTTTATGTCAAATCCATCCTCGATTTTTTCCGCAGCAAAAAATTTCTAATGAGTTGTTGGACTCAGAGGACCTTAAAACTGTGAGATCACGATACCAACAGTTCATGAATAAAAATGGTAGAGCACTAAAAGTATTGTTTACCAAAGTCGGCTTAGACGGCCATGATCGCGGTGCAAAGCAAGTGGTTGCCACCTTAAAAGCGGTGGGTTTGGATGTGACCTATTTACCCGTGTTAACACCGTTTTCAGAGGTTCAATCGATGATTCAGAATCATCATTTTGATGTGGTTGGGATTTCAAGTTTGGCGGGAGCACACCTTGATTTTTCTAAGGCCGTCTTTTCTTGCATTGATCCTGTTAAAACGGCATTAATTGTTGGCGGTGTAATACCAGACCATGATTTTGAGTCACTAGAAAAAATAGGAATCGAAGGCATTTTTACTCGGCATAGTGAGATCGGTTTGGTGGTTAATAGAATCATTGAATTAGTAGAAGCTAAGTAATCTCAACCAGCATATATGCTAAAAAAACACCATTAACAAAGGAGAATGCATATGTGGGTAGCCAATATTGCTCAAAAAGTCATCTCGGAATTATCAGTCCCTGCTTTTATTAACTGTTTAGGAGGTGGTGGTAAAAAGAAAGGGTTGTTATTTATTAATCGTGCGATGGTTGAAAAGTTAGGCTATAAGCATGCAAAAGAATTAAAAGGTCGACCTCTTTACGATATTTTATCCGAGAATCAACCTGGAAATCGATCTCGTGATGAAATGATGCTCGAAGGAAAAAAGCTATTAGGCCAATATAAATATTGGCGAGGAGGTTTAACGTATCAATGCGCTAATGGCTCTACGTTCACGACGTCTGCAATTGTTACCTTAGCTAATGTTGGTAAAACGCTGTACACCATAAGCGTGTTGGAAAACAAAGAGCTAATGGAAGCCTTTACTCAATCATTTGAGTCTGAAGTGGGAAAGGCTTTAGTTGTGATGAAAGATATTTCCAACGGGCTAGAGACTAGTACTTTTGGTTTAGTTGATAAGTCTGCTACGGCAACGCAGGTATCGACTGAAAGTATGTCGCTTGCTGAACAATCTGCAGAGTCTGCAAACAAATTATCTAACTCAATTAACAATATGGTGAATATTTCAACGCGAGTTCAAGAGCGAGTAACACACGCTAAATCTATTGCACAAACTGCTTCCGCTGAAACTCGTAAATCAGATGAGATAATGAAGCAAATGGTTCTAGCCGCTGAAAATATTGGCGAAGTCGTTGAATTAATTAAATCTATTGCGGATCAAACCAATTTATTAGCTCTAAATGCAGCTATTGAAGCAGCAAGAGCAGGCGAAGCGGGTCGGGGCTTTGCGGTGGTGGCTACGGAAGTAAAAAATCTAGCTGGCCAAACTGCTAAAGCGACAGAAGGTATTGTGACACAAATTGATCTAGTTCGATCGTCAATGCATAACACTGTTCAAACATTGAAAATGACAAATGATGTGGTGAATGAAGTGGATGCTATTGCAAAAGATGTGGCTACTGAAACAGAGCTGCAGGCCGAAATTAGTCAAAATATGAATCATCAGCTTTCTCAGCTCTTAATGGATGCGGCTAATGCTAAGAAGATCTCACGGACAATGAGTGAAGCAAATATGCAAGCAAATAAAGAAACAGCCCAAGTTCAGCGGTTAGTAAATCAATTAAAAGATAATACTTTCTTCATTGATGGCAATGTTAGATCTTTTTTGGATCAATTACAGCAGAAGTTTTAAGGAACATGCGATTAAGTTGGCAACATGAGACAATCTGGCCGACTTAATCTCATGTAATCGCATGTTCCCTAAAGGAAAATACCGTTCACATTGACGGCAATATCCGATCCTTCCTAAACCACCTACAGCAAAAGTTTTAAAAAGCATGCGATGTAGTAGGTAAACTTTGTCACTTTGCAGACTACATCGCGTGGTTTTGACTCCTTATCATGCCAATAGAAAAGCATTTTCTTATTGGCAAAACTCTTTTCAATGAAAAAATTTCACATCATCAAAAGTAAAAATTGTATGAGATCTGTGAAATGCTCTTTTTATTTGATTTCGATATAAAAAATAATTTTTATATGCGAAATAAATATATTTAAATTCAGTTACCTCATTCCTTAAAACATAAAAATTGTATTTATAAAATCGCACTAATTTTGAACCATATTATCCAAATCTTGATCGTTTTTACTTAGATATTCCTACCAAATTAGAGGTTTTGCATTGTATTAGTGCTCAGATGAATGATACTGCCTCATAAGAGTACATAAATTTTTTCTTTTAAATCAATTTCTTATGTTTATAGATAATCTTTTGACATACCCTGTCCATACGTACGAATATAGATTGCATACAGATTGTCGACAGTCGTCAATCTTCGTTTTTTCATCATTATTTCAGGTGCTGTCATGAGTGAAGTTGTTTTAGAGACTAAAAAACTCAATAAAATTTTTGGGACGAACCATGTTCTGGTTGATATAGATCTGACAGTAAATAAAGGAGATCGTATTGCAATTATTGGTGGAAGTGGCTCGGGTAAAAGTACAATGCTACGTTGCCTTAATTTTATGGAAACGCCGACCAGTGGTGAAATTTTATTGAAAGGAAACACCATCGGTACGTTGGCATCCAAAAACACATCGGGTCCTCAAGTATATAAACAAAGCGAAAAAGAATTGTGCTCTGTTCGAAAAGATGTCGGCATGGTTTTTCAACAGTTCAATCTTTTTCCTCACATGACCGTGCTTCAGAACGTGGCTGAGGGACTTGTACAAGTAAAAGGGTTTTCCAAGAAGGCCGCTAATGAACGAGCGACTAAAGAACTTGAGCGAGTCGGCCTGGGGCAGAAATTGGGTGCCTTTCCTTCACATCTTTCAGGTGGTCAACAACAACGTGTTGCTATTGCACGTTCTTTGGCGATGGACCCTGAAATTCTTTTATTTGATGAGCCCACTTCTTCACTGGACCCTGAACTAGTAGGTGAAGTGTTAAACGTTATTCGTGACTTGGCAGACGAAGGTCGCACTATGCTGCTAGTGACGCATGAATTAGGTTTTGCTTACCACTTTGCCAATCGCGTTCTCTTTTTTGCCGACGGCAAATTTCACGAAGTAGGCACCCCTGATGAGGTGCTTAAAAACCCACAGAAGAAACGCACGCAAGAATTTATCGAACAATTCTCGGCTTTCAGTTTTTAATTTGATTGGATAAATAAAGATGAACAATACACAACGTAGTGCCCAAGCGTATGAAGGCGATCCACGCAACGCGGATGTAAAAATTTATGTAGATGGCGAATTTAAATCACGCGATGACGCCAAGGTGTCCATTTTTGATAGTGGCTTTGTGTTAGGGGATGGTGTTTGGGAAGGCATGCGTCTTGTAAATGGCTCATTAGTGGCGCTGGACCAACATATGACCCGTTTATTTCAAGGTGCCGAAGCAATTTCATTAGATTTGGGCGTGTCTCGAGACGAAATGATCGAGATTATTAAAAAAACCCTCGCTGAGAATGACATGCATGATGGTGTGCATATTCGCTTGATGGTCACGCGTGGCCGTAAAGAAACGCCGAACCAAGATCCACGTTTTACGATTTCAAAAGCTTGCATCGTTGTGGTGGCGGAATACAAGACGATCACGCCCGAATCAAAAATCGGGGGACGTAAGCTGTTCACCTCAACGTTCCGTTGCAGTGGCCCAGATGTCTTTGACTTACGTCTGAATTCACACAGCCGTTTAAATTTAATCCAGGCCTTGATCCAAGCCATTAATGCCGGTGCAGATGAAGCATTGATGCTCGACCCAAATGGTTTTGTGGCGAGCTGTAACTCAACTAACTTCTTCATCGTTCGTGGTGATGAACTTTGGACGTCTACGGGGCATTACAACTTTAACGGTATCACCCATAAAACAGTGATGGAGTTGGCTCGTAAAGCAGGCATTACGGTCCGTGAGAAAAACTACACCCTTGCTGAAGCGTATTCCGCTGATCAAGCGTTTTTGACGGGCACATTGGGCGGCATTACACCGGTCAGCAATATTGATGGTCATACCATTACTAACCGTAATAACAGTGAAATGATCGAAAAACTTACTCAGTTGTATGAAGAGTACCTAAACAGCTATTAATTAAAAAAGGAACGCAAGTATGAAAAATGTTTTCAAAAAGTGCTTTACGTTAATTAGTTTATCCGTGATCTGCGCAAGCGTCAGTTTTGCCGAGGACCTATCGACTTTAGAGAGAATTAAATCAACTAAAGTGATGAAATTGGGTGTTGTACAGGGCGAACCCTGGTACTTCAAAGATCCAATTACAGGTAAATGGGACGGTGTGGGTTACCGCTTAGGTGTGAAGATTGCGGAAGATTTAGGTGCAACGGTACAGCCATCTGAAACCACTTACGGTAACGCGCCAGCGGCGATTCAGTCTAAGCAAGCAGATCTTGTATTGGTACTGGATGCGACCGAAGAGCGTAAAAAGGCGATCTCTTTCCCGGAAGCACCGTTGCTGTACTACAAGCAAGGTATCCTGCTTCGTGAAGACCTAAAAATTGAAAACTGGCAAGACTTGAACTCGTCGGAATACCGCATTGGTACGGCAATGGGTAGTTCCGTTGACCGTGACCTGACGCAACGTCTACCTGAAGCCAATATTGAACGTTATGCCAATACGGATGAAACCATTGCGGCGTTTATTTCAGGTCGAATCGATGGGCTTGCGTTCTTTCACCCAGCATTGGTGATTGCAAAATCAAAAATTAGAATGGGGAATCTTGTGATTCCGAAACCTGAGATTAGCAATCCAACAAGTGGTGGTATTCGCAAAGAAGATACGGCGTTCCGTGAGTATGTGAACTCTGAATTCATTAAAATGATGGAAGACGGAACCGTGACAGCAGTCTTCGAAGAATATTTGAAAACCAAAGGTCTGAATCCTAAAGAGATTCCAGGTGTCATGAAGTAAGGCCTGATAGCCAAAATCAGTAAAGGTGTACGTATGGGTTTTGAATGGGATTTTGCTGCGGTATGGCAGCATAGCGATATGCTTTTTGAAGGGGCATTAGGGACATTGCAGCTAGCTGTAGTATCCATTTTCTTTGGGGTGATTGTGGGAGCGTTGTTAGCTACAGCACGTTTGTCTACTCATCGTGGTATGTCATTACCTGCGACGTGTTTTGTAGAGTTTTTTCGAAATACGCCGCCCTTAGTACACTTTTTCTGGTTTTTTTATGCATTACCAATCGTGGCGGGGATTTCTCTGTCACCTTTTTGGGCGGCAGCCCTCGCACTCTCCACTCAGTCGGGTGCGTTTTACGCAGAAGTCTTCCGTGGTGGTATTAAATCCATCGAGCGTGGGCAGTGGGAAGGTGGACGTTCTATTGGTTTAACGTCTAAAACCATCATGCGACGTATTATTCTGCCACAAGCGTTTAAACGTATGGCGGGGCCATTCATGGAACGTACCTTTGAGTTAACGAAAACCACAACACTTGCATCCACCTTGGCATTTGGCGAGTTGCTTTACCAAGCTATGCAGGTCAACGCAATTACTTATCGCCCACTTGAGGTGTATTCCACGATCGCTCTGATGTTCTTCTTTTTTCTATTAGTAATGAGCATGTGTATGAAGTGGGTCGAGTATAAAATTACGGCGAATTAGGGGAGTAGACAATGAGTTTTCAATGGGATATGAGTGTTGTCAGTAGCAGCATTCCAGTGATTCTAAAAGGTGTGGTGGTTGCCTTTGAACTGTGGGTGATCTGTTTTGCTATTGGCATGATTATTGGAAGCCTATTAGGGATTGCAAGATCTTCAAAAAATAAAATGTTGAACCTATTGGCTATTTGTTATGTTGAGGTCTTTCGTAATACGCCTGTATTGATTCAGGTGATTTGGTTTTACTATGCTCTGCCCATCTTAACCGGTCAGCAGTTGGGCGGGTTTGAAGCAGCGCTATTGGGCTTGGCGTTGAATACATCGGCGTATTGTACTGAAGTGTTTAGAAGTGGCATCTTGTCTATTCCCAAAGGCCAATTTGAAGGCGGTGCTTCGATTGGTATGCGTTCCAGTCAGGTGTTTCGACGCATTATTCTGCCGCAAGTTATCAAACGTATGTTGCCTGCCTTTACCAACCGAGGCATCGAGCTGGCAAAGATGACGTCACTTTGTTCTGTGATTGCGGTGGAAGAAATTATGTACCAAGGTCGTTTGTTAAGTGCTGCTTACTTTAGACCACTTGAGATTTTTACTGTTGTCGCGATTGTTTACTTTATCGCAATCTTTCCTGGTAGCTGGTGCTCAGCTCGCTTAGAAAAACGTTACGCTAAATACGACTAACTGGGGTTCTAATAATAAAAGGATATTATATGCAGTTTGAAAACTTAACCCCCCGTACGACGATCAGACACACAGTTCAAAAAGCTCTGCGTGATGCAATCTTACGTGGTGAATTATTGCCTGGTTCTAAGCTTGTAGAGTCGCGTTTAGCTAGTCAGTTTGGAACCAGTCGTGCCCCTGTTCGAGAAGCTATCTCTGCATTAGTACAAGAAGGGTTTATTGAAGCAAGCCCATTTGAAGGCTACTCCATTCGAAAGCTAACCCCCAAGCGTTTGTTAGACCTGTACCAAATGAGAATAGGGCTGGAGCGTTTGGCTTTCGAGTTGATCTGGGAAAAGCGAACTGATCAATTTTTTAACGAGTTAGATCAGCGCTGTAATTACCTAAAAGAAGCCATTTTGGCAGAGGATAAGCCTCGTTCACTTGAAGCGGAACTATCCTTTCATTCAACCGTATACGAGTTTGCAGATAATGAATTACTTTTATCCTCTTGGAAAACGTTAGCTGGAAGGTTGCAAATATATTGGGCATTACACCAGAAAATTCATAATAGAAAAGGCCCTGCTTTATCCGGTCATGACAAGTACATTGAATTTGCCAAGGGTGAAAGCCTTTCAGATATGTTGCATGAGATCACATCACACGTCACAAAAGGTATGCCTACGGTGGCATCCTCCATTCAGCGTCAAGAACAAAGTTAGGAAAAGTTATTTCATGGTTGGGGCAACGATTTGATTGCCTCTACTGGACTTCCCAGACTTTACTAGACACCTATTAACGTTAAAATCTAGTTAAATAAGAGGTGTTTTATGAAGTCCAAACGTTACCCTGAAGAATTTAAAAGAGAAGCGGTTAAACAAGTGACAGAGCGTGGTTATTCTGTTGCTGAAGTGGCTCAACGGCTCGATACAACCACCCATAGTTTATACGCTTGGATCAAAAAGTATGTAGAGCCACAGCCTCAACCATCCGAAGACATTGATTTAGCCTCTGAGAATGCTCGGCTCAAGTCTGAACTGAGACGAATCACGGAGGAGCGTGACATTCTAAAAAAGGCCGCAAGGTACTTTGCCAACAACCCAGAGTAAAGTACGCCTTTGTTCGAGATCACCAAAAAGAACACTCTGTTCAATTGATGTGTCACGTCTTTAAAATTCATCGAAGCGGTTATTATGCTTGGTTAAAAAAGCCACTGTCTGATCGGGCTATTGAAGATCTAAGGCTTTTAGAGAAGATTCGAGAATGCCACATTGCAAGTGGTGGCACCTATGGAAGTCCATGGATACATCGAGATCTTCGTGATGAGGGAGAATCCTGTAGCGTACATCGTGTTGCCAAGATCATGCGTAATAACAAGATTAAGACCCAGATTGGCTATAAACGTCGCCATATTCAAGGCGGTAAAGTAGGCAAGATTGCTGACAACATATTGAAGCGTCAGTTTAACCCTGATGCCCCTAATAAAGCGTGGGTAAGTGATATTACCTACGTTAGGACCCATGAAGGTTTTTTATACGTCGCAACTGTTATCGACTTATTTTCCCGACGTGTTGTTGGGTGGTCAATGGATAAAATGATGGATCGTCATCTGGTCATTAATGCTTTACTAATGGCCATCTGGCAGCGTAAACCTAAAGGTGAAGTGCTGGTTCACAGCGATCAAGGGAGCCAATATGCGAGCTCTGACTATCTTGCTTTTATGAAAGCTCATAATTTAGCACCATCAATGAGTCGTCGAGGAAATTGTCACGACAACGCCGTTGCAGAAAGCTTTTTCGCCACGTTCAAGAAACGGGTGACAAAACGAAAAATCTATAGAACAAGGGAAGAAGCCAAAAGTGAAATATTTAATTTTATTGAGATGTTCTACAATCCGATAAAACGACATTCGCATACAGGTGGCGTGTCACCTGCTAAGTTCGAAGAAAAGTATTTTTTAGAAGTTCCTACTGTCTAGCAAACTCTGGGAAGTCCATAGCAATTATTTTCTTGTGTTTGATAAGTATTAGAGAAGCCAAAATAACCAATGATAATTTAGATCAAAAATACAACTGAGGTGTTTAAATATTCTAGTTTTCCTCTACAAAATTAGGATTAAAACGAATTGGTAAATTTAATAGGGCTAGATTCTCCTTTATATTAGAGATTTTACCTTAAGACGCTAATGATTTATAAGTAAAAGCCGAGAAGGATCTCGGCTTTTATTTTAGTTTATTAAACTAATCGAGAGTTGAAAATTATAAGGTTTTTGTGCTTAAAAATATTTTTAACAGTATATAGGGCGGCCAAATCGATAACAGGCTCAATAATAATGACGCTTAAATAAACAATGCCAAAAGTAGAAACGCTCATTAGAGTTTCAGCAGTAAAGCCTTGGCCATAAAAAGCCCAGAATGCGACCCAAGCAACGATCCCAGCTTGAAATACACTAGAAAGCTTCAATACCTGAGCGTAGCTTAAATCCACATAGGAAGTACCTTGAGGGATAATTTTCTGGGAAATCATATTCATAGCCATTAATGGAACTAGCAATGTTGTGATGTTCATGCCGTATTGTGGAAGGTCAAAAGGCGCGAAAAACAACCCTTGAAGCAATAAGCCGGTCGCTAAGCCGATTCCTGTTGCGGTCATACCAAATACTAAAAAGAGCATCGATCCGAAAATAAAGTGGACTTCTGAAAGGCCTACAGGGGGGTGTGGTAGCACCTGAAAGAAGAATAGAACAAGTGCTGTGGTGATTATGCTGGATGCCGCTAAAGCTAATGACTTAGTCGGACTTTTAAGATGGCTAAGGGCCTGTTTGGCAATAACGAGCAATGAAGCACTGCCTGTTGCGTAGCCTAATGCGACTTTGGCGCCTGTAATGAGTTCCGGATCAATATGCATGACAACTACCTCTAAATAATAATTCTGTTGGTGTCTTGATTAGAACAAGAAATTATCTAGATGAGCATCGGCATTTTTGTTGATAACTGGCCGTGATTTGGCGTTAATGATATTGTGGGTAGAGGATCTAATGTAATGCGGTATTGAATTGAACCGCTAACTCTGCGCGATTAGCACAGCCGAGTTTTTGTAAGGACTTGTTCAGATGAGTTCGTACGGTGCTAAAGCCAATGTTCAAATATTGGCCAATTTCTCTGTCTGTAAACCCTTTAGCGATTAGCTCAACGACATCTCGTTCCCGTGACGTCAAAGTGTTGATTAGTTGAATGTTGTTTTCGTTCTTGAGTATGGAACGTTTTAGGTAAGGTTCAAGGATTCTCAGAAGTCCCTTTTCACGACTATCGAAATTTTCTTGATTTTTGCCGCGCCATAAACGGAAATCACCAATGTCTCGACCTTCATCAAAAAGATACAGATTAATGCCGTATTTTAAACCGTCTTTTTTCATCACATCGTTGTAGTAATCAGTACGATAATAATCTTTATAGTCGATGACTTCTTCGACAGTAGAGCAACCTAACGCTCTCATCTTGAACGTGATGGGGTCATGAAATTGGTAGTGATCTGTATAGATCTTTTGAGCATCTTCAGAAATGTTCTCGTTGATACCTTTGATAAAATGTTGGCTTTGAGGATCGAGAATGTATGAGCAGGCATGCTCGCAGCGGAGCAGCTTCGCCAAATCCGTTAAAACAGATTCTCTAACTTCAACATCGTTGCATTGATAACTTTCAAGTTTGGCTACGATGTCTGCAAAAAGTTTTATTTCATTCATCGTCATATCACTAAACATTATCTTAGACCTCAAAACACAATTACCAATATAAATGTTCTGAGCAATTATTATGCCGCTTTTTCATTTTTGTATATCAAGAAATAAAGTATGGCGGTTATAGAGAGTAACCAAACGCTTAATAAACCAATTGAAATGGATGTTTCAAATTGGTCCATTAAAAGGCCAACCAGCATGGCAGGGAATGCATTGCCAAAGATATAGCCTATGAAATAGTAGCGAGAAATATTGTTTGCAAGTTCTTTATTAGGAGAGTTTTGATTAATAAGTCCTGTTGCCCCGACAAATGAGATGCCATACCCAAAACCGCATATGAAAACAGACAAGCTAAAACCAATGGCAGCGTGAAAGATCGAAAACAGGTTTATTAGAGCAAGTGCACTAATAGTAAGCGCGATGCCTGATGTTACGCTCATTTTTGGTGTAATGTATCCACTTAAGAGTTGCCCTATGCCTGCACTGAGTTGAAACCCCATTAATAACGCAGCAGCCAATAATGCGCTTGAAATACCAACCTGTTCTATCGCGATTTTGGTACCTACGGCCATGAGGACTGATCCCACTGACCACCCAATAATCAAGGTTAATCCTGAAATGAAAAAAAGTGGGCTTAAATGGAAAGGACGAGTTTTCAATGTAGGGCTAGTTGATTTTTGAGTCGCTTTTGGTGGTGTTATCCATTGATCAGTTAATAAGAAGAGTGGGATTGAGCACAAGGCGACCAGAATGATGACCCAATATGACCAGAAAAGAGGGCTAAGGTCATACTGTATGAAAACACCGCTGATAACTGGGCCTAATGCGCTTCCGAGTGTGAATGCCACGGTCGATTGAACAGCGGTTGCACGTGGATTCTTTTTTGGATGAAGTTCTAGCAGTGTCGCAGCCGCAGCACCTAGAAGCGTGCCTGTTGCAATACCAGAGAGGTAGCGTCCAAGATATAAAGCTGCTTCATTGCTCGCCAGTGCTAAGACGATATTACTAACGATCAGAATGAGGCTTCCTGATAGTAAAAGGTATTTTCTGTTTCGAATATAACGGCTAATTTTTATATTAAGCAATAGTGCAGAAAGTACACCAACAGCGTAGGCACTGAAAATTGCGCTGATACTTGAACTGCTTAAATCGAATAATAATTGATAGTGGGTATATAACGGAGAAGGTAAACCGCTACTCATTAACGCCGCACAGACGGCTAGGCAAGCTCCAATTCGGGTTAGTAAACTAGTATTGGAGGGCGATAAAGTATTGTAGCGGTTTTTCTTCATTACAGCGCAGTACCTTGTTTCCAGTCGTACGTCTTATAGAACTGTTGCGCTGCGGTGATGAGGGTGGCATCGTCCATCATACGTCCTACTAGCATCATACCAACAGGCATATCTTTCACCACTCCACAAGGAATGCTGAAAGCAGGGTGTCCTGATACATCAAATGGCATGGTGTTTTGCAGCATATTGGACGCATCAATCAGTTCTGATTCTGGGGTTCCGGGTGCCGGTAATTTATCCGCAGTATGTGGATTCGTTGGCATGATTAACAAATCGACTTTTTCTAGCAGCTCATCGTATTTTTGCTTTAACTTCATTCTGAGGTTCTGAGCCTTAGCATGGTATCGGCCCTGATATTTCTTATGCATGTAATCGCCAAGGAACAACATAGATGTCGTGGTGTACGGAAGTTCATCTGGGCGTGCACGCCAGCGACTACTAAAGGCTTGAACTAAACTGGTGGTGTAAAGACCATTCCAGTTATCACCTTGACCACTGCCATGGAAAATAAGCTGAGCAGCGCCTTCCATAACGATACCCGTGTGAATAGCACAGCCGTCTAAATGCATTGGCTCACTCACTTCAATCACCTTAGCTCCCAATGCCGCGAAATGTTCTGCCGCTTGTTTTACGGTTGCATCCACTTCTGGATCACTATTGTGGTGACCAAATCCTTCCTTAAGAATACCGATAGTAAGCCCTTTAACGTCTTTGTTAAGTGCAGCAAGATAATCTTGAGGTTTTGAGCTGACCGTTCTGGGGTCATTTTCATCAGGTCCCGCAATAACGGTCAGAAGTTTGGCAACATTTTCAGGGGTATCGCACATGGGACCTAGGTGATCCATGGAGTAGGTAATCGGCATAGCCCCAGTCGTTGGGACTAATCCCCAAGTTGGTTTTAAACCATAAATACCACACCAAGCCGCAGGAGTACGTACGGATCCGCCTTGGTCACCACCCACTGACATGGTTACCACACCTGAGCCAACGAGCGCAGCATTACCACCAGAAGAGCCGCCAGCTGAGTAGGCGTTGTTAACAGGGTTCAAAATGGGGCCAGTTTCGCATGTGTAGCTCTGGCTAGAGGTACAGAGTGCTTCACAAGCAGCTTTTCCTGCAATGATGCCGCCGGCATCTAGGATGCGCGTAACAACGGTCGCGTCGACATTAGGCATAAAGCCTTCTAACACTCGCGTACCATTCATCATAGGAACGCCAGCAACACAGATATTATCTTTGATCGCGACTTCTACGCCTTTCAGAAGACCTTCGTCAGCCCCTTCGATGTGAGTTTTCCAATACCACGCATTGAGAGGATTCTCTTCTTTTGTTGGTTCATAACCAGGAGTGCGAGGATATTTTACCAGTGGAATTGGATCGTTTAATTCATCAATACGATCGTAATCTTTTACGATGGGTGCAATAAACTCAGAATACATTGCCGCTTCACTGGGTGTTAAATGCATTCCAAATTGTTCTCCCATGCTCTGAATTTCTGCAGTGGATGGTGGACGTACTTTTTTAGACATATTCAACCTATACATCATGTGTGAGTGTTCCACACATTAGATAGATAAGTATTTTGGCTTCATATCGTCATAAATGTTGATGGTGAGATGTTTAAGAATCATCCATTATGAAATCACTGAGTTGAAACGCATTGTTTCAATGTAAATAAAAAGCGAATTTATACGATTGCAATAAAGGAACTTAAGATGTCAGGTACAGCGCCTCCTTCAGATTTGATGTTACGAATTAAAGCTATTGAAACTTTATTAGAAGAAAAGAACCTGATTGACACCAGCGCAGTAGACGCCATGATCGAGCTTTATGAAAACAAACTTGGCCCTAGAAATGGTGCACAAGTGGTAGCAAAAGCTTGGACCGATGAGGCTTATAAAGCTCGATTGTTAGAAGATGGCAGTAAAGCGATTGCTGAGCTTGGCTTTACCGGAGTACAAGGTGAAGAAATGGTGGTGTTGGAAAATACCTCAGAAGTACACAACGTTATTGTTTGTACGCTTTGCTCTTGTTACCCATGGCCAGTTTTAGGGCTTCCACCGACTTGGTATAAAACCGCTGCGTACCGTAGTCGCGTTGTGCTAGAGCCACGTGCTGTACTGAAAGAGTTTGATTTAGAGATTCCTGCCGAGAAAGAAGTTCGTGTATGGGATAGCAACGCAGAAATCCGCTTCATGGTACTACCTGAGCAACCTGAAGAATCAAAAGGTTTATCTGAGCAAGAGTTAGTGGAATGGGTGACTCGTAATTCCATGATTGGTACTGGCTTAGCTGAGAAGCCATCAAAATAGGAGGTTACTGTGAATAGCGCACACGATTTTGGTGGTATGCAATGTTACGGCCCTGTTCAAAATGATCACGGCAAAGAGCCCCCATTTAAAGAAGATTGGGAACGTAGAACCTTTGCCATTCATATGCTGGTGCAGTTAGAAGGGATGATGTACCCCGACGAATGTCGTCATGAAATGGAAAAAATGGACCCTGTCCATTATTTAGAATCTCCTTATTACGAACACTGGCTATATGCAACTGAACAGTTGCTTTTAAGCAAGGGTATTTTAACGCAAGAAGAGCTGACACAGCGTGTAGCAGAGTTAAAAGAACTGGGGGAGGACAAATAATGCCAATCAATGCAAAAGACGTGATCGACATGATTATGGGCAGCCAACATCCTCATCATGAAACGACTTTGCCGGTTCGTTTTAAAGAAGGTGATCGTGTCAAAGTGACACGAACCGTTAAAACAGATCACACACGAGTGCCTTCGTACCTTAGAGGTTGTGAAGGGGTCATTGTGAAATACTACGGTATTTACATCTTCGCTGATTCACGTGCTCACGGTAAGGGTGAATGTCCGCAAGCGTTATACAGTGTGCGATTTGAAAATAATGAATTGTGGGGTGACGGTGGCGAACCCAACAATGTTCTTTTCATTGATATGTATGAGAGCTATTTAGAGGCAGCCAAATGAGCCAATCAGAGAATTCTTCACTGTTAAATAAACTGAGCAAGATTGACGTCAATGATGCGGCTGATGTGACGTTTGAAGAACCTTGGCAGGCACAATCTTTCGCGGTTACGGTTTTGCTTAGTAAGTCAGGGCTGTTTGCGTGGACGGAGTGGGTAGAGATGTTTGCCAAGCATATTGCTGATCGACCACAACATTGTGATGAAACACCGCAGCAAGCGTATTACCGGCAATGGCTGTCTGCTTTAGAAAGTTTGCTTGATAGCAAGGGGATAACGTCCGAGCAAACACGTGCGTTATACAAAGAAGATTGGCGTCGATCATATATCGTTACCGAGCATGGTCAGCCAATTAAATTTCAAAAAGGGTTGCCGGATATGCCTAATCCGCATCACCACCATCATCATTCTCATGGAGTTAAACCTAAGCCAATTAGTGTTAGCCCAGCCAAAAAATAGAGTTTAAAGCTCACAAAAAACCAACTAAAAGGAACTCAAAATGACATCGAAAAATGCGATGGGGGCTTTGTCGTCCCTAAAAAAACTGAAAAAAGTGGTTGCGCCAATTGCATTAGTTAGCTCAGCGGTAGCGGTATCAGCGCCGAGCTATGCAGCGGACACCGAAAAGTTGAAAGTGTTTGTGAGCTTCGGTTTCTACGGTAATACCTGGATGGAGCAAAACAAAAATATGATGGAAGCACTAACTAAAAGCTCTGACTACAGCGACAAAGTAGACATTGAGTTTCAGGTAGTGAATAACGGTGATGCTCAACGCCAAGCCCAACAAATTAACGGTATGGTCGAAGCTGGAGCGGATTTAATCGTCATGTATCCTTCTTCACCAACGGCCTTAAATCGCTCCATTCGTAACGCCTGTCGTCAAGGTATTTCTGTTATTGCTTGGGACTCAACGGTAAGTGAAAGATGTGCAACTAATGTCCATGCTGATAACAAGGTATTAGCTACCAACCAGGCAGAATGGGCGGTGAAAGCGATCAATGAAAGCGGCAATATCCTTATGATCAATGGTGCGCCTGGTGTGGCGGCAAACGATGATCGAGTTGTCGCAGCGAAAAAAGTCTATGACAAATATCCTAACGTAAACGTGGTTGCCGAAGTGAACGGTATGTGGAGCGACCCAGTTGTTTTGGGTGAGTTGAGTAAGGTGATGGCCGTTAAAAAGTGGAGCGATATTGACATCGCAACCGCACAATTAGGTTGTTACCCATTCTACCAATTGCAAGATTCTGCGGGCATTCCTGATGCTGAGAAAATCCCATGTGCAGGGTCGGCAGAAATCAGTGAACGTGTAGCCTTAATGGATCCAAATACAGACGTTGGTGAAACTGAGGGTGCATTCCGTCCAATGGGTATCAAAGGTCAAACGTTTGAAGTAGGGCCTGTTATGGGGGCTCAAGCACTTATGTACGGTATCGATGCGTTGTTAGAAGGTAAAGAGTTGCCCCATGACATCATCATGGATGTACCAGTTGTTACATACAAAGATACTAAGCTATGTGAAACGGGATCTTGGCAAGAAATGCATGAAACCGGTTGTAATGTATTCAAGCCAAGCATGATTCCTAATACTGAATTCTCAGTAGCGATCTACAGTGAAGACACGCCTCAACTTGGTTTACAAGCTGCGTTGAACGGTACGCCTGAATATTAATTGAGTAATGTAAAAGCAGCCTTCCTGTAAGGCTGTCCCGTCTTTCTCATATAAGGTGGCGAGATGTTATCGCCCCTTATATGACAATTCTGAAATGAGATACTCCTTATGAACGCTATTGAGATGATCAATATTCGTAAAGCGTTTGGTGCAACGGTAGCCTTAGAAAGCGTTTCTACGAAGATACATGCTGGTACTGTTCACGCTTTGCTAGGTGAAAACGGTGCAGGCAAATCTACAACGGTTAAAATGCTAAGTGGTTTATTGAGCCCTGATGTTGGTCAGCTTATGGTCAATAACCAAGAAGTGGTTTTATCTTCACCAAAACAAGCTCACGACCTCGGTATTCAAACGGCTTTCCAAGAGATGACCCAAGTCCCAGACTTAACGGTCACCCAAAACCTTCTGATTCCTTATGAACCAACAAATCGCTTGGGGCTTGTGGATCGAAAAGCCTCCAAAGCTCAAGCACAAAAAATCCTCGATGACCTCGATCTACAAGGTATTGATTTGCAAGCTCGTGTAGGAGAGCTTGACCTTGCACTCAGACAAAAGATTGAGATTGCCAGGGCGGTATCAAGATCACCTAAGATTTTGCTACTCGACGAGCCTACCTCGTCATTGAGTGGTAAGGACATGGAATGGTTAGGTAGCATTATTGCGCGACTTAAGTCGCAAGGATGTACCATCATTTTCATATCGCACCGCATGCTAGAAGTGCGTGAATATTGTGATCGCTTGACTGTTTTAAGAAATGGTAAAGCCGTACATGAAGGGGCTGTTTCTGATGTCTCTGATGAAGAAATTGTGAAGCTCATTATTGGACGTAGCTTAAGTGCCACTTTTCCAAACATAGTGAATACAACAAACACTGCACTGCCATCCGCATTAAAAGGCGACTCAATACAAGTTGGAAAACGTCTTAGAAATGCTTCGTTTGAATTAAAACGAGGCGAAGTGCTTGGTGTTGCAGGTCTCCAGGGCATGGGCCAGCTAGAGCTATTCAAAGCCTGCTTTGGTGCAGAAGTGATTGCATCTGGCGACTTCTATATCAATGGTGAAAAGACCCTACTGACGTCACCTGCGGACGCTATTGTTCCAGGGCGAGATATTGGATTTATTCCGGAAGAGCGTAAAACCGAAGGTTTATTTCTATCTTTAAGTGGGCGTCACAACATCAGCCTTCCTGTGATTGATCAGTACACACAATTTGGTCTGGTAAACAATGAGATCGAGACGAATGAAGTGGCTGACTCCCTCGTCAAAACCGAAGTGGCTGAGCGTGGTTTATATCAACCTCCCACCGCATTCAGTGGTGGTAATCAGCAGAAGATGATTATGGCACGCTGGATTGTCGCGGGCAGTAAAATCTTATTGATGTACGACCCAACTCGGGGTGTAGATATTGGTACTAAATCCGAAATTTATAAATGGATCCGTCAATTTGTTGCTGATGGAGGATCAGTATTGCTGTACTCAACCGAAATCGAAGAGGTTGTACAGCTGTCAGATCGTGCAATGGTGTTTTATGACGGTGAAATTATCGAAACCTTATCCCGCGAAGACATCAATGAGGAACGCATTATGGAGTTGGCGTTAGGTCAGGCCCATGCTGCCCCAGAAGCAGAATACTTTGAACAAACCAAAGAAGCGATATAGGTAAGCTTATGACGACACTCACTAGTACTTCGAATTCCGGTCGTGATTGGTCAACCTCGATCAAAGCGAACCAAGGCCTTCTGCTTAGTATGGTCTTTTTCTTCAGCTTGATGGTGGTTACAGCCCTCGTAAATGGTCGAGCGCCGAGTTATTTTACTATCAGCATGCTTCTAGCTTCCGTAGCGCCATTAGCCCTTGCTGCAATCGGCCAAACAGTCATTGTGATTGGTGGTGGATTGGATTTATCAGTCGGGGCAGTGGTTGCTTTCTCACAAGCCGTCATGGTGATCTATTTTGCTGAGCTGGGCTTACCTGTCGAAAGTCTAATTGTGATAGGTGTGGTCATTGGTATGCTGGCCGGCATGATCAATGGTTTTTTTGTTTCCGTCGTCGGTTTGCAACCGATTATCGTAACTCTAGCGACTATGTTCACTCTACAGGGGGTTACATACCTCGTACTTCCTCAGCCTGGCGGTATGGTGCCAGATGAGCTCATAGTGATGTTATTGGATGACACCATTTACGATGTGTTACCAGGACCTTTGACGGTTTTAGTGGTTGCGTTAGTTATATGGTGGGTTATTAGGAATACGTCATTAGGTACCAGTATTTATGCGGCTGGTAGCGATGGACAGTCTGCCAAATTAGCGGGTTTAAACGTCAAGCGGGGAGTGTGGGCAAGTTATATAATCGGTGGCGGCTTCTATGGTGCAGCTGGTGTGATGGCTGCCTCTTTATCTGGCGCAGCTGATCCCACTATTGGAACACCTCTTCTTGTTTCGAGCTTAACGGCAGTCATGCTAGGTGGCACGTTATTAGGAGGTGGCCGAGGCTCTGCGTTGGGTTCAGTGATGGGTGCATTAACAGTGATTGCAATGGTAAATCTACTGTTAGCTTTCGGTGCCCCCAATTACTTAAGTGCAGGGATTGAAGCACTGATCTTGCTATTGGCTGTCATCATCAATCGCCCACGCGGAGAGTCAGCAAATGGAGGGTTACAAAGAATGCTACTTTCCATTCAGCAATTCTCTTTGCGCTCAAGCCACGTCGCGAAAAAACGTGCAAGCCAGTTTAACCTTCCTCCAATCAGTGCATGGTTACCAAAGAGTGATCGTAAATACATGATTCCTGCTTGGGTTGGCGTTGTGGTCATTTCTGCAATTGCAATGATGTATTACGGCGAGGATCTAGAAACACTGCGCTACATAGACCGTCTGTTATTACTGGGAGCCTTTTTATCTGTTCTCGTTTTGGGGCAAGGTGTGGTCGTTATGAGCGGCGGTTTTGACTTATCAGTGGGTTGGGTTGTATCGGCTTGTGGTGTAGTCGGTGCCATGATTATGCAAGGTAGTGATGCGAACTTACTGATTGCGTTACCCGTCGTGTTATTGCTTGGCGCTTTTATTGGCTTAATTAATGGCGTAATGGTGTCAGTTGTTGGCTTATCTCCGATTGTTGCAACCTTGGCGATTGGTGGTTTACTACAGAGCTTCACGATGTTTGTTTCTGGAGGGACTCCGTCAGGGACTGCATCGCCGGCTTTAATATGGCTGATAAACGGCTCTATTTTAGGCATGGCACCACTATCACTTTTAATCTTTGTCTTTGTTGTATTTGGCGTGTTGTTTACGACCTGTACAGCGTTTGGACGTCGATTGATATCGGTTGGTAGCAATGCTGAAGCGGCGTTCCTTTCTGGGGTCAATGTTAGCAAAGTCACAATTAAGGCCTACGTTGTATCCGGCGTTTGTGCCGCCATTGCAGGCATGTTGTTAACAGGTTTCTTAGGGCGTGCAAGTTTATCCTTAGGTGACAGTTATTTGTTACCAACAGTTGCTGCTGTTGCGATTGGTGGTACTTTGATCAGTGGTGGTCGGGGTCATTACTTGGGTATGTTTGGTGGGGCCTTAGCACTCACAGCATTACAGATCCTACTAAGTGGTACGCCATTACCTACCGCAGTACGTGATATCATGTTGGGTTTGGCTGTGTTAATGGCTGTTGTGACCTTAAGAGAAAAATAAGCACAACAAGTTTTACTTGAAAAGCGAGTCCTTAAGCATCTGCAAATGAATAGGTGTATTAACGTCTTTGTTAATTGATAAGAGCCACGGAGAGTGAAGTCTCCGTGGCTCTTGGTTGATCATTCCTAAATTGTTCGTTTCGTTTATTCCTGCCCTTACTTACTCAAAGTTGTTCTGATTAATTTTACCCTTTGTCCTAAATATCCAATAGGTTGGCTTATTTTGCCAAGCGGGTTTCATCTTTCGTTCCTTACTATGGATTTACAAAGTCACAAAAAGACTGAATAAATCAGAGGAACATCTTATGTATATCGCAGCTTATATTTTTCGTCGTGTGCCAGGCATGTCACTTGAGGGCTTCTTGGACTATTACAAAAACCAACACGGTCCGTGCATGGTGGCTTTGATGAAGGATAGAGGGCTGATTTCCTATGATCATTATCCTATCCGCGAGACAAATCTTGGGGACATTTATGTTCCAGAAGAGGGGCCTGCTTACGATGCGATCTCAATCTACACTTTTGAATCTGCTGAGGCAGCCAAAGTGTGCTGGGAAATGGAGGAGGTGAAAATCGACAGTCAGAATTTCATCGATTTTGATTCCATGCAGATGTTGCCGCTAACACACCGAACTGTGTTTCCAAAATAACTCTCATTTTTAATTCCCTAAATCAAAACCTGAGAGGATATTTCGTGGAAACACAACCTATTTTACAAGCCAATAATATCTCAAAGCGCTATGGCGGCGTATTCGCTTTGAGTGATGTGAGCTTTTCATTAGAAACAGGAGAAATCCTGGGACTATGCGGTGAAAACGGCGCAGGCAAAAGTACCTTGGTCAAAGTCATGGGAGGCTATGTTAAGCCTGAAGAAGGCGAGCTGATTGTGGATGGTAAATCCATTGAACTAGGCAAGCGTATTGATCCCTCTTTAATCACCATCGTTCACCAAGAGTTGTCTATTCTGCCTCATTTAAGCGTGCTGGATAACATTATGATCGGTATGCAAAGTAAGGGGCTTATCTACCTTCGTGGCCGCTACGTTGCTCGAGTGGAGAAGTATTTAAAAGACGTGGGTTTAGATCATGTTTCACCGTATCAATTGGCTGAGACATTGTCCCTAGCGGAGCGTCAATTGGTGGAGATTGCTCGAGGTCTCGCCAGTGGCGCTAAAGTGTTGCTACTTGATGAACCGACCGCAACTCTGTCTGAAGCCGAGATCGAAAAAGTCTTTGCGATCATGCGTAAGCTGAAAGCGGCAGGCACCACTATGGTGATCATTAGTCACCGTTTAGATGAGGTGTTTGCCATCACAGATCGGGTCACGGTATTTCGTGGTGGACGACATATTTTTACTAAACGTACTCAAGAGGTGAGCAGTGCTGAGCTGGTCACAGCGATGTTGGGCCATGAAGTGAAGCGTGGTGTTCAGCGCCCCGTTCGACGAGTAGGGGATACCTTTGTGCGCTGTCGCAATGTTGCCATCACTGATAGTTTTGGCCCGTTAGACTTTGATTGTGCCAAAGGGGAAATCGTTGCGTTAGTAGGTCAATTAGGCTCAGGCGCGGATGGATTGCTTCGTACCCTTGCGGGTTTGTCACCTGTGACCTCCGGCCACATTGAAATCGGTGGTCAAACAGCAAGCCTACGCTCTATACAAGACGCTGAGCGTCATCACATTTCCTATGTACCTGAAGATCGTGCCGGTAAAGGGGCGTTTTTAGAGGCGCCAATTGGTCAAAATCTAACGTCTCGAGTACTGAGTGATTTAGCGCCTCAAGGTGTGATCCATGCAGAACAAGAGTTGAAGCTCGCCCGGGATCTTGCTGAAGCGTTCACCGTGAATCCTGAGCGAAATGGGGACGCCGTGTCGACTTTAAGTGGCGGCAACCAGCAAAAAGTAGTGCTCGGTAAAGCGGTAGCCACCAATCCTGATGTGCTCTTGCTCAATGAGCCAACTCGTGGCGTCGACATTGGCGCTCGTGCCGATATCTATGACCGTTTACGTCAGCGTGCAGACGAGGGGTTATCCATCATTTTCTACTCCACAGATTTGGAAGAAATCTTAGATTTTGCAGACCGAATCGTTACCGTCTTCAAGGGTAGCCTTGTGCGGTCTGTCCCCCGATCCGAAGCCACTCAAGAAAGTATTTTGCAGGACATCCTGCATGGAAACAGTGAGGTTGCAGCATGAGTCAGTCTGTTACGGCTAAGCCATCAATATCATTAGCGCTGTCATCCAGTGGAATGTTTTCCCCTAATCGTATACAAGCCACGGCTGTGCGTATGCTCATTGTTGTTATGGCATTGTTGGCATCCATCTTTGTGGAAGGCTTCGCTTCTCTGCAAAATCTGAGTTCTATTCTGTTTGTGACTGTGTCGGTCGGTGTTGTCGCAGCAGGGTTAGCTTTGGTTACCATCAGCGGCAACTTGTTCATGTTGTCCATCAGTGCCACGGCATCAATTTCGACCATTGTTTTTGCCAGTGTTTTAGATTTTGGGGTCATACCCGCGATCCTAACAACGCTTTTTGTCGGGGTGATACTGGGCTTTTTGCAAGGCGGTGCAGTGGGGGTATTAAAGACCAACCCAATCATCACTTCTATTGCTGCGTCGTCCATCATTATGGGGCTAGGGGCCTGGTACTCGGGTGGTCGCACCATCACCAGCGATGTCAAAGTGGAATGGTTGGGCGTCGGCCACGTGCTGCCTGGTATTCCTAATCAGATTTTCATCCTGTTAGCGGTTTTGATTGCCGCTGAGTTCTTTCTTTCCCGTATGCGTTTGGGCCGTGAGCTTCAGCTAATCGGTATTAATTCCAATACTGCCAAGTTGTCAGGCTTACGTATTCAGCGTGCCACCATCGTTGCTTATGTTATTGCTGCGTTAACGGCTGCCTTGTCCGGTGTGTTGATTGGGGCGCAGTCATCTCAAGGCAACTTGTCATTAGGAGCCGGGTTGGATTTCAGTGCCATTGCTGCGGTGCTTGTGGGTGGTGTCGCTATCGCAGGCGGTCATGGTCGTATTTATGACGCAGTCTGTGGCGCTCTGTTCTTGGCCATTATTGGCAACATCTTATTGCTCAAGGGCTTCTCTTTAGACATCCAGTTGATGGTGAAAGGGGCAGTGGTTGTGGCGTCAGTCATGTTAGGTGCGGTGTTAACCCGCAAACGTAAGAAATAAGGAGTGACGCCATGTCTCGTTCATTAAATTGGAATGCATCAGATTATTTGCGTGTTGGGTTAATTGTCGCTGTTCCAGCAGTATTTGCCCTGATCAGTGAGTATTTCTTATCAAGCGGTAACCTTTTTGCCCTGATGCAAAACTTTGCGTTGGTAGGATTAGTGGCACTTGGATTATCTCTGACCATGGTGGTCGGAGAGTTCGATTTGTCGGTGGCATCTATGGTGGCCGTTGGTGGACTCATCCTTGCCAAAACAGGCGTCGACAGTGCGTACATAGGCGTGCTTTGCGCGGTAGTTTTTGGTCTGGTGGTTGGCTTGATCAACGCCTTGCTGGTGATTCGTCTAAAGGTTTCATCATTGGTCAGTACGCTTGGAGTGATGATTCTGCTCTCTGGTTTTGGCTATTGGATTGCAGATGGCAATGTGGTGCCTTACTTCAATTTTGATGCGGCTGATGCCTTGGACGCGCAGATTTTCTATCTGCTCTCACCACGTATCAATATCACAATCGGTGCCTTCTTCATTCTGTATCTGGTATTGAAGTTTACCCGTCTTGGCCGTGATCTCTACGCTACGGGCAGTCATCGTCAGGCCGCCACCATGAGTGGTGCTAATACCTCATTGTCTCTCTTCTTTGCGTTTGCGTGTTCTGGCTCATTCGCGGCGTTGGCAGGTGCTTTGATCTCTATCAGCTTGGCAACGGGCTCTCCAACACTGGGTGACGGTTTGCTGATTCAAGCGGCTTCTGCAGCGATCTTGGGAGGCGTTTCCCTAGGTGGTGGTGTGGGCAAAATCCACAATATTGCCATCGGTGTATTGATTCTAGCGGCTCTGAACAATGGCTTGAGCTTGCTGGGAGTAAGTTCCGCCGTGTCCTTGCTGATTAATGGTTCTGTGCTGGCGTTCGTAGTGATTATGAACGGTAGCCTGAGCGAATTTATTACCCAGAAAATGAAAAAAACAGCATCGGCATAGACCGATGATCTTTTGAACTTGCGTTATCAAATATATCCATCAGGAGTGAACTATGAAATCTGTACGTCCTTTAGTGAAAACCTTGAGCACTGTCTCAGCAGCAGTTTCAATGGCGACGGTTATGGCATCTTCTAGCCAAGCTAGTGCTGGGATTGAAGACAAATCTGTGATTTTGCTTCAGCCAACAGAAGAATGTGCTTACTGTGCGGATTACTTGAAGTTTTTCAAGAAAGACGCGACAGAAGCCGGGTTTAAATTTGAAACAGTAACGAGTGCTTTTGACCCAGCTAACCAAGCGAATCAGGTGGAGCAGGCCATTGCTAAGCGCCCTGATGCCATTATTTTGTGGCCAGTTGATGTGAACGCTTTGATTCCATCTATGCGCAAAATCAAAAAGGCTGGCATCCCATTGATCATCAGTGATGCGATGCCAGCGAAGCAGTCTGAACCTTATTGGGATGTCTACACTGGTGGTAATTCTGAAGAAATCGGTCGTGAGTCTGCTCATGCATTAGTCGATGCCTTTAAGGCAAAAGGGCATGGCGAAGAAGGCGAGATTTTTGTCATCACGGGCACACCGGGCACTCCAACGTCAATTGGCCGCACCAAAGGATTCAAAGAGGAGCTGGCTAAGATTGCTCCAGGGATCAAGATTCTAGGTGAGCAACCGGGTAATTGGGATCAGAACGTGGCGATGAATGCAGCATCAACTTTGTTCACACGCTTTGGTGATCAGGTAGACGGTGTGTACGCCGTGGAAGATCTCATGTTAGCCGGTGTGATTGTCGCAGCAGCCCGTGCCAATATTGATCCCACTAAACTCGCTCTAGTGGGTGTTGGTTGTGAGCTAGAAGGTTATGAAAACATTGATGCAGGTGTTCAGCATGCCACAGTGTTGTCGGATGCCTACAGTGATGCCAAGTATGCTGTGAATGCCGCTGTAAAACTGCTAAACGGTGAGCCTCAAGATAAGTACACCTATTTACCAAACCCGATTGTGACAAAAGAGACCTTAGATCTTTGTCACGGTGCATTGGCTAACTATTAATTTAAGTAAGATCTGCATTGAGTCGAACTTGGGTGCGACTCAATGCATCGATATGTGTCACCCTGTTAAGTAAGGTTTTTTAATTTATGTCTAATAATCAAGATTCAACGCTACGCCTCATCATGCCTCAGTGGCAAGGTGGCAACAATCATGCTTATCACTTGGGGGCGCAATTATTGGCATGGTTGGCGCCAGCCACCGATGGCCCTGTTGAAGAAGTCAATGTACCGTTCTCTAAAGATATGGTGCTTGAGAACGAGAATGGGATTGTGGGTCGTTCTTTGATCATTCCGCAAATTCAACATTCTCAAGAGTTGATTGAAAAGCATAACCCTGAAAGCTTGGTAGTGCTGGGTGGAGACTGCTTAGTGGATTTAGCTCCGTTTGCCTATTTGAGTGAAAAATACGGTGATGAGCTAGGAGTTCTTTGGGTAGATGCCCATCCTGATATCATGACCTCAGAGCAATTTGAGCACTCCCATGCCTCTGTACTTCGTGCACTAATGGGTGAAGGTGATGCTGATTTGACTCAATTTGTTAAAACACCGATCAAGGCCAATAAAGTCATGTATGCGGGTGTGAACAATGAGAACGAATACGAAGCCAATTTTTTGGCAGAACGTGGCATGCGTATTTGCCGTCCTGACGAGATTCGTGGTGAAATCACTTCTATTAAGAAATGGATGGAAGAAGAGGGCATTAAGTGCCTAGCCATTCATTTTGATTTAGATGTACTCAGTACTAAGGATTTTGGTGCGCTTTTGTTTGCGAACCCTCATGCACCAAAAGACGCATTTGATGGTATTGCGCAAGGCGAACTGACCATGGCTGAAGCCGTAAAAGTGATCAATGAAGCAGCACAATATGCTCCCGTTGTTGGTTTGGGTATTGCTGAACATTTACCTTGGGATGCGATCAACTTGAAAAAAATGATGGAGTCACTGCCACTGCTTGGCAAGTAGTGACTGTCTGAACTTAAAAAGCGAGCTGAATAGCTCGCTTTTTTGTGAGTATAAGAAAATGCTTAGTGAAGTAGTGAATTAGGTGTGCAGCCAAAGCGTCGTTTAAAAGCACGACTGAAATGGGATAAGTCTTTATAGCCAAATGTTAATGCAGCTTCTGTGACATTCGTGACACGTCTTTTCAAAATAGCCTCATAAGCACCACATAATCGCTGTTCCTGAAGCCAGCTTTTCGGCGTCTCTCCAGCTTCAGCGAACAAGCGGCTTAAAGTACGAATCGACAAGTTTTTGTGCTCTGCGATCATTTCTAGGGACAAAGATTCTTCCGTGATATTTTGTCTCGCAAATTGTTTGATTTCATTCAGTAGTTTTTGATGAGAGGTTTCGTTCGCCAATATTAATTGACTATTAGTTGCTTTACCTAAGGCTGTCGTAATCATTTCTAAGGTGGGCATAATAAACTCATCGCCTTCTTGAAGCTCAGGTTCAGAAGCAATGAAGTTGGTTTCACGCATCAAGGATTGGATTAGACGAGCGTGTGGAGTATGGCTTTTAAACACCGTCCCACCAAGTTGATCAAGTTGATTAACCTTGGTTTGCACTAAAGCACGAGGTACTCGTAACAGCATAGACTGGTACGCTTTCGGGTAGTTAAACACATAGGGTTTTGCAGAGTCATAAAGTAATACGTCACCCTTCTGATGTTTGACGGTACGATCATTTTGACTGAAGTAACCTTCCCCTTCAGTGATCACCGATAAGAATATGTCTTCTCTGGGTATACGGTGCAGATCTTCGGGTCGGCGGTCATAACGAATACTTACTGAATCAACGGTGCTTATTTCAGAAGAGCCAAACGAGTGAACCGTTGTAGTGGCATTAAATCGATCTAATTCGGCAACATTTCCGACACATGGCGCATAGAATTTAGTGACTACATCATTCCAGTAATTAAACCGCTCTTTTTGGTCTAATGACTCAGTTGTTAGCACTATGCTCATGGTGAAAACCTCTCAAATAATAACTTCTTTATTTTAAGCAATTTAAGTGCCATTTCGGTGCAAAAAGGTCGGATTTCGTAGAGAAGTTGTAGATTGAAGGGCGCTAGTGAAAGTTGCCAAAAACAATAGGTTTTTAAGCATAATCGTGGTGAAAAAAAGGCCCGACCGAAGTCGAGCCAAAGATTACGAGTTGGGAGGTTTACAAAAGATTTCGTTAAGCAAAGTCTAGCTTGTTGTTAACTGCTACTGGCTCTTCAGCTTCAGCTAAGAAGATGGATGAAGTGACCATTATTAGTGCAACAATATCAGTCGTGCTCATTGACTGGTCAAAGAACATAATCGAACAAAAGGTTGAGGCCACAGGAATGGTCGCAAAAGCCATGCCTGTTGCGCTGGCAGGAATGCGTGTCACGCCTTTGTAGAAACAGAAGTAAGGGACCGCCCATACCAACAGACCGTAATAGACCATGATGGTGATATTTTCTGCACTAAACAGGCTTAGCTCGATAGACGCTGTTTCGGTGAGTAGTGCCACAGGTAAGGTAAAAATGGTGCCAGTGAAGCATACTCCGGTCGCCATTGTAATAGCCGGTAATTGAATATCCAGTTTCTTCGCTGCAATCACACAACCTGCAACAGATAGAGTTGAAAGGAAGAAGAACAAAATCCCTAAGGCCGATGGGCCGCTTTCTGCTTCAATACCAGGCAGTGTCAGGAACATTACCCCAGCGATAGCCAAGGCAATCGCAGCGCTCTTTTTCACCGAAAGTTTCTCTTTAAGTATGAAGAATGACAAAGCCAGTACAAAGGCAGGGGAGATACTGGTGAAAATCGATGCCGTAATGGCGTTTGCGTACTCAAAGCCATACAACAAAAAGGCTGTATAAAGCACGGCACCAAGCAAGGATTGAATGCTTATAACTACCCAAGCTTTCATACTCAGAGAAAAAAACTTCGGTGCTTTTGAAAATAGGCCGATGGCATATAAAAAAACAAAGCCAATGGCGAAGGTAATACTAATAAATGTCCAAACGGGGATCGCGTACATCGCATCCGCAGCAATCGGGTAGCTAATGCCAACCAGTATGTAGCACATAATGACGTATAAATAGCCAGATTTCATAATATTGAGTTCCTATTTTGTGATCTTGTAGCTCCTATATTCTTCCTCTTTTTCTAGAGTGACTTGGCAAATCAGGACAACATATAGTCATTTTGGGACAATCCACCGAGATGCATTGAAAGCATGGATCGCGCATTAGTTTGCAATGATTCTTATTGGCGGTATGAATTGACATGAAAGTTAGCAGATCAATTCCAACGAACCATGATTGGCTAGCTTGCTTCATGTTGCTAATTCAATCCCATGTTCCTTAACTGAACTGTTGAAGGTGTAACAAAAAGGCCGAACATAGGTTCGGCCTGTATTAAAGTATTACGCTAGGGGGCTTTTAATAGGATTTTGGCATTGAAATGACTTTCATTTCAGAAAAGTCTTCAATACCGTATACGCCACCTTCGCGACCGTTGCCTGAGAGCTTGTACCCACCGAAAGGTGACCCTTCAGCGATGTCCGTACCGTTTATACGAACCATCCCCGCACGCAGTTTTTTTGAAATATTGTGGGCTGTCTCTAGGTCGCCTGATTGGACGTATGCCGCGAGTCCATAAGGTGTATCGTTTGCGATACGAACCGCTTCATCTTCATCTTTGTACGGAATAACAACTAATACTGGGCCGAACACCTCTTCTTGGGCAATTCTCATCTCGTTTGTAACATTGCCAAAGACGGTCGGTTTAACATAGTAGCCTGTTTCGAACCCTTCAGGTCGGTCAGCCCCACCCATGAGTAATGTCGCTCCTTCTTCAATACCGGCTTTAATCAGAGTTTGGACTCGGCCAAACTGGACGTCTGACACAACAGGGCCAATGTGCTCACCTTTGAGAAGAGGTGAGCCCACTTCAAATTTGGAGCTTAGCTCTTTTACGGTTTGTAAGGCTTCGTCATATTGTTCTGCACTCACCAGCATTCGAGTTGGTGCGTTACAGCTCTGTCCACTGTTTGAGAAACAATGGGCCATATTCTCATGAATAGCCGCCTTTAAGTCCGCGCTTGGCAGGATGATATTTGGCGACTTTCCTCCTAACTCAAGGGTAACCCGTTTAACGGTAGTCGCTGCATCTTGACTGACTAACACGCCAGCCCGTGTAGAGCCGGTGAATGAAACCATGGAAATGTCAGGATGCTTTGAAATTGCAGAACCCACCTCAGCGCCATCACCATTCACTAGGTTGAACACTCCAGCAGGAACGCCTGCTTCGTCGAGTATTTCGGCCATAAGTAGGGCATTTAGGGGTGTCACTTCAGATGGTTTTAAAACCATAGTGCAACCTGCTGCGATTGCTGGAAAGACTTTCAATGCGATCTGATTGATAGGCCAATTCCATGGTGTGATAAGTCCACAAACGCCAATGGGTTCACGTCGAATGGTATCTCCAACATGATTGGAGGTTTCAAAGTCCATGAGCTTTAGGGCTGCCAGCGTTGCGTCCATATGTAATAAGCCAACCGCACTCTGTGCGTCATGACACAAACTGATGGGAGCCCCCAGTTCGTCACGAATCACTTCGGACATTTCATCATAACGACGAGCGTAGACTTCTCGAATACGAGTGAGCAAAGCCAGACGTTCTTCTTTCGTTGTTTGAGAAAAACTCTCAAAGGCTTTTTTCGCTGCGTCTACAGCGATGTTTACGTCTTCAGTGGATCCCATTGCAATGTCTGCAATTGGGGCTTCGGTGGCTGGGTTGATCACGGCGGCTTTTTTGCTGCCAGCGGGATTTACCCAGTGACCGTTGATATAGAATTTATCTGTTTGAAGTTCAATCATGTTTTACTCCTGTTCATTACCTATAAATTATTAGGTGAACGGCGGTTTTCAATGGCTTCGGCAATGGCGTTGCATAAATCGATGTTTAGTTGGTCCAGTAATCCATCTTCAGGTAATGGCTGAGAAGAAAACTTCACGATTGTGACTTTGCGTTTGGGGTCAACGTATAGCCACTGACCATGGATACCAATGGCCATGCTCTTGTTTGCCCTTTACGATTCTAGTGAGAAAGCTATGAGGATCTCCACTGTAGTCTACGTTGCCTGGTGGATTCCATTCCATTGCTACGCGGTAATGCTCCATCAGCCCTTGTGGGTCTAAGTAGTCTTCTCCAAAATCCACCGACACAAGCATGTCTAGTACCTGATCAACACTTGCATCCCCCCAAGCAGAGTTTGCCAGCTCAGGTATGTAATGGGTCACAGGTAAGTCACGTAACAATGAACCTTCTTCGATCAGTATTCCCGCTAACATACCGACTACTGACTTAGTAATCGAAAAAAGTAAGTGGCGAGATGTTTCGGTGGTTTCATTGAAGTAGAGTTCGCTACCTAGCTTGCCATTTTCGATGACTATCAATGCGTCTGAATAGCTAGCATTTATAGCTTCTTTAGCAGATTGGCCATTTGGCAGAACAATGTCACCTAGCTCGATTTTTGCAGTTGTTTCCCAAGGAAGCGATAGGCTCCCTTTAGCAATAAATTGACCAGTGAACATAGTCAACCTTTTTGTTGAATAAAAGTTCGGTTTTTGCGCCAATGAAGTGGCTAAAAATTGCTCTAAGCAAGAAATTGTAAGGGATCTAGGTGATCAGAAAAATTCATGATTTTTAGAAAGGGGATGTACTAATAATGGGATCTACTGAGGGAGACCAATAAGAATCAAATCTGAGTGATGGTTCTCGCTCTAAGACTTATCTTAGGAATGTGTGCTTGAAAGTTAACAGTACAATTCCATCGACCCAGTGCAAAAAAGCGGATCATTGTGTCGTGTATTCAGTCGGCTATTTATATGAGTATTGGCCGTACTAAGCTATTGATTTTTGACGCTTAACCCCCACCTTTTCTTTAACATCAAAGGAGGTATGACTATGAGTCGTCATTTTGAGCAAGCCGAGGGTTTGTGTGAAGAAAAAGATCCAGCAACCAATGGATTCGTGTTTAACCAGACTATGTTGCGTATTGCGGATCCTGTTCGTTCGCTTGATTTCTACACTCGTGTGATGGGCATGACTTTGCTGCGTAAGCTTGATTTCCCTGAGATGAAGTTCAGTTTGTATTTTTTGACTCACGGTGAAGATTTCTCTGATATTAGCGCCGATGAAAAGGAGCGTACTGCGCAAACCTTTGGTCGTCCGGCGATGTTGGAGTTGACCCACAACTGGGGCGATACGGCGGATACGGTGGAATACCACAATGGCAATAGCGATCCTCGTGGTTTTGGCCACATTGGCTTTCATGTACCAGATCTAGAAGGGGCATGTCAGCGCTTTGAGGACCTGGGAGTGGCATTTCAAAAAAGACTGTCTGATGGCAAGATGAATAACATCGCCTTTATTAAAGACCCAGATGGTTACTGGATTGAGATCTTCGATGCCAATCGTGTACAGAGCTAATCCATACGGTTTCTAAGTTAATACTCATCCATAAAACCATTCAGAGGCGTTTGCCTAACGCCTCTGAGTGGTTTTGCTTCTCTATATCTTTCATTTTTCAGTTATCTATCGGTTTCTCTGTTACACCGAAACCAGCGCTTGCTGTGTCTTTTCGCGTTGGCGCTCGTCTGTATTCTTCCTGCACACCAAAACCTGTTGTCACAATCCGTTGTCAAAACTATACTGTATAAATATACAGTAATTGGGTTTTGCGCATTATGAAGGTCACGTATCTTGGCTCTGCTGAATCAGCCGCTTTTCTTTCGATCAATAAGTTAAACATTCCGCTCTATGTTGAGTCGGTGTCGGCGGGGTTTCCGTCTCCGGCTCAGGACTTTGTGGAGCGCACGTTAGACTTGAACGAGCTGTGTATTCAGCACCCGAGTGCGACCTTTTTTGTTCGTGCTCAAGGGGATTCCATGGTGGAAGCGGGGATTCACTCAGGAGATATCTTGGTAGTGGATCGTTCCTTAACGGCTCGCCATGGGGACATTGTGATTGCGTGTCTGCATGGTGAGATGACGGTGAAAACCCTTGAGTTAAAACCCCATGTCTTGCTGCGTCCGAAAAACAAAGCCTATCGTCCCATTGAGATCACTGAAGAATCCCAGTTGGAGATTTTCGGTGTGGTGACTGGGGTTGTCCGTAAGTTTGAGCGTGGCTGATGAATACCGTCTTTGCTTTGGTGGATTGCAATAACTTCTACGCCAGTTGTGAAAAGCTGTTTCGACCGGATTTGAAGCAGAAACCGATTGTGGTGTTGTCGAATAACGATGGTTGTGTGATTGCTCGCTCTAAAGAAGCCAAGGTATTGGGCATCAAGATGGGGGTGCCGATTTTTCAGGTGCGGGACGACATTATCAAACACGATGTGGTGTGTTTTTCATCTAACTACGCCTTGTATGCAGACATGTCCAATCGGGTAATGACCATCCTAGAGGAAGAAGCGCCTAGGGTTGAGGTGTATTCCATCGATGAAGCGTTTTTGGATCTAACGGGGATCGGCCACACATTAGATGTGTTGGATTTTGGTCGCCACGTGAAAGCGCGAGTAGATAAACACACGGGCATTACCGTTGGCATCGGCATTGCGCCCACTAAAACCCTCGCTAAGCTCGCCAATCATGCGGCCAAAAAGTATCCCGCTACAGGCTCAGTGGTGGACCTGACGGATCGTGCTCGACAAAGGCGCTTAATGGCCTTGGTGGATGTGGGAGATGTGTGGGGTGTTGGGCGTCGTTTAACAGAGAAACTCAAAGCCCGAGGCATTAAGACGGCCTTGGATCTGGCCGATGCCGATCCCAAGAGCATTCGTCGGGAGTTCTCTGTGGTGCTTGAACGGACGGTGCGGGAGCTAAATGGCGTATCTTGTCTGGAGCTTGAGGCGCTAGCACCCACTAAAAAGCAGATTCTATGCAGTCGTTCCTTTGGTCAACGGATTACGGATAAGTCCGAATTACGACAAGCCGTGGCGAAGTATGTGGCCCGAGCTGGAGAGAAACTCAGGGGGGAGAAGCGTCTGGCCCGCGTGATCCAGGTTTTTATTCGCACAGGCGTGTTTAACCCTAATGACCCTCAGTATTCCAATGCCTTGTCTGTGGAGCTGCCTTATCCCACGGATGACACACGGGATTTGTTGGAAGCCGCTGACGTACTGTTTTCACGCATTTATCGGGCAGGTTATCGCTACGCTAAGGCGGGCGTCATGTTGACGGGCTTCTTTGAGCAAGGGGCTTATCAGCAGGACTTCTTTAAGGGATCGCCTGAAAGGCCCCATTCCAAAGCCCTTATGGAGGTGTTGGATCGCATCAACCACAGCGGAAAGGGCACGGTATTCTTCGCTTCCCAGGGCATCACGCCTCAGTGGTCCATGAAGCGGGAGCATTTGTCCCCCGCGTACACCACTCGATGGAGTGACCTGCCGTGTGTTTACTAGAGAGATAGTAGACATTCAATTTGTGCGTCCACTAGCAAGTTCTTTAACTCGGGAAATCTGCACCATAACGGCACTCCATGACATTAAAATGCATTTCGAAGATGGGGTTTTAGTGACGATAAAATTGCCCCACAATATTCATTTCTAACACTATCAATAGGAAGATATGAAATACCTCTCAATATTTGTGATCTCCTTATTTTGTCTTCAGGCCAATGCCGATTATTACAACGGTACCCAAGGGCTGACTGGACAAGCGTTAAAATCAAAATTGCACCAGATTATAGATGGACAAAAGCCTCTCAAATACACCCAGAGTGGCAATGCCGATTGGTTTGATGGCAAAAAAGTCGATGTCTGGGAAGCGCTGGTTTATACGGACTCAGCCTGTCCTGAGGACGCGCCTAAATGTGGTCTAGTACAGCTTTTGTATTTGGATGATGTACGACGAATTGATCAAGCTAATCGCGGTAAAAGTAAGGATGACTCTTGGGATAGGGAGCATGTCTGGCCAAAGTCCCGAGGCTTTGCCAAGCAAAGCCAAGATGGCTACACCGATTTAAATCACCTGCGCCCCTCTGATCGTAATATCAATGGTGCCCATAGCAATTATGGTTACGGGGAGGGGGGCGAGCCAGTGTATGACGAGCTAGCCGATGGTTCTAAAGTATTATCAGGTGCCTACCTTAATAAAGAGAATGAGTCGTTTGAACCACCAGATAGAGCTAAGGGGCAGGTGGCACGTATGGTGTTTTACATGGCCACTCGTTATGAAGCAGGGGACAATGCTTCCCCAGAACTCATGCCAGATTTAGAAGTAGTCCATGGTAATGAAAAGCAAAGTGGCCAACCCACCATTGGCGATCTATGTACTCTAATAAAATGGCACTTTAGATTTCCTGTCACAGCGTTTGAACAAAGACGCAACGATCGAGTTCAGTCACTGCAAGGCAACCGCAACCCCTTTGTTGATCATCCTGAGTTCGTGAATCGGATCTGGCAGCCGGAATGTTCGGGGGGGGAGTGAGTAGCTATCCCATAACCAAAATGCTGATTATGGGACAGCTGTTTTAAATGACAGTTACTGACAGGTATACCCACCATCAATCACCACAGCTTGCCCTGTGATGCCTTTTGCTGATGGGCTTGCGAGGTATAGGCAATAATCAGAAATCTCTGACACGTCCAGCAGACGCTTCTGGGGTACTTTGGACCACATAACTTCTTCCATGACATCTTCTACCGCGATGCCACGGGTTTTAGCCAGGTCTTCCAGCTGGTTGTGTATGAGTGGTGTGTCCACATACCCAGGGCATAGAGCATTGACGGTGACGCCAAACGGTGCGGATTCAAGAGCGGCCACCTTGGTTAGGCCGATCACACCATGTTTGGCGGAGTTGTAGCCAGCCTTGCCACTAAAACCGAGTAATCCATTAACAGACGCCATATTAATGATGCGTCCGAAGCCTTGAGCCTTCATGCTAGGCATGAGCTTTTTAATGGCGATAAATGGCGCAACCAACATAATGTCAATCAGCTGGCGGTAGCGCTCAGTGGGGAAGTCTTCAATCAGCGCAACATGTTGCATGCCGGCATTATTGATTAAAATATCTACCTGACCAAAGCGCTCAATGGCTTTATCGATGGCGGCCTCAAAGACTTTTTCATCAGACACGTCACTTTGTAAAAAGCACAACTGAGCCGAAAAGTCCTCTAAATTACGGCTCATTTTATCCAATGCGTCTTGATTGAAATCTATAACGGCCACATTTGCCTCTTGCTTAAGAAAGGCCAAAGCGATTTCTAAGCCTATTCCGCTGGCAGCACCAGTAATTAAAACGGTTTGATTTTTCATGATGTATTTCCTTTTTAGTTAACGTCCATAAAGGTGGTATTGCTTGTTAGTGCAGGTCCTCCTATTAATTTGCGTACATGGCTTGAGGTAGCCAGAGCACGATATTTGGGAAATAAAACACTAGGGCAACGGCTAACAGTTGTAACAAGATGAAAGGGATGACCCCCTTATAAATGTCTAAGGTGGTAACACTTGGCGGTGCGACGCCTTTTAGATAAAACAGGGAGAAGCCCACCGGGGGCGTTAAGAAGGAAGTCTGTAGCGCTAAAGCAAAGAGCACCACAAACCAGACAAGGTCGAAACCAAGTGCCACCACCACAGGGCCTACTAATGGCAATAGAATCAAGCTGATTTCCAGCCAATCCAAAAAGAAACCGGCAATGAAGGTAATCAATAAGATCACGATGACAATGCCAGCTGACGATAGGGGAATGCTTTGCAAACTATCGCTGATGAATTCATCGCCGCCCAGGTTTCGCAGCACCACGGCAAAGGCTGTGGCGCCAAGGAAAATACCGAACACAAAAGCTGTGGTAATCGTGGTGCGGCGACACACATCTGCCAGCATAGGGAAAGAGAAACGCTTGTTTAAAATGGCCAGTAAGGTCGCACCTAAGGCGCCAACCCCAGCCGCCTCCGTGGGAGAAACGATCCCCATAAAGATGGAGCCTAATACTGCCAAGATCAAACCCAAGGGTGGGATGACAGCAAGTAAGGTCTCTTTGATCAGTCCCCAGGTTACAGGAGGCAAATCCGTTGGGAGTTCACAGGCTTTTGGATTCAGATAGGCACTGGCAATCACATAGATAATATATAGACAGCCTAACAGTAGACCTGGGATCAAGGCGCCCATGAATAAACTGCCCACAGACAAAGAGAGCTGATCGGCCATGATGATCAGCATGATGCTAGGCGGAATTAAAATGCCTAAGGTGCCAGAAGAGGCAACGATGCCGCTGGCAAAGGATTTGGAATAGTTTTGTTGCAACATCACAGGCATTGAGAGCATGGCGAGCAGTACAACAGAGGCTCCGACGATCCCTGTGGAGGCGGCAAAGAGAATACCAATCAAGATGACCGCCACACCTAAACCACCACGGAATCGGCCAAACAAGCGGACAAAGTTGACCATGAGCTTTTCCGCAATACCAGAGCGCTCAAGCATGAGCCCCATGAATACAAACATGGGCAAGGCCACCAGTATCCAATTTGTCATTTGGGCATAGATTCGTTGCACAAACAAACCATAAACACGCCAACTGGTCATGAAATAGGTGTCCCAATTTAGGTACTCATAAGTCACGATACCGATAACGCTGAATATCACGGCCAGCCCAGCAAGAATCCAAGCGACTGGGAAGCCAGTAAAGAGCAAAGCAATAAAGCTGCCTAGCATGGCAATAACGAGCATTTCATTTGTTTCTAGCATGTGACCCCCTATACCGATGCGGTGGATTTAGGTTGGCGTAGTAAGGCGAAACAGCGCAGCCAACGTGAAAATGCCGCCAGTGTCAGTAAGGCAAATGCAATCGCCACGGTAGACTTGATGAGCCAGCGCATGGGTAAACCTCCGGGGGCAGAGGACACTTCACTTAAACGATAAGAACGAGTAATAAAAGGCAGAGAGTAATCGAAGACGATGAGGCAGAAAGGCAAGAGTAAAAGGCTTAATCCGAGCAGCTCAATGGTTGCTCGGGTTCTTAGATGACAGCGCTCAACCAAGGTGTCTACCCGCACATGGCCATCGTGGGTTAAGCAATAAGATAAGCCAAGCATGAAGCCGATGGCATACAGGTGCCATTGCAACTCCTCTAGAGCAACAAAGTTGACACTGAAAATATAGCGCATCAGGGTGTTGGCAACGATTAAAAGCATTAAAAGCACCCACACAAACGAGACGTTGCGACCAATGATTTCAATCACTCGGTCAATAGCACGACTGAGTCGAGTGTGGGGGAGCGTTGACCAAGTAGTGTCCGACAATTTTGCCTCAATGGCTTTTAGGTCCTGAGATATCTCATGGTTCGACATAATAAAAATTCCAACATCAGAAGTTAGCAAACAAGGCCAGCAGCACTGGCTCATGGCAGGGCCGATTAGGCATGGATTAAGAGCTAGTTTTGATGCCAATCACGGGGTAAATAGCCGTAGTTTTTCCAAGCACTGTGTTCTTCTTGGAAAGCTTTCATGGATGCATAAATCTCTGCGAATTCTTTATTGCTGGCGGAACGACGAGCCATAACGGTCTCGGTCGCTTTCTCAAAAGCTTTTAGGATCTCAGGTGAATACTGGTGCAGCTGGACACCCTTAGACTCAAAGTCGTTGATAACGGCGCCTTGCATGGCTTCTGATTTGGCAATGGAGTAGGTGTTTGCCGCCATACAAGTGGTTTCAATAAGAGATTGGGTGGATGGATTTAAGTCCTTCCAGCTGTCCAGATTAATATACAAAAACAGGTTGGTGCTTGGCTGATGCCAACCAGGAAGGTAGTAATGCTTGGCGACTTGGTAGAACCCTAATTGCTGATCGACCGTGGGGATGGAAAATTCAGTGCCGTCAATCACGCCTGTTTCAAGGGCCTGATATAATTCGCCACCTGGAAGCACGGTCACGGACATGCCCATTTCAGCCATGATCTCTCCGCCCAGCCCCGCGGCTCGAAATTTGATGCCTTTCATATCCTCTGGGGTCTTTACTTCTTCTCTAAACCAGCCTGCTGCTTCCGAGCTGACGGTACCACACGAAATCGGATAGACATTGTGGGGTTCGTACAAAGCTTTGAGCAATCCATCTCCCCCATGGAAGTACAACCATGCGGTAAATTCGTTAGATTCAAGGCCGAAGGGGGTGGCGCCAAAGAGAGCAGAGGCGGGGACTTGACCTGATTCGTATCCCATCCATGAAAATCCTGCATCAATGGTACCAGTACTGACATTTTCAAAGACGCCCAGAGCAGGGATCAAAGAGTTTGGTTCAAACACTTGAAGTCTTATACGACCATCACTTATCTCTTCAAGTCGTCTGGAAACGTCCGTCATGGTGTCTCCGAGTATGGCAAGTGAAGAGGAGATTGGCATAGGAATTTGCCAGCGAATTCTGTCTAGCTCTGCAAACGAGGGCGTAGAGATGAAAGCAACTGATGCACAAGTGGCAGCGATAAAAGTGTTCTTCATAGTCTGATCCTAGCTTTATTGTTTTTCTAAAGCCTGCATGGATGAAGTGCAGGCGAACGACGTATCGAAAAAAAGTCGTATCAATAAAGATGCCATGAGATTAAAAGCCTTATAAAACAGATCTCTATGAGATTTTTTGCTGTTTAATAGGGAAGAGAGAGTGATTGAAAATCCGAAATTCCGGATGGTTTAGGTGATTAAAAATAGGGATGGCGTCCGAATAATCAGACTAAGTCCGATTATTCGGAAAAAATTAATGATTTACTTATAGTTCGTGCTTTTGGAGCTTTTCGTACAGGGTTGATTTGCTAATGCCTAATTGTTTAGCAGCCAAAGTGCGGTTGCCATAGGCGTTGTTTAAGGCTTGTTTAATCGCCTGCTTCTCGGCTCGATCTAGTTGCTCTTTAAGGGTGCCGGACAGAATTGGGCTATTGGTGTGTAAGGACGACGAAAATTCGTCTTGGCTGGCAGCCTGACGAACATTGGCAGGAAGCAGGGATAATGGGATTTTATGTTCCTGGGTTGTAAAAAATGCCGCTTCTAAAACATTCTCAAGTTCACGAATATTACCTGGCCAATGATATTCCAGAAGAGCCGTCATGGCTTGGGCGGTCAGTTTGGGAGCGCGACGACCTGTACGGCGGGATAAGGCGTGTAAAAAGTGTTCAGTTAACTTGGCAATGTCCTCAGGGCGTTCCCGCAAGGGAGGCAAAGAGATGTTTACCACATTAATTCGATAATACAGGTCTTCTCTAAACTCACCACTGCGGATCAGGTCCTCCAAAGGGCGGTGGGTAGCGGTGATCAAGCGAATATCGATAGGCGTTGGGGAATGGCTGCCGATTGCTTCGACCTCGCGCTCTTGTAAGGCTCGTAGTAATTTGGCCTGCATTGATAGGGGGAGTTCGCCAATTTCGTCTAAAAATAATGTGCCTTTGTTGGCCAATTGAAACTTTCCGGCTTTACCGCCCTTTCTCGCGCCGGTAAAGGCGCCATCCAAGTACCCAAAAAGTTCGCTTTCTAATAAGTTTTCGGGGATCGCAGCACAGTTTACCTTGATAAAAGGGGCGTCAGAGCGTTCTGATAGATGGTGGATGGCATGGGCATAAAGCTCTTTGCCGGTACCAGACTCTCCTCGTAATAGGACAGTGACATCACCGGATGCCACTTGAGTGATGGTCTGATTCAATTCTTTTATGGCTTTGCTCTCGCCAACAACATCTGTCAGGCGATAGTAACTTGTGGACGAATCTTTATGGGGGCTTTGGCTTTGCGGAAGTGGCGTCTGCTCTGCCATGAGGGCTTTTATGTGGCTATTTATTCGCTTCCATTGGTAGGTGTCGTTGAAAATAGCAATGCCCACTGCGCCAATCACAGTGCCTTGATCAATGATAGGGTAGCGGCTTGCGATCATGTTACTGTCGCGAATCTTTTGTATGGACAGCCGCTCGGCAACCCCTTTTTGAATAACTAGATGCATACGCGTGTTTTCGATCACATCCGTCACTTTCTTGCCTTTTACCTCCTCCGCATTCACTCCTAGAAACCGCGCATAGGGCCGATTCATAAAGAAGATACGGGCGTTTTGGTCAACCACTAATATCCATTCTTCAAGTGTGTCTAGGATGGCTCGATAGGCATCGGCAGCTTGTCTGAGTTTTTTGGGTGTGGATGTCATTCTTGGTATGAGCCTTTGTTTGCCATCTTGCTAGTTTAATCGGTGTTGTGTTTAGACGTCGAACGCTTAGAAAGAGTTCATTCAAAGAATAGCCTAGGGTGTTCGCCATGAGATTAGGCAAGCCCACCCAAAATATTGATTGAATCACTGAAATATCATCATGTAACTAAGTGAGCCTCAGGGGTAATAATTACATGAAATGTAGCCTTTTGTATCTAAAGTCTTAGATATGACAAGCATCGTGATAGCCGACACCTGAAGAATTGATTAAAAAAAGTACTGAAAAATATCAATTTTATTTGTGTTTCTGTTTTTAATTGATCCAGATCAATAGTTAAGTTCTCTCTAATGTTTTTCGGTAATATTCCGTAACATTTCACTATCATAAATTTTTGGGCTTGGCATTATTACGCGATCTAATACCAGCTTATAAAAGTTATTTATGGTGACATCATGAGAATGAATCTCCCTGTGAGTCAAAATGAGCGCACGTTTTCAAAAGACACTCAGTTAATTTCGACGACAGATTTAAAAGGACGGATCACAAGTTTTAACCAAGCGTTTGTGGATATATCCGGCTATCAAGCAAATGAACTGCTAGGGCAGCCTCACAACCTTGTACGTCATCCAGATATGCCCGCAGCAGCGTTTAATAATATGTGGGAGACCTTGAAATCTGGGCGCTCTTGGATGGGCTTGGTTAAAAACCGTTGTAAGAATGGTGATTTTTATTGGGTCGATGCTTACGTCATGCCCATGTACAAGGATGGGCAGGTAGTGGGTTATGAATCCGTTCGTTCTTGTCCTAAACGTGAAGATGTTAAACGTGCAGAAGCCATTTACCAAGGGATTCAAAAACCTAGCCCTCTGGACAAGCTTAAACTGCTTAAAAATGGCTGGAGTTTGTTTGCAGTCTCCTTGATCGCCTTAATTTTGTCTTATGCATACGCTGGACTTTTGCCGACCATAATATTGGCGCTTTTATGTAGCATTGTCATGAATGCCTCGACGGTGTATCAGCATCGTAAAAACCTCAATGAGTTAAAAAGTTATTTAGGGCCTAAAGCCTTTCAAGATCCATTAATTGCCAAAACCTATTCCAGCGTTTCTGGCGAATCAGGTCGAATTGCAATGGGGATCAAGTCACTTCATAGCCGTATGATCACTATTTTGACCCGGATTGAAGAATCCAGTGCCACGGTGGAGGAGCAAATGAATGCCTGTCACCAGCGGTTAGCACAGGGACAGGCCAAGATCGCTGATCAGAACGATCAAACAAATTTGGTGGCAACCGCCATGACGGAGCTCTCGTCTACCACAGAAGAAGTGTCTCGCCATGTGACTGAGACCGCGGAGTTTACTAAGGCGGGTGCGGATCTTACCCAAGAAGCTGCTTTATTAGGAGGCAAAGTCAAAGGGTCGATTAGCCAGCTCAGACAGCAGGTACAGGAAGTGGAAACGGCGATCCAAGGGGTTCAATCCTTAACAGATAATATCTACACCGCCACTCAATCCATCGATCAAATTGCCGAGCAAACGAATTTATTGGCATTGAATGCGGCCATTGAAGCGGCGCGAGCAGGGGAACATGGTCGCGGCTTTGCTGTGGTGGCTGACGAGGTGCGTAATCTTGCGAGCAAGACTCAAAGTCTAACCCAGAACATTGGTGAGCAGATTAACCTGCTTAAGCAAAGTGTGACCGAATCGTCTGAGCTTGCCCATAAGGGGGGCGAAGCCTCTGTACACAGCATGACTTTGGTGGAGGAAGAAGAACACCTAATTCATACGGTTGCAGAACGCATGGAAGATATTTCGGAACGCACCATGCAAATGTCATCCACTTCGTTGCAACAAGTGACGGTCATTGAAGACACCAGTGGGCAGGTAGTACGTATTGCCCAGTTGTCACACGAGAATAAAGATTTAATGGAAGAGCTCAGCCAAGCAGTCGCGGCGTCTAAAAACTCCACCGTTGATCTACATAATTTGGTGCAGCGTTTTAGGAGCTAGGACATGAGTGAAAAGGGATTTTTATACGAGGCGCTGTTCAACTCTGCTGCAGATGGCATCATTATCATCAACTATAGAGGGGTGATTGAATCATTTTCCCCCGCTGCAGAAACTCTTTTCGGCTACTCGGCAAAGGAAGTTGTGGGACAAAACGTCTCTATCCTGATGCCATCGGATGTAGGGCTGAAACATGATGAATATCTCCACAATCACTTGGTCACAGGTAAAACGGAGATCATTGGCCGTGGCCGTGAAGTGGTCGCGCGCCGTAAGAATGGCGAAGTGTTTGACATGCACTTGTCTGTTGGGCGCTCTTTAGACTCCCAGAGTAAGCCATCCTTTGTCGGCATCTGCCATGATTTGACCCAATACAAAACAGCGGTTAATCAACTTAAGCGGGTGGATACGCGCTATAAGAGTGTGTTTGACAGCCAAGGGCTTTACATTGTGCGTATGACCTTAAACGGTCAGATCATGTTGACCAACCGTACCTTTGATAATGTCTTTGCTCAGCATGGTCTTACCATGGAAAAGAACTTTGTTGATTGCCTGCTAGAAAGCAATCAAGAGGAGTTTAAAAACCGAGTGGCATTACTGACTCTGCGAAATGAAAAGGAATTTAAGCTACCGTTAACATTGAAAGTAGGGGCAGAGCGCACGGAAGTCGAGTGGTGGATTCGTCAAGTGACAGATCAAGATGGCGCCCATATCCAAGCAGTTGGCATTGACGTGTCCGAAAAAGTGTTTGCGGCAAACGAAGCGTATTTTCTCAAGCATTTCGATAAGGTCACTAAGCTGCCAAATATCGAATTTCTGCGTAAGAAGTTCATTGCGACTGATATGCGCAACGATCTTTCTACCTATGTCTTTGTTCAGATTGAGCTGATCAAGTTTAAGCGTATGGCCAAGTTGGATGGTTACTCCGCCGTGGATGAAAAACTACGTCATATTGCGACCATCTTTGAAAGTGATGACAACATCATCATGGCCAGTCGTATTACCGAATATGGCTTCCTTGTGGTGTGCTCACTGCCAAAGACCTGTGACGTTCAACAATATGTGGAAGCGCATTTATCAAAGCTGCAGCAACTGATGAATCAACACGCCATCATTGAGACGGAGTTGCGCTCTGGTTGTGCCATTTATCAGGCGGGTGAGAGCTTTGATGATGTGGTATTACGCTCTGAAATGGCCTTGTCTTACGCGTTACAAGAAGACGTGTTTTACGCGCTTCATAATGAGAAGATTCAGCAAGGGTATGAACGCGCGAAAAGTGTCGAACGTAAACTTGTTAAAGCCTTGGAGTTTGGCCATTTAAAAGTGCATTTGCAGCCTAAGATTGATCTGAAAACCAACCAAGTCTGCGGCTTTGAAGCGCTGATGCGATGGTATGACGATGTACTGGGGTTTGTTAGCCCGATAGAGATCATCAAGGTTGTTCATGACCTAGACCTTTATTTGGAGCTGGATAAATACATTATCAGTGAAACATTAGACACTCTTAGTGACCATCAGGACTTATTTAGTCATGAGACGCCTGTGGCGATCAACATTTCTGCCAAGAGCTTTGTGCATCGTTCAGTGATCGACCATCTTGTGTACGGTTTGTATGATCGAGGCTTAAAACCAAAAATGATCGAAGTGGAAGTGACGGAAGACGCTGTGCTATCCATTGGTGATGCGGTCAAGGCAAACGCCGAGATACTACAGACTCACAACATCGGCATTTGTTTAGATGACTTTGGTACGGGGTACTCAGCATTAAGTTATTTGATGAAATTGCCTTTAGACAACCTGAAAATCGACCGAGCCTTTGTCAACGAAGTTAAGTCGAACCGGGGGCGCGTCATGCTGGAATCTATCATCGCCATTGCCAAGTCCATCAACCTGACGGTGACGGCAGAGGGCATAGAAGATCCAGAACAAGCGGAAATCCTGCGAGCCATGGGATGTGATTTCGCTCAAGGGTTCTTATATTCCAAAGCCTTACCCATCGAGACGCTTAAGCAATTTCTTTCGGAGCATCACTAGTGTGTCCTGACTAGAAAAGCGTTGGACCGGAAAAGCCTGCTTTAGAGCAGGCTTTTTTATTGGTGTATCTAAATAGCTTGGGAAGGGGTTTGACCCAATCAGAGGAATAAAAGACAATCAGTAAAACGTTTAACTTTGTGCTTGTAAAACGTTTTACTGATTGCTAGTATGGCCTTAGTAAATCGTTTTACAGAACAATAAATAGAAGCAAATAACGATGAAAAAACCTTCCATAAAAGACGTGGCGCAGCATGCAGGTGTCTCCACAGCAACGGTTTCAAACGTGTTTTCTGGCCGTAAGCCAGTGAACGACGATTTGAAAGACCGTGTGCGTGCCGCTGCTGAGCAATTAGGCTATCAAGCCAATCGCGCGGCGTCTCAGCTTCGTTCACAACGTAATCATGTTGTGGCTGTTCTGGTGCCAAACCTAACGGACACCTTTTTCGCAAAAATTATTTCCAATCTTGAAAACCTAGCTTTTTCCCAAGGCTATGATGTGATTGTTGCCAGCTCCCACGATCGTCTTGATGTGGAAGAATCCCGGATCAAAGCGCTGCTACGTTGGCAGCCTGCTGGCATGATTGCCATTCCTTGTTCAGGGGAGCTACCAGCAAGTATCGCCGCGTTAAAAGAGACCTCTCCAGTGGTCATGGTGGACCGTGTTTCTGTGGAGGGTTGCCCATTTGATACGGTGACCATAGACAACTATCAATCTGGTGTAGACGCTGGGCAATTCCTAGCGGATCAAGGCCATCAAAAGGTGTTGATTGCGGCCTCAAATCTTGACCATCCGCCGATTCAAAATCGTGCTCAAGGTTGCTTTGATACCGTGCAAAAATTGGGTGGTCATTGTGAAATCCTAGCTCTTGGCTCGGATCTTGATGAAGGGGCTAAGGTCGTTGGTGACTGGCTTGATAACAATGAGCCTCCCACAGCCATTTTTGGCCTAACAAACGTCACCACTCTAAGCGTGTTAACGGCCATGGCAGATCGTGGCATACGTGTTTGTGATCACATTTCTGTGGTGGCGCACGATGATTACGCTTGGATGTCAGCCCGCAGTGCGAGCTTAACCGTGATGCAACAACCAGTTGATGACATTGCTAAAACAGCGTGGCAAAGATTGATTGATCGAATAGAGAGTGATGGAGTTAACCATGCGCCCCAGAGCAGTGTGCTCGAAGCGCATTTAGTTAAACGCAAGTCAGTTAAAAACCTAAAAGGAGGAATGTAAGCACGACGCAGTATCGATAACGCCCTGAACCGACTAAACAAGCGTTGATTAACCAACATTATACTTTGGCGAGGACAATGTTGTATTAACCATACAATGCTTCGTTTAGTAATCCAATAGAAAGACTATTTTTTCTTGATGATGATCGGGAAGGGGGATCTTTTACCCAAAATAATTCGAATTGGAGTTACAGAAATGAATCTTAAAGCAATAAAAACAATTGGTTTCACTTCTTTAGCAGCCTGCGTATTAAGCAGTAATGCGTTTGCTCAATCTACTGTGGCATTTTTGATGCCGGACCAAGCGTCCACTCGCTACGAAGAACATGATTTCCCAGGCTTTAAAGCGGCCATGGATAGCATGTGTCAGGATTGTAAGGTGATCTATCAAAACGCCAATGGCGATGTGACCCTACAGCAACAGCAATTCAACTCTGTGATCACACAAGGGGCAAAAGTGATCGTACTTGACCCTGTGGACTCTAGTGCTGCCGCATCCTTAGTGCGTATTGCCCAAAGTCAGGGTGTAAAAGTGATCGCCTATGACCGTCCTATCCCAGCCGTTCCAGCAGATTACTATGTGTCTTTTGATAACAAAGGCATTGGTAAAGCTATTGCAGCAAACTTGGTTGAGCACCTGAAGAAAGAAGGTGTGCCAATGGATAAAGGGGGCATCTTGCAGATCAATGGCTCCCCGACAGACGCGGCAGCAGGTTTGATTCGTGATGGTATCGATGAAGCGTTAGATAGCAGTGGTTACACCACACTAGCCGAGTACGACACACCAGACTGGGTGCCACAAAAAGCTCAGACTTGGGCAGCGGGTCAAGTATCTCGTTTTAATGATGACATCATCGGTGTCGTTGCTGCGAACGATGGTACGGGTGGTGGCGCTATTGCCGCATTCAAGGCTGCTGGCGTTAACCCTATCCCACCAGTGACTGGCAACGACGCAACCCAAGCGGCATTGCAGTTGATCATTTCTGGTGAACAGTACAACACCATCTCTAAACCCTCTGAAATTGTGGCTGCCGCCGCTGCAGACGTTGCAGTAAAAATGCTGAATGGTAAAACGCCGAAGGGCAAAACCACACTCTACAACACGCCTTCTGAACTGTTTGTTCCCGCCGTGATTACCCGCGAAAACATCAAGGAGAAAATCTTTGATGCGGGCATCGCCAACGCAGCAGACATCTGTACTGGCCGCTATAAAGACGGCTGTATTGAGCTAGGCATTTGGCGTTAACAGTGGGCAAATTCGCTAGATCTTAGCAGTTGTTCATAGGTCGCTCTGACAAGAGCGGCCATTCAAACCCATTCAAAAAGTAGAGTATCAGTATGTCTGTTAATCAAAAGAACCATACCAATAAAGGCACCCCTTTGCTGAGCCTACAAAAGGTGTGTAAGCAGTTTGGCGCGGTGTCGGCGTTGACCGATATCGATCTCGATGTGTACCCAGGGGAAGTGGTGGCACTGGTTGGTGACAATGGCGCGGGCAAATCCACGCTGATCAAAACCATTGCCGGCGCCCATAGACCTACGTCAGGGCAAATCTTCTTTGAAGGTAAGCCCGTGTCAATGGAAGGTCCTTCCGATGCCATTGATCTGGGGATTGCCACCGTGTTTCAGGACTTGGCCCTGTGCGAAAACCTAGACGTGGTGTCCAACTTGTTTCTCGGTCAGGAGTCTGGCCCGTTTGCGTTAGACGAAACGGAAATGGAAGTGCGCTCTTGGACGTTACTGAACGAATTAGCGGCACGCATCCCAAGCGTCCGTGATGTGGTGGCTTCCTTATCTGGCGGACAACGCCAAACAGTTGCGATTGCCCGCTCTTTGTTAGCAAACCCAAAAATCATCATGTTGGATGAGCCCACAGCGGCATTGGGTGTGGCGCAAACCGCGGAAGTGTTAAATCTGATTGATCGTGTAAAAGCCAAAGGGCTAGGGGTCATTCTTATCTCTCACAATATGCAGGACGTGCGTGCGGTGGCTGATCGTGTCGTGGTACTGCGTCTTGGCAAAAATAATGGCGTATTCACCCCTGACTCATCTAATGAAGAGTTGATCGGTGCCATCACGGGTGCATCGGATAACTCAGTGACACGTCGCGAACAACGACTCAAAAGCGCAGACAGCGCCTGTGAGGTATAAGTTATGTCTAATTCAACAACCAATAAAATCGATGCCAACGCTCCTTTGTTGGATCGTAGTGATGAGCGTGTTACCCATGATAGTAGCCTAGGGGATGTGATTCGTTCTTTTGTGGATCGAGTAAAGTCCGGAGACCTAGGATCATTGCCTGTTGTGGTCGGTCTGATCATCATTTGGACCATTTTCACGGCGATCAATCCGGTATTTTTGTCCGCCAACAACCTGGTGAACTTGCTGTTTGATAGCGCCACTGTGGGCATTATCGCCTTGGGCATTGTATGTGTGCTCATGCTAGGAGAGATCGACTTGTCTGTGGGTTCCCTCAGCGGTGTTGGCTCTGCATTGTTGGGCGTACTCTGGGTAAAACAAGGTTTGGCGCTGCCATTGGCCATGGCTTTAAGCCTAAGTTTTGGTGCTTGCGTGGGGATGGCCTACGCGTATCTGCGTACTCGCTTTGGTATGCCAAGTTTTGTGGCTACCTTGGCAGGTTTGCTGGCTTTGTTGGGCTTTCAATTATTCCTATTGGGCTCTACCGGTTCGATTAACTTGCCGTATTCGTCAGCTCTAGTGGATTTTGGTCAGTTGCTGATTATGCCTGCTTGGCTGTCCCATAGTTTGGCCATCTTGCCTGGAGCGGTCTTTGTTTTACGTGGGGTGCAAATCCGTAACAAGCGCATTGCCATGCGTCTATCGGCTAAAACTCTTAATTCCATCCTAGTCAAAGCCATCATTATGACGGTAGCGCTTGAGCTGATTGTACTGTATTTGAACCAGTCCCGTGGTGTGCCTTGGATGTTTGGCCTGTTCTTACTCTTGGTAATTGCATTGAATTATGCCCTAACTCGCACTAAGTGGGGACGTTACATGTTTGCTGTGGGCGGCAATGTAGAGGCCGCACGCCGGGTGGGCATCAAGGTGGAGCGTATTTACCTGAGCGCGTTCATTCTATGTTCTACCTTAGCCACACTTGGAGGCATGCTAGCCGCGGCGCGCCTAGCGTCTGCTAGTCAGCAAGCTGGGACAGGGGATGTGAACTTAAACGCTATTGCTGCGGCAGTTATCGGTGGCACCAGTTTGTTTGGTGGCCGTGGCTCTGCTTGGTCTGCATTGCTTGGCATTATTGTGATTCAATCCATTGCCAATGGTTTGACCCTTTTGAATCTTTCTTCGTCACACCGCTACATGATTACCGGTGCCGTGTTGGCGATTGCCGTGATCATCGACAGCATGGCGCGTCAAAGTCGCCAATCCCATGGCAAAGCGTAATCAGTTTTAAGGAATACAATCATGACAACTTCATTAAACGGAAAAGTGTATGCCATCACAGGGGCTGCGTCCGGAATTGGCTTCGCCTGTGCAAAGGAGCTCGTAAGCGAAGGGGCTCAGGTGGTGTTAATCGATCGCTCTAAAGCATTATTAGAGCAAGCTTCCGCTGAATTGGGTTCAGAGCATCGCTTCTGTATAGAAAAAGACTTGCTAGACAACGAGGCGGTGGATCACCTATTGGCAGACATATTGTCCCTGACGGGCGGCCGCTTAGATGGTTTCCATGCGAACGCTGGTGCCTATGTGGGGGGCGTGTTCGCAGAAGGAAACCCGAACCAGTGGGACACTATGTTAAACCTGAATATTAACTCGGTGTTTCGCTCCGTGCGTGCCGTATTACCGCATTTGATTGAGCAAAAATCTGGGGACATTATCGTTACCAGCTCCATTGCAGGCTTGGTGCCTGTGGTGTGGGAGCCAATTTACACGGCATCTAAGCATGCTATTCAGGCGTTTGTTCACACCTTGCGTCGCCAGCTGATTCCTCACTCAGTGCGAGTCGGGGCGATTGCACCAGGGCCGGTTGTGACTTCCTTGTTGGATGATTGGCCAAAAGAGAAGTTGGAAGACGCCTTGGCAAATGGCAGCTTAATGCAGCCGGAAGTGGTGGCAAGCTCGGTAGCGTTTATGTTGAAGCAGCCAGCAGGGGTTACTATTCGAGATTTGGTGTTATTACCAAATAGCGTGGATCTGTAGGTAGGGGCGAGTCATGACAGAGCAGTATGTAATTGGCGTCGACGTTGGCACAGGGTCCGCGCGGGCAGGGGTGTTTAACCTTGCTGGGGAGTTGCTGGCAACGCAAAAACTCGACATTGATTTGTACAGCAGTGGGGCTGCTCGCTACGAGCAGTCTTCTGACAATATTTGGGAGTCTGTGTGCTATGTGGTGCGGGCGGCTATGGATCAAGCCTGTGTTGATAGCCATCAAGTATTGGGTTTGAGCTTTGATGCCACCTGTTCTTTGGTGGTCATTGGCCCTGACAATCAGCCAATCTCGGTGGGAGAGCATGGCGAGGACCATCGCAATATCATTGTTTGGATGGATCAACGCGCCGTTGAGCAAGCTCAATTTATCAATAGCACCCAGCATAGGGTGTTGGAGTATGTGGGCGGAGTGATCTCTCCTGAGATGGAGACGCCAAAACTGTTGTGGCTCAAACAACACTTACCTCAGACTTATCAAAAGGCTAAGTACTTCTTTGACTTGACGGATTTCTTAACTTGGAAAGCCACGGATGCTTTGGACCGCTCCATTTGTACCGTGGTGTGCAAGTGGACGTATATGGCCCATGAAGAACGTTGGGACGACAGTTATTTCAAGCAAATCGGCCTTGGAGATTTGGTTGAGGGGAGCTATCAAAAAATTGGCACGCGTATCGTACCGCCAGGAACCGGAATCGGTGCTGGATTATCCCGTATGGCAGCGGAGCAGCTTGGGTTGCAAGAAGGAACACCTGTCGCGGCTGGGTTGATTGACGCGCATGCGGGAGCGGTTGGCTCGGTGGGGGCGGTGACGGAAAGTGGCGTTGCCGAACCCATTGGTACCATGTCTTATGTGTTTGGCACCTCCGCATGTACCTTGACCTCCTCCAAAGAGGCGACACTCGTCCATGGGGTATGGGGGCCTTATTATTCCGCCATGATCCCCGGATTATGGCTCAATGAAGCGGGGCAATCCGCTGCGGGAGCAGCCATTGACCAGTTGGTCGCCATGCATCCTGCCTATGGGGAAGTCAAAGCACTGGCTAAGAACGCAGGCCAAAGTGTTTCGGCGTGGTTATCCGCTAATGTGAAAGGCCGTCATAGGGATCTTAGCCATGCGGCAGATTGTGTTGGGCGTCTTGTGGTAGTGCCTGAGTTTTTGGGAAATCGAGCTCCACATGCGGACCCCAATGCCCGAGGCATCATTGCTGGATTGAATATGGATAAATCCGTAGACAGTCTGTTGCAGCTTTACGTGGCGGGGATTTGTGGTATCGCTTATGGGCTAAGACAAATCATTGAAGCCCAAGGCCGAGAAGGCTTGGTGATCAATAAAATCGCCATCAGTGGTGGCGCAGGGCAAGACCCATTGATTCGCCAGCTACTGGCTGATGCCACCGGGGTAACCGTAGTGGCTCCTGCGTGCCCAGAGCCCGTATTGCTAGGCTCAGCCATGTTGGGTGCCATGGCATCGGGGGCGTTTAGTGACTTAACTCAGGCGATGGCTTCCATGTCTTCGTTTAAAGGCACTTACCTGCCAAATCCCGCGTTTAAAGCGCTTCATCAGGCTAAATTCGCGGCGTTTGAAACACTGCAAAACGTGGCTCGGGGGATTTAGTCACCCTTTGCCGTTTGTTCTGCTTTGACTCGATCAACGACCCAGTTAATAAAGCATTCTGAGCTGTATTGATTGGCGTTTTTGGTACGAGTAAGAAAGAAGCCGTTACGTTGGCAGGTAACGGGCTGAGTGAGGGCCACTAGATGGCCCTCAGCAATCAAGTCTGCTACGTGCCAATCCCACGCCAGGGCGATCCCTAGGCCGTTTTGTGCGGCATGAACCACAGTAATTTGGTCTTCCATCTGGATCTCGTTCTTTGGAGGCTGGTATTCGACTCCTGAATACTGTGCCCAAGTGCGCCAGTTTTCCCAAAAGTCCGGTGCGTCTTTTAAGCCAAGTAGCGGCTGCTTCCAGAGGTTATCCAGAATGTTTATTTCGGAATGTTTCGCCAAGAAGCTTGGGCTACACACTAACAGCATGCGCTCTTCAAACAGTAAGAAATTGTCCTCACTGGGGGTGCTATTGGAAGTGTAATAAAAGGCCACATCGTAGCGGTCACTGTTTACTTCACTCATGTTTCGTTCGTTGTTAATGCTGATGTTCAGTAGGATGTCTGGGTATTTTTCCCGAAAGTCGTCAAGGTGTGGAATCAGCCAGTAATGGCTAAAACAAGCGCCGATTTCAAGGTTCAGGGGAAGAGGCGTAACCGTGTCATCCATTTTATGGGATTCTTCTGCCAACAGCTCCAGAGTGCTGCTTACTACTTTGAGGTAGTTTGTTCCTTTTTTGGTCAGTTCTAGACCTGTTTTTTTACGAATAAATAATTGTGTGTTTAGGAAGGCTTCCAATTGTTTGATTTGTTTACTGACGGCGGTAGGGGAGACACACAGTTCATCCGCAGCACTGGTTAGGGTGCCTAAACGGGCGGATGCTTCAAAAACGATCAAGCTGCTAAGGGAGGGAATCGTTCGGTTATTGATCGGCATGATAGACGCTATCCTGAACTTTTAGTTCAGGATACCCTAACAAAATAGCGTTTTACTTACAATTCGCCCTTCCTAATATAAATAAGCGATACAAGTAAAACGAAAGGACCTTATGCAAACTATAAAACACATACATCACGCAATGCTGCCATTACCCGATGGTACTCAGCTTGCGTACCGCGCTTGGATGCCAAGCGATGCGGACGAGTACCCCGTCCCAGCAATTTTAGAATTCCTTCCTTACCGAAAAAATGATGGCACTTTGGTGCGCGATGAGATCACCATGGCGCAGACTGCTACCCATGGCTATGCCTGCATCCGTGTGGACCTTCGTGGTTGTGGCGAGTCAGAAGGACAAACTACTGACGAGTACACTGAGCAAGAGCTGCAAGATGGCTTTGACATCATCGCTTGGTTAGCGGAGCAGGCTTGGTGTACTGGCAGTGTGGGAATGGTCGGTATTTCTTGGGGCGGTTTTAACTCCCTCCAAGTCGCTGCTCTGAATCCGCCAGCCCTAAAAGCCATCATTACCCAATGTTCTACCGATGATCGTTATGGGACCGATGTGCATTACATGGGCGGTTGCTTGCTTAATGACAACTTGGATTGGGCATCTTTCTTTTGGGCTTATGCTCAAGGTCGCGCGCCAGATGCTAAGCTGGTGGGCGAAGGCTGGAAGGAGCAATGGCTGGAGCGTTTACAGCAAATGCCATTTCTCGCTAAGCCTTGGTTGACCGAGCAAGTGCGTAACGATTACTGGAAGCATGGTTCTGTATGTGAAGATTACAGCGCCATTAAAGTGCCGGTGTACGCGACCAGTGGTTGGGCGGATAACTACCGTGACACCGTGTTCCGATTGCTTGAAAACCTAGAGGTTCCCACTAAGGGGCTGGTCGGTCCTTGGGCCCATAAGTACCCTAACATTGCCTATCCAAATCCTAAGATGGACTATGTAAAAGAGTCCGTACGCTGGTGGGATCGTTGGCTTAAAGACATCGAGAATGGTATCGAAAACGAGCCAAAACTGACCTATTACATGCAAGACAGCGCTCGTCCACAAACGGATTATGAAGAGCGCCCTGGCCAGTGGATTTCCGAGCCTGAGTGGCCGTCTCCTAATACTCTTCATAAAACCTTGTACCCATCTAAGGGACAATTGTCAGAGACGCCTGACTCTCATTCATTTGCCCAGCAAATTTGTTCTCCACAGACGGTGGGGCTAAATGGTGGACGTCTGTGTGTGGGCATTCGTCTGGCGATGGAGCAACCTGCAGACCAGCGTGCAGATGATGCGGGGTCTTTATGCTTTGATACCTTGCCTTTAGAAGAAGATTTGGCCATTGCGGGTCAGGTCATGGCAAATCTTGCGATACGTAGCGATAAGCCAACCGCCAACCTTGCGGTACGTGTGTGTGATGTTCACCCTGATGGAGCTGTGACTCGCATCAGCGTAGGGGTCTTGAATTTGACTCATCGTAACAGTCATGAGTTTGTCGAGCCTTTGACTCCTGGTGAGCTGTATAATGTACAGGTGCCGATTAACCACGTGGCCTACAAGGTACCTGCAGGACATCGCCTGCGTATCTCGGTCTCAACCGCGTGTTGGCCGCTGATTTGGCCTGCTCCAGATCGTGCCACCATTACTTTAGAGTCTTCCATGAGCCACATTGACGTGCCTCATCGTGACAACCTAATCACAGAAATCGAGCCCCCAGCCTATGACAAGCCGGTTGCCATCGATGGTGAAACCTTGCGCTCAGGTAACAGTGAACGAGTGGTTCATCACGATTACAAAACGGGCCGTGTCACGCTGGAAACCCATGATGATTTTGGTCGCCAATATTACAACTCATGTGACAGCGTGATTGATATGGCCATGAGCCAATGGCAAACCATTCATCCGGATGACCCTTTGAGTGCGGAATCCACCCTTGAGTTTGATCTCACAATGGGACGAGATGGCTGGTGGACTGGTCTAAAAGGCACGTATCACATGCGCTGTGATCACGGGCACTTTTATGTCTCAGCCACTTGGAAGGCCTTCCATGAGGGGGAGCTGATTTTCAGCAAGGCGTTTGACGAAACCATCAAACGAACGGGTGTTTAATCGATTATCTGTACGAGGATATAGTCTCATGTTGAATTCATTAAGACCTTTGGTCTTTTTTCCAACCTTCATTATTTTGGTTGGCGCTTTGCTGTTCAGTTTGGTGGATCTAGAGCTGTTTACAGAATACACGGGCATTGCTAATGGCTTTGTATTGGAGCATTTCTCTTGGTTGTTTAGTTTAGGCAGCTTTTATTTATTGGTACTGATCTTGATTACCTATTTCTCAAAATTGGGTGATATTCGGATCGGGGGTGAGAAGGCACAACCTAAGCTGAAAAAATCTCGCTGGTTCATGATTGTACTGTGTACGACGTTGGCGGTAGGGGTGTTGTTTTGGACAACAGCGGAGCCTTTGTATCATTTGTATTCGCCACCAGAGAGTTTAGGCATTGAGCCAAATTCACCGAATGCTGTGTTGTTTGCTTTTTCTGCCATGTTTTTGCACTGGGGTCCTACGCCATATTCTATCTATGCCGTGCCTGCGCTGATCTTCGCCCTGGCATTTCACAACCTAAAACTACCGTACTCCATCAGTAGCTCCTTACGTCCGGTGTTTGGTAAGTATGTGGAAGGGCGTATGGGAAGCGTGATTGACGCCTTAGCATTGTACTCATTAGTGGTTGGTATGGCGTCTTCTCTCGGGACAGGTGCTCTGACCTTAGTGGGTGGTGCGAGCCAATATCTACCGATTGAGCGTGGCCCAATCACTTTGGGTGTGATCATTGCCATCATAGTCGCGACCTTTGTCTTGTCTGCGGCCAGTGGTTTAATCAAAGGTATCGCACGTCTGTCGATGGTGAACTTCTGGCTGTTGATTGGCCTATTTGTGTTCACTCTTGTTTTTGGTCCGACCTTGTACATGCTGGGCATTGGTGTGGAAGGTTTGGGAGCATTCTTGCAGAACTTCTTCCGTTTGAGCCTGTTTACGGGGCAAGCCGCTGGTGATCCATGGCCACAATGGTGGAGCGTGTTCTACTGGGCTGTTTGGTTTGCTTGGGCGCCGATTACGGCTATGTTCCTAGGTAAGATTGCTCGGGGCTACACGGTACGCGAGTTTATTCAGGTGAATGTTTTGTTCCCTAGCTTGTTTGTTTTGCTATGGATCTCGGTCTTCTCCGGTGCGGCCATTTTCATGGATCAGAACAGTGAAGGTGGTTTGTACGCCGTACTGAACGAAGGGGGGATTGAACAACTGCTTTACCATATCTTTGGGGAGCTGCCATTGGGAGGCATCACGTCTCTGATCTTGGTATTCATCGCCTTTATTTCTTATGTGACGGCAGCAGACTCCAGTACAGATGCGATTGGCGACCTGTGTGTGAAGAACTTCAATGCGGATTCTCAAGAGGGTGCGGGCATGCCAATTAAAGTCCTTTGGGGGACGATTATTGGCTTAGTGGCTTGGATCATGGTGAGTACTGTCGGTGTGGCAGGGGTTAAATCCTTGTCTAACTTGGGCGGACTGCCAGCTACGGTGATTATTTTATGCTGTAGTTTTACGTTGATTAAGTGGCTTAAAAACCCGCAAATCCTGCAAAAGTAAGGTCTTGATCAGTTGCAGTAAGTTGCTAAAAAAGCTCAGTCCCTAGGGACTGAGCTTTTTTTGATTCGAATAAAAACAGCGCTCTTAGAGCGCCGTTTGTGTATTAAAAGACCTTTGCAACTTGAGGGGGTTACAAGACAAAGGTAATTAACAGGTTGAACAGTAATGCGGCGGCAAAGCCTAATGGGGCAGCGCGGAACAGCAACTGTGGGAATAACTTAGCTCGGGTCTCTTCGTTAGGGCATGCACCTAAGATCAAGCTGCCGCCAGAAGAGAAAGGTGAAATAGCGGTGGCTTGTGCGCCGACCACGATGCAGATGAACAGCATCATAGGATCAAGTGCTAGGTTTTGTGCAAGAGAGGGTACGATAGGGAATAGAGCAGGTGTGACCACCCCTAAAGTACTAGCAAACAAGGACATAAATGCCGCCACAACGCCAATCACAACAGGAACAAGCACGCTTGGGATAGAGCTGCCCATCCACGATGCTAGGGCATCAATAGTGCCGGCTTTAATGGCAACAGAGATCAACATGCCTACACCACAAATCATGATCAGTGTTGGCCAAGGTACACTGGCAATGGCTTTACGCTCATCCCCTAACTTCATTAACAAAGCAATCACGGAGAAGACGCTGGCGATTAGGCCAATGTTCATTTTGCTGTTAATGAAAGACACTGTGCCGTTGTCTGGGAACAATAAATTCGCAATCGGAGCGGCTAATACCAATAGCATCATGATTAGGGTTAACCATAAGGTTTGGCGCTGTTCTTTGTTAAGGGGAGCCGGAGCTTCAATTTGATCTGTGCTAGCGGACATGCTCTTACGGTGACCCGTAAAGAAAACAAAGATCGAGATCACCACCAGCGGGATGATAGCGGTACTTACGAAAATACTGATGGAGTTGATGAAGGCTTGGTTTTCGGTAATCCCCGCATTGACCATGATGCTGCGGAAGATAATGCCACTCTGGCTCGCCATAAAGTTCGCACCTGTCAGTGCACCGTAACCCACTGACATGGCGCCTAATACAGTGCTCATTCCTGTGCGCTGGCATAGCAGAAGGGTAATCGGAGCCATGAAGGCCAGTACGGTGTAGTAACCTGCACCTAATGCAGAGATAAAAGTGGTTGTTAAGAAAATGGCATAAGGCATCAAGTGAGGCACTCGACGACAGCGATACATCAGTTGTTCCGCTAGTTTCTCTAAGGTGCCATTAATGATCGCGAAGCTGTAAAACAGTGACACAGCAAAGATGATAAAGAAAATCTTCAGGGGCCACATCTTAATGACGTCGTTAGGGCTTAGACCTAAGCCAAAACAACCAATCAAGTATGCAAAGGCAATCGCAAACAGGCCGATGTTAATGCGGGTTTTGTAACCCAAGATAATAGACAGCAAAATAGCGCCTACCACGAGTAAACTCATCATAGTTTTTTCCTTTTTATTGTTGTTAAGGATGCTTTAAAAGTTGAACAATTGCTTGGGGTTAAGAATTAAAATCGTGTCCCTTTCTTCGCTATCCGCCAATAAACGAGTCATAAATTCGTATTGATCTTGATAGCCAGTGCGGTCTTCAAATTGTGTGTGCGGCCAATCGCTCCCCCAAAGCAAACGCTCTGAGTGACCGTAAGCACTGCGCAGTGCATTTAAAGACATAATTGAGTTCTCCAAGTTGGCATTGCATCGGTAGGCGGCGGAGATTTTTGTCCAAACGGGCGCTTGGCTCAATAGATTTAAAAACCGCTCGTGGCTGGCAATACTTGGATCGATGATTTGTTTGGTTTTGGCAAAGTGATCGACAACCACTTCAACGCCGGACTCAAGAATGCTTGGTAGAAAATCTGCTAGGTCGTCAATCTCTCGCTGAATCTCAACACTCCAATTGCGCGCGGCCACTTTTTTGAAGAAGGACTGCCAAGATGGCGACGCATAATCCTCTAAAGGCTTTTGGATCAGATTAAGACGGATACCTACCATGCCGGCTTCGTTTAGAGCATCCAGTTCATCATCACTGATAGCAGGGTCCACCACGGCAATACCACGAAGTTTTGTCGGATGTTTTGCGATAGCAGCTGCGATGTAGTCGTTATCTGTGCCCAGAAAACTCGGCTGAACGAGCACCCCGTGGGAAAGGTTGTGAGCTTCTAAATGTCCTAGGTATTCATCAACTGTGGCGTTGTAGCTAGGCGCATAGCGGCGCTCTCGGGTAAGCGGAAGGTCAGTTGAAAAGATGTGTGCGTGCGTATCCACGCCAGTAATTGGATTACCACTTGAGTCTTTCATTTGCAGTCGTTGCCTATGTACTTATGGTTATCATGTCAGCAACATATATTCATATATATGTTTATATGTATTGATGAGTATATGTATCAATTAGATCTTCGTCAATTCCTTGCATAGACGCTTACAGAAAGCCGCTTTAGAATAGCCAGATGACAAAAAGAGGAACGCACATGGCGCAGTTTAAAAAAGGAAGAGATGAGCGTTTGCCGCTTTATCAGCAAGTTAGGGATGAGATTATGGATAATATTCGTGAAGGCGTCTGGTTGCCTGATACGACAATTCCTACCGAAGCGGAGCTTACCAAACGCTATGACGTGGCCATTGGCACCATTCGTAAAGCTGTGGATACCCTAGTGGTTGATGGGCTGCTGTATCGTAGTCAGGGGCGGGGGACCTTTGTAAAGCGTCCGAACTTCAATGACTCCTTGTTTCGCTTTTTTAGACAGACTTCTTTGGATAATCAGCGAGTACCGGAGGGGCGTGTTCAATCTAATAATGTACTACCGCTACCCGAAGCCGCTGCGGCTGCTCTGAATCTGAAAGTGGGGGAGTTAGCGATTCACTTACGACGCACTCGGGTGTTGGACAGTCGTGTGGTGCTTGCTGAAGAAATTTGGTTACCAAGACAGCTTTTTAAAAGCTTGGAACAGATGCCAACAGAGTCTTTTGAAAATCTGCTTTATCCATTCTATGAGAAAGAGTGTGGCCAGTTGGTGGCTTCCGCGACGGAAACATTGACGATTGAAACTGCGGGTGTGGATGTGGCCCGGGCATTGGAAATCAGGGCAACGTCTCCCGTTGCTGTGATCGAGCGAGTCGCCTATGGCTACGATAAATCCCCACTAGAATACCGCATCTCGAAAGGCTCGGCAGAAACCTTCCGATATCAGGTAGAAATCTCATAATTATTGATTTAGTTAGCAAAAATTAGGCCATCTGGCGTCGCCTCTTTACAGTATCTGTGCGAAAATAACCATTTAGTCAGGAACAGAGCTAGAATAGGGGCCCGCCATGAGTGTTTATGAAATCCGTCATCCATTAGTTCGCCACAAACTAGGCTTAATGCGTAATCAAAAAATGAGTACGCGTGGCTTTCGTCTATTAGCTTCGGAAGTAGGCAATCTACTTACTTATGAGGCCACCAAAGATTTAGAACTTGAAGAATATCAACAGGATGGCTGGTGTGGTTCTGTCACTTGTGAACGCATACGAGGCAAAAAGATCACTGTTGTGCCTATTTTGCGTGCAGGTCTTGGCATGCTTGATGGGGTTTTAGAGCTAATCCCAAGCGCGAAAATCAGTGTTGTGGGCCTGTATCGGGACGAAGAGACATTTGAGCCTGTGAGCTACTTTGACAAACTTGCGAGCGATATTGACCAACGTATGTCTCTTGTCGTTGATCCTATGTTGGCCACAGGTGGCTCGATGATTGCAACCATCGACCTGCTTAAAAAGCATGGTTGTACAACAATACGCGCATTGGTGTTGGTTGCGGCGCCTGAAGGCATTAAAAAAGTCCAAGAAGCACACCCAGATGTGGACATTTATACCGCGTCTATTGATAGCCATCTTAACGAGCAGGGCTACATCGTGCCGGGATTGGGCGATGCAGGTGACAAAATCTTCGGTACAAAATAACTCATAAGACTCATTAAACTATGAATACTCAACAGACGATTTCGCAAGAAAATACGCTTTCTGGATGGAAAGTGATTTTAGCGGGTGCACAGATGCTGTTTGTGGCATTTGGCTCCCTAGTGTTAGTGCCTTTGATCACTGGCCTAGATCCAAGCGTTGCCCTGTTTACTGCAGGTCTAGGTACTTTGATCTTTCAATTATGTACTAAACGCTCCATACCCGTATTTTTAGGGTCTTCTTTTGCATTTATTGCCCCGATTATTTTTGCAGTAGAAACTTGGGGGCAAGCAGCCACCATGGGGGCGTTATTCTGTGCAGGCTTGGTATACGTAGCATTGTCTATTTTAGTGGCATTACGTGGACCTGGCTTTCTGCATCGCTTGCTTCCTCCTGTGGTGACAGGGCCGATCATCATGGTGATTGGTCTGGGGTTGGCACCCGTTGCCGTCAATATGGCATTAGGCAAAACGGGCGATGGCTCTGCTGAGCTGTTTTCCTACACGGATGCGCTATTGGTGTCCATGCCAGCTTTGCTGACGACCTTGTTGGTAGCGACTTACGCTAAAGGTGTGTTTCGCCTAGTACCTATTATTTCTGGTGTGGCAGTGGGCTACCTGATTGCGGAAGTGATGGGGATGGTAGATCACAGTGCTATTACGAACAGTGGATGGATCTCTCCACCAGGGTTCATTATGCCAGAGTTCCATTGGGCGGCGATTTTATTCATGGTGCCTGTAGCGATTGCACCAGCTATCGAGCACGTCGGAGATGTGTTGGCGATTAGCAGTGTTACGGGGAAAGATTATGTGCAAAAGCCTGGTCTGCATCGCACCCTGTTGGGTGATGGTTTGGCTACTTCTGCTGCGTCATTGTTCGGTGGGCCGCCAAACACCACATACTCTGAAGTGACCGGTGCTGTAGTACTGACAAAAGTATTCAATCCTGTGGTGATGACTTGGGCGGCGGTATTTGCCGTAGCATTGGCCTTTATCGCTAAGTTTGGTGCATTTTTGCAAACCATTCCCACGCCAGTTATGGGTGGTATCATGATTCTGTTGTTCGGCTCCATTGCAGGAGTGGGCATGAATATTATGATCAAAGCACGAGTGGATCTGAGCGCTCAACGTAACCTTGTTATTGTTGCTGTTACTTTGGTGTTTGGTATTGGTGGTATGGTGATTGGTGCCAATGGTTTCCACTTACAAGGCGTAAGCTTGTGTGGTGTTGTGGCTATTTTCTTGAACCTGATCTTGCCAAAGGCTGACATGGTAAATGATTTACACGAAGAGCAAGAAGTGGTGGACGACATGCTTCATCAAGGCAAGTGACTTTTTGACTGAGTATTAGGTAAAAAAACGCCAGATAGAATCTGGCGTTTTTTTTTGGGTGATTTTAGAGAATCGAATTAGCGCCCTGAAAACAGGCTGCGATCTGAGTCGACACTGTAGATGTTCCAGCGTTTCACATCGGCAGTTTGTCGAGCAAAGACTTCACCAACCACGCGGCGGTTAGCCTCTCTTCCTATCGCTGTGTCATTAGACGCTACAGGTTTGCTTTCGCCGTAACCGATGCCTTTTACGCGGCTGCTTTTAATCCCAAATCGGTTAACGAGAACATCTGCAATGGAATCCGCGCGCTGTTGAGATAGGTTCAAATTGTAATCATCGTTGCCCACGTCATCAGTGTGACCTTCAACTACTACCGACGAATCTGGGTTAGCTTTAAGAAAGTCAGCAAGCTTCTTAACTTCACTGAAATAGCGTGGTTTTACCTCTGCTTTGCCAGAGTCAAACAGAATTTTAAGGTCCAGTGATAACAGCTTAGAGCTTTGCTCTGAACAGCCATCGTTATCTACCATTGCGCCGACTTGAGTATTAGGACACAAATCCCTAGCGTTAATAACACCATCCTTGTCTGAATCTGACAACTGCTGAGACATATCCGTATTGTAAAGGGCACCAGAAAACGCTTGAGAGGAAATCCCTGCCAGCGCTGTCAAAGTAATTAATCCTTTTTTAGTTAACGTCAATATCATCATTTAACCAGCCGTTGTTTATCCATTTATATTAAAAGACGCCCTCGCGCTATATACCAGTTAGGTTTTGTAGCGTTCGAACAATGGGGGCGTCTTTTTGTTACGAAATGTTAATTCCTTACCAACTTCCTACATTTTCCATGGATGCCCAAGGTTCTTGGGCCTCTAATGAGTCGCCTTTTTGTAACAACTCAATTGAAATGCCATTTGGATCTTTAATAAAGGCCATGTGGCCATCCCGTGGTGGGCGTAAAATAGTGACTCCCATTGATTGGAGGTTTTCACAAACACCATAGATATCATCCACTTCAAATGCCAAGTGGCCAAATTGGTCGCCACCAGAGTAAGTGCGGTCGTCCCAGTTATGGGTCAGCTCTACTTCTGGCGCACCTTGTTCTGAGGCGTAATAGATCAATGAGAACTGGCCTTTCTCACTGTCATATCGGCGAGTTTGCACTAAACCTAAGCCTTTGGTGTAAAACTCGTGACTGGCTTCAGGGTTGGCGGTGCGAATCATAGCGTGTAAATAACGAATGCTCATTGCTCTCTCCATAGCTAATTTCGCCTCTATGGTAGATAAACACGTAAGTAGTCGCAAAAGAGTTTCACTGAGTTACGAGGACTTTCCTTAATCTTCCCATACGTAACGAATGGGCTCACCAAAATCGTCGTAAATCACTTTCTTTTTTGGTTGGCGTGGCTTGTTGATAGCCGGGGTAGGGGCTTTTTTATCCGCTTTTCTTTGCTGAATGGCTGCCACCACATGATTTAGTGGTGTTCTGTCTTTTTTAGGCTCGATAAACCCTATGTGGCTCGTGTTATACTTGCCATCTTGTAAGCCAGATTTACCCATTTCGACTTGTTCGATTTCGCCTTTTTTGCGAATGAAGTTTTCGATTTGGGATTCTATCTCTTTTCGGGTTTGTGCCTTAGATTTCGTTGATTTTGTCATAGGGTTACGTCTGATACCTCGTTTGAGACAGTCGTATAAATGTCACAAACCATCCATACTAATCCCAAGAGGTCGCTAGTGTCTATTGTCAATTTGATCGTCCATGAAGTGCAAAAGAAGGAAGGGGAGTCGAAAGCGCTGTTAGTTGCGCGCCCAGACGAAAACCCAATCGACGATGAAGCGGAGCAGTTAGCGGCGAAAGTAACGCATCTGTTTAATCGCTCCGGTATGAATACTGGGCAATTTAGTAATCCGGAAGGCAGCGAAGAAGGAAGTAAGCTTCCGGCTTTGCTTCATAAGCATTTTTCCGGTGAGGCCTTTGATGATTTTTCTGCTTTTAGTAAGGCGTGTGCTGCGGAGTATGTACGCTTTCTAGAGCCTGTATCTGAAGCAGAAGGTGGTTTGCTTTGGTTTAACCACTATGAATTGGGTGGATCCCACTTCCTATTTATTGTTCTGTTGAAGCGTAAGTCTGGTATCACCCTGGGCGAAGACTTGAGTTTTGCTCAGGTGAATCAGCTGGAAACAGATAAATTACACATGGCTATGCGGGTTAATCTTTCTGCTTACCATGATCGAGACGATACCCGTTATATTGCGTTCCGTTTTGGTAAGGCGCCTAAATGGGAAAGCGAATATTTCACACAGTTTATTGGTTGTGATGAGCCAAAAGTGGCAGCAAAAGAAACACGTAAACTGGTAGAGGCGGCCTCTGCGTTTTGTCAGTCTCAATCCATGCCTTCTAAAACCGCTAACGAGTTTAAAAAGGCGGTCGCCGAACAGTGTATGGAAAAGGCAGAGGAGCGTGAGCCTCTTGAATTGGGTGATATTGCCCGACAAATTGAGTCACGTTTCTCGCCAGAGCAAGCCTCTAAGTTTTTAGAAATTGCAGAATCGGATGCCTTTCAGGTTGAGAAAGAGATTTTTGTTGAAAAGGCTGCTTTAAAGAAGCTAACCCGAGCATCCGGCTCTAACCGTTCCCTAACATTAAGCTTTGATACTGAGCTGCTAGGCGACTCGATTGAATTTGATCCGGACACTGGGGCGTTGACCATAAAAGATCTGCCTAGAAGTCTTTTGAAGCAGTTGATGTCAATGGAGTCCAAGTAGGGACATCAGTTCGTTCATTGAAGCGAAAGTATCTGTGGCGCCTGCTTTTAACTGGGCGTCACGATCCAGCACTGCGCTGTAAGCTAAGACTGTTGCGCCAGATGCTTTGCCGGCTTGAATTCCTGCGATGGAATCTTCAATCACAATACAGCGGTTGGGGGCGACCCCTAGTGCTTGGGCAGCTTTAAGGTATAAGTCCGGCGCTGGTTTGCCCTGATTAACGTCATCCACCGCAAAACGTGTGGCAAAGCGTTCTTTAAGACCAATAATGTCTAGCTTGATCTCCATCTCTCTGCGCTGGGCGTTGGTTGCCATGGCGATTGGGCATTTAATCGCGGCGAGTAACTCGCGCACACCTTCAATGGGCTCAAGGGTGGCTTTAACTGTGTCGTCGAACTCTTTGCGATAGTTGGTGAGAAAGTCATCGGGGAGTGGTCGGCCAAGCATCTCTGCGGCAAGGGTAAGATTGTCTTGGGTGGTGAAGCCCGCAAACTGTGTGTGCATTGTATGGTCGTCTAGCTCAAGCCCCAGTTCTTTTAGGCGGCGTTTGAGAATGCTAGAAGATAGGGTTTCTGTATCGACTATGACTCCATCACAATCGAATAAAATGGCATCGTATTGGTAAGGCATTTCGTCTCCATCGAACATGGTTTTTTGTAATTGAATTACAGTGTAACGAGGATGGAAGAGGAAAGGGAGGGGGTGTTGTTGTTTTTCTCCCCAGCAATGAAGTAAGAAATAATGATTGTGTTAATGGATATTCAGGTGGGCTATCTCAGACCGATTACAATTGAGATTTTGCAACCGGAGCTGTAGCCGTTACTGTATCGAATGATGTTTTGATGGTTTTCTTCAAAAGCTTGTAAACGTGCATCGCAACAGGCTTAAGTGGGTTCGGCTTGGCAGTCTTTTTGGAGTCAAATCCCCAGCTAGAAAGCAATGCTTCGTATTGCTCTTGAGAGTCCATAGTGCGACGAGTTGTACCAGAGTAACGAGCATTCGATAAGGCTGCGTATTGTTCAGGTGAGTTCATGTTGATCTCCTAAGTTAGGTTATTTCAAATTTAAAAATGTTGTTTTATTACAACAATTACAGGATATTCGTTTTGATCTAGGGTCACAAACGATGGTTTTTCACTAAATAGGTTATTTTTTTTCATCTTTAGGAAGTGTATGTCCCAATATCGACCTTTATCTGCCAGTGGCAAAGACTGGGTGTTTTTGCGCGAGGAGCCTTTTGTATCGGCAGATGATCGAGCAAGTATCCAGTTGCTAACGGAAACGGCAGGCGCGAACATCTGGCGAGACTATGTGTCGGATACTTATCTCTACCCAGATTTATTTGATAAAGAGGTATGGCTGAAAACAAATGTTCAGGCGGATGTGGATTGGGAAAAGCGTTGGGAGTCGGATGTTCCTGAAATGCCCGAAGAAGCCCTAGAGTTTTGCGGTCAATGGGGAGACGATACCCGTATCTATTTTTGCTGCCACTCTGATCTAGTTTTAGAAACCACCTGGAGTGTGTTTTGTCGCAACTGGAAGGCGTTCTTGTTTTTAGACAGTGACGGTGTCCTCATTGGGCGCAAGAAAAAACAAGCCCTTCAATTTAAAGAGAATGGGCGTTTATCCCTATTGGTGCGTTAACCAAGGGTTACTCTGTCTCATCTAAAATGGCAAACGACAAGCAGGTACTAAAAAGTAATGCGCCTACCATGATGGGAGGAGTAGGGAATGCAAGCACTAAGATGCCAGTCCCTGTCCACAATGTTCGTACTATTTTTCTACGGCCTCTGTATTTTTCGGTTGTACGACGATAGTGGGCGTGATGTGTTGCATGCTTGGTGTCGATAAACTCCTTTTGATACCAGCCAGGCATGAACGCGGCAGCTATGAGCTGTCCGTAAAACGTTAGATAATTTGTCAGCATAGTGAGACCCATAGATTGCCAGCCACCGAGCTGGCAATTTTTTGATTGTCATTTGAGTTTAGGTCAATGCTGAGTTTTTGCAGTCAATTAATGTTGAGCTTGTGTCACGGCTCCGTAAGGTTACGTATCTCTTATGGTTTTTGGGGCTGGTTTCGCTGTCGGCTCATGACGCTGCGTGTATTAAAAACTTGGTAATAATCCGCCAGTTGTTGGCTTTGCTGTTGCTCTCCTGTTTCAGCAAGTAGCATTGCGACGACCTCCGCTGTGGCGAATTGTTGTTCATGTTTGGCTTGTCTGACCATAAAGGTGCGCTGCACATCTTCATTGATGGCAAAGGTGGGAATGTCATCAAGCCAGCGGCTTTGATGGAGCATTTTGCTGGCTAGCCGCCAAGTGGCATCGAGTACGATCACATGTCTTGGCTCACCAAGTTCTGCTAATGACTCTAAATGGCGATCCTTGCTAAGTCTTTGCTCAGTGGCGGGGTAAAGAATAATGGTATTTTTTTTGTGTGCTTCTATCTGATCTAGTAGCGCCTGACTCGGCTCTGTGCGTGACCATATGTGGGCGTTGGTCTGGTTGGGGAAGAGGTCTGCAATGAGCCGACCGCTATTGGTAGGTTTATGAATCTCAGTGTAATGATAAAGCAGGGTGAATAGGGTGTTGCTTTGGCTGGTTACACGCTGGTTACAAAAGCAAGCGAAAGCAGCCATTAGGCAGGACGGGCATCGAGTGGTGTTTGAGCCGCGAGCAACAAAAGCTCTCTGGCTGGCTTGTTTAGCCTCTTCACGGAGTAGGTCGACACAATGTTGCGGGTGCTTAAAAGGTTGCTCTGGCATGGTGGTATGACGTGTTTTGTATGTAATTAAAAGGGTATTTTGCCTTTGTTGAAGGTGCTTGGCTATTACAATTCAGAAACAAACTGGCGAGAATATGCAAATTTGGTGGAATCAAAGCAGAACGTTTCATGACACTCTATCTAGTGTCAGTCTGGCACGCTAAGGTTTGTCTCATTGATGTATGTTATGAGTAAATTATGAGTCGTTACATTTCGCCTGTGCTATATATTTTGCTGATGCTCGTCGGCTGTGTAGCCTTTGTTGCGATTGCAGGTGTTCGAGTTGGCTTTATAGAGCCCGTTACCGCTTTCACAATGCTAAGAAAAACCGTTTACGCGGCTCTTGCTCTAACTGTATTAACGCTTGTCTCCATGGCGGTTTGCCGCAAAGAGTGCAATCCGGCCAGTCGTCGATTTTTCATCTTGGTTGGTATCATTTCGTTTGTTTACAGTGCCATGTGGGTGGCGGTATTCATTCAAAAATCACAGCTTCCTGATCTCTACGACATCACCACAGATACAGAAAACCCTCCGATCTTCATCAATATGACCTTTATTCGTAAGGCTTCCGAGCATGACTTGGTGTACAAGGATGAGTGGGCTGATATCCAGAAGGAATATTATCCAGATGTGAAGCCGCTTATTGTCAATGTGGACTTCAAGCAAGCCTATATCGAAGCTTTGGCGCTGACTCGTGAGAAAGGTTGGGATTTAGTGGCTCAGTACCCAGGTTCAGGTGTGATCGAAGCCACAGCGCGTACCCCGATTTTCGGCCTACGTAATGATGTAGTATTACGTATTACTAGGGGAGAGGATGATGTGCGAATTGATATGCGCTCCTGTTCTCGTATGGGCAAGTCAGATCATGGTGAAAACGCGGAACGTATCAAGCAATTCCTCGGCGAATTAGCCTCCCGTTTAAGTCCAGAGCCCATGCGTGTCACCTTGCGTAATTGATCCGGCGAGATTATTGATTCAATCCTGCTGGTGTTTTCGATACACTTCATAGGTCTTGTCTAGGAGTGGACTCAGTGAACCGTCGAACACAGCAAAAAGCCAGCACCCGTGCAAACATTAAGCGAGTCGCGCGAACGGCCTTTTTGGAGCAAGGGGTGGAAGCGACCACCACTCGTGAAATCAGTCGTTTAGCCAGTGTTGCTGTAGGGACTTTTTTTGTCCACTTTCCCGATAAATTAGATCTGGTCAAAGAGATTTTCTTTGACGAGATGGATGAGGCTCTGAGTGCTGGTATTGGGCAGCAGCAGCCTACGTCTTCCCCCACTGATTACCTGTCTCAAATCGCAGTTACCTTATTTACCTTTTACGGCAAGTATGACGAATTTACCCGATTGATCATGTTGGACAGCGTTTCAACGGGTGGCTTTCATAAACAGCAGATGGCCTCTGTGACAGAGGCATTGTTAAGCCGGTTTGAGGCGGTCAATATAGATCGTGATACGGGGATGATTTTTGCTGAAAACATGGTGGCTAATTTTTGGCTGGTGTTTATGGAGTGCCTGCCCACGGGAAGTTTTGCATCCAAAGCAGCTTTAGAGCGCCTTGATAGGTTGAACTTGCCATTTAAAGTGTCTTATCAAAACGCCGCTCGCAAGTAATGACTCTCACAACTCATTGGCCTTTCTGTAGGGACCTTGATAATCAAAAAGCAGTTGGCTTACTTTCCAATGCTTGTTTTTCTCCTGCTCTGCAATGACAAAATCCGGGGCGGGTAGATAGGGAATAAAAGGCGTTACATCTTCAGCTTTATGAAAGGTCACTTGCTGTGTGCCTTGGGCAAGGCGCCGGGCGAACTCATTATTAAACTGATTGCGGTGCTTTGGGAAATCAAAATTAAAGTGCTGTTTTAATTCTTCTCCATTTTCATCATGGTAGATCACCGTGATTCGGTTTTTTGTTACGTTTACACTGATTGCTTGGCATCTTTGGACCTTGTGGCCTTTTAAATTGAGCGCCTTTTTGAGTATTTCATCTGGGTCAATGAGTCGTTCTGAGCAGTGTTGGCAGTGACGTGCAGCGATGTCGTTTTCTTCATTACAATGGGGGCAGCGCTTGAATACAAAGCGATAGTCACATTGCTCGTCTCCATGCAGTGTTTCGACAACTCCCTGACAACGTCTTCCATAATGTTCAATTAGGCTGCCATCCGCCGCTTTTCGTCCCCAAAAGAGGTTTTGATGCTCGCATTGGGGGCATTCCACTTGGACCAGCTGGCTTTGGTTGTTGGGCTTTTTGCTGCCGATCTCAGGTTGAAAGATGTCGTAACCGCTATTGGTGTAATCCAATACAAGGCAGTCGTTTTTATTGGGGGATAGTCTGAGCCCTCGGCCTACCATTTGTTGGAATAAGCTGATGGATTCCGTTGGGCGCAGCAGGGCGATGACGTCTACATGTGGGGCGTCAAATCCGGTGGTGAGAACGGAAACATTGACCAAGTACTTTGTGGTTTGTTGTTTGAAGCTCTGAATGATTTGGCTGCGTTTTATGCTAGGGGTTTCTGCTGTCACTATGTCAGCTTCATCCTCAGGTAAATAGCCCAATATTTCCTTTGCATGGTCAACGGTGCTGGCAAAAATCATCACCCCTTGGCGCTCTGTGGAGACCTCAATGATCTGCTCACAGATCGCTTGTGTCACCCGTGGATGCTTTTTAACCAGCTCGTTTAGTTGCTGCTCTTGGTGGTCTTCTGAGTCCTCTGCTTGGGATTGAAGGCGATTAAAATCATAGTGTGCAACGGCTGCGTCAAATACTTTGGGCTCCGTTAAGTACCCGGACTTAACGAGTCTGCGTAACGGCAGTTCATAAATGCATTGTTCAAAGAAAGGCTGGTCCACCTCTCGGTAAAAACCCCAATAGTGCTTGTGGTAGATCCAGCCGCTGTCTAAACGATATGGCGTGGCTGTGAGCCCTAGTATTTTAATATGGGGGTTAAGTGCCCTAAAGTGTGCAATGGCCGCATGGTATTGGCCTTGGTCTTCCTTGGGTATTCGATGACATTCGTCGATGATGAGCAAAGACAATGGCTCTGTGTGTTTTTCGAGGGATCGAGCCAAGCTCTGTATGCTGGCGAAGGTGATTTTGCTGGTTAGGTCTTTACGGCCTAAGCCAGCAGAATAAATGCCCGCATCAACACCTAGGGCGGTGAGTTTCTGATGATTTTGTTCAACCAGTTCTTTAACGTGTGTAAGGCAGACGACCTTATGTTTGGCAAGGCGGCACAGCTCGGCGATGACTAGGCTTTTGCCTGCACCGGTGGGCAATACGATCACGGCCGAGTCGTCAGTTTTGCGAAAATGACGCAGTGTGGCGTCTACGGCTTCTTGCTGATAGTCACGTAATTGGTACATTGTTAGGTCATTGTTTGCCAATAAAGGGTGTGCGGCGACGCACGCTACAGTATCATCCAGCGATTTACAATCTAACTAAGGTTCCGTTAATGAGTGCGATCATCCCTTTTACGTCCCAGACACCTTTCGATCAAGTGGTATCGGACATTCTACAAAAAGGGTGGAGCGTCACAGATGGCTTTTTCTCGCCCGCCATGGTGGATGCCTTGATGGCTGATGTATCGGACTTAGATAACACCTATATGCATCGTGCAGGCGTGGGGCGCTCTTCTGATTTTCAAGTGGCCCTTGATCGTCGCCGTGATTACATTCGTTGGATTGACCCGATAAACCCAGCCCGTAGCGCCTTTTTGGATGCAATGGGGGCCCTGCGAATTGAGTTTAATCGTCGCCTTATTTTGGGGCTTTGGGATTATGAGGCGCATTTTGCCCGCTACGAGGAAGGGGCGTTTTATGAAAAGCATTTGGATGCGTTCAAGGGTAAGAGTAACCGTGTGCTGTCTACCGTTCTATATTTGAATGAAGCGTGGCAAGAAAGCGATGGTGGTGAATTGGTGTTATTTGATGAACATGATCATTGTCGTGAGCTGGGGCGCTTTGCTCCTATGAAAGGTCGTTTAGCGGTGTTTTTGAGTGAAGAGTTTCCCCATGAGGTGCTGCCAGCGAAGCGAACTCGACACAGTATTGCTGGCTGGTTTCGGGTTAACAATACTATCCAAAATCAAATTGATCCAAGCCAATAGTATTCGCATTTTTAAGTGGTTTTCACTATAATTCGCGCCCCATTTTTAACGGCTCTGGTTTTACGTTCCAGAAAGCATTAGGAGAAAGACGTGTCAAAAGTTGTTGTGTGTGCCCTGTATAAATTTGTTCAGCTAGATCAATACGAAGCCTTGCGAGAGCCGCTGCGTATTATGCTAGAAGAGAATGGTATTCGTGGAACCTTGTTGCTGGCGAAAGAGGGCATCAATGGTACGGTGGCCGGAAGCCGTGAGGGAATCGATACCATGTTGGCTTGGTTAGCTGAGCAACCTGGTTTGGACAATATTGGTTACAAAGAATCATACGATGACGACATGCCGTTTTACCGCACAAAAGTAAAACTGAAAAAAGAAATCGTCACCATGGGGGTTGAGGGCATAGATCCACGTAAAGTGGTGGGTACCTATGTTAAACCAAAAGACTGGAACGCTTTGATTTCTGATCCGGACGTGGTGTTGGTTGATACACGTAACGACTATGAGTTCCAAATCGGTACCTTTGAAAACGCCGTAAACCCTAAAACCGATACGTTCCGTGAATTTCCTCAGTACGTAAAAGAGAATCTTGATCCTCAAAAGAACAAGAAAGTCGCCATGTTCTGTACGGGGGGGATCCGCTGTGAAAAATCTACAGCTTACCTAAAAGAGCAAGGTTTCGAAGAGGTGTATCACCTTGAAGGGGGTATCCTTAAGTATCTAGAGGAAGTGCCTGAAGAAGAAACCATGTGGAAAGGTGAGTGTTTCGTTTTTGATAATCGCGTGTCCGTAAACCATAAATTGGAAAAGGGCGAATATGACCAGTGTCATGCGTGTCGTATGCCGATTACGGAAGAAGAGAAACAAGACGAGCGCTTTGAGCAGGGCGTAAGCTGTCCACACTGTTTTGATAAGTACACCGATGAGCAGCGTCGTCGTTTTGTAGAGCGTGAGCGTCAGGTGCAGCTAGCGAAAGAGCGTGGTGAAGCCCATATTGGCGCTGAAGTGTTGGATGCCGTTGAGAAACACCGTCGCGAAAAAGAGCTTGAGCGTGAGCGTCAACGTTCTGTCGGCAAAAAAGACTAAATTTACTTAAATGCTTACCAAAAGCCAGCTAAGTGCTGGCTTTTTTGTCTGTGTTTATGGTCTTGGTTAGCAGGCTTGCTAATTGAATCAAATGCCAAAGCTGCGTTTCTTTTCTTGCTCAAAAAGCTTAGAATTCAGTTAATTACGACATAAGATCGTTGTACTTAGGTACGGCGTGAAAATTCAATGCTGCACAAGCGGCTTTCAATCATTCACCAGATCAGACTGCATGAGCTATCAAGTACTCGCAAGAAAATGGCGACCTCAAACCTTCCTTGAAATGGCTGGACAAGACCACGTCTTGCAGGCGCTGGTCAACGCCCTACGTCAACAGCGTTTGCACCATGCCTATTTGTTTACCGGTACCCGAGGGGTAGGTAAGACCACCATTGCTCGTATCTTTGCCAAATGTTTGAACTGTGAGACTAATGGCATCTCCCCTGAGCCTTGCGGCACCTGTGACAGTTGCCGTGAAATAGCGGAAGGGCGATTTGTTGATCTGATTGAAGTGGATGCGGCTTCCCGTACTAAGGTAGAGGATACCCGTGAGCTATTGGAAAACGTTCAATATGCTCCGACTCGAGGCCGTTTCAAGGTCTACCTTATAGACGAAGTGCACATGCTCTCCACGCACTCGTTTAACGCTCTATTGAAAACATTAGAAGAGCCCCCTGAACACGTTAAGTTTTTGTTGGCCACCACAGACCCGCAGAAACTACCTGTCACCATTCTGTCCCGCTGTTTGCAGTTCAATCTAAAGAATATGTCCGCTCAGAGAGTGGTTGACTACCTGCAAACGGTCCTTGGTGCAGAGCAAGTAACCTATGATCAACCCGCCTTGTGGCAAATAGGGCAAGCGGCGAACGGTAGTATGCGTGATGCCCTGAGTTTGACAGACCAAGCGATTGCATTTGGTGACGGTCAAATTTCTGAGTCCAGCGTTACTGCTATGCTAGGGCTGGTGAACCAGAGCCAAATTTTATCTCTACTAGAATCTGTGGCGGCTAAAAATGCTGTTGAGACCTTGGCAAAAGTGGACGCTCTAGCGGATTACCAGCCAGACTTTCACTCTATTTGTGGTGCCTTGCTGGATACTCTGCACCGGGTGGCTGTCGAGCAGCAAGCGCCAGGTGTCTTGGTGGATCAGATAGGTGACTTGGAGCGAGTGAAACAGCTTGCTCAAACCGTCTCAGCAGAAGAAATTCAAGTGATGTACCAGAGCTTGCTGGTAGGGCGTCGTGATTTACCTTTATCACACTCCCCAAAGGCGGGTTTTGAAATGCTGATGTTGCGTTTAATTGCATTCCGTCCTGCAGGTAAAATGACCGTAAGTTATGATGCGCCACCTGCGCCAACGGAAGAAAAAAAAACAGCTGAATCCGTAGTCCCTCAAGGGAAAGAAACCTCTGAGACACCCTATGGTGCCGAAGACGTTGGGGAAGCTCAACCGACGGCAGAATCATTCCAGGCTGAATCATTCACTCCAGAACCCCCTTTGGCAGAAAAACCTGAACTGGTGGCTAGCCCAGAGCCAACGGCTGTTTTGGAGCAAGAGCCTGAGCTTGCTCAGCCTGTTGCTAGTGTGTCTGAACCACTGCCGGAAAGCGAACGACCACCATGGGAAGACGCGCCAGCTGCACCTGATTTCCATGAAGAAGCATTAGTAGAGAGTGTTGTCGAACCAGCGGTTGCTGAGCCAGAATCCGTATCTGAGCCTGAGCCTGAGCCTGAGTCACCGGCGCCTGTTTCTGATAGAGCTCCAGGGATTGACCCAAGTGAACGCTTGTCGCAAATGTTGTCCCAAGACAATGGTTCTGATGACGAAGAGTCTGATGAAGAAGCAGAAGAAAGGGCTATTGCTGAGACGGAAGATCCTTTTAGTACTGCTGCGCATCTGGTTGAGGCTGTGGTGGATGATGAGCCTGAAGAGGTGGATGAGTCCAGCTTATCCATGGCCGCTCGGACGGTGGCTGATACAGTGACTCAGCCAGCGCTAGGGATGCCCCTGCCAGATATTGCTCACTTTAAAGATATGACGATGAATCTTTGGTGGTTAGTGGCTCCAAGGTTGAAATTAACCGGATTGGTCCAAAATATTGCTATGAACTCGTCGTTGGTTGATGCCTCCGAGCATGGTATTAAGTTGCAGGTGCCACTGGAATACGGGCACATGCTCAACCAAACGCGATATGAACAAATTCAGTCACAGTTGTCAGAGTTCTTTTCAACTACTGTGCCCTTGATCATAGATACGGTGGCGGAAGTAGATGGTGTCACAGCGGAAGAGTTTGCGGCCAGCAAACGTGCTGAGGCACTTCAGTCCGCCATTGACCATTTAAACGCACATCCAGTGGTGAAGGCATTAGCCGAGTCATTGGGTGGGCAAGTGTTATACGATACTGTAAAAGTTAAAGCTTAAACCTTTATTGGAGAAGATTATGTTAAAAGGTGGAATGGGTAACATGATGCGCCAAGCGCAGAAAATGCAAGAAAACATGCAAAAAGCCCAAGAAGAAATCGCCAATATGGAAGTGGAAGGTCAAGCGGGTGCTGGTCTTGTGAAAATCACCATGACCGGGCGTCATGATGTGAAGCGTGTCTCTATCGATGACTCTTTATTTGAAGACGATAAAGAAATGCTAGAAGACTTGATCGCAGCGGCAATGAATGATGCGGTCCGTAATATTGAGGCGACTTCAAAAGACAAAATGTCTGAGGCAACTGCGGGTATGCCGATTCCTCCTGGTTTCAAAATGCCATTCTAGGAGTTGACGTTTGTTCAGCCCATTGATTAAAGAACTGATCGAATCCCTACGCTGTTTGCCCGGTGTAGGGCCTAAGTCTGCCCAGAAAATGGCGCTCTATTTATTAGAGCGTGATTCTCAAGGGGCGGATCGTTTGGCCGAAGCATTACGTCATGCTCTGGATAAAGTTGGCCGTTGTAGCCAATGTCGAACCTTGACTGAAGATACCCTCTGCCATATTTGTGCAGACGAGGGGCGTAACAATAAACGACTGTGTATTGTGGAAACCCCTGCGGACGTTATTGCTATCGAAAGCACGAAACAATTTGATGGTCTTTACTTTGTGCTCATGGGGCACTTATCTCCTATTGATGGTATTGGTCCGGATGAACTGGGGCTAGATCGCCTAGACGCCTTGAGTGACCATCAAGGTGTTGAGGAGGTTATCATTGCCACCAACAGTACTGTTGAAGGTGAAGCCACCTGTCACTATATTGCCCAGATTTTGAAACCGAAAGGTATTGATGTCAGTCGTATTGCCCAAGGTGTCCCTATGGGGGGCGAGCTCGAATACGTCGATGGCAATACTTTGGCGCTCGCGCTTGAAGGCCGCAAAAAACTCTAACATGGATAAACAAATGGAAACCCCTGAGATTATTTGGGTCGAAACCGATAGTGCGTTGCAAGAGTGGTGTGCGTACTGGCAAACCCTGCCATTTATCGCGGTAGACACAGAATTTGTTCGACGTACCACTTTTTACCCAGTAACCGGGTTGATTCAGATCTCTGAAGGGCAGAAAGCCGTCCTGATTGATCCGCAAACCATTTCTGATTGGTCGCCATTGCGTGATCTATTGGTCAATGAAGACGTCATGAAGGTGTTCCATGCGTGCTCAGAAGACCTTGATGTGTTCGATAATTTGCTTGGCGTGCTTCCTACACCCTTTTATGACACACAAATAGGTGAAGCCTTTGCTAGTGGGCAGTGGTCTGTCAGCTATGTGAAGTTAGTAAAAGCCTATTTAGATATCGATGTGGCGAAAGATGAAACCCGTTCAGACTGGACACTGCGCCCGTTAACCGAAGCGCAAAAGCGTTATGCAGCGTTAGATGTTACGTTTCTGGCTCAGATTTATCCGATGCAAAAGCAGGCCCTATCTGAAAAGGGGATGTTAGACTGGGTGATGGAAGATGCGGAGAGCTTAAAGTGGCAGTATCGCCAAAATAATGACCCTGAACAAAACTGGGAAGGGATTAAGGCTGCTTGGCGTTTAAGCCCTAAGAGCCTAACCTTATTGCGACTGTTATTTTTATGGCGTGATGAGCGTGCCCGTGCAGATAACATCCCTAAAGGGCAAGTGCTAAAAGACCGTACCCTTTGGGCCATCGCCAAGTTTATGCCGGAAAACACCAAGGCTGTGGGGAAGATGGAAGATATTTCTCCCAAGCAAGTGCGTCTATACTCCGATACTGTGATTGAGAAGGTCGAGATCGTCAATCAGCTCAGTGCCGATGAATATCAAAACCCATTGCCAGCGCCTCTTCCTTCTGATGCAGGAGACTTGTCTAAGGCAATGCGTGGATACCTTAAAACACTCGCGCAAGAGTTAGATGTGGCCCCAGAAGTTGTCTTGAAACGACGACTATTGGACCCACTTATGCGCCATATTTATGAAGGTTCTCCAATGGACTGGTCTAATCCAGCTTTTAATGGCTGGCGTAAAGACAAGGTTGTTGCGCCCCTATTGGCTCAGTTTGCGAACTGAGATCTTTTACTATTGAGTAATACCTTATGAGTCAAATGATTATCCAAATTTTTCGGTCATCTAAAAAAGATGAGATGTACCTTTATGTGGAAAAGCAAAAAGGGGTAAAGGACGTACCTGAAGCTCTAATGGAGCGCTTTGGTAAGGCGGTTCCTGTGATGACTATGTTGCTTACGCCCGAAAAGAAGCTGGCACGTGCGAATGCCAAAGATATTATGGACGCCATCCAAGAGAAGGGCTTTTATTTACAGATGCCGCCAGCTCGTGAGGAGTACCTGCTAGATATCTACAAAGCACCTACGGAAGCCCGTTACTAATATGATCGCGAAACGTTATGAGCCGTTTTGGAAGACCACGCCCATGGCTGAGATGTCCCAGTCAGAATGGGAGTCTCTTTGTGATGGCTGCGGTAAGTGTTGTCTGCAAAAACTGGAAGACGAAGACACTAACGAAATCTTCTACACTAATCTTTCATGTCATCAGCTAGATATTGGCGCATGTCGTTGTAAAGTGTACGAACAGCGCCTTGAAAAAGTCGCTGGTTGCTTGTCCTTGAAGCCGGAAGACGTGCCAGAATTCGATTGGCTGCCGGATACTTGCAGTTATCGACTGCTGCATTTGACTGGAGATTTGCCCAATTGGCATCCCCTAGTAGTGGGCAGTGATCGTGAGATGCAGCGTCAGGGTCTCAATGTCAGTCACTACGCTGTTAACGAAAACACCGTTGACGATGAGGACTGGCAAGAACATATTATCAAGTGGGTGCATGGGATGCCCGAAAAATACGAGCCATATTAGTGCCTGTTCTATATCAAACCGGCGCGTAACCTTTATAAAGTCGTTAGGGAGCCAAACGTGGTAATCAGAAAAAGTATCGTATCGTACATTGTCTTATTGCTGCTGTTAATGGCGCCCCTAGCGAAAGCGGATACCCAATTTCGCCTGATTGTTGATGCGTCAGGTAGCATGTTAATCAGTGATCCTGACAAACTTACTGCTGAATCCCTCAAACTCATTTCTGATCTAGCTCCGGAAGAAAGTGCGTCACTAGGCGTTTGGCTATTTGGTGAGCGGCCACGAGTATTGTTTCCAGAGGCGATGGTTAACCCAAGCACTAAAGCTGACCTTCAAGAAGCAATAAATAGCTATGTGCCGGGGGATTTGAAAACCGATTTAGAATCTATCGTTCGATTGCTGTCCCAAACACCAGACCTTCCCCAGTTGCAAGGTGATATTAATCGCCACTGGATCCTTGTAACCGATGGTATGGTTGATATCAGCTTGGATGAGGCCGTTAATGAGGCTTCCCGTGAACGCATTACCAGTGAGTTGGCCGCAGGGCTGGCTGAGAAAGGTGTCCATCTGCATACGGTGTCCATGACAGGCTATACCGACAAGGAATTATTGCAGTCCGTTTCAAACCTAACGGATGCTACCCATACAGAAGTCGCTACCCCCGAAGACCTACTGGATACCTTTGATCGTATCTTCTCTCAAGCGTCACCATCGGAAGAAGTGCCCTTTGAAGGCAATCAATTCTTCATTGATGATGCCATTGAAGAGGCCACTTTACTGGTCTTCCACCAAGAGGGAGTTTCTCCCGTCATTCGTCAACCAGGCGGCACTTTGTTACCTATGTCGGCGGCCAATGTTTCATCTGTTGAAGATACTCACTATACCCTAGTCACTGTTACCAAGCCTAAAGTGGGTACTTGGGAAGTAGAAAACGTAGACTTAGAACGAAGCAATGTGCGCGTCATCACAAAGTTGAGTGCCCAAGCGACGAAGGTTGCCCCAGTGTTGTTTGTCAATGAACCCATTTATTCCACGGTGGGGCTGTTTCAAGACGGGCAATTGATTGATGACCAAGAGTTTCTTAACTTAGTTGACGTGACTCAACGACTGCAATTACTCAGTGGCGAGACAGAAAAGCAAATCCTAAACACCGCTCTACCGATTGCGAATAATCAATTCAAAAACAAAGTAGAGCAGCTCACCAGCGAAGGCAACTACGAGCTCATCTCAGAGGTAGATGGAAAGACCTTTGTACGTAAATTAAGTCAGTACTTTGCCGTGACAGCCCCTATTAGTGTTGAGGTGGAGCGTCAGAGTGACAATTTGGTTTTGTTTTCTGCGAAGCCTACCAATATGCGCCTGAACCCATTACGCAGTAATGCTCGACTTGTGCTGAGCTTTAGTGATGGGTCAGAAGAGACAGTTGAAATGCCGCTAATCGGAGAAGGTTATTGGCAGAAGATTTACCCTGTGCCTCCTAGTAATGTGGTGTCTGCCTATGTTCGTTTAGTAGGGATTACTCGTACCGGTGTTAGATTTGACTATGAGTCGGAAAATTGGACTCTGAGTCGTCAAGGGGCAGAGCCTGTTTCAGTTAGTCGAGGTAATGCTGACAACAGTCCTGAACTCGCTGCTGTGGCGGCTGTTAATCGTGATTTGATGCCGGTTGTTGTGACGCCACAGTTCTCTGTGGTTGAACCAGATCAAATCGAAGAGCCCGCTCCAGCAGATGAAGAGGTGGCGCAAGAGGCGCCAGAGCTTACCCCTGAGGAAGAGTTGGCCGCAGAGAATGAAGCGATTCTAAATAAGCAGGATTGGATTTTATACGGCGTTTTAAATGGCGCTGTCATATTAGTGTTAGTGGGAGGCTATCTAGTTTTCCGCCGTATCCGTAATAAGCGTAAACAGCAGGCAATAGACGAAATCGATGTGTGAGTTATTAGGCATGAGTGCCAATGTCCCTACGGACATATGTTTTAGTTTTTCTGGCCTGAGGGCGCGTGGTGGTCGAACAGGGCCCCACAAAGATGGCTGGGGGATGGCCATGTATCGGGACGACAGTGTTTGGTCGATCCATGATCCTCGTCCTAGTTCTGACTCGGATATGGCAGAAGTCATGAGTAATACTTCTTTGAAGTGTCATATTGTGATCAGTCATATTCGACAAGCGAATGTGGGTCATGTGTGCTTACCCAACACTCATCCATTTAGCCGTTTACTATGGGATAAAACCTGGACCTATGCGCACAATGGCCAATTGGACACACCCCAAGACCTAGCAATATTGAGCCATTACCCCCTTGGTACAACGGATTCGGAGCGTGCTTTCTGTTGGATAGTAGAGCAGTTGCTGGCGAAATTTGGCGATACTATGCCAAAGGTCGAGGACCTAACGAACACCTTATCCGAGCTCTGTGACCGTTTACGGGAAAAGGGCGTCTTTAATATGATGTTGTCCAATGGGCAATATTTATTTTGCTACTGCACTACTAAGCTTCACTGGATCACTCGTCGTGCTCCCTTTAAACCTGCCACATTGGCCGATGAAGACATTACGGTGGACTTTAAGGAAGTGACCACGGACAAAGATGTGGTGACTGTAATAGCGACGCAACCATTGACCCATGATGAAACTTGGCAGCAGATGCATGCAGGTGAGCTGTGTGTGTTTGAGGCAGGAGAGTTGATTCAGCAAATCAAGCCAAGCCCTGATAGTTAATAGAAAAATTACCAAGCTAAAAAAGCCGACTCTGGGAATCGGCTTTTTATATGGAAAGTAAGCTTGAGCAGAGTGTAGAGTGTTAATTACTGAACCAGCTCGTTGTCACTGAATTCCCCTTCGAATAGGGCGGTAGACAGGTAACGCTCCCCAGAATCAGGTAGCACGACCACAATCTTTTTGTCAGCAAAATCTGCTTCTTGGCTTAAGCGCTCTGCGGCAACCACAGCGGCACCACATGAGATACCACAAAGAATACCTTCTTCACGCATTAGGCGTTTTGCCATGGCAATGGCATCTTCGTTGCTAACTTGTTCCACTCGGTCAACCACTGATAAATCCAGGTTGCCAGGCACAAAGCCAGCACCAATACCCTGAATTTTATGAGGCGCTGGTGTCGGTGTTTCGCCATTAATAGTTTGTGTGATCACAGGGGAAGCGGTTGGCTCCACGGCTACGCTGGTAATGGCTTTGCCTTGGGTGTTTTTAATGTAACGGCTAACACCTGTGATGGTGCCACCTGTGCCCACCCCAGCAACGAATGCATCAATTTCGCCGTCCGTGTCTTTCCAGATTTCTGGGCCAGTGGTTTGCTCATGAATTTCTGGGTTAGCTGGGTTTTCAAACTGTTGCAGCAAGACAAAGTTTGGATCTTCGGCAATTTCTTTGGCTTTCTCGATGGCGCCTTTCATTCCTTTTGCAGGCTCAGTCAAAACAATGTTTGCCCCAAGCGCTTTCATGACTTGGCGACGCTCAAGACTCATACTTGAAGGCATGGTGATTGTGATTGGGTAGCCACGGGCTGCCGCCACAAAACATAGGGCAATCCCTGTATTACCGCTAGAAGGCTCGACTATGGATTTGCCTTCGCTGAGGACGCCACGTTTTTCCGCATCCCAAACCATGTTGGCACCGATACGACATTTAACTGAGAAAGCAGGGTTGCGTGCTTCTACTTTTGCCCAGATGTTGCCATTACCAATTCTGTTTAGGCGAACCAACGGTGTGTTACCGATGGTCAATGAGTTGTCGTTGTATACTTTCTCAGACATTACACATCCTTCCTGTTTATGTATGAACGGTTGCCCTAGATTAGGGATTTTCAAACCACTATAAACCGATGTAAGGGCAAGGGGTAAGAATTTCAAACTATAAGGTTAGATGAATCGATAGGAATTGGGATAATCCTATACACACTCACGGATGTCTCCATTTTGATGGTAGAATAATTAAATAAATTAGTTAGTTAGATAAGGCTTAATCAGGTGCTCTACTTGATTAAGACGAAGAATAAATCATGGCAAAACATCAGGACAATCCATTGCTCAACACCGATCAACCTACGCTCATGACCCGCGATCGTCACGCAATCACCCGAAAGCTAGAAACGATTGAAAATCGACGTAAACAGTCCCAGCCTACCGATAGGCTTGAGGCTGAATTGGCGGATCAAATTGAGCGTTCCAAGGCGCTCTATGAGGCCAGATTGGCCCGTGTTCCTGAGATTACCTATGACGAAGCTTTGCCTGTGTCTAACCGCAGTGAAGAAATCATCGAGGCCATTCGTGATAACCAAGTGGTGATCATAGCTGGTGAAACTGGCTCGGGTAAAACCACCCAATTACCCAAAATGTGTCTACAAGCTGGACGAGGAATTGCGGGTCAGATAGGTCATACTCAACCTCGACGCATTGCAGCACGCAGTGTCGCTGATCGTATTAGTGAAGAGCTCAAGGTTAAGTTGGGTGAAGCGGTGGGCTTTCAGGTTCGTTTTACCGATGAAAGCCAAGAAGAAACGCTGATTAAACTGATGACAGACGGTATTCTTCTAGCGGAAATTCAACAGGATAAATACCTGCAAAAGTACGACACCATCATCATTGATGAGGCCCACGAGCGCAGTCTTAACATCGATTTCTTACTTGGTTATTTGAAGCGGGTATTGTCTAGCCGCCCTGATTTAAAAGTAATCGTTACTTCCGCCACCATTGATGTGGAACGTTTCTCTCGCCACTTCAATAATGCACCAATCATTGAAGTCTCTGGTCGAACTTATCCGGTAGAAGTGCGCTATCAGCCCCTGTTAAGCAAAGCGGATGTGGATGAGCTGGACGAAGATCAATCCATGGAGCAAGGGATCTTGGATGCAGTGACTATGCTCATTGCTGAAGAGAAACAATCTGGCTACCGGGGCGCTGGTGATATTTTGGTGTTTTTGCCCGGTGAGCGTGAAATTCGTGAAACTGCAGAGTTACTTCGCCGAGAGCAATTACGTAATGTGGAAGTTCTGCCCCTTTATGCCCGCCTTAGCAGTAGCGAGCAACAGCGTATTTTCAAATCCCATGGGGGACGACGTATTGTTCTGTCCACTAACGTAGCGGAGACGTCTCTGACCGTACCGGGTATTCGTTATGTGATTGATCCTGGCTTGGCGCGTATTAGTCGCTACAGTGTACGCTCAAAAGTCCAGCAGCTTCCTATTGAAAAAATCAGCCAAGCCAGTGCCAATCAAAGGGCAGGGCGATGTGGCCGTGTGGCAGATGGTATCTGTGTTCGTCTCTATGATGAAGACGATTTCAGCCGTCGTCCTGAGTTTACCGATCCTGAGATTTTTCGTACCAATTTGGCCTCGGTAATCTTGCAAATGGCGAATTTGCGTCTGGGCGCTGTAGAAAAATTCCCCTTTGTGGAAATGCCTGAGCAGCGCATGATCAACGATGGTTATCGTGCCCTAAACGAGCTGGGAGCCATTAAGAAAGATAGGCTGACTCAGATTGGTCGACAGTTGGCCAAACTGCCTATTGATCCTAAGCTTGGGCGCATGTTGATTGCCGCGAACGATTATCATGTTTTAAAAGACGTGGCCATCATTGTCAGTGCTTTGTCGGTACAAGATCCAAGGGAGCGCCCTCAAGATAAAAAGACTCAATCGGATCAATGCCACGCGGTGGATAAGGATGAGCAGTCCGATTTCATGGTGCTTTTGAATTTGTGGGAGCGCTACGAAGGTCAGCGACAAGAGCTGTCTCAAAATCAATTGCGTCAGTACTGCCGCAAGCAATTTTTAAACTTTATGCGCATGCGTGAGTGGCGTGATATACACCGTCAAATTTTAATTGCGTGTAAGCAACTCGGTTTTAAAGAGGTGAACCATGAGGAGCGCCAATATGATTCCATACACCGTGCGTTACTAGCAGGCTTGTTTACTCAAGTGGCGAATAAGATGGATGAGTCAAAAGAAATGCTAGGATGCCGTTCCCGCAAGTTGGCTATTTTCCCTGGTTCCATGTTGTTTAAAAAGCCTCCTCAATGGGTCATGGCAGCGGAATTAGTCGAAACCAGCAAGCTTTACGCTCGTATTGTGGCTAAGATTGATCCTCAGTGGGTAGAAGATTACGCTGCCCCTTTTGTTAAACGTCAGTATTTCGATCCCCATTTTGAGCGTAATCAGGGGCGCGTAGTCGCTTATGAGCAGGTGTCACTGTATGGATTGATCTTGGTGGCCAAACGCCGTGTAGATTATGGTCATGTGCATCCTGAGGACGCGCGCGAGGTCTTCATTCGCCAAGGTTTGGTGGAAGGGGGCTTGCGGTCAAAGGTGGCGTTTTACCGTGACAATCAAGAGCTGATAAAGACCGTTGAAACCCAAGAAGCTAAACTTCGTACTCGAGACATTTTGGTGGACGATGAGGCCGTTTACCAGTTCTACCACCAGCGGTTACCAGAGGATGTGCGTAATCAGAAATCCTTAGAATTCTTTGCCAAAAAGAATCCTGATCTGCTGAAAATGACTCGGGATGATTTAATTAATCAAGATGTAAACGTTGATGAGTATGCTTTTCCTGATAACTACTCATTAAATGGGGTGGCACTACCGATTGATTATGAGTTCGCACCAGGGCAAAGCAAAGACGGTGCAACGCTTAAGGTTCCTGTCGGCTTGTTGCGTCAGCTCAGCTTAGACGAGTTAGGTTGGGCTGTGCCGGGGTATGTGAAAGAGCGGTGTGAATCACTTATTCGAGCATTGCCCAAGGCATTACGCCGTCGTTTTGTACCGATTCCACAATTTGTGGATCGCATTTACCCAAATCTTTCTAAGGATAAGGGTGATCTGCTAGAACAATTGTCTTTGCAGATTAAGCGGGAGACTTTAATTGATATTCCGCTAACAGAGTGGTCTGCAGAGAAGCTTGAAGGGCATTTAACCCTGAACATTGATGTGGTGGACGAACGTGGCAAGATATTGGGATCAGGTAAAGACTTGTCAGAGTTACAGAGCCGTTTTGCGAAAATGGTTGAGCAAAGCTTTGCTAAGTTCGGTACTCAAAAACACGAACAAACGGCCCTGACCGCTTGGCCTGATACGGATGTGCCAGAGCGCCAAGAGATTAAGCAGGCAGGCATTCAGGTGACAGCATTCCCAGCATTGGTAGCAGAGAATGACACTGTTTCTCTAAAAATGTTTGATGATCCGAATACGGCTCTAGATGCCCACCGAAAAGGTGTTATTGCGCTACTTAAATTATCGTTACAAAAAGATATGCGCTATCTGGAGAAAAATCTTCCTAAACTTAGGGAGTCGATGTTGTTGTTTGCCCCCATTGGTAAAAAGGAAGTCTTGTTGAACGATTTACTTGATGCGGTGGTCGAAAAAGTGTTTTTGGATGAGAAGCCGCTGCCACGGACAAAACAGGCGTTTGATGCCTGTTTGCAGCAAAACCGTGGTCAGCTCGTCTCAATGGGTAATGATATGGCGTTGCAACTTCACAGTGTGTTGAGTGCTTATCAGAAGGTGGCTAAGCGAATGAAGGGGGCTATCCCGTTGCCTTGGACGAAAGTCTACGGCGACATCAAGCAGCAGCTTGAAAATCTCGTTTACCCAGGTTTTGTAGGTGCGACACCGCTGTTTTGGCTAGGGCAATTGCCGCGATACTTCAAAGGAGTTGAGGTGAGATTAGAACGTTTTCAGAACCATTTGAACAAAGAAGGCGTATTAGTAGGACAGTTGGAAGTGTTATGGGAACAATACACACGCCAAAAAAAGGCCCACGATGAAAAAGGCATATACGATCCCAATTTGACCAAATACCGCTGGTTGCTTGAGGAGTATCGTATTTCTTTATTTGCTCAAACCGTGGGCACCTTGGAGCCTATTTCTGAAAAACGATTGTCGAAACAGTGGCAAGACGTTAAAAAGTTAGTATGAGGCGCGTACGATGAGTTCAGTAATAAAACAATATCTCGTCGGTCTTGTGGTCCTATTTGCATCCGCATTTGTGGTGGCAGAGACTCCTGAAGACCCTTGGGAAGGTTTCAATCGCGCGGTGTTTGAATTTAATGACACCCTAGATCGCTACGCCCTAAAACCTGCTGCGGAAGGTTATCAAGCGGTGACGCCCACCCCAGTTCAAAAAGGGGTTAGCAACTTCTTTTCTAATCTCGGGGAAATCCCGAACATGGCGAATAACTTGCTTCAGGGTAAAGTCGATGAAACAGCTTCTTCCTTCTGGCGATTTGTTATTAATACAACCGCTGGTTGGTTTGGAATTTTTGATGTGGCCTCTGAATTAGGCTTGAAGCGCTACGAAGAGGATTTTGGTCAAACCCTGGGTTACTGGGGAGTGGATTCTGGGCCTTATTTAGTTCTTCCATTTTTTGGCTCATCTACTGTGCGTGATGCTAGTGGTATGGTAGTGGACTATTCTCTATACGATGGCTTGGATATGTACGACTTATCCAACGATGAGGAATGGATTGCTAGGGGCGTCAATATTGTTCAACTTCGAGCTAAATATCTGTCCGCTGAGCGTATGATATTTGGAGATCGTTACTCTTTTTTACGAGATGTATATATTCAGAGCCGTGAAGGTGCTGTAAAAGATAACCGTGGTCGAGAGTTGGGGAACCAAGGTAACTTGGATCCGATGCAAGGTGCTTCGGAACAGGGTTCATGGGACGACAATACTGATGATTCGTGGGGATCGGATTCTAGCTGGGGGGAAGAAGACTCTTGGGGAGATGATGATTCATGGGACAGCGAAGGCTCTTGGGGGGAAACGTATTAAGCAACAGCCGTAAAAAGATGTTGCGCACCTAAGAGGGTATTTCATGCCTAAAGCAATTTCTTGTATGAGTCTGTTGTTATGCCTTTTTATACAGGCGAGTCACGCTCATGCTACTTCGTCTAAGCGCCCGCTTAATCTGCTCATTTGGGAGGACTTTCTAGATGAGCAGGTGATTGAGCAATGGGAACGTGAGACGGGTATTCCTATCAAGCAAACTTACTATGACGATGAAGCACAGCGCAATCTTGTGCTGTCTAGTTCGTCAAAAAGCAATTTCGATTTAGTGATCGTTGATCAAACCAGCATCAATGTATTAGGACAAGCGGGATACATTTATCCAGTAGAACCATCCTACAAGCCCCAATATTGGCAAGAGTCCTGTGGTGTCTACGGTCGAGCCTATGCATGGGGGACCTATGGTATTGGCTACCGTACCGATAAGCTCTCCAGTCCTATCAATAGTTGGGGCGACCTGATGTTTCCTAAGAACAATCTCAGGGGGCATATCAGCATGCTAGGCCAGGCGGACGAATTGATTACCTCTGCATTAGCGGCATTAGAGTACCCCATTAGTGCCAGTGACGAACCGAGCTTGCGAGAGGCCTTCACGTTATTGAAGCAGCAATCTAGCTTTGTGGTGACCTACGACTACATTTATTCCTATGTAGTGGAAAATCCAGAATCTGATGAAGTGTGGGCCGCACCTATGTACAGTGGCGATCATGAAGGCCTAAATGAAATACAAGGAATAGACAGTTGGACCTATGTGATCCCTGAGGAAGGTGCCATCGTTTGGATGGATTGTCTGGCTATTGTTGCATCCTCCGGGAAAAAAAGTGAAGCGCAGGATTTTATCGATTTCTTATCCCGCGAAGACATAACAGCTCTAAATACTGAAGCTTTAGGTGTGGCGACACCCTTTATTGATGCAGTGGCGCTACAAAATGAGGATTTTCAAAGTAATCGTAATGTATACTTACAAGATGAGACGCTAGAAAAAGCAAAGTTATTCGCGCCTCTCGCTGGAGACGACATGCTCAAACGAATTCGCATAAAGGACGCATTGATTCGATACTATGACTCTAACTAAGCGACTAGTCCTTCTGGTTTTACCTATATTGATTGTTGGTGTTGTATCCGCTGCGATTGGGATATACAAGGTTCAAACTTATACGTTAACCGAAGTTGAACAAAATAAACTGGATTTAAAGCTTCAGCATGCTCAAGCACAGTTTGAGCAGGATACGGAAGTCACTTCAGACCTCGCCTCTTTGCTATTAGAAGGTGAGGCCTTAGTCGATTTTACTCGGTATGCGGGTAAAGACATTCGAGAATACATTGTTACCCAGCGTTTAGATCGTCTGATTGACGACGTGCTGGGTGACCAGTCCCTTCGCCTGATGGTGACGGTATTTGATCAACGTGGCAATTCTATCTATCACTACGAACGTAGTGATAATCCTTTTTCTACCACCCCCAATTATTTAACGGACTTCACTCGAGCTCTACTTTTAAAGAACGACATGGTATCCAACAAGCTTATGTTTTTGAAACATGGGAATCATGCGTACATCCATGGGCGAGTATTAGACTCCAGCACCTTTGCCAAACCGCTTCGAGCAGGGGTAGGGGAAAGTATCGCCATAGTCGTCACTGCATACACTGAAGGCTTTGATCAGGAGTTACGAGTGCTGTCCGAGATCTATGGCACTCAGCCTAAGATCGTGAACCGTCCAGAAGGCTATCAAGTTCCAGAGGGGGCTCTGCAGCGGTCAGTGGAGCTGATGCCAAATATGTATTTGGATGTCAGCTTAACCGAGGCATACCTCTCCCACACGGAATCCTTATTAGTGGATTGGTTGTTGGCGGTGTCCTTGGGGTTCGGGATTTCTATCGGTGGCGTATTACTGTTTTTGATAAAACGCTTCATTATTCGTCCAATCGAGAGCTTAGATGATCAGCTTGATCTGGTGACCTCTGAAAAGCAAACCAATATCCAGCGCCCTATAGGCAAGGATGAAGTCAGTCGACTGGGGGTTAAGTTTTATGACTTATATGAGCAGCTTAATGCCAATTTGCGGGAGTCCCGTACTTTAGCTGTAACCGATGCTTTGACTAAGTTACCAAATCGAACTCGATTCCAAGAATTTGCCAAACGTGCCTTGGTAAGAGCTTGGAATCAGCATACCCATGTGTCTTTGATCTATATTGACCTAGATAATTTTAAGTTTGTGAATGACCGGCTGGGCCACGAGGCTGGAGATGACTTGCTTCGCTATGCTGCAAACGCCTTTCAAAAGCTGCTACAAGAAGATAAATATCGCAACTTAGGCTCATTGGTCTCACGCTTAGCTGGGGATGAGTTCGCCATTGTTCTGGCCCATGATAATTTAGAAGATCGAGATCATTTGGCACAAAGCTTAGTTGCCTTGTTTGAAGGTGGGTTTAAGACGGACCGTTACCTAACCCCTGTATCAGCCAGTGTTGGGATTGCCAGTTATCCACGAGATGGGGAAGATTTGCGCGAGCTCATAGCGAATGCAGACATGGCTATGTATCACGCGAAACGTTCTGGTAAGAGCCGTTATGCCACCTATTCTCATTCTATTGCTAGGGAAGCTCGACGCGGCAAGCGTATCGAAGATGCGTTGAAATTTGTTGATTGCGATACCGAATTCTCTTTGGTGTTTATGCCTTTTGTGGATCAACAGGGCAAAATAAAAGGGTTGGAAGTTTTATTACGTTGGTTATCGCCAGAGTTGGGGCAGGTGATGCCAGATGAATTTGTCCCAATTGCAGAGCAAACAGGGTCCTATTCTAAAATTGACGCTTGGGTATTCCGAAATGCCTTTGAGCATATTGCTAAACTCAGGGCTTTCTTAGGCAATGATATCGTGATTGCCATTAATATCTCAGCAGCAGAGCTAGGGCAGGCGGACTTTGCAGGCAACCTCATTAGCCTAAAAGAGGAATACGGTGTTGATGACAGTGCGGTGGAGCTTGAGATCACGGAAACCTTTGGCTACTTTGCTGTGCAGCAAGTTTTAGCCGTATTAGGTGAGTTAAGAGACGCTGGTTTTGGTATATCCATTGATGATTTCGGCATTGGATACACGCCCCTGTTACAGATGATTGATTACCCTGTCGACAAAGTTAAATTTGATAAAGAATTGGTTCAACGTCTGACCAATAGTGATTACCTCCAGTTGCTGGAGCCAACGGTAGAGCTGTGTCATCTTCAGTCTATCAAGGTAACAGCAGAAGGTGTGGAAGATCATGAGAAACTGGAAGTACTGCGTAAAGCTGGGTGTGATTATTTCCAAGGCTATTCCATTGCTCAACCAATGACCTTGTCCGAGCTGAAGCGCTGGCACAAAGAGTATGCGCCCATCGAAAGCTAGTCTGATTTCGATGGGCGATTGTGGCCTTCATAATTTAAAGAATTATTTAGGTGTGACGCGCAGTAATTTACCGGAGTCTGTGCTGATGATTAATGCGCCGTCTTGGGCTTGAATCACATCTCGCATGCGCTCATTTAAGTATTCTAAGAAGCGTGTTTCATACACTTGGCCACTTTTTAAACGCACATTGTTTAAATGGCGCAGAGCAAGTGCAGTAGATAAGAAATCACCATTCCAATCGTCAAACATTTCCCCTTGGTAAATGAGCAGTGCGCTAGGCGCAATAGAAGGAATGAATACTTTTTTCGGCTCTTCTACGCCATCCATGGGGCCCTCTTCACCCACTTGGATCGGTGCGTAATATTCCTTGCCGTAAGACGAGATAGGCCAGCCATAATTGGCACCCACACGAATCAAATTGATCTCATCGCCACCTCTTGGTCCGTGTTCATTAGACCATAAGCGTTTTGTCCTTGAGTCAAAGAACAAACCTTGAGGGTTTCGGTGGCCGTAACTCCAAATCTCAGGTCGCACATTACCACGGCGTACATAGGGGTTATCTCCAGGGACAGATCCATCTAAGTCTAAGCGTAGAATCTTACCGGCATGGTTGGTTAAGTCCTGCGCGTTGGCTCGATCACCGCGGTCACCAATGGAGAAAAAGACATGGCCATCGTTGTCGAAGGCAATACGGCTACCAAAATGTTGTCCCCGGTGAGAGCTGGCGTCTGAAATCAGTAGATCTTGCCAATCGGTTAAAGTGTTCTCACTCATCTTCGCTCTTGCTAGGGCGGTAGTGGCACCTTCTTTTGTCGGGTGAGAGTAAGTAAAGTAGACCCAGCCAGTCTCAGCATAATCAGGGGACAAGGACACGTCCAATAGTCCCCCTTGGCCAAATACTGCAATATCAGGTAAGCCGTTGATTAAGGAGCGTTCACCAGACGTAATGTTCACCCGATAAAGCTCACCGCTCTTAATGGTGACGAGTAAGTTGTCTGCATCCAGTTGGGTCATACCCCAAGGGATGCCGCTAAAGGTTGTGATTTCTTCCACTTGAAATGTAGTGTCTGCTTCCTTTGCATAACTCATCGCACAAAATGCCATTAAGACAAATGCGCTGAAGCGTTGAAGTGGTTGAAGCATGAAAAAATTACCTACGTTATGGATGAGCTTTTAGTATAAGTGACATTCGTGCAAACAATCGGGCAGCAACAGTCGTTCCATAATGATTGCCAAAATCTTGCCAACTGGTGATAAAAGCATCAGATAAGATGCGAATTCACACATTTATACGCATAAAAAAACGCGGCAACAGGGCCGCGTTTTTGAATGACAGAGCAGGTGTTTAAAGTTTTGCTTCAAGCATTGCTTCTAGTTTGCGTTGATCCACTGCGAAGTTACGGATACCTTCCGCTAGCTTCTCTGTAGCCATTGCATCTTCGTTAAGAGCCCAACGGAACGCTTGTTCAGTGATCGGATCACCTGCTGGAGTGACTTCTGTCGTTGGCACCAGTTTGCGCTCAAGCTTGCCTTCGTCTTTTTTCAGCTCTTCAAGTAGGGCTGGGCTGATGGTTAGGCGGTCGCAACCTGCAAGTTGTTCGATTTCACCAATGTTACGGAAGCTCGCACCCATAACAACAGTGTTGTAACCGTGCTGTTTGTAGTAGTCGTAGATTTCCGTGACAGACACAACGCCTGGGTCTGTTTCGGCAGTGTAGTCTTCGCCAGTAGATTTCTTGTACCAGTCAAGAATACGACCCACGAATGGAGAGATCAGGTAAACACCCGCTTCAGCACAAGCTTGCGCTTGAGCAAAAGAGAACAACAAGGTCAGGTTACAGTTGATGCCTTCTTTTTCTAGCTCTTCTGCTGCCTTAATGCCTTCCCAAGTAGAAGCGGCTTTGATCAATACGCGATCTTTAGAAATGCCTGCGTCTTCGTATAGTTTGATAAGGCGACGTGCTTTTTCAACCGTTGCCTCTTTATCGTAAGACAAGCGAGCATCTACTTCAGTAGAGATACGACCTGGTACGTATTTAAGAATTTCAGTGCCTACGATGACGGCTAGCTTGTCGCCAGCGTCGATGATTTGCTGTGCTTTATCGTCGCTTTGCTCTTTCGCCCAAGCAATGGCTTGATCGATGAAAGGTGCGTATTCAGGAATTTGAGCAGCTTTTAGCATCAAAGAAGGGTTAGTGGTCGCGTCTTCTGGACGGTATTCTTTGATTGCTGTGATATCACCCGTGTCGGCAACAATCGTAGTGAACTCTTTTAATTGAGATAACTTATTGCTCATTGGTTCTGTCCTTTGCTTTATCTAGCTGTTGTTTTACCAATTCGATGGCTTCGATTAACACATCAATTTTAGCGTCTGTTCGATGACCATTTTCTGAAAGGTAGCGTCTAAATTGTTTTCCCCCTGGCATTCCCTGAAAAATACCAAGTATATGACGGGTCATATGCATCAATCGTTCGCCTTGTGCTAATTGCTTCTCCACATAAGGCAGAAACTTTTGCAGGGCATCAAAACGATCAAGGTTCGATGGGGAGCGGCCAAAAATCCGCTGATCCACATCATTCATGACCCATGGGTTGTTGTACGCTTCTCGACCCATCATTACGCCATCAACATGACGCAAATGATTTTCTGTTTCCTCTATCGTTTTAATGCCACCGTTGATAATGATTTCAAGGTCTGGGAAATCTTTCTTCAATTGGTACACATAGTCATACTTTAGAGGTGGAATCTCTCTGTTTTCTTTAGGGCTTAAGCCCTCAAGGATGGCGTTGCGAGCATGTACGATAAAGGTCTCGACACCGGCATCGGCCACCAAGCCGACAAAATCTCTAACGACACCGTATTCTTGCTGGTCGTCTAAACCAATGCGGTGTTTGATGGTTACGGGCAATGACGTGGCGTCTTGCATGGCCTTCATGGCCGCCACCACTTTATCTGGATGAGCCATCAGAATGGCACCAATCAGACTGTTTTGAACTCGGTCACTAGGGCAGCCAGCGTTCAAATTCACTTCATCGTAACCGTATTGCTCAGCCAACTTAGCACATTGAGCTAAGGCCTTAGCATCCGCGCCACCTAATTGCAGAGCAATAGGGTGCTCACACTCTGCATAACGTAAAAATCGTTCAGGATCATTTCCCTGTAATAGGGCACCTGTTGTAACCATCTCGGTGTAAAGCAGCGTGTCTTGCGTGATACAGCGTGCAAAAACGCGGTAATCCGAAGTGGTCCAATCCATCATGGGCGCTACGCTAAAGCGTCTATCTACGGAATCCCTTGATGTTAAAGGCTTTGAGCCTGGTTTCTCTGTGTTTTCTTTTTGCATTTATATGATCAAAAAATGGTCGTTTAAGTGGGTCTTTGGTGCCGCCGTGCTAAGTTTTATCTTTTAGAATCGGCACTTCTAATACCGCCATATGATACACAACCTATTGCTAAATTTCTGATCTGATTATGTCATAAAATTACAGGATTGTGATATATCTATGCTAAAAATGTCATAAAATTACAGGGGGGGGAATGGCATTGTTATAACGCAGTACGCAATGAATATGCGTACTGTATTTCTATCAATTACACCATCACTTGCTTGAGTCAGTAACAAGGGGCGTATCGAAAATACCGGTATTAAGCTCACACTCAATAAACTCATAGAAAGCCCTGCGCTCCCTAAATTCCGAAAGATCAAAACAACCCTTACTAAGGGCGTCTAACGCTTCTTGATGAGTAAAGAGCCCTAGGGCAATCCTAGGCTTAAGGTAGGTGTCGTAGATGTATTCAAGTTCATTGTGGTTGTCTGAAACGCCACACGACACCAGATGTTGGTCTCGTTCTGCTGATCCATCAATGTTCTCAGTAGAGAACTTTGCGTTGATATCCCTAATAGACGTTGCTCGCTTCGAGTCGCTATTAGTCATTGGGGAGGACCGTAAACTTTGTAAAGGTATTTAAGTTTTCAATAAATTTACAAAAAGTGTTAGGGCAGAAATACTGACGGTATGCAGTGCGCATAAATGTTCACTGCGCATTTTGCGAGTGGTGATTAATGGGTTAGCCAGTTGTTTTTCAGTTCTTCAGCTGGCATGGGCTTTGCGAACAGGAAGCCTTGTAAGCGATCAACGTTTAGGGCCTTGCATGCTTCTTTCTGTTCTTGAGTTTCTATTCCTTCTGCAACGGTTTCATAACCAAGGGAGTGGGCAAAGGCACAAATAGCAGCCAGTAAACCAGAGTCTATTTCTCCAGGGTCTTGAACAAAGTACTTATCGATCTTTAAGATTTCAAATGGGAATTTTTTAAGTTGAGATAAGGAAGAATAACCCATCCCAAAATCATCTAGTGCGAGTCTGACCCCAGTTTTAGATAATTCATGGAGCATTTCAATGGCTTCAAAGCTATCTTCTAGGCTGCTTTCGGTAAGCTCCAATTCAATATACTTTCCTGCCAGTCCATAGGCTGCCATACAGTCAGCGAGATACTTCGCCAAGCCATTATCTTTGAGCTGTTTCGCAGAAAGGTTCACTGCGATGGTGAAAGTCACATTTTCTGCTTGCGGTAATTTGCTCCAGTAGCTGAATTGCTCACAGGCTTTATTAATGACCCAGCGACCAATGTCTACAATTAAATGGGACTCTTCCGCGAGGGGAATAAAATCATCAGGAAGAAGCAATCCACGCTGCTTATGCTCCCAGCGAATAAGAGCTTCCACTCCTACTAAACTTTCAGTCTTGGCATCAACTTGAGGTTGATAAAATAACTTAAATTCGTCTTGGTCAATTGCCAACTTGAGTTCATTCTCAAGCTCAATGCGTTTTTGCATTTTGGAGTGAAAATCGTGGGAGTAATATTGCACCTGATTTTTGCCTAGCTCTTTTGAGCGGTACATAGCAACATCGGCACACTTCATTAGTTCCACTGCAGTATCGGCACAATGGGGGTAGGAAGCAATCCCTACACTGACCGTTATTGAAAGAGATCGTCCCACTAGGGTGATAGGAGGCTTCATCGCGTCAATTATTCTATCGGACAATGCTCGTATTTTTTCTAATTGCTCCAGGTCACTTACTAAAATGGCAAATTCATCACCGCCTAATCGGCATAAGGTATCACTACTGCGAATGATGCCTTCTAAACGTTTAGCAACATCTTTCAGAAACTCATCACCCGCTTGATGGCCCAGAACATCGTTAATACGTTTAAAATTGTCGACATCTAAGAACAGCAAAGCGAGCTGGCTGTTATTACGCTTTGCTCTTTCAAGTTCACTGCTCAAGGTGGTGTCGAATACATGCCTATTTCGTAGACCTGTCAGTGTGTCGCGTTCAGCGAGTTCTCGTAATTGGTTGTTGCTTTTTTCCACCTGTTTTTCGAGGGTATTACGTTCAGACGCAATCAATATTGATCGTTTCAGGCGAGTAACTGACACTTCGCTTTTCATGATGAAGTCTTGTGCACCCGCTTCAATACATGAAAGTGCCAAAGCCTCATCATTACTATGACTTAACATAATAATGGCTGTGGAGTTGCCGAGACTGCCTCGGATTTCTCTTAATACTTCAATCCCGTTGGATGGGGGAATCTGATAATCCAGTAGAATGGCGTCATAATGCTTAGACAGTGCTTTCTGAATGCCTTCTGTCCCAGTGTCCGCCTGATCTATCTCTCCAGTATTCAGCCCCGCATTTTTTAATGTTCTAATGGCTGACATCCGATCGACAGCATCATCATCAATAATAAGAATATCCATGCTTCTCCAAAGCTACAAAGGCATTTCTACTTGTCTACATCGTCCATCTTCACTAACTCGACAGGCCAAGTAAAGAAGAAGCTAAGGCCACCCTTATCATTCTTCTGCATTTTGTAATCACACCCAAACCTTTCTAGTACTTTCTTAATTAGAGAAAGTCCTAATCCACTCCCTTCAACTTTATCCCGTGGCTTCAATGTATGGAAAAGCTCAAACACTTTCTCTTGATGCTCTTCTGGGATACCAGGGCCATCATCGGATACTTCAACTGAGGCCCAGTTTGAGTCAACGGATATGGATACCTTAATATGTCCTGTTTCTTTGTCGTGATGTTTCATTGAGTTGCTAATTAAATTACGCATCACCAGCTCGAACGGTGTAGAGAAAATTTTAATCTCTCTATTATCCATGTCCCCAGACAGCTCGAATTTGCCTTCATGATTTAGCAGATTGAAAACATCGAGTGTTAAATCCTTAGGCTTAATTATCTCTTGCTCTCCATCTTTTCTACCAACTCTAGAGTAGGCTAATAAATCATCCAATAAGCGCTCTAAACGCGCTATTCGACTCTTCATCAATGTAAGATGACCCTTTGTATCTTCAGGTAGGAGTTCGCCACTGTCTTCTTCTACCCAGGTGGCAAGTTGTTGGATGCCTCTCAAAGGCGCTTTCAAATCATGGGATGCTACAAAGGCAAACTGATCCAGCTCTGCGTTAGCTTCTTCTAAGTTCTGATTTTTCTCTTTTAGCGAATCACTCATAAACTCCAGCTCGTCGTTACGTTGCTTAAGCCTGTCAGTCACGCGATTAGCATATGCCACTGCATTGCGATTTGAGCGAGCCAAAATAAGGAAGATTGCCAATAACAATGAATCAATAATCAATCCCCCAACAAGAATTGTATAAGGTTGGGTATGACTTTGTTGTTCACGGAATACTGTTGTGGTCTGCAGGTTAAAACGCCATGGTCGACCATAAAGTTCAAGGGTTTCAGTGCGGGTAAATAGTGGGTCGGCATCTAAGTCATTAGAGTTAGAATTTAGCTCTGTATAAAGCAATGTTTCCTTATCATGAATGCTGAAGTTAATGAGACGATTCGCATTTTCCAATGTACCATCCATTAACTTATTCATAATGAAGGGGGCGTACACAAGCCCCATGAAATCATTATCATCCGAACCATATTCAGGGTAGCGCCTTGTGTCGTACCATGGCACATAAAATAGAAAGCCAGGCGTTCTTTGATCATCTTGAACTAATGTGATGGGGGCGGTGATACTGGCTTCTCCCGTATCTCTTGCCTTTTTCGCTGCAGTATATCGGTTGTTCTCATGGGCCATATCTAACCCAACTGCTTTTAAGTTGGTATCTTGAGGTTCAATGTAAGTAATCGGCCAATATTCATTAACACTATGTTCTGGGTGGGTCCGATATTCCGGCATGGTTTCTCTTTGCCATGCAAGATAGGTAGAAAGTTTGTCGGGTGGAACATAGTGAATGACACCAATACCGTTGATGCCTGGAAAACGCTCATCAATTTCAAGGTTCTGTTCAAACTTTCTCCAGTCGTCTCTCGTCGCAGAGGTGGGCAGCATTTTTAATGCAGCGGTGCCAGCTCGTAAAGCTTCTTCGTAACGCACCATGCGCTCTTTCACTAGCTCTATTATTTGCTGTGATTGGAATTCAAACTGACTTTCCATCTTGAGCTGGACTTGCTTTTCAGAGATGTAATAAGCACCAAACGTTAGCATCAATGATAAAAAAATGACTACCCAGTGATACCAATGTAACCCTTTAGGGGAGCTGAGTTCTTTATCTACATCTTGATCAAAAGCATTCATAAGAATCCCAATTATTCTCTTAATATCAATAAAATATAGAGTTCCCTCAGGTATTACTCAAGATTTCCGATAGACATAACGCGATAAAAAATGTCTTTAGCAGATTGGATTGTCGGCGCCGAAATGAATGGCTTTAGCATCTGAATGTAACGGGATGTAATCCAATGTTAAAAATGAGTCGTAATACAGTAATATATACTTTTATGCTGCCGACTTGATTCCAGTTGATAGATGGTGTGAAAAGCCATAAACAATGAGCTTTTTAAAGGTAAAGCCTCTTGCTAAATGTTGCGAAATGTTAAAAATGGTAGTTGTTCGTTTTTTGAACGTTCATTTGTGTGTCATTAGTGGTGGGCCTAGTGCCCCAATGATGTGGAGTCTGTGAGATGATCAATTCGGTGATGATTCCGTTACCAGAAAAGTTCACCTTTGACTCGTACACTTGGTTCGAAGAGCAGTGTGCGCAAGTCATAGCCGACTCAGGGAAGGTCGAATTGGTGTGTAATCGTGTTAGTTACCTGGATTCAGCTGCATTAGGGATGATCGCTTATTTGCACAAACGAATGGACGCGCTAGGAAAAGGAAAGATTGTGGTGCGAGAGCCGTCTTCTTATTGTGAAGATATTTTCCGCTCAGCAAATATGTATCAACATTATATTGAAGCAGCACCCAATAGATAGAAACCAAGATCAATCAGGGCAGTAATGCCCTGATTGATGGCCTTTATAAAACGATCTTACTAGTGCTTAGAGCGAATGCGTTCTAATACACGGTTATTTGTGTGCATCATGAACTTATCTTTATTCAGACCGCTGACTAATTGCAGGGGCTGACCGTCGAATGTTTGGTAGGATGAGCGAGTAGTAAAACGGCGTTGGCCGGACGCTCCTTCTTGTTCTGATGTTGTTTTAGTTACTTCAACCACCAGAAACTCAGCATGGGTGACCGGATCGCAATACTTTCCGAGTAGTGTTTCTGTCTTTCTCATGATGAACTCCTCAAGCTGTGATAATTGGAATATAAGAGAAAAGCCTCTTATAAGCTTTGTCACACGTCACGTTTGGCAACGGGGTTGTTACCCTATACAAGTTATTGACAGAATGGAAGCATTTAGAAAATCCTGACCAAATGGATAACCACTATTGATGTGGTTAATTTTCAACATAAGCGGCGAAAAAGGGCTTTTGGAGCTTTGGTTCACGGCATTTAGGTGACGCTTCGTGGTTAAGTTAGATAAAATAACGTCATTCATAAACTTTGCTTTTCATCTGTTAATTCAATGCAGATGCTTAGATTTTCGTCAGGAGTATTGGAATGGCTACCCCTTCCCAACATGACCTTCGTAAGGACTTTCGCGCACTGTTAGACAGTGATCAGTGTTATTACACCGCATCGACATTTGATCCGATGTCAGCTCGTATCGCAGAGGACCTAGGGTTTGAAGTGGGGATTCTGGGTGGCTCAGTGGCTTCTTTGCAGGTCTTGGCGGCGCCAGATTTTGCGTTAATCACCCTGAGTGAATTTGTAGAGCAGGCCACTCGTATTGGTCGTGTGGCGCGTCTGCCTATTATTGCGGATGCTGACCATGGTTACGGCAACGCCTTGAATGTGATGCGCACCATTACTGAGTTAGAACGTGCTGGTGTGGCAGCGTTAACCATCGAGGATACCTTGTTGCCCGCTAAGTTTGGACACAAGTCGACCGACTTGATTCCTCTAGACGAGGCTGTTGGCAAAATCGAAGCAGCTTTAGAGGCTCGTATAGATCCGACCATGGCAATCATCGCACGTACTAACGCAGGGCAGTTGACTACGGAACAGACGATTGAGCGTGCTTTGGCTTACCAAGCGGCAGGTGCAGATGGTATCTGTATGGTGGGCGTGAAAGACTTCGATCATTTAGAAGCCATTTCTAAGCATGTCACGGTGCCTCTTATGTTAGTGGCATACGGTAATCCAGAATTAGCAGATAAAGAGCGCTTAGCCAAAAATGGTGTTCGTATTGTTGTAAATGGTCATGCGGCTTATTTTGCTGCGATTAAAGCCACATATGATTGTTTACGTGAGCAACGTAATATTGCGGAAGGTAAACTAAATGCGTCTGAGTTGTCTGAGCGTTATTCAACCCTTGATGAAAGTCGTGAATGGGCGCGTCGCTTTATGGAAGTGAAAGAATAATCTATTAAATACAGATTTAAAAATTAAACATAAATAAGCCGGCATTGATTGCCGGCTTATTTGTTTCTACAAGCGGGGAACTGTAGAAAAGAGCAGCGCTTAGTTTGTTGCTGAATCCATTTCGTCTTCTGCTGCATCTGCGCCGTCTTCCATGGCGTCAGCAGTATCGTCATACATGTCTTCTGCTGTGTCTGCTGCGGAGTCGTACATGTCTTCTGCTGCGTCAACACCGTCGTCGTACATTTCCTCTGCTTTATCCGCGCCTTGTTCCATTAGGTTAGAGGCTTTTTCCTTGCCTTGCTCCATGCGGTAGTCAAAACACTCATCAGAAAACTTGTCACGGGTTTCACTATCTTCAATTTGATTAATTGAAGTTTGCGTACAGTTTTGATCATTTACTTGAGGCATCTTTTCACTACATGCAGTCGTAAATGCGGCAACCATCATTAAGCCTACAAGGTATTTTGGTTTGATAGTGTTCATGTCGCTTCCCTTTTAAATTGTCATAAGTGAATTTTTAGTACTTAAAATTAATCCATTAATAAATCAGCGCATTTTATTAACTTAAATAACCCGTTTCCAATTTAGATTTAATTTAAGTTTATGGGCTTTTGCTGTGTCCTTAAGCTTGGGAGTAATTGTTAAGGTTCGAGTTAAAATGATCAATTCAGTTTTCTGTAAACATTTTTTTTTCAGAAATTCATCCAGAATTGTCAGTAGAGTAATTGGAAATGTAAAGATGTAGGCTTAGCAAGGCTTAGAGTCTGGTTTTATAACTAAAAAAGCCCTGTTTAACAGGGCTTTTTTAAATAGTAGCTTTGCAGTTTATAGGGTGCGTCTAAATTGATCGACGGCCATTTTATAACATTCTAAAACCAGTTCGGGATCAAATCGGTCTCCTTCATCACGCATAAAAGCATGTTGGGCGTTAAATTCATGCCATGTGAAGTTTCGCTCCGTATCGATCAGTTTTTGATAGATCTTTTGGCGACCCTCTGTAGGGACGTGGGGGTCTTGTTTGCCCCAAATCATAGTGATCTCACCTTGAATATCTTGAGTTCGGCTAAAGGAGTCGTTGCCTTCATCGCAAGGTAAGGTATTGGAGTGAATGTCTGTTGCGTATAGGCAGAAGGAAGACAAAATTCGTGGGTTCAACGCTGCGCGATAGGCCAAGTGGCCGCCAATGCATACTCCCATAGCGCCAAATGTGCCAGAGCAGTAGCTCTGTTGTTCAAAGAACTCAATCATGGCAACTGTATCACTGTCATGGTGTTCTAGGGGCTTGGTGAATTTGTCTTCGTTGCCTTTGTCTTTGCCTGCGTCATCGTAGGCTAATACGGTACCGATAGGGTTCAATTCATGGAAAACTTCTGGCACCACGGTCACAAACCCATGACCAGCCAAGATTTTTGCTGTGCGCTCAATCGGTGCTGTGATCTGAAATATCTCTGAATAGAAGATTACGCAAGGGAACTCGCCGTCTGCCTGAGGTCGATAGACTTGGCAGCGCATAGGGCCAGTTGGGGTGGTCAGCTCGACAACGTTTTGTTGGATGATCATAAGACTCCTTGAGTAGGCTTAATTAGGCGATTTTTTATAGTGTTTCTATTAGGTGAATGATTATCCGGTATATACGTTAAAGAGAAAACACTTGTCGTTAAATCAACAGGGTTGAGGTGGCCTAAGCGTGTTAAGAATAGGGAAATATGTGAACTATCAGGGGCTAGCGTTGTTGTTAAAATTCAATTCAACTATAACTAATGACAAGCTAATCGGAGGTAACTATATGAATAAGCTAAAAATTTTAAGTGGTATCGGTGCGGCTTTTATATTGTCTGCCTGTGCTTCCAGCTCACATGTGGTGACTGGGACTGAGCGTCCTGCGGTTGATCCCACTGAGGTCACTGTGTATTCCGAAGCGCCTAAGCGTGATTATGAAGTGATCGCAACGGTCACCGCTTCCAGTAGTCGTGGCTTTTCACAACAGGGTCGCGTGGATGCTGCCACAGAAGAGTTAGTAGAAGAGGCGGCAAAACTGGGTGCAAATGGCGTCATTATCAAAGGTGCGAATGGGACCGGGGGTGTTAGCACTGGGGTTTCAACAGGGATCTCTGGAGGCTCAAGGGGCTTTTCCAGCGGCCTTGGTACTAGCTTCACCATTCATTCTGCCGACCTGAGCGGTACGGCTATTTATGTGTTGGATGCACCAGACAAATAGCAGGTTTGAAAGGCCATGGCGCGGGCATCATCCTCGTCATGGGTCACAAGAATCGCTGGGATCTGGTGTGTGCAGACGGCCTTCATAACCAACTCACGCATGTCTTGTCGCAGAGCCTTGTCCAATTTGCTAAAGGGCTCATCTAACAACAAAGCCTGTGGCTTGGCGCTCAAGGTTCTGATTAATGCCAAGCGCGCTTGTTGCCCTCCTGAGAGTTGCTCCGGAAGTTTATTTTCATGCTGCTCTAACCCTACGCTTGCTAACGCCGCCTTGGCTTGTTCCCGTCGTAAAGATTTACTGACTTCTCTCGGTATGGCGAACAAAACATTTTCCATCACACTAAGGTGAGGGAACAGCAGGGGGGCTTGTTGTAAAAGTCCAAGTCGTCGCTGTTCAGTGGCGACTTGTGTGAGTTCAGTGTGGTCCAGTGTGACTGATCCGCTGCCCTGTATTTCGGGTGCTAGGGTGCCAGACACATAGGCTAATAGGCTGGATTTACCCACGCCACTTGGCCCCATTACGGCTAATACCTTTCCTGCACTGATTTCGGCACTAAAGTCTTTAATCAGATATTCGTTATTCAATGTCAGAGACACATTCGACAGAGTTAACACAAGCGTTTCCTTAAAGAGAGTCGTACAGGTGTCCAGTATTTTGGGATCACCATGGCCATTAAAAAGACCATTAACGGTAATAGGGATTGTACTAAGGCTAACACGCTCACCAGCTTGCGATCGCCACTGGCAGCGCGAGACACGGCTTCCGTGGTAAGGGTGGTAATACGGCCTTCTCCTGCCATCAATGTGGGTAAGTACTGGGCGATACTGACCGAAAAACCGATGGCAAAAGTGGCCCACAGAGGGGCTTTTAACATGGCTAACTTGATGTCCACATAATTACGCAAAGGTGTTTGACGTAAGCGATTGGCTTGTTCAACGTAGCGTTGATCATAAGCCAGATAAGGGCCTTTTAAAGTTAAGTACACATAGGGCGCTACATACAAAGTATGAAGCGCTACCACGCTCCACCAAGTGCCATGGAGGTTTAGCCACAATAAACCTACTTGTACCCCAAATAGAAGCGTGATTTGCGGCAAAATTATCGGCACATACATGAGTTTGTCGACCAGGTGCCCAAAGGCCTTTTTAGCGTGAGATCGCTCTAAAAATACCAGAGTGATGGCAAGGGCCAGTGTGGTTGAGACGAGCGCTAAGGACAAAGATTGCCCACCGAGTTCAATCAATGAACGGCTGGCTCTGGTGACATTGTCACTGGTCCAAGTGTTGGGCAAGCTATCAGGAAAGCGCCAGCGACGCGTAAAGGCCCAGAGGGGCAGTATCAACAGAGTGAGCAGGGAAAGGGCGAGGGTAATATAGGCTCCTGCCGTACCCACATGAGTGATCAACTGTGTCTCGCTGCGGCGTTTGCCCACTAGAGATTGACGATGGCGCAGGGCAATCATTGATTTTGCTAAGCCATGCCAAACCAGCATAGTGATCACGACTGCCAGAGCTAAAACAATGGCTGCAGCACTGGCGATACCTCCCATTGCTAGAGAAGGGTCATTAAACCAGCGTAGTAGCGTCACAGCCAAGGTTGAAGGGGTATTGGGGCCAATAATCATAGCCACATCCACCACGGTTAAATTGAATGCCAGCACAATAAAAATCGGTAAGCGAATTAAGGGATAGAGCCGTGGTAAGACAATAAAATGCCAAGCAGTGGTACGTTGGTACCCCAGTAAACGAGCGGTATCAATGTGCTGATTAGGTTGCAATTGTGTGACCGCCGCTAATAGAGCAAATAATAGATAAGGCATTTCTTTGATGACGAGCGCGAGGATCAGAGAAATGCCAAAAGGGTCTTGGGTGGTCAGTAAATTTGGTGGTCGGTCCCATCCTGTCAACCATGGGCTGAACCAACGTGCTAACCAGCCTGAGGGGGCAAGAAGGAACAACAGCCCAATGGTCATGGCAGCATGGGGGATGGATAAGATCGGCGTAATAAACGACTGTAGACGTTGAAACCATGGCCTGTGATAGCAGGACACCAGCAGGCTGGAGGCGAACCAATAGGCCAATAGGGTCGCCAAGAATCCTGAGCTAATGCTGAGCCATAACCCAGACCAAAACTCTGGTTCTAGCCCTAATGCATGCCAGTGGGAGAGGTTAAGTGCATAGCGTCCAAAAGCAGGTTCTACGCCAAAGCTGGGCAACAAGACACCTGTGACACCGACCAATATGGGAGTGCAGAGCACTCCCAGTAAGATCCAAGATAACCTTTTTACAATAGAAGGAAGACGCGCCATTAGTTAGCGTAGCGGCTACGCCATTCTTTCTCTAAGGCTTCCATCCAAGAGCTGTGAGGCTCTGGTAAGGTGGTACCGAGTTCTTCGATTGAGAGTGTCGCAATACCGCTTGGTAACTGGTCAAACAATTGTTGCTGATCATTACTTAGTTTGTTGTAGTCCAACACACTCAAGTCCCCCCAAACGGTGGGATTTTGTTTATAGGCTTGCGCTTCAGGGGACAGTAGGAAGTTAGCCACTACCTGAGCTCCTTCCGTGGCGCCTGAGTTGTAAGGAATGGCAACAAAGTGAGTGTTGCCGATGGTGCCATGGGTGAATACATAGGAGCGCACAGTCTCTGGCAAATTACCTTGATCAATCTGCACCGTAGCGGCAGAGACATCAAAGCTCAACGCCACGTCAATTTCCCCGTCATCAAGCAAGCGCATCATTTCCTCTGCTGAGGAAGGGAATACTTCACCACTGCGCCATGCGACGTCATGTAATTGATCTAAGTAGTCCCACAAGGGTTGTGTGACCTTATCGAAATCAATGGTATTCACTGGCTGTAACAAAGCAGCTTTGTGGGGTGTTAGCTCGTGAAGCGCTTGTTTTAAAAAGGTGGAACCTAGGAACTGAGGAGGTTCAGGGTAACTGATGCGACCGGGGTGTGCCTTAGCGTAGGCCAGTAGCTGCCCCATGGATTTAGGGGGTTGACTAAGTTGCGCCGTGTCATACATAAAGATCACTTGGGCCATGCCCCAAGGAGATTCCATGCCATCCACCGCAGTACCGAAATCTTGGGTCAAGCTTTGTCGCGCTTCAGGGTTCACATAGGCTTTGTAATTAGGTAAGTCGTTTGCGAACGGGCCGTAAAGAAGGCCGTTGTCTTTCATGGCACGGAAGTTCTCACCGTTAATCCAGATGAGGTCAATGGAACCATCAGAGGATTTACCGGCGGTTTTCTCCGCTAGAACGCGGTTAACGGCATCGGCTGTGTCGGTTAATTTTACGTGCTCAAGGTCAATATTGTATTTAGCTTCTACTTGATCCGCGACCCACTGAATATAGCCATTAATATTGTCTGCTCCCCCCCATGCATTCCAGTAAACGGTTTGGCCATTGGCTGCATTGACCGTGTCAGTCCAGTCTTGGTTAGCGGCTTGGGTGTATAAGGGGAGACTCATACCTAGTGTTATTAGGCAGATTGAGTTGAGGGTATTAAAGGTTTTCATCCTAGCTCCTATGGTCGACGTCTCAGGGTTAGACGGGCAGAAATTCTTTTTCTTACAAGGATTTATTTTTTATTCGAAAGCGCTTTTAGCGTACCATGTCGTTCCAATAATTACTTCGTAAAAACGACTGTTCGGAATTACGCATTAAGGGAAAGTTTAGATCATGAGTTACCAGATATATTCCCATACTCTTCCGAGTGCCACCCCTGGCACTCAGCGCATAGTTAAGGCTCATCATTTTGGCACGCCAGGGGCTCGGCCAAAGATTTACCTGCAGGCGGGCTTACATGCGGATGAGTGGCCGGGGTTTTTGGTACTCAATACCTTGATTAAAAAACTCAAGATCGCGCAAGAGAAGGATCTCATCGAGGGTGAGGTGATCGTGGTGCCTGTGGCTAATCCCATTGGTCTAGGACAAAACTTCCATGGTTACATCCCCGGCCGCTTTGCTTTCTCTGATGGGGGCGGCAACTTCAATCGCAATTGGCCGAAGCTCGGAGACAAGGTAGCTCGCGTGGTAAATGATCAGATCTCGGGGGACATAGAAGCCAATGTGACCCTCGTGCGTCAGGCTATTCGTCATGAGCTGGCTAACTTGCCTGAGTTGACTGAGTTACAAGGGTTACGCAAAACCTTGCTAGCACTGTCAATGGATGCCGATGAAGTGCTTGATCTTCATTGTTCTGGTGAGGCCTGCATGCACGCTTATGTGGCCCAAGAGTTTGAGGACTACTTTCGTCCGTTACTGGGTTTACTCGAGGCAGACGTGGCCCTGTCAGAATTGGACACCGGAGTGCAGTCTTTCGATGAGACCAATGTGTCTGTCTGGCGACAATTAAAGTCCCATTATGCCCACTTGATGCCTTGGGGCTGTCGCTCCTTAACCCTTGAGCTTCGTGGCGAAAATGATATCTCCCATGAGCTGGCAGAAAAAGACGCCGAGGCGCTGTATCAGTATTTGATTTATCGGGGTGTGATTGAGGGTAAAACGCCTAAAATCGATGATTCTAAAGTGACCTATTATCCACTCGATGCGATGGATTTGGTGAAAGCCCCTGTCGCAGGCATTGCATGCTTCCATAAAGCCCTAGGGGAACAAGTGGAAGCCGGTGAGGTGATCGGTGAAGTGGTTGACCTCATGTGTGACGATGTTGAAAACAGTGCCCATCCCCTTGTGGCCCGTGCAAATGGCGTGTTCTTTGCGCGCTTTCAACGTCGTCTCGTGGTCTGCGGTGAGTCACTGGCTAAAATCGCCGGCCGCGAACATCTTGCTTTCCGGGAAATCGGCCACCTGTTTGAAGACTAATTACTTAGATTGATACCGTTTGATGTCCAACCTGTTTAACTACTCTTACACCACTGAACAACAGGCGGTGATAGAACATCCTCTCGACCAGCACGCAAAGGTGATCGCGGTCGCTGGGGCGGGCAAAAGCACCACTCTCATAGGGCGTATCCAATACCTGATTGACCAAGGCGTATCGCCGGAGAAGATTGGCGTATTTATGTTCAATAAAAGCGCCCAAGAAGAATTTACGGAGCGCTTAAAGCTGTCCCAACAAGGGCGCGGCAGCGCCCGCTTACCACAAGTAATGACCTTTCATGCTTTTGGTATGCGCTTATGCAAGCGCTTAGAGCAGCGTAATATTTTGCCTGAAGCCCGCTTGATCACAGATGAATTCTCGTTGATCAAGCTCATTAGAGAGGCTCGCCAGCGATTACAGCGTAAAGATGTCGACTTGGTAATCCAAGATGAACGGGACTGGTTAGAAGACTTCTTGCTGTTTGTAGACCAAGTGAAAGCCGCCAGTATCAGCCCGACAGAAGTGTATGAAGAGGGTGGTTGGTCCCGTGAATGTCGTTACTTCCCTAATCTATATGACCAACTTGAGAATTTGCGCCGTCAATCTAAGATGCGCTTTTTCTCTGATTTATTGTCTGACCCTTATGCCTTGATCGATAACTCTGATGAAGCACAGCGTCATTACATCCGCACTCTGGTACCTGAATATGACTTTCTTTTGATTGATGAATTTCAAGACATCAATCCATGTCAGTACGAACTGCTGAAGGCTCTATATGGTTCTGCTGCACGATGGATGATCGTGGGAGATGTGCAACAGTGTATTTATGAGTGGCGTGGGGCGTCACCGCAAATCATGGCCCAGCAGTATGATGATGACTTTCCAAACGTAGCGTCTTACCCGTTAGCCTGTAGCTTTAGATTTGGTCATAGCGTTGGCATGATGGCCACCTGTGTGGTGTCCCAGAATCAGACGGAACAAATGGTGATAGGCCAAGGGGCGGCCACAGAGATTGATTTCGCCCAATCTAGTTTACCTGGCCAAGCCCTGATGCGTGAGTTAAAACGTTGGCATGAAGCCGGTGAAAGCCTAGAAAGCAGCGCAGTCTTGGTGCGTTTGTACAGTGATATGGTGCCAGTGCAGCTCGCTCTGATGCATAAAGGAGTGCCTTATCAACTGCATGGGGACTCTCCTTTACTGGATAATCGGCAAATTCGCATGCTAATGGCCTACTTGGCTGTAATGGCGGGTGGTCTGCAAAATCCTTCTATCTTTTATGATCCGGCGGACATCGAATATTTGGTCACTATCCCTAATGTGACCAATGTGGCAGCAGAGCGCAGTCGGCTTTTAACCCAAGCTCGTCAAGCCCCACATCTGATTCCTGATTTGCTGGTGGCCCTTTCAGAGCAAAAAGAAGGCTGGAAAGGCAAGAAAATCGCCGAACGTGCCGACTGGTTGCGAAGTCTAACTCTGTATAACAAAACCCCAGAGCAAGGTTTGTTGGCCACCATCGATAAACTGGGGATCTATCGTTACTTTGAAAATACCAGTAGCAAGGATATTCAAACCCAAGAAAAGATCGCCACTTGCGAAGCTTTTTTGAGTTATGTTCGAGGCGTGGCTAGCGATGCAGGTACGATTATTGCACAATTGGTCAAACTTAATGAGCAGGACTCCCAACACACCCATGGGGTGCACCTTATGACCATTCACAAGGCCAAGGGCCTAGAGTTTGATCTGGTGATGATGTCTGGCTTACAGGAAGGGCGGTTTCCTTATTATGACGAGGATTTAAGTGGCATTGACCGTCAAGCGGCGGCGCAAATGCAAGCGGAACGCCGTTTGTTTTATGTGGCCATGACCCGTGCGCGTAAGCGTTTGGTGTTTTTGGAAAGCCCGAGCGGCGAAGACATCAAACTACTGCAGGCGGGTAACATACGCTCCCAACTGGCGCGACAAGGAAGCTTGTCTCGCTTTGTGTTTGAGGCTCAGCCCACTGTTGTGCAAAAGGTATTTGACCGGAGCCGAGGTGCAGAGCCTTTAAATGCCCAGTTAGCCAGCCATTTAGAGCGTTATCAGCGGCAGGCGGAAGGTGTTCCTGAGGTAACCTTTAATGCGCCTAAGGCCCTACGGGGTGGGTTGAAGCCTGGAGATAAAGTGCGCCACGATCAATATGGACAAGGTGTGGTGGTTCGCCAAGAGATGGATGGCAAACAGATGATTTATGTGGATTTCGCGGAAGCAGGTCTAAAGCGCTTTAATCCCAAACATACCAAGCTAGTACATCTAGCATCACGACAAAATGAAGACTGATCGGAGCAACAATGGGCATTCCATTAATTGATTTCTCTAAGCTAACGAGTTCGGACACTGGTATTCGTGCTGAGCAAATACAACTGCTTGATAAAGCTTGTCGAGAAATCGGCTTTTTTTACCTTATTAATACTGATATTGATCAAGCCTTGGTTAAGCGCATGATGTCCGCGGCGAAGCGTTTTTTTGCTCAGCCTACGGCAGATAAGGTTAAAATTGACATTAAAAACAGCGTTAACCACCGTGGATACGGCGGTGTCGGTGAAGAGCAGTTAGACGAAGTCCATAAGGCCGATTGGAAAGAAACGTTTGATATGGCTTTGGATTTACCAGCAGATCATCCATTGGCACAAAAATACCCAAAAATGTATGGGCCGAATCAGAATCCAACAGATCCTGTGGTGATGGAAACCCTGCATGATTACTATGTGACGGCCTTTGGTGTCTCTCAGGATCTACTGAAAGCCATGGCGGAAGCTCTGCAGTTGGAAGCCGATTTCTTTAGCCGTTGCTTTACGGATCATGTGACCGTACTGCGCATGATCCATTACCCACCACGTCCAAGTATTGAACATGATAATGGCGCTGGCGCCCATACCGACTATGGCTGTGTGACTTTGCTATTACAAGATGACATTGGTGGTCTGGAAGTGAAACACCGTAATGGGGAGTGGGTGCAAGCAACACCGATGGAAGGTGCTCTAGTGGTTAACATTGGTGATCTTATGCAACGCTGGACTAATGATGAGTATGTGTCCACGGCACACCGAGTTCGTGCCTCTGAAACAGGTGTACACCGTTACTCCTTCCCATTCTTTGTTGAACCAGATTACGAAACCAATGTGGCCTGTGTGCCTACATGCCAAAGTTCTACGTCACCCGCTAAATACGCACCTATTTTGAGTGGTGATTGGATCCAGTCCCGTTTCGATGCGACCTACGCTTACCGTGACGCGGAAAAAGTGGACACTTAATCTCCTATCACGGGTAAAGTAACACTGGCAAAGTCACAATAAAAATGCGCCCAATGAGGCGCATTTTTTTATAGGGCGATTTTTTGCGGGTGAGTATGGCGCTTGTTAAAACATGGCCTCGCTACGAAAGGTCAGGTCTTCAATGGTCATAATATGGCCTGGTTGAACTTGTTCCCAGCCATCCCCAGACAAGTCCAGTGGCTCCGAGCCGACCACAACATGTTCTGCGAAACGTTTGTAGTACAAAGAGGGAGCGTGTTCATCACTGGAAAAGCGCACTGCCCACATTTTGCTGCCATGGGAGAGTATGCTGGTAAAACGTAGGGGGTCTGTGATGCCTTTGGTGTGCATCATGTCTAAAATTTGGTTCAAAGTGGTTTCAATGGCCACTTTAGGATCACGCTCTAAACCGTTCGCAACCATCATCAAAAAGATGGCTTCTGAATCCGTGCCGCCGCGGCGGTGACCATAGAGCTCTTCAGGGATGCAGCGTTCAATTTGCCAACGTAGCTCATCGTATTGACCTACTTGGCCATTGTGCATAAACAACCACTCGTTATAACTAAATGGATGGCAATTTGACCGTGCAGTGGAGGCTCCCGTGGAGGCGCGTACATGGGCAAAGAAGAGTCCACTCTTAATATGACGAGCCAGACTTTTTAGATTGCAGTCGCTCCAAGCTGGGAGGATTTCATGATACAGGCCTGGTTCTTCTCGCTCATCGTACCAACCCAAACCAAAGCCATCCGCATTGACGGTGACTTCTGATTTACGAGCACTCAGGCTTTGGTGAATCAGTGAGTGGTCCGGTTGAAACAGTAATTCTTCTAAATAGACTGGCTTGCCTTTATAGGCCATCCAACGGCACATAGGAACTCCTAAGATTGAGCAGAAGTAGAAGCCCGCAGGAGTCTGCGGGCTGAATATCGATTACACCTTAAAGTAGCTGATTTTGCTAGATAGGGAGGTGGCAAGAGACGCCAATTGATCCGCACGACCACTGATAGCGTTGATGGACTCGTTAGTACGTTCAGCAATATCCGTGATGGTGTCAACGTTGCGGCGGACTTCCGTCGTGACAGCAGCTTGTTCTTCTGCTGTGGTCGAAATCAGATCGTTCATTTCACGAATCTGTGAAATAGCAATGGTGATATTAGACAGGGTCGCACCTTCCTCACGAACTTGATTCACCGCTTCGGTAGAGCGTTCGTGGCTAGCTTTCATGGCACGTACTGCTTCCGTAGTGCCAGATTGAAGTTGCTGGATCATGGTTTCAATCTGTTGTGTGGCATTCTGGGTGTTTTGTGCCAAGTGTCGTACTTCGTCTGCCACCACGGCAAAACCTCGACCTTGTTCACCGGCGCGGGCAGCCTCAATGGCCGCGTTTAAGGCCAATAGATTGGTTTGTTCTGCAATCCCTAGAATGACATTCAAGATATTATTGATCTCATCGGTGCTTTGTTTTAACTCTAATATGGTGTTAGAGGAGCCACTAATTTCCGTGGCTAAAGACTCAATAGTACGGATGGTTGATTCCACAATACGGGTGCTGTCTTCTGCCGCTGACTCTGCAGAGTGGGCTGCCTGACTAGCTTCCGTTGTGGACTCAGAGACATGTACAGCAGTACCTTGGATTTCATGGATGGCACTGGAAATTTGAGCGGTTTCCGCACGTTGCTGACCTACCATTGTGGCTGAGTCATTAGTGATTCGGTTTAGATCGTGTGCTGCATCTGTCAGAGCATGGCTGGACTTAGACACGTCTTCTAAAATGCCAGAAAGCTGATCCACGAGTCGGTCAAAGGCCATCTCTAAAGAACCGATTTCATCCTTACGAGTAGTGGGTTTGTCTTTGCGTGTCAGGGTGCCTGCTGCGATTTCTTCCGCACGTTTTACAACGTTGCGAAGCGGGCCTGCGATGCCATTGATGATCATGATACTGAAGACAATTCCTACCGCCACAAGAACTGCCGCTAAACCAAAGTTCGCGTACAGTGCTTGATCTAGCTTAGCGCCTTGTGCTGCAGAGACCTGCTCGCTGTAGGCATCGATGGTGGTAATGATCTCTTCCATTTTGTTGTTGATTACAACTAGGTTTTCATCTGCAGCTTTGCGAGCTTTGTTGGCTTGCATGGTTTTGAGTTTGATCCACCAGTCGTAGGTCTCTGTGCTGGCAGATAGGAAGTCAGACTGCACGGTTTCCAGTTCGCTGATTTGCGACACCAGTGTATCAAGCAGCTCATTGGCTGGTAGGGCGGTTAACGTGTTTTTTACGGCTTCTAAGCTATTCTTTAACTCTGATGAGTAGGTTTGAAAGTTGTTGGCAGATTCTTCGATCAGCTCAACCCCATAGCCACCCATGGATTTGGCAATAGATACCTGGAAAAAACCGCGTTCAAATTCTACGCTTTGCTTAAGTAAGAGTTGACGTGCTTTCTCTAAGTTTTTAACCAATTCTAAGCTTTGTGTGGACACTGCTTGGAGATCTTTTGATACGGATTTGCTGGTTAGTGCAGAGTTCGCTGTGGTGGCGAGTATGACTAATGTAAACAGCAATACGAGGGAGAGGATTTTCGTTCTGACTGACAAACTTCTCATATAGACACCTAGTAATTATGTAATTCTTGCTTTGAAATGCTCCACATGTCCTTCTGTGTTGCCTCTATATACTCATAGTTGCAAATTTAAGTCCATTTTTTCTATATTTTTCAAATAGTTGTGGTTATTTTCTTGGTGCTATTTGTTGCTATGTGTTGCTTTAATAGCGCTAAAAGTAACCAGTTGGACAAAATAAAGCATGATTTATGTCATGCTTTATTCAAGGTTAAGTCAGACTTTTTAGGGAAATGTGGACCGCTAGGGCAGGATTTAAAGGCGGCGGTCCATTTTGGTGCGTGCTATTGGGCTACTTTGGGTCGGATTCGACGATTACTTGGCCATCTTTCACTTGGAAGAAAAAACAGTCCCGGCGGTTGGTGTGACAGGCTGGCCCTTTTTGATCCACTTGCAGCAAGATGGCATCACCATCGCAATCAAAAGCCATGGAAACCAGTGTTTGGCGGTTGCCGGAGCTTTCCCCTTTACGCCAGTAGGTTTGACGAGAACGTGACCAGTAACATACGTGACCCGTTTCGAGGGTTTCACGGATGGAGGCTTCGTTCATATAAGCAAGCATCAAAACTTCTTTTGTGTCGTGCTGCTGGGCAATAGCGGCAATGAGGCCATCTTTGTCGGTTTTAATATTGGCAAAGATTTCGTCTAGAGAAATAGCCGTACCTTTGGCCGACATTTCAAAGGGTTTTAAGCTCATTTTTCTACCTTACATTCTGAGATGGCGCCTTTACCAATGCCTTCAAAGGCATGTACTTCAATGGTATCGCCTGGATTTTCATTGGCCAGCGTATGGGCAATATGATCGGATAATGACTCCACAGTGGTATCCACTTCCAACATATAACAACGACGGCTATCGGTTTTTAGCTCGAATAAGCCCTGAGCGCTGGCGTAGCTGAAATGATGATAATGTAAATCATCCTCTACAATAACCCCAATGAGATCTTCTTCCGTACCTAAATAGATGTCTTCCCAACGTTGGCTCCAGTCTTTTTCAAGCGCCTCATCCCGCTGGCCATTTCGATAAATCTCAATCACAGAGCGATGACCATGGGCGATACGCTGACAATTGCCTGCGTGTTTTTTTAGCCCGTGGCTGTACTGGTATTGGGGCGCATCGGTTTGTTCTTTAGAAAAGCGAATCGAAACAGCGGCCAATTCTGCGGGTAAAAGGTCTAGGATTTGCGCCTCAACCCATGCGGCTGCATTCTCAGGGGTGATGTGTTCTACAGGCATTTGGCAGAACGCTTGTGCTGGTGCGATGCACTGAAATTGACGTCCATCATCATGTTGAAAATTAAACGATACACGATCATCACTCAGAGTCGTGATGTCAGCACCAGAGTTTAGCGCAGGAATGGCTAAGGTATGATCGATATGGGCATCCAACCATTGCTTAATCTTCTTTTTAACAATGCTGAAATCACAAATCATACTCTCATCATTGAGTTTGCCGGTTAATACAACATCCGTGTGCCAGCTTTCACCCAAGAGGCCGCGCTCTGGGCAAAAGTAAGATAAGTCGACATGGGTGAGATTTTTAACGAACAGCTTCAATGACAAGTCCTCATAACAATAATGGCGCGTATGGTACTCGAAGCGAGCGCGGATACCAATCTTGATACTTCGATGAATCGTGAAACTAGAGTGGTTAATGTTGAATAGGGAGAGGGGAAGATATGAAAATCGCCCTAAGCAACTGAAAAATATAAAGAGTGGGTTGCGCTTTAAAGTCGGGTGCGTATAATGGCGTCCCAAGGTCAACGGGCCTCCTCTATGGTGTCTCCGCTGGTCCCCTCGCAACGATAAACCGTTAATCTGGTCAGGTCCGGAAGGAAGCAGCCACAGCGGTGGACTCGTGTGCCGAGGTGCGGCTGGTGGAGATGCCACCTTAACTCTTCTAATGTAAATTCCTCCATAAAGTGACAAAAAACCACCATAAGATGACAAACTTTGCAGCATAAGACTGACATAGTCTACGTTTAAGTTGTTATTTAGTTACAACTTACAGGTGTGGTGTATGTACACTCGCAACTTGCGTAAGCCAAGTCCAAGCAAAAATATCTACAAATTCGCGAGTAGAAAGAACTCTTCAACAGTAATGTGCGAGAGTGGTTTAGAGTTTGATGCCTGCTTTCATTTAGAATTTTCTCCCTCAATTGTTTCTTTTGAATCACAGCCAACCGGTATTGAGTATCAAACTGACGATAAAACTCGACGTTAAACGCCTGATTTTAAGATCGTTAATAGGTGTCTAGTAAAGTCTGGGAAGTCCAGTTCTAGGGTACAAGTTAATCTTAATGTCCGAAAAGCTCGTTCGATTCATTGCCTATGGCCGAAAAGACTTGGACACTACTTCGGCCAATGATGATGTAGATCATCAATTACGTAGGTGTGTGTATGCGTTTTGTGCTTATCCTTCAAATGCGGATGCTCAGGCGGCAGATCATCGTGTGAATGCTCCATCTCAGCGGTGCTTTCTTTTGGCCACACAAGCAGTGCCAATAGGATGGATGCCAAGGCAATCCCAGCAAAGATTTGGAAAGTGACAGCGATGCCATACGTTGCTCCGAGGTAGCCCGCTAAGGGGTAGGCAATTAGCCAGCAACCATGGGACAGGGAAAACTGAGCGGCAAACAAATCAGGCTTGTCTTCTTTGTGGGCGGATCGGTTCAGCAATCTTCCCGATGGGGTTTGAATAAACGAATAACCTGCGCCTAACACACACCAAATAATCATAATACCCTTCAGTGTCTCTATCGTTGAGGTGATGATCAGTCCGGCCACTAACATTGTAGCGGCCATCAGCATAATAGTTCGCTCTGATAGTCGTTTGAGCAGCCAAGGTGTGGCAAAGGCTGCAAACATGGAGCCGCAACCAAAGGAAATCATCGTGGTGGCCGTTGTTTGCTCGCTTAAGCCGAGTTCCCCTTGAACGATCACGACGGTATTGATAAACACCATAGCGCCTGCTGCGGTAACAGCGATATTCATGGCCAGCAGCCCTTTTAATCGTGGCGTTGCCAAGTAGAAGCGAATCCCTCTTGTGACTTTATCCAGAAAACGACGCTGAGGAGCTCCAGCATTGCTCTCAGCCACAGGTAAAGACGCTTGCAGCACCAATAACGCTGAGAAGATAAAGCCTACCGTAGTGCCTAAAAACAGGCTGTGCCAGCTGGTGAATAGCAGAATCAGTGCGGCGAGGCTTGGACTGAGTATATTTTCTAGATCATAGGCTAAGCGAGATAGAGAGAGGGCTTTGGTGTATTGCTCTTCGTCGGGTAGAACGTCTGGCAAAGTCGCCTGAAACAAGGGCGTGAAGCAGGCAGAGGTGGCCTGTAGTAAAAAAATTAGTACAAAGATATGCCAAACCTCAGAAACAAACGGCAGTATCAAGGCCACGCCTGCGCGGATCACATCCAGCGCAATAAGTGCTTTTTTTCTAGGTAAATGGCGAATCAGACTGGTGCCAATGGGACTAAGAAAGACATAGGCAATCATTTTAATCGACAGCGCTGTACCTAATATCAATCCAGCATTTTCCTCCGCTAGTTCAAAGGCAAGTAATCCAAGGGCTATAGTGGCGAACCCTGTGCCCAGTAGCGCAATGACTTGAGCCAAAAACAGATTCCTATAGGTTGCGTTCTTTAATAGGCTAAACATGGTCATAGGCTCATTTGGGGTGATCATTAGATCTTACTCTTACAAAAAACCGATTGCCAATCGGTTTTTTCTGTGGGAGCATAAATAATTATCAAATGGAGTGTATCAATGGTTTTAGGTGAACTTGAAAAACTGGTATTGAATTACTTATGGCAAGAAGGGGAAGCGGATGTAAAACAAATACACGCTATTCTTAGCCAAGAGCGTCAAAGTTCGCTCAATACTATTCAAAGCACCTTAGAGCGATTGTACAAAAAAAAATTACTGAGCCGGTCTAAGCAAGGTCATGCTTATCAATATCGAGCGCGTGTTGAGCGCGAGGAATTGATTGCTCAGTTGATTAAGGATGTCGCCAGCGACTTTAAAACCAGTCGTGATGAAACGGGTCTTATGGCAGCGTTTGTGTCGTTGTCATCAGAGTTGAGTATGGAAGACCTGAATCAGCTGGAACATATTATTGAGCAGCGCCGTCTACAGGATAATGGGTTATCGAAGTGATGTTTGGAAACTTGGCGATACTTTTCAATGTGTTGAGCATGAGCTTACTGGTCGGAGCCATTGTCAGCTTCGCTTTGGTATTGCTCTCGCCAGTACTTCTTTATCTGTATCGTCGGTCATCTGCGCTAGAGCAAAAGTGGCTTGTTCTTTTAAGCGCGTGCTCACCTTGGCTTGCAGGCTTACTAGTGATGTTGTCTGGTTTAAGTGATCATTGGTTTGATTTACATTTAATGCTTGCTCTAGAACCTCTTATACACTGGCATCATTTAGATTGGTTTCAATGGCAATCATGGCAAGGCCTTTCGCTACTTATGTTAGGAACATGGTTAATGATCTCAAGTGGATTGTGGATCAAGGCCTATTTCGAACAAGTCATTTACGCTAAACGAATACAGAGTTTATCGGTCAGCAGCAAATTAGCTGATAACGTGAGTTTACTTGAAACCTCTGAGTTGCTTGCTATCACAGTGGGCATGCTGAACCCCAAGATTTATGTCTCAACGGGGTTACTTGAGAACACCTCAAAACAGGAAGAAGAGATTATCCTTGCCCACGAGCAATCTCATGTGCAAAAACGAGATAATTTTACTCGGGCGATAGTCTCTTTTGCTTGCTGCTATCTTCCTTATCCACTGGCAAAGGCCATAAAGTTACACTTTGTCTTAGCCACCGAAAAACTAGCTGATCAGTATGCGGCGACACAATCTAGACAAACCGATGTTGCCAGCACCTTGATCAAAGTCGCTAAGCTGAAAATGCACAATGACAATGCGGCCATGTCTTACTTTTGGGATCAGCAGGAACTTAGTGAACGAGTGCAACAGTTATTAGCACCGACTGCTTTTTCAGCCTTGAGAAGTTTGCCAACCCTGACCACTTTGCTCATTGGAGCGGTAATCTCGACTGGCTTGGTAGACGTACTCCATCATTTCTTTGACTCTTTTATTTAATATTAATTTATAGGTGACCAATGCTATTGAACCAACCTTTCATGCCAATTAAAAAACCGATTGATAATCGGTTTTTTCTTGGGGCGCAACGCTATCGAAGAGAAGCTTTATCGCTTTGCTTGCTACTGATGGCCATTCTAGCCAGTGGTACAGCATTCGCTCACGGAGTCGATGACAATACGCGCAGTTTTCTACAACTGAATACTGGCGTGCAATTCGTACCTTTCTTATACATAGGTGCAAAACATATGATCACGGGCTATGACCATATCCTGTTTTTGATCGGTGTTATTTTCTTCTTGTTTAAGAGCAAAGACGTACTCCTATATGTCAGCCTATTCACGCTTGGCCACAGTATTACTCTAATGACTGGAGTGCTGGCTAACATTCAGGTCAATGCTTACTTAATTGACGCCATTATTGGTCTTTCGGTGTTATACAAAGGCTTTGATAACCTTGGTGGGTTTAAGAGAGTCTTAGGTTTCCAGCCTAATACAAAAGCAATGGTTCTGATTTTTGGTTTGTTCCATGGTTTTGGCTTGGCGACCAAACTTCAGGAATTTCATATTCCAGAAGAAGGCCTTCTAACGAATCTTATCGCCTTTAATATCGGCGTTGAGATGGGCCAATTTGCCGCGCTAGCTATCGTACTGATCTTGATAGCAGCATGGAGACACTCTTCTTCATTTAAACGTTTTGCAACCATGACCAACGCAGGGCTAATGGCGTGTGGTGTGATGCTGACAGGTTTTCAATTAACGGGTTATTTTGCAGGTTAAAAATATATGACTACTGAACAGATCTCATCTTCGACTTTATGGAAAGCGACTACTGGCGCAATTATTGTTGGTTTAGTGCTTTTAGTTACGGCGATTTTGCCAGCCGAATACAACTTAGATCCAACGGGCGTAGGTAAAGCTTTAGGCCTTACTGAGTTGTCACCGGAGTCCTTGGCCGAGAAAAAAGCGGCAGCAGATGACGCAAAGGCAGGTTCTAATTCTGACTCAGCAGGAGAGGCTGTAGAGCTAACGATCCCTCCAAAAGCTGGCTTGGAATACAAAATGGTCATGATTGAAGGTAATCAAGTGGACTTTGAGTGGTTCACAAATGGGGGAGCGGTCTATGTTGATATGCACGGTGAGCCCAAAGGCGACACAACAGGCTATTTTAAGAGTTATACCATTACTACAGTAAATGAGATGAAAGGTAGCTTTATCGCGCCTTTCGAAGGTAGTCATGGTTGGTATTTTAGAAATGATACAGACCAAGCAATAGATATCATGCTGTTCTTCAGCGGTGAGTATCAAAACCCACATCTACTTTAAACATACAATTAATAGGAATCCTTAAAATGAAAAAAATCTTAGTTGCGTCATTAATTACATTGGGTATGAGTTCAACTGGAGTATGGGCTCACGGTAGTCACGGAATGGTCGGTGATGATGCCGCGAAAGCATCAGCTGCGCGAACTGTCCAACGCATGACATTTCAGGATATGGGGTTTGAAGCAGGTAAGCTAGATAAAAGCTGGAAAGAACTGAAAGGGCAAGATTTACAACTTGTTTTAAAGACGAGTAAAAGCTTCATTTTTGAAGTGACCAATCCAGAAACAGGTGAAGTTCTTGTTGTGACTTTAGAGCCAAATGGTGATCCTTCAGACGTTAGCTTCAATAAGTAAATTGTCAGTTCGGTCAGATATGATCTGATGGTACCCATCTAATAAGATGATTACTTTCTGATAGTGTCTGACCGGATAATGGATTGTCGGTAGCTTTTAACTTTAGGTTGGACTAAATATGCGTTAATCAATTGCATATTTCATGTTGCTTCGTTTATATTGGTGCCAACCTGATACCTGCTAAGTGGATCACGATGATTGAATTGAAACTTAAGACTAAAGAAATCGCTACAATAGCCTTTGTGCTATTTGCTGTGCTTTTGTCTTCTTTCAATTCTGTTAGTGCTGCCGCAATGTATTGGGATATGTCTGCCCCAGAGCAAATGCTTCAGCATGATCATTCTAGCCACGGGGCTATGTGCCAAGAATCCATGAGCAGTGATCATTGTGGTGCGGATATGGATGCTCCAGACCACGACCACTCAAAATGCAGTGATTTACACTGCGGTGGTTTTTCTTTTCCAGTGTCCGAAAGTGTCTATCAGTCCTTAATAGATACGTCAGAGCCCGTTAAAGTGGACTCTCAATTTTATACTTCGGCGCTTCTGCCTTCCCCTTACATGCCTCCGATAGGTGCTCTGTAAATATCGATTTACTGCCTTGCTTGTGATGCAAGGTCGTTGATAACGCGTATTTAAAAGAGCTCCAATTTATGACTTACCGTATTTTTGTACTGCGCAAAGAGCGTGGTACAGCAAGTCTTTGGTTTGGTAAACCAAAGAACCTTGCCATTTCATGTGTATTGGGTTTAGGCGCAGCATTTGCGCAAGCAGATACCCTTACTCTACATCAAGCAATAGACATTGCGATCCAGCAAGATCCTTGGTTGCAATCCAGTGTAGATCAAGAACAATCCATGCGAGCACGTTCGCAGTCCGCACAATCGTTGCCTGATCCCAAGCTGTCCTTAGGCATGGCAAATTTGCCTGTTGACAGTTTCGATATAAATCAAGAGGCCATGACTCAAGTGGTTGTGGGTCTTTCACAGCAGTTCCCAGCGGGCAGCACTTTGTCCTTAAGTGGCTCGCAATTTAATGTGAAGGCGGACCAGTCAGCTTTTGCAAGGATTAACCGAAAAGCCCAAATCCGACAGGTGATCTCTAATGTCTGGGCTGATATGTATCGTTATGATGCCACCCTTCAAGTGCTTAAAATTAATGAAGGGTTATTACTGAACCTGAATGAGTCCATTGCTGGGAATTACAGCTCTGCTTACAACAAAGTGGGCCAACAGGCCTTGGTCAACAGCGAACTTGAGATCGCAAAGATTGGCGAACGCAGTTTCCAAATACAGCAAGCGTTAAACCAAACCAAAGCACGGTTAACACAATATTTGCCGCAAATGGCATCGATCAAGCACTACGAGTTTGTGGAACTAGATCAGAGTGGCGGAGCTTTTGATGATTCGAATTATGATCTCAATCTTCTGACAAATCATCCGATGGTGCGGATTTTGGACTTGCAGCATCAAGTGTCTGATTTTGATCGTAAGATCGCTCAGCAACAATACAAACCTCAGTGGGGCGTTAACGTTTCTTACGGCTATCGTGCAGAAGACGCAAATGGCCGGGAGCGTGCAGATCTGGCTTCTGTCGGTGTGAGTGTCTCGTTACCTATTTTTTCTAGTCAGAGGTTAGATGCTAACGTCAAAGCTGCCAGTTCAAAAAGCTCCGCAATTTTGTACGACCGTGAGTTGAAGCTCAATGAGCTGAAATCTCAAGTCCTTTCACTACAGGCAGATCTCGCTCTTTTGGGGCAGCGTATCGCCCTGTACACCCATACCTTAATTCCTGGATTTCAACAAAGTACTGACGTGGCGCTGAATGCCTATCGCTCAAATGAAAGTGGATATCGAGATGTCATTATGGCGCAGATTGCTCAGATGAACGCCCAGATTGAGTTGATTCAACTGCAATCAGAGCAAGCAAAGCGACGAGCAGAGTTTGAATATCTAACGACACAAAGTGCAGAAGGAGCTCAACAATGAGTATTAGTCGATACCTAGTTGCCATGGTGGTAGGCGGTGCCGCGACGTATGGTGCTTTGAACTTTCTGCCCATTACCAATATGAATTCCATAGTAGGGGCTTCAGACATGGATGTAACAGCTAACAGTGAGCCTGAGCCTCTGTATTGGGTTGCGCCAATGGACTCGAATTATCGCCGGGACAAGCCTGGGAAATCACCAATGGGAATGGATTTGATCCCATTCTATGGTGACGATGCAGCGCAAAATTCGCCCGGAACAGTCGCTATTTCACCTGAGGTCGTCAATAACTTAGGTGTGCGCACTGGGAGTGTTAAAAATGGCGTATTAGAGCAGACCGTTAATACGGTGGGGTATTTGGTTTATAACGCTGACCGATTAGTGCACATGCATGCCAGAGTAAACGGTTGGGTTGAGAAACTCTATGTTACTGCCAATGGGGACCCTGTCAAAAAAGGCGACCCTCTTTATGATTTGTACTCTCCAGAACTGGTCAATGCTCAAGAAGAATTACTTTTTGCTCTGAATAGGAATGATCAGCGTTTGATTAAAGCAGCAGAAGAACGATTAAGCTCACTTCAAGTGCCTAGCTCGTTTGTTGCTCAGTTGAAGCGTCAGCGAAAAGTCTCACAAACGATTCGATTCTTTGCTCCCCAAAATGGTGTTATCGATAATTTAGGGATACGTGATGGTTTTTACATCACTCCTGGTTTGACTCTTATGTCTATCGCCGACCTCGATGAGCTTTGGTTAGAAGCTGAGGTATTTGAGCGTCAAGCACATTTGCTCAAGGTTGGGCAAAGTATAGAAGCGCAGACAGACTTTTTACCTGGGGAGACGCTCCAAAGCCAAATTAGCTTTATCTACCCAAATATCGATGAAAAGACACGCACAGTGCGGGTTCGTGTTCGACTAGATAACAAGGATTTACGACTTAAGCCCAATATGTATGCGCACTTAAGTATCGATGCCAAGGAATCTAAATCGACTTTGTTAATCCCTAAAGAAGCATTGATTCGCGGAGCCAAGCAGGATCGTGTGGTTCTGGCCTTGGGCGAAGGTAGGTTCAAATCTATTGCTGTGACGGCTGGCCGCTATGGGGATGATGACGTGGAAATCTTGTCTGGCCTTCAACAAGGGGATCAGATAGTCACCTCGGCACAGTTCTTATTGGATTCTGAGTCCAGCAAGTCGTCTGATTTTATGCGTATGTCACCAGTGGAAGACAGCTCTTCTGACATGGACCATTCCGCTCATGATTCGATGGCTAATATGTCAGACACCAGCTCAACAGAGCCCCCTAAAAATGTGTGGGTGGCAGGCAAAATCAACAGCATTGATAAGGCCGCTCGAAAGGTAAATGTGGATCATAGTGCGATTCCTGATTGGAAGTGGCCTGAGATGACCATGGACTTCAAAGTGGCCGAGTGGGTGGAACTGTCAGAGCTTCCTGTGGGCAAAAACATTCAGCTAGAAATTACCAAAGAAAGCTCTACACGCTTCTCTTTGACTGATTTCTATGACGCAGATGCCCAGTGAGGAGCCATTATGATTGAAGCAATTATTCGATGGTCCATACACAACCGATTTATGGTGCTGTTGGCCAGCGCTATGTTAGTGGCGGTTGGGCTTTTTTCGTTAAAAGAAACACCGGTAGACGCCATTCCTGATTTGTCCGATGTTCAGGTGATTATCAAGACAAGCTATCCAGGGCAGGCACCTCAAGTCGTGGAAGATCAAGTGACTTATCCTCTTACAACGGCGATGTTGTCTGTGCCAGGGGCTGAAACAGTAAGGGGCTATTCATTTTTCGGTGACTCCTATGTGTACGTTATTTTCAATGAAGATACCGATATGTATTGGGCTCGCAGTCGAGTGCTGGAGTACTTGAGTCAGGTTGCGCCGTCGCTACCAGATAATGCTAAAGCGCAGCTTGGTCCTGATGCCACAGGAGTGGGCTGGGTGTATTTGTATGCGTTAGTGGATCGCACAGGGCAACAGGACTTAAGTCAATTACGTTCATTACAAGACTGGTTCCTGAAGTACGAATTACAAACGGTACCCGGCGTGTCAGAAGTGGCGCCTATTGGCGGTATGGTGAAGCAATATCAAGTGCGGGTGAACCCAGATAAGCTTCGGGCACTCAATATGCCTTTAACTCATATTCAGAACGCTATTCGCCGAGGTAACCAAGAAGTCGGTGCGTCTGTAATTGAAATGGCTGAAGCGGAATACATGGTTCGCACCACTGGCTATATTCAGAGTATCGAAGACATAGAAAGCATTCCTCTTGGTATTAATGACAAAGGCATTCCCATCACATTAAAGGATGTGGCTGATATTGGGATTGGACCTCAAATGCGTCGTGGCGTCGCTGAGCTTAATGGCGAAGGAGAGGCTGTTGGTGGTGTGGTTGTGATGCGCTTTGGGGAAAATGCACAACGAACCATTGATGGTGTAAAAGCCAAGTTGGAAGAGCTTAAGAAAGGACTTCCTGAGGGCGTTGAAGTCGTCACCGTCTATGATCGCTCAGGTCTCATCGACCGTGCCGTTAACAATCTATGGACCAAACTTTTAGAAGAGTTTGTGGTCGTGGCTCTAGTCTGTATTGTCTTTCTTTTCCATGTGCGCTCGTCTCTGGTGGCGATTGTGAGTTTACCAGTGGGAATTCTCACAGCCTTCATCGTGATGCATTGGCAGGGGATTAACGCGAACATCATGTCCCTTGGAGGGATCGCGATTGCCATTGGTGCCATGATTGATGGGGCCATCGTGATGATCGAAAACCTCCACAAACATATGGAGCGGGAGCCACTCACTCGTGACAACAGATGGCAAGTGGTAGCACGTTCAGCGTCTGAAGTAGGGCCGGCCTTATTTTTTAGCTTGCTAATTATCACTGTGAGCTTTGTGCCAGTGTTCACCTTAGAGTCCCAAGAAGGTCGAATGTTTGGCCCGTTGGCCTACACCAAAACCTATGCTATGGCAGCGTCTGCCGCCTTGGCCATTACATTAGTTCCTGTGCTAATGGGATACTTTGTAAGAGGTAAGGTATTACCAGAACATAAAAATCCAGTAAACCGACTCCTGATTGCTGGCTATATGCCCCTGTTAAAAGGGGTTCTAAAATTTCCTAAAACCACCTTGATGCTTGCCTTGGCGGTTCTGGCCATTGGTATGTGGCCGCTGGATAAATTGGGCAGTGAGTTCATCCCTAATCTCGATGAAGGGGATCTCATGTACATGCCAACTGCGTATCCAGGTATTTCTATTGGTGAAGCACGCCGAGTTCTCCAACAAACTAATAAGTTAATTGCGACAGTGCCAGAAGTGGAATCAGTGTTTGGCAAGGTAGGGCGAGCGGAAACCGCTACAGACCCCGCACCATTGACCATGATTGAAACCTTCATTCAGCTTAAAGATCATTCAGAGTGGCGCCCTGGTATGACCACGGACAAGCTAAAGCAAGAGTTGGATGGATTAGTGCAGATCCCCGGGATTACTAATGCTTGGGTCATGCCCATCAAAACCCGCATTGATATGCTGGCAACGGGTATTAAAACTCCTGTAGGGATCAAGATTGCTGGAGCGGATTTGAATGTCATCCAGAGCATTGGGCAGCGTTTGGAAAAAGTGCTGGGGCCTGTACCTGGGACAGCATCCGTTTACTCTGAGAGGGTTGCAGGTGGCCGATACATTAAGGTCGACATACAACGTCAAAAAGCTGCTCGGTATGGTTTAAATATTCGCGATATTCAAGAGCTGATTGCGTCAGTGGTAGGTGGTGTTAATGTCTCCACGTCCGTGGAGGGGTTGGAGCGCTATCCGATCAATATTCGATACCCGCAAGACTATCGTGATTCCCCTGAGCAGCTGTCTCTTTTGCCCATTGTAACACCGACAGGTCAGAGTATTGCTTTAGGAGATATTGCCAATGTTTACGTGGAAGATGGACCACCGGGGTTAAAGAGTGAGAATGCTCGTCTTAATGGCTGGACGTTTGTTGATATTGAAGGCATGGACATCGGCCGTTATGTTGAGCATGCCAAGGCAGTCGTTGCACAAGAGGTGGATATACCCCCTGGGTACTCCATTAACTGGTCAGGTCAGTATGAGTACATGGAGCGAGCTAAGGAAAAGCTGACTTATGTGGTGCCTTTAACTCTGCTAATCATCATTGTGTTGCTGTACCTGAACTTCAAGAACATCGCTGAAGTCGCCATTATCATGGGCACTTTGCCATTAGCGATGGTTGGTAGTGTTTGGTTAATGTATCTCCATGGCTTTAACTTCTCCGTGGCCGTAGGAGTGGGATTTATAGCCCTCGCTGGGGTTGCAGTGGAAATTGGCGTCATCATGTTGGTGTATTTAAACCAATCTTGGCGGGATACTCAGAAAACCTGTGCCGAGAAAGGGGTTGAGCCTCGGGAAGAAACACTTCGACATGCGGTGCTACATGGTGCGGGAATGCGTGTGCGACCAGTGATGATGACCGCCGCGGCGGTGATCGTAGGCTTGCTTCCTATCTTATATGGCACAGGGGCAGGATCTGAGGTCATGAGCCGTATCGCTGCGCCAATGGTTGGCGGCATGATCAGCGCCGTTGTTCTAACATTATTGGTTTTGCCGGTTGTTTACTACATTTGGAAGAGGGCAACCTTAACAAAACAGGCGAGTAACACAGATTTAGCTGAATAAGCTGAACCTAGGTGCTCGTCATTTTACATGAAGGGCACCTTTCATTTAATCAATGAGGTGACATATGAAAAAACTAACGTATTTGGTGAGTTCCTTGGCGCTTGTTGCGTCTGCTAATGCCTTTTCACACGGCATGATGAGCATGATGTACCCAGAAGACGGTGCCATGATGATGAGTCAAGCTGAGCGAGTGGAAATGCATTTTAAAGCGCCTGTGAAATTGGTCAGCTTAAAGGTTGTTCCTGATGGCGGCGCACCGCTTCCTTTATCCATAGATCGTTCAGCGCCAGCTACGGAACACATTATGGTGAAACTGCCCAAGCTTGCCCCAAACACTTACACCGTCCACTGGAAAGCAATGGGTGATGATGGCCATATGATGGATGGCTCTTACGGCTTTATGCAGCATTAATTTAAGGAAGGGCACATGTTGTCGCAATGGGAAACGATTCAATTTATGGCACGTTGGGGGCTCTATTTAGCCTTGTCAGGTGTCGTGGGCGGTACTGGATCTTTGTTTCTCATTCGTCAATATGTGCCTGCTTTGAGTGCCAAACTGAAATGGTACATTTGCATTAGCGCAGTGCTCGGAGTCATCCTAAGTTTTGTATATTTCTGGTCCCAAATGGGGGGCATATTAGAAGCCAGTTGGTGGCGCTCTTTCGATAGCGATATGGCGGTATTTCTTCTCGAAACACCCATAGGATCCTACCTAAAGTACAGCGTATCTGGTTACTTGTTAATACTCATTGGGCAGAGTTTTCCTCGAATCAGTAATACTGAATCATATTGGTTCTATCTATTAAATGTTCGATCCATATTTAGTGTGCTTGGCATTATTTTATTAATCCTCAGTTATAGCCAAGTTGGGCATTCAGTGGCTCAGTCTTGGTACATAAGCCTTACCCTCTGGTGTCATGTGGCAGCGGCTGCTTGGTGGATTGGAAGTGTTGTTCCTTTGTGGTGGGTGACTTGTTCTAATGATTTAATAGCGATCAAGAAAACTCTGGAATACTTTGGCCAGTTAGCCGCTGTTCCTGTGGTTTTATTGCTCATCTGCGGTGTTGTAATGGGGCTGAGCTATTTGGGTCTGGAGAGCTGGTGGTCTTTAAAATATGGACAGCTGCTTATTTCTAAAATAGTACTCGTCAGCCTGCTGCTGGCATTGGCCTTGTTTCATAAGTGGTACCTAGTCCCTCGCTTGTCACAATTAGACTCTTTACCCAGCATGCGTCGATCCCTTTTAATTGAAATGTTATTTATGTCAACAGTGCTTGCATTAACAGCCTATCTCTCAACGTTTGTTGCTTTGCATTAGGCGATCTGCATTCCTGAAGGGCAAAATACTGAGATTTAAGTGATCTACTGAATGAGTAGTGATACAACTACTCGTAATTAAATTACTACATGAAAAAGCTATAGAAATTTGAAATCACGAAAATTTGTCAGCTTATGGTTCAATATTTTGTCATTTTATTGTTCAAAAATCTGTGTAACTCATTGATTCTTCGTTAGCCAATTTGTCACATTATGCTTCAATCAACATTCTAATTTTCCTTTTATCTCTCTTACCACTCTTAAATAATTGCCGATAGCGCTGTTTTGGCTTATTTTTTGCTTTAATTTTGATGCAATACAGCAACTTACACAGGGAGTGTAGTAATGAAATGGAATGCTTTGATGGCCGTGTCTGCGTTGACGCTTGCGGCAAATACGAGTGCTTTTGCGTTACCTAAAGAAATCACCATCGCGACGGAAGGGGCTTATCCTCCGTGGAATTTTGTCTTACCTGATGGCACTTTGGGTGGCTATGAAATTGAGTTAGCGGAAGTGCTTTGCCAACGTATAGGGGTTAAGTGCAAGATCATTTCCCAAGAATGGAATGGGATTATCCCCGGTCTCAGAGTGGGTAAATATGACGCCATCATTGCATCGGTGGGACTAACCGAACAACGTGCTCGGGTCGTTGATTTCTCTGTCCCATATTCCGCCTCTCCAAATGGCTTTTTAGTACGTAAAAATGATGATCTGTCCGATTTAGGATTTGAGGATCTATCGTTTGATCTGTCTGCTTCTGATCTCGATGGAGCGAATCAGGCTATTTCCAAATTAGAGCAGGATTTTCAAGGAAAGACGCTGGGTGCCCAAACAGGGTCAACCGCTTCCAGCTTTATTGATCAGTACTTTAAAAACCTAGATGTACGACTTTATCCAACCTTTGAGCAGCTCAGCCTTGAATTAAATGCTGGTCGTATTGATGTGGCGGTTGCCAGTGTTACAACCTTTAAAGACGTCTTCGAATCTAAAGATGGGGCCAACTTGAAAATGTCAGGACCTGTCTTCAAGGGAGGTGTTGCTGGCTCAGGTACCGCTCACGTGGTGGTCAGAAAGGGGAAAAATGATCTTAAAGAGGCTTTTAACAGTGCCATTGTGGAAATCAATCAAGATGGAACCAATGCCGAATTAATGAAAAAGTGGTTTGGTGTGGACATATCCATTAAGTCTTCTTAGCCTTTTAAAACACTAAAAAACGCCGCAACCCTTAGGTTGCGGCGTTTTTTATGGCGTGGAAGGGGCGTTACGGAAGCCTAGGAGGTATCATAGGGTTTAAAAAGAGTCATCAGCCAGACTGGTTTCTACAACACAATCAACGTAGTACTGGCTTGTGCCGTTTTCTGATATTTGCACTAAGCCATGTGTATGAGTCTCAAAGCCCGTTAGTCGGTCGTTGAAATAGCAGGTCATTTGCAGATAAGCCACAACCGCTTCATTAAAGCGTTCACCTGGTACGAGTAATGGGATTCCCGGTGGATAAGGCGTCACGAGCATGGTGGTGATACGGCCATTGATTGACTCTAGGGGAACGCGCTCGATGTTGCCGCGAGTAAGTTGAGCATAGGCTTCGCTGGGCGTCATGGCCGGGGTAATAGAAGTGCTGTAGATGTCTTGCGTTACTCGGGCGAAATCTCTTTCGCGATAGGTGTTATGAACCTTTTGGCACAGGGTGTTAAGGCCCCAATCTTTATATTGAGGGTATTGAGCGACAAAATTAGGCATGACGTCAATTAACGGCGCATTCTCATCGATGGCCTGTTTTAGTCTCTGTATTACGCTAATCAGTGTTTGCCAGCGGTGATGGGTGGCTCCCAAGGTGAATAGAAGGAGGAAAGAGTACATACCAACCTTTTCAACGATAACACCGTTTTCCGCGAGAAACTTGGCCGCAACGGCGGCTGGCACGCCCATCTCATCAAAGCTGCCATCAAGGGATAACCCAGGGGTGACAACGGTAACTTTCAATGGGTCTAATAAGTTAAATGCCTCATCCGAAATATCAAACCCATGCCAGTTCGCGTGCTTGGTTAATTGCCATTGGGGGGCTGAGTTATCATCTGAGACGTCTGGCCCCCATAGGGTAAACCACCAATCTTCTTTATAGTCATCCTTAAGCGCCTGCATTTTTTTTCGAAATCCTATGGCTTCTGCAAGGACGTCCTCCATATGCTTGGCACCACTGGGTTGAGTCATCATGGCGGAGGTGATGTCGCAAGAGGCAATGATTGGATAGTGGGGGCTAGTGGAAGTGTGCATGAGATAGGCTTCATTAAATCTATGGTGATCCAATGGGCGGGTTTTGCCATGTTGCACTAAGATTTGTGACGCTTGGGATAATCCAGCCAGCAGCTTATGGGTCGATTGAGTTGAGAAGACTAATGAATGATCACAACGAGTGTCTTTGTTGACAGCATGATATCCCTCATAAAAAGGGTGAAAGGAGGTATGAGGTGACCAAGCCTCATCAAAATGCATAACCTCTACATAGCCATCCAAGGTTTGCTTAATTGAATCTGCGTTGTACAACACCCCATCATAGGTACATTGAGTAATAGAAATAAGCTTTGGTGTTTGGTTTTTATCTGTCACAAGGGGATTGTCTCGCAACATCATCATGATGTTGTTCCAAGAGAAGGCTTCTTTGGGAACGGGGCCAATCATGCCTAATCCGTTTCGGACAGGGTTTAAAAAGATAGGAATTGCCCCGGTCATGATGACTGCGTGTAGGATGGATTTATGGCAATTGCGATCAATCACGACAATGTCCCCCACAGAGATATGACTGTGCCACACAATCTTGTTGGATGAGGATGTGCCATTCGTCACAAAATAAAGATGATCCGCTTGGAAAACTTCAGCTGCTTTACGTTCACTCTCTGCTATGGGGCCACTATGGTCGAGTAGCTGACCCAGATCTTCTACCGCATTGCACACGTCAGCGCGAAACATATTTTCACCAAAGAAATCATGGAACGCTTGTCCAATAGGGTGTCGAGCAAACGCCGCACCGCCGGAATGTCCAGGGCAATGCCATGAGGCGGGATTGGCATCGCTGTATTGCATTAAAGCCTTAAAAAAAGGTGGCGCCCACTGCAACATGGCGTGTCTTGCCTCCCCCATTAGCTGAGTGGCCAGCTCCTCAGGGGACTCGTAATGCTTTCCTATGACACCTGTAAATTCCTCTAATAATACAGTTGGAAGGGGGTTGGATTGGTCATGCATTAGTACAATCGGAATGTTAGTAGATTCTTGGCGAAGGTTTTCGATCAAATGGCGTAAGGCTACCCATGTGGGGTCAGAAGTGGTTTCAATGGGGGGATAATGAACCATGGTTATGAGCAGCAAGGCGGATTTGTGAATTTGATTAATTAAAGTCGCTTGTTGACTAGGGTATTGATAAAGCTGGCTTTCGCCCCCCAGATCTTGAATCGCTTGGGTTAGGCTTGTCAGCTCGATGGGCACACTGACGTCAGAATCGGGTGTCAGGCAAAGAATGCTAATAGGCAGTAGCGGGAACATGTTGGCTCCTTAAATTAGCCGAAGGACGGGGCGAACACTAAAGGCGCCGAGTTTGTCCAAGGGCATTTCCATAGTTAAAAGCGTATCTGGTGGTAGCGGGAAATGAAGGCTACGCAAGGGCATCGCCCATCATGTCTCGGTACCACTGGTGAAAGTGGGGCATTCCGTCTTCTAATGGGGTTTGATAAGGGCCGTCTTCGTTGCGTGATCTTTGATAAAGTGCACGACGGCCTGCATCAATTCGCTCGGCGATTTCATCGTCTTCCGCAGCGGTTTCCATGTAGGCTTTGTGATGGGACTCTACTAATTCAGGAAAGTCTTCCAATAGTTGTTTGGGGTAGTAAAACTCAACCAGATTAAGGGTTTCGTGAACCCCTTGTGGATAGAGGGTGGAAATGGCCAATGCGTAGGGGTAGACCTCTATCATATGGGTAGGGTAATACGCTGCCCACATGGCACCAAAATTAGGCGGGGTTCCTCCTGTGTGTTGTAGCAGCGCTTGGTGCCATTTTTCGTACAGCTCTGTGCCTCCGGTCCGAAGGTTTGGGTTAATGCCTACCCGTTGCAAGTTGCCCCAGTCAGAGAATTCCCAATCAATTTGGTTGCACTCCACATACTTCCTTAGGCCTGGATGGAAGGGCGCGATGTGGTATTCCTCATTGTATATTTCAATAAAGGTCTTCCAATTACAGTGGCAGGAATGAAGCTCCACATGGCCAAGTTGGTAGTCAGAAAAGTCAAATTCCGGCAGGTCAAACCAGTGACCAATATCTCCTTTCACATCTCGTTTGCCCTCAAATAAAAACCCGGATAAGGATTGCAAAGGGAAGGCATCTAAATGTTTACAAGGTGTGGGTGTCATTTTATGGGCAGCGATCAACTTGCCTGTATCATTGTAGGTCCAAGCGTGTAAAGGACAGCGAATCCTTGCGTTGGCTCCTCCTAAGTTGCCGCGGTTTGGGATGGATGGGCGTACGAGCTGGTCTGCATCTCCGAGCATGATGGCCTGTCGGTGGCGACAAACATTAGAGAGTAGTTGTACCCCATGTGCGTTATGGATCAGAACTCGACCGTTGTCCTCTTGGGGAAGAGCTAACCAGTCTCCCTGCTCAGGCACTAAGCGTTGATTACCTACGTATAGGGAGGCTTGGTCAAAGATGCGTCTCTGCTCTTCTTTAAAAATCGCTTCACTGCAGTAGGCGTTTATGGGCAGTTGTGTTTTGGGCGTCTGTAGATTGCTTCGGGTTTTTATGGCGTCAAAATTCGCTAAACGGCTTTCTAATAGAGCAAAAGTATTCATGATCAAGTCCTTAATTGTCTTCTCATTAACGAAGTAGCAAAGGAAGCAAACTGAATGTCGCGCACAACAAAGCCTATCACCCCCAAAGGGGCGATATAGATGCCGAAGTTATGGCAACTCAATGAGTAGGGCACATCCTTGTGCACACAATCTTATTCCTTGATATCCCACTAACGCTTCTAGCGTGCGTGGTTTGTTCCTATTTAGGCTGGTTAAGCCAGTGCCTGCTCAGTGACTGTGCTGGACTGGGTTTTACGGTTAGCACCCGGTGCGAATGGTGCGATGGGGTTGGGTAAAGGCTCCGCCATGATTAAGCTCGATGCGGGATCAGCTAGGTCGACCATTTGAAGGTTATTTTTAAGCTGTAAGCGGTTCAAACAAGAGTGTAAGAAGTCTGGGGCAAACAGGTTTCTGGATTCAAATTTGTCCTGTAATTCGGGATGTTGCGCTTGATAGGCAATGGCAGAGTCCGCCACCAGCCCCCAGAAATCGTCCCCAGTTAACGTACCGGATTCCTCTAGAATATGGCTCATATGTCGGAAATAACCGTCAAATACGTCAATGAAGATCCCCAGAATTTTATACTCCTCAGGGACCTCTACTGCTAAGCGTGCGATGTCAGCAGGCAGTGAGACCTCGGTATTCAAGATGGCACTTTCTTCTGCGATGTCTTTCATAATAGCGCGACTTGGAACATGGTCTTTAAGGACCAAAATGAGGTTTTCCCCATGGGGCATAAAGGTCAAGTCATAAGCGTAAAAGCAATGCAGTAGCGGTTGAAAAAACGCCTTAAGGTATTGGGACAGCCATGCTGTCGGGGTCAGTCCAGAACGTTTAATTAATTCTACTAAAAGGGATTGGTTATCAGTGTCCTTATGGAGCAGTGCGGTCATGCTCATGAGGCTCTCACCGTCTTTTAGTTGCTTGATTGGACTTTCACGCCACAAGGCTGAGAGCATTTTTTTGCAAGGATTATCTTTCTTACAGGCGGCTTCAAAGTAAGGGTTGCGGTATCCCACAGCGGCAACTTCTTGAAGAATGCTAAAGCCGAATTGTTTTAAAATAGGGTCCTGACTAATGATCTCATTGAGATAGGCATTTATCTTGGGTGTCCCTTCCATGTAGTAAGGGGACAAACCTCGCATGAACCCCATGTTCAATATGGAAAGGGAGGTTTTAACGTAGTTTTTGTGGCTGTCGGTGACATTAAAATAGGTTCTGATGGATTGTTGTGCTTTATATAGGTCGTCGCTTTCGCCTAGGGGGACGATGTCTTGTTTGGCAATTTCGGCCGCAAAGACAATATTGATCTTATTAAACCACTGCCAAGGGTGAACCGGCATTAAAATATAGTCTTCGGTGCTCAAACCTCGATCTGTCAGAATGGATTCAAACTGCTCTAACTTTGCGGCACTAAGTTCCTGTTTAATTAAGTCCTCGTATTCCAGTCCAGGGATACAGCTATAGACGGCTTTGCTCTTATTGACTGCAATCCAAGTAACGTTAAATGCCTGACCGGTTTCAGGGGCATATTGGCGGTAATCGAAAGCGTCAAACCCTAAGCGCCCGTTGTTGGCGACAAAGCAAGGGTGACCCTCTGTCATGGCAGCTTCAATGGTTTGGTAGTCAGCATTTGCCAGTGATCGACTATCAAAATGGCTGTTACTTTCTTTATAGGCGGCACCGTATAAGGTGCTACTGATTTCATCAAGGTAGATTGGTAGCTTGTCTTCTGGAATGGCTAACGTGGCCTTAAAATCAATGATAAAGCGTAGGGCATCTACATCAGTGTGACTGTCTTTCTCCAGACAAGTGATGCTTTGGGGATCAATTCGCCAATGTCGCAATGCCATCTTTTTGGCCTTAAACACATAGTGGCGCTGGCCCAAGTCGGAGGTGAGTTGGTACGTGGCCCAGTTATCCGAGTTTGATCCCTTAATGAGCGCGGGTACAAAGAGTTGTTCGTGGCTAAATTCTGAAATGGCTTTGCAGACGAGGTGTCGGTTGACCTTTTGCCAAATGATGGGGGTTAGATGCCCTGCTACGTTGCGAGCTTCATCGCCTAAAGATAGGTCCATATTGCGTGATTGTGGGTGTGACATAGCGATTGTTTCCTTCAGTCCATTTATCATTTTCAGAGCGTTTTCGTAACGAGGATGGGAGTGAAATCTGTCATTCTTAGGGGGAAGGTTAGGGGTCTCCTTTAGTGAGTGATAAAAATCCCGAGGGGAGCAGAATGCCAACATGGCAACTTTGGACGCCATTTGAATACCATTGGCATAGGTGAACCCAACATCTAGGTTGAGGCGGTGGATTTTCTCGTTGTGGATGCTCGGCTCCACCACCACACGGCTGGCACCAAGCTCTTCAAAAATCCAATGCATGGCTTGTTGCATCCATGCCAGGGTATATCCATGGATAGGTTGAGTGGCTGGAGCAACAAAGAAGTGCATTCCAATATCCCCAGGCATAACGGAATATAAGTCTTTGATTTCGTCTAGATTCGGGTCATAGGTTTCTAGTACTAGACTCGGTTGGTCTTTATAAAAACCAATAAATACCCGAAAGTGGCCGCTTTCTATGTGGGCTTTATAGGTCGCCCGGGTTTCCTCAACGGACATGCCTTGCATTCCCCAATAATTGGCATAAGGCAACTGAAACCATGGTTGTATCAGTTCGATATGGCGATCCAAGTCCAGGGGCACAAACTTAAGGTCTTGCGGGTCTACAGTGGTGGAGTTTGGCCGTGAATTAAGAGATTGCATCAGATACGGGCTCCTTTGGTGGTGTGGCTTGATCCATGTTTAACAGGGCTTTGCAGGCGATGGCCGTGACAACGAAGCCGATGGCTGCTATCACAAAAGTTTGTTGAATGCCCAGAATGCTGACCACGTAACCCGCCCCGAAAGAGGACAATAAAACCCCCAGGTTTTGGCAAAAGTTAGTCACGCTAAAGTCTCGGGCGTAATACTCTGGAGAGCTGATCTTGAATAAGGTCACTTCCAGTTTGACGATGATCTGGAACAGCCCCCAACCAAATAAGAAGCGTCCTATCAGAATACTGGCGATGGAGTCGGTGGATTGCATGGCTAGGCCAACCACACCTAGCATTAGATTTAACAAAGTGTGGTTCATTTTGGGCAGCTTCCCTCGGTCAGCAAGCTTGTTAGCCCAAAGCCCTAACAGGGCTGCCAACGCGGGAATGGCGAATACTGCCCCTGTGATGGCTCGGTCCGGTAAGCCGCTCACATCTTCCCAATAGACAGAGAAGAAAGGACGGATCAAGTAAGCACTGAAATCGAACACCAACATGATCAGACAGAGTTTGGCTAATGCCATGATCCGACGGCTGGTTGCCTGTTGAGGGCTAGATAAAGTAGCCGCTGTTTCTCCATTCGATTGATCCCTAGAGGGAAGGTCTTTTTCGATGGGGATGTCGGATTGATTTGTGTGTATGACCTTGTTTGATTGAATCAGGTAGTAACAGATGGCCATCTGACAAAAGTCCCCAGCGGCCATGACCAGAATAGACGTGGTTGAGCCAAAATGTTGTAAACTCCAGCCGCCAAATGTGGCCGCCATAATACCGGCGATATGGATAATGACAGACAGTAAACCAATTACATGACCATGGTCCTCGTGCTTTTCTAGTCGCATCAGATACGGAAACATCAGCAGATAGCTGGCTTTGGTCATAAACATCACCATGGTGATGGCCCAATAGCTAGCAACAGTCGGTGCAAAGGCACTGATAACGCCTAAAAGCCCTGCAGCCAGTTGCGTCCAAAGCAACAAATGCATGGTTTCGACTTTCAATGCCAGTCTTGCCCAAAAGGGCAGGGTACACATGACGGCAATAGAGATGGACGCAATGTAACTGCCTACCAATATGGGACTGGTACTGCCGTATCTAAGCTCGAAAAATTGCGGGTAGAAGGCAATTAAAATGGAATCACTGATCACACCCAATGCGGACATGACTAAGATCGCGCTACGCAAGCTCATGCGGTCTCCATTGTGTCAGTTAGGTGGGCTGTCGTATGGAGTGTGCTATCTGTGTTGGTGCTTACGGTGATCTTTTTGAAGCTACTGTCATTGTTAGGTTGGTGGGTTTGGAAGCTGGTGTTGGCTTCCGCTGGGTAGTAATCAACTCCTGTAATGGCATGGAGAATACGTCCATTTCGATAGCAGGCCATACCGATATCAGGGTTGGTAATACCATGTCCTTGTAACCCTGCATTTTGGACAAAGATTTCATTGCCACATAGATCAACAGACCAATTGCGATTGGGTTGATAATCACCATTGTCATCCCATTGAATTCGATCTTTTATGCCATGGATGAAACTAGGCAGTTTGGGGCCATAGCCCGAAGCAAATACTACGGCATGGGTTTGATGAGAGTATTCCGCCTGATCTTGATGATGTTTAAAGCGTAGTCGGAAGGTTTCATTAGACGGCGCCATAGCAATGTCTAATAACTCCAAGTTAGGCAGTAACCTAACCTCACAAGCTTGACTATGATGGTTATCATCTAAAGCATCGTAGATTTGGTCAATGAGAGACGCATTGATCCCTTGGTACAGACTTTTATGGTCTTTTAGGACTTGGTTTTTCACTCTAGGGGATAAGTCATAAAAGTATTCCGCGTAGTCAGGGGTGATCAGCTCTAGGGTAAGTTTGGCGGTTTCCATCTGGAAATAGCGTGGTGATCGAGTCACCCAATTGAGGCGATATTGGTGTTCTGCGCTATCACTTAGCAGGTCATAAAATACCTCGGCCCCGCTTTGGCCACTGCCTATTACGGTAATCTCTTGGCATTCTTTTAGGGCTTCTTTATGGCGTAAATAGTCGCTGGTATGGAGTAATCGTTGAGGGGTGTTGGCTTTAAGCTGCTGTACTTGATGGGCTACCGAAGCAGGGAACTGAGGCAGACTACCGACGCCAATAATGAGCTTTTTAGTAAAGTATTGAAACGGCTGAACGCTGTCGTCGGCGAGTGTTTGACAGCCACGTACCACATAGCATTCATAGTGACTTAGGTATGAAATATCGGTCACTGTATGACAAAACTTGATGGTGTCTAGTTGATCTACTGCCCAGCGACAATAACGGTTGTATTCCGCTCTACTAAGATAATATTTTTCACGAATGTAAAACTGATAAAGCCGGCCTTGCTGCTTACAGTAATTTAAGTAACTAAAGGGACTGGTTGGATCCGCCATGGATACTAAGTCGGCTAAAAAGGGGTTTTGCAGAGTTGTGCCATCAATCAGCATATTTGGATGCCAATTAAATTCAGACGATTGCTCAAGGACTCTCCCGTTTAATCCTTCTATGGGGGCTGCCATGCAGGCAAAGCTTAGATTGAAAGGTCCTAATCCGATGCAAAGGTAGTCGAGTGGGGCAGTGCGATTGATAGTTTCCATGGTGCTAGATCCCTCGTGTTTAGCAATCTGACAAACAATAATGATAAACGTTATCATTCGTATTTGTTTTGTATCAATCATAAAAAACACTTATAGAAAACTGTCTTCTTTTTTGCTCAATTCCCCGGATTTCTTACATTTTATTTTTCTGAATGAAAAATAATTTTCTTTTTTATCATTGGCTTATGTCTACTCGTTGAGCCTGAGTCAATTTTTAACAATGTGTAAGAAATGCAAATATAAAGAAATAGTAAACATTATTATTTGAGTATGATTATCATTTATAATAAAAACTGCCCTGTGAAATTGAGATCAAGTTCTAAAAATAATGTCTAATTGAGCTAGGAGCAGAATATGAGATTTCCCAAAAATGGGATGTTGGTGCCATCACTTGTTGCGATTACAGTGAGTGTCGCGGTAAATGCTAAGGCAGCGGAACAAGAAGCCGAAAATGCCGAAGAGACCAACAATGTTGAACTAACAACCTTGGGTCCACTGTATGTGTATGGGGAGCCGGAAGAGACCAAATCAGCCACCAAATTAAACTTGTCAGTGTATGAAACGCCGCAAACTGTGTCTGTGATCAGTGAAGATCAGATGGATGATTTGGCAATAACTGATGTAGCGGCTTTGCTTCAATATGCTCCTGGGGTGACCGTCGAAAACGTTGAAACGAATCGTACTTATTACACGGCCCGCGGTTTCGATATCGTGAACTTCCAATACGATGGCGTCGGGGTGCCTTTCTCGTACGGTTTGACTCAAGGGCAAGAAGACACCGCCATCTATGAACAAGTCGAGGTAGTTAAAGGCGCTACTGGTTTGATTACCAGCTTGGCTAACCCTTCTGCCACAATTAACTACGTACGTAAGCGTCCTACTGAAGAGACTCAGGCATCTGTCAAAGCTTCTGCCGGTAGCTGGAATCAGCATCGTATTGAAGGGGATGTGTCTGGCTCTATTGTGGGTGACAAGGTGAAAGGCCGTATTGTTGTCGCGAAAGAAGAAGGAGACTCCTACCTAGATCGCTATTCCGAAGAACGTGAAGTCTTTTATGGGATTTTAAGTGGCGACATCACAGAGTCCACCCGCTATGCCATTGGCCATAGTATTAATGACAGTCATGCGGATGGTAATACCTCCGGTGCCTTGCCCTTGTTTTACAGTGATGGTTCATTAACCAGTTACAGCCGATCAACCAGTACTGCGCCAGATTGGGCCTATCAAGATGTGACTCAAACTCGAACCTTCTTAGAGCTGGAGCACGATCTCAATTCTAACTGGATGGCAAAAGCGATCTACACCCGTGATGTGCGTGAAAAAGAATGGGAATCCTTCTATACGACTGGGAGCCCTGATCGTGAAACGGGAACAGGACTGACTGCCGATGCAAGTTATTATGAAGCCAAGGAAACAGAACAGATAGTCGACTTATTTGTATCGGGCACTTTCTCTGCTTGGGGGCAAGATCATGAGTTAGTTGCGGGTGTAAACATGGCCGACATAGAGCTCACTGGGCGAACTGTTTACGCCTCTGCTTGGCGTTACGATCCGATTGGTTCTGATTGGGCTGATGGCAGTGTAGCGCGTCCTGACTTTGATACTTATGACGCCAGCACACAATCTACTGACATCGAACAGACTCAAGATTCCTACTACCTGTCCACTCGCTTAAAAATGAATGACGACCTTGCCGTATTGCTTGGTGCTCGCGCAATCGACATAGACCAATCAGGGATCAGCTATGGTAGTAACCAAGATGCCTCCGCTAGCGAAGTAGTCCCCTACGTTGGGGTGACCTACGAGGCCATGGTTGGAACCTTGTTATACGGTAGCTACAGCAAGGTATTCAAGGCGCAAACTTGGGTCGATGAAAACCTAAATCCTCTAGGACCGGTAGAAGGTGATAGCTATGAGTTCGGTGTGAAGCAGGAGTTGTATGATGGCCGAGCGATACTAACCTTAGCCCATTTTGGCTCCCAACAAGACAACTTTGGCGAATACGTTTCCCGCGATACAACCAGTGGTTTGAATATCTACGAAGGCGTTACTTATAAGAGTAAAGGCTATGAGGTGGAGTTATCTGGTGAGCTAGTAGATGGCTTAAATGTGAGTGCTGGTTTCACCACGGTACGTATCGAAGACGAGGACGGCGAAAAGGCCCGGACTTATATCCCTACGAAGCAGTTTAGTTTGGCTGTGGCTTATCAATTGCCTCAAGTGGAGGGTTTGCGCCTAGGAACAGGGGTGAACTGGCAAAACGAAATCTACTACAACGGAAAAGAAGTACAAGGCAGTTATGCGCTGGTGGATGTCTTTGGTCAATACGATATCAATCCGAACTGGAATGTCGCTCTTAACATTAAAAACATTGGGGATGAGAAGTACCGTGAAAGCCCACAATGGGGACAATCTTACTACGGCCCTGGCCGTTCTGTGTTAGGGACGGTGACTTGGACCTATTAATGCGGCTATGGGGTGGGCCGGTTGTCGACCCTGTTTAGATAAAGTGTGAGTAATAGTAGGCGAGACACTCATTTTCCCCTTTTGAGTGTGCTCGCCTTTGTTGCGATTGGGACGATTGAGAGTGAAACATGATAATGACATTTAAAGCCATCAAGACCTTACACATCCCTCGATATCTCTTGGCTGCTTTGGGGCTGCTGTGCTCCATGTGGAGTATGGCAACTGAGTACCCTCTGACACTAGAGCATAAATTCGGTACCAGCGTGATTCCAGAACAGCCAACACGGGTGGCAACTGTGGACTGGGGAGGTGGTGATAACTTGCTCGCCCTTGGCTATCAGCCTTTAACCGTGCGTTATTGGTTTGGAGACAATGAGAAGGGCGTCTGGCCTTGGGCACAGCCCTATCTCAATAGCACTCCTGAGGTGATCAGAGGAGAGCTAAATTACGAACAAATCGCTAAAACCAACCCTGATGTGATCATCGCCATACGCTCTGGGATCTCAAAAGAAGATTACCAACAATTGAGCAAGATAGCCCCCGTGGTGGCTGCTCCAAAAGGAGTTGGTATGTATATGTTGACCTGGGAAGAGCGTGCTCAGATTGTTGCCAAGGTCGTGAATAAGGAGCAAGAAGCTGCGGACCTGATTGCTTCAATTAAAACAAAGATACAGAACGTGAAGCAGGGGCACCCAGATTGGCCCAATAAAACTCTCGCCATGGCCACTTACTGGAATGGCAGTGTCGGAGTTTACTCCCATGAAGACGTAACTGTCCGGTTGAAAACAGAGCTGGGATTACAAGTGGACCCAAGCATTCAAGCCCTTAGCGAGAAAGGAAGCTTTTATACCACCATCTCAGAAGAGCAACTTCCTCTGTTGGATGCAGATGTGCTGTTTTGGTACACCGGAGAAGGTGCGAAAGAAAAGATCGAATCCCTCGTGTTACGCCCCCATTTACGGGCTTACAAAGAAGGCCGGGAGATCTTTCTCTCTACCTCATCCAACCTAAATGGCGCTATTTCATATGGCAGTCTGCTGAGTTTGCCTGTTGCTATCGACACCTTGGTGCCACTGATTGAACAAGCCATTGATGGCGACCCAAATACCCCTGTTATGGCAACGCCATGATCTGGGGTTCCTACTTTTAGAAATAGTGTTGGTAGATGTAAATGAATAAGCAAGACCCCAAAAATTCTCGGCTGGTTGGGGCTGATTTAACCGTCGGCTACGGAGAAACCCCAATATTAAAAGGCGTGGATTTTAAGGTGCCCCCCAATCAGGTCACTGTGCTCATTGGACCTAATGGCAGTGGCAAATCCACTTTGTTAAAAACCTTGTCACGCATTCTTCAGCCTCAGGGGGGGCAAGTATTACTAGAAGGTAAAGACATTCACCAATACCAAACCCGTGACGTGGCGAAAAAGCTCGCAGTGCTGCCTCAGGGGCCTATTGCACCGGAAGGTTTGACCGTGAAGGAGCTGGTTTCCCAAGGTCGATTTTCCCATCAGAGTTTGTTCAGACAATGGTCGGCTGACGATGAGACCGCAGTGAATCGAGCCATGGATATTACGCAAGTGAGGGAATTCGAAGACCGCCTGGTGGATGATTTGTCAGGTGGGCAGCGTCAGCGATGCTGGATTGCCATGGTGTTGGCCCAAGAAACAGACCTTGTATTGTTAGACGAACCCACAACCTACTTAGATTTAAAGGTACAGGTTGATCTGATGAATCTGCTGGTACAGCTTGCCCATGAACATCAGCGTACCTTGGTGGTTGTGTTGCATGAGTTGAATCTGGCCGCTGCCTATGGGGATTATCTGGTGATGATGCGCCAAGGCGTTATTTGTGAGCAGGGCAAGCCAAGGGACGTTTTTACTCGGTCAAATTTGAAGAAGGTATTTGATTTAGATGCCAACGTATTTGAGGAGCCTGAATCCAAGCAGTTAATTTGCGTCCCAGATTATGGGGTAAGGCCGGTTTGCTCGGGGAATACAGTGGGTGATCATAATGAGTGCTGAATCAAAACCAGTGGCTCCACCCAAACAGTTTTTTAAATACAAGTTTTGGGGGCGTCACAGTCTTGGGTTATTGATCATGGCGGGGCTGTTAGGTCTTGCATTGATCTGGCATGTGGCAGTGGGAGCCACCTCACTGCCTGTACGAGAGGTGTACAGTGCTTTGTTTCACTATGACGCGGGTAACTTTAATCACCTGATCATTCAGAATATTCGTTTACCTCGGGCATTTGTGGCGATTTTAGTCGGGGCCAGCCTGAGTGTCGCGGGGGCCCTGATGCAGGGCGTCACTCGAAACCCGTTAGCTGAGCCAGGTATTTTAGGACTCATGGCGGGAGCATCCTTCGCTGTAGTGATGGTGGTAGCCCTGTATCCCGCTGTGCCAGCGGATTTACTACCGGGGGTTGCGGCCCTAGGTGCTTTCTTAACGGCCTCTGGTGTATGGATCATTGCTCAATCTGTTCCTGGAGGTGCCACACCTTTGGCGTTAACCCTGACAGGTGCGGCCATCACGGCCTTTTTAGGGACCTTGATTTCCATGGTGCATTTGCTGAGCCAAGACACATTCGAACAGCTGCGGGTTTGGTTGGCAGGCTCTCTTGCAGGGCGTCGTTTGGAAGATGTTGCTATAACGGTGCCAGCCATTGTGTTGATGTTGCTTTTTGCGTTGGGAATCTCCCGTAAAGTGACAGTGCTGGCCATGGGTGATGCCATGGCGAAAGGCGTGGGGGCGAATACCGCATGGTTGAAAGGGCAGGTGCTTATTTGTGTGGTTGTGCTGACGGCTTGCTCTGTGTCTCTGGCGGGCCCTTTAGGATTTGTTGGCTTGGTAGTGCCCCATGTGGTGCGCTTATTCGTAGGGTCAGACTATCGCTGGGTGGTGCCGTATTCCGCTTTTGTGGGGGCTATTTATCTTCTGGGAGTGGATATGGTTGCGCGAGTCTTGATCCGTCCTGAGGAAATCTCGACCGGTATCATTACCGCTATGATTGGGGCTCCATTGTTTATTTATCTAGTTCGTAAAAGGGCGCGTTAATGTGGTTTATTGATACTTTTCAGCCGAAAAGGTTGGTTATTCGAGCATTAGATGAGCGTCTTTCTATTCGTTTAGGGATCCGGGCGTTAGGGGTTTTACTATTACTTTGGGTGTTATGTGCTTTACTGATCATGCTCAGTTTGTCCCTTGGAAGCTACCCTTTGTCCTTTGAGCAGCTGTCGCAAGCGCTTTTCGGAGGTGCTTCCAGTGAATCCGTAAATACGATCGTTTGGTCATTCCGTTTTCCTAGGGTATTGGCGGCGATGTTGGTGGGAGCCATGTTGGCCCTCTCTGGTGCAGCACTTCAAAGCGCCACCCGCAATCCTTTGGCCGATCCATCTTTGGTCGGAATATCTCAAGGGGCGGGGGTTGCGGTGGTCTTGGCGACTGTTCTGTGGCCTGAAGGCGTTGAAGCTTGGCGTGCTTGGCTGGCTCTTTTAGGGGCATTAGTCATTGCAGGAGTGATTCAATGGTTGAGTGGGAGTCGTCAGGGAAAAGGCTCAATCCGTTTTATCCTCATGGGGATTGGCGTGGCCGCTTTTATTAATGCCATTACGTCTGCCTTAATGACCTACGGTAAAATTGATCAGGCTATGTCGGCTTTGGCCTGGCTCAGTGGCAGTATCAATGGTGTAGATTGGAGTGATGTGGGTTTGTTAGCGGTTTGGTTTGCGGTGATGTTACCCATCGTTATGACCGTCAGTCGCGCCATGCCCACGTTGGCAATGGGGGAAGCCACGGCGGTCGGCTTAGGAGTTTCATTAATACGCTTACGTACGGGGTTGATTTGCTTAGCCGTAGGACTTGCCGCTGTGGCAACAGCAGTAGTGGGCCCCCTTGGTTTTATTGGCCTGATTGCTCCCCATATTACTCGACGCCTTTGTCATTCTGGGAGTGGCTTGCAATTACTGATTTGTGCGTCCGTTGGGGCGGTTATCGTGGCCTTGGCGGATTTATTGGGGCGCACACTGGTGGATCCCATTCAAATACCTGCTGGACTGATGACGGCAATGATTGGCGTGCCAGTGTTTATTCTTTTGCTTCGACGGGGCCATGCTGCACAAGGCTAATCAGTGATTTGGGTATAACCAAGGTAAGAGCTGTTGGACGGAAAGTGTCAGTTCGTTTTTGTCTCTGCCTTGGTAACCATATACTCTGATGCCGAAGATCACCATCATGAGTTGCTTGGCGTATTGTTTGGCAATCACAGGATCGAACTGCGAGCCAAGATACTGACCATATAGGTCTTCTGTATCGGCTAATTTTTTTGAAGCAAGTTGGTATAGTTCATTATTCTGGGCTGCAAGTTCCAGTTGTGTTTTGATTAAAAAACATCCGCAGTACTGTTTGTCTAAGGTGTCTTCAATCAACCTTGCTAAGATTTGGCGAATCCCTTTGGTTACCGAGTCACTTTGCTCAATGGTTTCGCGAATAGAGCCCATTGTTCGTTCAGAGTAACGTGTTAAGGAGGCGAGGAAGAGCCCCTCTTTATTATCAAATTCATGGTATAGGCTTCCCGGTTTCAATCCGGTGGCCTGCACAATTTGGAGCATGCTTGATGCGGTAAAGCCTTGCTGCCAAAACAGTAAGATGGCGTTATCCAGCACTGTTTCTCGATCAAACCCTTTTTTAGCCATCTCGACTACCTGTTAATGAATGATGGATTGATCATAAATTATTTTGAATGATTATTCAAAAACTCTTGATAGGGGAGTGATTTAGTTATATTTTGAATGAACATTCAAAATATATAGGAGACAGATGATGTCTTTATCAGAGCAATTGACGGAACGTCGGGAAGGTGCTGCCAAAAATCTACCAGGTGACATTCATCAAACCATGAAGTCTGCCACTCAACGTTTGAAAGATCTCAAAATAGAAGAGCAAGCCCCTAAAGTTGGCGAGACATTGAAGCCTTTTTTACTGCCTAATCAAAACGGTGAGAAACGTTCCCTAGAAAGCTTGTTACAAAATGGGAAAGTGGTGCTGACATTTTACCGTGGCGGCTGGTGTCCATACTGCAATATGGAACTGAGAGCATTTCAAGCTGAGCTAGATAAGATCGAAAAGCGTGGTGCAACCTTAGTGGCTATTTCCCCTGAGTTACCTGACCAGTCCCTTTCTACAAGCGAGAAAAATGAGCTGAGGTTTGAGGTTCTTTCTGATTTAAACAGCGAATATGCGAAACAATTAGGTTTAGTGTTTGAGTTGGACGAGTCCTTACGTCCGATCTATACCAGCTTTGGCATAGACGTGGAAAAACACAATGGCAAAGGTCAGTTTGAGCTGCCTATTCCTGCAACCTTTATCATTTCTCAAGATGGTACTATTGAGTATGCCTTTGTGGATGCGGATTACACTTACCGTCAAGAGCCAAGTGAGCTCGTGGCGCTTTTGTAATAGTCTTGTGACGATAAGAAAAGCCAGAGTGGACGAATCCGCTCTGGCTTTTTTATTGGGGCTGGTTGTAGTTGTTAGATCGGATCTGATCTAGCCAAAGGTCACAATAAGCCCACCAAACACTAACACTCCCACCACGATGGGATAGCCCATGGAGCGGGTGCGACGCCACATTAGGTAGGTTGCTCCACAGCCGATCAGCGTAGCGAGCCAAGATAAAGGGGAGGGTTCGATGGGGATTAAGGAGGTGCCAAACATGGCAGCAATCATCGTTGGCCCTAGAATAGTGAGCCAGATAGGTGTGGCTGCCACGCCTCCTTGAGCTTCTTGCTTGGTGAGTTTTTTTGCCATCCACATATAAGGCAGTGCGCGGATCAAAAACGTGCCCAAGGCAATGCTTATTAAAATCAGCCAAGTTTCACCACTCATGAAGCCGCTCCTTTTTTGGCTGGGGACTGTTGGATTGCATAATAGGCCAAGGCACCACACACGGCAGCGGCCGGAATGGCAATATTGGGAAAGCCAAACAGTTTAAGCAGCATGGCGCTTGCTGTTGCTACCACCATGGTGACAGTCCAGCGGCGGTCAGAGCAGCGTGGTAATACCATCACCAAAAACAGCGCAGGTAACGCAAAAGGCAGCACTTCACCGATTAACGGCCAACGTTGCATCAGCTCGTCACCGGCGATTGCCCCCAGAGCTGTTCCAGAAATCCAGCTCACCCAAGCAATCATACCGGCACTAAAATACCAGCTTAATCGAGCACTCGGTGTCATAGCGGGTAGCCGTGTAAGGGCCAATGCAAAGATCTGATCGGTCAGCAAATGCATCATGGGCAACCAACGGATGTCTTTTTGCAGGTAGGGTGCAATATTGGGCCCATACACTAGATGGCGGGAGTTGATGAGCAGAGTCATGACAATCACTAGCCAAAATGGCGCACCGGACACGACCATAGCCACAAATAAAAATTGAGACGCTCCGGCATAGATCAAAACAGAGACCAATATGGTTTCAAGAATGCCAAAGCCAGATTGAACCGAAAACAAACCAAAGGAAATCGCCACGGGAATATAGCCGCCGAGTAAAGGGAGGGCATCCTTTGCACCTTGTCGCCAAGGATTCTCAACAAATGATTGGGTTGCGGTAGTCATGGTGCGTCCTGTTGTTTTGGATAAGTGATCACCAGCATTAAGGTGGCCCCTTGGTCTTTAGTCTGGTAGCAGTGGGGTTGATCCCCATGCAGGGTGAAGGTGTCCCCAGCGGTTAAACGGGTCATGGCGTTGGTAGGTCCCACCCATAATTCACCACTAATAAGGGTGAGGCGTTCTGTCGTGCCATGGGTATGGGCTTCAGAGTCTTTAGTGGTGTTGGAGGCACAAGACATCCAATACACGTCGACTCTTGGGTCATCGGCGCCTTGATCCACCAATTTCACTTGAATACCGTCTTCCCCTAAAAATTCATGGCTGCCAGCAATGAGATCCCCAAACGGGACTTTTAGCTGCACCGCTAAACGCCAAATCGTTTCAATGGTGGGGTTGCCTTCTCCCTGCTCGATACGGCATAGGTTGGATTTTGCAATCCCAGCGTTACTGGCGAGTTGGGATAGGGATAAGCCCTGCGCTAAACGTAAGGTTTGCAGGTTTTGTCCAAGACTGTTTAGGTTTGGGTTTTCCATCATGAGCACTAAAAGTTGTTCCATATATAGAACGTTCTATATATGGAACAGCTATAAGTCAACTATTTATTTAAGAGTGATGAAAAATGAGAGTGAGTATTTCTAGAAATTGAGCTCTCTCACCGTTGCCAGTATAAGGGCGATCCAAACACTTCAATATAATGATCAATTATGGCTCTTGCATTCAGCGATGGGCGACGTGCATTCGGGTAAATGGCTGCAATGGTCTGTGTTTCCGTGTGAATGGATGAATCAATATTTGGTAACAGTTTTACTAATTCACCACTCAGTAATCTATCAGCCATTAGCCAGTCTGGAAATAATACAATTCCCATGTGATTTAACGCTGCAGTCAGAAGAGACTCGGCACTATTCGAGCTTAAAACAGGCGATATAGGGTAGTGAACCCATGCGCTTCCAGGCGGCCGAAAGTGCCATCGATTAGGGCCTGATGAACCACTGTAGACAAGACATTTATGCTGGCTTATGTCTTCAGGTGTTTCGGGCATTCCATAGTTTTCGATGTAGTTTGGTGATGCGGCAAGGTGATAGGTCTGTTCCCCTATAATACGAGCCCGATAAGAAGAATCTGTGAGCGTACCAATGCGAAATATGATATCGGAAGCATCTTTCATGGGATCAATGAAGTCATCTGTCAGGGTGAGTTCTATTTCTAAATCTGGATATCGTTCACTTAGGCTCGATAGGCCGGGAGCAATATGCTTTTGTCCAAAAAAGACCGGTGCGTTAATTCGGGCAATTCCAGAGGGTTCCAGTAGACGTTCACTCAGCTCTTGACGGGCATCATGGAAATTTGAGGTCATTGCGCGGGCGTGCTTAATGAACAGGTTCCCGCTTTCAGTGGGAATGATTGCACGGGTGTTACGATAAAATAACTGTTGCCCCAATGCGTCTTCGAGATTGTGAATGACGCGGGATACTTGAGAAGCAGAAATGCCTTCCCGTCTCGCCACCAATGAAAAGTTTTTTAGCTCATACACACTGATGAATATCAGTAAGCTTTTAAGGTTTATAGATTCGAAATTACTCATATATGCAATTAGTGCAAAGGTGTTCGTATAATAATGGCATTTTTCTCAATAATCGGACAGGTTAACCTTCACCATCTTAAAAAATGGAGTCGGTTTTTATATGCAATTATTGTTAATTATGATCGTAATCGCTGGCGGAATGGGGCTTTCCATAGAGGCAGGTTTACTCGGTCCCTTAGGAACGCAAGTGGGTGATTTATGGGCAACATTCAGTATTTTCGGTGTCGGTTCGGTATTAACGTTTTTGTTGATGCTGTTTTTTAGCCCACGAAATAGTCCTTCATTTTTCTCACAGCCATCTTGGCAGTTAACCGGTGGGGTGCTCGGAGTCGTTTATGTGGTTATCCTGACCATCGTTGCTCCTGTAATAGGTGTCACATTGACGATGATTGGCATTCTAGCTGGGCAAATCTCTAAAAGTTTAATTATTGACCACTTCGGCCTATTTGGTAGCGCCCAGAGAAAAATCGACAAAAACCGCATTATTGCACTCATTTTTATCATTATCGCGCTCGCGATGGTTGCTCAAGGTTAAGGTGTATTATGACTTTTTTAATGATTGTTTTAGCGGTTTTCGGTGGCGCTATGCTAAGTATTCAGGCTGTCATTAATGGCCAGCTTGGCAATAAAGTTGGGGTTTTTAAAACCGCATTTCTTACATTCTCGGTCGGTGCATTAATCACTGCATTATTGATCTTTTATTTTGAGCCAAAGCATCCTGTTACATTGCTGGATGTACCCAAATGGCAATTGTTAGGGGCTATGTGTGGTGTGCCTTATATCGTCATAATGGTGCTGGCGGTACAACGTATTGGTACTGCAGTCGCAACGGTTGCAGTGATTTTTGGGCAGTTAACAATGAGCATGTTAATCGATAGTTTTGGTTGGTTGGGGAATACTCCCATTCCATTTTCAACCTATCGGTTTATGGCAATTCTCTGTCTTGGTATTGCGTTGTACTTCATATATTCAAGCAATAAGAGCACAAGTGTGTCTGATGATGGCAAACTCAAGGAAACACTTGCTTCAGAATAACAGATGTCGATTCTTCCAATTGACCTAGTGACACTTCCGCTAAGTGAGATGTTTACGCAAAAAAAAAAGCGCCTCTTACCGCTTGGTAAGAGGCGCTTTAGTGGTAGTTACCTAGAATTGGAAGTCTATATCAAGAAATTAGGCCTGTGCTTGGATCACATTTTTAGCGGTCTCAACGACCTTCTCCTGAGTGAAACCAAATAAGGTCATCAATTCATTGGCTGGTGCGGATTCACCAAAGCGATCTATGCCTATGACGGCACCGTCGATACCCACATATTTGTACCAGTAATCACTGTGCCCACACTCTATCGCCACTCGTGCACGGGTCTCTTTGGGTAATACCTTGTCACGGTAGGAGATTGGCTGTTGAGCGAATCGCTCGGCACAGGGCATGGAGACGACTTGAACGGCATAACCTTCCTGCTCTAAGGTCTTAGCGCTGTCCATGGCCAAGGCGACCTCTGATCCGGTAGCGATCAGAATGACATCAGGTTTACCGCTACAGGCCTTAAGTATGTAGCCACCTTTGACCGCATTTTGTTGCTGTAAGCTATCACGGGTCTGCTGGGGTAAGTTTTGACGGGACAAGATGAATGCACTGGGACCTTCGTTGCGTTCAAGGGCGGCTAACCATGCGACAGTGGTTTCAAATTGATCACAGGGACGCCAGGTTTGTAGGTTTGGAGTCACACGTAGCGCTGTGATTTGTTCCACCGGTTGATGGGTCGGACCGTCTTCCCCTAAGCCAATAGAGTCATGGGTGTAAACATGAATGACTCTTTGATTCATTAGGGCGGACATGCGCACCGCATTGCGAGCGTATTCCATAAACATTAGGAAGGTTCCCCCATAGGGAATAAAACCACCATAGAGGGCCACACCATTCATAATGGCAGTCATGCCGAATTCTCGGACGCCATAATGCAGGTAGTTACCATTAGGATGGGCAGGGCAAATGGCCTCAGATCCTTTCCACATGGTCAGGTTAGAAGGAGCTAAATCCGCAGAGCCTCCTAACAGTTCAGGGATTTTTTCCCCCAACAAGTGCAGGGTGTTTTGCGAGCATTTACGGGTCGCCACTGCATCCGTCACACTGGCTTGTTGTTCGAGGATGTCTTTCTTTATCTGGTCCCAGTTTTCTGGCAATGAGCCTTCAATACGACGCAAGAATTGCTCTGCCAATTCTGGATATTTAGCCTGATAACCTTCTAACAATTGTTTCCAAAGGGCTTCTAATGTTTGTCCTTTATCAATGGCATTCCAAGCATGGGAAACATCGTTAGGAACGTCAAAGGGACCATGGCTCCAACCTAGCGCTTGTTTAGTCGCTTGAATCTCATCCTGACCTAAAGGAGCACCGTGGCAATCATGGCTGCCGGCCTTGTTAGGCGAGCCAAAACCAATGGTGGTTTTACAGCAGATCAGGGTCGGTCGAGAGGTGTCTCGGCGGGCCTCTTCGATAGCAGCAATAATAGCTTTCGCATCATGGCCGTCCACATCACTGATTACTTGCCAGTTATAAGAGCGGAATCGAGTAGGGGTATCGTCGGTGAACCAGCCATCGATTTCACCATCAATGGAGATCCCATTGTCATCGTAAAATACGATAAGTTTGCCTAACTCTTGAGTCCCTGCCAGAGAGCATACTTCATGGGATATGCCTTCCATAAGACAGCCATCCCCCACAAAGGCATAGGTGAAATGGTTAACCACATCAAATCCTGGACGGTTGAATTGTGCCGCTAGGGTTTTCTCGGCTAATGCCATGCCCACTGCGTTGGCTAGACCTTGTCCCAAAGGTCCCGTAGTCGTTTCAACTCCTTCGGTGTAACCGTATTCTGGGTGGCCGGGGGTTTTAGAATGGAGTTGGCGGAATTGTTTAAGATCGTCCGTGGTCAGTGGATAGCCAGATAAATGCAGCAGACTGTACAGCAGCATAGAGCCATGACCGTTAGACAGAATAAAACGGTCACGATTAGGCCAATGGGGATTCGCAGGGTTGTGTTGTAGGTAGTCTCGCCACAGGACTTCGGCGATGTCTGCCATGCCCATTGGGGCACCTGGGTGACCAGAGTTGGCTTGTTGTACGGCGTCCATACTTAATGCGCGTACGGCGTTAGCGAGGGTTCTGCGTTGTATTGTGCTCATCAATAGTGTCCTACAGCAAACTGTGTGCTGAACGTTTGTGTCAAAAATTGAATGGCCGGATCGGCCCTGTGTCTGAGGGGAGACACAGTGATTAGAAAGAATGATCGCTAAGGCGAAAAAGAAGGGCTACAAGAGTAGCCCTAAATCGTGCTTTGGAGAGTGCCCTTGATAAGAGCGTTTAAGTGCTTAGTACTCAGACAATGTGAATGCAGACGTGTAGTTTGCAATGTTGTCTTTAGTGATTAGGTAGCAGTCAAACAACTGTTTCTCTGTGTCGACACCAGTAGTGCCATTTTTGATGAAGTTATCCGCTTGACGGATGGCTTCGGCAGCAAAGATTGCTACTGGCTGAAGGACTGTGTATTCCATTTCGCCGTCTAGAATAGCGTTTGCAGCATCTGGAGAACCGTCAAAGCCGCCTACTTTAACTTGATCAAGCTTGCCTGCCTCTTTAAGAGCTGCAATCGCACCCAGTGCCATCTCATCGTTACCAGAGATCACGCCTTTGATGTTTGGGTTTGCTTGCAGGATAGACTGCATTTTGTTGTAGCCTTGAGTACGGTCCCAGTTCGCCACTTCTTGAGCCACTTTGTTTAGATCTGGGTATTGAGTTAGCACTGTTTCAAAACCGTTAGAACGGGTGGCAGCGTTGTTATCACTTGGGGCGCCAAACAATTCAACGTAGTTACCAGAATCGCCAACCGCATCAACCCACTGCATTGCACCCAGTGCTGCACCTTGAGCGTTGTTAGAAACAAGCTGCGCTTTTGCTAAACCGCTTTGGTTTAGCTCTGCGTTGATGATGATCACTGGAATGTCCGCAGCAATAGCCTTACGCACCGCACCAATTGAGCCATCTGCGTTAGCTGGGTCAAGGATGATGGCTTTGGCTTGGTTGGTGATCGCTGTGTCGATTAATTTACTTTCGGTGTTGGTGTCGCCTTTGTGAGCAGCCACATTAGCGTCATAACCCATGTCCTCGGCAGTTTGCTTCGCTACCTGACCTTCAGTGTACCAGTAAGGGTTTGATGGATCGTTTACGATAATCGAAATCAAGCCATCAGCCCATGCACTGCTTGCCATAAGAGTCAAACTTGCAGTAGAGGCAACTAACAAACGCTTAGTAGTTTTAAACATTGTATTACTCCGATTTATTATTTTATGAGTTTGCCGAAGGTCGGCGAGTTGTTTGCAGTGGTGATGTTTTACCCATCACCACTGCAAGGTTCATTTAGCGACTCTTGCCAGAGGAGCCGTATTGCAGGCTATTAAGCAAAACTGCTAAAACGATTACGGTGCCGGTAAATACTGTCTGCCAGTAAGCCGAAACCCCAATAATGACAAGACCGTCGGATAGGTAGCCAATCACCAAGGCGCCCAAGATGGTGCCGCGGACCGTACCACGACCACCGGTCAGAGCGGCTCCCCCAATCACTACCGCAGCGATGGCGGTCAGTTCGTAGGTGGTACCAGCAGTTGGACCAGCAGAGGTCAATTGTGAAGACAAAACCAAGCCAGCTAGGGCAGCGCAAACGCCAGACAGAAGGTAAACCGTCACTTTTACACGTTTGATGGGTACACCAGAAAGGTCCGCAGCGGTTTCGTTACCACCAGAAGCATATAACCAACGACCAAAAGCGGTACGGCTGATCATCAAACCACACAATACGGCAACCACAACCAATACGATGACACTGATAGGAATGCCTGCTAAACGGTTAAAGCCCAGCCACTCAAAGCCTGTGTTGCCAAGCTCAGGTTTGCCGTCTAATTGGTTGTACGTGAGGCCATTGGTCATGAGTAGGGCGATACCACGGGCAACATACATGGTGCCTAAGGTTGCCACGAATGCTGGAACCTTGAAGTGGGCCACCAGCACACCGTTAACGGTGCCGACAGCAGCACCCAATAAGCAGGTCAAAACCACTACCACCCAAAGGGATGGGTAAAAAGTCATCCCCAGGAATTCAATGTTGACCCCTTGCATTAAAAAACCAGCAAAGACGCCACACAATCCCAGGGTAGAGCCTACGGAAAGGTCGATGCCGCCATTGAGAATGACCAGCAACATGCCTAAAGCCAGCAGCCCAAAAATGGCCACGTGAGATGACATGATCAGGAAGTTGTTAACCGTAAAATAGTACGGCGACATAAAAGAGAAAAAGATAATGATCGCAATCAAAGCAAAGAATGCGCGTCCTTCAAGTAATAAGCGACCGATATCAAGTTTCTTCGGTTCAGCGCTTACGCCTTGCACTGTTTGTTTTTGAGCCGTTGCAGACATGGTGTAACTCCAGTTTTTCTTATTGTCTTAATGGGTAACCGATTCGCCAGAGGCGGCCATAATTTGTTCTTTTGAAACCGTGTGATCAAACTCTGCAGAGATTTTGCCCTTGTGCATTACGATAATGCGGTGGGCGATACTCAAGCATTCCGCTACTTCGGAGGTGGAATAGACCACAGCAAGACCTTGTTTGGCGCGTTCTGCTAAGAGCTTGAAAACTTCCGCTTTGGCGCCGATGTCGATGCCGCGGCTAGGCTCATCCAGAAGTAAAACTTTTGGGTCGGTTGCAAGCATTTTGCCGATCACGACTTTTTGTTGGTTGCCCCCAGAGAGGGAACCAATGGCCGCTTCAGCGCCGGAAGTTTTTACTGTGACCGCTTTAATGGATTCGCCAACTAAGCTGTCTTCGTCTGCTTTAGAGGTCAGTAGCTTGCGGGTAAATTCGCCGATACTTGCTAAAGAAAGGTTCTGTCCCACGCTCATGGTTTGAACCAGGCCATCTTTTTGACGATCTTCGGGGACTAATGCCAAGCCAGCTTGGATACGCTCTGCGATGGAGAGTTTATTAATGTCTTCACCGCCTAATAAAATGTGTCCTTCTTGGGCTTTTAAGCGGCCCGCAGCACATTCCATAAATTCTGAGCGGCCAGCTCCCATCAAACCGTAAACACAGACGATTTCACCGGCTTTCACATCAATGGATAGGTTATCGACCACGTTAAAATCACCGCCCCCTGTGTCCTTGATGACCAAGTTTTTGACATGCAAAGCTGTACTGCCAAACTCATAGCCAGTTGGAGGGGAGCCCAAATCAAAGTTTTCACCCACCATGTTGCGTACGATCCACTCAAGGTCGATGTCTTTACGTGGCGCATAGGCGGTCATGGTGCCGTCTCGCAAAACCACGGCATGGTCTGTAATCGTCAGCGCTTCCTCTAAATGGTGAGAGATATAGACAATCGAGACACCCTTCGCGGTCAGGTCGCGGATCACTTTAAACAGCACTTCTACTTCCGCTGCACTGAGGGCAGAAGTGGGTTCATCCATGATGAGGATGCGCGACTTCTGAGAAATGGCTCGGGCAATTTCAATGATCTGTTGCTGACCTAAGCGCAATTCTTCAAGGGGTGTTAATGGGTCGATGTCTTCTTCAAGTTCAGCCATTAACTCACGGGCTTGGCGCTCTTCTTCTGCGAAGTCCACTTGGCCGCCCTTGATGATCTCCCGACCCATAAAGATGTTGTCTCGCACATTCATGTTAGGGGCGAGACTTAACTCTTGGTGAATAATGGAGATCCCTTTAGCGCGGGCTTCATTGGCATTGTTAAACAGGATGGATTGACCATCTAAAACGATTTCACCGGATGTGGGGGTAATCACTCCAGATAAAATTTTCATCAGGGTAGACTTACCAGCACCGTTTTCACCAAATAGGGTTGTCACTTGCCCCCGGTGAATATCGAAGTTCACCCCTTTGAGGGCGTGGGTGTTCCCAAAAGACTTGGCAATATTGCGTGCTTCCAGAACCACTTCATCCACTGTTGGAAGGTTGTTGTAGGCTAGGCTCATTTCACATCCATCCCTACTGGCGTAATAAGCCAGTTTTTGGCATTGATTAAGCGAAATACGCCTGTGACCGTCACGGTTTTGTTCACCAAGTTGTCACGGTCAAGACCTTCAAGGATCTCTGCTTTCATGGTTCGGTTGATGGCCGCTCCCACATCTTGATATTCAATTTGGTTTTTGAACTCACCAAATTTTATTTCCCCAGTAGCATCACGCAGATCCGTGCCATTAAGGGCTGGGCCAGTTTGAACTCGTACTGTTTGATTGTCAGGGAAGCTTGGAATGCTGATTTTGAAGATGCCTGAGCGGCCCTCGGTCACTGTGCCTTCTAAGGAAACAGGGATAACGGGACCAATGCCGCCACCGACGCCGTATTTTTGGCCTGCTGCTTTTTTGTCTTCCCGCAAAGCATCAAGGAGGACAGTTGCGTCGACTGCGTTGTTCTCTACATACTGCTTAATGTCTGGGTAATGAATTTTGGCATAGTTGTCAGGGGAAAACGCTTGTTGGCGCAGGTCTTCAATGGAGCCATTGATGATGACTTTCGTATCGATGGCCATTGCACCTATCACTGCCGCAGTAAAAATGCCTGCAACAAGGAGCTGCTTACGTTTTTTGGCCGCTAACTGGTTAGAAAGTTGAGTTTGCATGGCAACCTCCACCAATTAGGGTAAACATTTGAGTCGATTCAACCTGCGTCAAACGCAATAGCGCTAGACGATAGCTGGGTTGCACAGTGGTGTTTATCATTTTTATTTTACTCCGGCTGTTTTGCCTCTAAAACTTGTGTCCTGTGGGGAACATAAGTCTTTGATCGAGCCAAGATCATCAATTTGTTTTTAGAGGTCTGTGTGATCTTTGTACTTACAATGGGATAAAAATAAATCACTGTCAATGAAATTTATTACATGTTTTATAAAAAATATCTGTCTTTTGATTTCTGCTTCTTAGGGGAGTGGCATTATTACAGCGCTAAAAAAGGGTAATGAGTAGCGGTTTTGAGAACCGTAAGAACATATTAATGTATTGATTCTAATGAATTTAATAGAGTTTTAGTAATTTGAGATCGTTGGTTAATTAGATTCTTTACGATTGCTTTAGGCAGACGCTTTGTTCAAAAGAAAGCCAGAGTTTGAGTTGACAGATAATAAAAATGAAGAAATAATTATCAAAACAAGAAAAATATTTCACATCGAACTCTGGTTCGTTGTTACAAGAAACGGGTATCAATCATGCTTCTAATAATAAAGTTGCCCCGCTTCACTTGCCTCCGCCATAGGGAGGATAATAAGTGAACTCACAATTAATCATTGGTATCGATGCAGGCACCTCTGTGGTTAAAGCTGTGGCTTTTACTACCAGTGGTGAGCAAGTCGCCACATCTTCAGTACGCAATTCCTATCAAACGGGCCTTGATGGCTCCGCGACACAATCCTTATCTCAAACTTGGGCAGACTGCGTCAGTGCGCTACAAGGGCTAAGCGAAAAAGTTACCCACTTTAAAGAGCGAGTAATCGCCTTATCTGTCACGGGGCAGGGGGACGGTACCTGGTTGATCGATGAGGAAGGCAAGCCCGTCTGCGATGCTTGGCTTTGGTTAGATGGTCGAGCAGCTACCACTGTTGAGCACCTTAATAAGTCAGTGACTGAGCGCCAGCGATTTGAAAAGACAGGCACAGGTTTGAATACCTGCCAACAGGGTGCGCAAATGGCTCACATGGCCCAGCACTGCCCAGAGTTATTGCAGCAAGCCAGTACGGCGTTTCATTGTAAAGACTGGTTGTTTTTCAATTTAACTGGACAGCGTGCAACTGACCCTTCAGAAGCATCATTTACTTTTGGTGATTTTCGTACCCGTGAATACAGTGATCTGGTGATTGAAAGTCTAGGACTTAGCCAGTTTAAGTCGTTGCTCCCTCCCATTATTGATGGATCCAAGCAAACCTTTCCTTTGACCTCTGAAGCGGCTGAGCTAACGGGTTTGGCTCCAGGCATTCCGGTGTCTCTGGCTTATGTGGATATGGTGATGACAGCCCTTGGGGCGGGAGTTCATACCGGTGAGGACAATGTCGCATGCTCTGTCATTGGGTCTACGGGGGTGCACATGCGTTCTGTGTCCGATCAAGAGGTGTATTTAAATGAGGCGGGCACTGGATACGTCATTGCTTTGCCAGTTGAGGGACGTGTGACGCAAGTACAAACCAATATGGCATCTGCGTTAAACCTTGATTGGTTGCTAAATGTGGCAGCGGATTTATTAAAGGATTTTGACTGTGAATGCACCAGCCATGGATTGGTGGACCGGGTAGAAAGCTGGCTTAAGCAAGCAGAAGCCGGTCAGCTGCTGTATCACCCATACATTTCCGATGCGGGGGAGCGGGGGCCGTTTGTGAACGGTCAAGCTCGGGCAAGTTTTACGGGTTTGACCTACCGTCATCGTTTTCCAGATTTGGTTCGCGCTGTTGTAGAAGGCCTAGGGATGGCTATGCGTGATTGTTATGAGGCCATGGGCGGCACGGCTGCAGAGTTACGGTTAAGCGGTGGCGCTGTTCGTTCTGCCACCCTGCGTCAAATTTTAGGGGCCTTAGTGAATGCCAAAGTACGTGTGTCCGCTAGGGAAGAAGCAGGCGCGGCAGGGGCAGCCATGATGGCTGCGGTAGCCATTGGGTTATATCCCACTATGGATGATTGCATTAAAGAGTGGGTGTCGCCCCTATTGGGCACATCGGAAGCACCGGATCTGGCTTTAGCTGAAAAATATGAACGCTTGTTTGAAGCGTTTTACAGACAGCGCCAGTCCTTCCCGTCTACCTGGGCAACCATGGAACACATCAAGACGATGTAATGCATAGAGCGCAATCAAGAGAATACACAGACAGATCGCCAGCACGATCTGCGGCGATTAAGTAAGAGGTTCGGTATGAGTAATGAACAAATGTTAGATCTGTTTGTCATCGGTGGTGGTATCAATGGTGCGGGCATCGCACGGGATGCGGCCGGTCGCGGATTGTCAGTGGCCTTATGTGAAAAAGATGACCTTGCCCAGGGCACATCTTCCCGCTCAGGCAAGTTGGTCCACGGTGGTTTGCGTTATTTAGAATACTACGAGTTTCGCTTGGTTCGAGAGGCGTTGATTGAGCGTGAAGTGCTATTGAATTCCGCCAGTCACATTATTTGGCCCATGCGTTTTGTGTTACCCCACAGTAAGGCAGATCGTCCTGCTTGGTTGGTTCGTCTAGGTTTGTTTCTTTACGACCACCTCGGAGGGCGTAAGCGTTTGCCCGGTACTCGTGCTTTAGATCTGCATCGTGATCCAGAGGGTGCGCCCATTAAAGATCAATACACAAAAGGGTTTGAATACTCAGATTGTTGGGTAGATGACTCTCGTTTAGTGGTGTTGAACGCCTTAGCGGCGTCCCAAAAGGGCGCAGAAGTGTTGACTCGCACCCGTTGTGTATCGGCCAAACGTAACCCTGAAGGTTATTGGGATGTGACCACTGAAAATGAGCTGACTAAAGAAGTTCGTACCTTTAAGGCTAAGTTGTTGGTAAATGCTGCAGGACCTTGGGTGCGTAGAATTGTGGATGATGTGGCCACATCTAAAAGCTCTCGCAATATTCAGTTGGTGAAAGGTTCTCACATAATCGTGCCTAAGTTTTGGCAGGGCCAGCAGGCGTACTTGGTTCAAAACTATGACAAACGAGTCATCTTCATTAACCCTTATGAAGATGACAAAGCCTTGATTGGTACGACGGACATTCCTTATGACGGTAAAGTTGAAGACGTTAAAGCGGATGAGAGTGAAATCGAGTACTTGTTAGCCGCAGTGAATCGATACTTTAAAGAAACCCTTCGTCGTCAGGACGTTATCACCACTTTCTCTGGGGTGCGTCCATTGTTTGATGATGGTCAGGGGAACCCTTCAGCGGTGACGCGTGATTATGTGTTTGATCTAGATGAAACCCAAGGTGTGCCTTTATTGAACGTGTTTGGTGGGAAGCTAACCACCTTCCGTAAACTCTCCGAGCATGCCATTCAAAAGATTGAAAAATACTTCCCTAACATGGGGGGCAATTGGACCAGTGGTGTTGTGCTACCGGGTGGGGATATTCCCAATGCGGATTTCCAAACTTATATGCAAGCCTGCAAGGAAGACTACCCATGGATGCCCCGTGAGCTGTTGGTTCATTATGGGCGTCATTATGGCTCCATTATTAAGCAGATCGTAGCAGACGCTTCATCTGTTGAGGGCTTGGGGCAATATTTTGGTGGCAATCTATACGAAGCAGAAGTGCGTTATTTGGTTGCCCATGAGTGGGCCATGACCCCAGAAGATGTACTTGAGCGCCGTACTAAGGAAGGTTTGCACCTATCTACTGAACAAAGAGCCGCTTTCGCCCAGTGGTTTGAGAGTGAATTTATCAAACACAACGCTGATCGCAAGATCTCATAAGGAGTCACCATGGCTTTAACGTTAGGCTTGAATACGAACCCTTTGGTTAATCGCTTTGCTGAGCCGAAGCACCTAATTGAAACCATTGCCCACGAGATTAAAATACGCGATGTACAGCTGACCCATGAGTTTATCAATCCCAGCTGGCCCGCATCTCTTATTCGTCGGCTAACTCGTGAGATGCAGTCGGCTTTGACCCAGACGGGTGTCCGTATTACCTCTGGTATGACTGGGCCCTATGGCCGTCTAAATCACTTTGGTCATCCTGATAAAGAAGTAAGACGTTATTATGTGGAGTGGTTTAAAACCTTCGCGGACATTACAGCGGATTTGGGTGGTGAAGCGGTCGGAACTCAATTTGCCATCATGACCCATCAGGATTTTGATGATCCGAAACGTCGAGAAGAACTCACACAGATTGCCATTGATTGTTGGGCAGAAGTTGCGGAGCACGCTAAGCTGGCGGGTTTAAAGTATGTCTATTGGGAGCCCATGAGTGTAGGCCGTGAGTTTGGTGACACCATCGCCTCAGCCATGGCGTTACAGCAACGCTTAACGGACGCCAATATGGCAGTGCCTATGTGGATGATGGCCGACATCGACCATGGTGATGTCATGTCTGATAATCCGGCGGACTATGATCCTTATGCTTGGGCCGAAGCGGTGCCAAAGGTTTCGCCGATAATTCATATTAAACAAAGTTTGATGGATAAGGGTGGTCACCGTCCGTTTATTGAAGAGTACAATCGTAACGGGCGAATTCAGCCGGGGCCTTTGCTAGACACTCTAGCAAAAGGTGGGGCGAAGGATAATCAAATCTGTCTTGAGTTAAGCTTTAAGGAGCGTGAGCCCACAGACCATCAGGTGGTCGAGCAGATAGCTGAAAGTGTTGCCTTCTGGGCACCTCACATAGACAGTGGGGTTCAGGATCTGAACATCTGATCCTGAATTTAGGCTGGCGTGTGATATATCGAAGTTTAACGTCGGTTAGTGTACAGTTCATTTCCCATAGGCAACCTAGGAAGTCTATCGCGTAACCTTTGATACCGGAGTAGAAGTTTGGATACGAAAAAAGGTCTTGTGGATTTTGACGACTCGTTAGCAATACGAGCTGCATGGCTGCATTACGTGGGTGGTTTGACTCAAGCCGCAGTCGCAAAGCGTTTGGGGCTGACTTCTGTGAAGACCCATCGCCTTATATCAAAGGCAGTTTCAGAAGGCGCTGTAAAAGTCACCATAGATGGGAAGATCACCGAATGCGTGGAACTAGAAGAACTCATGATCGCCAAGTTTGGTCTCAAGCAGTGTATCGTTGCGCCAGATTTAGGCGAAGAAGGGATTCCTTTGAAGACCCTAGGTCAAGCTGGATCGGCCTACCTTAAGAATCTGCTTACTTCGAAATCAGACATTACCATTGGCTTGGCCCTAGGGCGTGCTTTGGCGGCCGTGGTACACCAGTTACCAAGACTGGAGACCTCAAATGTTAAGTTTGTTTCCCTCTTGGGGGGCTTAACTCGAGATTACTCCATCAACCGCGACGATGTCCTCCATTGGATTGCGGCTAAAACCGGAGCACCTTCTTACACCATGCCTGTACCATTACTGGCGAACTCAGTAGAAGATCGAACCGTTTTGCTGGCACAGAAAGGTGTGAAGGACGTGTTTACCATGGCCAACAATGCGGATCTGAAATTTATTGGTATCGGTACGGTGGCGCAGACAGCGCAATTGGTTGCTTCTGGGCCAATTAAGCCTGAGGAAATTATTGAGATTGCCAGAGCGGGCGCAGTGGGCGAAGCCATGGGGCATTTCTTTGATGAGAAAGGGGCGGTTATTAACACCTCTTTAAGTGCCCGTATGTTGTCAGTCTCCCTCGAAGGCAACAAAGGTGAGACCATTGCCATTGCTGGCGGCGAGGAAAAAGTAGAAGCCATCAGAGCAGTGCTTAATGGTAATCTTTTAACGGGTTTAATTACCGATGAAGTGACCGCTAGAGCGATTCTAGACGCGGTATAAGCTTGATCTCATTATTGTGGTGATCTAAGGCTATATAACTCCCTTGAGTATAAAAAGCAGTACCTTTGGGTTCTGCTTTTTTGTGGCCCTAAGGCCAGTAAAAATATCCCGCAGTGCCTTCAGGGGAACTGCGGGACTAAGGTCGAGGAAGGTACTCAATGAAATCATATGACGGGATGTTTTAAATGTTATTTTGTTATAAATAACATTTAAATCACTTTTTTATCTCACCGGTTGTGACATCTTGGCCTCAGGGTGATCAAAGATCCGCACAAGATATCCCAGAAAGACCCCATCAAAGTCTTATTATTCCGCCTTCAAGCCTCCAAAATATCTCTTAAGATGATATTCTTTTGTCCATTAGAGCGGCGTAATAGCGCCGTTTTCGCACAATAATGTGATAAAACCCTCATTTCTCTTGAGTACGATGTTAAATTAACACTGAAAATCACAAAATAAAATAAATAATGTTAAAAATAACTTTAAAAATGTGATTTTAGGGTTTATAACATACTCAAGAGATTTGCTATCAAGGCGAGTTGTTATGAAACGAGACGAACGAAGACAGCAAATTATCGATCTGTTAGTAGAAAGCGGTGTGGTGGACTTAGAAGAATTAGCCTTGCGCTTTGATGTGTCTAAGATGACCATTCACCGTGATCTCGACGAACTGGAAGCGGCGGGTTTACTGAGGAAAGTCCGTGGTGGTGCCACTATTGAAGCAGGCATGCAGTTTGAAAGTGATTTCAGGTTGCGTGAACGCCAAGGTGGCCAAGGCAAGGAGCGAATGGCTGAACAAGCTTTAACACTTGTTGAGCCAGGCATGACAGTGATGGTGAATGACGGCTCTATGGCTGCAGTGTTAGGTAAATTGCTACCTAGCAAAAAGCCCCTGACCGTGATCACCAACAATGCGGCCATTATGGAAGCCCTTAAGTTCGAAAATGGTATCGATTTGATTGCACTCGGGGGAGAGTATTCCGCCAAGTACAATGGCTACTTCGGCGTCCTAGCGGAGCAGAATTTAACCAGTTTACGTGCAGACATTGCATTTTTGTCGAGCCCAGCGGTATCCGGAACCCAAGTGTTCCACATGGATGCGGATGTGGTACGAGTGAAAAAAGCCATGTTGAGTGCAGCCGTTAAGACCTGTTTGCTGGTAAATCACACTCGTTTTGATCGCGTAGCATTGCACGTTTTGGCAGATCTCGAAGATTTTGACTGGGTCATCACAGACCAGGTTCCAGAGTCGGCCATTGCAGAGCATCTGTCTAATGCCGGCATTCAGTTAACGATAGCGAGATCACCGGAAGCCACATGACAACGACAACGCAATTTTGGGTAGGCACAAGTTGGAAAATGAATAAAACCCTAGCTGAGGCGCAAGCCTTTGCCGCGGCTTTGAAGGAAGTCGATGGACAAGCTGAGGACAGCATTCAACGATTTGTGATTCCTTCTTTTACCAATGTTCGTGAGGTGAAACAGATCCTCAAAGGGACATCGGTCAAAGTGGGTGCTCAAAATATGCATTGGGCGGATCAAGGGGCGTGGACGGGTGAAGTATCCCCCTTAATGTTGAAAGACTGCGAGCTGGATATTGTTGAACTTGGCCATTCGGAGCGCCGTGAGCATTTTGGTGAAACCAATGACACGGTAGGACGAAAGGTTGAAGCGGCGATTCGTCACGGTTTAGTGCCTTTGATTTGTATCGGTGAAACCCTAGCGGACAAAGACAGCGGCAAGGCTGCCGAAGTATTGGCAGAAGAGGTGCGTGGTGCACTGCAATATCTGACTGATGCGCAAAAATCCGCGCCGATCTTATTTGCTTATGAGCCTGTATGGGCCATTGGTGAAAACGGTATCCCAGCGTCTGCCGACTATGCAGACGCGAGACAAGCTGAAATTCTGGACGTGGCACATAGTGTATTGGGGCGTAAGGTGCCTTGTTTATACGGTGGCTCAGTGAATCCTCAAAATTGTGAAGAGCTCATCGCCTGTGAGCACATTGATGGCCTATTTATTGGTCGTTCTGCTTGGAATGTTGAAGGTTATGTAGACATTTTAAGTAAGTGTGCAGCAGTTGTTAGAGCGCAATCAAACTAGGAGATCACACCATGAAAATTGCAATTGCTGGCGACAGTGCTGGAGAAGTTTTGGCGCAAGCCTTGGTAGAACATTTAAAAGGGCGCTTTGAGGTCGCGGATTTATCCCGTGATGAAGCGGGCAATCTAGATGACTTTTACGCAAATATGTCTGATAGAGTTGCCTCTGCCGTCCTTGAAGGGCAATACGACCGCGCAATCTTATGCTGTGGTACAGGCATTGGAGTGTGCATTGCTGCCAGTAAAGTACCAGGTATTCGAGCGGCTCTGACCCATGATACCTATTCTGCAGAGCGTGCGGCCCTATCAAACAATGCCCAGATCATTACCATGGGGGCGCGAGTCATTGGCCAGGAGCTTGCAAAATCCATTGCTGATGCGTTTCTTAAGGAAACGTTTGATGAAAATGGTCGTTCGGCAGGCAACGTGGATGCCATCAATGCTTTAGATCACAAATACCACGCTCATCCATAAGCCTGTTTCTGACTCCTCCATGTACGGTCACTGCGGGGGAGTCTTTTTATACCCCTTTACCTCTGTTTTGTTCCTGTGTAATCCAGTCAAATTGGCTTTACATCTTTTGCTGGTCCTCTGAAGCGATTACTATAAAACCCTAGTTTTAAACATTGCCGAATCAGGACGTCTCGCCGTATGTTGCCCCCAAGCCTTGCCCATCTTGAATTAAAAAGTCTTACGGGGCTTTTATACCTGTTAGAAGAGCGACACGTGGGAAGAGCTGCGGAACGCCTATATATGAGTCAGCCTGCCATGAGTCGCTTGCTTAATCGTTTACGTGAGGCTTTTGGTGATCCATTGTTTGTGCGCACCAGTAAAGGCATGGTGCCAACCGCTAAAGCGTTAACGTTAGAAGCTCCCCTTAGAGAAATGATTGATAAAATGGGGGCACTAAGCAGTGTTGAAGACTTTGAACCGGGGCAAACCGAACGAGTCTTTCGACTTCAGACTTCCCATTATCAAGCCCAAGCGTACTTGCCGACCATTGCCGAACGTTTTTACGCGTTAGCGCCGAATGCATCCTTAGAAACTAGCCTAGTTACAGAGACTAGTTTACTTCGCTCTGACAATCAGCAGGTGGATGCTGTGCTGTGCAGTGAGTATGTGCAACTGCCTAATCGATTTTCGACCCGTTTGTTGGGAAGAGAAGGGTGGGGCTGTATCTTGTCCCGTAATCACCCTTTAGCGGTGGACGATGAAATCAGTCTGGATGACTTCTTGTCTTATGGTCATGTGCTGGTGACCTTAGGGGGCTCAAGTATGATTTACAGTGATAGCGCTCTAGGTGAGCGGGCTAAGGAGCGTCGCTATTCCTTACGTACTCCATATTTTGTCTCGGCATTAGAGGCGGTGGGAAAGACAGACTTATTATTTAGCAGTAGTCAGTTGCTGGCGATTCGATTTATGTCGCAATTTGGTCTGGCGATCAAGCCCTTGCCCTATGAATTTCCAGCTGTGCGATATTATTTGGCGTGGCCTGAAGAACAGGCCAATGACCCCGGTGGCAGTTGGTTTAGAGAGCTGTGTGCTGGTGTGGTGAGGGATATGATTCCCTTGCCGGATGAAGTGTTTGCTTCCTAGGTAGCACTTTTATTTTATGAATTTCGTTTCCCTAAGGAGTTTGCCTTGGACGTTGTATTAGGCATTACCGCCCCGATTTTTTTGTTGATTCTTTTAGGTTTTTTGGGTGTGCGTTTTCAGTTACTACCCAAAGAGGCCTTGCCAGCGTTAAGTCGTTTTGTGCTTTATTTCGCTTTGCCAGCAGTCATGGTGACTAAGATTTCTGCCATGGACATGGGGGTTTTGCTAAACGGAGCGTATCTCAGTGTCTATGCCATCGGAGGTTTGACCACTTTTTTCATAACCGTGGTGTTGGCACAGTATGTTTTCAAAGCAGACAAGGTCGCAGCATCTGTAACGGGCATTGGAACCATGATGCCAAACAGTTCCTTTATAGGGTTTCCGATACTCCTTCAGTTTTTGGAAGGGCATGTGGCTCAAGCATTCGCTATGTCATTAATGGTGGAAAATATTGTGTTTTTGCCTATCGCTCTGGTGTTTACCGAAATGATGGCCAATCAAAAGAGTGGCTTGGGTAAACAGATGATGATCAAGGTGGCTAAGCGCATCGTCACAAATCCCATTATCTTATCGGTGTTTGTTGGGGTCATGATGTCTGCGACGGGCGTCCATTTTCCTGAGTTTGTGAGTAAAGGGTTAGGGTTATTGGCACAAGGTGCGGCTCCCACTGCATTGTTTGTGATCGGCGGCTCACTTGTGGGTGTGGCGATCCGAGGAAGCAAGTTACGTATTGGCTTAGTGGCGGTAATGAAGCTGGTTTGTTTCCCTGTGGTGGTATTCTTATGTTTAGGCTTGTTTCCCTCTATGCCACAAGATCTTCGTGTGGCTGTGGTGGTGTTTGCTGCCATGCCTATGTTTAGTATTTACCCTATTATTGGTGGCGAATATGGTCAGAGAAGCTTTTGCGCCAGCAGTTTATTGGCCACAACGGTGTGCTCTTTCGTCACCATCAGTCTATTGTTGAAGTGGGTTGCCTAAGATACTCAGGGGCAGTCTGTTATCTTATGTGACCCGTGGTAACGCTTTACTACGTATTCTTACTTGCAGTCTTTATGGGTTTTAAAGACACTGAATTTTGTCAGGTTTGACTTACAAGGCAGTGCCCATGGCTGTTAAAACATTTTTTTCTGAATATTTTGGTGGTGTGTCCTTTCGCGCCAAATATTTCTTTTCTCTTTCTATTCCTATCGTTGCATTACTGTTTGTGACCCTATTGGAAATCGTTACTGTTCACTTGCACCGTAAAGCTGAGGCGGACTTAATGATTCACCAGGACGCCTTGTCGAATAATAGTCAGCTCATCAAGGCGGTGCTTGATATGCAAACGGGGCTTAGGGGTTTTTTATTATCCGATTCAGAAGCGTATTTAGAGCCCTACTATGTAGGGCAAGCGCAGATTGCTGACTTGATTGAGAAGGGCAAGGATATCAATCGAGCTGTAAGTGAAGAGCAATATCAAAAAATTGCTGAAGTAGAGCGATTACATCGATCTTGGATGAACTCTGTTGCCATACCCTCCATTAAGTTGAAACAAGACACACGCATTCGTACCTCTGAAAAGTCTGCCATGATGGCCCAGATGTTGAATACACAAAAAGGCAAAATGCTGGTGGATGGTATTCGATTGATACTGGATAAGCACGAGGTGGCGGCTAGATCCAGTCTCTCTAGGATTGAGGATCAACATTCCAAGCTTGAAAACTATATCCTTATACTAACGATACTTTCGCCAGTCATTATTATTGGCCTGACAATCATTTTTTCGTCTCGTTTTATCAGACAAATACTATCCCATCACAAAGGATTAATGGATGCTGTGGCGCAAATTCGTAAAGGTAACTACGGCTACCAAGCGAATTTAACCGGTAATAATGAGATGACGCAACTCGCTGAAGCATTTAACGACATGTCTAAGCAGGTCAAATTGGCGATGAGTGACCGAGAGAAAGCCGTATCTGTGAAGAGTGATTTTCTGGCGAACATGTCCCATGAGATTCGTACTCCTCTAAACGGTATTCTGGGCACCTTGGAAATGATCGACAAAGAGGATTTGAGTGACGATGCGAAAGGTAAGTTTAAGCTGATTACTGATAGCTCTGATATTTTAATGCGCATCATCAATGACATTCTTGATATTTCTAAGATGGAAGCAGGTCGTTTGGAGTTAGATCCCCAGCCTATGAACTTGTATCGAGCAGCAGACACTGTGGTCAAGTTGGCTGAAGGGGAGACCCGTGATAAAGCCATCACCCTTGAGTTGCAATACGACTCTGAGTTGCCCCATAACGTTGTTGCTGATGCCACAAGGCTAAAACAAATACTGATGAATTTAGTCAGTAACGCGGTCAAGTTTACTGAGCTGGGCAGTGTTCGAGTGGTGGTCAGTAAACAAAAAGAACTTGAAGACGGAAAATGTCTAGTGAGGTTTGAGGTCATTGATACAGGAATCGGTATCAACCGAGAGAAAGTAGGTAATTTATTTCAGCCATTTTTACAGGAAGATGCCTCCATTACTCGTAAATATGGCGGTACTGGGCTAGGGCTTGCCATCTGCTACAACCTTGTAGAAGTGATGTCCGGCAGTATCTTTGTAGAGAGTAAAGTTGGTAAAGGTACCCGAGTGTTTTTTGATGTGCCATTAGAGCTGACGAATAAGGAAGAACAGGACGATAATTTAGAGGTCAATGTAGAAAAGGGACGATATAAAGGTAAGAGTGCTTTAGTTGCAGAAGACAATGGTATTAACCGTATTGTCGCCGGCGCATTTTTAGAAGACTTAGGCTTTGAGGTGTGCTTTGCATTAAATGGCCAAGAGGCAGTTGATAAAGTCGCTGAACAGGAATTTGACGTCATCTTTATGGACATGCAAATGCCGTTGATGGATGGGATTCAAGCCACTCGGACGATTTTATCGAAACATGAAGAGCTGCCACCAATCATTGGATTGACGGCTAATGTAATGGCTGAAGACCTGAGATTGTGTATTGATGCAGGTATGTTATCAGTGATTACCAAACCCTTATCCATTGTGAAATTGGATGAAGTGTTAAAAAGTATTCGTTTATGACCTAATAATGAATACTTGGGATATTTTAGGGCACTTGAGAGCTTATGCTTGAAGTTGTAATAGGCGTGATTGGTTTTGCGGTGTATGGTTTTTTCATTTTATTGATTTGGCAGCTGTCGTTTTGGTGGTTTATGCCTTATTTGGTTTTGTCATTATTGACCTTTATTGTTTACGGTCATGACAAACGGTCTGCACAGCTAAATACACAACGAATTCCAGAAAGAGTTTTACATGGATTAGCATTGAGTGGGGGATGGCCGGGGGCCTTGTTGGCGCAACATCAATTCCGCCATAAAACTCAAAAACAACCCTTTAAAGCTATTTTATGGTTCACGATTATTGTGAATGCCACCTGTTTTATGGCTATCTGTTGGTTTTTTGGACAGACGATCTAGGGAAACTAAGCCATTTTCTTGATGAATATGGTTTCTAACTCCATACTAATCAAAAAGTTACAGAAAATTATTTTTAAAAGCGCTACCTTATAGAATATGTAAAACTCATTACCATTAGGAATTTGAAGCCATGTTAAAAAACTTGTTTTCACGATCATTGGAAGAACACCAGGTCATCGTTGACAAGGCAGAATTGGCCAACCTGAAAGGTCAATTAGATGCTATCTCCCGCTCCCAAGCTGTCATCGAATTTGATCTGAAAGGCAATATACTTTACGCAAACGATAATTTCCTCTCGGTACTGGGCTATACGTTAGAAGAAGTGCAAGGCAAGCATCATGGGATTTTTGTTGATCCCAAATATCGTGCAAGCCAGGCCTATAAAGACTTCTGGCGTGAGATTGGAGAAGGCAAGTTTCAAGCCGGTGAGTACTGCCGTTTTACCAAAACCGGTGAGCCTGTTTGGATTGAAGCCAGTTATAATCCTGTTTTCGACAGTGATGGTAATGCTTTTAAAGTGGTTAAATATGCAACAGATATTACCGCTAAGAAAAACCTCAATGCTGATTATGAAAGCCAGCTAGAGGCGATCTCAAAATCTCAAGCGGTGATTTCATTCGAGTTGGATGGCACCATTATTGATGCCAATGAAAATTTCCTTTCCACTCTTGGCTACACCATCGATGAAGTTCGTGGTCGACATCACCGACTGTTTGTTGATAAAGCCTACAGTGAGACACCAGAATACAAAGAGTTTTGGCGTAACCTAGGGAGCGGCGAGCATGCAGTGGGTCGTTTTCCAAGGGTTCATAAAAACGGCAAAACCATTTGGATCCAAGCCAATTACAGCCCGATTCGTGACTCCAGTGGTAAACCTTACAAGGTCGTTAAGTACGCTTCTGATATCACTGCCCAAGTGGAAGCAGAGCAAGAGGTTCAGCAAACTGTCGCTGAAATCAATGCAGTGATTGATGCTGCATCAAATAATGATCTCACCTCTCGCATCGAAACCTTTGGTAAATCTGACACCATGTTAGCTGTGTCTCAAGGGGTTAACTCTTTGCTGGATACCATGACCAATGTGTTGGTTCAGATTAAGAATGCTTCTGATGCGGTGTATGTGGGAGCCCGTGAAATTTCCATGGGTAACTCTGACTTGTCCAGCCGTACCGAGCAGCAAGCTTCAAGCCTTGAAGAAACAGCCTCCAGCATGGAGTTGTTAACGGGTATGGTGCGTCAAAACTCTGATAATGCAAACCAAGCTAATGTGCTGGCCTCTGATGCGGTGAGTGTGGCCACTGATGGGGGTGTTCTGATCGAAGAAGTGGTGAAAACCATGGCTGCAATCAATGCCTCATCTCAGAAGATCTCAGATATTATCGGCATGATAGATGGTATTGCATTCCAGACTAATATTTTGGCCCTAAACGCTGCGGTCGAAGCGGCTCGTGCTGGAGAGCAGGGTCGTGGGTTTGCTGTTGTCGCCTCTGAGGTTCGCACATTGGCTCAACGCTCTGCTAACGCCGCGAAGGAAATCAAAGACCTTATCTCTGAGTCTGCCTCTAAGATTCAGGATGGCAACGAGTTGGTAGACAAGTCCGGTAACACCATGAAGGAAATCGTTGCAGCCATTAAGCAGGTAAACGAGATCATGGCGGGTATTGCATCGGCTTCCACTGAGCAGTCTTCTAGCTTGGCTGAAATTGGTAAAGCCGTGAGTCAAATGGATGAGATGACTCAGCAAAACGCTGCATTGGTTGAAGAAGCCGCTGCCGCGTCAGAAAGCTTGTTATCACAGGCGGATCAATTGGCTGAGAACGTTAACCAGTTCCAGATCGATGATGGTGTGGCTATGCCATCAGCACCGGCTAAACTGTCAGCCCCTAAAAAGCCCTTGTCACCGCCAGCAAGTAAGCCGGCTGCCCCTAAGCCAGCTCCCACTTCTGTGAAAAAGCCTAAGTCCATACCTCAACCTGTATTAGATGAGGATGGTTGGGAAGAATTTTAGTCTTCTTTGATGGTAAAAAAACGGCGATGCCTTATAAAGACATCGCCGTTTTTTTGGTCTGTTACCTTTGAACTTAAGGCTTGATTGTTTCACCTAGCTCTATTCGGTAACTCAATTTAGAAACAGGATTAGGATTGTGTTTGCCCGCCAAGGCCTGCAATAGCTCTTGGGCGGCAATTTTACCCATTTCTTCCCTTGGTGTGATTACAGTCGCCAACAGAGGTACCATGGCTCGAGCGATGTCATGACCATGAAAACCTGCAATGCCCATGGCTTCTGGGACCTTAATGCCTTTCTTTTGGCAGGCATACAAGGCACCGATTGCTAAGTCATCATTAGTACAGAAGATGCCATTTGTGTTTGGGTGTTCTTGTAGAACTTCTTCTAAAAACTGAGCCCCTAAGGTAAAGGAAGAGGCACTGCGCGTTTGCTTGATAATTGGGGTAAGGCCATGTTTATTCATGGCGTTTTCGTATCCTTGAATTTTTTGAAGGGTACGTTGGTCCATGCGAGCCGCGAAATACACCACATTCTCATGGCCATGCAATATCATGGTTTCTGTCATATCAAAGGCTGCGGCTTCGTTATCAATACCGACAGCTCTCAAACTGCTGGGTGTGTTTGCATCCATGATTTCAATGACTGGGATGCCAGCGTTCTCGAGCATCTTTTGGGCCCGCTCCGTATGGAGGCTTTCAGAGATAATTAAGGCATCCACATTGTAGGAAAGTAGGGTGGCGATACGCTTTTCTTCCAGCTCTCTGCTATAACCGTAGTGAGTCAGCATGGTTTGATAGCCTGCTGGCTCAAGAATGGATTCGACACCACGAATTACTTCCGAGAATACTTGGTTAGTCAAAGAGGGTAGCAGCACGCCAATAGCATGGCTTTTTGAATTAGAAAGTATGTCTGGGGCTCTATTTGGAATATAGCCTAAGGTATCAAGAGCATCTTGAATGCGTTGTCTCAGTGAATCTGAAACTTGATTTGGATTGCGAATAAACCGGCTGACGGTCATTTTAGTGACGCCAACTAAGTCCGCAACATCTTGTAGAGTGGCGCGTTTCTTTTTCATTTTATTATTTCGGCTCAATTTGTTACAGGTAACATTAGCACAAGATGTGCCGCGGAATAAATCATTGAAAAGTCTAATTATAATAATAACTTAGTTAAATGCCCTGGCCTTTAAATTGCCAGGGCATTGGGTATTAGTTCTGTTCCAAGGCGGCAATACTTTGTTGGAATACTTCATCAATGGTTTGATCGATCGCCACTGTAAAAACGTCTTCATCTACAGGTTCTACGAGCGTGGCAAATTGGCTTTCAAGCATGGATTGCCCATTAAAGTAATGTCCGTTTCGTTTTTGGTGTCGAGACCAAATGGTGTCAAAGTCACCTTTTAGGTATATCACCGCAAGGTCTTCTACCCCAGATCGAAGCAGCTGGCGGTATTCTGGTTTTAGTCCCGAACACGCCACAACGGCGGTGTCTTGCTCTTTCAAAATACCGTTTAGGGTTTCTAGCCAGCCGAATCGGTCTTCATCCGTTAGGGGGATACCCTCGCGCATTTTAGCGACGTTAGACTCACTGTGATAATCGTCACCATCGAAAAACGGGAAACCATAGTGGTCCGCAATGCGTTGGCCCATGGAGGATTTACCGCACCCAGAAACTCCCATAACTATGATTTTTTTCTTCATTTTATTCCTTCTCCGGCGAAGCCTATTCCGTATAGGCTCCGCGTAAAACATGTTTAAACCTTGACCTAATTTCTCTGTGGGTTATTTCCACCAGATAGCTAACTCTGGGAAGATAATGACCAACGCAAGTACGACGATTTGAATCGCGATAAATGGCAGCAAAGAACTGAAGATCTCTCCTAGACTGATGTCTTTTGGAGCCACAGACTTGAGATAAAACGCTGCGGGACCAAATGGAGGCGATAGGAAGGACACTTGCATGTTTAAGCAGAAGACAACGCCGAACCAAACTGGATCTAGTCCTAAATTAGTGATGATGGGTACAAAGATCGGCATAGTTAGTAGTGCCACACCCACCCAATCGAGGAACATACCAAGGATAAGCAGAATCACCATCATGATTAAGATGGTTCCCATCACGCTGCCACCAGACAGAGCAAGGATGGTCTCTTCAACAAAGTCGATGCCACCCATAAGGTTGTAAACACCTACTAGGGCTGTGGCGCCGATGCCAATCCAAATAATCATGCCACAAGTGCTCATGGTGGCTTTGGCGCTTTCCTTAAGCATGGCAAAGTTCAGCTCGCCACGAATCCAAGCACTGATAATAATTCCCACGACACCTAAAGCAGATGCTTCTGTTACAGACGCGACACCCGTGTAGATGCTGCCCAATACGATTGCGACAGAGAGAATAGGGAAGAATAGGGCTTTGAAATAATTAATCTGACGATCATTTGCCAGCTCTTCTTCTGTCGGAAGAGGCGCGTATTCAGGGTGCATACGGCTAAGGATCAATACATAAGCCATGTAGCCAAGGGCTAAGATAAAAGCGGGTAAAAAGGCAGATTTAAACAGGTCGCCGATGGAGACGCTTGCAGTTAAGCCATAGATGATTAATACGATACTAGGAGGCAACATGGTGCCTAGGGCGCCACCGGCACAAGTGGTACCTATAGCAAGTTTACGGTTGTAACCCAAGCGCAACATTTGCGGTAACGCAAGGATGCCAAGGAGGACGGTTTCACCACCGATAACCCCAGACATGGAAGCAAGGATGACAGCAACCACAAGGGTTTGTACGGCCACACCGCCGCGCACTTTGCGGCCCACAACCTTCATGGCATCAAATAAGTCTCGGGCAATGCCTGAGCGATCCAAGAGGGCCGCCATCAGTACAAACATAGGGACTGCTAGGAAAACGTAGCCACCGACAAAACTATAAAGACGGCTAGTGACCAGTGGTAAGGCGTCAATACCAAACCAACCAATCGCGAAAACGAGTGCGACTAGCCCTGTTACCATGGCTAATTGCATACCCGTCAAGAGTAAGGCAATCATGGAGAGCAGCATCAGCAAACTGCCGTAGCCGATACCTAGGGATGATAAATCAAACATGTTATGACTTCCTTAGACCCAGAATTTCTTGAATAAGATGCAATGCAAATTGAATAAACATGACGCACATAGTTAAGAGAATCATGATTTTCACATAGGCTGGAAATGGTGGGTTCCAAGCAGAGCCAGAGGTTTCAAAATGCACATCACCGAATGGCGAGAACACAGCGCTTTCTGTCATTTGGTACGCTGCATAGGTCAATAAGCCAGCGAAAATAAGGCCCATGATGTGGTGAAAAATGTTTAGGTACTGACGGGTGCGGTCCGATACAGCATCGTAAATAAGTACAACACGAACGTGCTTGTTTGTGGCCAGTGCATAGATGCCCCCAAACACAAATAAACAAGCCCCTAAAAATGAAGCCGTCTCATGTACCCAGATGGTTGGGTCATTAAAAACGTAGCGCATCAGTACTTCATAGAATGAGATTGCTACTGTAAATAGAAAGAGAAGGCTAAGGGCATTGCCTAGTTTTACGATGACACGGTCAAGCACATTACGTGGCTCATGTTCCGTATCAAGTTGCTGAGAAAGATTTTCTGTATTCATGGGATGTTTCCAGGTAAAAACAGGAACCTATTTAGGTTCCTGTTTTGGTTGGAGTGTGATGAGACGTATAGGCCTATTTATTAAAGAAGGCCATTCTCTTCCAAGTAGGATGTAACAGAGTCGTATACTTTTTGTGCATTAGGAGATTGCTTGGCAAACTCTTCCCACTGGGTGCGGGCAATAGCACGGAATTTCTTACGCTCTTCGTCAGACCAGTTGTGGATCGTAATGTTTGGATCCGCTTGGGCTTCTTTCACCGCTTTTTGGTCAGCAATGCGAAGTTGCGTTGTGATGTCATTAGCGAAGTCACGAACCGAAGTTGTCATGATTTCTTGAAGGTCTTCTGGAAGTTTATTCCATTTCTTCATGTTCATTGAGACATCGATCAGAGGCAAAGAGTGGAAGCCTGGTTGAACTGGATGCGGCGCAATTTCGTTCATGCCGGCTTTCTGGTTCGTAGAGAACACAGTGTAGTCAGCAGCGTCGATAACGCCTTTGCTCAGTCCAGTGAAGACTTCAGAGCCAGGTAGGTTTACAGGTGCTGCGCCTGCGGCTGCAAACACACGTTGAACTAAACCTTCTGGGGCACGAAGCTTCAAGCCTTTTAGATCCTCTACGCCATCAAGAGGGACGCGGGAAACAAATGACTCAACACCTGTGGTAGAGCCGCCAATGAATTTTACGCCGTAAGGAGCGTAAAGTTCGTTCATTAGCTCGTAACCGCCGCCGTAGTTAATGTACTGCAAAAGTTGTGAAGTGTCGGACCAAGCGCCCACTGTGTTGCCGATTAGGCCAAAAGCGGGATCTTTGCCAGAGAAAAATTCAGTCGCAGTAACCTGACCATCCAAAATGCCCATTTTGATGCCATCAAGGGTTTCTGTGTGCTTGAACACACTGCCTACTGGCAATAGGTTGATTTTGATGCGGCCGCCAGACATGCGCTCTACGCGTTCTGTCCATTCTTTTTGGACTTGGAAGTTTTTATCGCCAGAAGGGTCTGAGGATTGGAATTTAAAAGTGTAGTCAGCAGCCATCGCAGTGGTGGACAGTGCGCCTGCTAGAGTGGCAGTGATTAACGTCTTGGCAAATGTGCTCATGATGCATTCCCGCTATTTATTGTTTTGAAGGAAAAATTAAAAGTAGCTCACGGATATATGTTACCGGTAACTGGATGCGAATGTTACCGGTAACTTTTTGCTTTAGTCAAGGGTATTCAAGAATTTCTTTTTTGACTTAAAGGATAGCGGTGTCGTTATTATTCTGACAGTTCGAAGGCAGAGGTATACATGTGAATGTTGTCTATAGATAGCAAGTAGCAGCTAAATTTTTGAATTTCTTCGCTTTTATCTAGAGTGCGTGTGCGAATGTATCGATCGGCTTGGACAACCGCTTCCTTGGAAAAATCTGCTACAGGTTGAAGTATAGAAAACTGTAAATCATTTAGAATGATGGCTGTTGCTGCATCAGGGGATCCATCAAAGCCGCTGACAATCACGTCGTCTAGGCGATTAGCTTCTCGTAAGGCGGTGATGGCGCCCAAAGCCATCTCATCGTTAGCGCTAATGATCCCTTTTAAGTTAGGAAATTGTATGAGATAGCGCTGCATCGCTTGATAGCTTTCCAGTCTTGACCAATTGCCAGTTACTCTTGCCACTAGATTTAAGTTGTCGTGGTGTTTTAGTACTGAGTTGAAGGCCTCAGAGCGTAACTTTGCATTGTTGTCCCCTGGTGCGCCGACAAGTTCAATGTATTCCCCTGAATATTTCATGGCGTTGCTCCAAGCTTTGGCAGCAAGTTTGGCTCCTTGGGTGTTATCAGAGATAAGTTGTGAAATCGCCAACCCTGTTTCATTAATCTCTGCGTTTACAATAAAGACAGGAATACCGTTTTGTTTGGCATAGCGTACCGATTGAGCGGACAGGGTGGTGTCAGCCGGGTCTAAAATGATGGCTTTGGCATTTTGTCGAACCGCGTCTTCTATGATGGATTGCTCGTTTTCTATGGAGCCTTGGTGTGCTCGAACATGGGCCAAGTAGCCTAGGTCCTCGGCGGTTTTGGAGGCGATGCTTCCTTCTGTGAACCAGTAGGGGTTTGAAGGGTCATTGATGACAATAGTGATTAATCCGTTGCTAGCAATTGTTTGACCAGTGAATATAAAGATAGCTGTAAAAATGATGTGTTTTAATGTCTGTTTTACATGCATGGCTTAATTCTCCGAAGCAGGCTTTTATTCAGTATCGGATAATCTGCGGCAAATAAATGTTCTTATTTGTTGTGTTAATGTCTTGAGAATAGTTCACGTAATGAGCTTTTGTAAGGTTATGAAATCACAAAACTGTGAAGGATGTGGGTATGTTATCGGTTGAGCAAAAAGAGCAAATTATTGAAGCGATTCGCCATGTGGCAAAGCTGGAGATACTGCCTCGCTTTCGGGATTTAGAAAGGTCGCAGATTGCCACTAAATCAGGCTTTGATGATCTCGTCACTGAGGCTGATACCGCGGCGGAGAAAGCTTTGATTGAGCGATTTTCGCAAATAATGCCCCAGGCACAGATTGTTGGTGAGGAGTCTGTGTCTGAGTCAAAACAGGTGTTAGATAAAGTCGATTCTAGTGATTGGGTGATCATCATTGACCCTATTGATGGTACTTGGAATTACGCTAATGGATTATCGACCTTTGGGGTTTTGGTAGCGGTTGTGCACCAAGGGGAGACGAAATTTGGGGTGCTCTATGATCCACTCAATGATGATTGGATCGAGGCAACAAAGGGAGAGGGATGTTTTTACGGTGATGGCGGCTTCAAAAAGCCTATTAAGCTGAATGGTCAGCCTATTAATAAGCGGTTAGTTGGCTTTTTGTCTCCCTTTCAGTTTGAATCCATTGAGCAGCGCCGCTTTGCTGCAGGACTTCAGGTTTCCTACGGACGCACATTAAGTTTACGTTGTTGTTGTCATGAATATCGAACCTTAGCTCAAGGTGGGGTGGATTTTTTTGTTAGCCCCAAGCCTAACGTTTGGGATCACGCGGCAGGCGTGCTGTGCTATCAAGAGGCGGGTGGTTTTGTAAAGATGTTGGATGGTACTCCTTACGCTCCTTCGCTGCGAGAAGGAACTATCGTTGCTGCTCGAACTCCTGAATTGTTAGAACGTGTGCGGCATGATTTGATGGAGGGAGGTGTCGTTCATTGAGTGATCACGTATGGGGATTTGATAGTATTTAATAAAATTAATAAATAATTTATCAAAGTCTATAGTTAATGATTAACAACAAATTTGCCTGATCTATTTTGTTACCTATGATAGCTAGAATTTATGGGCTAGACTGGAAGTCTTGTTAAACCTTTGAATAAGCGATTTATCTTATGGAGCAAAGCACTCAACCTGCTTTTACGGATATTACTTGGTGTGGTGACTTTTCTTTGTTCACACCAGATCTGGCGCCACTAGCAAAACTTTCAAACGCTGCAGGCGTACAGAATTGGGCAATAATAAGTGCTGATCAAACTGGGCTGTTGGTACAGGCAGGTGATCTTCAGCCCCATTGCAGTGATTCGGCTTTGCAGGATTTGCGTTGGCAGTTGCTGCCAAGTTTAGGTTGGCTCGGCATCTCCAAAGACAGCTCAGAAGACACTTCCCAATATTTCATACAATTACTTCAATCTCTTATTCAAGGAAGTGCTAAAAGTGACTCGCTTGCCATGAGGGAAGTGCTGACTATGGCTGATAGTTTGCCTTTCCTCGTGTCCTGCATTGATGTGTCTTTTAATTATGAGTTTGTGAATCAGCTTTATGTTGATCTCTACAATCGTCCTCGGGAATCTTTTTATGGCCTAAATGTTCGAGACATTATTGGAGATGGGCAGTTTCAGCAAGTAAAACCCTTGTTGGATCGAGCGGCGGCAGGGCAGCATATTGATGAGCAGGTGGTGATACTAGTCCCTCAGGAAAATGGAGCTTCCTATGAGCGTTTTGTGGACTGTGTGTTCACCCCTCGAGTGCAAGAAGGGCAGGTCACAGGTATTTATGTGTGTGTGCATGACCAAACCTTTATCAAGCGCACGACCCTTGCACTGCAAAAGTTGCATTCCATTACCGCCAGTGAAAATTTAACGTTTAGCCGGAAGATTCAAGAGATCCTAGAGCTTGGTTGTGAGCTATTTCATCTTCCCTTTGGCATTGTGAGTCACGTGCAGGGAGATGATTATCAGGTTGAGTTTTGCCATTCTCCAAACGGTGAAATCGAAGCTGGGGCTCATTTTCATCTTGGTGAGTGTTACTGTGTTCACACCTTAGAGCGTAAGGATGTCACCGGTTTTTATCATGCTGGTGAGAGTGAGATAGCGACTCATCCCTGTTACGAGCAATTTAAACTTGAGGCGTATCTCGGTGTGTCCATCCACGTAGGTGGCGAGGTTTGGGGAACTCTTAATTTTTCTAGCCCCCATGCGCGTACGAAAGACTTCAGTGAAGATGAGTACGAGCTGCTTAAGCTTTTTGGCCAGTGGGTGGGGGCCGAATACAGTCGTGAGCAAGATCGTCAAGCTCTGTTGGCTGCTGAAGAGCAGCATCGGCTGATTTTGGCGTCTGTGCATGATGGCATACTTGGCATTAATGAAGAGGATAAGATTACCTTTGCCAACAGTGCCGCAGTGGATATGACCGGCTATCAGATTGAAGATTTGATTGGTCGCCCTGTCTGCTCTTTATTGCGACCTCAAGACAGGTTAATGAATGCTGAACCTTGTGTTGTTTCTTCGGCTATGGCATCTGGCTCCCCAATTACCAAGGAAGGAGTTGATTTTTATGATCAATTGGGGCGGAGTTTTCCTGTTGATTTCTCCTACCGACCTATTCCAAAAGAGCTTGAGCAGACAGGCTTAAGCGCGGTAATGACGTTCCAAGATGTCACTGAGCAACAAGCTTATCAAGTGGCCCTGACTCAGCAAATGGAGTTGTTCCGGTCTCTATTTATGGATGCCCCTGAGGCAATTGTTGTGACGGATGAAAACCGCTCTATCGTCATGGCGAATCCACATACCTTATCGTTGTTTGGTTACAGTGAAGACCAACTTGTAGGTCGATCTCCAGAGTTTTTATATGCCGATAAAGAGTCATTTAAAGAGATAGGATTGGCCTATTCTAATCCTGGTTCCTCAGAGCGCAGTGAGTATCGCATGCTATATAGGCGAGCGGATGGTTCGCATTTTATGGCTGAGAATGTGCGGAGCAAAATCTTAGATAAGAAAGGCGAGCTGCGTGGTTTTATTATTCATGCACGTGATATTAGTGCCCGTTTAGCGATTGAGGCCGATATCGAGAAGGCGCGAAATCGCCTAAGCATTGCGACCTTGTCTGCTGGTATTGGTGTTTGGGAAATGGATGTTAATACTAGGGCGCTTGTTTGGGACGAGCAAATGGTGGCCATCTATGGCATTGATGTGCCTATAGGTGAACCTTTTGGGTTCGAGGCATGGGCTGAACTGGTGCATCCAGACGACTTAGTAAAGATGGAGGCGGCCGCTAATCGTTCTGTTGAAACGGGAATGAATCTGGACACAGATTTTAGGATTAATCTGCCTTCGGGTGAGCAGCGTTACATTAAGGCGAATGCTCAGGTGGCATATGATGAATTTGGTGCGCCAAGTTATTTCCTAGGGGTAAATTATGACATTACAGAACGATACCGTACTGAAGCCATTCTAAAGCGTGCTAGGGAGGAAGCGATACAGGCCAGCCAAGCTAAGAGTAATTTCTTGGCGACCATGAGTCATGAGATACGGACTCCTCTAAATGGCGTGTTAGGAATGGCTGAGGTTTTGGCGAGCACCGAGTTAACCGATCGCCAGCGCTACCAAATGGATGTGATTCGAAACTCAGGTGAAAACCTTCTGGAATTAATTAATGAGATTTTAGACTTTTCAAAAATTGAAGCGGGTCACTTATCCTTAGAGTTGGCTGATTTTGATCTTGAAAAACTGGTGTTTGATCTAGCACGGTTGCTCGTTGTAAAAGCTGAAGCGAAAGGTGTTGATCTATTAGTTCAATACAATTTACAGGGGATATCGGCCGTTCATGGTGATGCCTATCGGATTAGGCAGATATTGACCAATTTAGTAGGGAATGCCATTAAGTTCACCCAGGAAGGTGAGATCGTGATTAGTGTTGATGGCATAGTTGATTCAAGCTCTCATGTCTTAGATTTGGCAATCAGTGTGTCAGATACGGGGATAGGTATTCCTTTCCATGCCCAGGGCAATCTTTTTCAAGCTTTCACCCAAGCGGATAACTCCACCACTCGACGGTTTGGTGGCACCGGCTTAGGTCTTGCTATCACCAAGCAGTTGGTGGATCTGATGGGAGGAGACATTATTCTAGAGAGTGAGGTGGGAGTCGGCACAACCTTCACTATTGGCTTATCGCTGGGGTTAAGCGATCAACCCCTTCCGCAAGCTGCACCAGACCAAGGATATGCTTTTGAGCGTGTGTTGGTGGTTGACGATAACGATACCAACTTGTCGATTCTCGAAGATCAACTTAAGCGTTGCCATATCAATGCTGAGTTTGAAAATAATGCCTTGGCTGCTATTGAACTTGTGTTATCTGCTGCTTCCCAGAAGCGCCCCTATGAGCTGATAATTCTAGATTATCTAATGCCTGATATGGATGGGCTTCAGATGAGTCGCCAAATACGACAACAATTACCTGTCAGCCAATGGCCAAAAGTGTTGATGATTTCTTCGGCAGGGGCTTTGCATTCCAGTGATCTGCGTGAAGCGGGGGTGCAAGTGTGCATCAATAAGCCCACCAGTGTTCAAGAGTTAATACTGGGGCTGAAAGCGGTCAACACAATGGAAGCGGCACAGATTACGGTTACTCCTGATGAGCGACGTATTTTGGAAGAGCCCCCTGTTATTTCAAATGAATTGGCTGGTTTAACGGTTTTGGTGGTTGAGGATATGAAAGCCAACCTTGCTGTGGCTCAGGGGATGCTAGGGCAGTTAGGTGTCGCCGTAGAGGTTGCGGAGAATGGGCAGCTGGGGGTGGAGAAGTGGCTTGAACTTTCCCCTGATATAATCTTAATGGACCTTCACATGCCTGTTATGGACGGCCTAACTGCAATAAAGATTATACGCGATATGGAATCCGGCACCGGTAAGCGGGTTCCAATTTTTGCGCTAACGGCAGATATTCAACCTGAGAGTATGGCGCAAGTTGAGGCGGCGGGAGGTGACGGTTATATTTCTAAGCCGTTTAAACGTAAGGAATTATTAGAAACAATTTCATCTAAACTGTTTAATGAAGTGTCAGATCATTCTGTTGTGGAGGATGATCTGAGTTTAACTGAAAGTGGTGGGAAAATGGTGCAAACAAGTGTCGACGAGTCTGTGTTGGCAGGTTTAGAAGAGGTGTTGGGCGATCAGGTAAATGAGATTGTCGCGGCATTTGTGCATGATGCAAAAAACGTGTTTCAATCTTTCCATGAGATTGTTAGCAAAGAGGGAGAGCAAGTGGATTTGTATCGACCTGCCCATAGCTTAAAGTCAGTGAGTGCTAATATTGGTGCGTTCCACTTAAGTGAATTGGCTGGTCAGCTCGAAAAAGACGCTCAAGCGGCTGAAAACTTTGATGCCAAAGCTCGCATCGAAGAAATCTGGAAAGAATATGAGCGTGTGTGTGAGCACCTTAGACGTTTAGGGAAAATGATTTGAAGATCCTAATAGCTGAAGACACACTGTCTGACCGAATGCTGCTCAGGTTTCATTTGGCAAAACTTGGACATCAGGTATCTGAGGTGCAAAACGGGGAAGAGCTGGTTAATACTCTTAAAGATAGCTATTACGACTGGGATCTTTTAATTGTCGATTTAAACATGCCTATTAAATCTGGTGAGGAAGCGGCTCGTGAGATTCGGGCCCTTCAAACAGATTCACCGGAAGATTGGATACCTATCATTTTTTTGAGTGGCTCAGGTACAGACGAAGATATTCAGCGCTGTATTGAAGCGGGCGCAGATGACTATCTGATTAAGCCGATTCAGCATAAGGTGCTGGCCGCCAAGTTACTTGCCATGGCACGTATTGCTAATATGCGTAATCGTCTGGTGAGTATGAATAAACGCCTAGAAGCTCTATCTACGACTGATTACTTAACTGAGCTGCCAAACCGTCGTGCATTTGAGATATCCCTAACCGATGAAATGGCAAAAGCAGCTCGCTATGAGCAAGCTCTAAGCGTTGCAGTGCTAGATATTGATCATTTTAAGCGTATTAACGATGAATATGGTCATGATGTGGGGGATGAGGTGTTGCGTCAGGTTTCCGCACGTTTGAAATCCTCTCTTCGTAAGGGGGATGTGATTGGCCGTATTGGTGGTGAGGAATTTGGCTTGTGCCTTTCTCATACCAGTGCTGAAGACGCGGTGAATGCGTGTGAGCGTTACCGCAAAGCAATCTCGGGTGCCCCTATAATATGTGGAGAGCATAAGTTAAATCTTACCGTTTCCCTTGGTGTGACGGCCTACTGCGATAATCTGGGGCAACTTGAATTAATCAAATTAGCAGATAAAGCTTTGTATGAAGCCAAGGCTAAAGGTCGTAATCGGACTATTTATCGAGAGTGCGAATAGGGCGGCTGCTTTTTAGAGACTGGCTAAAAGATAAAAGCCGAGCGGTAGCTCGGCTTTATTGGTTAAGGGAAGGCGATTTTGTCGACTACCTAACCTCGGCAAGGTGACCTTGATTAGGCCACACTTGCTTGGCTTGCTTCGGCAACTTTTTGGTTAACCGTTGCCAATACCGCCTGAATGGAGGCTGAAACAATATCGTTATCAATGGCGGCGCCGTTGAAACGCTCCCCGTCAATGTTGGCTTGTACATAGGCAATAGCTTGAGAGTCACTGCCAACCGTCAAGGCATGTTCTTGGTACTGAACGATGTCTACACGAATGTTGAAGTGGTCGCTTAGTGCCGCAGTGAACGCAGATAGAGCGCCATTCCCTTCACCTTCGATGTTTACCGAACCACCGGCATGGTTAAGTGCCGCAGTTACCTTGTCTCGTTCGTCTTTCGTTAAGCTGTAGTTGCCAAGTGCGTAAGGGCTGGAGCCTGTCATAAAGCTCTGCTCAAATAAGCGCTTCATGTCTTCGGCTTCTACTACGCCACCGTCTTCTTCAGAGAAACGTTGAATAATAGGGCTTAGCTCAACCTGTAACCAGCGAGGTAGTGCCAAGCCGTATTCTTGTTCTAGGGCAAAAGCAACCCCGCCTTTACCTGATTGGCTGTTTACTCGGATGACTTCTTGATAACTACGGCCAACGTCACGAGGGTCAATTGGCAAGTAAGCTACATCCCATGGTTTATCATCTGTTTGGTTAGTCAAGCATTTTTTGATGGCGTCTTGGTGTGAGCCAGAGAAGGCTGTGAAAACTAATTCGCCTGCATAAGGATGGCGCGGATGGATTGGCAATTGTGTGCAAGATTGAACGACGCTCACAATGCGGTCCATGTCTCCAAGAGCAAGTTTTGGATCTACGCCTTGGCTGTACATATTCATGGCCATGGTGACGACATCCATGTTGCCGGTACGCTCACCGTTACCTAGCAAGGTGCCTTCGATACGATCTGCGCCAGCCATTAAGCCAAGCTCAGCAGCCGCAACGCCACAGCCACGGTCGTTGTGGGTATGTAAGCTGATGACGATGCTGTCACGTTTAGTCACTTTGCGGCAAAAATACTCGATCTGATCTGCGAAACGGTTTGGTGTAGCCACTTCAACGGTTGCAGGCAAGTTGATAATGCATTTTTTCTCTGGAGTAGGTTGCCATACATCGATCACGGCATCACAAACTTCCACGGCAAAATCAGTTTCTGTGCCCGTGAAGCTTTCAGGTGAATATTGGAAGACCCACTCTGTCTCAGGGTGTTTTTCTGCGTGATCTTTCACACATTGAGCCCCTTTAACGGCAATATCTTTAATGCCATCTTTACCCAAACGGAACACTTGCTCGCGTTGAGTTTTAGAGGTGGAGTTGTAAACGTGTACAACGGCTTTTTTAGCGCCTTTTAGAGATTCGTAAGTACGTTCAATCAACTCTGGGCGCGCTTGGGTTAAGACTTGGATGTAAACATCATCTGGCACTTGGTCTTCTTCGATCAACCAGCGAGTGAAGTCAAAGTCCAGCTGTGAAGCGGCTGGGAAGCCTACTTCAATTTCTTTGAACCCCACATCTACTAACAGTTTAAAGAACTCTTTCTTTTGATCCACAGTCATTGGCTCAACCAGTGCTTGGTTGCCGTCACGCAGATCTACGCTCGCCCAAAGTGGGGCAGTAGTGATTTCTTGATCGGGCCAAGTGCGATTCTCAATGGCGACCGGTTCAAACGGACGGTATTTAGTGTGATCAAAAGAAGTCATTTTCTTTTCCTTTCAGTTTAGGTGTGAGCGGATAGCTCAATTTGTGTTTAAGAGGTTGGGTTTCCCTCTCGACATAAACAGTTTAACGAAATTATATCGAAGAATGATTGCGTTTTGATGGGCTTTTATTAGAAACTTTGGAATATTATTGCGCAATTTTAATAAAAAGTGGCTGGAGGTTAAGGTGAGCACAAAGTTTGATAAAATAGATATTCGTATTCTCCAAGAATTGCAGCAAGATTCTAGCTTAACCAATCAAGAGCTAGCGGATCGAGTTGGCTTGTCACCATCACCCTGTTTACGACGGGTAAAAGCTCTAGAAGAAAGTGGAATAGTCGATCGTAAAGTGATGTTGTTAAAACGCTCTGAGCTTGGCTTAAAACTAACGGCATTTATTCAAATTAGCATGGACCGACATACGCCAGATCGTTTTGGGGTCTTTGAAGAGCAGGTGCATTCCTTTGATGAAGTGCGAGCCTGTAATCTAGTGACAGGGCAAAACTGTGATTATTTGCTAGAAGTGGTGGTGGAAGATATGGAGCGTTACCATGACTTTTTGCTAGGCAAACTGACCCGCATACCGGGTGTGTCAGGTGTTCAATCTAGTTTCCTGTTGCGCAGTGTTAAAGAAAATACATCACTGCCATTAACACACTTAATGTAGTTTTCCTTAGTCGAACAACAAAAAACGCCTTATAATGCGCGCACAAATTGCGTTATTTAATGAGAGAGCAGTATTAATGGATCAGCTAACGGTTAAACGTCGAGTAGTCATTCCGGTCCGAGCCGGAGACGTCATGGCCGAATTTATATCTTTTAACGGTGACGAAAGCGGCAAAGAGCACATTGCGATTTCGTTTGATGGCGTCACTGAAGCAAAAAATCAGGTGCCTTTGGTACGCCTACATTCCGAGTGTTTAACTGGTGATGTATTTGGTTCAGGTCGTTGTGATTGTGGCGAGCAATTAGACGAAGCCATTGACCGCATCAACGAAGAAGGTGGTTACATACTTTACCTGCGTCAGGAAGGGCGGGGTATTGGCCTTTATGCCAAGTTAGATGCTTATGCGTTACAAGATCAGGGTTACGACACCTATGAGGCGAATGAGATGCTTCATTTGCCAGAAGATGGTCGTGATTTCGCTATTGCAGCAAAAATGCTGAAGGCACTTGGGGTGTCCAAAGTTCGATTATTGACTAATAACCCAGACAAAGCGGCACAATTAGTTGAAAACGATGTGGAAGTGACTGAGCTTGTTCCTACCGCTGTACATGTTAATCAGCACAATCGCCAATATTTAGAGGCTAAGGTTCGTCGCAAACAGCACACGCTTAAGCTGGATGATTAGCGCTTTTTTAAAGCATTCAGATGAAATGAAAAAGGGAGCTTGAAAGCTCCCTTTTTAGTGAATTCGTTACTTTTTCTTCACTTTTTTCTTTACTGAAGTGTCTTTTTTAGGCGCCTTCTTTTTCGGTTTAGAAGCGCCAGTGCGGATCTTGGTTTTGGGTTCTAGCCCTGGGATCTTGCTGAATTGAATCGGGGTTTGCATGTAGCGCTGGATCTTTTCGATCATTGGCAGATCATGCATGTCTACGAGCGAGTAGCATTCCCCAGGGTTACCCTCTCGGGAGGCGCGACCTGCTCGGTGTACATATGAGTCGGCACGGCGTGGCAATCGCACGTTAATGACAGTATTGATCTCAGGGAGGTCAATGCCTCGTGCTGCAACGTCGGTGGCCACCAATACTTGGAGTCGGCCTTTCTTCATTTGTTTTAAATTGTCGTTACGGTCGCTTTGCTTCATTTCCCCGTGTAGGCCATCACAACGGAAGCCTAACTTACGGATTTTTTGTACCCAGACATCCACATGGTCACGGTTTGAGACAAACACCACGGCTTGTTGCACACGTTCTTGTTTCAGAAGATGCGTTAAGACAGCGTCTTTATGGGGTTCGTCATCGATGCGGTACGCTACTTGCTTGATTTGTGATGGGATGCTGCGTGGAGAATCTGTTAGCTGAACAGTCTCTGCTTCAGGCTTTAACAAAGATCGCGCGAATCGGCCCATTTTCTCCCCATCAATGGTGGCAGAGAACATTAGGGTTTGGTGTTGAGGCAATTGTTTGTTCAAGTGTTTGATGGCGTCAACAAAGCCCATGTCTAACATACGGTCTGCTTCATCGATAACAAACATGGAGGTGTCACTGAAATCTAACCAGCCGCGCTCATCCAGCTCTACCAATCGGCCCGGTGTTGCAACGAGAATGTCACAGGGTTCGCTCAACTGTTGCTGCTGGTTGCCATAGGGAATTCCGCCTACAATAATTTGAAGCTTGATGCGGGTATGTACTAGTAGCTTCTCAAATACTTGAAAGATTTGTCGGGCCAGCTCGCGACTTGGGGCAAGGATTAGGGCTTTCGGCGCAAGACTGGATTCTTCGTCCCGATCAAGAATGTGTTGAATGACAGGCGCAGCAAAGGCGATGGTCTTGCCTGTGCCCGTTGGCGCACACGCTAGAACGTCCTGTGCATCCATTGCCAATGGAATGGCTTGTTCTTGGATTGGGGTAGGTTCTGTTAAGCCTAAATCTTCGATGGCTTGTTCGATGGTGAAATCCAGATCGAGTTCGGAAAAGGACATGTATTCTCTCAGTTGAAACGTGATGTGATTTAGGCGCATTGTAGCACTTTCAATTCCTCTGGGTGGATCTGTTTGTCGTTAATTTTGCGGATTCGGTGAATGGTGTTAGACCGGGGTTCTGGAATCCCCTAAAATGGCGAAAAATTGAAAAAGGTTAGGTTATGCAATTAACGGAAGAGCTGGTCATTGCTCAGACAAAAGCATGGGTAGATTCCTTCATCGTGGCGAAGAATGTTTGCCCGTTTGCTAAACGTGAAGTGGAGCGGGGCAGTGTTCGTTATGTGGTTGTTCGCACACGTGAATCGAGTGTGGCGCTGGAAGAGTTAATTGCTGAAGTAGATTGGTTGGATCAGCACCCAGATACAGAGACAACCTTGATGATTTTTCCGACCTTATGCAACGAATTTATGAGTTATTTAGATTTCGTTGATGATGCCGAGGAACTTATGTTTGAACAGGGCTGTGAAGGCGTTTATCAGCTTGCCACTTTTCATCCTAGCTATTGTTTTGCTGGGGCCGAGGAAAGTGACGTCTCTAATTATACCAATCGCTCACCGTATCCTATGCTGCATTTGCTGCGTGAAAGCAGTTTGGATAAGGCCATAGAGTTTTACGGCGATACGTCGGGTATTCCTGATCGAAATATCGAATTAATGGAGCGTACTGGTGAGCCAGCGCTTAAGGAGCTTATGCGTCAGTGCATGAGCCAAGTAGAAAAATAAATTTTGTCTGTCGGGGCCAGTGCCCCCAGGCGTAAGTACTATGTGGAGATAATATGCCAGCCAATATCGGGCGCATGAATAATTTACGTGTTGTGAAAGAAAAAGACTTTGGTGTCTATCTAGATGGGGAGCAATTTGGCGAGATCTTGCTGCCGAAGCGATACGTGCCTAAAGGCCTAAAAGTAGGTCAGCAAGTGGATGTGTTCATCTACTTGGATTCTGAAGATGAGTTGATCGCCACCACTTTAGAGCCAAAAGTTCAGGTCGGTGAATTTGCAGGGCTGATGTCTGTGGCGGTCAATCAGGTGGGTGCCTTTTTTGATTGGGGCTTGCCAAAAGATTTGCTAGTGCCTTTTAGCCAGCAAAAAAATCGTGTTGAAGAAGGCGAACGTCACCTGCTGTTTGTATACCTAGATCAGGTGACTAACCGCATCGTGGCAACGACTAAGATTGATGCCTTGCTTAACCGGGAAGAGCCCCCTTACCGCACTGGTGATAAAGTCGAGATTATCATTGGCGATAAAACCAACATTGGTTTTAAGTGTATCGTTGATAATCGCTTTTGGGGTGTTTTGTTTTTCCAAGATGCGGTGGGACAGGTTCGCAAAGGGGATAAGTTGCCTGCATTTATCAAGCGAGTTCGTGAAGATGGCAAGATTGATCTAAGCATTCAGCAAACAGGCTATAAAAAAGTGACCAATTTGCTGGATCAGATTATTGAGCATATGGAACAGAATGGCGGTGAGATGCCATTAACAGATAAAAGCGACCCTCAAGAGATTTTTCGCGTATTCAATGTAAGTAAGGCGACCTTCAAAAAAGCCATAGGTGCCTTGTACAAAGAACAGAAGATTGTCTTAAGGAAAGATAAGGTGACTTTGAAGTAATCGCCGCCACCCTTTAATTCTTTATGCAGAAAGCTCCTGATACATACTCAGGAGCTTTTTTTTGTGCTCTTCTAAGTGGGGGCGGTCATTCAGTGCTCGATAGAAGAAGTCTTGTAAAGGCGTTGGTGTGTTGGCCTCTCGATGAAAAAAGCCGGAGATGTATTCGTTTTCGGTTTTGCGTAGGTTGCGGACGTCTTCATACATGGATGAACAATTCATGGCCGTCAGCTTGGCGACGGTTGAGACGCGCATATGGAGCAATTCTGGCGTTAAGTTTAATGTGTAGGCACGGTATTTAAACTTCTCATCCTGCATGACGCTAGAGAGTTCATCGATTGCAGCATCAAAAATTGGACGAATAGGGGGCTCAAGCACTTGTCCGTTGCGGATTGAGAATAGGGCTGTTAGGGGGTTAATAATGGCATTTACGGCAACTTTCTCTAATAACCGCTGTTCAACATTTTCGCTTTGTACTCCGGGATAAGGAAATTGATTGCCGAATAGGTTTTTTTCATCTTCCACCAGTAAACCAAAAAATGTGTCACCATTGCCAGTTTGGCGCACACCGTTAGATGCGGTTTTCAAAGCCCCTTCGCTGGTCGTGCCGGCCCAAAGATTTTGGTGTTTCTTGAGGTGTGGGATCAAATCCTGCTGAGCGCCCATGCCATTACATAGGGTGGCAATTAATCCGCGCTTTTTGGTGTGTTCTCGAATATCTAAATAAGCAGGAACCAGATCAAAAGCTTTAGTGCATAACAACACTTTAGTGTATTTGCCTTCTAATTCAGAGCGGGTGGCAAACGTAACATTATGAGTGCTTTGCTGGGGTTCACCTGCATCATTTGTGAAATCTACTATGATGGGGGATTCCGGTTGGCTGGCGCTACGATGCACAATTGTGACTGGGTTTCCAAGGGCGCTAAGTTTGCTAGCCCAAAGTAATCCAACGGCACCATTTCCTACTACTAGCCATTCATCTTTAGTCATTAAGACCTCTTTATAGAAGTTTTTTAACGGTAACCCTGCTATTATGCCGCCCAAAATCGTAAATATCGAATGGAGGAGGCGAAAATGCCATCTTTTGACGTAGTATCAGAACTTGACTGGCACGAAGTGACCAACGCTGTAGACCAAGCGAATCGTGAAATTACAACCCGTTATGACTTCAAAGGGGTAGACGCAAGCTACTCAATGAAAGCAAAGGAAGCGGTTGTTTTAGAGGCCAAAGCTGAGATGCAGTTGCGCCAGATGGTGGATATTTTATCGCAAAAACTGGTCAATCGCGGTATTGACTTGAAAACCATTGAGCGTGGTTCGATTGTTGAAGGCAACCTTCGTGCGACTCAAGAAATCAAAATGAAAGAAGGCATTGATCAAGCGGAAGCGAAGAAAATCGTGAAGATGATCAAAGACAGCAAGATCAAAGTTCAAGCGCAAATTCAGGGTGAGCAATTACGTGTCACAGGGAAAAAGCGTGATGATCTTCAGCAAGTTATGCAGCTGCTAAAAGGCGCCGATTTAGAATTGCCGCTTCAGTTTAATAACTTCCGTGATTAGATAAGCAATAAAAGAGGTGCCTAGGGCGCCTCTTTTATTATTAGGCGTTGACCAGAAATCACCCAGCCCTCTTGCTCTAATGCGCTCCGCTGGCGCCGATAAGCCTCAGTCCCCTCAGTAAAACTAATATAACGTTTGCTGTTGACCACGCGATACCAGGGGAGTTTTGTGTCTTTGGGGAGCTCTTTTAAAATTTTGCCTACTTGTCTTGCGTTGTTTGGCCGGCCGGCTTGTTTTGCTAATTCTCCGTAAGAAATCACATGACCTGCAGGTAAATGTGAAAGAATGAATATTACCTTGCTTTTAAAACTGTCCATCTCTTGATTCGGCAAAATTTAACCCTACATATCCATTCATATTCGAAAACATAAGAAGGTTATCATGCGATTTGCATTATTGCTGTTTATTCTGATCCCAGTGATTGAGTTATCTGTACTGATTCAAGTGGGCTCACAAATAGGAAGTTTGACCACGGTTGCTCTGGTCTTTTTGACGGCTATCGTTGGTTTGGCTTTGATTCGTCGACAAGGATTTGAAACCTCTCAAAAAGCGCAAGAGAAACTGCGTCGTGGTGAAGTTCCTGCTTCAGAAGTGGCGGAAGGCTTTATGCTGGCCTTCGCTGGCATCTGCTTGTTGATTCCTGGTTTTGTCACTGATGCGGTGGGCGCTATTTTGTTAATTTCCCCCTTGCGTAAAAGTATCGCTGGCACCGTAGCATTGGACTTTTTGAAGAAGCGAATGAATATGCGTGCCAATTGGACTCACCAGAACGCTAATGGTCGCCGTAATGATGGCGAGATCATTGAGGGTGAGTATCGTAGTGAAAAAGACGATGACGACTTAATAGATAAAAAATAATTTGTTTTTGGCCTTGAAATACTTCTGGTCAACCACATTAAAGTTGCGATGAAGAATCCCGCCACAAACGGTGGGGCTAATCCGGCCAGGGGAGTCCTGGTATTGATTAACGTTGGAGATAGAGATCAATGAATATTCGTCCTTTGCACGATCGCGTCGTTGTTCGCCGTAAAGAAGAAGAAACAACTACTGCATCCGGTATCGTTTTGCCAGGGTCTGCAACTGAAAAGCCTACTCAAGGCGAAGTGTTGGCTGTGGGCACGGGTCGTATTCAATCAAACGGTGATGTTCGCGAACTTGCTGTAAGCGTTGGCGACACTGTTTTGTTCGGCCAGTACTCAGGTCAGTCCGTTAAGATTAACGGCGAAGAACTACTTATCATGAAAGAAGACGAAATCTACGGCATCATCGAAGCCTAAGTCTTTTTAGTTACATCATCGATTAGCGAACTTACAAATTTAGGATATAAAAAATGGCAGCTAAAGAAGTAAAGTTTTCAGATAGCGCACGTCAGAAAATGCTTAAAGGCGTTAACGTCTTGGCTGACGCGGTTAAGGTAACCTTAGGTCCAAAAGGTCGTAACGTTGTTATTGAGAAATCTTTTGGCGCACCGGTTGTGACAAAAGACGGCGTGTCTGTAGCCAAAGAAATCGAGCTTGAAGACAAGTTCGAAAACATGGGTGCACAAATGGTTAAAGAAGTATCTTCACAAGCCAACGATGTGGCGGGTGACGGTACAACCACAGCAACCGTTCTTGCTCAGTCTTTTGTAACTGAAGGTCTTAAAGCCGTTGCTGCGGGCCGCAACCCGATGGACCTTAAGCGTGGTATCGATAAGGCAACTAACGCTGTCGTTGAAGAGCTTGCTGCACTGTCTACACCTTGTACAGACAGCCGTGCTGTAGAGCAGGTAGGTACTATCTCTGCAAACTCTGACGCTTCTGTAGGTAAGATCATTGCTGAAGCAATGAACCGTGTAGGTAAAGAAGGCGTTATCACAGTAGAAGAAGGTTCAGGTTTTGAAGATGAGCTAGCTGTGGTTGAAGGTATGCAATTTGACCGTGGTTACCTATCTCCTTACTTCATCAACAACCAAGAAACTATGAGTGCGGAACTAGAAAACCCATTCATCCTTCTTGTTGATAAGAAAATTTCAAACATCCGTGACTTGCTACCAGTTCTTGAAGGCGTAGCAAAAGCGTCTCGTCCTCTGCTTATCATTGCGGAAGATGTTGAAGGTGAGGCCCTAGCAACGCTTGTTGTTAACTCTATGCGCGGTATCGTAAAAGTTGCGGCAGCGAAAGCACCTGGTTTTGGTGATCGTCGTAAAGCAATGCTTCAAGACATCGCTATCTTGACTGGTGCTCAAGTAATCTCTGAAGAAGTAGGTCTTTCTCTAGAAAGCACTACCCTAGAGCACCTAGGTACAGCTAAGCGTGTTACTTTGACGAAAGAGAGCACTACGGTTGTTGATGGCGCTGGTGACAACGCTTCTATCACAGCACGTGTTGAGCAGATTCGCGCTGAAATCGCTAACTCTACCTCTGACTACGACAAAGAGAAGCTACAAGAGCGCGTTGCTAAATTAGCGGGCGGTGTGGCTGTTATCAAGATCGGTGCTGCCACTGAAGTAGCAATGAAAGAGAAGAAAGCGCGTGTAGACGACGCACTTCACGCAACTCGTGCAGCGGTTGAAGAAGGTGTTGTAGCGGGTGGTGGTGTTGCTCTAGTACGTGCATTGACTAAAGTAACAAGCCTTAAAGGCGACAACGAAGATCAGAACGTTGGTATTACTCTAGCGCTACGTGCGATGGAATCGCCAATGCGTCAAATCGTTTCTAACGCAGGTGACGAAGCTTCTGTTGTAGTAGACAAAGTTAAGCAGGGCGAAGGTAACTACGGTTACAATGCTGCCACAGGTGAGTACGGTGATATGTTGGAAATGGGTATCCTAGACCCAGCCAAAGTAACTCGTTCTGCACTACAAGCAGCTGCTTCTGTAGCGGGTCTAATGATCACTACTGAAGCCATGATTGCTGAAATTCCGAAAGAAGATGCTCCAGCTATGCCTGATATGGGCGGCATGGGTGGTATGGGCGGCATGATGTAATCCGCTTACGCCTTTAGGAAGTAAAAAGCCTCGCAAATGCGGGGCTTTTTTATGCCTATATATTGTAATGATTCTCATTTGGTTTAAAGTGGTCTTCCACTTGTCTGGAGGAGATTAAATGTCGCATACATCAAACAATCAGTTGTCGTCAGCGGTGCTTTTGGAGTTGTTGAACTCCAAACGTTTTGGTGTGGAATATCAGCCTATTATTGAGTTGGCTTCGAATGACATTATTGGCTATGAAGCCTTGTCCAGATTCTATGGGGCCGATGGGGAGTTTTTGAGACCTGATTATGTCTATGCGTCCCTTCATGAATCTCCCATTACTCTGTTTCAGGTTGAATTCGCGCAGAAGCAAATACAGCTTGCAAATCGTCCCTCTGGTTTGTTGTTCGTTAACCTAGACCAAGATGCCTTCTTTGCAAGCGATGCAGAAGCCCATAGCAACCCATTTATTCAGATGATCCGACAGCAAGGAAATGACTCTGTGGTAGTGGAGCTGATTGAAAACTCGGAATTAAATGACGCTATTATGAGTTTATCTATGATTGAGGCCTTTGATGCTTTAGGGATTGAAACGGCTCTGGATGATCTTTGTCACCCATTGTCGATGATTTCGGTTTCTGTGTTGCAATTGGTCTCTTGGGTTAAATTAGATAAATGTGTGCTACGCATGAAAGATAAACCCAAATTTATGACATTCGTCTGCAAAATGATTCAATTTGCAAAAGAGACTAATAAGAAGATCGTCCTAGAGGGTATTGAGTCGGAAGCAGACCTAGAGGTGGCGAAAATGCTGGATGTGGACTATGTTCAAGGTTTTTTATTTCGGTCCAACTTTATTAATAAACAAGCATAATTAAGCGAATGCTATAAAACATCCAAACCATTGATTCTAAAGCTATTGATAATTCCGAACCTGTATAAGATACTTGTTTGTATATTCATCGTCGGTTTATAACGAGAAAGGGAAGCTTATGCTCAGAAAAACGCTCATTAGTATGGCTGTATCTGGTGCGCTGTATGTCTCCAGTAGTTACGCATTAGAGCTGGGCGAGTTAACCTCCCAATCCGCAATCGATGAACCTTACCGAGGTAGAATTCAATTAACTGACGCTGACGGGTTGGCACCTGCTGATATTACTGTGCGTCTGGGCTCTGAAAGTGAGTTTAGGCAAGCGGGCTTAGCGCCTTCTACGATTTTGGCTCAGCTTAACTTCAGTGTTATCCGTGAAAATGGCCAATTGGCCGTATTGGTGCAATCTCAAGAGCCTCTAGAAGTTCAAGAACTTCAGTTTGTTCTCGCGGCACGTTGGCCCAGTGGCCAGGTTGTTCGAGAGTATCAAACACCTATCAATCAATCTGCGCTGGTAGAAAAAGCACAGCCAGAAGTCATTCAGTCGATACAGCCTCAGCCTGCTGCAAACCCAACGAATCAAGTATTTCGTCAAGAGACCGCTACTGCTAATCAGATGCAAACCGCCTCTGAATTAAATGTGCGTAAGGGGAATACCTTATGGTCTATCGCAGGAGCTAATCGTCCTTCAAATCAATTGACCATTTATCAAACGATGATGGCGATTCAGGCGCTCAACCAAGATGCCTTCTATGCCAACAATATCAACCTGTTGCGGGAAGGGGCGGTGTTGCGTTTACCGACTCAAGAACAAATTGCGCTCTTTAACAAGGCGACTTCCCAAGCTGAGTTTGAGCGTCAGCACGCTGCTTGGATGGCCTTGAAAAATGCGGGTCGTATTGATGATGTCGTTAACCAAGAGCAACTCAATACCCAAGCTCAAAGTAATACCACGCCAGCACCACCTGCAAAAACTGGGGATCAGCTTAAGTTGGCTTCCGGCCAGAGCGTGTTGCCCGAAGCAGATGCAAGCTCCAATGCAGCGGATACTCAACGTATCAGTGATTTAGAGAGTGAATTATCAGCAACCAATGAGTTGCTTGATAAAGAAACCCGTGAGAAGGAAGAGCTCTCCGATAAGCTATCTGATGTGAATGAGCAGCTGGCTACTTTGGAGCGCCTGATTAGCCTTAAAGATCAGCAAATGGCTGAGCTTCAACGTCAATTTACCAGTGCTCAGCAAGCTCTCCAAGAGCAGAAAAACACTGTAGACCAATTGCTTGAAGCAGATCAGCTACGCCGTGAACAAGCTGCGGCAGAAGAAGAGTCCTTTTCCAATAAGATTTTTGGCAATCCCATTATCTTATCGATATCTGGTGTCGTGTTATTACTTCTAGGCTTATTGGCTGGCATGTTGATCAAACGTTCTGGCCGCAAAAAAGAACCAGAAGTAAAAGACACAACCGAATTTGATTTAGCGCCTGCGGCAGCTGCTGCGACAGCAGGGGCCGCTGCAGTGGTTGCAACGGAGGCCGTTGCAGAAAGTGAGCCAGAGCCAGAACAGCAAGATTATGACGTGGAAGAGGAAGATCCATTTGCGTTTGATTTTGATGTGGATAATGAGGCTGACGATGGTTTTGATGGCTTTGATGAATCTGTTGCGTCGACTCAAACAGAAGTAACCCAGCCTGAAGAAGACGGTTTCGATGAATTTGAAATTCCTGAGTTAGATGAAACTGTTTCTGAGCCTGAGAATGAGTCCGATGAGCTTGAAGATGCCTTAGGTATCGAAATGGATGAGTTGGCTGATGAAGAAGACGAAGCTAATGATGATCCTTTTGCTGAGTTTGAAATTGAAGATGCAGATGCTCAGGATTCCACATCAGAAGTGGATGCGACTAAAGAAAATAACGACTTCAATCTAGAAGACACTTTGGGTGATTTTGAGTCGCAATCCAGTGAGTTGGATATAGACAACAGTCAAGATGAGCAAGTTGATGACCTCAGTTCGGAGTTTGAGTTACCTGAACCTGAAGCCGATGATGATCAATTTTCTGAGGAAGAATCCTTTGTCAGCAACCTTCTCAATGATGAGGAGCCTGATCAAGCGGATAGTGATGAGTCCTCTGTGTTTGATCGTGAACCGGATGCAGCTCTTGCTGAAAGTATCGATGAAGCGCTTGCTGAAGCACAGCAAGATGAAGACGACTTTGGTGGTTTGGATGTGCCTGAATTCGGTGAAGAAGAGGCTGCTGCTGAATCCGACGAGTCAGATGACGAAGAAGAAATTGATTTCTTTGATGCCAGTGGCGATGAAGTTGCGACTAAGCTAGATTTGGCACGAGCTTACATGGATATGGGTGATGAAGAGGGTGCGCGTGTTATACTTGAGGATGTTGTAGCGTCTGGTAATGAAAGTCAGATTGCTGAAGCCCAAAGTATGATGGAGCGAATGTTCCCAAGTGAGTAAACAGAAAGTAGCACTGGTCGTCGAGTATAACGGGGCGGCCTATAAAGGGTGGCAAGCACAGAAATATGATGTTGCCACCGTTCAAGAAAGTTTAGAACACGCTTTAACTAAGATCGCCAACCACCCAGTTAATGTTATTTGCGCTGGTCGCACTGATGCAGGTGTTCACGCCAGCGCACAAGTTGTTCATTTTGAAACGGATGCCGTTCGCCCTGAACGAGCATGGACCCTTGGCGTTAACACGCATCTCCCGTCTGATATCTCTGTTGTTGCTGCTAAAAACGTCGGTGAGGACTTTCATGCGCGTTTTAGTGCGGTGAGTCGTCGATATCGTTATGTGATCTATCAATCTGAATTCCGTCCAGCTATCTTGGCTAAACAAGTGACTTGGACATACAAAAATTTAGATGTGGAGCGCATGCAGCGTGCTTGTGAGTATTTTAAAGGCACCCATGACTTTACCTCTTTTCGTGCGGTAGGCTGTCAGGCTAAAAGCCCTGTTCGTACTATTCTAAATTTCTCCGTAGATCGATTTGGTCAATACATTGTGCTGGATGTTCGAGCGAATGCGTTTTTGCATCATATGATTCGTAATTTTGCTGGCGTATTAATGACCATAGGTGCTGGTGAGCAACCGGTTGAATGGGCGAAGACTGTTCTTGATGCGAAAGATCGCACTCAAGGGGGGATTACGGCACCACCATTTGGGCTGTATTTTGTTGATGCAGAATACCCATCTGAGCTTGAGGCGCCAACTGTTGCCCTGGGTCCTCATTTTTTACCTTACAAGCAGGAAGCAGAGTATGTCTTGCCGAGTTAAAATTTGCGGTATTACTAATCTGGAAGATGCGCTTCAAGCGCTAGGGGCAGGAGCTGATGCTCTTGGTTTTGTCTTTTATGATAAAAGTCCACGCTATGTGAGCCCAGATGTGGCTAATCAGATTGTTAGTCAGCTTCCACCATTTGTGGTCCCTGTAGGATTGTTTGTGAATGCCCCAGATGACCTAGTGGAGCAAGTCTCTCAAGGTAGTGTGCGCTGGGTGATTCAATTTCACGGTGATGAAACGCCAGAACAATGTGAGTCCTACGGAAAACCTTATTATAAAGCTCTGCGGATGAAGCCAGATGTGGATGTGCTGAGAGAGGCATCTAACTATCCATCTGCGTTGGCAATACTCTTGGATGCCTACAAACCTGGCATTCCAGGGGGTACTGGTGAGACATTTAATTGGAACGCGATCCCAGCACAGTTACCAAAACCACTGATCTTGGCAGGCGGTTTGACGCCAGACAATGTGGCGACGGCCGTTAATACGGTAAAGCCTTATGCTGTGGATGTCAGTGGTGGGGTAGAGCGTTCAAAAGGCTTAAAAGACCCAGATCGGGTGATACAGTTTATTAATGGAGCGAAACATGGTGGATAAGACCAAAATATCGTTAAATTTACCGGATGAGCATGGCCGTTTTGGACAATATGGCGGCATCTTTGTATCTGAAACGCTCATGTCAGCTTTGGAGGATTTGGCCAAGGTTTATGAGCAGTTATCTAATGAAGAGGCCTTTCAGCAGGCTTTTGATAAAGACTTAGCTCACTATGTTGGTCGCCCTTCACCTTTATATTTTGCCGAACGCCTTACTGAAAAGGCGGGCGGCGCAAAAATTTATTTAAAACGTGAAGACTTAAACCATACAGGTGCCCACAAGATTAACAACACCATAGGTCAGGCGTTGTTGGCAAAACATATGGGCAAGCCCAATATTATTGCTGAAACAGGTGCTGGTCAGCATGGGGTTGCATCTGCCACGGTGGCTGCCCGTCTAGGTTTGAAATGCAAGGTCTTTATGGGGGCAGAAGACGTTCGTCGTCAAGCATTGAACGTCTATCGAATGAAGCTGTTGGGTGCCGAAGTGATCCCTGTGGAGTCGGGGACTAAAACCCTAAAAGATGCATTGAACGAAGCCATGCGTTACTGGGTAAGCCATGTGGATGATACTTTCTACATTATTGGTACAGCGGCGGGCCCGCATCCTTATCCAAAACTGGTTCGTGATTTTCAGGCAGTGATTGGTCGTGAAACCAAGGCTCAATGTATGGAGCAAGAAGGTCGCTTGCCAGATGCTGTAGTAGCCTGTGTTGGGGGTGGCTCCAATGCAATTGGTATGTTCTACCCATTTATAGAAGATGAGTCGGTTGCTATGTACGGCGTGGAAGCAGGGGGTGACGGTGTTGAAACAGGCCGACACGCGGCGCCTTTGAGTGCTGGTCGTCCAGGTGTTTTGCACGGCAATCGTACCTATGTGATGGCCGACGAAGATGGTCAGATTATGGGAACTCACTCTATTTCTGCTGGCTTGGATTATCCGGGTGTAGGGCCAGAACATGCTTGGCTGAAAGACGTAGGACGTGCCCAGTATGTCGCTATCAATGATGATGAGGCTATGGAAGGGTTTCGCGATTTAACTCGATTAGAGGGCATTATGCCGGCGCTGGAATCCAGTCATGCCATTGCCTACGGTATGAAGCTTGCTGCCACCATGGAGAAGGACCAGATTGTTGTTATCAATCTTTCCGGTAGGGGGGATAAAGACATACATACGGTAGCAGAAATTGATGGGTTGGAGATGTAATTATGGGCCGCATTCAAACGTGTTTCGATCAGTTAAATGGTGAAGGTAAAAAAGCCTTAATACCGTACATCACTGCAGGAGACCCAAGTCCAGATCATACGGTTGAACTGATGCATGCATTGGTTGAGTCGGGTGCGGATATCATTGAACTGGGTATGCCGTTTTCTGATCCTATGGCGGATGGTCCTGTGATTCAGTTGGCCTGCGAGCGTGCATTAGCTGCAGGCACAACAGTGCGTAAAGTACTAGAGATTGTAAAAGAGTTTCGATCAATTAATGCTCAAACCCCCGTGGTATTAATGGGATATTTGAACCCGATTGAGTTCTTTGGCTATCAAGCATTTTCTGATGCAGCAAAAGAAGCGGGTGTAGATGGCATTTTATTAGTAGATTTGACTCCTGAAGAAGCGACAGATGTAGTAGAATGCTTCCGCAACAACGACATCGACTTAATTTATTTATTGTCACCGACTACTACCAAGCAGCGTGCAGAGAAAATATGCGCACTTGCTTCTGGGTATGTGTATTACGTGTCGGTTAAAGGTGTGACGGGTTCTGCGTCCTTAGACGTGGACAGTGTGCGCGCCCATGTCGAGTCGTTAAAAGACATTACAGCGCTACCGATAGGCGTTGGCTTTGGTATTCGAGACCCACAGACAGCAAAAGTTGTGAGTGAGTGCTCAGACGGGGTCATTGTCGGTAGTGTTCTGGTAAATGCCATCGCGCAATCGCGTGGCAAAACACAAGATGAAATTGCTAATGCATTACGTAAAATCCTAGCTCCGATGCGCTCAGAGATGGATAAGTAAGTATTAGCCTGTAACAATTTGGAGAGTTAAATGAGCAGTTGGCTAGATAAATTTGTTCCTACGATTATGCGTAGCGAAACCCGTCGCACTCAAGGTAGTGTGCCAGAAGGTCTTTGGAAGAAATGTCCTAAATGTGACAACGTTCTTTACCGTCCAGAGTTAGAAAAAAACTTAGATGTTTGTCCTAAGTGTGAGCACCACATGCGTGTTTCGGCTCGTCGTCGCTTAGATATCTTCCTAGACAAAGAAGGTCGTGCTGAAATTGCAGCTCATTTGGAGCCAGAAGATAAGCTTAAGTTTAAAGACTCTAAACGTTATAAAGATCGTCTTGCTGCTGCGCAAAAAGCGACCGGTGAAAAAGACGCCTTGGTGGCAATGGAAGGCACTCTAAACGGTATGCCAGTTGTTGCAGTGGCCTTTGAGTTTAGTTTCCTAGGTGGATCTATGGGGGCTATCGTTGGCGAAAAATTTGTTCAAGCAGCAAACGTTAGTTTAGAAAAAGGTATTCCATTGATCTGTTTCTCTGCTTCTGGCGGTGCCCGTATGCAAGAAGCTCTTATTTCTCTAATGCAGATGGCTAAAACCAGCGCTGCCCTAGAGAAAATGAAACAACAAGGTATTCCTTATATTTCCGCCATGACGGATCCTGTGTTCGGTGGTGTGTCTGCATCTTTGGCGATGTTAGGCGATTTGAATGTTGCTGAGCCGAATGCATTGATCGGTTTCGCTGGCCCACGAGTTATCGAACAAACAGTTCGTGAGAAACTGCCTGAAGGTTTCCAACGTTCTGAATTTTTGTTGGATAAAGGCGCTCTAGATATGATCATTTCCCGTCACGATTTGCGTGACCGCTTATACAATGTACTTTCTATCTTGACGAACAAAGCAGCCTAAGTTAATGCCAACAAGGTCTCTTACAGATTGGCTCTCTTACATAGAGAGCCAGCACCCTTCGGAAATAGAGTTAGGTCTTGAACGAGGCCTAACAGTTCTCAGTAAACTCAATTTAGGTCGCCCTAAGCAGAAAGTAATCACAGTAGCGGGTACCAATGGTAAGGGCTCTACCTGTGCCATGTTGACTCAGTACTTAGTGGCTAGTGGCTTCAAAGTAGGGACCTATACATCACCTCACTTTCTTCGTTTTAACGAACGTGTTGCCCTTGATGGTCAGGAGTGTTCTGACGAACTTTTGTGTCAGGCCTTTGAAAAAATTGAAAAAGTTCGCGGTGATACTCCGTTAACCTATTTCGAATTTTCGACCCTGGCGGCATTATGGGTGTTTGATCAACTTGAGTTGGACTATTGGGTGCTTGAAGTTGGTTTAGGCGGACGCTTAGATTCTGTGAATATGGTGGATACGGACCTTGCGGTCGTAACGTCTATTGCCTTAGACCATGTTGATTGGTTAGGGGATTCCATTGAAATTATCGGTCGTGAAAAATCCGGTATTGGGCGCAAGGGTAAACCGTTTGTATCGGGCGTGGTAAATCCACCAGAAAGCATTGCTGTAACGGCAGCAGAGCTTGGTGCTAGGTTAACCCAAAAGCATGTGGATTTTAGTTTTACTCTTGATGGAGATGGATGGCGGTGGTGGACAGACAATGTGTCCTTTGAGAACCTGCCAATTCCTAAGTTACCTTTAGAAAATGCTGCGACAGTTATTGAAGTACTGCGAGTGCTTCAGGTTGACTTGGATCAGGATAAATTAACCGATCTGTTTGCTAATGCGACCTTACTGGGGCGTTTTCAAAAAGTTGCTAATGAACCTGATTTATACATTGATGTGGCCCATAATCCAGAAGCTGCTACCCAATTAAAACAGCAGGTTGAGCACTTAGGTCAGCCTGTGATTGCCGTGTGCGGCATGCTGAAAGACAAAGACATTGCCGCTGTGATGGCGACCCTAGCGGATAGTTTTGAAAGTTGGAAGTTAATCGGTCTTCATGGTCCCCGTGGGGCGACAGCTGAAGAGCTCAAGGGATATTTAAATCAAGCTGAAACCTTTGTCAGTTTAACCGATGCGGTGTCATCCGCAGTCGAGGAGGCTAAGGTCAAAGGGGCAGCGATTGTCGTGTTCGGTTCCTTCTTAACGGTTTCCGAATATCTGGCAAATCAATAAGCTAAGGTAAGGATGTCATGTTAGATACCAAGACAAAATATCGATTGATTGGCGCTGGGTTGTTAGTGCTGTCAGCAGCTGTGCTTTTGCCATTGGTATTAGACGGAGAGCGACCTCCTGAGCTTGATGTGCAAGTAGTTGTGCCAGAGCGACCAGCATTCCCAGAAGTGGCTATTGCGCCAGTTAAATCGATGGATGACCTGGTAGTGCAACAACAAGAGACCGCCAGTGCCGCTAATAGTCAGGAAAGCTCGCCAAATGATATTGAGCTTATTCCAACCCCTAAGGCGGCTGCTCCAACGCAAGAGCCACTAGACACTCGCACTAAGACGGCTAGTGTTGCCGTCGCGCCAACGCAAGAGCCTGTGAAGGCGCCTGCTCCTGAGCCAATTGCAGAACGCTGGACTTTACAGGTGGCAACTTTTGGCAAAAAAGAAAACGCAACACGTACTCTTAAGAGGCTACAGGATGCTGGGTATCCTGCTTATATTATGACCACTAATGCACTGTATAAAGTGTTTGTTGGTCCTGAGTTAAAACGCAGTGCTTCGGACAAAGCGAAGGAAGATGTGAAGAAAGAGTTTTCACTGAACGGTATTGTCGTGAAATATTCTCCGAATTCGTAAATCTTCCCCTTTGGTTGCTTGGAATAACGTGAGCTTTTGGTAAACTTCGCAGCGAAATATAAGAGGTACGTGTGGAGCAGATACAATCTATTTCAACTTTAGACTGGCTGATCATTGCGGTGATCCTATTGTCTTCATTGTTGAGCTTAAAACGCGGCTTTGTTAAAGAGGTCCTATCCCTAGTTACCTGGGTAGTGGCCTTTGTGGTAGCAGTAAAATTCAGTGATTCACTGCAAACCTTATTAATTGATCAAGTTCAAAATGACCAAATTCGCTACATTGTTTCCTTCGTTAGCTTATTTATAGCGACCTTAGTGATTGGTGCCTTGGTGAGTTTTGTTCTTGGCTCTTTAATTCAGGTGACGGGTTTATCCAGTACCGATCGTGTACTTGGAATGCTGTTTGGCTTCGCCCGTGGTAGCTTAATCGTAGTGGCCTTTGTGTCTCTGTTAAGCTTGAGTCCAGCCATTGAGAAAGCAGAGTTCTGGAAGTCTTCTCAATTGGTGCCGCAATTAGTTGTTATGAAAGATTGGGTGCGCGAGATGTTAGGCAAGGGTAGTGAATCTTTAGATTCGTCCCTCATTGAGCGCGCCTTAAGTAGTTAATGCACCCAGTGCAAAAGTTGTAAAGAACGGCCTAGTCGTTTCCCCTAATCACGAGGTATATATACATGTGTGGTATCGTTGGTGTCGTAGCCACGTCGATGGTTAATCAAACCATTTTTGACGCTCTCACGCTTCTCCAGCATCGCGGACAAGACGCAGCTGGTATGGTTACAAGCCATAATGGACTATTGTGCTTGCGTAAAGACAATGGCCCAGTGAGTGAAGTGTTTCGTACACGACACATGAAGAAGCTACATGGCAACATTGGTATCGGTCACGCCCGTTATCCAACTGCTGGTACATCTAGCTCTGCTGAAGCTCAGCCTTTTTATGTGAACTCTCCCTACGGAATTTCGTTAGCCCATAACGGTAACCTAACTAATACTGCCAAATTGAAGCAAGAGGTGTTTGAGTCGGATTTGCGACACATTAACACGACCTCTGATTCAGAGGTGTTGGTCAACGTCTTGGCTCATGAGCTTCATGAGGAAGGCAAATTGGTGCCAACGCCAGAGGACATTTTTAATGCCCTAGAGCGTGTATACAAGCGTATCGAGGGTGGCTATGCTGTGGTCGCTTTGATTACTGGCTACGGTATTCTTGCATTCCGCGACCCTGACGGCATTCGTCCTTTGATCTACGGATCAAAAGAGACGGAGAAGGGGACTGAATACATGGTCGCTTCTGAGAGTGTCGCTCTCGATGCTGCTGGCTTCAAAATTGAGCGAGACATTCGCCCTGGCGAAGCTCTGTTCTTTGATGTAAACCACAAGGTTCATCAACGTCAATGTACCGAAGCAAAAGTTCCACGCCCATGTTTGTTTGAGTATGTTTACTTTGCTCGCCCTGATACTGTGATCGACAGCATTTCTGTCTACAAAGCACGTATCAATCAAGGGGATCGTTTGGCTGCAAAGATCAAACGTGAATGGGCTGATCACGATATTGATGTGGTTATTCCAATCCCAGATACCAGCCGTACAGCAGCACTTCAAATCGCTCAGGAATTAAACATTCCTTTCCGTGAAGGCTTGGTCAAAAACCGTTACATCGGTCGTACTTTCATTATGCCGGGGCAAACCGTGCGTAAGAAATCTGTACGTCAGAAGTTGAACCCAGTACCGTTTGAGTTCAAAGACAAGAACGTTCTTTTGGTGGATGATTCCATCGTACGTGGTACCACCAGTAAAGAGATCATTGAAATGGCTCGTGAAGCAGGTGCGAAGAAAGTCTACATCGCATCCGCGGCACCTGAAGTTCGTTATCCGAACGTTTATGGTATCGACATGCCTGCTGCAGAAGAGCTGATTGCTCACGATCGTAATGTTGAAGAGATCTGTGAATTAATCGGTGCTGACCGTCTTATTTTCCAAGATTTAGAAGATTTGATCAGTGCTTGTATCGATGAGAAGCATTCCGATGTTCGTGAATTCGATACTTCAGTGTTCGATGGTAACTATATCACTGGCAACATTGATTCAAGCTACCTTGAATCTCTCGCGAGTGCGCGCAGTGATGCCCAGAAAGAAGCCGTCGAAACAAAATCTTCAAACGATATGATGTACCCAATGTAACCCCATTGGTTTAGCATATCTGAATGTTTTGCTCATGCTAAGCCAGGTTTTAACCTGGCTTAGTTGTTTTTAAAGCGTCAAAGTGGAGTGACCTATGTCTGAATACAACGATGCAACGCTCGCGATTCGAGCGGGGATTCGTCAAACCCAAGAGCAAGAGAATAGTGAAGCCATTTTCACCACATCAAGCTTCGCTTATTCAAGTGCTGCGGAAGCGGCCGCTAAGTTTTCTGGAGAAGTAGACGGTAATGTATATTCCCGCTTTACCAACCCAACGGTAGAGATGTTTGAAAAGCGTCTTGCAGCCCTTGAAAAGGGTGAGGCAGCGATTGCCACAGCATCAGGTATGGCGGCATTGATGACCTTAGGTTACAGCTTGCTGAAAGCCGGTGACAAGGTGGTTTGTTCCCGTAATATTTTTGGTTCCACAGTAAAATTCTTCAATACTTACATGGCTAAATATGGTGTTGAAATCGCCTATGTGGATGCCACAGATTATGCCGCATGGGAACAAGAGATCGATGAGAAAACACGCTTGTGTTATTTTGAAACACCCTCTAACCCACTTTACGAAGTAGTTGACGTTCCAAAAGTAGCGGAATTAGCCCATGCCAAAGGCGCTCTTTTGTGCGTGGATACGGTGTTGGCGACACCAGCTCTACAGAATCCTTTGACCCAGGGTGCAGACATCGTCATGCAGTCAGCCACCAAGTTTATTGATGGTCAGGGTCGCTGTTTAGGTGGCGCACTGATTTCATCGAAAGAAATTGTCGGTGAGTTTGTCGCCTTTATGCGTAGCGCTGGGCCGACTATGAGCCCGTTTAACGCATGGGTTCTTTTAAATGGTCTTGAGACTTTGAGTTTAAGAATGACAGCTCATTCTGCTAATGCACAAGCTTTAGCAGAATACCTTGAGCAACATCCTAAAGTTGTGAAAGTGAATTATGGGGGGTTGCCATCCCATAAGTACCATGAGTTGGCGAAAGCACAGCAGAAAGGTTTCGGTGGGGTATTATCGTTTGAGTTAGATGGAGGCAAAGAGGCTGCCTGGAAATTCATTGATAATACTAAGTTGATGTCTATCACGGGTAACTTGGGTGATACTAAAACCCTAGTGACTCATCCGGCTACCACGACTCATGGTCGTTTGACGGATGAAGAAAAGCTAAAAGCGGGTATCAAGCCTGGCTTAGTTCGCTTGTCAGTGGGTTTAGAAGATATCCAAGACATCATCCAAGACGTTGAAAGCGCGTTGTCGGCTATTTAACTGTTTAATAAAAAAGAGCGCATTGCGCTCTTTTTTATTTGTCTAACTCACTGTCTAACAGGTCTTTCTCATCCTGTTTTAGTCGCTCCAGAGCCGCTCTCTTAAGTTCTGCTTTCTGGGTATCAAGCACTAACTCATCGATAAATTCAAGCACACTGTCCTCGGTAGCAGTAAACTGCCAGCCTGAGTGATTATGCGTTCGATGTATCAGTCGGGCTTTAATTTGACCTATGATCTGGTCGTCTTGATCAAGCACAAACGCCATGATATCCCCTTCATTCACTTCAAGCAGAACATCATCTTCTATAGCCAAGGCTACCCCTAAAACACTAATGTCTATGCAAGGTAAAACCAAATCGTTATGTAGAAAACGAAGTTTATGGCCTGTTGGTTTTACTCGTAAGGCATTACGTCGCTCTTGGGAGTGATAGGTGATTTGTGAGTCCCTGTTGCTCATAGACACTGCCTTGATGCCTGTTTAGGGATTGTTTTGAGTGAATGGGATGGGTTTATCTTTATCCCTTTGAAGTACGAACTCCACCCTGCGATTTTGAGCCCGATTGGCAGGTGTGTCATTACGAACCAAAGGAATACTGTCGGCATAACCCGTAGCAGTCATGCGTTCTGCTGGAATATCGTTCTCAAGAAAATAGCGTAACGTAGTGGTGGCCCGAATGGCAGACAGTTCCCAGTTACTCGGGAAACGAGTGGTATTAATGGGGATGTTGTCCGTATGACCTTTTATGTTGATGTCGTAGTCAGGATATTTGTTAAAGATTGCCAATAAAGTTTGGTAGATAGGGAGGGCGGTATAAAGGATTTCCGCTTCACCAGACTCAAATAATGAAGCACCATCAATACGAATGGTGATTTTTTCGCCGTCTTCAAAAACAGAGACTTGGCTGTCCATGCTGGCGGCATTAAATCGACTCGCCACATCGTTGGCAATGGTGTTCACCTCTTCACGAACGACTTCGTCGACGGGTTCCTCTGCATAGGTGAGCTCTTTATTGGTGGCCATTTGTGGCTCAACTGGCTTAATAGTCTCAGTGCCGCCACCTGAATATTTTAGAGGATCTTGGCGAACTAATGCGCCATTACTGTTCAAGGCTATTTGAATGGATGACAGGGCAGCCACAAGTGTGGTTTCGGTCATGCGAGATAAGCTGTACAAGAGGATAAAAAAGACCAAAAGCAGCGACATGAGATCGGCAAAGGTGAAAATCCAGCCAGCATTATCATCGTCATCAAATAACGGATCACTCATGCTACTCTCCAAATCCCGCAGGTTTACGTTGGTGCGCAGGGACATAGGACGATAAACGCTCATAGACGGCTAAGTAATTATTACTGCCTAACAAACTAATGGTGCCGTCACGGATGATCTCTAACGTTTGGATTTCGAGAATGGTTCGTGCTTTAAGTTTCCCGGCAATAGGATTGAATATGACGGTTGCTAAAAGAGAGCCGTAAAAGGTCGTCAACAGAGCCACAGCCATGGAGGGGCCAATGGTCTCTGGGTCATCTAGCTGAGATAGCATTTGTATCAAACCAATTAGGGTACCTAGCATACCAAATGCGGGAGCATAGGTGCCCATTTTCTTGAAAACATCTTGAATAACGTAGTGACGCATTTTAAGGGAATCAATGTCTGCTTGCAGTGTGTTACGGATGTACTCTTCATCGGAAGCATCAGACGCCATGCCTAAGGCACGCTTTAGAAAAGGAGAGTCTGCCTCAACTCGGCTTAAGGCCACTAGGCCTTCTCGGCGTGCGATCTTAGTGAGTTGCAACATGGTGGCGATCATTGCCTGTGGATCTTGTTTGTCCTGAGCAAACACGATGAACATAGCTCTTAAGGCCGCGATGGTATCTTTAAACTGGAAGGTTAAAAGTGTGGCAGCGATGGTGCCACCAATTACGATCATAATTCCAGGAACATTAATAAAAATGGTTAGATCATCACTACCAAGGAATATGGCGCCAATGATTAATGCGATACCTGAAATAATGCCTATAAATGAAGCGAAATCCATTGAGTCATACACCTAATTTGCACAAAGGGACGAAAGTCTCATTATGTAGAGCTGGTACTTTATCTACAAGGGGAGTTTGTAAGTTTTTTGTATGTAAAGAAAATAAGCCCTCAAAAAGAGGGCTTATGATGGTTTATTATTCAGTTTGTAACGCCTCGAGCTGTTTTCGCTCTCGTCTTCGGTAACCTAATACTAGCAAGCAGGGCGTTAGGATTAATGTCAGTGGCGTCGCAAACGCTAAGCCGCCAGCAATGGCAGTCGATAACTGTGTCCACCATTGGGCGGAGGGGGCACCGACACTGATCGCCTGATGAACAAAATCAATATTTAGCTGGAAAACCATGGGGACCAGCCCCAGTATGGTTGTGATAGTGGTCAACATGACAGGTCGTAAGCGCTGAACTCCCGTTCTGATCGCCGCTTCTTTTACCGCCATGCCTTGATTTCTCAAACCATTAAAGGTGTCGATCAAAACGATATTGTTGTTCACCACCACTCCAGCAAGGGCAATGACACCCACGCCACTCATCACAATGCCAAAGGGTTCTCCTTTGAGCATTAATCCGATGAAGACGCCCATGGTGGAGAAGATCACGGCACTCAAGATCAACAAACATTGAAAGAAGTTATTGAACTGAGTCACCAAGATAATGGCCATGATGAAGAAGGCCACACCAAAGGCTTTCATAAGGAACATCATGGATTTTTGCTGATCTTCTGTGTTGCCCCGGAATTCGTAGGACAGTGTGCTCGGCAAGTTTGAGCGTTCTAGTTCCGCTCGAATCTCTTTGATGACTTCATCTACCACTAAGCCATCCACAACATCCGCAGAAATCTTAACGGTTCGCTTACCGTCAACACGATTAATGAGGCCTTGTTTAGGAGCCGCATGGCGTTCAACAAAGTTACTAATGGGAATGGCTCCAGAGGCTGAGGGGATGTGAAGTTGATCCAGCTGGCCGAGGTTTCGTTGCTCTGTTGGGAAGCGCAACAGGATGTCGATCTTATCGTCCGCACCATCGGGCAAAAAATCTCCTAGGGTAATCCCCGTAGTGACAAGCTTGACCACACTACCAAGCATGTCCACATCAACACCAAATTTACTGGCTTCCGCTCGGTCAATGTCCATACGCCATTCAATACCGGGAAGAGAGCGATCATCACTGACAGAAACAATCTCTTTACGTTTTGCTAGCTCAGATGAAATCTGATTAGCGGCCTGATCAAGCACCTCTGAGAAATTAGAGCTAAGCTCAAGTTCGATGTCGGAGCCCGACTGAGGTCCACCTTGTTCCACCACAGAAGCGACCTTGATACCAGGGATCGACTGAGCATTAGCACGAATGTCTGCCAGAATATCGTTCGCGGGACGGCGTTTATTCCAGTCTATAAACTCCATGGTGAGCGTGCCAATGGCATCTGGTGCATCATTATTACCCGGTGTTGCGTAGACAGTGGTCACTAGGCTTTCAAGTTCCGGGTGCCCGAGTACCTGACGTTCCACCTGACGCACCAAGGCGTCTTTCTCATCAAGGGATAAGTCCCCGCGGGCACGTACCTCTAAGTTCGCCACCTCAGGTTCAATGTTAGGGAAGAACTCAACACCTTTACCAAAAGAGCCATAGACAAAAAACACACTCATTAACATGGCAATAGCGAAGCAAAGCACCAAAATAGGGTAGTTCACTAATTTAGTAAGTAATCTGCCATAGCGACCAGTGATACCTTTTAACTCACTTAGATCACCGGTTTCAGTGAGCTTTAAGGTGGCCATAGTCTTTTCACTATAAGCCCCGCGTTTGCCTATTAACGAACCCAGGGTGGGTAACAGAATAAGCGCCATAACTAAGGATGCCACCAAGGTAGCGATAATGGTGATTGGCATATAGCGCATAAACTCACCCACGATGTCCGGCCAAAAAAGTAATGGCATAAACACCGCTAGCGTTGTCGCGGTGGAGGCGGTAATTGGCCAGGCCATTCGCTTAGCTGCCTCGGCATAGGCTTGGCGCTTTGATGCTCCTTCAGCGAGTTTGCGGTCCGCGTATTCGGTCACCACAATCGCGCCATCCACCAACATGCCCACACTCAGGATCAGCGCAAAGAGAACGACCATATTTATGGTGTAACCCTGTAGGTTAAGCAGCAATATACCCGTCAAAAATGCTCCTGGGATGGCGAGTCCTACTAATATGGAAGAACGAAGGCCAAGTGCCCAAACGATCACAATCATAACGAGGAGAGTCGCGGCCAGGACATTGTTGAACAGGTCATTGAGGGAGGTTTCTATTTGAATAGATTCATCTTGAGTGAGGCTGTATTCAATGCCTTCTGGCCATGTTGCACTGTCTTGTATGACCACTGATTTAACGGCGTTGATGGTGTCAATGACGTTTGCGCCGACACGTTTTGACACGGCTAGGGTGATGCTGCTTCGTCCGTTAACACGGGCATAGGAGCTTGGGTCTTCAAAGGTCATTTCGCCTGTGGCGATGTCTTTAATCAACACAACCTTTTGATTGGTGACCTTCACCGGTAGGTTCATGATGTCTTCTTTTGTTTGCAGTAGACCTGGCACTTTAAGGGCGAAGCGTCCCGCTCCCGTATCAAGATTACCAGCTGCTACTAGACGGTTATTAGAAGACAACAGGGTGCCGATTTCCGCAATAGAGAGACCATAGCTGTCGAGTTTTTCTTGGCTGATAATGATTTCAGCCTGTTGGTCACGATCACCGCTAATGCTGGCTTCTAGCACCCCTTGCACGGCTTCAACATTGTCTTGGAGGTCGTGGGCAATGCCACTTAATGTGGCAAAACTGACATCTCCATAGAGGTTAATACGGATGACAGGAAAGGTTGAAAGATTGATTTCGCTTACGGTGGGTTCTTCCGCGTCTGCAGGTAAATCACTTTTGGCTCGGTCAACTTTATCTTTTGCGTCTAGAATGGCTTGGTCAATATCAATACCTGAGTCAAATTCAAGCATGATGGACGCATGACCTTCTGATGCGGTTGAGCGAATCTCTTTAAGGCCTTCCACACTGCGCAGTTCTTGTTCCAGAGGATGGATTAACAAGCTGTCCGCATCTTCTGGGGAGATGCCTTCTAAGGTCACCGAAACATATGCCATTGGTATGGTAATGTCAGGGTTACTTTCTTTTGGAATCTCAATGTAAGAGACGGTACCCATTACTAAAATGAGCACAAAGAGCATTAGAACGGTGCGCGATCTGGAAAGCGCAGCTTCAATCAATTTTTGCACGCTTGCCTCTCCTTAACGCTGATAATGGGCTTCCACGGTGTCACCAACGGACACAAAACCTTGTCCCACAGTGATCACATTAACGTTATTAGGCAAGCCTGTTACCCAAACCTTATCGCGGTCAGAACGTATAATAGTGACCTTGTTTTCCACTACTTGATTGTCGACGTTAAGGGTTTTAACGGACATGTCCCCTTGATCATCGACCGATAGTAATGCGGGGGAAAGGGAGTGGGCTTTGGTTTCGCTAAGCTCGAAACTAATGTGAGCACTAATACCAGCAGGAATACTGTAATCTTCGTTTTGGACTTCAAGTTCAACAGGCAAGGTGCGGGTTGCGGCGTCAGCTTGAGCGCTACTGTAGCGCACCACACTTTCTACTGTTTCACCGTTGTCGAGTGTGACCCGTGCAAAGGTGCCGACGGGTACCTGTCCCAAATAAATTTGCGGTACGTTGACCTCAACAACCAATGGGGAGACATCGAGTAGGGTGCCTAAATCGTCTCCTACACTTACCTGCTGGCCTGTTTTGATAGAAAAGTTGTTTAAAATACCAGAAAACGGGGCTCTTATTTGAGCGTGCTCAAGATCAACTTCTATCGCTGCTAGGTTCGCTTTGGCGGTAGATAGGGCCGCTTCAGCTTCGGCGACGCTGACTTGGGAAGTGAGTTGCTGGCCACTTAGACGCTTGACGCCATCCAATTCTAAAGTACGTTGTTTGATAACAGCCCGTGCTTGAAGAATCTGAGCATCCAAAGTTCGGTGATCGATTTCTAAAATGATGTCACCTTTTTTAACGTAATCACCTTTGCTGGCGTTTACCTTAGTCACTTGTCCTTGCAGCTGATTGATGAGAGTTAAAGAGGTATTAAAAGCCGTCTGACCACTAAGATTAAGAGTGTTAGTGATGAATTCTGCGGTCAGTGTTTGTGCCTGTACGGATGTAATCTTTGGTGCTTCAGAGTTTTCCATCCCTGAATTGGAAGGGGGGGATGCCACATCCGCTTGCGCAGTGGTTATGCCATTCCCTCCAGCATACATCCAAATAACAGTGATACCTGTGATGGCTATTGCCGTAATAGGGCCAACTTTGTTTTTCAGCCTCATTGTGTTCTCCATGGCGAAAATTCAAACTATGACGTAAAGATGAACGTTATACTTTTTATGTTATGTCACTTTATACATTAATGTATGCGGTAGTCATAACCTTCTGAATATTAAAGCGGGTTATGTATCAATATAGGTCAATATAAGAGTGTATCTCGCACAAAAAATGCCCTGACTGACGGATTTATTTTTTAAATCCATGGCTTTTATTAAAACAACAAGGGCAAGAGTGGTAACATGGCGCCACGAAATTGACCCTGTTTTTACGGAATATTATGAGTCTATTAACACTCGATCAGGTAAGTGTGGCTTTCGGCCACAATCCGTTACTCTCAAAAGTTAGCTTTTCCGCGGATGCGGGAGAGCGAGTTGCCATCATCGGACGCAACGGTGCTGGCAAATCTACCTTCTTAAAAATTGTAGCCGGCGAGATTATCCCGGACGAAGGTGTGGTGCGAGTTGAAGGAGGCATGAGGGTGGCACAATTGCCACAGGAGCTTCCTGAAGCCAATAACAAAACAGTTCGTGAAGTAGTCAGCGAAGGTGCTGGCGATATTCATGACATGATGCTGCGTTATAACGCCTTATTGGAAGATTTCTCTGACGCCAACGCAGACGAAATGGCATCCATTCAAAACGAATTAGATAAGCGTGGAGGTTGGGATCTAGAGCAACGAGTGAATCACATGATTCAACGATTAGCTCTACCTGCTGACAAGCTGATGTCAGAATTATCCGGTGGCTGGCGCCGTCGGGTGATCCTTGCCCAAGCACTACTATCAAACCCTGATGTATTGCTTTTGGACGAACCGACTAACCATTTGGACGTGCCTACCATCGAATGGATGGAAAGCCAGCTTAAGCAGTTCCGTGGCTTAATCTTGTTTATCACCCACGATCGTCGCTTCCTAGAGAACCTTGCTAATCGTATCGTTGAATTGGACCGCGGTAATATCTTGTCTTACAGCGGCACGATTCATGGCTTCTTGGAGTACAAAGAAAAACTGTTAGAAGAAGAAGCCCGTGCCAATGCTTTGTTTGATAAACGGTTAGCAGAAGAAGAAGTCTGGATTCGACAAGGCATCAAGGCGCGTCGGACTCGTAATGAAGGTCGTGTTCGCGCATTGAAAGCCCTTCGTGAAGAGCGCAAAGAGCGTATTAACCGCCAAGGCACTGCCAAAATGACTCTAGAGACGAAAGAAAAGTCAGGCAAATTGGTGGCGGAATTTAACCAAGTGGCCCATGCCTTTGGTGATAAGCTCATTTTACGTCCTATGGATCTCATGGTTAGCCGTGGGGACCGCATTGGACTGATTGGCCCAAATGGCTGTGGTAAAAGTACGTTCTTAAAAATACTTCTCGGGCAATTAACCCCTAATGAAGGTTCTGTCCGTCAAGGCACAAAGCTTGAAATTGCCTACTTCGATCAGCTTCGTGATCAGTTAAATCCTGAAGAAACCGTGGCTAATAACGTGGCTGAGGGTAAGGAAACCATTGAAATCAATGGCCAAAGCCGCCACATAATTGGCTACTTGCAGGATTTCCTATTTCCCCCAGAACGTGCTCGCACACCGGTGAAAGCCTTGTCAGGAGGGGAGCGTAACCGTGTCCTTTTGGCTAAGTTGTTTACCAAGTCCGCGAACTTATTGGTTCTTGATGAGCCCACCAATGACTTGGATGTAGAAACGCTAGAGTTGTTGGAAGAGCTACTTATGAACTACGACGGTACCTTGCTACTCGTCAGCCACGACCGTGCCTTCTTAGACAACGTAGTAACGAGTTCCATTGCCTTTGAAGGTGATGGTGTCGTACGTGAATACGTGGGTGGCTACGAAGATTGGATTCGCCAAGGTGGTCAATTCCCAACTGAGTCGACCCTAGAGGTAGAAAAGCCCGTCAAGGTGGAGAAGAAAGCTGCGCCAGTGGAGGAAACCAAAGCTCCCCCAGCAAAGCCAAAGGCCAAACTAAGTTACAAACTGCAGCGTGAATTTGATGGAATGCCCGATGTATTAGCAAACTTTGAGGCGGATTTAGAAGCCTTAAATGAAAAGGCTGCAGCGCCAGATTTTTATACGGGTGATCAGGATGTGGTACAAAAAACTTTGGCCGACATCGCTACCAAAGAACAAGCCCTAGAAGACGCTATGGAGCGTTGGGTAGAGCTCGAAGAAATGCAAAACGGATAATATCTATGTCTGACAAACAACTTAACTCGATTGGTTTCTTGCCACGTTTTTTTGGCGCTTTTGGCCAATTATTTAAATACATGGGCAACGGTGATTACGCTGCCCGTTGTCAAGCGGTGGCAAGCGGTGAAAAGCTTGCTTTTGAAGCCAAGCCAGAAGTGATAACTAAGACCGTAGAAGTCATTAAAGAAGTGGAAGTGCAGGCGCCAAAACTGGACTCAGTGAATGAAGATGGGGCCTTGCAGTTATTACAACTGCTACAACAAGACGCACGCTTGATTGATTTTGTACAAGAAAACATTGATGGTTACGGCGATGCAGAAGTCGGTGCCGCAGCCCGTCAGATCCATAGCGGTTGTGCCAAGGTGGTATCTCAATACTTTACCATTGCGCCAGTACACAGCTCACCAGAAAACAGCCGTGTAGAAGTGGCAGCGGACTATGATCCTAAGTCCATCAAGCTGGAAGGCCGTGTGACAGGATCAGGCCCCTACACAGGCACCTTGATCCACCCAGGTTGGAAAGTGACGCAAACGAATTTACCCAAAGTGACCAGCACGGAAGGCTTAGCCATTCTTGCTCCAGCAGAAGTGGAGGTCTAGGTGTCGGAGTTTTTTATTGGTATTGATTTGGGTACCACACATTCTGCGATTTTTTATGCTGAAAAAGGTCAAGATACAGTCCTTAAGCAACTCCAGATTCCACAGCTAACGGCGCCGGGTCGAGTTGAGTCTTTGGCACTTTTGCCGTCCTTTGCTTACTTCCCACATGCAACAGAATTCCTGGAAAGTGACCGCCAATTGCCTTGGGGCAAGGTCGATGTGATTGTCGGTGCATTGGCTAGAGAGCTGGGCGCTAAATCCCAAGGCCGTATGGCCCAGAGTGCGAAAAGCTGGCTTTGCCACACCCGGGTCAATGCGGATGAGCAAGTCCTGCCAGTCGATGGGTTAGAAGAAGTGGAGAAGGTGTCTCCGGCGCAAGTGACCGAATGGTATTTAGAGCACATAGTGAATGCTTGGAACCATCAGTTTCCTAACGCCCCTATGTCTGACCAGCAAGTGGTTATCACTGTTCCAGCTTCCTTTGATCCTGCTGCTCGAGCTATTACTGAAAGTGCTGCACAAAAGGTAGGTTTGCGTGCACGCCTGATCGAGGAGCCTTTAGCCGCATTTTATGCTTGGTTAGCGGATCAAGGTGATTGGACAGACAGTCTTAACGTAAACGATCACATCCTTGTGGTGGACGTTGGCGGTGGCACCACTGACTTATCGCTTATCCAAGCAGTTGATCAAGAGGGAAGTTTAGGCCTAGAGCGTGTGGCGGTTGGTCGCCATATTTTGCTTGGTGGCGATAACATGGACATGACTCTGACTTACCACTTAGCTGGCCAGTTGGCACAGCAGGGGACTCAGTTAGAACCTTGGCAAATTACGGGGCTGACTCAAGCCTGTCGTGAAGCAAAAGAACGCCTGCTTGGTAATATCGAACTTACAGAGGCCACTGTGGTGGTACCTAGTCGTGGGCGTAGTCTGTTTAATAACAGTATCAAAGCGACTTTGACACAGGATGACGTGCAACAGCAGTTATTGGCAGGTTTTTTCCCTTCAGTGACTTTAGGTGAACGTGCTCAACAGGGCCAGCGTTCTGGTTTTGCCGCGATTAATTTGGATTACGAAGCAGACCCAGCCATTACACGCCATATTTCAGAATTTCTCGCGACAGTAGAAGTGGTGCCAAACAAGGTATTGCTCAACGGTGGTGTCTTCAATGCTGTCCCAATCCGAGCATTACTCGAGCAGCGTCTACATGAGATGCTCGGCCAGCATACTGAGTTAACCATGCTTGCGCCTTCCCATCTTGATTATGCGGTAGCCAAAGGTGCTGCATTCTATGAGAAAGTGCAGCTTGAAGGAGGCGTGAAGGTTAAAAGTGGGTTAGCAGCCAATTATTACATTGGTGTTGCCAGCCCTATGCCTGCGATTCCTGGTATGGCTCCTCCAGTAGATGCCCTATGTGTGGCGCCTTTTGGTTTAGAGGAAGGCTCAGAAGAGCAGATGTTGCCTAATGAGTTTTCTTTGGTGGTGGGCGAAACGGTAACCTTTAGATTCTTCCAATCAAAGGGTGCTGAGATGGATCCTATCGGTAAGGTGATCCCATCGTTTTCTGTTCCTGCATTGGATGAATTAAACCCTTTATCCATCGCCTTAGATGCGGGCCATTACCAAGAAGGTGATATGGTTCGAGTGATTTTATCCTCTCGGGTAACGGAGCTTGGTTTGTTGATGCTTCAAGCCCATGATGTGAACTCTGATTTAGCTTGGACCATCGAATTCCAAGTTAGGGATGCTTAATGGCGGGATCACATTATCGAGTCGGTATTGATTTAGGCACCACTAATTGTGTGGTGTCCTTTTTGTCAAAGGGGGAGTCAGAGCCTCAACTCTTTAGTATCCCCCAGTTCATGCCTGATGGCACAGTGCGCAATGGAACACAGTTACCCAGTGCGGTGTACCTATTAGCTAAAGATGAGCTTGGCAAGATTGAGCCTGTTTTGCCTTGGCGCAATCAAGCGATGGATGTGATCGTAGGGCATGGTGCCTTGGAACTAGGCCAGCGCCGTTCTGGTCAACTTGTTCAAAGTGCTAAGAGCTGGTTAAGCCACCGACAAGTGGACCGTAAGCAAGCTATTTTACCTTGGGGTAGCGAAGAGGGTGCCCGTAAAATTAGCCCCTTACAAGCCAGCGCGTATTTGTTAACCCACATCAAACAAGCTTGGGATCATGCTCATCCTGATGCCCCTTTAGCCTCTCAAGACGTTGCGTTGACTCTACCTGCGTCATTTGATGAAGAGGCCCGCGCCTTAACCCTAGAGGCAGCCAAGATGGCTGGGCTTGAGAAGCTATATTTGTTAGAAGAGCCCCAAGCTGCCTGTTATCACTTTATTCGTAATCCAGACAACCTGAAATCATTAGAACAGGCCAATATGTTGTTGGTGGTGGATATTGGTGGCGGCACGACAGACTTTAGCTTGGTTCGAATACAGCATACTGACCAAGATAAAACGGCCCTAAAGCGAGTGGCAGTGGGTGATCATCTTTTGTTGGGCGGCGATAACCTTGATCAGGCATTGGCTTATCAGTTAGATCCAAGGCAGATTTCCAGCTTGTCGGCTTCTCGCTTGGCGGCATTGGTACAGCAAACCCGTAAAGCCAAAGAAACATTGTTAAGCGACGACGCTCCTGATTCAACGACCCTAACAGTCTTAGGGGGCGGTAGTCGATTGATCGGCGGGTCGCAAAAATTTACCGTGTCTCGGGACATGTTGCTAGAACAAGTGGAATCAGGCTTTTTGCCCTTTGTATCCCTAGAGGATACATTGCAGAAGAGTACCTATGCCGTACACACCCTCGGTTTACCCTATGAACATGATGCCGCTTTTTCACGTCATCTGGCTTCGTTTATCGCTCGACATAAGACTGACATTGAACAAGCCAACGGCACTTGCATGCCTGATGCCGTATTGTTTAATGGCGGTTTGTTTAACAGCCCGAAACTAAAGCAACGGGTCCTTGAGCAACTCAATCAATGGTCAGAAAGTCCTTTGGTCGTTTGCGATGCCTCAGAGCCAAATGATGCCGTGGCAAAAGGAGCTGCTTGGTACTTGAAATCCTTAGCGGGTGAAGCGGAGCGTATTGAAAGTGGTGTGCCCCACAACCTGTTATTACAACTTGCCGATGGCAGTTTTATAGGTTTGTTACCTAAAGGTCACCTTAAGGAAGAGGCCGTTTCACTCTCTCAAGTGTTTAAACTTAAAATGGGTGAGCAGGTTCAATTTCCTCTTTATCGTTCTGATGATCATATGGAGGTTGCTTCAGGTCAGATCATAAGCGCTAATGACGGGCTGCATTTCGTCTCAAACCTAGTCACCGAGCTGGATGGGGTAAATGGATTAGCTGAAGTGGATGTGACCCTTTCGGCAACCATGACTGAGGTGGGGGTGCTTCAAGTGTCCCTTAAAGCTCAGGGACAGAGTGATCAATGGACTCTGCAGTTCGGCGTCTCCAGTCAGAATGATGCGAATGACTCTACTGAAAAACAAGATGACCACTTACATCCAAATATGGGGCAAGCAGAAGAGCATTTAGTGAAATGCTTTTCTGCCCCAGGACAAAAAGCCGACCCTGAGTTAGTGAAGTCTTTAAAGCAAGATTTAGATCGTATCTTAGGGGATCGAGATGAGTGGAATCTGGCAACCAATCGACGTCTTGCGGACAAACTATTAGCAGTTAAATCCGGACGTGGTAAATCGGCTCAGCACGAGCGTCAGTGGTTACAATTGGTGGGGTATTGTTTGCGTCCTGGCTACGGGGCATTGGGGGATGAGGCCAGAGTTGAGCAAACCTTGAATGCGACTAAGCAAGGGCCGAAATTTGATGTGGCGCCTGTTTGGGGGCAGCATTGGACCCTTTATCGACGTATCGCTGGTGGTTTGACTGAGGCCATGCAATCTAATTTGTATAAGCAGTTTGCCCAATACTATTCCCCAGCCGGACAGCGCTCTAGAGAAAAGCAAAAAGCGTTAACTACCAAGTCTAGTGATGACATGATTCGTATGGTGGGTGCCCTTGAGCGATTACCTATGGAACAAAAGCTTGAGTCCATTGATTGGCTTATGAGGCGACTCAAAAAATCTTCCGAGCCGGATACGGCTTGGTGGACCGTGGGACGTGTTGCGTCACGACAACTATTAGTGGGCGACGACCAGCATAAAGTCCCTCAAAAAGATGCCCTTAAACTGGTTGAATCTGCCCTGAAGGAAGATTGGAAAAAACGCAAACTTGCTGGCCTTGCTTCCGTTTTAATGGTGCAACCATCCAGTGACAATGATTCCAAAGAGTTGTTGGCACTGCGCAATAAGGTCCAAGTAAAACTTAAGAAAGATAAATGTCCTGTGCTTTGGGTCACAAGACTTGATACAAGCGCTGAGTACAGCGATGAAGAAATGTCCCGCCTTGTTGGCGAGACATTGCCTATTGGTCTATCTTTAAGGTAAGTCTGCTAGTGAGCAGAACTTGTTCACCATGAGTGAATGTTAAAGGGGAAGCAGCACGCTTCCCTTTTTTTATCTAAGCTGGAAAGCACTAAGTAACTGAGTCAAGGAGGGCATATGGTGCAGAAAGTGAATGTCGCGGCATGTATTCTAGGAGCTAGCCTAGTTGTCGGTCTTTTGGGGGCGGGTTGGATCGTCAATACTACAGCCAATCAGTTAAAAGCCTATGAGCGCAATGTAACAGTAAAAGGATTGGCAGAGCGTGAAGTGATGGCCAATGTTGCCATCTGGCCCATTCAGTTTGTGGTGGCCTCAAACCAGCTCGAGCAGTTGTATGAGGAAGTAGAGGCTAATACCGATAAAGTAAAAGCCTTTCTTGAGGATAACGGGATTAAACAGGAGGAGATAACCATTAGTCCTCCGGCCATTGTCGATAAAATAGCCCAACAGTACGGAGGATCGGGGCGCGCAGAGTTCCGTTACAACGCCAATCAACAAGTGACCGTTTATACCCATAATATTGAGATGGTACGTGACGCCCAAGCCAAACTGTCTGACTTAGGTAAACAAGGGGTGGTGTTATCAGGTGATATGTACCAAACACGTACAGAGTACTTATATACGGATTTAAATCTCATTAAGCCCGCAATGATCGAGCAAGCGACTGAAAATGCTCGGGAAGTGGGGGAGAAGTTTGCTTTGGACTCTGACAGTCGTCTGGGGAAGATAAAGCAAGCCTCACAAGGACAGTTTTCAATATCTGACCGGGATCAAAACAATCCGCATATTAAAAACGTTCGCGTGGTTTCTACGGTGACCTATTACCTAGTGGACTAGGAAATACAGCCCCTTGCTAAGGTAAGGCAAGGGGTTGTTTAGCGACCAATACTCCGTTTAGATCACAGTAAATGTGATCCCCATCTGCAATAGTAATGCCTGCAAAGTTTAGGGTCTTGCCTACTTCCCCTAGGCCTTTTCTCTCGGTTGGGCGGGGCTGGGCACACAAGGCTTTGATGCCAAGGTCAAGTTGCGATTGGGTTGCCACGTCTCGAACAGCACCATGAATGACGAGACCTTCCCAACCATTTTGTACGGCTTTTTCGGCCAGCATATCCCCCAACAAGGCCCGGCGCTTACTGCCGCCACCGTCTACTACCATGACTTTGCCATGCCCTGGGGTTTGTACTAGCTCCTTGACCCGGCTGTTATCCTCAAAGCAGTACACGGTGACCACTTCACCATGGAATTCCGTACGTCCGCCAAAGTCCTGAAAAATGGGGTCCGCAATATTGACGTAACTAGGATAAAGATCAAACAAGTCTGGCAATATATCTTTCACCACGGTGTCCTTGAAAAGATGAATGAAATATTACTGTATGCAAGGACTGCTTAAGCTGCCATAGACTTGGAGTGATATTCATTATGCATTGAGTTACTCTTCGGCTAGCTCTAAATTGGAAAGATCTAACAAATCGTGCTGAGCCGCCACTTGTAAGGCATTAAGAATTTGTTCGTCTGGGCTTAGCAGATTCAGTGGCGTCTCATCCCCATTTGCCCTGCGTGCCTCATGGAGATTTACATCTCGTTCTGCGAACCATTGCTCAATCGGTAGCACTTCAAAAGCAGGGTCTAGACCCTTGGTGTCGTAAAGGTTTTCAATCAGCAGATTGACGACGTCAGCATCTATGGCATACAGGGTGTCCGTATCGAGTTCTGTTGCCCACTCCGCAAGAATGTCTTGGGCTTCATAACCAAATTCATACAGTTGCTGTTCGTCTAGATTTTGTAGATTAGGTTCGATGCTGTGTTCATGAAGCCACTCATCATCAGGTGTAATAAGCACTTCCTTGATCTGTCCATCATGTGTCGACCACGTAATTAACAGTGGAAAATGAGGTTCGTCCGTAGAGTTAGCGACAGCGCTAATGAATATGGGTAAACTTGACATAATAATTAGTTAACAGCCTAGCGTTAAGGAAGAGTGAATGACCAGCCGACTCACAATCAGTAGTTACTTTGATGGCGGTAACATAGACGTTATCGAGGCCAACGAGCCGGACAATATTAGAGTAAAGATACCCAAAGATACAAACTCTGATTTCTACCAGTGGTTTTATTTTCGCTTACAAGGCGGCATGGGTGAGCAGTGCGTGATTCGCTTTGAAAATGCTGCGGGGGCAGCTTATCCAGATGGCTGGGAAGATTACCAAGCTGTGGCGTCTTACGACCGTGAGCACTGGTTCCGTGTGCCAACAGAATATGTTGATGGTCAGCTTGTAGTGACCCATACCCCAGAGCGTGACAGTGTCTATTATGCGTACTTTGCTCCCTATAGCTATGAACGCCATCTTGATATGTTGTCATGGGCCTCTAACTTCGAAGATTGTATTACACATCATCTGAGTACGACGGCAGAAGGGCGTGATATCACCATGCTAGAGGTGAGTAAGACCCAAGGTCTTGCGAAAAACATTTGGATCATCGCCCGTCAGCATCCAGGTGAAACCATGGCGGAATGGTTTATGGAAGGCTTATTGGAGCGTTTGTTCGATGAGTCCCATCCGGTGGCCCGTGCGCTCATGCAACAGTGCCGCTTTTACGTAGTACCAAACATGAATCCAGACGGTGCAGTGAACGGTAACTTACGTGTGAACAGTAAAGGTGTGAACCTGAATCGAGAATGGAAGCGCTCGAGCGAGGCCATGAGTCCAGAAGTGTTGGCCGTACAGAAGAAAATGGCGGAGACAGGCGTAGACATGTTTTTGGATATACATGGGGACGAAGCCTTGCCGGTTAACTTCGTAGACGGGTGTTATGGTGTGCCTAACTATGATGACCGTATGGCCGCTATGGAAGACATCTTTAAAGATATGTTCGAGGCCGTTAGCCCAGACTTCCAAACAGAAATCGGTTATGAACCTGCCCGTTACGGCGAAGCAAACCTAACGGTTGCCTCCAAGTGGGTTGGCAATACTTATCGTTGCTTGTCTTTAACCTTGGAAATGCCTTTTAAAGATAACGAGAATCTACCGGACGAAATAGTGGGTTGGTCCCCTGAACGCTCCAAAATTCTCGGTGCCGACGTTTTATATCCCATTTACCATGTGGTCAATAGTGAACACATGAAAGGCGACTAAGCTCAAAGCTTTGAAACAAAAAAGCCGAGCAGTTGCTCGGCTTTTTTAGATCGATATGACGCGCTTATCCGCGGCGTAGGAAGATCGGGCGAGGATCTGCCACATCACCTTGGTAGGCAACACTGAAAGGTTTGTTCAGTGTCAGTGCGATGTCTAGATTCACGTCTTCTGCAAACTCGAAGCTGTCAAAACCACAGCGAATCAAGTAACCCTGCTGGTCCGCCATAAATTTACCCAAGGCGCGGATCTCACCTTGGTAATTCAGACGTTCACGCAATAGACGAGCATAGCTGAAACCACGGCCATCCATAAAAGTAGGGAAGTTTATGCCAATCACAGGGAACTGGCTAAGATCCACATCTGCTAAAGGCTCAACACCTTCACCGGCATCAATCCAAATCCCAGCCACTTTGCCAATAGACTCTTGGTTATCGAGCCATTTTTGCATTGGAACAATAGCGTTTTCTGTTGCCGTTGCCTCAGGGTCTTGTTGCCAAACATAAGTGTTGTCGACGATCTCGCCATTCTTAATTAGCTTTTGCATACGCGGCCTCTTTAAATGGTTTGATGCCAATACGACGGAATGTATCGATGAAGCGTTCTTCTTCGGTGCGTTCCCCAACGTAAACATTGATGACTTTTTGAATCACATCACCGATTTGCTCTTGGGCAAATGAAGGCCCCAAAATCTTACCGATGGATGCGTCATGGCCAGATGCGCCGCCAAGGGATACTTGGTAGAACTCTTCGCCTTTCTTATCAACCCCTAGGATACCGATGTTGCCCACATGGTGGTGGCCACAGGCATTCATACAACCAGAGATGTTTAGATCAACTTCGCCGATGTCGTATAGGTAGTCTAAGTTATCAAACGTTTGTTGGATCTGCTCTGCGATTGGAATGGACTTAGCGTTTGCAAGACCACAGTAATCGCCGCCAGGACAACAAATCATGTCAGTCAAAAGACCTAGAGTAGGTGTCGCAAAGCCGTTTTCTTTGGCTGCTTCCCAAAGCTCAATCAATTGGTTCTGCGGTACGTCAGCAAGCACAAGGTTTTGTTCGTGGCTGACACGCAATTCACCAAAGCTGTATTGATCTGCAAGGTTGGCTGCTTTTTCCATCTGATCCGCTGTTGCATCACCTGGAGCAATACCTGGCTTTTTAAGAGACAGTGTCACGATGCGGTAGCCTGGCTTTTTATGCTCAAACGTATTGCGCTCGTACCAGCGGGCAAAGCCACTGCTTTCAGCAAGTTTTGCCGTGAGTTCAGCAGGTTGGTCTTCTAAAGATTCGTACGCTGGCTCAGTAAAGAAGCCTTGTAAGCGATCGAATTCACTCATTGGTACAGTGCTTTCTGTGCCACGTAGGTGAGCCCATTCAGCATCAACACGTGAGCGGAATTCTTCAATACCTAAAGCTTTAACAAGAATCTTGATACGGGCTTTGTATTTGTTATCACGACGACCATGCTGGTTGTAGACACGAATAATGGCATCTAGGTAGGTCAGTAAGTCGGCGCGAGGAATGAATTCACTGATGGTTTCACCGATCATAGGCGTACGGCCAAGACCACCACCCACGATGACTTTAAAACCAATCTCTCCTGCATCGTTCTTCTTCAAATGAAGACCGATATCATGTACTTGGGTTGCGGCACGGTCAGCGGAGTCCGTTGCACACACAGCGATCTTGAACTTACGTGGCAAGAAAGCGAATTCTGGGTGGAAAGTTGACCACTGGCGAATCAACTCACAGTACGGACGAGGGTCTGCCACCTCATCAGCAATAACACCTGAATATTGGTCAGTGGTGGTATTACGAATACAGTTACCACTGGTTTGAACTGCGTGCATTTGCACCGTAGCAAGCTCAGCTAGGATGTCTGGCACATCCTCAAGCTTCGGCCAGTTCAATTGTAGGTTTTGGCGCGTACTAAAGTGGCCGTAACCGCGATCGTAGCGACGAGTAATGTCAGCAAGTAAGCGTAACTGCTCGCTAGACACCATGCCGTAAGGGATGGCGATACGCAGCATAGGCGCGTAGCGCTGCACATACAGGCCATTTTGTAAGCGTAAAGGCAGAAATTCTTCTTCCTTTAGCTCGTTATTCAGGTAGCGGCGAGTTTGATCACGAAACTGTGCAACACGCTCTTCCACTAGCTGCTGGTCAATTGCGTCGTATTGATACATAAAAGACTGAACCGTTGTTGTATAAATTCTTAGGTAGGGTAAATCTATCAAAAATCCGTTATTCCTAAAATGAATATTTATCTATATCTTTAAAAATTTTAGGCCTAAGGATTCTAGTCTGCCCCAGCAAATGCGAAAAAATACTTTACTTTTTTACTTGGTCTTTCGTTTTGTGGGAGGACTGGGGTAACATTAGCACATTCTTTAAGTTCACACGTTTCAATAAGGGTGAGTATGAACATTACAATTACTGACAGTGCGCAAGAGTACTTATCAGGTCTACTGGACAAACAGGGTATTGATGGAATGTCCGTACGTATGTTTATTCAGCAACCGGGTACGCCGTATGCGGAGACTTGTTTAGCGTATTGTCGTCCAGAAGAAGTGAATGAGACAGATGAAATCTTAGATCTGCCAAAACTTCGTGTTTATATCGAGAAAAACTCAGTGGCGTTTCTAGACGAAGCATTCGTTGATTATGCGACTGAGAAAATGGGTGGCCAGCTAACCATCAAAGCACCAAACGCTAAGATGCCAAAAGTCAGTGCAGACAGCCCAATCGAAGATCAAATTAACTACGTTTTGTATTCAGACATTAACCCAGGCTTAGCGGCCCATGGCGGTGAAGTAAAACTGGTTGAAGTGATCGACGGCCAAGTGGCAGTGTTGCAATTCGGTGGAGGCTGTCAGGGTTGCAGTGCAGTCGATCTGACTTTGAAAGAGGGTGTTGAGAAAACCCTGATTGAAAAAGTTCCCGGCTTAACCGCAGTGAAAGACGAAACTGACCACACTGTGACAGATAACGCTTTCATGTAATCCTAAAATGATGCTGATCACATAAAAAAAGGAGCCATAAGGCTCCTTTTTTAATTGAACTGCGTTCTATAAGGTTTAAGCACGAGGGCGTTTTGGTAAAACATCCCGAAGTGTCTCAGCCATTTCAAGCAGCGTTTTCTCTGTGGTTTCCCAGTCAATACAAGCATCAGTGATAGAAACGCCGTATTGTAGATCGCACTTGTTTGCTGGCACTTTTTGATTGCCCCAGCCAATGTTACTTTCAATCATCAAGCCCATGATGGAATTATTACCCTCAATGATCTGACGAGTGGCATCTAATGCGACTTCAGGTTGGCGCTCAGGTTTCTTCGCTGAGTTCTCATGCGAACAATCCACCATGATGTTGTGCTTCAAGCCTGCTTTCGTTAACTCAGCTTCACTTTGAGCAATGTGTTCAGCACTGTAGTTTGGTAGACCATTGCCACCACGAAGAACTAGGTGACCGTATTCGTTCCCCTTGGTATTAACGATTGCAACTAGGCCTGATTCGTCAATGCCTAGGAATGAGTGCGGATGAGACACAGACTGCATTGCATTCACTGCAACCGTCATGGAGCCATCAGTACCATTTTTGAAGCCCACTGGGCCAGACAAACCGGATGCCATTTCACGGTGAGTTTGTGACTCCGTGGTACGTGCACCGATAGCAGACCAGCTGATCAGATCTTGGTAGAACTGAGGTGAAATTGGATCCAGAGCTTCAGTAGCCAGTGGCAGACCCAGTTCAGAAAGATCAATCAGCAACTTACGAGCAATACGCATACCTTTATCAATATCAAAGGTTCCGTCTAGGTGAGGGTCATTAATCAAACCTTTCCAGCCTACGGTCGTACGCGGTTTTTCAAAGTAGGTACGCATAACAATATAGAGTGAGTCGCTGACTTTTTCTGACAGGGCTTTTAGGCGACGGGCATAATCCAGTGCCGCTTCCGTGTCATGAATAGAACAAGGGCCAATAACAATAGCAATACGGTGATCTTTTCCGTCCATGATGTTTTTGATGACATCACGGGATTGGGCGATTTGCTCACGTACAGCGTTGCTTACAGGTAGCTCTTGTTTAAGTGCTTGTGGGGTTACTAGCGGTGTCAAGGAGGCGATATTAAGATCCTCCAAACGCGAATCACTCATTTTTTATATTCCTAATATAACTTTTTGAACAATTAATTTGCTTTGTTTTTCATGGTTGAGTGACATTACATGGTTTTCTTATAAGAATGAAGTAGGAAAGATAAGAAAGTTCTTAAAAAATTGGCTTATAGAACGAAAAAAGCACCCTGATAGGGTGCTTTTTATATTTGGGTGCTATTCCTGACGAGTTGATCAGGTTTCTTATAGAAGCCATACTTGCCTTAAAAGAATAGATACTTAACGCCAAAGCTGGCCAAAGCCGTCGCCAATATGGGCTGTAAAACCTTGTTTGGTACAAAGGAAGCAATCTTAGTGCCCACGTAAATAGCGGGGATGGAGCCAATTAATAATCCTGCCAGTAGGTAGTAATCAACGTTCCCTAGTAAAACGTGACCTAAACCCGCTACAAGTGTTAAAGGTACCGCATGAGCCAAGTCAGTGCCGACCACATTTCGGGCAGCCATAGCAGGGAATAGTAACATCATCATAGCAGTACCAAGCGCTCCTGCACCGACGGAGGTGAGGGTGACAAACACACCCAGCACAATGCCGCAGATAAAGATATATCGGGTGCTTTTAGTTTGGGATAGATTGGTTTGAAACAAACTATGAAGACGTTTTCTAAATACGATGACCAATGCGGTCGAGATCAGCATGAGCCCGAGGGTTGAAGTGAGGATATGCTGGTAGTGTTCTGGGTGTTCGAAATTGGAGAGCGCCAATACGGTTAATAATGATGCCGGTAGGCTTCCTGCAGCCATGGCGCCCATTATGCGCCAGTTCACATTGCCGCGGCGTGCGTGCATGTAAACGCCAGTACTTTTGGCGATACCTGCGTAGAGTAAATCCGTCCCGATTGCTATATGCGGTGGGAAACCAAAGATTAAAAGTAAGGGGGTCATTAAGGAGCCGCCGCCGACACCCGTAATACCAACGGCAAGGCCAACGCCAAGACCAGCTAGTACATACCAAAAAAAGTCCATATGAATCATCTTTATTAGATTAGTAGTGGCAACCTTAGAGCTTTTTTACTATTCTATAAAGTAATATTTTTTTATGTTTTTAACTCTTTTTAGAATAAGGATAATGGTCCATGAAGCTACAGCAGTTGAGATATATCTGGGAAGTTGCCCGACACGACTTAAATGTATCTGCTACGGCTCAGAGCCTTTATACCTCTCAGCCGGGTGTCAGTAAGCAAATTCGTCTGTTGGAAGATGAATTGGGTATCGAGGTATTCGCACGCAGCGGAAAGCATTTAACTCATATTACCCCAGCTGGTGAAAAGATCATTGCTTTGGCTGGTGAGATCCTTAATCAAACTCAGAACATTAAAAAAGTGGCGAAAGAATTTAGCGATGAACGAAAAGGTTCCCTAGATATTGCTACGACTCACACCCAAGCCCGTTATGCCTTACCTAATGTGATACATGATTTTATCGATGGTTATCCAGATGTCACCTTGCACATGCATCAAGGGACACCTATGCAGATCGCCGAGATGGCCAACGATGGGGCGGTAGACTTCGCCATTGCCACGGAGGCTTTGGAGATGTTTGGTAATCTGGTGATGTTGCCTTGTTACACTTGGAATCGTTCTGTTGTGGTACCTAAAGATCATCCTTTGGCAAAGCTTGATAAGCTCACTTTGGAAGCATTAGCTGAGCACCCCATTGTGACTTACGTATTTGGGTTTACTGGGCGTTCACAGTTAGATGAGGCTTTTCAAAAGGCCGAGTTAGAACCAAACGTTGTCTTTACTGCAGCGGATTCTGATGTGATCAAGACCTATGTTCGCTTGGGACTTGGTGTGGGTATTGTGGCAACCATGGCTTATGATGCTGCCGCTGACAGTGATCTGGTGGCACTGGATGCCTCGCATTTATTTGCTGACAGTACCACTAAGATAGGTATTCGTAACAATACCTTTATCCGTGGTTATATGTATTCCTTTATCCAGTCGTTTGCCCCCCATTTGACACGAGAGTTGGTTGAAGCCGCTATGCTTGCGCCATCTCGACAAGAGGTCGACGCCTTGTTTGAAGGGATAGAATTACCGAGATTTTAATTAGTTATAAAGATCTAATAGCATTTTTGCATAAGATCCTTAGGGATAAGTAAATTCAGACTGTCACATACTGGCGCTATTATGGCTTCATTCTATAGAGGAGAGCCCAAATGAGCGCATTGCTTAAGAAAATTGCAGCACGTATCCAGAAAACCGAAGAAGCAGAAGAGTTAACCTTAGGTTGGGATGCGTGGGTAGAGTACTGAGTGCCTTATCAACAAGTAACATAAAAAAGGAGTGCCTATCAGCACTCCTTTTTAGTTTTTATCCTAGTAAATCAATGGGGGTCTCAATCAGTGTTTGGCTTTCAAGGTAATCCATGATGCCAATGTCGACGCTTTTTTGCAGGTCTTTAACCCCTTGGTTACCGAAGATACGGTTGAACTCGATAAGGTAGGGCATTGAACCTACCATGGCCACATCAAATCCACCATGATCAATGCCTAAGGAAGAGGCGACAAATTCCACCAAATCCAATGCTTCTTTCGGGATCAAAGCGACTTCTACTTGTCCACCTTGGCTGATGTTGTTGTAGAAGCCTTTTTCAGCCTGTAACCGCCAATAGCCACCAACTACCTTATTACCTACCCAGACAATCCGTAAGTCTCGGTCAATAGGCAGGTATTCTTGAGCATAAATCATATTGGACGTTTCCAAATACTCACGCCATTGAACAGGATTATCAATTAGAAAGACGCCATTGCCCATGCTGCTGCGAGGGATCTTTGCAACAAAGGGCGTCGGCATCATGTCCCATATGCGCTCTGATTCATAAGGGGTGTTTGCAGTGATTTCCGTGTAAGGATGATTGGCTGGCGCGACAGTCATAAAGGTACGGGTCATCTCAACCTTATCGTGACCAATCATGTAAGACGCGAGGCTTGGGAAAATACGTTTTTTGAGACCATGAACCAGTGCATTAAGTTGCCAGTATTCAGGAAACAATACCCAATCTGCGGCGCGAATATCATCCAAATGGGCGTACATGTTTTCCGGTTTGATGTAATGAACATTTGGTAAATGCAAGGTGCGTAAAGCGTCAAAAGAAACGATTTTCATGGTGTCCCTCAATCGTTAAAAAGTGGCGCGATAATAAGACCATTTGTTTGCTACGCAAAGCATTATTTTATCGATTTGTGTAGGTTTTTTGTTCGGTTCTTAACCAGTAGTCAAGGCCTGTCTGGGAAATGAATGTTTTAGCATCATGCCCTTGCAATAGGGTGAATGTGGCGAGCATACCTGCCTGCACACAGGAGTCTGCTGCGACACTGATGCTGCGATAGGGCGATTGGATAGGCCAACCAGTTTTGGGGTTTAGAATATGTCCATATCGCTTGTCATGAATGGTGATATATCGTTTGGTATCACCTGACGTTGCAATGGCTCCCTGACTTAACAAAATAGAAATATCGGAACGATTCTCTTGGGTAAGACTTTCTATACCGATTTGCCATGGGATCGGATGTTTTAGATTTTGGCGGCAGGCTAGATCACCACCAAAATTAACCAAAACTCGATAAGTTAGATTTCGTTGTTTAAGCTGTTGGTCGATTAAATGTAAGACTCTGTCTACCGCATACTCTTTGCCGATCCCTCCAAAATCTAACTCCATACCCGATGGTACAGTCAGAAAGCTTGGATCCTCTGGATGCCAGATCAATTTATCAAAGCCAATGTGTGCTAGAAGCGAATCAATCTTAGTTTGGCTCGGTAGACTCTTGTGTTTAAAAGACCATACATTGCGCAGTAACCCAGAAGTGATATCAAAACGACCGTCTGAGAGCTGCCAGGCTTGATAGGCAAATGCCATCAGAGATTGGGTCTCAGAATCAATGATCTGGGGTGTATCAGGATGATTGTGTAACTCATGCCAAGTATTTGTGTCTTGGTAGCGACTATATTTGTATTCAATACGCCAAGCTTCTAAAACTGCCGAGAGACACAGTTCCGTTATCTCTGATTCATCCGCTTCATTAATATCTAGCAGGATTTCACACGGACTGGCCATACATTGGAAGGAGACCTTCGTAAATTCACTGAATTCGATGGTGGGTGCAGGATGCCTCGATGGGTTAGCAGAGGAGCTCACTTTAAGGGTGTGTTGTATCATGAGCTTCCTCCGCTAGGTGTTTTTTAGAAACGATAACCAACCGTCACCATGACAGCATCCATACTTGGGTATAAGTCTTGTTGTTTGAGTTTGCCGAAGCCTTCATCACCAGAGCTTTCCTGATGATACAGTGCTATCTTACCGTACGCTTCACTCTCATCCTCAAAGGTATAACCGTATTTTAATCCTAAAGTATAGGCAGTCATATCGCCAAGTCGGTAGTCTGCGCTGGCGTAATCTTGAGACTGATAGTTAGAGCTGGTTAAGTAACGCTGATAAAAGTCCGCAGCAGATTGTTGATAAAGTCGAACCTGAGGCTCTAAATATTGATTATCAAATCTAAAGCGGTATTTGCCCTCTAGGGTATGCGAGGTTACCCCCCAATCATCCCACATATAGCGATAACTCAAATCAATAATGTCGTTATTGCTCAGTTGATATTTAGTCTGCCAGTATAACGTCTGTTTGAGACGTGAATCCGGGCGTTTTTCATATACATACTGATTATCACCACTTATTTTGTAATTGCCGCCGTAGTTTGCTCCTGCATTATCATCAATGACGGATAAGAATTTATAGGGATCTGTATGGTAGCCATCACTTTGGCTCAATCCGTAATTAAACTGCATTAATGTGTTGCGGTTAATGACTTGAGTTACTCCAAACATGACGTCTGTAAGTGTTTTACTGTCATCCCCTGTATCTTTTGCCGTTGTAACGGTACTTAAACCCACTGGAACGCCACCTTCAGGAGAAATGGTGTCACTCGCAGCACTTAACCCCAAAGTCAGAGTAGTGTTCTTATTATTTAAGTAGCGGGAGAGGGTACCATTGGCACCAAGGGATTGATAATCGTGTTCCGCCGACAGATACGAACCGACACTGTAAGCCCAATCACGGCCAAGGGGGGCATTGTAATTAATAGAGAAGGAGCCGCGTGTATCTCGGAAAGTATCGTCAAGGGGATCGCTGTTTGGGGCGGTCTCATAGGTGCCATTGCCAGATGGACGACTAAAGGTCTGAGCTTCGCTGCTGGGCGTTGCACCATTTGGAGAGGCGCCGGTTAGAGTATCGCCAACAGCACGCAGGGTTAGAGCGGTTTCACTGTCAAACTTGCGTTTCAGTTCTAACACCGGTTCTACCGCCGTGACACGGGAATCGCTTTCGCTGTAGACCATTAACGCAGAATCAACATCCCAGTTTTCTCCCGCTTGGGCGACGGAAGAAAATCCGCCAGTCAAAGCACAGCTTGCCGTTGCCAGCAGAGCAGCGATATCTTTTGGGGATTGTTTAGTTGCAGCCACAGCCACCTCCTGCAAAACCTTGTCCGCCTGAGCTAGCTTCTTTACTGAAATAAATATGGTCGTTTAAGCTACTTTCGATTGGATCGTTAATTAAATTCATCTCATCTTGTGCTAACACATCTCTTTCCCATGGTTTGACTCCAAGGTCAGAACAACCTGCTAACACTCCCATGGTTCCCAATATCAGGGCACAACGTGCAAGTAAGTGACGCATTTTACTGAGCCTCCTGTAAAAGCTGTTGGATCTCTTTTTCGTACTCTTTAGTTTTGTCAGAGTGAAAGCCGATGTGCGTAGCGCGTACTTTGCCATCTCGGTCAATGAGAAAACTTGTCGGCATGCCGATAACCTCGAAAGCCTCAGGCATTTCTCCACTTGCATTAAAAAGGACGGTGAACTCCGGAGGTAATTCTTTTAAAAATGTCACTGCTTGGGGTTTCTGTTGGTCAAGGTTAATTGCGGCTATCTCAAAACCTTGGTCACGGTATTTCGCTGACATATGGTTCATCCAAGGGAAGGAAGTACGACATGGACTGCACCAGGAGGCCCAGAAATCCACTAGAACAACCTTACCTAAGTAATCATTCAGACTGATTGAAGTGCCTTGATAGGTGGGCATTGCAAAGTCCCCCATTGGAGCAACTGGGGCAGTGTCCTTATCGGAGATCTCTGCATGAGCTGTCATGGAGCCAAGGATTAATCCAGCAATCATGACTGGCTGGACAATTGAAAAGTGTTTTTGTTTTAAAAGGCGATATCCCATGATGAATCCTCATTATTGGTTATCGCCCAAGATAAAAGGGGAAACTTAAGTCAACATTAAGCATTACGTAAGTTTTGCTTAAGCTTGTATGGGTAGTGTAAGGCCATCACATTTCCTGCGGTTGGAGCAGCGATGGCTATTTTTATTTCTCGTCTTAGGGTGACTGCTTTAGTCATCGTTATGTTAATCAGTACTCTTGTACATGCAGGGGAATTCTTAAAACCTGATGAAGCATTTGTCTTGTCTAGCACTTCTGATGGTGAGCTGAGTTGGCAGATCGCTCCCCATTACTACCTTTATAAAGATCGTATTAAAGTCACCAAAAATGGTCAGCCTGTAGGTATGACCTGGTTAACCATGTCCGAATCAAAAGATGATCCGAATTTTGGTTTGGTAGAAGTATTTCACGATACCTTGTCGGTCAAAGTGAATGATGCAGCGCCTAAAGAGGGCGTTGAACAATACAGGGTGGAGTATCAGGGCTGCTCTGAAGAGGGTCTCTGTTATCCGCCGCAAAACCAAACGGTATCTTTGTCCATAACAAGCGCCACGGCCCAGTCAGATATTATGGGTGAGCGCGCTCAAATAATTAAACCAAAAGAATTGGTATCAGAGGAACAGGGGTTAATGGCTAGCCTGATCAACGAAAACATTTGGATCATGCTATTGACCTTTTTTGCATTAGGTCTTGGCCTATCCTTGACACCCTGTGTACTGCCAATGGTGCCAATCTTGGGAGGGATTATTGCAGGGCAGTTAGGAGAGTTATCGACCCGCAAAGGATTTATTCTGGCCCTGAGTTACGTCCTAGGTATGTCAATTACCTATAGCGTTGCGGGCGTTCTGGTGGGGCTGTTTGGCGCACAGTTAAACCTTCAAGCGGCCATGCAAACCCCCTGGATTTTGACCTTCTTTGGTATCGTATTCGTGGCTTTAGCATTCTCTATGTTTGGCTTTTACGAATTACAACTGCCCGATCGCTTACGTAATAAGATGGACTCTGTTGGCGCCAGTATGAAAGGTGGACAGCTGTTTGGCGTGGCGGCGATGGGGGCTGTGTCCGCATTAGTCGTCTCTCCTTGTGTGTCAGCACCTCTTGCCGGAGCATTGCTGTATATCAGCACCACAGGTGATGCGTGGCTGGGTGGTGCAGTGTTATTTGTGCTGAGTATAGGGATGGGCGTGCCATTGTTGCTCATGGGGCTTGGTGGCGGTCGATTTGTACCGAAAGCTGGTATGTGGATGCAACAGGTCAAAGCGTTTTTTGGCGTTGTTTTGTTAGGTGTGGCGATCTCCTTGGTGAGTCGATTCTTGCCGTTAGTGATCAGTGTTTCTCTTTGGACTTTGTTGTTGTTCGGGTATGGCTGTTATGTATTGCCAAGCACGTTGAAAACCGGTTGGAGCCGGATGCAGTTAGCGTTTTCAAGCTTGATCTTATTGTACAGTATTAGCATTGGTAGCTCTGTTTTGGCTGGAGCACCCAACCTAATAGAACCTTTAGCCTATCAAGTAAAATTCGGCTCAGCCCAAACTCAGGTTCACCAGCCATTATTTAGCCGCTACGATAGAATGGAAACTATCCACCAACAGCTCGATCAGGCAGCACAGCAGGGCATGCCTGCGGTGTTAGATTTTTATGCAGATTGGTGTACGGCATGTTCTACTATGGAGAAGGAAGTGTTTGATCAGCCAAGTATGTTTAAGCTTGCAGATCAATTCGCTTTTCTACAATTGGATATGACCGATAATACAGACGCCCAGCAAGCTTATATGAAAGAGTTAGGTATTTTTGGCCCTCCAGCATTGGTGTTCTTTAATAGGGATGGTTCGATTTCCCAGATCAGCCAAGGTGAGCTCACAGAAAGTGATATGCTCGAGAAGTTGGCTCAGGTGAGGTGATATAAGTTGAGAATTTTATTAGTGGAAGATGACCAGTCTTTAGGGGACGGGATGTGTATTGCCTTACATCGAGAAGGTTTTGTGGTGGATTGGCTTACGGATGGAGTACAAGCACTTCAAGCCATTGAGCAGGAGTCTTTTGATCTTGTGATTTTGGATCTTGGATTACCACGAATGGATGGTATGTCGGTGTTGAATAAAGTTCGTGATAAGGCCATTGATATTCCCATTCTTGTATTAACGGCTCGAGATGCCATCGAAGATAGAGTGAGCGGGTTAGATGCTGGGGCTGATGATTATGTGGTTAAGCCATTCGATATTGTCGAAATCAAAGCACGTATACGCGCCATTGTAAGACGCTCAAAAGGTCGTGCTGTAACTACCATTTCCCATGGTGAGATAGAGGTTCACCCAGACAGTATGCGTGCTGTTTATCAAGGACAAGATGTGTCTCTTACCCGTCGAGAATTTGTCTTGTTGCAGGAACTTATCTCCCGTCCAGGTCACGTTTTTACCCGGGATGCTATTGTTCAATCATTATATGGGTGGGGTGAAGAAGTTGAGAGTAATGCTTTAGAAGTTCATATCCATCACCTGCGTAAAAAATTCTATTCAGGTTTGATTAGAACCATTCGTGGAGTGGGCTATGTGATTGAAAAGCCCTAAGGAGAATAAAGCGTGCTCAAGATATTCAACCGACGCCTTCCCAACTCCATAAAGAAACGCACCCTTATATTGGTGATGTCTCTGTTTGCTTTTACCAGTTTGTTACTTGGGTTAATAAGCATTGGATTTGCAACTCATGAGGTGGAGGAGTTGTTTGATGCCCGTCTAGCCCAACAGGCCAGATTGTTGGTGCGCATGACCAGTGACGATCTAAAACAGGGGCGTCAGGCTCCTGTTTTCGTGTATCCGGAGGTGGTGACAGATCTAAATGAATATGAGTTGAGCCAAGTTGGCCACGAATATGAAAGCAAGGTCTATTTTAGAATCTGGCATAACGGAGAGGTGGTTGTCGCATCAGACAGTCAATCAATAGAACCTTCTCATACGCTTAAAGATGGTTTTGGTACTGCTGAGACTGAAAATTATGAATGGCGAACCTTTGAGCTGAAGAAAATCTCAGATCATGGGGATGTTTTTCGTATTGTGGTTGCTGAGCGACAGGATGTTCGTGGTGAGATTGTCACTGAGATTGTGTTGAATTCTGTTTTGCCTGAAATGATCGGGTGGCCTGTAATTGCACTCCTGGTTTGGTTGGCAGTCGGTTTTGGACTGGAACCGTTAAAACAACTTACTGATCGTATCAGCAAAATTAAACCTGCCCAATTGAAACCGGTTAGCCTTGATAACGTTCCAGAAGAACTCGCGCCTGTTCAGCAAGCACTCAATATTTTACTGAAAGAAATCGACGATCTCATGGCCCGTGAAAAGCGTTGGATTGCTGACGCAGCTCATGAGCTAAGAACCCCTTTAGCTATATTGAAGCTGCATGCACAGAATGCAGAAGCCGCACAGGATGAAGCAGAACGCCAACATGCGTTAGAGCAAATGGTCGCCGGTGTAGATCGCAGTACGAGGATTGTTGGGCAGCTTTTATCTTATGCTAGGGTAGAGAGCCAATTGCAAGGCGGTATCCACAGTCCTATTCCTCTATTTAAAGAAACGCGCCGTATCGTGGCCGCTTTATATCCTATGTTGTCTGAGAAAGAGATTAATCTAGAAGTTACTGAAGTTAATTCAGACATTGCTTTGCCGATGGAGGTCAATCATCTGGAAGTAATTTTGCAGAATTTGATTTCTAATGCGGTCAAATTTACGCCTACTGGTGGTGAGATTCGCATCGACTGGCAGAAAGAAAAGGATGGAATCGTGTTAGATTTTCGTGACTCTGGCGTTGGTGTTCCTAAGGGGGAATTAGGTCGCCTGACAGAACGTTTCTTCCGTGGTAGCGATCATTCTGGTGCCGGCTTGGGCCTTTCTATTGTCTCAAGCCTCGTAAAATACTATGGAGCTCATTTAGCGTTTGGCGCTAACAAGCCTAGTGGTTTGGTTGTACGTATTCGCTTTCCCATGAGATATTAAGTCCTTGAAACTGTCTTGTTATGTTAAAACACCGCCCAAGAGCGGTGTTTTTCATTTTTAAAAAGGATCTAGCTTATGGCGGAATGGATGTACATCTTGTTGTTAACCTTAATGGCAGGGATGGCAATGCCTTTGGGGGGCGTGTTTGCTTCGATTGATAGCATCCGTCCTAATTGGCTTAATGAAGAGCTTCGTCATAGTGTGACGGCTTTTGGTGGTGGTGCACTGTTGTCAGCCATTGCCTTAGTACTTGTCCCTGAGGGTATTGAACCTTTTTCCATTCCTATTAGTGCCATTTTGTTCCTTGCCGGTGGTGTGCTGTTTATGTGGGTAGATATCCTGCTCTATAAGCATCAGACCTCAGCAGGACAGCTGGTGGCTATGTTGTCAGATTTTATCCCCGAATCCATTGCATTGGGCGCCTCTCTAGCATTAGGGAAAGGGTCTGCTGCATTGCTTGCCGTTCTCATTGCTATGCAGAATCTACCTGAGGGGTTTAATGCGTTTCGAGAACTCAAAGAATCCGGACGTATGACTAATAAAAAGATTTTGTGGTTGTTTGTGCTTCTCGCAATGGCAGGTCCGGTGGCGGGTTTAGTGGCGTATTTTTGGCTGGCAAGTTTTACCGCATTGGTCTCTGGCATCATGCTGGTTGCAGCTGGGGGGATTCTCTATGCTGTGTTTCAGGATATCGCACCGCAGGTGAGGTTAGAGAAACACTGGGGCCCACCTTTGGGTGCAGTCATGGGGTTCGTACTCGGTCTGATAGGGTTTATGCTAACTCACTCATAAAAATGTATACATTTTTTACTTTTGCATATTATTATGAGCGCTTAAGGGAGTAATGATTATGTTTAAAGTTTTTTCTGATATGAGCCTTGGGGCTGTGGTGGCAGGTTTTATCGCTGTCTTAATAGGGTTTGCTAGCTCTGTTGCTATCGTTTTTCAAGCAGCAGATGTGGCCGGTGCAACGGAGTCCATGAAGATTTCTTGGATTATGGCCCTAGGTCTTGGTATGGGAGCGACCTGTTTTTTTCTAAGTTGGTGGTATAAAGCACCCGTTATTACGGCTTGGTCTACACCAGGTGCAGCCTTGCTAGCCACCAGCTTAACGGATGCTACCTATGGGGAAGCCATTGGTGTCTTTATGTTTGCCGGTGCACTGGCTTTGATCTTAGGGCTCAGTGGTCTTTTCGATAAGCTAATGCGCTGGATTCCATTGCCGATTGCCTGTGCCATGTTGGTTGGGGTGTTGTTTAATTTCGGTGTGGCGATCTTTACCTCCATGGAAGCGGATGCCTTGATAGTCGGCGTCATGTTTGCTGTTTATCTTGTGGCCAAACGAATCATCCCTCGTTATGCGGTCGTTCTGGTTTTAATTGCCGGAATTCTATTGGTCTTACTGCAGCCTCATGTAGACTTTTCTAGCATTCCTTTGCAAGTGGGGCATTTTGAATGGGTAACACCTGAGTGGAATACCTCTTTGATCCTAGGGGTAGGGGTGCCATTATTTATTGTGACACTCACCTCTCAAAATATCCCAGGTGTGGCGGTCATGAGAGCAAACAATTATCAAACCCCTGTTTCTAATCTAATGTCATGGACAGGGATCACCACCCTTTTACTCGCTCCGTTTGGAGGCTTCGCATTTAATTTGGCTGCTATTACTGCTGCCATTTGTAGTGGGAAAGAATGTCACTCTGATCCAGGTAAACGTTACATTGCTGGTATGTCGGCGGGAGTCTTCTATTGGCTGGCAGGGGCTGCTGGAGCAACTGTGGTGGGGATTTTTGCTGTGTTTCCAGCCGAAATGATTGCCGCCTTGGCGGGTATTGCGTTACTGGGCACTATAGGTGCTAATCTTAAAGCGGCGGTTGAGGATGAAAGCGTTCGTGAAGCGGCCCTCGTGACATTTTTAACGACTGTGTCAGGGGTGTCATTTTTTGGTGTGGCATCGGCCTTTTGGGGTATATGTTTCGGCTTAATTGTATTATCTGTGCAAAAAATAGGACGTTCTAAATAATGTCTGAGATAAGCCTTTTAGATCAGATTAAAACCGATATTGTCTCTGGGTCGTTAGAGCGTGGGCGGCCTTTACGCCAGCTAGAATTGTCTGAGCGATATGGTGTCAGTCGTATCCCGATTCGAGATGCTATCAGTATTTTACGCAATCAAGGATGGCTTGTTCCCCATGGAAAAGCCGGTTCTATGATCCCTGAGCTGTGCTGGCATGAGGCAGAAGATTTATATCAAATGCGTTCTATTTTAGAGAGTCGACTTTTAGAGTTTGCATTTGATCGACTTACTTTTGAAACACTGGGGCGCGCTAGAGATATTAATCATCAATTAAATAGTGATACCCTGAGTTTGATAGAGCGAGGTCAACTTAACTGGGAATTTCATGCGACCCTATATCAAGCAGCGAATCGTCCTACTTTATTTAACGTGGTCAGTGGTTTAAATGAGCAGGTCAGACGTTATCTTGGTTTTCAATATGGTCCGTTAAAATATAAGGATGTCAGTCAGACGGAACACGACACTCTGTTACGTTTTTTAGAGCAAAAAGATAAACAGGGCGCTACAGAGTTACTGAAACATCATATTGAGGCGGCAGGAACTCAGTTAGTTCGCTACCTGAAATCAACGACCAATAACTAATAATGTAGAGAAAGGCTAACGACGTGGATAAGGCTTTTTATATCAACAAAGCGTCCCAACAAAAGTCTGAGTATGCAAAGCTTAAGGCTTTAGTTGCTGATGAGTTTGAAAATGCTCGGCAATCAATCCGTCAAATGCTTCAAGGGTTGGGCATCGAGCATGTGGATCAGACTTCCAGTGGTAAAGGCGTTATTGATGCATGTCGCGCCCACCGTTATGACGTGGTGCTATGTGATTACCGTTTAGTAGGTAATAAGAACGGCCAACAAGTATTAGAAGAATTGCGGGAGCTAAAGCTGCTGAAATTCAATGTGGTATTTTGCATCGTGTCTGCCGAGACAAGCCGCGACGTGGTGATGGGGATTATGGAATCTGGTCCCGATGAGTACCTTTCTAAACCCTTCACTCAAGCGGTATTAGCCCGACGTCTTGAACGGCAATTTAAACAAGCTCAAGCATTGTCCCAGATGAAGCGTTTACTCGCTGATGAAAAATATGATGAGCTGATCAATGAGTGTATAGCCCATATTAAAAGTGAAGGGCGTTACGCCCCTTGGTGCAAGCGAACCTTGGTAGAAGCTTTTCTAGCGACTAAACAATACGAACCCTTAGAGCGATTGTGTAAGACTGAATTGTCGTCTAGGGAAGTGGACTGGGCACTACTGGGCCTTGCTAAGATGGCCGTCGCTAAACAGCAACTAGATAAAGCCATTAAAATCTTAGAGCGTATATTGCAATTATTTCCTCAAACCGTGGCTGCTTATGATCTTATGGCGCAATGCTTACAGGATAAAGGAAGCACTGAAGAAGCTCAGCAAGTGCTTGAAGATGCTATAAGAATCTCCCCTCGTATTCATAAAAGGCAAAAGCAAATGGCCAAGGTGAGTATGGCAAATGGGGATGCTATGGCCGCTTTAAAAGCTAGCCAGCAAACGGTTCGGTTAGGTGTAAATTCAATACATGAAAATCCTGATGACTATATTCAATTTGTTGATATTGTCTCGGAGTCTGCCAGTTTAGCGGACAGTGTAGACCGCAAACGTTTACTGTCTGAAGCTGGCAGTGCTCTGAGCGCTGTGGCTAAGCGCTTTGCAGATAATGATCAGGTCAAATTTCGTAAATCCTTAGCAGAAAGTCGCTTGATGGCTTCCCAAGGCCGTAACACAGAGGCGGCTCAAGCTCTGGCCGGAGCGCAATCTCTGGCGAGTGAGTTGGAAGGTGGGATGGCGCCTGAATTGGTGGTTGAATACGGTAAAACCCTGTATAGCGCAGGGAATAAAGATCAGGCAGAGCAAATCCTTTCTTCTCTAGTAAACAATGGCACTGCGGACAAAACTTTGCGGCAGCAGGCGTCGGACTTCCTTGATGAGCCAGTTTCAGGAAGTGCCAAGCAACAAGCAAAAACCTTAAATAAGGAAGGTTTAGCTTTATATGGCAATAAACAATACGAAGAGGCTGTTCAGCAGTTTAAAACCGCTTTAGAGCATTCTCCGCGTCATCCTGGACTTAATTTAAATCTGGTACAAAGTTGTCTGAAGCTAATGGAGTCACAAGGGGCGAAGCATTATCTCGTTGCAGAGTGTGCAGAGGCGATTAAGCGTTTAAAACATGTTTCTGAGCATCATAAACAATACAAACGTTTGGTGGCCCTAAAAGAATTCTTGATTAAACATTACGATATAAAGCTATAGGAGTTTAGCGTGACGAATAATACTAACCAACTGCCTTTTGAAGATGTGATTGGCGCGTCCGTAAACGATATGCGTAACTCCTTGGGCCAAGTCCGATATAAACTAGAATCCATTGCTGGAGGTATCCAAGGAGAGGAAGCCACTGCCGGATTGAAAATTGTGGATTATGAAGTCACTCGTATGCAAAACGTGGTGAACCAGCTTCATGGGCTGTATTTGATGGAGTCTGATAAGTTAATCGTACAAATGCAAGAAACCTACGTTCTTGAGTTAATTGATGACATCTTGGCAGGAATGGAAAGTCTGTTGCAAATTAACGGTGTTGAAATAGAAGTCATTGGTGAAGATCTGTGCTGGTACTTAGATCCATACTTGTTAACCGGCGTTCTGAATATTGCCGTGTTAAATGCTGTACGTTATACCCAAGACAAAATTTGCATTACGGTTGAAGAGGGTGAAGACGGTTTAAGCCTTACCGTTGATGACAATGGGGCTGGGTATCCAGACATAGTTTTGGAGCGCTTTAACAGCATCAAATCAGGGGAGTCGATTGACACCTTTTCAAGTCAAAATATTGGCTGGCTGTACTGTGAAAAGGTAGCGGCACAGCACAAAAATAAGGGCGTTTGTGGGCAAACGGTATTGGATAATCAAAGCGTAATTGGGGGCGGCCGTTTGCGAATTAATCTGCCTTAGGGGAATGTCCGATTGTTAGGCAAATGCCACCTATTTACGAGTAGGCGGCATCTTGGTTACTGAGGTAAAAATACTGCCAGTTCTGCGCCACCAAGGCGTTTAGATCTGCGCTTTTCGATATAGCCTTCTCGGTCTTGAACCTTGTGGGCGATGGCTGATAATTCAGCAAAGTATAAACCTAGGCCGGTGTTTGATTCGAATAAGAGCTCATCCGCTTCAATATCCTTGTCATTGTAACCTGGTCCATCATCTTCGATTGAAAGTACTAAGTACTCGTTCTCAACGACGGCATTGATTTCAATGTTAGTTTTAGCGTACCGAAGTGCATTATAAACTGCGGTGCTCACGACTGCTGTCATGAGCCGCTCATCAAATACGGCCGTAAGGTCTGCATCCACATTAAAAGTCAGTTTTAAGTTTTTTGCGGTGGCAGATGGGGCTAGCGCGAAAACTTGATCGTCTAAAAATTCTTCTAGGGAAAAACAGTCGTAGTGAACCATGTAGCCATCAGAGGCTAAACGATAAAGATAGAGGTATTCCACCCATTCATCGTTTAATTGCTTCATGCCTTCTTCTACTTTTCTAAGGGACTGTCGTCCTTCTTCTGAAAGCTGCTGTTTCTTGAGCGTTTCAAGCTGATACAGAAGGGTGCCAATATGATTTTTACTTTCGTGTATGGCACTCGCGAGAATGGTGCTGATATCCATCTTTTCCATAGTCTGTCACTTCGCACTCTTTAATTTAGTAATACGATCAGATGCTGCTTTGCTTGGCTTATCCGCATTACCTGTTTCGATGTCATGATGCCAAACCTCTTCGATTTGTTCAGCGGTTTTGAGATCCCCCAAAGCACTGTGTAACTCCATTTCAGTAAGGTAGGCTTCTGCTCTCACGCTAGGTGAATCGAAGAAAGCTTGTTCTACCTTTTTGAGGGAGGTTTGAAAGCTATCAAGTTGGCGGGACGATAAGGGCGCTTCCTTAGCCAAAGCAACCACAGAACTCATGTGATTTAGGTAGACATCAGCCTTATTAAAGCAGGAGTGTTTTGCAAGAAATACCGCTCGCCTAAAGGACATTTCAGCCATGATGTTGTCTTGTATATCTAAACTTAATTTGCCTAGTTCAACTTGTCGCAGTAGGTTTTTAGGAGAGCGTCCCACTGCGTCAATCAAGACTGCTTGAGCTTCTTGAGGGTTCCCTTGTTTGATCAAGGTTTTAGCCAACCAATCATAGGCTGCCACAAAGAATTTATTGTCCAAAGTCAGCTGTCGGAATTTACTTTCGGCTTTATCTAATTTTCCTAGAAAAAAGTGACATTTTGCTTCACCAAAGACCGCCCAAGGCATATTGGATGCTTTTCTCACCGTACGAAAAACATCTAATGCTTCCTGATATTGCTGTTTGCTTAGTAGCGCATCACCGATAATGCGCTGACAGCGGCTCTCTAAAATAGGGTTGTCGGACATGACCTGCTTAGCTTCACTGATAGCGTCGTCGAAATCATTGGCGTCAAGGGCTTTATTAACGGCAATAAGTTTGGCTTTATTTTCCATTAGCCTTAGTAATCTGCGCTGGAGCATAGCTTGAGAGAACGGTTTTGTGATGTAGCCGTCTGGCGCATATTCAATGGCACCCATCACCATTTCGATGGACGTTTCAGCCGTTACCATAAGGTAAGTCGATGTGTTGGGGATGAGGTGAGAAATACGTACTTCTTCAAGCAGTTGTTGCCCATCTTTGCCATTCCCTAGGTTGTAGTCAGATAAGATTACGTCGTATTTGTGGGTGCGTAGCATGTCGATGGCACTTTCGGCCTTCATCGCGATATCAATAGATTTGAACCCGAAATCATTAAGCATTTTCTTTTGCATGATGCGGGCTTCAGCCATATCTTCGATCAGTAATGCAGTTTTCTCTGAAAAGTTTGGCTTATTCATCTTATGATGGATCTCTTAATACACTACAAAAAAGATTTGTTTGGATTGGCGACCAAGTCCTCAGAAAAGATCTCGTCTTCTTCAGAGTTTTGCTGGGGAATGCTGTAGCTTTCGCTAGCCCATTCTCCAAGGTCAATTAACTTACAGCGCTCACTGCAAAAAGGGCGATTTTTGTTGTCTTGTGACCAAGGGCTTTTTTGGCCACAGGTAGGGCAAGCCACCATCGTATTATTCTGCATTATTTTATATCTAATTTATCAAGTAATTTTTTGTGTAACTCAGTGACTTTACCACTCAAATCCTCGGCTGTGCCAGTATTTTTCAAGATAAAGTTTGCTCGCTCTATGCGGTCTTCATCAGGTAGTTGCGCTTGAATGATACGACGTATTTGCGCTTCATTGTTGCCGTCTCTTTTCATGGCTCGCTCAACCTGCTGAGCAACAGTCACGCTAATGGCGATGGTTAGGTCGCAAAGATGTTCTTGATGCTTTTCAAATAGAAGTGGGTGCACTAATAAACCATACTTGCTGGTCATGGCGTTAAGGTGGTCTTCGATTCTCACTCTAATTGCAGGATGGGTGATGCTTTCTAGTAAGGCTCGACTCTCGGGGTTTTGAAAGACTTCTTCTCTTAATTTAGCTCGGTTTAGCTGCCCATCTGGCAGAATTATCTGCTCACCAAATGCATCTATTATAGCGTCTAGGCATGGCTCTCCAGGTAAAACCACTTCCCGAGCAACGTCATCAGCGTCAATAGACTGAATGCCAAGTTGGTTAAATAGTTTGGCAATTGTACTCTTCCCAGAACCTATCCCGCCCGTCAGGCCAACGATTTTAGTCATGAATATGCCTTATAGTAGAAGATGAGAAGGGCGCTAATGATTAAAAATGGTCCAAATGGGATCCGCTCACTCATCTGTTTTTTTGTCAGTATATGAAAGCCCATACCTGTAATGGAGGCCATTAGTAATATAGGTGATAAAGCTGTTGGACCCAGCCAAAATACTAGGGCCGCAAGGAGTTTGGCATCCCCTAAGCCGATGGCTTCTACCTTTCGTACTTTTAAAAACAGCCAACGTAAGCTCACAATCAGAAAATAGGCAAATAAAGCAAAAAGTAGATTAATACTGGGATCTTGTCCTTGGGAATACATCAGTATAAACGCGCTCATACTTACCCATACGCTGCATTGGTCAGGTATCCATTGGTGTTCCGCATCAATTATTAATGCCAGTAAGAGGCTACTAATCAGTAGCAACAGAAGGCCTAACTCGGTTAAATCATTGGTAAGGAAATAAAGGGGTAACAGAATTACTAGGCTAAATGCTTCAATGATTGGGTAGCGAATGGGGATGCTATTTTTACAGTGTCGACATTTCCCAGAGTTAAGAGCATAACTTAACAGCGGCATGAGGTCTCTAGGGGTGAGCGTTGAGCCGCAGTTTGGGCAAATAGATCGTCCTTTAAAGAAGCTTTCGGGAGCGGGATCATTAAAGTCTAGCGCCAGAAAATCGTGTGCTTCCTTTCGCCAGTTGTGTTCTAAGGTACGTGGTAGTCTCCATGAGAGAGAGGACATTGCGCTACCCATACAAAGGCATACTAAAACATAAAATATGAAGGTTGCTTCAGACAAGTTGATTCAATTCCATAATGGGTAAATAGAGCTCTAACAGGGTGTAAGTCACGAACAGCGCAGCAATAACTATACCCAATAATGGGATTATTTTGCAGAGTAGATTGATGTGATATTGGTTGGATCTAGCCCAGTCCTCACGGGCTTGTATGAGAGGTGATAGCAGGTCTGAAGTGTCATCAATGCTGCTGAGCTTGTAATGCTTTGCCTTGGGGAACCATTGCTGTGGTAACGCTTCACTGACTTTAGATCCGCTGTCTAACAAAAGCACTGATTGATACAAAGCTAAAATGTCATGTTGATGGCTATGTAAGCACATGCCTTTTAAGATGCGGTGGAGCGGCACGCCTGTTTTCGTCATTTCGACAATGATTGATAGAGTGTTTTCATAGCGAAACCCTTTTATATTTTGTGTTAGCCAAAGGGCTATGTGACCGCTTTTTACTAGGTAAAAAACCACAAGTTGAATAGCAGAGACACACAACCAAAGGCAAAGGGTAAAAAACAGATCTCTATTGTTAAATAGGGCGTTAATACAGGCCATAACTAGGGCGGATTGTATAATTAAAAAGGGATAGTTTAGGTTTTTAGTTAGATGCTGAGATAATTCCTGCTCTCTATTGAGCATGTTCACTACGGCTTTAATGACTGCTATTTTAGGTTCTTCACCGCTTGATTGCTTAAGTGTCGCAAGCATTGGTTTAAGATGACTGGGTAAGAATGCCCACATTGCATCTCCAATTGAGTCACCTTGACTCAATCTCTGGGCGATCATACAGAATCTAAAATCCTTGCTCTTTTGTTCAAGGGCAGAAAGTAATGCCTGCTGAAGCCCAGATTGGTTGTTCCAGTAATGTAGGGTGTTTTCTAATAAGCTGCCCAGTTGAATGGAATTAAATGATCGGCTTCGGATGTTTTTGATATGTCTTGTGCTTTTGCCTATGCGGACGGCATGGCGAATCGCTGGTTCCTTGCTATCAAACAAAAGGGCGTTATCGTCTCCTTTGATGGTATATAACTTCATGATTCGCTTCCTACCTGCTGCCAAAGATCCGTTTCTTGGATAAGAGCCTGATAGGTTGACGGTAAATTTACCCCCCATTTCGGGCGCAATATGGAGAATTTGGGTTTGCAGCCTTGCTCTTCATACCTCATTGACTGATGAATGATTAACGAAAGGGAGCTAACTAATGAAAAGAAATCTAGGTTCCAATGACGGCATCGATGAATGACATTTAAAGGGCTATTTGCATGAATGGTGGCCAAGACCAAGTGTCCTGTTAAGGCTGCTGATATGGCCAGGTCTGCTGTTTTGGCGTCGCGTATTTCGCCCACCATGATCACGTCGGGGTCTTGACGCATAAATGATTTCAACAGGGCTAAGGTGTCAATTTCTAATGAATCGTTGGGCTCGAATTGATAAATGTTGGGGAGAGGTAATTCGATGGGATCTTCTATGGTGTAAATGGTGCGCGATCCATCGTCGATACGCTCAAGACATGAATATAAGGTAGTTGTTTTTCCTGACCCTGTGGCACCGCACACTAAAATAAGACCGCTTTTTTGTGATATTGCGTGTTCCAATGCATTGTTCTGGGCGATGCTAAGGCCCAGTTTTACGAGGGATAATTGTTTTAAAGGGGAGAGCACTCGTAGGGCAACTTTCTCACCTAGGTCTGAATTAACAATGCTTACCCGAATAAAATATGTGTCGCCATGAAGTACAAAGCTAAATTGCCCCTCCTGGATTCTTCGGGATTCTGCCACATTTAAATCAGCGTTTATCTTGATCTTGTTGATGAGCGTGAGTCCATTTGAAAAGGACTCTCTCTTAGTTAGTTGGCCATAAATTCGATAGCGCATCTGGGTTGTCTGGTCAGAAAGTAGTAATAGGTGTATGTCTGAGGCATTTCTCTGAATTGCATCAGCAAGGAGGGCATCAAGATTCATATCATACCTCCGACGACTGGCAATTATCTGGTGCCACATTGGTGGCCAGTGTCGTCTGGCATTGCCAGACACCTTGAGTATTTCTTGAATAGGTGAGTGTTGCTCCTTCATCAATCCCGATCGCATCTTTTAAGTTAAAGATGATTAAACCTTGTTCTTTGTCTATTCGAGTGACACTTGTGGAAAGGACTTTGCCTTCAGGAACTTGTGAGTCCAGTAGTGACTCAAGAGCTTCGGCAGTAGGAAAATCGGCGTTAGCCATAATGTACTCATCTGCCGTGCCTGTCACGGTACTGGCATAGAGAACCACATCAACAAGATTTGCTTTAGCAATATGTCGTTTAAAAGAGGGGGCAGTAAAAGACGCAAGTATGGAAATGATCGCAATGACGACCATTAATTCAATTAGGGTAAACCCCTTTTTTGAGCTGGGTATTTGAATCATAACTTCACTCCTTGAAGTTGTTCGGGTTAGTGTTCACGTCCTGTGAGCACTTTGATCAATTATGCGTATAGGTTAATTTGCTGTTGTACAAGCTGCTCCCTATTAGAAGTTAAAACAGAAGAGCTAGATTGGTTGGATGCAGACAGGCTTTCATTCGTATCACTAGCGCTGCTCACTTGTGATGCTAATTCAGAAGTAGCTTCTGCAATGGCCGCTTGTGCCTCACGGGCAACAGCTCTATCGGCGGAAGAGGGCTCAGCGGGTGCAAGGGCCGCACGATAAACTTGTTTCATCTTTTCAATGGTGGCTTGTGGGTCCCCTGAAATAGGGCTTACGTCAATTTGAACTTCGCCATCTGTAATGTAGCGTTTACCATCAGGCCCTTGTTCATAGGAATAAGAAGGGCTGCCGGCATATTGTCCGCCAGCCGCAGCATGGGCTTGCTCATGGGTACGCACTTCTTCATCTCGAGATTCTAGCTCATCCACTTCTTCTTGTTCTTCTTCTGTCAATGCGATGCTTGAGGTGTCGTTATCGGACACAGTGCCACTTTGTTCTTCTCTGTCTGATGAGTCTTGATCAACGTCAGAAGGAGGTTGTTCTGTAGTTTGCTCTTCGTTAAGCAGGTTTTTGGCTTCTTCGGAAATATTGACAGTAAAGTCTGAAGTAGAACGTGCTGTGGTAGGGGATTCTTGAGTGTCTGCGGTGCTGACAGAGGACAGGCTGCCTAAGGAGCTTTGCTCCTGAGCATACTTTTGCGCTTCAATAGAATGAACAACACTGCCTGACATGATAAAATCAACCAAACCACTAAACCCTTATAAATTTAATGGTTTGGTTGTTTTTTGTCCAGCTAAGGTTTATTTCGTTAGCTGTCCGGCTTGAATGGCAGTAATGGCGATGGTGTAAACAATGTCATCCACGAGGGCACCTCGGGATAGGTCATTTACGGGTTTGCGGATACCCTGCAGCATAGGACCAATACTGACAACTTCTGCACTACGTTGAACCGCTTTATAGGTTGTGTTGCCTGTATTTAGATCAGGGAAAACAAACACAGTCGCTTTGCCTGCTACCTTGCTGTTTGGTGCCTTCTGCTTAGCCACCTTTTCCATTATGGCCGCATCATATTGCAGTGGCCCGTCAATCAGTAGGTCTGGACGACGCTGTTGAGCGATTTCCGTAGCCTGCCTAACTTTATCTACATCATTACCTGAGCCTGAACCGCCAGTGCTGTAACTGATCATTGCCACCCGTGGGGTAATGCCGAAAGCTTCAGCAGACATGGCACTCTCAATGGCGATTTCAGCTAATTGTTCAGCAGTAGGGTCAGGGTTGATGGCACAGTCTCCATATACCAACACTTGATCCGGTAGACACATAAAGAAAACCGATGATACTAAGCTGGACTCTGGAGAGGTCTTAATCAACTGTAGTGCCGGGCGTATGGTGTTTGCCGTAGTATGAATGGCGCCTGAAACTAAGCCATCCACATGATCTTGCTGCAACATCATGGTACCGAGTACGACATTGTCTTCCAATTGTTCATTGGCAATGATATTGGTAACGCCACGATGTTTACGTAGCTCTACCATTGGTGCTATGTATTGATCGCGAATGGTACTTGGGTCGAGTATTTCAACGCCAAAGCCAAGCTCTACGCCATTATTTTGTGCGATACGCTGGATCTCTTCTGGGTTTCCTAAAAGAGTACAACGTGCAATGCCTCGTTCAGCACAAATAGAGGCGGCTTGTATGGTTCGAATATCTTCACCTTCAGGGAGGATGATACGCTTATTTAGAGCACGTGCTTGCTCGATTAGACGGTAACGGAACGCTGGGGGGGACAACTTGCGTTCTTCGTTGTTTAAAGCAAAAGAATTGATCCAATCGTGATCAATACAGCGTGCAATGTGTTCTTTAACCGTTAAGATTCGCTCTTTGTCATCCAGCGGAATCTCTTGGTTAAAGGATTGCATTTTTATAGCGGTTTCCCAGCTATTGCTGTCAACGGATAAGATCGGTAATCCCTTCGCCATGGCTTTACCACATAAGGTCATCAAGGCCTCACTTGGTTGGTAGCCACCGGTCAAAACCAGTGCCGCAATCTTAGTATCATTCAAGGCTGCAATGGCCGTAGCCATGATGACGTCCGTACGGTCACCAGGTGTAAACACCAATACGCCAGGTCGAAGTGCTTCAAGTACATTCTCAACACCACGGGCACAGAGTGTATAGGAGTGGATGCGACGAGTGTCCATTTCTCCTGCATTGACGACGCGTGCTTCAAGGAAGTCCGCTACATCTTTGACACGTGGATAAGTCAACTCTTCAGAGGTCGGAATCTGTCCTAACAGGCTGAAGTTGCGCTTGAAGATAGGGCGTTGAGCGAATGAATCGCCGTAGGACTTCATGCCTAAAGAGCCTGGCTGTGTTTTGTTTAGGATACAGCCGATGACATCATTTGCTTTTAAGCCGCCATAAGAGCCAGCAGCGATTTCCACATGATGTTCAAGTTCTGTGACACGCATTTTATTGGGAGCAGTGACCAAAACCAAACCAGCATCCAGTGTTCGTGCAATGGCTTTGTTTAAGCGTGTTGCATAAGGGTGCCCCGGAATCTGTGCTAAACCTTCAACGATTACCGTGGAGTCAGGCTCAATGCTCGCTTGAAAGCGGCCTACGACTTCTTCCATCAATTCATCAATATTATCGTTGTATAGGTAACGTTCTGCTTCATGCAGTGGGATAGGCTCCGCTGGACGCAGGGTGGAACCTTGGGCGACCATCGCTGTTGAGCGATCAGGGCCATCATCACCAGGGTGTGGTTGAGCGATCGGCTTAAAGAAACTGGCCTTTAAGCCTTGCTGTTCTAACGCACGAACCAAACCAACGGAGACGGATGTAAGTCCGACGCCTGGGCCTGTAGGTACTGTCATTAAAACATTAGTAGACATGGGGTGTTATATCCTTAGGCACTGTGTGTTGTTGCAGTGTCTTGGTTAATTAAATGCAAGGTGTCTTGCGCGATCAAAAGTTCTTCGTTAGTTGGAATGATCCAAACTTTAACCGGTGCGTCAGCTAGTGAGATGCATGAGATCTCACCGCGTGGAGCGGTTTGGTTAGTGTTTCTATCAATTTTAATGCCAAGTGTTTGTAATCTTTGACAAATTGCCTCACGAATAAGAGGAGAGTTCTCGCCAATGCCGCCAGTGAAAACCAAGTGCTCTAGTGAGCTAAGATTGGTGGAAACGGATGCAAGATGTTTTGCCGCACGGGAGCTGAACATGTCCAGTGCTAACTGAGCGCGGTCATCGCCTTGTGCTTGTGCGGTTTCAAGGGTGCGGCAGTCATTGGAAATCTCAGAAATACCTTTTAACCCACTTTCTTTGTTGAGCACATTTAATGCATCTTCCATAGTGATGCCTTCAGCGTCTGCGATAAAAGACAATAGACTAGGGTCGAGGCTGCCACTGCGAGTGCCCATCATCAAACCTTCTAGCGGGGTAATGCCCATACTGGTGTCTACGGACTGACCGTTACAGGTTGCACACACACTTGCACCATTACCTAAATGTGCGATTAAAGCGTTTTCTGCTCCGTAGGCGGGATCAAGTTCAGACAGTTTTTGAGAAATGTAACGGTAACTTGTGCCGTGGAAGCCATATTTTCTAAAATGATGCTCACGGTATAGGCGCATTGGAATAGGGTAGAGGTATTGGTCTGCGCTCAAGGTTTGGTGAAATGCAGTATCAAATACTGCTACTTGAGGAAGGTCTCCAAACAGTGCTTGGGTCTCCTTGATGCCTTTTACATGTGCAGGGTTATGGAGCGGTGCAAACACAGAGCAATCCTCAATACCTTTTAACACTTCATCGTTAATGGTTACGGATTGGCTAAACGTTTCCCCTCCATGAACAACGCGATGTCCAACGCCAGCGAGGGATATGTCGGCTTCGGGATGCTCATTGATCCATTTTTTGATCGCTGCTACTGCGGCCCTATGGTCATTGTCATAAAGCCTTTGCTCTTGTTTGGTGCCATTGTGCTTAAAAGTAATCGAGCTATGCTCAGAGCCGAGGCGATCTGCAATGCCTTCAAGAATAGGAGGGTTTTCAGTGCCATCTAAGACAGCAAATTTTAGAGATGAGCTGCCGCAATTAATTACCAGTACTTGATCTGTCATCAGTGGTTTTCCTTAATCACTCGAAGTGATAGATCGATCGCAATCACATGTTTAGTTAATGCCCCCACAGAAATATAGTCCACTCCTGTCGCCGCAACATCTTTAATGTGCTCGTCTGTCATATTGCCTGACGCTTCAAACTTAACTTTGTCACCGTACTGGTTTACTGCCGTAGACATATCTTCGAGTGAGAAGTTGTCTAGCATGATAATAGTGGCACCGGCATTTGCCGCTTGAGCGACTTCATCAAGGTTTTCAGTTTCAACTTCAATGGGTTTGCCTGGGGCAATGATTTTTGCTTGCTCTACGGCAGCAGAAATTGATCCAGCAGCCATGATGTGGTTTTCTTTGATTAGAAACGCATCATATAAGCCAATGCGGTGGTTTGCCGCACCACCCACTGTGACCGCGTATTTTTGAGCAAGGCGGAAGCTAGGTATCGTTTTTCGGGTGTCTAAAATGGTTAAAGCTTGGTTATTCACTAAGTCAGCGTATTTTTTCGATACGGTAGCCGTATAAGAAAGCATTTGAAGATAGTTTAGAGCAGTGCGTTCACCTGTGAGTATGCTGCGAGCATTCCCTTTTAAAGTAAGAAAAGGGGAGTTGGCCTCTAGCAGTTCACCTTCATTAGCTAACCAGCTCACTTCGACACTTGGATCAAGTTGTTTAAACACTTCGTTAACCCAAGCTTGGCCGCATAAAACCGCTGGTTCACGGCTGATAACAGTGGCAGTAAGTGTGTTGGATTCAGGGATTAGCTGGGCTGTGATATCGCCTGAGCCAATATCTTCTTGCAGTGAAAGGGTTACATGAGTGGTAATGTTTTCTAAGAGCTGGCTATCAAGCGTTGCCATAAATGTGCCTGTTTTGTCGATCAAGTTGTATTTATGCTGGAATTGTACCGAGTTAAATGTGTTTAGTCAGTTTAGAAATCGCTTTCGAAACATTTGTAAAGCCAGTTTATTGATAATTGTTAATTATGACGTGTATTGATGTTGTGAATAAAGGCTCAATTAACTAGCCTTATGGTTCCTTTAGGGAATCCAATTTAATAATTTTGCACAAAAAACAACCACTTTGGAGAGGTTTTGATAGGTTTTAGGGCACGTAGAGTGATTACGTGGCTATGCGTTTATTAGTTTAGATGGTAATCTTAGCCGCGAATTTCGTACCAACTCACGGGAATATAGGTCACTAAGGCGTGTAAAATAAGACACCCTTCGAGCAAAGGAGCGCGTGAAATCTCAGCAATCATCAGCTTTGCAGGGATTTAAAAGTGACAACAGTTATGCAAACTTTGACTGGTTGCACTGCAAAACAGTGTGCGTAGAGTTAGGGTGGGCAAAAGATTTGTTATTCAAATCTCTTAAACGGAAATAGGCTTATCCAAGATGATGGGTGGTCGGTGAAGATGGCGAAGAGTATCTAATTAAAATAACAAGCTCCTCTGTGATCAAGCCTACATACAATAAATTGCCAATGATTCGGCAAGCGTTATTTATGTGGGTATCGGCTGGTTACATACACGTATGCAATCGACAGTCTATTTAAACTGATCTACAAGTGACTACATAACCAAATGTACTTGTAGGTTTGAAGTTCTGTTCTTATAGCGGGGGTTATAAACACTATGACGGAGCAGCATATCCTCGAAGATATCGATCCAATTGAAACAAAAGAATGGGTTGATTCTCTCGATTCTGTCCTTCGAGAAGAGGGTCCTGAACGTGCACAGTACATTCTGGATCGCTTAAATAAAGAAGCTTTGAAATCCGGCACTCCAATGCCTGCTTCTATCACTACGCCTTACCGTAATACGATTGCGCCACAAAACGAAAAGCCACTTCCAGGTGATTTGTTTATGGAACGTCGTATTCGCTCAATCATTCGTTGGAATGCTTTGGCGATGGTAATGAAGGCGAACCGCCAAGATTCAACTCTAGGTGGCCACATTACTAGTTTCTCTTCTGCAGCAACGCTTTACGACATCGCGTTCAACCACTTCTTCCGTGGTGCTAGTGAAACACAAGAAGCCGACATGGTGTTTTTCCAAGGTCATATCGCACCAGGTATTTACGCACGTTCGTTTATCGAAGGTCGTTTGACTGAAGAACAAATGGATAACTTCCGCCGAGAAGTAGACGGTAAAGGCCTATCTTCTTACCCACACCCTTGGTTGATGCCTGATTACTGGCAGTTCCCAACCGTATCTATGGGGCTTGGTCCTCTTCAAGCTATTTACCAAGCTCACGTTATGAAGTACCAAGACAGCCGTGGCCTAGTTAAGCAAGGCGACCGTAAGGTTTGGGCGTTCCTAGGTGACGGTGAATGTGATGAGCCAGAATCTTTAGGTGCCATCGCACTGGCTGGCCGCGAGAAGCTTGATAACCTTATTTTTGTTATCAACTGTAACCTACAGCGTCTTGATGGTCCTGTACGCGGTAACAGCAAAATTGTTCAAGAACTTGAAGGTGTATTCCGTGGCGCTGGCTGGAACATCGTTAAGTGTCTATGGGGTCGTCATTGGGATCCATTGTTTGAAAAAGACGATAAAGGTCTGCTTCAACAACGTATGGACGAAGTTTGTGATGGTGAGTTGCAAAACTACAAAGCAAATGGCGGCGCTTACACTCGTGAACATTTCTTTGGCAAATACCCAGAGTTGCTAGAAATGGTTAAGGATATGTCTGATGATGACATCATGAACCTTAACCGTGGTGGTCACGACCCATACAAAGTCTATGCAGCCTATGCCGCAGCGACTGCTCACAAAGGTCAACCAACTGTTATTCTTGCGCAAACCGTTAAAGGTTACGGTATGTTCAAGGCTGCAGAAGCACAAAACACGGCCCACCAAACTAAGAAGCTTGATGAAGAGTCTTTGGCGCAATTCCGTGACAAGTTTGGAATCCCAATCAGTGATGAAGATCTGAAAGACCTTCCTTACTACCGTCCTGCGGAAGACAGCCCAGAAATGAAGTACTTGCGTTCACGTCGTGAAGCACTTCATGGTGATTTCCCAGTACGCCGCAAGGATTGTGAAGCACTAGATGTGCCTTCTTTGGAAGACTTCAAAGCACAACTCAAAGGCACTGCAGGTCGTGAAATTTCATCGACTATGGCTTTCGTTCGCTGCTTAAACAATATGGTTAAGCACAAAGGCATTGGTCCTCGTGTTGTTCCAATCTTAGCCGACGAAGCACGTACTTTCGGTATGGAAGGTATGTTCCGTCAGCTTGGCATTTACTCTTCTGAAGGTCAGCGTTACACGCCACATGACCACCAGCAAGTAATGTTCTACAAGGAATCTGAGAAGGGTCAAATCCTACAGGAAGGTATTAACGAAGCAGGTGCTATGTCTGCTTGGTTGGCGCTGGCGACTTCGTACAGCAACAACAACTACCCAATGATTCCTGTTTACATCTACTACTCAATGTTTGGTTTCCAACGTATTGGTGACTTGGCTTGGGCTGCAGGTGACTCGCAAGCACGTGGTTTCCTACTGGGTGCCACAGCAGGTCGTACTACCCTAAACGGTGAAGGTCTACAGCACGAAGATGGTCACTCGCACATTCTAGCGGGTACTATCCCTAACTGTGTCTCTTACGATCCAACATACTCTTATGAGGTGGCGGTCATCGTACAAGACGGTCTACGTCGTATGTACCAAGAGCGTGAGAGTGTTTTCTACTACCTAACGGTAATGAACGAAAACTACGAACACCCAGATATGCCTGAAGGTGCTGAAGAAGGCATCCTGAAAGGTATGTACAAGTTCAAGTCTGTTGAGAAAAAAGGCAACAAGCAAACTGTTCAGCTTCTTGGCGCTGGTGTTATTTTGCGTGAAGTCGATGCTGCCGCTGAGATTCTAAGCGAAGAGTTCGGTGTGAACGCGGACGTTTGGAGTGTTACCTCTTTCAACGAATTGCGTCGTGAAGGTCTGGATGCAACCCGTTGGAATATGCTTCACCCAACTGAAGAACAGCGTCAATCTTACGTAGAGCAGTGCTTAGGGGACAAGGGTCCTGTTATTGCTTCAACAGATCACATTAAACTTTATGCAGATCAGATTCGCCCATTCATCAACACTACCTACAATGTACTAGGTACTGATGGCTTTGGTCGAAGCGATACCCGCGCCAAACTGCGTCACTTCTTTGAAGTGAACCGTTACTGGGTGGTTGTTTCTGCGCTGAGCGCTCTAGCGAAAGATGGTAAGGTAAAACCTGAAGTTGTCGCTGAAGCCATTAGCAAATTTGGCCTAGATCCTAATAAGCCAAACCCAGTTACCTGCTAATAAGCGGAATAATCGGGACTGGATCGGCTGTGAGCCGATCCAGTTTGTAAAAGTTTGATGCGTCTTTACGACAAAGGAGATTTCCGTGAGTACTGAAATCATTCGAGTACCGGATATTGGTGGCGCGACTGACGTCGATGTCATCGAAATTAGCGTCAAGGTTGGTGACATTATTGAAGTCGACCAATCCATTATTGTGTTAGAGACAGACAAGGCGTCTATGGACGTTCCGTCTCCGCTAGCGGGTAAAGTTACTGCCATTTCAGTGAAAGAGGGTGATACCGTTTCCGAAGGAAGCGAAGTTCTTACCCTTGAAGTAGAAGGTGCAGGCGCATCTGAAGAGCCTGCAAAAGAAGCTGAGCCTGAAGCGCCTAAACAAGAAGCAGCTCCAGTGGCTGAAAAACCAGCAGCGCAACCTGCTGCTTCCGCTGAACAAACTGTTTCTGTGCCTGATATCGGTGGTGCAACAGGCGTTGATGTGATCGAAGTCTGTGTTGCTGAAGGCGATGAAGTGTCTGAAGGTGATTCCATCATCGTATTAGAGACTGATAAAGCGTCTATGGATATTCCTTCTCCGTTTAGCGGCAAAATCTCTAAGCTGTTAATCAAAGAAGGTGACACGGTTTCTGAAGGTGATGACATCTTGGTTATCATGGCAGAAGGCGAAGCCCCTGCTGAAGCGGCTCCTGCTCCAGAGGCCGCACCGGCTCCTGCTAAAGAAGAAGCTGCACCAGCACCGGCGGCAGCGCCTGTGGCAGGTGGTGTCGAGTCCGTAAATGTTCCTGATATCGGTGGCGCAACAGATGTTGATGTCATTGAGGTATCTGTTGCAGTGGGCGATAAGGTTGAAGAAGGTGATTCCATCATCGTTCTTGAAACTGACAAAGCGTCTATGGATATCCCTGCGCCTAAATCAGGTACTGTTAAATCACTTTCTATCAAAGAAGGCGATAAAGTCTCTGAAGGCACATTGATTCTTGAACTTGAGGTGGAAGGTTCTGCTCCGGCAGCAGCACCACAGCAGGAAGCGCCAAAAGCGGCAGCACCTGCGCCAGCGAAACAAGAAGCGCCTAAAGCGGCTGCACCAGCAGTGGATCAAGGTGCGGTTTTGTCCTCACCAAGCAAAAAGGTTCATGCAGGCCCTGCGGTCCGTCTATTGGCTCGTGAGCTAGGTGTTGATTTGACTTTGGTTCGTGCGACTGGCCCTCGTGGTCGTATCACGAAAGAAGATCTACATGCTTACGTGAAAGCAGCAGTCCAAAAAGCGTCATCTGCTCCAGCAGCAGGCGCACCGGTTGCTGAAGGTGCAGGTATTCCTCGTGTACCTGAGATCGACTTTAGCCAATTTGGTGAAGTCGAAGTTGTGAAAATGAGTAAGATTCAGAAGATCACGTCTTTCAATATGACGCGTTCTTGGTTGAATGTTCCTCATGTAACACAGTTCGATAAGGCTGATATCACGGATCTAGAAGACTTCCGTAAGAGCTTGAAGCCAGAAATGGAAAAACAAGGTGTTAAATTAACCCCACTTCCATTTATGATCAAAGCGGTTGCTCAAGCCCTTGTTAAGAATCCAGCATTCAACGTTTCTTTGCATGCTGACGGGGAAAGCGTCGTGCAGAAGAAATACGTTCACATTGGTATTGCCGTTGACTCTCCAGTTGGCTTGGTGGTTCCTGTGCTTCGCGATGCAGATAAAAAATCTGTCGTTGAAATCGCAACTGAAGCAGGTGAGTTGATCAAGAAAGCCTTGGCTAAGCAGCTTAAACCAGCTGACATGCAAGGTGGCTGTTTCACAATCTCTAGCCTTGGTGCTATGGGGGGAACTGGCTTCACACCAATTGTGAATACTCCTGAAGTGGGCATCCTTGGTGTGTCTAAAGCGGATGTTGAGCCTCGTTGGAACGGTAAAGAGTTTGAGCCACGTACAATGTTGCCATTGTGCTTGTCATACGATCACCGCGCAGTTAATGGCGCAGACGCTGGTCGTTTCATGACATACTTGAATGCTTTGCTTAGTGATGTTCGTCGTCTAACTCTGTAACCTGATAACAGAGCTTAAGACATAAAAAAGCAGCCTAAGGGCTGCTTTTTTTGTGCCTACTTTTGCTAGTGATTAGTTGATAAATTACTCTCCGGCGAGAAATGCCAAAATACGATCCTTTTGCCACATGGCATCTTTATACCCCAGCTCCATAAGAGCCTGACAATATTCAGGGGTAAAAAGTAAGTAACTGGCTGCTGAAGAGGCGTTCTCTGTTCGATTGCCCGTAGCCGTCCTAAGCAATCTGGCGATGCTTTTTGGCAAAGTATGCAAATGCTCTCTTGCGATAACGTTAAGGCCCATGGAAGGAGAAATCACTAAAGTCTTGCGATGAGCAAGATCCGCTGGTCGTTGTTCTTCAGGTATTAGAGACAATAGCTGATTAAGTTCCTCTATATGAGCGATGTCCTGATCAATTGTGTCTATAAATGCGCTGTTGAGTAGTTGCCCTAATACTTGAACGATTGAGGGCTCCTGAGTGTTCTGTGCCGTTGGGGCTTGGGACCAATCTTTTGCTTGGCGATTATCACTTACACCAATAAGCATTAAACGTTCAGCACCAAGATTGATAGCAGGACGGATAGCTGACCCTAGTCGAACGGCACCGTCACCAAAGTACTGATCATTAATTCTTTCTGGTGGAAAAATGCCCGGTATGGCACTGGATGCTAACAAATGTTCTATGGTGATAGGCTCTCTTACGCCTACTTTTCTGCCTTGAGCCCAACCGGCAAGCGTGCTATTGGACGTTTGAAAAAAAGTGGTGGAACTGCCAGCAGAATAGTTAATAGCAGTGATTGCCAGAGTCTCAATTAAACGCTGATTTAGGGCAATGGAGACTTTATCTAAATCTAAATAACGCCTTAGTAATAACGCCAAAGGGGCGTTTGTCATAAGAGATAGGGAAGTGCCGTGCCCTTGGCGCAGAAAAGCTGCCGCAAGCGTTTTAGTAATAGAGGAGGCAAGTGGCCATCGACTTACTTCATAAATTTGGTCAGGGGTTAAGTGTCGCCAGATAAACGAAAGCTGCTTGACGCCCTTGTTAAAATTGCTCGCTTGAGTAGCTAAAAAGGCAGCGTTCAATGCTCCTGCAGATGTTCCGCACAACACCTGAAAAGGTATTGGGGAGCCCTTTGGCATCATTGTGCTGAGGGCGCTTAAGACCCCCACTTGATAGGCTCCTCGGGCACCACCTCCAGACAACAGCAACGCAGATTTTCCTAACGTCATAACCTGGCCCCTCAAACAACTTTCCATCTATAAGGATAGTTGATATTCCGGTGATTGCCTTTGGTGCGAAATGTAAAGTTATGTTCTTAATTGGTGCTATTTTGTTGTTGTGTAAGCTATTTTTGTTAACTCTTCACGGAGGTGAGAAGGTTTTGCGGATGAATTATAAATTATATTTATATCGATATAATCCAGTGCGGTTGATTAATATTTCTGACATCTAATTGTAATCCAGTGTTTATGTCCAAATTTTTGTTTATCTCTAGTGATTGCGTTTGTGTTGAGAGTTTAGGTGTTGGAATACGTATTCTATTCTTTTGAGTTCTGGTATGAGCTTTGCTGTGGGTTAAATAGCTCCGTTAAGAGGGCATTTATTATAATCCATAGAAGGGTGAACTATGACACAACTGGCTAGTGATGCGATGGCGCTAAGTCGAGATGAAAAGAAATGGTTAAAATGGTTCGGTGCGAACGGCAAATTCAAGTTAGGCTGGAGTTGTTTCTTAAACCGAAAATCCTATAAAGATATAGAAATGACATTTGAAGGTGTCGCAAATACTCGAGTAAGGCTACTAAAACAATTTACCAATAATGTTTGGGAGCGACTTGAACAAACGACACAAACCTTATCCACGATCGATAAGAAATATCTCTCCGGTACCCTAGCAACTGTTTCACAGTCCTTACCAGAAGCTTCTGAAATATCTCTAATTCAATCAAATGGCACAATTTTTTATTCTAGTCAGTCTAGTCGAACTGGCTTAGTTCATGAGCAAACTAAAGCCATCAAGCGGGCCCTAGAGAAGCCTTTTCTTCATGGGCCATATCGAGACCCTGTAACACTTGCTTTAGGGGCGACTACTTCAAAATTTCATGATCAGATGACCATGATGTTCTATCAGCCAGTGACTTTTGACGGTGAAAGCATGTTGCTGGCGGCTCGAATTCCAAATGATGTATTCAGTGATTTGATTCAACGTGAAGCTGGCCATATCTTTAATGAGTCGGGTGATAATTATCTATTCATGGTTGAGTCATCATTTGACCCAGAAATTAAACCAGGCATCGCCTTAAGCCGTTCACGTTTTGAAGACGACACATTTTTCTTGGGTGAGAACCTTAAACAAGGGGTTAATACGCCTTTCGGGACTGTAAAGATTAAAGAACATACAGAATTGGAAGTGATGTTTACGGATCCCTCCACAGGACAGCTGCACCCAGGTGTTCGTGAAACCATTAAGAATGGCAGTAACCTTTATGTGAAATATCCAGGTTACTCAGATTATAGGCACATACCTGTGATTGGTAAGGGCGTTACTTTCACCTTAAAAGGATCAGATGATCGATGGGGGATGATGTGTGAGGGCGATGTGGAGGAGGTGTATCGTCCACGCTCTGTTCAATACACCATGATGCGAATGTATTGGCTATGCATGGTGCTGACCCTAGGTGTTCAATTTGGGCTCAATGCCTTCACCGATTTGCCTGTCTATGCCTCTCTTGGGTTATCTGCTCTTGTAGCATTTTTGCTGTCATTGCTTTTCTCTGCAAAAGGTCCCGCAAAACTGTCCCGTCAACTAGGGGGGATGGCTAAAGTCATTCGTGGTTTAGCTGAGGGGGAAGGCAATTTAACCCAGCGCATGGATGTTTCTCGATTGCCGCCCAATGAGGCAGGTTATCTTGGTCGTTGGATTAATAGCTTTGTTGATAATTTAGACCAGATTGTTGGCGAGGTCATTGTCTCCGCTAAAGAAGTATCGTCTTTGACCCAACAAATGGAAGGTTCTAACAAAGAGGCTTCTCAAGCTGCTGAAGCGGTGCAAGATGCAGCAAGTGATTCGTTAAGTGTGGTTCAGTCGCAAACTGGGTATGTTGAGAAAGCCAATGGTAGTGTAAGCGTGATGAAAACCACCATGGAAAAAGCTGTGCAAGGCGCCCATTCTCAATATGTATTGGTGCGTCAAAGTACTGAAACCATTCGGGATGTGGTTCAAACCTCAGCCGATTCCGTTAACCTTTTGAGTCAGCAGGCAGAGGATGTAGGACGCTTTGTTAACGAAATCACCGATATCACCAGCCAAACCAACTTATTGGCATTGAATGCAGCCATTGAAGCGGCTCGAGCAGGCGAATATGGGCGAGGCTTTTCAGTAGTGGCCGATGAAGTGCGAGCCCTTGCAAATCGTACTGCTGCAGCCGCCGCAGACATAGGTAACGTGGTAGAAGGAATCAAATCTGAAACGGATCGTGCCGTACTATTAATGGAGCAGGGTATAAAGGATGTGAACGAAAGTTTGCTAAAAAATGAAGCAGCTTCAAATGACAGTGATACACTCTCTAATGCTGCATCGGATATGTTCCGAATCATTGAGCAAATTTCAGACACCACCCAGAAAAATGGTGACCATGCCCATCAAGTAGCAGCCAGTGCATTACAGATGGGATCAAGTATTCGCTTGGTGAAAGCCAATGCGGATCAGGTGCAGGCGAAAGCAAATGCCTTGTCACGTTTGGTGGGATTATTTAAGGTGAGTGCTGCCTAAGTATGGAGAATAAAAATGAGCCAAGCCGAGATGGCGTTGTTGAAAAAAGGACTGATTCCCTATTTTCAGCCTATCGTCGAAGTATCTACGGGTTGTATAACAGCATTTGAGGCATTGGCACGTTATGAAGATGACGAAGCTAATGTTTCATCTGCGGCTTATTTATTTGGTGATACGTCCATTTCGTTAAAAGATCGTCGGGAAATTGATCAGTATGTCCGAGCGCAAGCCATCACTAAAGCCTCGCTTTTGCCTGACGGTACCCGCTTAACGCTGAACATTTCACCTGAGTTGATTGAATATGATCAAGATCGCCCAATCATTCATACCATTGAAATGATTGAGCGATCTTCTCTTAAGCCGAACCAAGTCGTTATTGAACTTCTTGAAACGAAAGGACAGGTTTCAGATCTTAAAAAACTGGTGTCGGTCTATCGTGATGCAGGAATGCGTATTGCGGTAGATGATTTTGGCTCTGGTTTTTCCCATTTTGATCGTGCTATCGCCCTTGAACCTGATGTAATCAAACTGGATATGAAGTTATTAAAGTTGGCTTCAGTAGGCGGTTTGTTAGCAGGGTCTGCGGTGAAGTCCATAGTGGATTTTTGTACTAAGAGTGGTGCAGTCATTGTCGTCGAGGGCGTGGAAACAGAAGACGAATTCTTTTTTGGTCTAAGTTGTGGGGCTCATTATATGCAAGGTTTCTTGTTTTCCCCTGCCCAAAAAGAATTCTTATCAAAAGATACTTTTCAAACGCAAATTAGCGCCTTGCGCAAACGCTTCTTCAAGCACATGCAAGAGGAGAGTATTCGTTCGTCTGAACGCTATAATGCGCTGATAACGATTTTAGATGAAGTGACACTGCTTGACTTGGAAACCATGGCGGGGCAGCAGACTATGGAAGCTAAGCTGTCCTCCATAGAAGGGGTGCTGAGATATTTTATCGCTGACAGTGAGGGGTATCAGGAGTGTCCCAACTATGTACTTAACAATGAGGGACGCTTTGTCGATGAGCAGACTCAATGGAAAGCTGTGAACTGGTCTTGGCGTCCCTACTTTTGTCAGGCAAGTTGTTCACAGCGAGCTATTGTGTCGGACGAATACCTGGACATTCACTCTGGCAAACACTGTAAAACCGCGGCGGTGCGTCTTAAAAATGGGAGTGTGCTCTTAGTAGATATTAATGTGGCGGTCTAAATGACCGCCTAAATCATTGTTTTTACGCCTGATAGGCGTTGAAACTCTCGCCGATATTCGGGACTATATTAGCAACCATGACTAAATAGAGGCCCCCTCATATGGCAATTCATCCCCAAGCAGGACAGCTTGCACCTCATAACGCTCTTGTTGATATCCCCAAACTAGTGTCTTCCTATTATGCTTTGACTCCTGATCCTAGCATTGGGGTAGAGCAGGTCAGTTTTGGTACCTCAGGTCACCGAGGTAGTGCACTTAATAAAAGTTTCAATGAACATCATATCTTGGTGGTTTGTCAGGCCATCTCTGAATACCGTGCCGAACAAGGCATTAAAGGTCCATTATTTTTAGGTAAAGACACTCACGCCTTATCTGAAGCAGCGTTTCGCACAGCCATTGAAGTGTTAGTGGCCAACGACGTACAAGTAATGATCCAAGAGGGTGACGGCTATACCCCAACGCCAGTGATATCTCACGCTATTCTGACTCACAACGCTTCTGGGACTAACAAGGCTGATGGCATTGTCATCACACCCTCTCACAACCCTCCAGAAGATGGCGGGATCAAATATAATCCTCCTAAAGGGGGGCCTGCAGACAAAGACATTACAGACTGGATAGCAGCGAGAGCCAATGCTTTGTTGGCAGATAATCTAGAGGGCGTTAAGCGTATCCCGTTTGAAACGGCCCTTGAGCGCGCTCAATCATTTGATTATATCTCTCATTACGTAGATGACTTGGCAAATGTCATTGATATGGAGGCCATTAAAAAGGCTGGTGTTCGTATTGGGGTTGACCCTCTGGGTGGCTCTGGTATCGGTTATTGGGCACCGATTGCTGCGAAATATGGTCTTAATATTGAGGTGGTTAATGACCGTGTGGATCCAACCTTTGGCTTTATGCCCCTTGATAAAGATGGTCGTATTCGGATGGACTGTTCGTCACCCTATGCCATGGCTAACCTGTTAAAGATTCAAGATCAATTTGATGTGGCAGTGGGTAATGACCCTGATTATGATCGTCATGGCATTGTTTGTCCAGGTTTCGGCCTAATGAACCCAAATGCCTATTTGGCTGTGGCGATTGAATATCTGGCAACTCATCGAGAGTGGCCTGTGGACATTCAATTCGGCAAAACCCTTGTTTCCAGTGCCATGATTGATCGTGTTGTTGAGGACCTAGGCAAGCAGTTGTGTGAAGTGCCTGTTGGTTTTAAATGGTATGTGGAAGGGCTCTTTGATGGAACCATGGCCTTTGGTGGTGAGGAAAGCGCTGGAGCGTCCTTCTTGCGCCGTGATGGGGGTGTTTGGTCAACGGATAAAGATGGCATTATCCTAGCTTTGCTTGCTGCAGAAATTTTAGCGGTCACCGGTAAAAACCCAGCACAAATAGCAGAAGAGCAGGTGGCTAAATTTGGTAAGCCTTACTACAAACGTATTGATGTGACGGCTACACCTGAGCAAAAAAGTATTTTAAGTAAATTGAATGCGGAGGCTGTTACCCAAGCAACCTTGGCAGGTGATGAAATTCTGCAAAAATTGACTCATGCTCCAGGTAATGGGGCGGCAATCGGTGGCCTAAAAGTGGCAACAAGCAATGGCTGGTTTGCTGCCCGTCCTTCAGGAACCGAAAACGTGTACAAAATTTACCTCGAAAGCTTTGTCTCTGAAGACCACCTAGGTTTACTTGAAAAAGAGGCTGTTGAGTTGGTTAATGGAGTGCTGGGTTCATAAAGTGAATTTAAACATCACTTAGCCTGTGCTAAGTGATGTTTTCCAACCTTGAAAGCCATTTCGTCAAAGAGAAACCTAGTGTTTGACTGAGTTTCTCGCATTCTTCCTTTTGTTGCTTTCCATTTAAATCATGGGGGCTGTTCGTTGCAAACACGACCCAGTTACCGCAGCCAGTGTCCAAGGCAGTAACATGATTAAATCGATCGGTCAGGGCTTCCTTGAGTTCAGGGTGGTATTGGTGTTCATCCCAGCAGTTTAATACCAGCAATCCACTGGCTTTTAATTGTCTTTGGGCGTTTTCTAAAAAGCTTTCAGTGGCAACCCTTTGATCCATGCCAAAGTGTTGATAAAGGTCCGTATAAAGAATATCGACTTTTTTGTCTTGGGTTGTTTCAAGGTAATGAATGGCATCATCGGTGATTACCTGAATCCGTTTACTTGAAGGTAAACGGAAATACTCCTTTGCAATCTCTACGATTTCAGGGCGTAACTCTACGGCGGTTATCTGAATGCCGCTTACGGCTTTGGTTAGAGCGTGAACCAGTGCGCCACCCCCCAAGCCAAGAATGGCGACTCGTTTAGGTGTGCGGTCTAGTAGGGATAACAGCATTGCTTGGGTGTATTCATGCTGAAGCACATGTGGTGTCTTAAGTTGAATACGTGTTTGCTCGTCGCCTTCAGCAAAAGACAGCAGTCTAAATTTACCATCATCAAATACTTTGATGTTGCCGTATTCGTCTTGTGTTTCGTAGATAAGGGGCATTTGTTACTCGTTATAAAAAGACCAAGCATGGCTTGGTCTAGTTGCGCTTAAGTGACTATGTATGCCGTATGCTAGTGATCGGCTTTTACGTGGGCTAGCAAAACTTGAGCGGGATGTTTAATGTGAGCCGTGTCTAATCGCTTAGCCTGACATCGACATGAATAGCCTGTTGCCACTAGCTTATCCTGCAACTGGTCATTATTAACCTTATCTCTCCATGATAGGTTGTATATCTCTTCTGATGTGGCTCTGTTACTGGACTCGTGACCGTATGTGCCCGCCATGCCACAACAACCCACATTCTCAACTTGTAGCTTTAAGCCTAATAATTCAAATACCTTCTGCCAGTCTTTGATTGAACTTGGTGCATTTGTTTTCTCAGTACAATGAGCCATCATATGGTATTGCTCATCTTTGACTGAAATGGCTTGTTTTTCTAAATGGGTGGATTGGTTTGCGAGCCATTCCTGCATTAACTGAACTTTTGGAATCGGACGACTGTTGCCAAAAGCTTTGGCGTATTCTGCCCGATAGGTCAGGGTCATGGACGGGTCCACACCAATGAGTGGAATGCCATAGAAGGACAAGTTTTGCAGCATGTCTAGGTTTTTGCGTGCTGTACGTTCAAATGATCTTAGGAAGCCATGAACATGTAATGGCTTGCCGTTTGGCAAGAAGGGGGCTAAATAGGCTTGGAAACCTAGTCGGCTTAGTAGCTCCATCATGTCCAACACCAGCTCAGTTTCAAAATAACTAGTGAATGCATCCTGTACCACTATGACTGCGCGCTTACGGTCCTTAGGGCTGAGTGCCTCGATGGCTAAAGGTGTTGCTAAGCGAATGCCACGACGGGACATTTCTCGCTTAAGGTTGTATTGGGAAAATTTAGGGCTGTCTTCGAAGCCAACAAACTTGCTGATCGCTCGATTGGCAATTTTATTACTGACGAGCCAGTTATAGGGTTGCGGTAAGACCGAAAGCGTCGGCATTACAAATTCTAGGCCGCCGACAAAGTAGTCTTTCATTGGGCGCAAATAGCGGCTGTAATAGAGCTCCAAGAATTTCGCGCGAAACTCCGGCACATCCACCTTTATTGGGCATTGTCCAACACAGGATTTACAGGCCAAACAGCCCATCATGGATTCATGGACTTCATGAGAAAAGTCGTACTCACCCTTGCGTTTACTGATGGTGTTTCGCAGACGTGGAATAAAGCCTGCTAAGAAGCTTGTGTGGCGGGTGTTATAGCTGGCTTTTTTGACATCGACACCTTGCTCACTCATGCCGCGAAGCCATTCTCGCATTAAAGATGCTCTACCTTTAGGGCTATGGATTCTTTGTCGCGTACCTTTCCATGACGGACACATAGCATCATTTGGGTCGAAATTATAGCAGGCGCCATTGCCGTTGCAGTACATGCCTTCTTTGAATTGATCTCGGTTTGAAATAGGGATCTGTCGATCAAATTGGCCGCGCATGGGGACTTCATCAATTTTAAGAAGTTCAGCACCCAGTTCATAGGGCGTGGCAATCTTCCCAGGGTTAAGTTGGTTTCGAGGGTCAAATGCGCCTTTGATTTCTTGTACAGATGGGTAGAGGTCTCCGAAAAAGGCGGGGGCGTATTCCGATCTCACCCCTTTACCATGCTCACCCCAAAGCAAACCATCATACTTTTGGGTGAGAGCCACCACTTTGTCAGTGATCTCACGTATCAAAGGTTCTTGGTCGGCTTCTTTTAAATCTAAGGCAGGGCGCACGTGCAATACCCCTGCGTCCACATGGCCAAACATGCCATAGGTGACGCCATAACTGTCTAAAACCTCACGAAACTCCATGATGAAATCTGCTAGGTTTTCTGGTGGCACTGCGGTGTCTTCTACAAAGGGGACAGGGCGCCGTTCCCCTTGAGCATTGCCTAGTAAGCCAACAGATTTTTTGCGCATCCCCCAAATTTTATTAACGTTATTGTGTCCTTTGGCGATGGTGTAACCCTGAAAACTACCGTTGGGATCTTTGGATAATTCGTCTAGGCGATCCGTCAGTACTTTGATGCGCTCTGCGATGTCTTCTTCGCTATCTCCTGTGTACTCAACAAGGTTGATGCCTTGTGTGTCTTCACCGGGGTTTTGAGGGAAGAATTCTGAGACAGAATTCCAAATGATGTCACCTTTTGCCAGCCCAAGAACTTTAGAGTCAACGGTTTCAATAGAGGTTGGTCCTGCACTGAGAAGCTCTTTGGCATGGCGTAAAGAGGCTTCAAAGCTGTTGTAGCGAATGTTAACGAGAGAGGCATAGGTAGGGATTTTTAATAGGTTCACTTTGGCTTCTACGATGAAGCCTAAAGTACCTTCTGACCCACAGAGAATATTGTTAAGGTTGAAAAGACCGTTTTCATCACGAATATGCGCCAGATCGTAACCCGTTAAGCAACGGTTTAACTCTGGAAACGTCTCCGCGATCTGCTTTTGCTTGGTCTTTTGAATGGTGTCGATTACTCGGTGAGCGTGGGACGAATAATCTGAACCCAACTTAATGGATTCTAGTGTTTCATCATCAACCGGTTGTGTTTCTAATAAGGTACCATCCAGAAGAACGGTTTTGAGCTCCAGTACGTGATCTCGGGTTTTACCGTACATCACCGAGCCTTGACCACTAGCGTCCGTATTGATCATGCCGCCAACGGTCGCTCGGTTACTGGTTGAGAGTTCAGGAGCAAAAAATAACCCATGTTCAGCGGCAGCTTTGTTAAGTTGGTCCTTTACCACACCAGTCTGAACTCGCGCCCAGCCTTCTTCCACATTGATCTCAAGAATTTGATTCATGTGCTTAGAAATATCGACGATCAATCCATCACTTAATGATTGTCCGTTGGTGCCCGTACCGCCACCCCTAGGACTCAATACGATGTCGTGAAATTCGTCTTCATTAGAAAGGCGGGTGATGCGTTGTATGTCTTCAATTGATTTAGGGTAGATGACACCCTGAGGCAACACTTGGTAGATGGAGTTGTCGGTGGACAGTACCACTCGATTGGCGTAATCAGGATTGGTGTCACCTTGGAATCCTGAAGCCTTCAGGCGCTCGATGAAAGCGAGGTATTTTGCCTGAATTGGCGTGACTTCGGATAGCTTGGGGATCATTTGGTTTTCTCCGCTTTATGCATTCTCTCTAATGAAATTCTATCAAATAAAATCCTCCCTAAGGGATTTTCTTGCATGAGAAAAACGCGCATCATACGGCGCTTTAGTCATGTGGCAGCTTGTTACGGTTCGATAAATTGGAAGGCAATTTGAAAATAGAGCGGATATGGTTACCAGATAGACAGACTCTTGATGATCATCAAGGCCTTTTCATTTATCGCGGTGACTTAGAGATAAGTGTGGCCCCAGGTAATAAACAGCATAAGCTTAAATATCATCTCGAAAAAGCTCTAATAGAAGGGGTGAGATACATTGCTACCTTTGGCGGCCCTTACTCGAATCATATAGATGCTTTCGTTAAGCGAACCGTTGAGCTTGGGTTACAGCCAATTGTTGTGGTTCGTGGAGAGGTGCAGCCAAGTCTTACTGACACCTTGAGAACTGCTGTGTGTAACGGAGCCATTCTCTATCCCTGTAGCCGCCAAGACTATAAGCGTGGTCTTGATTCTGATGTGAAGCGTCAGGTGGACAGCGATTTCAATACTATTTATTGGATACCTGAAGGTGGCTCTGGGCCCCTAGGGGTAAAAGGGTGTCAAGACTGGGCCGAAGGGATTTTAAATAATAATGGTTCAGGAGGTGAACCATGGGACATGGTCTGTCTTGCAAGTGGCACTGGCACCACTGCAGCAGGGTTTCTTTCTTCATCCAATGTATCCCAGCTTGCCGTTTTTAGCGCTTTGAAAGGCACTAAGAATCTTGAGCTGGACATTCGCAGCCAAGCATTAGTGGACACCTCGGGCAAACATCTGCTTACATTTGATGAGTGTTATCATGGAGGATTCGGTAAATTCTCACCAGAGCTATTCGCCTTTTTATGTGACGTGTATTCATTAAATCCAACACTAAAGCTGGACCCAGTGTACACAGGGAAGATGCTTTACCAAGTGCAGCAATTAATCACTGATGGCCGTTGGCCTTACCGTCGCACATTATTTATCCATACCGGTGGTCTGCAAGGGTGGCGCGGTGTGGCAAAACACCACTGGCCATTTGATTCAATAGATTATTGAGCCGGATACGGGTTTGGTTCCATGGCGAATGCTATGGCTTCATGTTACATTCTCATTTTTAATATGCTGTTTATGCTCTAATTTATTGAAGTGTCTCTTAACACCCAGATATAGACGTGATCAGTAAGACAGACAATTGCAACTCAAGTAACGGGAACCTTTACTCAATGAGTCTTTTCAAACGGATTGGCATTATCGCTCGCTTAGATAAGCCACAGATCTTAGATACCGTTAAACGTTTAATGGACTACCTTATAGAAGAAGGGGTGTCTCCCGTACTGGAGTCTGACTTAGCAACTATGATGCCCGGCATGCGAACGCCTTTTGCACCGTTGAAAGAGCTTGGCAGTCACTGTGATCTTGTGATGGTGGTAGGCGGAGATGGCAGCTTTTTAGGTGCCGCACGTGCCATTATCGACTTTGATATCCCTGTCATAGGCGTGAACCGAGGGACTTTAGGTTTCCTTACCGATATATCTCCGAATAATTTTGAAGCTGAGTTGGGTCCTATCCTGCGTGGAGAGTACCTAGAAGAGCAGCGCTTCATGATTGAGGCCAAGATAAAACGACAAAATCGTCCCAGTGGTGAAGGTATTGCCTTAAACGACTTAGTGCTTCACCCGGGTAAATCAGCTCGAATGATTCGCTTTGACCTTTTCATTGATGACCAGTTCGTAATGAACCAGAAGTCTGATGGTTTGATTGTGGCAACACCAACAGGCTCTACCGCCTATGCATTATCTGCTGGCGGTCCCATAATGCTACCTAAGCTGAATGCTTTGGTACTGGTGCCAATGCATCCTCATACATTGAGTAATCGACCTATTGTGATTGATGCGGACGCCAAGATTCGTATTGTTGTCTGTGAGTCAAACTTAACTTACCCCAGTGTCAGTTGTGATGGTCAGCTTAATATTACTGCCGCACCAGGGGATGAGATTCATATTTCTCGTCGTCAAGGGGGCATTCGTTTGATTCACCCTAAGGATCATGACTTCTATGACGTCTGTCGTAGCAAACTCGGTTGGCAGTCTGGTTACCGCCAATAACTGAATCGTTTAGTAGGGTAGCATGCTATTAATCTACGAATTTGCTTCTAATGAAGATCCTGCTTCATTGAGCAAGGTGCTTTGGAAACAAGGCATTAGCCATCGCATTTTGCAATCTGACCATGGCAACCAACTATGGTTGTTAGATCCGAAGCAATCTCATGGTGCCATGGCTATCTTAGAATCTTGGCAGCATGATCCCCATGCTGACTTCATGGTCCATGATACTCAAAATGTCAGTAAACCAAGCCGCTTGCTTGCGGATTGGCACATGTCCCCGTTAACCATTGCTTTGTTAGCTGCCACCTTCGCTGTGTCAGTGATCACTGGTCTTGGAGAGTATTTAGAGAACGTCGGATGGTTTACCATTTCTTCGTTTGAATTGTTGGGCAATAGAATACGTTTTTATCCCTTGGAAGAAGTTCTTGCCCAAGGGGAATACTGGCGCTTGTTTACACCTGCTTTGATACACTTTGGCGCAGCGCATTTAATATTCAACGCCCTTTGGGTCTGGGATTTAGGCCGTAAGGTTGAGCGGCTGATAGGTTCTGTGGCTTGGTTATTGTTTACCCTGTCGGTCTCAGTTGTCAGTAACGTGGGCCAGTATTTAATCAATGGTTCCCCTTTGTTTGGTGGCCTGTCTGGTTTGGTATATGGGCTGGTGGGCTTTGCCTGGTTAATGCCTATTTTAGTGAAGGGATGGCCTAAGATTATCTCTAAGCCATTAATGGTGTTTTTTACCGTATGGTTAGTGCTTGGTTACACCGATGTTTTTGCCATGCTTGGGCTTGGCAATATGGCCAACGAGGCGCACTTAATCGGCCTAATGTCAGGTTTGATCTTGGCGGGTGTATATAGCCTTTATTTCAAAGTATTTAAGCGACAAGGCTAACCTTGTTTCGTTAACCAGTGTGCCTGGAAGAGTTAAAATGAATTTTAAAGATATGATCGATAATATGTCCCCAGAAGTTTATGGGCGACTCAAGCAAGCTATTGAATTAGGTAAATGGCCTAACGGCGTCAAGCTGACACCGGAGCAAATTGAGATCTGTATGCAGGCGGTCATCACCTATGACTATACCAATAAGTCCGAAGAGCAACGCGTAGGCTACATCGATCGTGAAGTTCATAAGGGTTGTGATACCAAAACAGATACTTTGCAGCATGATACGGTCAAATGGGTGAACAACCCGGATGCTGATTCATGATTCAGGGCGATCTTCGAAAAATGGCAGCCAGTGCCGATCAAGACGGTAAGGTTCACTATGAGCTAAAAATAGGGGACTCGCTAATCCCTCTGTCTTCGGCGTTAGGGCAAAAAGTTTCGTTAAAATTTAGTGGCGCTATTCACTGTATCCATTGTGGTCGTGCAAGTAAAAAGTCCTTTAGCCAAGGTTTTTGCTTTCCCTGTTTTAAGAAACTTGCGGCCTGTGATACCTGCATCATGAGCCCTGAGAAATGTCATTTCCATTTGGGCACTTGCCGTGAACCGGAATGGGCAGAGCAGTATTGCATGCAAAGCCATTATGTCTATCTCGCCAATACCACGGCACTCAAAGTTGGGATTACCCGAGGCGATCAGCTGCCCACACGATGGTTAGATCAAGGTGCCACTCAGGCAAGAGCCATGTTCTTGGTTGAAAGTAGAAGAATGTCAGGATTGGTCGAAACTTTGTTTAAAAATGAAGTGGCTGACAAGACCAATTGGCGCAATATGCTCAAGGGCAGCGACTTGACATTTGACTTGGCTGCAGAGCAAGAACGCTTGATAAATCAGCTATGGGAAGGCTTGGACGCCTTGCAGAATGAATTTGGTCTTCAATCGATTCAAGAGCTAGACCATACCAATCAAACCCACGAGTTTACGTATCCAATTTTAGAGCACCCCACCAAGGTGACTAGCATTAATGCTGAGAAGACCCCATTGGTAGAAGGCACCTTACTGGGCATCAAGGGGCAATATTGGCTGCTTGATACTGGGGTGATCAATCTACGTAAGTACACTGGATACGAAGCAGAATTCACGCTATAGGAGCGTTAGCATGTCAGAACAGAATCCATCCGCCATTTACTTAAAGGATTATAAAGTTCCAGAGTTTTTGATTGATAAAACGGAGCTGACCTTTGATCTAGATGAAACCCAAACCATTGTAACCTCTCGGCTTCATCTGCGTCGGAACCCAGAATCTAACTCTGCCACAGCGCCTCTTGTGTTGGATGGTGGTGAAGACGTTAAGCTGATTGGCGTGGCGATTGATACGTATGAATTACCAAAAGAAGAATATTCTTTGGTTAATGATAAGTTGATCATTACGGCGACACCGAATGAATTCATTTTGACCTGCGAAACATTGATTGAGCCCCAGAATAATACCAAGTTGGAAGGCTTATACCGATCTTCCTCAATGTTCTGTACTCAATGTGAAGCGGAAGGATTCCGTCACATTACCTATTACCTGGATCGTCCTGATGTAATGTCAGTATTCACAACCACCATCATTGGCGATGAAAGCAAATACCCCGTTATGCTTTCAAACGGGAATGAGATCGAACGGGGTAAGACAGAAGAAGGTAAGACCTTTGTTACCTGGAATGATCCTTTCCCTAAGCCTGCCTATCTTTTTGCTTTGGTGGCCGGTGATCTGAACGTCATCAATGACACATTCGTGACCATGAGTGGTCGAGAAGTGGCACTGCAGATTTACACTGAACCCCATAATATTGATAAAGTGGATTTCGCCATGGACTCCTTAAAACGTTCCATGAAGTGGGACGAGGAAGTGTATGGGCGTGAATACGATCTGGATATATTTATGATCGTTGCCGTTGATGACTTCAATATGGGAGCCATGGAGAACAAAGGGTTAAATATCTTTAACTCCTCCTGTTTGTTAGCAAGCCCCAAAACCACAACGGATGACGCGTATCTTCGCGTGGAAGCGGTCGTAGCCCATGAATACTTCCATAACTGGTCGGGTAACCGAGTGACCTGCCGTGATTGGTTCCAATTAAGTTTAAAGGAAGGCTTTACGGTTTTCCGTGATCAAAGCTTCTCCGCGGATACCCATTCATCTGTGGTTAAACGTGTCGAAGATGTGTCCTTTTTAAAGACAGCCCAGTTTGCCGAAGACGCAGGCCCTATGGCCCATCCGATTCGTCCAGCATCCTTTATCGAAATCTCGAACTTTTACACCCTGACCATCTATGAGAAGGGCTCAGAAGTCGTGCGTATGATACACACCCTGTTGGGTGAAGAAGGCTTCCGTAAAGGGTCCGATTTATACTTTGAGCGACATGATGGTCAGGCTGTGACCTGTGACGACTTTGTTGCGGCCATGGAAGACGCCAATGACGTGGATTTAAGTCAATTTAAGCGCTGGTATTCTCAAGCAGGAACACCTCGTGTCACTGTGACTGACGAATATGATGAGGCAAGCAAAACTTACCGTCTTCATATGTCGCAAATGACTCCCCCGACACCTGGGCAGCCCACTAAACTCTCATTGCACATACCTGTTAAAGTTGGCCTTGTTAGCGCTAACAACGAGCCTTTAAGTTTTGTTTATGAAGGCAATACTCATGATGAAACAGTTTTGCATTTAAAAGACGCAGAGCAAACCTTTGTCTTTGAGAATGTGACTGAGCAACCAGTGCCTTCGCTACTACGTGAATTCTCTGCGCCGGTTAAACTTAATTATGACTACTCTACGGAGCAACTGCTTCAGCTTATGTCTGGTGATGCGGATGGATTCAACCGTTGGAGTGCCTCTCAGCAGCTTGCTGTAAACGAACTGAACCAATTAATTGTTCAGTATCAAGCAGGGCAAACCTTGAGTGAAGAGACTCAGTTACTAAAAGGCTTTGCTACGCTTTTAAGTGACAAAACCCTTGATCCAGCCATGGTTGCTTTGATTCTTGCTTTGCCAAGCCAAGCTTACATGTCCGAACTGGCGGAAGAAATTGACCCCCATGGCATTAAAGCCGCTCGTAAACATTTACGAGAGTTAATAGCAAAAGGGTTAGAGCAAGAATTTAAAGTAGCATATGAAACTAATACTACTGATGGGCCATATGAAGCCACTGCAGAACAGATCGCTAAGCGATCATTAAAGAATGCTGCCCTGGCTTATTGGGTCGCAGCAGGTAGTGACGAAGCCGCCAGTGTTGCAGTGAGACAATACCGCAATGCAGACAATATGACTGACCAGTTTGCCGCGCTTAGCATCATTGTTAATTTCGACTTGCCTGAAGCCGATGAGTTGCTCAATGCCTTCTATGAGCAGTGGAAGCACGAAGCTTTAGTGGTTATTAAATGGTTGATGTTAAGTGCTGCAAGAGAGCAGGAAAACGGTTTGGCGAATGTTAAATCCCTAATGGAACACCCAAACTTCGACATTAAAAACCCAAATAAACTCCGAGCGGTAATCGGTGGTTTGGGACAGAACACCCAAGCTTTCCATAATTTAGATGGTAGCGGTTATGCCTTTTTGGCGGATCAGATCATCCTGATGAATAAACGTAATCCTCAAATTGCTTCTCGATTATGTACGCCACTCACTCGATGGCAACGTATGGAGCCAGAGCTCTCTGGTCTGATGAAGGCTCAACTCGAGCGAATCGCAGGGGAGGATTTGTCGAAAGACGTTTACGAAGTGGTTTCAAAGAGTCTTGCATAAATTACGAAAAGCGCTGGTCAGACCAGCGCTTTTTTTTGTAAGGTAATTGTCAGGGATACAAGCTAGACTTTATTGTTATCTCAAGCATTTTACGATCACAGGCGTCAAACGTTGACATAGGGAGCCAATAATAATGAAACAGTCGTTCAGTTATCTTACTCCAGTTGCTTTGGGTGTTATGCTATCTGCATGTAGTACAACATCAAATACAACAGATAACGGCTCCAGCTTGACTGAGCAAGTGGTTGTGACGCCTACAGAATCCTCATCGACCTCTGATCAGGAAAAACATCAAGATCAAATCGATGCCCTTAAAGAGCAACTCGCAGCCAATTCAGAGCAGATTGCAACCTTGACTCAAGCCCTTGATCAAAAAGAGTTACAGATTGCCGAACTTATGAGCCAAGGCACTGATGCAACAGCCCTAAGTCAAATCGAAACACTTAAAGCTCAACGTAATAAATTAGAAATCGATTACAACCAATTACGCTTAGAAAATGATCGTTTAACTGCAAGGATCCAAACTCTTGAGCAGCAAAACCAAGGGTTGCTTGCTGAACAATCTTCTCAAGAAGCAGACTTTATTGAGCTCAACAAAAGTTTTAGAACCCTAGACAGCGCCCATTATGCATTGAGTAAGAATTACCGAGACCTATCGGTTGAACATGCTCATCTAAAAAGTCACTACGATGCATTGTTAGCGAGTAATGGAGAGTTAGAGGCGCAATATGATGCACTTAATCAAGAAAACCTTAAGTTAGGTGGCGCCTTATCTGAAGCTCGTGCACAACATCAGGTGCTGTGGGATAAAATTCGTGTGCAAAGTAACGTAATTAATTCCCTTGAAAACAGCAATGCTGAGATGGCTCGTGGTGGAACGATTGAGGTTGTTGATGGGGAAACCGAAGCCCCCGATACTGCTGCTCTTAATGCAGAAATCACCCGTCTGAAAGCAGAGCTTAATGCACAAAACGGACTCATATCAGACTATCAAAATGATGTTATCGCTTTAGAAAATGAACTTGAGGAACAAGAAGAGGGCTTGGACCGACAGCTTGCAGAGCTCGAATCAACATATCGTACCACTAAAGCAGCGAACGACACCTTAACCCAAGACATTGAGCAACTTCGCTTACAGATCAGTGCTCAAGACGCAGAGTTACAAAACCTTCAAGCACAACTCATAGAAAGCGAAGCACAAAAAGAGCAATACCGTGCAGAAATGACGCGTATTAGAGAGGGCAGTGCTGCACAGGTGGCTGAGTTACAAGCCCAAGCCAGCCAGCAAACTGAACAGCGTGCTGCCTTAGAGGCACAGGTTAATAATCTTATTCCATTTGAAGGGGCTGTTCAGTCTCTGCAGCGACAATTAAATAGTGAGCTGACCAATGTTCGTTGGTCACTGCCAAGCTCTGCCAACGTCCAAGATACCTTCGAGATTCAACTTGCTGCCAATGTGAATAATGCTGTTCAAGGGCAAAGTTTCTATGCTGAGCTGTTTACTGACAGTGCCTTGAGTATGATGAGTGCTTCTGAGGCCGAATCGACAGTGGAAAATGGGCAAGTTAGCTTCCGTTGGCGTCTAACAGGTCTGAATGAGGCCCCTAATGCAACACTCAATGTTGTCGTTAACCAAAGTGTGAATTATGACGGGCACTCCTTCCAAAGAAAGGTTTACCGTGACCATACTCAGGTAGAATTAATATCTAATGATTGGATGGCGAAATACGGTTACTGGGCATTGGCCATTTTAGGAGGGTTAATCATAGGTTTTGCAGTGGGCAAATCTGGACGTCAATCCAATAAATAATGGCGCATCTGGGCAACTGTCTTAAAAATCAACGCCATATGGGACTTCATTCATCATTTCATTACTAAAATTCAACAACATCAAAGTTGGGTTTGGTATAGTAGCCTCGCATAAAATTGTTTGAGGTAGTAATTGTGGTGAAGTCCCGCTCGTACGACATTATAGAAAGCCGATTAAAAGAGAATATCCTGATTCTGGATGGTGGTATGGGTACCATGATCCAAAGTTACAAATTGGAAGAAGGTGACTATCGCGGCGAGCGCTTTAGCGACTGGGAAAGTGAGCTGAAGGGCAACAATGACCTTCTGTCACTGACACAACCTCAGATTATCAAGGCTATCCACCTAGCTTATTTAGAAGCTGGTGCGGACATCATTGAAACCAACACCTTTAACGCAAACCATATTTCCATGTTGGATTACCACATGGAATCTCTTAGCTATGAGATCAACTACGAGTCTGCGCGTTTGGCTCGACAAGCTGCCGATAAAATAACTGCCAAAAACCCGCAAAGACCTCGTTTTGTAGCGGGGGCGGTGGGTCCCACAAGCCGAACATGCTCTTTGTCCCCTGACGTAAATGACCCTGGTTTCCGAAACATTACCTTTGACGAGCTTGTAGACGCCTATACAACGTCCATTGATGGTCTCGTGAAAGGTGGTGTAGATCTCATTCTGATCGAGACTATTTTTGATACTTTGAATGCTAAAGCAGCTATTTATGCGGCATTACAATATTTCGAAGATCACGGTCAGCGTTATCCTATTATGATCTCAGGTACCATCACAGATGCTTCAGGTCGTACCTTATCAGGTCAAACAACAGAAGCGTTCTGGAATTCTATCTCCCACGCCAAGCCTCTATCAGTTGGCTTGAACTGTGCCCTTGGACCAAAAGACTTACGTCAATATGTAGAAGAGTTATCCCGTATTGCCGATACCCATGTATCTGCTCACCCTAACGCTGGTCTTCCTAATGCGTTTGGTGAGTATGATGAGACTCCAGAGGAAATGCTGGAAGAGATTCAGTCTTGGGCTGAGGCGGGCTTTCTAAACATCATTGGTGGTTGTTGTGGTACTGAGCCTGCTCATATTAAAGCTTTTGCAGATGCCTTTTTAGAGTCGGCTCCCCGAGAGATCCCTGAGATCCCTAAAGAATGTCGTCTGTCAGGACTTGAGCCCTTTAACATCAGTGAAGAAAGTCTCTTCGTTAACGTCGGTGAGCGAACCAATGTCACTGGTTCTGCTATGTTTAAACGCCTGATCAAAGAGGGTGATTTTGACACGGCATTAGATGTGGCTCGTCAGCAGGTTGAGAATGGCGCACAGGTCATTGATATCAACATGGACGAAGGGATGCTGGATTCTCAGGCTGCCATGGAGCGATTCCTGAAGCTTATCGCGTCTGAGCCTGATATCTCCCGTGTGCCGATTATGCTTGATTCTTCCAAGTGGGAGATTCTCGAAGCGGGCTTGAAGCTCATTCAAGGTAAAGGGGTGGTTAACTCCATTAGCTTGAAAGAAGGGGAAGATAAGTTCATCGATCAGGCGAAATCCCTGATGAAATACGGCGCCGCAGTGATTGTTATGGCATTCGATGAAGTGGGCCAAGCGGACACCCGTGAGCGTAAGATTGAAATTTGTCGCCGATCTTACGATGTACTCGTCAATAAAGTTGGCTTCCCACCGGAAGACATTATCTTTGACCCGAACATCTTCGCCATTGCTACAGGTATTGAGGAACATAACCGTTACGCTTTGGACTTCATTGAAGCAACGGCAGACATCAAGCGTGAGTTGCCTTACGCGAAAATTTCAGGGGGTGTTTCGAACGTATCCTTCTCTTTCCGTGGTAATAACCCCGTGCGTGAGGCTATCCACGCGGTGTTCCTATACCACGCGATTAAAAACGGCATGACCATGGGTATAGTAAACGCTGGGCAGCTTGCCGTTTACGAAGACATTCCAGAAGCACTTCGTAACGCCGTTGAAGACGCAGTCCTAAATCGCACTCCTGATGCCACAGACAACCTCTTAGCCATTGCGGGTGAGTATATGGGGTCTGGGGAAGTAGCTGAGAAAGAAACCCAAGAATGGCGTAATCTGCCAGTGGGTGAGCGTTTGACCCATGCTTTGGTAAAAGGCATAACCGAATTCATCGAAGATGATACGGAAGAAGCTCGTCAGCAGTTTGACCGTCCATTAGAAGTGATTGAAGGACCACTCATGGATGGCATGGGGGTTGTGGGCGACTTGTTTGGCTCCGGTAAAATGTTCCTACCACAAGTAGTTAAGTCTGCTCGGGTAATGAAAAAAGCAGTTGCCTACTTGATGCCATTTATCGAAGAAGAAAAAGCTCGCAACAATTCAGGCGGGTCATCCAGTGCCGGTAAAGTCGTCATGGCAACGGTAAAAGGCGATGTCCACGACATTGGTAAAAACATTGTGGGTGTAGTGCTACAGTGTAATAACTTCGAAGTGATTGACTTGGGCGTTATGGTGCCTTCTGAGAAAATTTTACGTACCGCGAAAGAAGAGGGTGCGGACATTATTGGGTTGTCAGGCTTGATTACGCCATCTCTCGACGAAATGGTTCATGTGGCTAAAGAAATGCAGCGCCAAGGTTTTGAATTGCCTGTCATGATTGGCGGTGCAACCACATCCAAAGCTCATACTGCGGTTAAGATCGAAAAGAACTACAAGAACAACCAAGTGGTTCACGTGACTAACGCTTCTCGAAGCGTGGGTGTTGCCAGTGCATTATTAAGCAAAGACGAAGAGCGTCGCGCTAAATTTATTGCCGAGATCCAGGATGACTACGAGAAAACCCGTCAACGTTACAAAGACCGTGCTAGCGCAGGTCGCCGTGTGTCCCTTGATAAAGCTCGTTTTAACAAAACACCTGTTGATTTCACTAAGGTAGTGACACCTAAAGAGCTCGGTATCACAGTATTCGAAAACAGTGATATTGATTTTAATCAGGTGAAGAACTACATCGATTGGACACCATTCTTCCAAACCTGGGAGCTGGCTGGTGCTTACCCCAAAATCTTAACAGATAAAGTGGTAGGAGAGGAGGCGACTCGCCTGTTCGCCGATGCAAATGAAATGCTTAATGTGGTCATTGAGGAGGCTTGGTTGGATGCCAAGGCAGTTGTTGGCTTGTTCCCTGCTAACCAAGTGGATCATGATGATGTTGCGATCTACGCAGACGAAAGTCGAACCCAAGAGTTGACTCGCTTGAATTTCTTACGCAACCAGAATGACCTAACGGCTCCAGGTAAATACAACCAGTGTCTATCTGATTTTGTTGCACCTGTGGGAGAAGCGAATGACTACATGGGAGCTTTCGCCTGTGCTGCTGGCTTTGGTATCGATCCGATAGTTGCGCGGTTTGAGGCAGACCATGATGATTATAACTCCATTATGATTAAGGCTGTAGCAGACCGACTTGCAGAAGCCACTGCTGAGTATCTTCATGAACGAGTTCGTAAAGAGCTTTGGGGCTATGCAGCGGATGAAACCTTAACTAACGAAGAACTGATCAAAGAAAGATATCAGGGTATTCGTCCTGCCCCTGGCTATCCAGCTTGTCCAGATCATACTGAAAAAGACAAATTGTGGGCGTTGCTGGATGTAGAGTCCAATATCGGCATGAAGCTAACTGAAAGCTATGCCATGTTACCCACGGCAGCTGTCAGTGGCTGGTATTTCGGTAATAGTGATAGTAATTACTTTGGCGTAGGTAAAATAGGACCAGATCAGGTTGAAAGCTATGCAGACCGAAAAGGCATGTCTAAAGACGATGCGGAACGCTGGTTAGCACCAAATCTAGGCTATGACCCAGAAGATGATCGCATCTAGGTATGTTTTCGCGATCATATAACATTGTTGTACATGTCCCGTGCAATCAAGCATGGGGCATGTTGATCGCACCTGACCAAGGCCAATGGAATCATGCGGTAAAAAGTCTTCAGGCCTCCTTTGGCTTTCACACGGGGTCAAATTTACAGATGGATTTGCGATCCCTGAAAGGCCCCTGGCATCTGAATGCTGAGGTACTACAAAGCCGCGCTCCCACCCATCTATCGTTTCAAAGTTCATTTCGTTATTGTTTTCTAAACCATACAGAAACTTGGTGCTTTGATCTGGCATCCATGAATAAACGTACCACAGACATTACCGTGTCCTATGAATTGAAAGGGACCTTTTCCGCCACGCTATGGAAAAGTAAATCTTATATCGTTCAAACTATTCTTGAGTTATGGCTTGAGAGTCTTAAAACACAATTGGAAAGGATCTAAACCATGGCAAAAGCAATTCACGATCCCGAGAAGCATAACCAACGCATGAAAGCGATTAAGCAGCATGTGGACAAGCGTATTGCCAAAGCACAGCAAGATAAAGGAACCTTTGTCTTGCTGACGGGAAACGGTAAGGGTAAGTCCAGTTCGGCATTAGGTATGGTCGCACGAGCCCTGGGGCATAATATGCGAGTCGGAGTGGTTCAATTTCTAAAGGGTGAATGGAACACAGGTGAAATAGACTTCTTCAAGTCCCATGAAAACGTCACTTGGCATATCATGGATTCAGGCTTTACTTGGGAAACACAGAATAGAGAAAAGGACATACTTAGTTCAGAAGCTGCATGGCAAAAAGCCAGTCAGTTGTTAGCCAATGAGTCCTATGATCTTGTGGTTTTAGACGAATTGACCTATCTGCTTCACTATGAGTATTTGTCCGCGGACCCTGTTTTGGATGCAATTATGAATCGTCCTGACTCTCAGCATCTGGTGGTGACAGGTCGTGGAGCATCAGATGAGCTTGTAGAACTCGCTGATACAGTCAGCGAAATTAAAGAGATCAAACATGCCTTCAAGCGTGGCATAAAAGCCCAGAAGGGGTTGGAGTTTTAATTTAAATCACTAGGAATCTTAAGTTAAATAGTGAAATATTCTTATTATTTGCTGTTATTCTAGTGTTTTTTACTTTAATGGAGAATGATGAAATGGCAGATATTGAGCGTCTTGAAGTGGGTCAACGTATGAGCCGCATTGTGAAGCATAACGGCACGATTTATCTATGTGGCCAGGTGGCAGCGGATGCTGAGACCGGCATTAGCGAGCAAACTCAAACCATGCTTGATAAGGTGGATGCTTTATTAGTTCAGGCTGGATCAGATCGTCAACACATTCTTTCTGCAACGGTATATTTGCGTGATATGAAAGACTTTGCGGCAATGAATGCTGTTTGGGATGCTTGGGTTCCGGAAGGTTTTGCCCCAGCACGAGCATGCGTTGAAGCGCGCCTTGCCCGTGCCGAACTATTAGTTGAAATTTCAGTTGTCGCGGCTGAGATTTAAAAAGTCAAATCCACGTCTATATTGGCAACAGCAATGGTATTGCTAAGCTTTTGAATGTTTCGCGCCATGTCACGTGAAAGATTCAAGATCAAAATACCGAAGTCAAAGGCGTGTTTATCGTGGAAAGCCGCAAACAAGTTGTAATCCACTTTTAAAAGTATGGCGTCTTTTTCTGCTCTGGCATTCCCCAAACGTTGTGTCAGAGAAATCATGGTGACATAGCCAAGCGCTTCACCAAACGACACTCGTCTTATGAGTGTTGCATTGGTGGAGTGCTTTTTATAGAAAGCTACCTCTCCGGTGATAACGATGTAGAAAAAATCGCCCTTGTCCTCATTTTCAAAGACGCTTTCACCCTTTGAAAAATGTAATAGCTCCCCCTCGTTGACTAGATATTGAATACCAGATGGGCTTAAGGCACCAAAAATTGAGCCTGTTTTTAACCGTTCTGGTGTGATGTCTTCAACACATTGTGAGATCTGGATTGTATTCATAACAATCACCTCCCTTTTTTTACAAGCCTATGCCTGGAGCAGGGGATTCTCCATAAGGAAATGGTGGTATTTCGTATAAATACGTAAGTAAAATTGCATTATTCATGAGATATTCATAACTATCACAACATTATTGTCACAGTTTGCACGATTGCATTAACTTCGCAATGAAGGAGGTAAGCTTGTGGAAGCTAGCTTACCTATCTGTCTTTAACAGACTTAGCCCATTATTCTTAACGCAACATTAACAGCTTTAGGAGAGGGCATAATGTTATTTAGCAATTTTAGCTCATCACCTGTTGAAAAATTAGCCGAAAAAATCCACTTTGCAGGATTTGGGGCACCAAGCTCCTTTATCGGTGATGCCGTATTTAAAGGGGTGCAATTTTCCATTCTTTGGGGTCTTGCTATGTGGGCGCTACAGTGGAGTTACACTGGCCTTTCTTTTCAAGCCGCCATCGTCACAAGTATTGTGGTAGGTATGGCTACCGGTGTCTGGATGGCAGCCATCAATCGACGCTCCAAACAATCAACCGGTCTGCATAGAGTAGGGTATCAGCCATCACAGGCTCATTAGCCCCTAAATGGATAGGCGCTAACTTTTAGGTTTGCGTCTATCCTCATATTTCTCTGGCTCTTTGTATTCAAGAATTTCCACCGAGTCGCCAACCTTAATTTCCCCTTCGTTTTGTGCAACTAAGTTCACTCCGAATGTGACACCTTCTTTATTAACCAACCTGAACTTCGCAAGGGATTTTAGTGGCTCACCTTTGGGACTACGCTGAGCGGTAACTGGATCAAGAGTCGTAAAGATACAGCGAGTACAGGGTTTTTGATTTTCAAAAACCACGTCACCAATTCTGATGATTTTCCAGGTATCTTCTGCAAAGGGCTTTGAACCGCTTATGACAAGGTTTGGACGGAACCTTAACATTTCGATTTGATGTGCAGTCGTCTCATTTAATTCGTTTAACGAAGCCTCTGTTGTTAATAGAAAAGGGTAGCCATCGGCAAATGCAACAGGGTCTGTGCTGTCTTTTTTGGTATAACGAGCGGACTCTTCATCAAAGTATACAAGCTTAACTGGCTCCTCTAGGGCATCACTGAACCACTTATCTGCTTCATTAGTGGTACGCTTTGCATCCACTAGTGTTTCCCAAATATCTACGGTGAGTCGTTCGGAACTAAAGAGTGTCTCATCAAGGATAAGTGCCCCGCCGCACTGGTCACTTTCTACTAGTAAGCCTTGATTGGTTACTTTTGTTTTTATAAGGGACATATGTGGGTGGGTTCGTGCTGTGATAAATAACCCAGATTCGTCCACTAACATATAGCGTCGGTCATCTTTTAGCCCAGAAAAAAGTACTTTAGATTCCAATAATGGAATGTGATGGGTGGACTTAATCGGGTAGATATTAAGGTGTGATAAGTACAGAGACACCTGATGCTCCATTGCTAATAAGTTGGTTCTCGATCATACCAAAAAATAAAGGAGCCATTAGGCTCCTTTGATCATTATTTTTTAAACAGACTAAATGTAGTAAGAGGCCAACGGAGGGAAACCGTTAAACTCTACTGCACTGTATGTTGTGGTGTAAGCACCGGTAGACAGCCAATACAAACGATCACCGATGGCAAGGTTTAAAGGCAGACCATACTTGTAGTTTTCGTACATGATGTCGGCACTGTCACAAGTCGGGCCAGCAATAATGACTTCTTCAAGCTCACCAGTCTTTTCAACATGGATAGGGTATTTGATGGACTCATCTAAGGTTTCAATCAAACCAGAGAATTTACCCACGTCTGTGTATACCCATCGGTTAAGCGCTGTATGGGACTTGCGGGAAATCAATACGACTTCACTCACCAGAATGCCTGCGTTCGAGATCAATGAACGACCAGGCTCTAGGATAAGACGCGGCATTTTATCGCCAAAATCTTCTTCCAGGAATCGTGTGATTTCTTCTGCGTAGGTCGCCAGATCATTCGTGCGACTGATGTAATTTGCAGGGAAGCCACCACCCATATTAATCATTTCTAATTCGATACCATCTTCTTCTTTAAGACGTTCGAAAATCACTTTAACACTGGCGATTGCAGCATCCCATGCACCAATATCACGTTGTTGTGAACCTACGTGGAAAGACACACCGTAAGGTACTAGGCCTAGTTCTTTTGCGAGTATCAATAGATCCATTGCCATATCGGGACGGCAGCCGAATTTACGTGATAAAGGCCAGTCTGCAGAAACCGTACCTTCTGTCAGAATACGAACGTATACACGAGCGCCAGGTGCAGCCTTGGCGATGTTACGAAGATCCGCTTCGGAATCCGTTGCAAACATTCGTACGCCTTTCTCATAGAAATAGCGTACGTCTTTCGCTTTCTTAATGGTGTTACCAAAGCTTACTCGGTCTGGAGAAACACCACCAATGGCGAATAATTTGTCCAACTCATAACGAGAAGCAACATCAAAGTTCGAGCCACGGTCACGTAGCATAGTAAGAATCTCTGGTGCTGGGTTCGCCTTGATTGCATAGAACACATCTGCGCTTGGAAAGCCTTTGGTAAGCTCTGTGTAGGCGTCATTAATCATTGAAGTGTCAATGACAACGAAAGGCGTTTCTTTAGTATCCGCTAAAGATTTTAGTCGGTTGAATTGTTCTGGGGTGTAAAAAGAATGGACGTCTACAGACATGGCGCATTGCTCCTTTAATTTATAAACATAATCCGAAAAAATTACGCCTTTACCTCCCTCCATCCTACTTATGGCTGTTACTTATCCGGTACGAGACCTTAAGCGACTAGCGCAGCAGTTGAAGCGGTGCGGAATATGTTAGCAACGACGCGGGGCGAAATTTAAGGCGCATTGTTTTCTACGTCAAGAATTTTTTGCAGAAATTAATACAACAATAAAAAAGGCTCCGAAGAGCCTTTACTGTAACCCGTACTAATTTGATTTTCGATGGTTCTGGAAATGGAACAGGGCGGAGCCTGCAATCAAGGAAGCGACAAAGTAGAAACCTTCCATAGGGTTATTGGTTAAGGCTGTCAAACCAGGACCAGGGCAATAACCACTTAACCCCCAGCCAACACCAAACATAGCTGCCCCGAGCACAAGGTTTTTATCAATATCTCGTCTTGTTGGCACATACCATTTGTCTGCCAACCAAGGCTTTGAACGGCGATTGCGAATCACATACCCGATCATGCCGATTGCCACAGCTCCCCCCATGACAAATATTAACGATGGATTCCAGTCTCCAAAAATATCTAAAAAGCCAATAACGACTGTAGGGTTGGTCATTTCTGATACGGCCAAACCCAGCCCGAAGACTAAGCCAGTGGCAAAGGTGATTAATGCATACATGGATGTGTTCCTACTTAGTAACCAATACAGTTAAGATTGCAGTCGTCATAAATATAACTGTCGCAATGAGCGAGCGAGGGGATAGGCGCGAAATACCACACACCCCGTGGCCGCTAGTACAGCCACTACCAAGACGGGTACCGTAACCCACCAGAAGACCTGAGATAATCAACAAGATTGGGCTACGCATTTCTGGAAAAGGAACAGTTTGTTCCGTTAGCACTCCGTAAGCACTCCCACCGATAATAAGACCTAAAATGAACAAAAACGGTAAAAAACGATCTTTACTGAATAAGGCTTGAGCCAAAATCCCACTAATACCGACGACTTTTCCGATCAATAACAGGTAGGCAGCGGTCGTTAAGCCGATTATGATGCCTCCACTGAGAGGGCTTATAAAGGATTCCATTAGGTCACTCCAAATAAGTTAATTTATATAAGTATATTCTAATATATTTAAAAAAACAGCAGTTGTTACCCTTAATCAGTTTCACTTTCTAATTTTGTTTTAAGGGCAAATGGAGCCCATTGTCATGAAGCTCATATTTTTACTACCAAATAAGCCTTTATTGCCGCAAGGCGTAATGAATTATAGGGAGATGGATACAAAAGATCTTATTTCACTTAACGGTAATCATTGGCGCAAAATTCTCACAATTATTGCCAAGTTGACCACATTTCCCAGTGAGGATTGGCGTATAGTGAGAGATAACAAACTCTGGGATAGAGCAAAGCTCGTTTTCAATGCTCAACATTTAGCGTCTGAGTTAAATGAAAGCGAGGCTAAGATTGGGGCTTGGGTGTTCATTGTGGGTAAAACATTTAACGATGACTTTCCAATACCTGAAAATGCGAAGGTGCTTGGGGAGGCTCATGTCGCCAAGGCAGAAGGCAACCTGATCTGGAGCCCATATTTAGATTATCGACAATTCCCCAATGATTTAATTGACGAAATTGTCCAGCATTTAAGAGTACACACAGTTTTATGTTAAACGCTTTGAAAAAATTGTTTGCTAATGAGCAGGAGCACATCGAGCCAATCAGCTACCAGAAGGCTGTCACAGCGCTTTTGTTGGAAGTTATGATTGCCGATGATGAAATTCATCCAGATGAAGAGCGCAAGGCAAAAGACGCTATTCGTTCAGTGGGTGACCTCGGGGAAGACATTGATCAACTGTTTGATGAAGTAAAAGACGAGATACGGGATGCTACCGATGCTTACCAGTTCACTAAGGTGATTAATGCAACGGCCAGTATTGAGCAAAAGCTAGAACTTTTAAAATGTCTATGGCGTGTAGCCTTTGCAGATGGGGATTTAGATGCTTACGAAGACCACCGCATTCGTAAGATCAGTGAGCTTTTATTCATGCCTCATTCAGAATTTATCCAAACGAAACTGGCGGTTCAGAAAGAGCTTGGCATCTAGTCTGTTGCTAAAATAACCCAGCCAAATGAAAGGGTCATTTGGCTGGGTTAGCTGTCATTTATCGTGAGTTGATTCTTGATTGGCTTTGTTTTTAGCGGCGTGGCTCATGCCTTCATTCAGTCCAGCTTCCCTGTCTACTGCAGCTAATACACCACGTAAGATTCCCAGCTCTTGTTTTTCGGGTCTTGAACGATTGAAGAAGCGCTTCAATTTGTCTAATACCTTCCCAGGGTGATTACGCACCACAAAGTTGATGCCATACAGGGTCTCTTCTAGATGTTCGTAAAACAAATCCATTTCTTTTTTACGTGGGTATTCAGGGACGGCTTTCTCATGGATGGATTCATTTTGATGGGCCATCCAGATTTCATAAGCAACAATCTGAACCGCTTGTGAAATGTTGAGCACTGGGTATTCGTCATTCGCATCAATATAAACCTGACGATGGCACTGGGCAATTTCCTCATTGAGAAGTCCCATGGTTTCACGGCCAAAAAGGATCGCAATATTGTGGTCTTTCGCTTCAGGAATGACCGCTTCCGCACACTCTCGAGCATTCATAATCGGCAATTGAAACGTTCTATGTCGGGCACTTGTTCCAATCACCAAACTGCAATCACCAATGGCTTCTTCTAAAGTGCTCACAATTGTTGCGTTTTCAAGCAAATCAACTGCCCCAGCTGCACGGCTAGTTGCCTCTTCGGAAGGGTAGTCGTTCGGATCGACTAAATAAAGATTTGTTAATCCCATGTTTTTCATGGCACGGGCAATAGCACCAATATTTCCAGGGTGAAAGGTGTTGATTAGAACAATACGAACGTTACTGAGCATGAAGACGAAACTCGTGTACAGGGTAGTTAAGGATTAATTGGATTCCGTATAGTTAGGGTTTGCTCAGTACTGGCGAAGGTAACACTGTCCAGCAGTACACGGCTCCCGTCATTAAAAAGGAATCTTTGGCAAGCGGAATGATACAGGGATCCGGTTTCTAACACCAATCGATAACGCCCTCGGGGAATAAAGTTTGCCGCTAATGGCTGGCCACCTTGAAGGTATATTGAGAAGGGAGTCTGCCCATCCAATGATTCAAAGATTAGTTTAGAAGCTTGAGGAAGTTGGTTAAGAATGCGAAGGCGACTATTGCCCGCGGCTTCGCCAATAACAGCACCATGACTCGGAGCTAATCCCGGTTGACCGACACAGCCTGTGTTAACGGCATTTTCCACAGATCCAAAGCCAAACAATTCGGCTTTAGCCCACCCAGTGGAGTTGCCAAAAGATAGAGTAAGCCAATCGCCTTCAGCTTTCATGACCTCTACATTAGTCATGGATGGGATATAGTCTTTAATTTCGGAAGCGACGCTGGGTTCAGTAAAAAGGCGAGCTTCGGACAAACTGTAATTAGTGCCTGAACGATACTGGGGATACAGGCCGCTAATATAGTCATTATTTGGTGAATCAAATACCGTGTTCTGCAGGCTATTCCAATAGTTAGACGTGTAAATTCCCCCCACAAAAACAACTAAGTAACTGCAAGCGACAAAGGCTGCTTTGGCTGCTTGGAGGCGAAATGATTTAATGTTGGGCTTTTGGTCATTGGACTGAGCTTCTGAGCTGTAACCAGGCTGAGAGGCTTGTTGATAGGCGCTAAATACGTCATCAAAAGAAGGCTCACTGCCCATGTTGTCTGTTGTTTCCGTGTAATCCTGGTGACGCTTATTGGCATCAGCTTTACGCATTTCTTCATACAAGGCTTTCATGCGTCGTTCATGGAGCGTATTACGGGCTGAATTCAAGGCTTCTTCGCGAGCTCTATCTTGTTGTGCATTATTCCGCTTCATTTCTTGGTAAGCGCGCTGCTGTTGTTTTACATAGGCTTCTTGCTTGGCGTCACTTTTGAACTCATAGGTAGTGCCAGGACTAGCACTTGGTTTTGCCTGTTCCGTAAATGAGTAGGGTTGCCAGGATTGATCACTGGAGCGTTTAATAGCTTGCAGAACATTTTGGTAAGCATCATGTATGCGTTGAAAATGTTCAGTGGTATCTCGATCAGGGTTTTTATCTGGATGATACCGGCGCGCAAGACGACGATATGCCGCTTTGGCTTCTTGTTCCGTTGCGTTAGTAGAGAGTTCTAAAACATTAAAATCGTCGATGAGGCTCATAGTCGTCTATTACATCCATTTAATCGCATTATGCCTGATTTCATTCGTATAACAATGTTAGTCGCGGGGAGCGCTTGATTTCGCTGTAGGTTTTGCCACTATAGTGGCTTTATTTTCATGCAAGGTTTTTTTTATGACCCAATCGCTTACGCATTTGGATGCGAAAGGCAACGCTCATATGGTTGATGTGAGTGATAAAGCTATCACCAAACGAACAGCCATTGCACGATCCTTGGTGGTAATGTCTCCCACAACTCTGACCAAGATAATAGAAGGTGGGCTACCGAAAGGGGATGTGTTGGCGACTGTGCGAATTGCTGGTATCCAAGCAGCTAAAAAAACCTCCGATTTAATTCCTTTGTGCCATCCGTTAATGCTTAGCAAGGTGGAAGTTGAGATAAATGTTCTGGATACCGAGTCTATTGAGATTCTCTGCCGCTGCTCCTTAAGTGGTAAAACAGGAGTGGAAATGGAGGCCCTAACAGGTGCAAGTGTTGCTGCTTTAACCTTATACGATATGTGTAAAGCCGTTGATAAAGGCATCGTTATCAAGGACACCAAGTTACTAGAAAAACAGGGTGGTAAATCTGGTTCATGGAGTAGTGATGACAACCATTAATGTTGTGTTTTTTGGTGCTTTAAAAGAGTCGGTCGGTCGATCTGAGCTTGCCTTTGAATTATCACAAGATATGACGGTGCAAGCCTTACGGGAAATACTCGCAAAACAATTATCCAATACGGCTCTACTGGATGATCACATTAAAGCCTCTATAAACTTCGAATTTGCACGTATGACGGATGTGGTTTCTCTAGAGACGGCTAATGAGGTCGCATTTTTCCCTCCGGTCACGGGAGGATAATTATGAACATATTTGTTCAAGTTGATGATTTTAATGTTCAGACGCTTTATGACGAATTGTGCGTTGCAAATCAAACTGGCGCAGTGGCTATGTTTGTTGGCCGTGTGCGTCAATTTAGCCCAGAACCGGAAGCCTCATCCTTTTTCTTAGAACATTATCCTGGGATGACTGAGCGTAATATTCAGCAAATCCTGACAGAGGCTGAACAACGTTGGCCACTTCTTGATGTAACCGTGGTGCATCGTATTGGGCAATTATCAGTAAATGATCAAATTGTTTTTGTTGGGGTAGCAGCCGCCCACAGGAGTGAAGCGTTTGCCGCTTGCGACTTCATCATGGATTATCTCAAAAGTCGTGCTGCCTTTTGGAAAAAAGAAACGACGGCACAAGGCTCACGTTGGGTCGATGCTAAGTTAGAAGATGAAACATCCTTAGACCGCTGGCGTTAATTTACTAGTGGGGGCGTAGAGTTTTCTTTCGGCCGCTGGCGTGTCTCTCACGATATTCGGTATCAATATAACGGTCTGTCGTGGCCATACTTGCATGGCCAGCGTCTTCACGAACGTGTTCTTTGGGGCGTACTTTTACGTCTTCTGAAATCCCAGTGTGGCGCAACCAGTGTACTGTTGCTACCCGCAAATCATCAGCATCTGATTTAAGACCATCATCACACATCCGATAATAAGCTTGATCAAAACAATGTTGCACAATGTTGCGAACTTGGCGGGAGCTGGTCATGGCTCCTTGTCCTCGGTTCTTTGGTATCAGGGCGGTAGGCTCAGCAACGGTAGGGAGGTCAGGAAGTTGTCGAAAACGTCGATACCGTTTTAAAGCGGTAAGCATTTCATCTGAGACGCTGACTAATCGTTCTTTGTTCCCCTTTGAGAGCACCTTAAACCACCAGTTTCCGTCCGTGTCCTTGATAAAATCCCCCATTATTGGCGCTGAACGCTCATCAGCCACTAATTCTGAGATTCGTAAATACATCCCAAGGAGGGCGTTCATGATGAATAAGGTGCGTTCATGCATGGCTGGGTCTTCTTCGGCCATCAGTTCCGCAGTTTCGATAACATAATCCCATTGTAAGTTGGAAATACGACGAACTTGGCGACGAGTGACTTCTTTTTTTACGAATTTACTTTTTTGCCTGATGAGAGCGACAGGGTTTTGCTGCACAGCTTCTTCTTGCATCAAAAACCCATAATAAGAGGACAGAATTGAAAAGGTCGCCCTAATCGCTGCCTGTGAAAGGCTATAGTGCTGTGACAAAGGGGTTTGCCCATTGCGAAAGTCGATTTTTGATACATGGGCAACAAAGGGACGCCATTCATCATTCGGGACACGTTCCCCCATATGATTTTTAAAGCGTGCAACGTTTTTAGTACCAATCCAAGCTTCTGGTGGGGTATTGCAAAAGTGTATGAACTCTTCGATTTGATCTCGCTTTAATTCAAGAGCAGGGGTCTCTTTTTCATACCAGGACCATAGTAGCAAACGTTCTACTTCGCGACGGTAAGAATTGAATGTGGCTTGTGAGCCGTTATAGCTATAGATAAAGCATAACGCGAGCTGTAAGTCTCTAACGAACTGATCTTCTTTGAGAAGTGACACACCATCCTTCAAGCCTTGAAGAATTAAGGGGAATTGGGTAAACGGATTCGCCAAATGCTCTAGGTTGTCTATCAAGGGCAAGGGTGTCTTCATTACAAAATCTCTAGCGTAGTGATGCCAGTGTTAGCCAGCTGTATCGCCTATTCTACCTGTTTTGCAGGACTTATCAGCTTTTTAGATAAAGGATCATCGAAGTTATCGATTTCAAATAAGAAAGCTAATTTTGTTTTTTTATCTGTTACGGCTTTATAAGAAGGACTAGAAATTCATATTTGGAATATTTACGAGTCAGCTGACCGTCTAATTGCATATCAATATGCCTGCAAACCTATGCGCTCATGATTATTATTTACAACTTAGGCTGGAAAAAGAATAGCGAAAGCGTTTTATCCACTTTTGATACCGAAATCGCCAAATTAAGGGTGTTTGAGTGGGTTATTGGAAGAAGTTTGAAACGCATTTTTAGACTCTTTTTTTTAGCAAAAACGCGGCTAATATTACTGACATCGAAGCGCGAAACACATTCGCTCAACAATATGAATCAAACCTTTTAGGAGGTTCCAAATGAAAAAGATCACAACACTAGCTGCTTCTGTTTTGGCTGTCTCAGCACTATCTACGTCAGCTTTTGCTAACACCTTCACTGATTACCGTGAGGCTCGTGCAGGTTATCAAGCGCTTTCAAATCAACTTGAAACCATGGGTTACCAAGCTGATGAAGTTAATCTAGATGGCGCTAACACTTTTGGTCAGAAAGAATCTGTTTACCTTGAGAAAACAGGTGAGCTACAAGCTGAATACAACAAACTAAACGCGTCATATTAATCGACAGTCGTTTTATTTAACCAGATTTAGAATTTAAGAATTTAGAGGTATTTATTATGAAATTTAAAACTCCAGCACTTATCGCCGCTCTTGCTGTTGCAGCCACTAGCTCTTTTGCCGCATCAGATAACATTCATGATGATTTGATGGCTGCTAAAGCCGATGTAAAAGCCTTGTCTGCTCAACTTGAAACAATGGGTGTTGATGTGGACAGCACTGTCGACTTTAATGGTCCTGTTACTTTCACTCAGCAAGAAGCAGCATACTCTGAAAAAGCAGCTGAGCTACAGTCTCAATTAGAAACCATTCGCACAGCGAACTAATTGATAGACTGATATTAATAGAAAAAGCCCGCATAGATTACTGTGCGGGCTTTTTTGTTGGTCATGATCTCTCAGTCAAACATCTTAATGACTGATCTGCTCAAATAGAGAGAAGTAAGTCGGGAATGTTTTAGAGGTACATCCTGGATCATTAATCGTCACAGGCGTATTTGAAAACGCAACGAGAGAAAAACACATGGCAATGCGGTGATCATTATAGGTGTCGATCTCTGCATGTTTCAGATCAAGCGTACTATTAGGAGTGACCTTTATAAAGTCTTCGCCTTCTACCACTTCTACGCCGAGTTTTTTAAGTTCAGTCGCCATTGCGTATAAACGATCTGTTTCTTTTACCCGCCAGTTGTAGATATTGCGAATAGTGGTAGGTCCCTTAGCAAAGAGTGCTGTGGTCGCAATGGTCATGGCTGCATCAGGAATATGGTTCATATCCATATCGATGCCATTCAATTCGCCCCGTTCAGATTCTATCCAAGTAGGGCCGTAGGTGATTTTCGCTCCCATTTTAGCGAGCACCTCAGCAAATTTAACATCTCCTTGTACACTCTCTGAGCCAACCCCATGTACTTTAATCTTACCTCCCGCAATGGCGGCGGCAGCCAAAAAGTAAGAAGCGGATGAGGCGTCACCTTCAACCATAATTTCGCCAGGTGATTGGTAAGTTTGATTGCCTTTAATCACAAATGCTTGGTAGTTCTGGTTCTCAACTTCCACCCCAAACTGCTTCATAGCATGTAGAGTGATATCAATGTAGGGCTTAGAAACGAGTTCTCCATCCACTTTGATGGTCAGATCAGATGTTGCCAAAGGGGCGCTCATCAACAAAGCAGTAAGAAATTGGCTAGAAATATTTCCCTTAATGGAAACTTCACCGCCAGGTAGGCCGTTAGCTTTTATAAGAAGAGGAGGGTAATTAACATTTTCCTCATAGGAAATAGCGACGCCTAATGCCTGCAACGAATCAACAAGGTCACCAATTGGGCGCTCATGCATGCGCGGTTCACCATGTAGGCGGTAGGAACCTGTGCCTAAACACAATGCCGCTGTGAGAGGGCGCATAGCCGTGCCAGCATTTCCCAAAAATAGGTCAGCATCTTCAACGTGTAATGGACCGCCGTTACCTTCAAGAATACAAGTGGTGCCTTCGTCTTCAAGAGTGTAACGCACACCCATTTTCGTGAGGGCACTTAGCATATGACGAATGTCGTCACTGTCTAAAAGATTGGTGATTTTAGTTGTGCCTTTCGCAAGTGTCGCAAGTAGCAAAATTCGGTTAGATAGACTTTTTGACCCAGGAATTTGAATCTCCCCGTTAGCGGAGTTTAGGGGGCCTAATGTAATGGCTTTCATAGGAGGGTTCCGTTCTGTCGCATGTGGCATTTAATGCGCGTTTTGTCATTTTATTACAAGTACCCCGTAAGATACTTTTTGTCGCTTTGAACTTCAACAATTTTGGCGGGTATTTCCCCCTGTGTCCCATGTAATAAAAGCTTTGACAGCGTGTTCAAGGGTTGTAATTACGTAAAGAATGGTAAGCAGTAGATTCAATTAAAGACAGGGGGCTTATAGTATTGATTTATCTTCTTAAAGTTGAACACGGAGCATCTAATGATTTATCAGAATTCTTGGGGAAAAATGATTCTTTCTGTTGCTGTTGTATCAGCCTCATCTTATGCAATGGCTCTGGACAAACCGGATGGCAGAGTAGTGTTGACTGTGCAAGGAAAAATTTCTCAATCGAATATTGATTCCACTGCGCAATTTGATCGCGAAATGTTGATGGCTTTAGGGGAAATGACCAGTGTCACTAGCACCCCTTGGACGGAAGGTGTCAATACTTTCACTGGTCCTCAACTGTCTGCTCTTTTAGACGCTGTTGGTGCTGAGGGTGACACCCTTACCATTACCGCACTGAATGATTATAGTGCCAAGATGCCGGTCGCGGACGCATACGACAGAGGCGTTCTTATGGCCATGACCATGAACGGGGAGAGAATGTCAGTACGAGATAAAGGGCCAATCTTTATGCTGTACCCATTCGATCAAGATCCTTCTCTAAATAATGAAGTTATTCATAACCGCTCTGTTTGGCAGGTTAAGTCCATTACTGTTGAGTAAGCCTAAACATGCAATATGATGACATGGATATGGGTCTTGTATGAGAACGATTTTTAAAACACGTGCGGGTAAGGTAATTGCCACCCTAGTTCCAGCCGCAGCCATGTTTTTGATCGTTGTAGTGTTGTTGTACCTACAGATTGTAGAACGTCAACAAGATCTATTATCCGCTGCAGAAGAAGATGCTCTGTGGGCTTCTTACCAGCTTGATAGAGAAGCTCTAAAATTACGAAACGCTGTGCGACTTTGGGAAGACAGTGCCACTGATCTTGACCGTATGGAAGAAGCGCAGCTACGTTTTGATATTCTCTACAGTCGTCTTAATGTTGTATCTGAAGGTCAGCTAAAAGACTTGTTTAACCAACTTCCTAATGCGGAAGAACGCCGCAGAGAGTTACGTCAGCGACTAAATGCTATCGATAGCCGCTTATTCTCTGGCAATGTTGGCCCATCAGATCTGGACTTTATTTCTGAGCATGTCAACGCATTGCTCAGCACAACAGAGCAGGTTGTGCTTGATGCTTTAGCGAGACGTTCGGCGGATAAAGTGGATGCGCGCAATGACATGATGCGTTTATTCAGCTATTTAGGGGTATTAGTTGCACTCCTCACTACCACTATGGTGGTTATAATTGTGATGCTGGTGCGTCAAGTCAAAATCAGCTTAATGTCCTATAAGCGCACAAAAGCATTAGCAAATGAGCTACAAGAAACGGCGTTGGCAGCGCAAGCGGCAACGAAAGCTAAGTCTGACTTTTTGGCCACCATGAGTCATGAGATTCGCACTCCGATGAACGCTATCATAGGTATGTCTCATTTGGCGTTGGATACGGAATTACATCCAAAACAGCGAAACTATCTAAATAAAATTCAAAATTCTGCAAATAATCTATTGTTGATCATCAACGACATATTGGATTTTTCCAAAGTTGAGGCTGGCAAGTTACAACTCGAATATGCCCCTTTTAATCTCGATGAAGTTTTAGAGTACGTTTACGAAATCTGCCGCTCAGGTTCTGATTCTAAGGGGTTGGATTTAATCGTTGAGCGGGATTTTGAACTACAGAATCAGCTGATAGGGGATGTCACTCGTATTAAGCAGATTTTGGTAAATATCCTCGGCAATGCGGTGAAATTCACTCATTTTGGACAGGTGATACTGGAAGTAAAACGTGAAGGGGATAGTTTACAATTTGTTATTAGTGACACTGGCATTGGCATCGAGTCCGAAAACGATATTTTTGATGGTTTTAGTCAAGCTGACACCAGTACAACGCGTATATACGGTGGTACAGGTCTTGGCCTGGGGATCTCCAAACGTTTAGTGAATCTAATGGGAGGAGACATCTCTTTTGAGAGTAAAGTTGGTGAAGGCACCGTCTTTTATGTCTCTCTACCTTTGCAACCTGAAAGTAATCGTCCCTCTATAAAGGAATTCCCACTCTTGGTTCTAACCCAAGATAATATTGCTGCTGAACACCTGGCCCGTTTAAATTTGTCCTTTCAACATATTGGAAAGGGTGAAAAGGTGAGTGATACGTCTGTACTGATCGTTAGCGATGATTTGTCCGACCTATTGTCAGATGATGAGGCTGGGGCATTACACTCATCATTTTGCGGTCGCGTGATCATTGTCGGACATAATTTACGTGTGGAGCTGCAATTTCCTTGGGAACAATTAGCCTTAATAACCCCTAAAAAATTAGAGCAAACCATCGATAAACTTCGCACAAAAGGCGCTAACACCGATGTGGAGAGCGCCCTGCCTTTGGCCTTGTTTCACGAGTGCGATAGCTTGCTTGGTAAAAAGATATTGTTAGCGGAAGACAACATTGTAAACAGCGAGATTGCCACCGCTTTACTGGAAAAGCTAGGCGTGGAGGTATTAGCTGTAGAAAACGGTAAGGCCGCCGTTGAAGAAGCGCAAAAACATTCATTTGATCTGATCTTAATGGATGTGCAAATGCCTATTATGGATGGTTACCAAGCGACTCAAGGAATTATCCAAGCACTCGGCGAAGATCATCCACCGATTCTTGCTTTAACTGCAGGCGCGTTAGATACAGACCGTGAACATGCCTTATCAGCAGGTATGAGTGATTTCTTGACCAAACCTCTTGACCCTTTATTGCTACTTAACAAATTAGAACATTGGTTAGTTGGAGAGTCTGTTAATAACGTGATTCCTATGAATCAATCCATGACTGCTAAAGCCTTTTCCCCAGAGCTAGGCTTGTATCGCTTTGGTGGAGATGATCATCAATATCACGAAGTATTAGAGAGGTTTCTTGTTCTATTGCAACCCTACACAGGAGAGCATGAAGACACCATTCCAACAACATCTTATGAGTTACACAGTATTAAAGGCGCGGCGGCTAATATCGGTGGCGAGAGTTTCGCTAGGGAGATTGCCGCATTAGAGTTGTTGATCAGTGAAAATCACGCGGCACAAGAACAGCGCATACAGGTTAACCGTATAGTCGACGCGGCGATTGAGTTGAAAGCCCTTGTTACAAGGTACTTAAAAATAGATTTAATCGAGGACCAATCGGCAACTGCTCAGTTGTCTCCGACAGACAAAGACTTAACAGAAGAATTTATTGAGCGTGTATCGAGACTTAAAGAAAGCCTAGAGATCGGAGAGGCTGATGTAGATGATCAGATCTCTGAGATCATTGAGTTGTATGGCCCTGATCATAACGAAAACTTATTAGAAATCCAGAAACTTATTCATAATTATGACTATGATTTAGCTATTGATCGTTTGAGGGCCCATTGTAAGTCCGCGTGAGCGTGTCCTTGCAACCCTAATAATAGCTTTTGACCGTGTCAGAACTCCAAAGACATAGGAGTGTTGGAGTCATGTTTGATCTTGATTATATGAATGATGCTTTATTAGCCTATGAGTCTAATTTAGCGCCTAAAAGCGTGCTTGTTGTCGATGACATGGCCGATAACATAGATATTTTAAAAGGTATCCTAAAAAAACATTACGATGTTCGTATCGCCAAGAGTGGTGCGATGGCGCTCAAAAGCATTGAAGCGAAGGTACCCGATCTGGTCCTGCTGGATATTATGATGCCGGGCATGAATGGCTACGAAGTTTGCCGTAAGATCAAAAACAATCCGATGACGGCCCATGTCCCTGTGATCTTTATTACCGCCATGACGTCAGTTGATGATGAACGTAAAGGCTTTGAAGTAGGCGCAGTTGACTTCATAACCAAGCCTATTACCCCTTTAACCACATTAGCCCGTGTCGCTAATCACATAGCCCTCTCGGAACAAGATAAGCGTAACAAACTTATTATTAAGCAGCGTACCTCACAGCTAGAAGAGTCGTTAGTCGCAGCGGTAAAAATGCTAAGTGAAGCGGGTACCTATAATGATGAAGATACCGGCTCTCATATGTGGCGCATGGCGGATTACTGTGCCTTGTTGGCACGCAAGGTCGGCTTTGATGCAGAACAAGTGGAGAGAATACGTTTAGCAGCCCCCATGCACGACACTGGGAAGATTGGTATTCCAGACAATATTCTAAAAGCTCCTAGAAAACTTACGCCTGAAGAATGGGAAGTCATGCAACAACACCCAACAATTGGGGCGAAAATTCTGGGGAATAGCCAGTCACCCTTGTTTCAAATGGCGGCTGAAATTGCATTAGCGCACCATGAACGCTGGGATGGCAGTGGTTATCCTAACGGCTTAGCAGGTGAAGACATTCCACTGACAGCTAGGATTGTTGCCCTTGCAGATGTATTTGATGCATTGACTATGGAAAGGCCTTATAAAAAAGCCTGGCCTATTAAAGATGCCTATCAATACATACGAGATAATGCCGGATCACATTTTGATCCGAACTTAGTTGAAATGTTCATCGTTCAAGACGAAGAGATTAGAGCCATTAAAGCGGAGTGGGAATTGAAGGGTGATCAATGATCACCCACAACATTTCTTGAATTTCTTACCAGAACCACATGAACATGGATCGTTTCGACCAATACGAGATTCTTGTGGCACAACATGAGGTGTGTTGCCCTGAACTTCGTGTTCCCCTGCAATGTAATACCAGGTTCCCTTGTCCTTTTTGAAAAGCGAGCGCTCAGTTAACTTTCCGGTGTTTTTCCCTTCCTTAAAATGAGCACTAAAAGCGACTAAGCCAGTCTTATCCTTTTCACCACCATCTTGAACCTCGGTAATCGTGAGCTTGGTCCATTTGGTGGTGCCATTACTGTCTTCTATGGCATCTGTGGTTTGCTCTGGGTCAGAGTCTAATTTTTGCGTTGCTGCAATATAGTCAAACTTATTCAGAGCAAAAGCAGAATAACGGGAGCGCATGAGAGCTTCTGCGGTAGGCGCAGTGCCAGGATTATTGTGGTACATTCCACAACACATTTCGTATGGGGCTGCTGAGCCACATGGGCATTGAGCTGGCGTCGACATCATTACTCCTTCATCGCCAAGTTCTTGTCTAGATGCGTATAATACTGATTTTAAACGAAGCGAACAGGAATTATTTGTGAGTAACAGTGCGACCACCTCGTTTTTTTGGTACGACTTTGAAACTACGGGAGTCGATCCCGCTAAAGACCGACCGATGCAGTTTGCGGGGATTCGTACAGATTTAGATTTTAACCCCATTGGCGAACCTATCATGCTTTACTGCAAGTTGGCCGATGACGTATTACCTCATCCTGATGCCTGTCTTTTAACAGGGATCACTCCCCAAGATGCTAACCGTGAAGGGCTTAATGAGTCAGAGTTCATGGGACTCATCGAAAAAGAATTAGCCACTCCCGGGACCTGTGCGCTGGGGTACAACACCTTAAGATTTGACGATGAAGTTGTTCGCCATAGTTTCTACCGAAACTTTATCGACCCTTACGCAAGAGAATGGCAAAACGCTTGTTCCCGCTGGGATATTATTGATTTGGTAAGGATGACCTATGCCATGCGACCAGAAGGTATTAAATGGCCCAAAAAAGAAGATGGCACTTATTCTTTTAAACTTGAAGATCTCACCGTGGCAAATGGCATCATGCATGAACAGGCCCATGATGCACTCTCGGATGTTCATGGCACGATTGCCCTAGCTAAGCTGATCAAGGAAACGCAGCCCAAACTCTTTGATTATTACTTCTCAATGCGTGATAAGGCGTCCTTGCAACAATTTATCGATCCTATTCGGATGAAACCTTTCCTGCATATTTCTGGCATGTTTGGCCAAGAGCGTAAATTCTCAGCATTTGTCGTGCCGGTGGCTCCACATCCCACCAATAAGAATGGCATCATCGTTTACGATTTGATGGCTGATGCGCAGCCTTTAATCGATCTATCTGTAGATGAGATTCGTGAGCGAGTTTTTACTCGTAAAGAAGCGTTAGGGGATGGGGTAGAGCGGTTGCCTTTGAAAGTGCTTCATATAAACAAATGCCCTGCCGTTGCCCCAGCGACGTTTTTAAAAGACGAATCGGTTGTTTCTCGTCTTGGATTAGATGGTGATATTTGTCGCGGAAATTTAGCCAAGATTAAACAGTCATCTGGCTTAGCTGCAAAACTCACTCAGGTATTTATGCAAGAACATGAGCGCATCGATAAAGATCCAGATCTCATGCTTTACAGTGGTGGTTTCTTTTCTAGGGATGACAAACTGAGAATGGAAGAAATCAGACAGACACCAAGTGATATTTTAGGCGAGTTAGAAATGACATTTGATGATCGTCGACTGCCTGAAATGTTTACCCGTTATCTTGCTAGAAACTATCCAGAGCAAATGAATGGTGAGCAGCGCGAAGAATGGGAAGAATATCGACGTATTAGATTACTCGAGAAGGACGGCAGTGGCTCCATTAACATGGAGCAATATTTTGCCCGTTTAAATGAGCTCGCTATGGACGAGTCATTACCTGATAGCAAACGCATTATGCTCCAGGATTTGGCCGACTATGCACAGAGTATTTATCCATATTAATTAGGATGTTCATGGCAGGAGAGTCACATTGATGAACGAAGGAAAAGGAATACATTGGCTGGTAGGATTTGCTGCCTTTATATTGATCATTGCGGGGCTTAAAGCCGCTTCGCAAATCATTGTGCCGTTTATGTTGTCGGTATTTATCGCCATTATTTGTACACCATTACTCGGCACACTTAAGCAGTATCGAGTGCCAACTTGGGCGTCCATCATCATTATCGTCTTACTTATTATGACGAGTTTAAGCTTTGTTGGCTTATTGGTAGGTGCTTCATTAGAAGATTTCACTAAGCAACTCCCTATGTACAAAGAGCGCTTTGGCAAAGAAATGTCGGCCTTATTCAATCAGTTAAATGGTTTTGGGTTGAATATTTCTTATCAGCAAATACGTGGCTACATGGATCCTTCTTCATTGATGTCAATGTTCACCAACACCTTATCCAGCCTTGGCAGTGTTTTGACGAATATGTTCCTAGTGATCATGACCGTTGTGTTTATCTTATTTGAAGCGGCTGAAATACCCAAAAAACTAGCTTACGCACTGGACGATGCAGACGGTTCTATGGAAAAGGTAAATCGATTCATTGACACGGTTAACCGCTATTTAATGCTTAAAACCTTGGTAAGTATTGGTACAGGTTTGATCATAGGCATTTGGTTATGGATTTTAGGGGTAGACTTCCCATTGCTTTGGGGTGTTTGCGCCTTCCTGTTAAATTTTGTGCCAAACATTGGTTCCATCATTGCGGCGGTGCCTGCCGTCTTTCTCGCGTTTGTGCAATTGGGAAGTGCCTATGCTGGTCTCACTGCGCTGGGCTTTTTAGTAGTAAACCTAGTAATGGGTAACTTTGTAGAGCCTAAGTTCATGGGGCGTGGGGTAGGGTTATCACCCTTAGTGGTGTTCTTATCTTTGATTCTATGGGGATGGGTCTTTGGTCCAGTGGGTATGCTTTTATCCATTCCATTGACTATCATTATTAAAATCGCCTTAGAAGCAAACCCAAGAATGCGTTGGTTAGCTATTATGATTGACTCGAAAGCGCACCAGTAGAAAAAGGAAACATTGGTTATATTCGTGAATTTAGCATTTTCTACTAGCTAAATTCACGTTATTGCACTAAAATGCGCGATTGATTTCTCGGTGCACTTATGCACGTCTCCCATCCTATTTAAAGGTTACCATCTACATGTCTGACGCTGATATTCAGCCTACTTTTGATTCTTTGGGTTTAGCCGCCCCAGTCCTTAAAGCGGTTAGTGAACTAGGTTATGAACAACCTTCTGCCATTCAAGCGCAAAGTATTCCATTTTTGTTAGAAGGGCATGACCTTCTTGGTCAAGCGCAGACAGGTACGGGTAAGACAGCCGCATTCGCGTTGCCATTGTTATCTCGTATTGACGTGGCAAACAAAACACCACAATTATTGGTGTTGGCGCCAACACGTGAGTTGGCCATTCAAGTATCAGAAGCATTCCAGAGCTATGCTCGCCATATTCCGGATTTTCACGTGCTACCCATTTATGGTGGTATGTCCTATGACTCACAACTACGTCAGCTAAAACGTGGCGCACAAGTTGTTGTCGGTACACCTGGTCGTGTTATGGACCATATTCGTCGTCGTACTTTGCAGCTTGATGGCTTGCAGGCACTGGTTCTTGATGAAGCAGATGAAATGCTTCGCATGGGCTTCATTGACGATGTTGAGTGGATTCTTGAGCACACCCCTAAATCTCGTCAGATCGCATTGTTCTCTGCGACCATGCCGAGTGTGATCCGTAAGGTTGCTCAACAACATTTGAACAACCCGAAAGAAGTTAAGATTCAAACCAAAACTTCGACTGCCACGACTATTTCTCAGAAATACTGGCAGGTGAGTGGTCTTCATAAGCTAGATGCCTTAACCCGTATTCTAGAAATGAACGAACACGACGGTATGATCATCTTTGTGCGCACTAAAGCCGCAACGGTTGAGCTAGCTGAAAAGCTAACAGCCCGTGGTCATGCCTGTGAAGCCTTAAACGGTGACATCAGCCAAAACTTACGTGAGCGTACAGTTGATCGCATTAAGAAGGGTCAAATTGACATCCTTGTTGCGACAGATGTTGTAGCACGTGGTTTGGACGTAGATCGAGTGAGCCACGTTGTAAACTACGACATTCCATACGATACAGAATCTTACGTACACCGTATTGGTCGTACTGGCCGTGCCGGTCGTACTGGTACTGCGATTCTATTTGTAGGACACCGCGAACGTCGTATGCTGCAACAAATTGAGCGCGCAACACGTCAAACGATCGAGCGCATGCAGCTTCCGACCGCCTCTGACATCAACGCTCAGCGTATCTCTCGCTTCAAACAGCGCATCACAGATACGATGGACAATGAAGATCTTGATTTCTTTATCGAGCTGGTTGAAAGCTACCAAAAAGATAATGAAGTCGATCCGATAAAAGCCGCCGCTGCGTTGGCGTTTATGGCTCAAGGCAAAACGCCTCTTATCTTGAAAGAGATCGAATTTAAACCTCGTGAGCGCCAAGAACGCCCTGATCGAGGTGATCGTGCACCGCGTAAACCACGTAACCTTTCTAAAGAAGCGATGCCTCTTAAAGACAATCCGTCTGTTGAGATGACTCGTTACTTGCTTAAAGTCGGTTACCGTGACGGTGTTAAGCCAGGCAACATCGTAGGCGCCATTGCTAACGAAGCGGACATCGATAGCAAATTGATTGGTCATATTGAGATCTTTGAAGATTTCGCAACGGTCGATTTACCTTCAGATATGAGCAAGCAGGTGATTGGTAAACTTGCGAAAACTCGTATTTGTGGTCAACGCTCAGACATCACTGAGCTGGAAAAAGCTGACGATGCTACCTTTGATCGCCCAGCCCCAGCGCCTCGTCGTCGATCACATAATGGCGGCAATGATCGTGGTGATCGTAAGCCAAGAGCCTTTAACAAAGATCGTAAGCCACGCCCAAGATCTAAGTAAGTATAAGTTCTATAAAGCCGAGCCTAGCTCGGCTTTTATTTGTTTAAAAAAAATTGATAAACGCTTCATGTCTTTATCTTACTAGGAAGCACCTAATGAGGCTCCTTGCGTTATTGATCTTGCCAGAGCATTAATAAGGTAACCTTTGACTGCTTTCGTTCGATGATTAACCACATGTAGCGCTTTTGTCTAAGCTATAAATCATGGTTCAGGCCCGTTGTAAGACCATGTTTTTAGCAGTTTTAGTTCCCTTTATCACAGATAAAAAGCAGGTTTTGAAATGGATCAAATCACTATTATTCGCCCTGATGACTGGCACCTTCATTTCCGCGATGGCGAGATGCTTAAAGAAACTGTGCCTGCCACAGCCCGTTGCTTTGGCCGCGCAATTGTTATGCCTAACCTAGTTCCACCTGTCATAAACGCAGAGGGTGTTATCGCATACCGTCAACGTATTGAAGCAGCGATCCCCGCGGATGTGGACTTTACGCCACTTATGACCATCTATTTAACGGATAAGACCACAGCTGAGGACATTCGCGCTGCGAAAGAGGCTGGTGCTGTCGCAGCTAAAATGTATCCTGCTGGTGCCACCACTAACTCAGATTCTGGTGTAAGTTCTTTAGAAACGCTTTATCCGGTGTTTGAAGCCTTAGCAGATGCAGGAATGCTATTGCTAATTCATGGCGAAGTGACGCAAAAACATATTGATATTTTTGATCGTGAGAAAGCCTTTATTGATCAACACCTAGTTAAGATTGTAGAGCGCGTTCCTACTCTTAAAGTAGTGTTTGAGCACATTACTACGAAAGATGCTGCTGATTTCGTTGCCGAAGCCCGTGATGGCGTTGCGGCAACCATCACACCTCAGCATCTAATGCTGAACCGTAATGACTTACTGGATGGTGGCGTTCGTCCGCACAACTACTGTCTACCAGTACTTAAGCGCTCAACACATCAAGAAGCTCTACGTGCTGCGGTCCAGACAGGTAATCCTAAATTCTTCTTAGGAACAGATTCAGCTCCTCACGCTAAACATCGTAAAGAGTCTAGCTGTGGTTGTGCTGGTTGTTACAGTGCTTGGTCTGCTATTGAGCTGTACACACAAGTATTTGAAGATCTTAATGCTCTGGACAAGCTTGAGGGCTTTGCAAGCTTACATGGTGCGGATTTCTATGGATTACCACGCAACAAGGAAACCATTACCTTGGTCCGTGAATCTTGGACGGTTCCAGAATCTATCATGTTGCCTACTGGCGAGCCGATTGTTCCTTTTCATGCCGGTCAAGAAGTGAATTGGAAGCTTAAAGTTTAAGTCGTCAGCACATTATTGATACGAGATAACTTTATAAAAAGGGCACCACGGGGTGTCCTTTTTTGTTGCTTTCAATGATAGTCAAATCACAGTGAGAGAATGGAATGCTGTGCACAGTGTGGCAGCATAATTGAAATATGATGTCACAGTTTGGAAAAAGAAGTTAACTCATCGGCAGGATAACGCAGTTTAAGTCACTGGTTGTTATAATTTGTTCAGTAAATTGATTTTGTATCTAGGTAAAATCATGAGTAAATATGCCATCAAAACCCTCTTTATTGTCTTACCTTTTATTAGCTTAACAGTCAGTGCAGACAGTCAGGTAAGTGTGGTTGCGCAAAATGATTTGCTTGATATCTATACAACTACTTCCGAAGATTACACTGACCGTTATGCCCATTCCGAAGTGTCAGAGCCAAGTACATTTAACGCGGATAGTTTAAAAAGCAAAACCCTTAAAAATTTTGAACAAGATGGTTCGTTTTTTAAACTGACTGACTTCAATTCCCTTAATACCACTTTTTAAATAAAGCTGTCCCATTTCCTCTTATGTGGGACAGACGCTATTTCCTTTTTTTCTAGCCAATTTGAGTTATCCCATGACATGTATGCGGGTTATTCTAATGGGAATGTTTCTTAATGAAGGAGATAAGCGGTGCCTTTTCGTACTATTTTCCCAGCCTGTGTGTTGGCCTATGCGTTCACTTCCAATATGGCTTTTGCTGATACGATAAATGTAGCAGTGGCTTCTAACTTTACGGCACCCGCAAAAGTCATTGCAGCTAATTTTGAAGGTCAAACTGGCCATGAAGTTGAACTGTCTTTTGGTTCATCTGGAAAGTTCTATGCTCAAATTTCAAATGGTGCACCGTTTGAAGTCTTCCTTTCTGCAGATCAAGCGAAACCAGAAGCTTTGATTAAAGAGGATCTTGCATTAGCAGAATCACGCTTCACTTACGCAGAGGGACAACTCGCACTTTGGTCAGCGGATCCCGAAAAAGTAGATCCTTTAGGTAAAATACTCGATGAAGATGACTTTAACCGTTTAGCCATGGCGAACCCTAAGTTAGCACCCTATGGCTTAGCGGCATTACAAACCCTGGAAACCCTAGAGTTGGTAGACAAAACGCAAACTAAATGGGTGACAGGTAATAACATCGCCCAGACCTTCCAATATGTAGACACGTCAAATGCTGATATTGGCTTTGTTGCCTTGTCACAGATCACCCAGAACAATAAGATTACCCATGGCTCAGTATGGATCATTCCTGACGAATTCTATCTACCCATTCGCCAAGACGCTGTACTGATGAAAAGTGCTGAACGTAACGCCGCAGCACAAGAATTTTTAGATTACTTAAAGTCGGATGAGGCGCACCAGGTGATTCAATCATACGGCTACAAAATACAATAATGGACACTCAGTGTACTTATCAGAATCAGACTTAGCCGCTATTTGGCTGACAATAAAGCTTGCCACAACGGTTACGATTCTATTGCTATGTCTAGCCACCCCGATTGCTTGGTGGCTAGCACGCACTGGCTCCAAACTGAAAGCACCAATTGCCGCAATACTGTCCTTGCCCCTTATCTTACCCCCTACGGTGCTCGGTTTTTACTTACTGATTTCCATGGGGCCACACGGATTCATAGGCCAAACAACACAGTTTTTAGGTATTGGGTTACTGCCTTTTACCTTTTCAGGGTTGGTTATTGCTTCTGTCATTTATTCGCTACCCTTTGCAGTCTATCCCATTCAAAACGCCATAGAGAAACTAGGGGAGCGCCCCTTGGAAGTTGCAGCGACGTTAGGTGCAGGCCCTTGGGATCGTTTCTTCACAGTGGTGTTACCCTTAATTAAACCCGGTCTATTTACTGCTGCTGTATTAAGTTTTGCCCATACAGTCGGTGAATTTGGCGTGGTGTTGATGATTGGAGGCAATATTCCAGAAGAAACCCGTGTGGTTGCGGTACAAATGTATGATCACGTTGAAGCGCTAGAATATGCAGAAGCTCATACTTTAGCCGCGTTAATGCTTGGGTTTTCTTTTGTAGTCTTGCTGCTCCTTTATGGTACGAAAAGCACTAAAGCAATGTCCCATGGAGCATACTAATGGAAAAGGCTAAAACCCTGTCGTTAGATATTACCCTGAAACGAAAAGAAGACTTTAAACTGCAAATTGCAATGCAGCTCCCTTTATCTGGAATCACTGGGATTATGGGGGTATCAGGTTCTGGTAAAACCACGTTATTACGGGTGATTGCAGGCTTGGAAGTTGACGCTGTAGGAAGCCTCTCCATAGGCGATGTTAAGTGGCTCACAGATAATCATCATGTGCCAGTTCATGAAAGGGCGGTTGGCTATGTCTTTCAAGAGGCCAGTTTGTTTCCGCATCTCACAGTGCAACAGAATCTGGATTATGCCTTAAAGCGCGCGGTGTCTAAGTCCACAGAAAGTGAGCAAGCTCATCTAGCTCAGGTTTTAGGTATCGAACATTTATTATCTCGCATGCCCCATGAGCTTTCTGGGGGAGAAAAGCAAAGGGTGGCCATTGCTCGAGCTATTTTTAGACGTCCTCGTTTATTATTAATGGATGAACCCTTAGCAGCCCTCGATAGCCAAAGAAAACAGGAAGTTCTGCCGTACATAGAGAAACTCACTCGAGAGATTCAGATTCCCATATTATATGTGAGCCATTCTATAGAAGAAGTGGCTCGTATTTCCGATCGTGTCGTGTATTTAGAGAATGGCAATATCAGTGCAATAGGGGAACCTAATAACATACTGGCGCGTCTTGGCCCCGAAGCTTCTGAATTAGGAGGAATGGGTACTGCCGTTGCTGGAGAAGTAATGGAAGAACTGTCTGCATGGCAGCTCACTAGAGTCAACACCCCGCTGGGTGATCTCATTGTCCCAAATTTGAGTGCATCCAAGGGAAGCACTGTTAAGCTATTTATTAAAGCGAATCAAGTAAGCCTTAGCTTAACTGCCATGTCAGATTCAAGTGCGTTAAATAGCTTCAAAGGCCGTATTTCGAACATCGTAACAAATGAATCTTCTGCCCTTGCAACCGTTACCATTGATATTAATGGCATTGAGCTTGTATCAAGTATCACCCGATTATCTGTACATAATCTGGCTTTAACAAACGGAATGACGGTCTGGGCAACCATCAAGTCAGCGCCCCTTGTTCGCTAGCTCAGTTGAGCTACTGAAACCACCACCAAACCCCACCCGCGACACCAAGTGATACGGGCAATGAGAGCATTATCATAAGTGCAATTTCGTCTTTTGGGCCATCAAAGCGTGTTGCCAACATATAACTGATCACCGCCACAGACATGCCGTGCAACATGACAATGGTTGCGGTTTCAACACTATTAAAGTTAAAAAAAGGCACCACCAGTAACGCAACACCTGAACCAATTAGGGGTCTGAACAGAGAAAGGCTGACGACTCGTTTAATTTGGCTTTTATCATTAATACTAAGACTGGCTAGGGACTTACCGAGTAGCATCAACATAATGGGTAAGGTGATTGCACTCAGCATCCCAAGAGTATTCATAACAGCTTCGGGTAAGCTCAGTTGCATACCACTAAATACCCCACCTACTATTAGGGCTAAAACAGGACCGTTCTTCACTAATTGCTTAGGATGATAACTGCCTGACATAAATCCCACCCCTAAAGTGAAATGACTGATCTGGACAACAGAACTCACCACAATAGCAACCGTCAATCCTTCTACACCAAATAACGCATAGGCCACTGGTGTTCCAAGATTACCTGTATTCGGGTTTACCAAAGGAGGTAAATAAAAGCGAACCGGTAATCCTAATAGTTTTAAAAACACAAATGACGCTACACCTACTAATACTAAAATCACAATCGTCACGGCCACGAGAGACAGCATACCGGACAATTCCATCTTCATATTTAAGATGGAGTGCAATAACAAAGCAGGGATCCCTATGTTGGACACCAAGGCACCTAACTGTGGACTATCAAGATATTGGGTCTTTCTAGAGAGTAGTATTCCAAGGCCAGCAAGGAGAATAATCGGCGTAAGCGCCTGAACAAATACAGCAATCATAAGCGTGAAGATAACATTTAAAGTCCATAAGCCGTTTACTTTACTCGGTTATCCCGTGCCTGTCTTTATGTAAGAAGCATGAAAGCAATCTTGAAGATTTGCGCAAATATCCGTTTGTATCAATTTTTCAGGTGTATTCGCTATTCGACATTTGACCTATGTGTTACACAAAGGTTCTAAGATAGGACGAATGAAATAACAGGGGGCATTATGAAAGTCGGAGAACTGGCAAAAGCAGCAGGGGTTACCGGTGAAACAGTGCGTCACTACACTCGCGAAGGACTTATTCACTCTACGCGAAACCCGAATAATGGCTATCAGCAGTATGACGCCGCTGCACTGAAGCGAATTAGGTTTATTCAACAGGCACGTTTGTTGGGGTTTAGTCTAAAACAAATCGCTGAAATTTTTGAACAATCAGATTCTGGTGATTCTCCTTGTCCACTGGTTCGCGACTTATTGCGACAAAAAGTCCCCGAAACAAAACGCCAGATAGCAGAGCTTCAAGCACACCTCGCTAAAATGGAGGCGGCTCTCGCAACTTGGGAAGAAATGGAGGATGGCATCCCTAATGGCCACTCCATTTGTTGTCTTATCGAAGAATGGGAACAGGAAACAGATTGCTGTTCTAAGGAGCATTAAATGAGTGATGTTAACCAAACGCATCCTGTGGCACCGGATGCACCGAATATTTTTGAGTTCGATTTGAATGTCACAGGCATGTCATGCCAAGGCTGTGTCAGCAAAGTGCGACGGGCCATTAAAGAGAAAGATCCTAGTGCGGAAGTGGTCGGCACTCCTAAAGACAACCGCCTAGAAATCCAGACTCAATTACATGAGTCACAAATTGAAACACTCATTGAAGAAACAGGGTATGAACTACTAGGGCAATATGAGGTGCCTGCACAAGAGCCTGAGCCCGCCTTAACAACAACTAAAACAAGCAATGAGCATGCTCATGAACAAACTCAAGTGCAGCCTTCTGATGTCGTCAAAGAAGAGGGTGCTGAATTAAACAACGAAGACAGCATTCAATTACAACTCTCCGGGATTACCTGTGCTGGATGCGTGAACACCATACAAAAGGCCCTTGATAAGGTTCCTGGCGTACAACACGCTGAGGTAAATTTTGCCAGCCGAACGGCTCAGGTGCGCGGTAATCAAGGCGTTGACGCCTTGATTATGGCAGTGACCAATGTGGGCTACGGGGCAACACAGATTGTTGATCCTGAAGTAGCTCAAAAGGAGCGAGACGAAAAAGAGCACCAAGAGTTAGTCACAAAATTTCGTAATGCGTTTGCTGGGTTGGCTGTTGGTGTTCCTCTCATGCTTTGGGGGCTACTGGGTGGCTCTATGATGATCAGCACCACAATACAGCAGTGGACATGGGGCGCTATTGGCGTCCTGACCTTGGCTGTGATGGTGTTTTCTGGTGGCCATTATTATCGTAGTGCGTGGCGTGCATTCTTACATCGCAGCAGTAACATGGACACGTTAATTGCCTTAGGTACGGGAGCGGCTTGGGTCTATTCAATGGCGGTGGTGATCGCACCTACTTGGGTACCTGAAGCGTCTCGCCACCTCTATTTTGAAGCCAGCACCATGATTTTAGGTTTAATTAACCTAGGGCAAGCATTGGAAGTAAGAGCGCGAGGTAAAACCAGCCAAGCACTAAAACGCTTGTTGGATTTACGTCCACGTCATGCCACGGTCGTCCGGAATAATAGGTCTCAAACTGTGGCCATTAGCGACATTCAGATAGACGATACCATTCAAGTAAAGGCGGGTGAGAAGCTTCCTGTGGACGGCATCCTTTTATCAGGCGAATCCGTAATAGATGAGTCCATGCTAACAGGTGAACCCGTTCCCGTTGAAAAATCACAAGGGAGCAATGTGTCTGCTGGCACCGTCAATGGTAATGGTAGCTTTACCTATCGAGCCACTAAGATCGGTGCTGACACATTGCTTGCTCAGATCATTAACATGGTGGGAGAAGCACAGAATTCAAAACCGCCTATCAGTAAACTTGCGGATAAAGTTTCAGCTATCTTTGTTCCAAGCGTGATGTTAATTGCTACGGCTGCCGCATTGCTCTGGTTCAATTTTGGTCCATCTCCCGTTTCTGTAAACATGCTAGTAGCTGCGGTTTCTGTGCTGATTATTGCTTGTCCCTGTGCCCTAGGCTTGGCTACACCTATTTCAACTATGATTGGTATCGGTAAAGCAGCGGAGTTTGGAGGCTTGATTCGAAACGGTGATGCCCTGCAAAAGGCCAGTGAAATTAACCTAGTGGTAGTCGATAAAACAGGCACCATCACTGAGGGCAAACCGGTAGTTGATGCAACTCAGTACCATGGTGAATTATCCCAATCAGAGGTTCACGGTGTTATTCAGGCCTTAGAGAAGGGTGCCAACCACCCGTTAGCAGAAGCCTTACTTAACTATGTTGAGGTGGAAGGGATATCTGATGTATACGCTGAAGCGCAAGTGAAGAATTTCAAATCCATTACAGGACAAGGTGTTTCTGGCGACATCAATGGGGAGACGTATTTACTGGGTAATGGGAAGTTAATGCAGGACAACCATGTAGATCTTTCCAAAGTCACTGACTTGGGCCAAGGCTCACATGTCTATGTTGCTAAAAATAAAGACCTATTGGCTGTATTTAATATTACAGACAAGGTTAAATCCGGTTCGGCTAATGCAATCCAAGCGCTACATGATCAAGGGATAAAGGTCGTCATGCTAACCGGTGATAATGAGCAAACCGCTGCAGCCGTATCAAAAGAAGTAGGCATAGATGACTTCAAAGCTGAGATGCGCCCTGAAGACAAACATGCTCACATCAAATCTTTGCAGCAACAGGGGTTTGTAGTCGGCATGATCGGTGACGGTATTAATGATGCCCCAGCATTGGCTCAAGCTGACGTAGGCTTTGCCATGGGAGCTGGGACAGATGTGGCCATGGAAAGTGCTGACATTACCCTCATTGGTAATGACCTCAATAATGTGGTGAGTGTTATTGCTGTGAGCCAAGGGACTCTAAACAATATCAAGCAAAACCTTTGGGGGGCATTTGGCTATAACGCCTTAGGTATCCCTGTCGCTGCGGGTCTGTTATTTCCATTCACAGGATGGCTACTCAGTCCGGTGATCGCTGGTGCTGCAATGTCACTGTCATCCATTACTGTGGTACTAAATGCCAATCGATTACGCTTATTTAAGCCTTCAACAACGCCAACTAAAGGAGACTAATCATGGATATTTTAATCAATGTACTAGGTGTTGCCTTAATGGGTTTCATAGTTTGGTGGTTTTGGCTTAGCGACTCTCGCTAAGCCCAGTCGGCTAAAAAATGGAGCAGATATGTCTAAATCCGCTTTTGAACATACTGTTAGTTTGACGTTTAAAACAACAGATCAGACACAAGAGGGCACTTGGTCCCTAGGGAATTTGAAGGAGCTGTTTAAAGCATTGCCCAGTGCAAAGGTCAAGTCTTATAAACCTCGCACTGGTAAGCTTGCTTTCAGCTATGATGCTTCGATTATAACGTTAGAAGACTGCTTAAATACCTTAACAAAGGTGGGGCTAGAAGTTGATCGCTCTAACTTTATAAAACGTTGGTATTTTTCTTTAGCCACCATGAAAGATGAAAACATTCGGGCAAACGCAAAGCACGTACCTCACTGTTGCAGTAAAGCCCCTAATGTCCGCCGCTAACCGCAACCTGTTTTAGTCCCAGCTTGGTAATGTAGTAGATTACCAAGAGGGACAAACAGGCCACAAAAGCACCCGCATAAGTCGTATAAGCAATGCCAGCACGTTCAATGACAACACTGCCAAGTAAGGCTCCAGCGCCGATGCCCACATTAATAATGCCTGAATACAGAGACATGATAATGTCCGAAGCACCTTCATCAATCCCTAATACACGGGCTTGCATAGATAGCGTCGTCAAAATTAGTGATGCCCCCCAAACCACAGTGACAGCAATCATCAACCAGGTAATGTTCGCCGCCAACCCAAGCACTAACATACAGACCGCTAAACCTGCAGCACTGCCAATCATTAACTGATTACCGTACTTTTCACCAAAGTACCCAAACGTTGTACTACCAATGATACCCGCTAAACCAAACGTTAAAAGCACCCCAGTTGTCATTGAATCAGAGATATTTTCAAAGGTTTTCAAAAACGGTTCTATGTAGCTATAAGACGTATAATGGGCGGTAAACACCAATAAAATCGCAAAATAAATGGTGAACAATATCTTATTGGTAAAAACAGATTTTACCTTACTACCTAAACCCGTTGTGGTCATACTAGGCAGAGGTGGCAACAAACGGAATACCGCAACGGTAGTGACAAATGCCGCAATACCAATGGCTTCAAACGCCATTCGCCAACCAAGAGTCTGTCCAATAAGTCGACCTAAAGGAACGCCCAATACCATGGCCATCCCTGTCCCCGTGGCTAAAACACTCAAGGCGAAATTCATCTTACCTGGAGGCGCAACACGGATTGCAATGGATGCCGTAATGGACCAAAACACCGCATGGGAGAATGCCACACCAATGCGACTGATTAACAAACTCTGAAAGTCCCAAGCAATGGCAGAAAATCCATGACTCAAAACAAATACCGTACATGTGCCTAATAGCAGACGTTTCCGCTCCATTCTGCTGGTGATCAGCATCATAGGTAGTGACATGAGTCCGACAATCCAAGCATAGATTGTCAGCATCCAGCCTGTCTGCGAGGGCATAATCCCAAAGTCAGATGAAATATCAGACAACAAACCCACGGGAACAAACTCAGATGTATTAAAAATAAACGCACAAAATCCTAACGCAAATACCCTTAAGTATTGAACGTAACGCGGTGTTTCTGAGTGAGGAGGTAATTGAGTCATTAATACATCCGACAGTATCTGGTTTCAAAGGAGCGCCTATTCTTCATGTTTTACACGAAAGAAAAAGCGGTCAAATATGAATCAAATTGGTAATCACACGATGCGCAACACAGTCGTATCGTTTAACATCTATTTCATACTATTTTCGCTGAATTTCTATAGGTCCCCGCCACTTTTCTGCTTATTATGATTGCATCCCATCAAATTCCATCATTTGTTAGCATTCGTCGTCAGTTCGATTTTAAAGGAATTGAAATGGGGCGCTGGGTCACACCAGAAGAACGGGATAGAGCAGCCATTAACTTTCATAATGCCCTATGTGATCTCCAATCTGCTTTATCAGGAACGACACATTTAATATCTCTAAGAGGCACGCTGGGGTTGCAATATGGCAAAGGTGGCCGACCTGGAGTGTCTGCTCATTATGTGCCGGCCATGAGAAAGCTGTCTTTAGCAAAGAATGCGGGGGCAGGAAGTCTTGCCCATGAATGGTTTCATGCATTTGACCATTATATGGGTGAGAAAATGTTTCCCATTGCTGACTCACAAGCCTTCGCTTCAAACATGTGGCTTAATGATTATCCCAGCGGTAAACACCCATTAAATGCCTTATTAGGTGAATGCTTTGCCGCCATCATGTTATCTAATGACGGTAAGCAACCTAGTGACTTATTTACTGTCTCACGGGATACGGATGATCGCCTAGGGGTATTATATTACTCACGGCCTGAAGAAATGTGCGCCCGAGCATTTGAAGCCTTTATTGAAGATAGCGTGCCGCAAAATAAGTTTTTGGTACGTGGATCCATTCATTCTGATGAAGCCAAGCTCGGGCTGTATCCTAAGGGTCAACAACGACTGATTATTAATGAAATGTTTAACCAATACTTTGGTGTGCTAGGAGCCGCTCTTCAGCGAGAGGTTATGATATAAAAAAGCCGGACTGATTGTCCGGCTTTGATTAGTTCATTTAATAATGATTAGGCAGATTGCAAAGTAGGGTAGTCGACGTAACCTTCAGGACCTGATGTATAGAAAGTATCTTGGTCTGGAGTATTCAATTCGGCACCTTTTTGAGTACGCTCTACAAAATCAGGGTTCGCAAGAATCGGCGTACCGAAAGCAACCGTATCAGCATCTTTGCTTTCAATAGTAGCGCTCGCTTCTTCAGCAGAATAACCCATATTCACCATTAAATGCCCTTGGTAATGATCACGGGCGACTCGAACCACATCCGCTTGCTGCACACCAAAAAAATCAGCACGCATAAGATGCAAATAAGCCAAATTAAACTTATTCAGATGAGTTGTTAAATACTCGGTCCAAGCAACAGGGTCACTGTCCTGCATACTTTGGAAGCTATTAAGGGGCGAAAGGCGCAAACCAACACGGCCAGAACCAAATACACTGGTCACAGCTTCAATCACTTCTGTTAAGAAACGCGCTCGGTTTTCAAAGGAGCCGCCGTATTCGTCAGTACGCTTGTTACTGCTGTCACGTAAAAATTGGTCAATCAAGTAACCATTGGCACCGTGGATCTCTACGCCATCAAAGCCCGCGGCTTTAGCGTTTTCTGCGCCTTTACGAAAATCCTCTACGATCGCAGCAATAGCTTCTTTAGTTAGGGCTTCAGGTACTGCATGGGGCACTTTGCCTTCTGGCGTATGAATCTCGCCATCAATAGCAATGGCACTTGGTGCCACTGACGGCTTGCCATTATTAAGGGCAGGATGAGCAGCGCGACCTGGATGCCAGATTTGCATGAAAATCTTACCGCCAGCAGCGTGTACGGCATCAGTGGTTAATTTCCATCCAGCCACTTGCTCAGCACTGTAAATGCCAGGATCGTTGCCAAACGCAGAAGTGCCTTCAGTCATCATTGTACATTCAGTAATCAACAAGCCAGCAGAAGCTCGTTGTGAGTAATATTCAGCCATTAATTGATTAGGCTGATGATCAACAGCACGACAGCGTGTTAATGGAGCCATGACGAATCGATTTGATAGCTGAACATCACCAAGAGCCACAGATGTAAACAGTGCTTGCGTAGCATTAGACATTGTTAAATCCTTAAAAGTTAATTTATCGATAACTAATAGATAGGACGATAATGGAGGAATTCAACACGGTGCAAGATTTATCCTAAGTTTGTGCTGTTGAACTCAGGGTGTGAATGGTACTGAGACTAGGAATAGTGAGTTTATAAAGGGAGCCAATGGCGAGCAGCATAATGAATCAATGCAGTTTCAATACAGCTCAATAAGAGAAAACTCTTAGGACAAAGTGTCAAATACAGAGAGATTGAACTTAAAATGGCTTATTTCGCTATTTCCGATAATAACATTTATCGGAAATATCAGAACTACTTTCGTTGTGCTCAGCTAGGCAAAACCTCTATTTGTTGAATTCGCTTCTTCTTAAGGCTTTTACAAGTTTAAAGCTGTGTTGATCAGTCGCGAATGTCTAGTTACGGCCTTTCAGTTTGCGAAGTAATATTTCCAGATTAGGAACTTCATACGTGGGCATTACGTGTGGCTCTACTTCAATGTTGTGATGATTCAACCAGACAGTATCAATACCGGCATTATTACCACCAAGGATGTCTGAGGCTAAGGTGTCGCCAACCATTAAGATGTGCGGTTTGTCTTGTTCCGTTAAGCCATGTTTGGCCATGGTATGCTCGAATACCTTGCTATGTGGTTTTGCGTACCCAATCTGCTCTGAAATGACTATGTGGTCAAATGCATCCCGTAAGCCCGTCTTTTGCAGTCGACGCTCTTGTAACGCGGTAAAACCATTGGTGATGATTGATAGAGATTTCTGTTTAGATTTCAGATAATCGATTAAACCCAATGCCCCTGGTAAAGGCTCACAGAGTAACGCCATGCTGTCTAAAAACTGCTCATTTAATACACTTGGCTCCACAGACAACTTATCTGCCCAACCCTTAAAACGCGTTATCTGAAGCGTATTAGCGTCTATTAAGCCGTCTTGGTATGCTACCCAAAGTGGCTTATTCGTCGCTTGATATACTTCAAAATGCTCTTTAGTAAATTCCACATCGTACATTTGAAACATGTGCTGTAGACCTGCATAAGCATCAAACTTAAACAGGGTTTCATCGGCGTCAAACCAAAAGTGACTGTATTGATCGATCATTGATATATCTCTTCATGCATAAAAGGCGCTAAAGCAAGTATCAAGGCCTGCATGTAGACACTTTCACGGGTTTCAATATGGTTAGTCAGGACACCGATCGCGCCGCCCTTTTGTCTTATATTGTGCTCATTAAACACATCATCCATCACGTGTGCCAGCTCTTCACCTTCAACTAGGCGCTTATAAATGCCACTTGGTAGCGGTAAATTGGCACTTCGGCCCGTGATCATTTTGCCATTTTTATCCCGTACGGTGACGTAGGCAAAGGTTGCTGGACCTTCGTCAAATAGGTCAACGCCCCCTTCCATGGCAACATAAAAATCAAAGGATTGTTTCTTATCATGATGAGCACAGTGGGTTGCTCTATTTTGCGCCCCAAGCTTGGTTTCAGCTTCATTCATAGGCTGATCAGGAACCCCGGAGGGGGCGCTTGTCGTTTCACAATGTAATGCACGACTGGGAAAAGCTTTCGCAAATGCTTTCATGGCCGCCCCCTGCTTTACAGGATTTTGCGAGCCTACTTGTATACGAATAACGACATTAGCCATCTGAGTTCTCGATCCGTAAGAGTTGATATCATGTGGTTTTAAAGACAAAAAAGCCGCTCGGAAGCGGCTTTTAAAACGTTATGCTTGCCCTTTTATGATCGGGGTCTCGCATGTCACGTCAGCATTTTGCCCACGATGACGTAATAAATGATCAATCAAGGTTAAAGCCAACATGGCTTCTGCAATCGGTGTGGCACGAATACCGACACATGGATCATGACGGCCCTTAGTAATCACATCGATAGACTCGCCTTGGCGATTGATACTTTTGCCTGGCACCGTGATACTGGAAGTTGGCTTAAGTGCCATGTGCACCACAATGTCTTGTCCAGAAGACAATCCACCAACAACACCACCAGCATGGTTACTTAGGAAACCTTCTGGAGTCATTTCGTCCCTGTGTTGAGTGCCTTTTTGTTCAATCACATCAAAGCCATCACCAATCTCCACACCTTTAACGGCATTGATGCCCATCATGGCTTTTGCAATGTCCGCATCAAGGCGATCAAACACGGGCTCACCCAGTCCAGGCATGACATTTTTTGCAACCACTGTAATCTTGGCACCAACAGAATCCCCCTCACGTCGCAGGTTCGTCATGTAGGTTTCAAGCTCTGGAATCGCATCAGGATCAGGGCTAAAAAAGGCGTTTTCATAGACCTGTGATAAATCTTTAACGTCTAGCTTGATCGGACCAAGTTGTGACAAAAAGCCTTGAATTTCGATGCCATAACGCTGTTTTAGCCACTTTTTAGCGATGGCACCAGCCGCTACACGCATGGCCGTTTCACGAGCAGAAGAACGACCGCCGCCACGATAGTCACGGAAACCAAATTTCTGATCATATACATAATCAGCGTGAGCTGGACGGAAGGTATCTTTGATATTGCCGTAATCTTTAGAGCGTTGATCCGTGTTACGGATTAGAAGTCCGATCGGTGTACCGGTGGTTTTGCCTTCAAAAACGCCAGACAGAATTTCGACTTCATCAGGCTCCCGGCGTTGTGTAGTATGCTTGGAAGTACCTGGTTTTCGAAGGTCTAAATCACGCTGTAGATCGGCTTCTGTTAGTTCTAAGCCTGGAGGGCAGCCGTCAACAATCGCGCCTAGAGCCAAGCCGTGGCTTTCACCGAATGTTGTGACTTTAAACATAGTTCCAAATGTATTACCAGCCATGTGTCAGGTTACTCTTGTTGTAATGTCTTTAATTCTTCTTTGGTGAGAACGAATACACCGTTACCACCGTTTTCTAGCTCAACCCACATAAAAGGTGTATCTGGGTAGGCCTCTTGCAACGCGACTTCTGAGTTTCCGACTTCATAAACTATGATGCCATTGTCGTGCAGATAGTCCCCTGCTTGTGTTAAAAATTTACGGGTGAAATCTAACCCGTCTACCCCTGATGTTAACGCTAATTCTGGTTCGTTATGAAACTCTTCAGGAGCCGATTCATAATCTTCTGCATCCACATAAGGTGGATTACAGATAATGAGGTCGTATTGCTTACCGGAAAGACCATCAAACATATCAGACTGGATAGCCGTGACGCGGTCCTCAACCTCATGCATAGTAATATTCTGTTGAGCTACGGCTAGTGCCGCATCACTAAGATCTGTGATGTCCACACTAGAGTCTTCGAAGGTTAACGCCGCAGCGATACCTAAACAACCGGATCCTGTGCACATATCCAGTATGTTAAGTGGATATTGTTGTAGCCAAGGCTGGAATTCATTTTGAATCAAAGCCATGATCGGTGAGCGTGGAATCAAGGTGTCCTTCGTGACTTTAAACGGCAGCCCCATAAACCAAGCTTCACCAAGTAAATACGGTAAAGGTTCGCGTTGATTGATACGAACATCAACGAGCTTAAGGATATGCTTTTTTTCATTATACGTGAGGCGGCTATCCAAAAACTCTTTATCAAAGTCCAAAGGCAGAGTCAGCGCACCAAGCACCAATTGAACCGCTTCATCCCATGGGTTATCTGTACCATGGCCGTAAAATATATCCGATCGACGAAAACGAGAATAAGTCCAGCGAATGAAATCTTGGATGGATTCTAAGTCGCGAACCGCGGTTTGATGTTTACTCATGACATTCAATCTTGCTACAAAGAGGCGTATTATACCGATAAACCCATATTAGCTCTATCGCTCAGCCCCTTTGTTCTGCAGGGATTTTGCGATTTCCTTTAGCTCAAGTACCGTGCTTTTTACCTGTTGATCGTATTCTTGAGTCTTACTTTGTTGCAGCTGCTGAATTTGACTCTGGGCAGACTTGTTCGCATCAGTGAGCAGTTCTATTTTAATGTCTTGTTTAGCAAGATCTACTTGGGCTTGATGTAACGCTGCATCAGCTTCCTCTAACTGCCGCTTCATAGCCGCTAAGTCAGATTCTAAAACTCGAGTTCTGGACAGCATGCCTTCATTTTGAGTGGTTAACTGCTGATTGCTCTTTTGTTGCTTCTCTAAGGCTTCCTTTAATTGATGGTTTTCAATTGTTCGTTCTTCAAGCGCTATTTGGCTTTCGGATAAGGCCTCGCTCAAAGCGTCGCTTCGCCCCTCTAAAGAAGCCTTGCGCAATGATAACGACTCTTCATGTGCACGTATTTTTTCGTCTAACACTACTGAGACAGCTTTGATTAAATCTCGATTAAAACGGTCGATACAAGGCTCAATGCTTTCAGCCAGATCTGATAATTCACTCGCACTTTGTTCTCTATAGGCTTCTTCCCATTCAGAGATAGCATTTAGCAATGTTGTATTGGAGCACCCTCTTCCATCTAGTTTTTTGAAGTACTCACTCAGACGAGGAATATTTGGAAAGGTGTTTTCTGAGATGAGATGCCAACAGGCTTCTATGATCTCTTCTTTAGCGATATTAGCTTTACGTGCCATGAATAACAGCTCCAACGTTAATTTGATCTATTAAATAAATAGTTTATCAAATAGATCATTATTTATCTATTGGTAAGATCTCAGGTCGATTTTATTAAAGCCATAAAAAAAGGGGCTTATTGCCCCTTTGGAAATGAAAAGTGTTTTGTCTCTGGCTGCTCGTATTCATCCAGTGCTTTCATGGCCAGATCGTAGCCAAAATCAATCAGCTCTTTGGATCGCCAAAATTCATAAAAACTACAAGTATCTTTTGGAATCGAGATTAGGACATCAGGCGGGTAACCAGCAATCTTGTATTGGGTTAAAGATTCCTGCATGGTTTCAAACATCATGTTAATGGTTTGAATTCGCCCCCAGTTTTGCGGTTCATAACGCTTTTCAGGAATGCCTTCAGAATCCTTTCCCTTACCAAAAAAGTTTTTAACATTGGACCACCACTCTGGCTCATCATCCTGTTTGATAAATTCTTCTTCTGATAATTCTTGCGCAGGTCCGTTTAAGTCCACCGCGATGATGAAATCGGCACCGGCCGATACTGTAGGAATGATTGGCAAGGGATTCAGTACACCACCATCCACATAAACTCGACCGTTTATCTGTATAGGTGTAACTATAGAGGGCACAGCAGAGGAAGCTCGCATGGCTTGCATTAAGCTGCCTTTTTGAAACCAAAATTCCTTCTGGCTTAAAATATCCACGCCGATGGCCGTATAAGGCAACGAAAGGGACTCTATATCAGCATCGCCTATCATGGATTCGATGACTTGAAAGTAACGATCACCACTGATGTAACCACCTCTAAGTACCGCCATATCAAGAAGCTTAAGCACATTAAATTTGTCTAATGTCTCCGCCCATTCTTGATATTCCTTGAGCTTGCCTTGAAGGTAGATTCCACCAATAATGGCACCGATTGAGCACCCTGAAATGGAAACTATTTCATATCCTTTTTCCAATACAGCGTTGATAATCCCTATGTGTGCATGCCCACGTGCCGCACCACTCCCTAAGACTAGGGAGACAGTTTTCTTGCTCATATCACCTCCTTGTGATGTGAAAAGCTATTTAATACTAACGAAAATAACACGGTTGACCCCATAAGCTGGATTACCCATATTCGCTAAATTAATGAAACGAAGTAAACGACGCTCATCAGGATTAAGCCCATCTTTTAGCATCTCAATGGACTTGTCACCTGTTATGATCGGGTTGCCATCTCGATTGTCTGACGTCACAAACGCCACAATATTGCTCAAATCAGACTGTTCTCGAAGAAAGCTACGTATTCGCGGCACATCAGCAACATTTAATTGGGCCAATATATTTGCACCAACCGCATCACTCCCTTTTGGCACAACTTCATCAAGACGAACCATGACATCACCTGCACCGCGACGATTAATATAAAGTACCCAATAATGATTTTGGGCATCTTTAAGAACTTTTAGTGATTGATTCTGGTCCGCACCGTAAAGCAAATATTCGTTAAAAAAGTTGTTTGCCCAAGCATTGGAGCTACCACAGTTACGGCTTTCACATTGAAACAAAACAGTGTTGCCTTCAATGCTGGCAAGTGCCTCGTCATAAAAATCCACTACTTCATTTAATGGTACATTACGACCAATCTTATAAAGAGTCTGAAATGATTGCCCATCTATGCGTTCCACGGATTCTGGCTCCCATCCACGACCTGAGCGATAGATCTTAGCGAGGGGCACTTCGATAGAGGAGCTTTCGACGGGTTCGCTTTTTATAATTTGCGCACCTCGAAAAACAGGCACTTCAGTAACGGCAGCATAGGACAAGGTCGGAATTATAAACAAGGGTGCCAATGCAGATCTAAATAGTCGGGACATAATCAGGACTCCTCACCAAATACTTACTAATTTTGGTCTATAAACCGTCTAATTTCCTCTGCAACGGCTTTGCATGTATTTGGCTCTAAATGAAAATGATGGCCACCTGGTAACCACTTAAGTTTAATCCAGGGAAACGCAGTAGCGCGCTTCTTAACCAATTCTTTATTGTTTTCATAGACACCATTATCAGCAACAAGTGCCAAGGTAGGACATTTTATGGACTGAATAAATGACTCGACAGCAGCTTCATCCATACGAAACGGTGAAGGAAATGAGAGCTTGTGATCAGATCGCCAAACCCATTCACCATTTTTCATGATCGAACCTCGCTCAACCAGAGGCTTAGCCGCTCCATGTGACAATTCAGTAAAACCACGCATCCTAGCCTGAATAAGGTCTTCTTGGGAGGGATACCGGGTATATCTATCTGCCCGGGTTTTTAGCATTTTCTGGACCGCCCGCTGCATAGTGGTCACACGCTCATCTGCCGACGCGGTCAAAGGGCCCATATTGTCGAGGATTATTAACCCTCTTACTTTCTCTGGAGCAAGTGCTGCGACCAACATGGCGACCGCTCCCCCCATACTATGCCCTACTAACCATGTACTTTGAGTAGAGGCATTTAACACACTAATAGCATCTAGGGCATGATCCCATAAATGATAAAAACTGCCATCTGGCTTATGATCAGACACCCCATGGCCAGCCTGATCAATAGCAGTCACATTGTATTCGCACAATTGAAGAGCAATATTATTAAAACTGGCAGCATTATCGAGCCAACCATGAAGCATCAAAACACGTAGAGCATTTGGATTGGCTGACAACCATTGCTGCGCGCCTAACTTAATATGGCCTAAGTTATAAGCCGTTTCATTACTCATAACAGTCCCATCAAATTATGGATTTGCTGGCGACAGGGACCAGCGATACTGACAGCAAGCTGTAGCAAAAAGCTCTCCCTCAAGAGCTGCGAGTGTTGCCGTTTGCATTGAAAAAGTCGGCGGCAATGGCTGGTCAGCAAGAAGATCTACTAACTGATATGCAAAAGGCTGATGAGTCACCAACAAGATCGATTGATAAGGTAAATCATTTAGCCAAAGCGCTACATCCAGCGCCTTAGCACTAGGGGTAATAGTTTCTAAAGTCGTCGGTAAAGTAGCAGTCCCTAATACTTTTATAAACTCATTAGCGGTTTGCTGAGCCCGCAAAAAAGGACTGACAAAAATTGCATCAAAGTCTTCAGTGGTCTCAGAAAATGCCTGGGCGGTTTGACGCACTTCTTCATATCCAGCCTCTGTCAAAGCTCTTGAGCTATCGTCCTGATAACCAAATGGCTCAGCATGGCCATGACGCATGATGTAGAGTCGTTTACTCTGCACGCTTGTCACCTTCTGGCCAAGGTTGAAATGGGAAAGGCTTCTCTTCGCTACTGAAAGCTAAGAAAGCCAATACTTGCTTCATGAAAGCGGAGACAGATCGCAGCCAAGCGCCGAGTGTCACAGGCTCATGCTTTGAGCCGAAACGTATCAAGGTGACGATAATCAGCAAAAAGCCGAACAAGGTAAATGCCACATTGAGTAGACACCAATAAATCAACATAAAAAGGATACGCAACCAATATCCCTGATCTGAATAACCCGGCTTATCCATTATGATTTTCTCCAGTCGTTGCAAACTCTACATCCCATTTTTGTTCGCCAGTCATAAGGCCACCAATCAGGGATTCCAAGCTCGCGTTTTCAAAGATCAACTTATACAGACCTTCTGCTAACGGCATGTACAGTTGATGTTTATGTGCTTCTTCTACCACCATGCGAAGTGTATTAACACCCTCTGCAACTTCACCTATGGAGCCCACTGCTTTTTCTAGCGCTTCTCCAGAACCTAGGGCGAAGCCTACACGGTAGTTTCGACTTAGCGGGGAAGAGCATGTCGCAATTAAATCGCCCATCCCAGCAAGCCCTAAAAATGTCATTGGGTTTGCACCGAAGTGCACGGCAAACCGGCTCATCTCCGCTAAGCTACGGGTCATGATCATTGCCATGGTGTTCTCACCTACTTTCACAGCCTTAGCAAGACCACACACTATGGCATAAATATTCTTTAACGCACCTGCCAGCTCAACCCCAGTACTGTCTTGGTTCTCATAAACGCGGAAAGTCCGAGACTTTAATAACTCTATCACAGTACCTCGAAGAGGAGCATCGTCGCTGGCAATAACAGAGCCAGTCAGCTGTCCTGCAGCAATTTCTTTGGCTAAGTTAGGCCCACTGAGGACACCAATTCGCTCTGTCACACCATTACGCTTGAGGATGTCACTCATTAATTCGAAGCGATTGGGGTTGAAACCTTTGGTGGTGCTGATAAGGATTTTTTCAGGTGTGAGCAAAGGGCGAATGCGTTCGACCACTTGCTCAAAAGATTTAGAAGGAATAGAAACAAAAATTGTATTACTAGCACGAATGGCTTCTTCTAAATTACTAGTCGCCAGCAACTCTCTATGCAAAGGAGCATTGGGTAAATAGCGGCTGTTAAGGCCCGTTAGATTGATCTCTTCAACCTGCTCCTCATTACGCATCCATTGGCTAACTTGATGGCCATTTTGAGCCATAATATTGGCAAGAGCAGTACCAAAACTACCGCCCCCCAAAACACAAACTGATTGCTTGTCCATAATATATAGGCTTACCTTATGGTTACGACGAGCAGCTAACTTCTAAGTCACGCCCCCAGTCTGGGGCGCGCATAGCCAGAGCTTCGCTGGCCGCATGCTCATCAAAGGGATTTTTTAATACGTTTAAAAGCTCTCTAAATGGCAGGTAGTTTCCCGCCTCTGCCGCTTGAATGGCTTCATGGGCTAAATAGTTGCGCAACACAAATTTGGGGTTAACTTGTTTCATTTGAGCTGAAACGTCATGCTGGTCTCGGCTATCTAAGCGGCATGTCCAGTAACCCTTCAACCAGCCTCCCATGGACTCCCGATCAACCACTTCGTCAAGAAGAATTTCCGGCGTTTCTGGGGTCACCGAGCTGAGCAACCTAAAAAATATAGTGTAGTCAAATTTCTCTTTACGAAGAATAGAGAAAAGCTGCTGAACCAGAGGCTCTATGTCAACCTCTGAGCTAAGACCCAGTTTGGCTCTCATCAGCTCATCATAGTGGCGTTGAAGTACAGGCTCGTAGCCCTGCAATATTTCAATCAATTGCTCTCGTGACAAGTGACCAGAAAAGCAACGCATAAGACAATTTAGATTCCAAAGCCCAATTCCCGGCTGTCGATCAAAACGATAGCGGCCTTCATAATCCGAATGGTTGCAGATCCAACGATCATCATAATCTTCCATAAATCCATAAGGACCATAATCGATCGTTTCACCAAGGATAGAAAAGTTATCCGTATTCATTACTCCATGCTGAAAACCGATGCTTTGCCATTTTGCCACCATTTTCGCAGTACGACTTACCACGTCTTTAAGCATGGAAATGATAGGTTGCTCTGATTTCAGGGCATCAGGAAAGTAGTGCTCTAGGGTGTAATCAATGAGTTGCTGTAGCTGCTCTGTTTTCTTATGAGCAAAGAAATATTCAAAATGACCAAAGCGAATGTGAGTGCGAGCCGTACGAACCAGCAAAGCGCCAGGTTCGGGTTGCTCACGGTACACGGCCTGTTGGCTGTCGAATAGCGCTAGAGAGCGAGAGGACGGCACACCCAGAGCGTGCATGGCCTCACCTGCCAAGTATTCACGAATGGAAGATCGCAGAACAGCACGGCCATCGCCACGACGACTGAAAGGAGTTTGCCCTGCCCCCTTCACATGAATATCGTGCAGCTGACCGTTTGAATCTTTTACTTCCCCAAGCAGTACGCCTCGACCGTCGCCGAGTTGAGGGGAAAAGCCACCAAATTGGTGACCGGCATAGACCATGCTTAAGGAATCCGCTACGGGCACCTCACCGTTAAGCTTGGCTTGAGTGTCTTTGTCACTTAGGTCAATTCCAAGACTTGTTGCCAAGTCCTTGTTTACCTCCACTATGCGCTGTTCAATTAAAGGCTGAATCTTAGTATGAGCTGAAAATTCAGCGCCTAGTTGCGCATAGTGATGGTAAAGCTTCATGAAACCTCGTTATTTTTGCTCGATCATGTATTCACAACGAATAGAAGCACCGATAGTGGCTTCTATTTCAGGAATCATGAAAGCGTCATCTTCGCTGGCAAAGCTGACGGATTTACCCATTTCGCCGCCGCGACCGGTACGGCCAATACGGTGCACATAATCTTCAGGGTCTTCCGGTAAAGTATAGTTCACCACTAGCTCGATGTTGTCTACGTGGATTCCTCGACCAGCCACATCCGTTGCCACCAACACTTGAATTGAGCCGTCTTTGAACTTAGCCAATGTTTTCACACGTTTATCCTGGCTCACTTCACCGGATAAAATCGCACAGTTGATCTTGGCGCCTTTCAGCTTTTCATATAAATCTCTGGTTTCGTCACGGCGGTTCGCAAAAATAATCGTACGCTGGCCATCATTACCTTCAATCAAAGATTTTAGTACCGGCCATTTCTGTTCCGCTTCGACCGTGTAAATAACCTGATCAATGTTTTTGTTGGTCGTCTCTTTTGGTACTACAGAGACTTCTTTTGGATGGAAAGTCCACTGACGAGCAAGTGCTTGGATATCTTTCGGGAAGGTCGCACTGAACAACATAGTTTGACGTCGCTCTTTGTGAGGCGTCATGCGAATAATGCTTTTAACATCCGGAATAAAGCCCATGGAAAGCATGCGGTCCGCTTCGTCCAGCACAACACACTCAACTTTATTGAGCATTACTTTCTTATTACGCGCAAAATCCAACAAACGGCCCGGCGTCGCAACCACTAGGTCAACGAACTCGGTTTCCAATTGAGAGCGCTGTTTGTCGTAATTCATGCCACCCACTAAAGACACTACATTCAAGTTTGTATTTTTAGTGAGTTTTTCTGCTTCATCTGCGATTTGCAAAGCCAACTCTCGAGTCGGAGCAATAATCAAACCGCGAGGGAAATTATTAGGACGATCCTCGTCTGCAGGGTAATCCAAGAAATCACTGACCATAGCAATCAGGAACGCAGCAGTTTTACCGGTACCCGTTTGCGCTTGACCAATTAAATCGTAACCTTGCAAGGTAGCTGGCAAGGTCGCAGCTTGAATTTCACTGCAGTACTCAAATCCCATTTCTTGAATGGATTTCAAGACACGATCAGGCAAGTTGAAGTCATGAAAACGTGACTTACCCTCTACTGGATCTACTTTGAACTGATCAACGGACCAAAGCTCACCACTTTTTGCGTCTTTGTTAGCCTGAACGTTTGCTTGGTTATCGCTTCCACTATTTTTGTTGTGTTTACGACGGGGTCTACGCTGACGTTTTGGGCCCTTAGAGGTTGGGCGTGTGGCTTCTTGCTGTTTATCCATGTGGGAGTCTTTCGTCTCTTTTCATTGGTAGTTTAATAACGTGGCACCGAGTGTACCTAAATGCCCCAGTTTTATCATCTTTAACTTACTAAATCTGTCGATATGGAGGCAAACTAGCGATTAATTGTCCCCCGTATCGTTTAGTACGAAGTCGTTTATCCAATATATGGATTTCCCCTTCATCTGTCTCACTTCGCAACAATCGGCCAGTTGCCTGAACCAATCTCAAAGAGGCATCAGGAATGGTTATTTCCATAAAAGGATTCCCGCCCCGCTTTTGAATCCACTCTGCTAAGGTTGCTTCAACAGGGTCATCGGGTACAGCAAACGGAATTTTTGCGATATAAACTCGGGTAAGGTATTTACCGGGCAAATCCACCCCTTCTGCAAAGCTTGCAAGGCCAAATAGCAAGCTACCTTTACCAGCATCAATGGCATCCTTGTGTGCGTCTAGGATAATCCGTTTCGATTGCTCACCTTGTATTAACAGCAATTCTTTGAGGTCATCTTTTAAACCAGCAGCCACCTCTTCCATTTGACGGCGGGAGGAAAACAGCACTAAAGAGCCAAGGTCTTTTTCGATGTGATCATTAAAATACTTCACCAACTCTTTAGTATGTGCCTCCGCATGATTTGGCTCAGCGTCCATACTCGGGACGACCAAGGTTCCTTTATTGGCAAAATCAAATGGACTGATAACCCTTAGATACTCACTTTCCCGTGGTACCCCCGAGCGCATGTTGAAACGATGAAACTCATTCAGTGCCGTCAATGTGGCTGAGGTAACAACCGCACCAAAGCACTTGTCCCAGAGCTGCATACGCAGCGTATGGGCGGCTAAGATGGGGGAACCACCCAGCTCTACATCTTGTTCAAGGCCTTGGCCCACTAAAACAAGCCATCGGGCATTAGGGGGATAGGTCTGATCATCAATAGCGGAATAGAGCTTCCAAAGCTCCACACAGGCTTCAAGACGCCCTAAGATGACACCTAAGATTGGCAGCCAATTTTCAGCGGTTTCCTCCGTGATCCCCATGCCTTCATTTTGCTTTACCTTTTTACATTCATCCTGAATGGTTTCAATCTGCTTGTAGAGCTTTTGGTAAGACATAGTAAGGCTGTATGCCAGCTGGCGTAATTCATCAGGGATAACACCAAATTCAAAACGGTGCTGACGCGTATCTTCGTCCAATCCCAACCCTTGGATAAAGGGTGCGATCCCCTGCTGCACGTACTGTACAAAGTTGATCGTGCTTTGTATTTGCTGGGGGATTTTTAATAAGATCTGCCCCGACAAACTGACTTCGTCCGTTAGTTCCTGACGGAAATTTATAAGGTTTTTGTCTAGCTGCTTAAGCCAACTGATACTTTGTTGCAGACGCACTTCATGTCTAAAGTGACCTATGGCCTTGTCAGGTAGATGATGTCCTTCATCAAATACATAGATGGTTTCTTTGGGGTCTGAAAGAATGGCACCGCCACCCAATGATAAATCCGCTAACACCAAATCATGGTTAGCCACTATGACATCTGCAATTTCTAGTTCACCTCGGGCCTTAAAAAATGGACAGGCGGAGAAGTTAGCACAATTACGATTTGTACATTGTTGATGATCAGTGGTGAGACGACGCCAATCATTCTCACGAATGATGCCTTCCCAATTATCTTTGTCTCCATCCCACTCACCGTCGCGAAGCTTATCATCCATTTCCTGATACAGGGTGATATTGACATCATCCGCCGCCAGATGTTGTTCAAACAGGCCTGCGAACATATCCTCTGTGGATTGCTCTTCAGCACCCAGAAAGCTCTCAAGGTTGTTTAAGCACAGGTAACGACCACGACCTTTAGCGAGGGTATATCGGAAACTATAATCCGTATGCTCAAGAAGACTTGGCAGCTCTTTATGTAAGATTTGCTCCTGTAAGGCAACTGTCGCAGTAGAGATAATTAGCTTAAGACCCTTATCCTTCACAATCGGAATCGTTGAAAGACAGTAAGACAAGGTCTTACCTGTACCGGTGCCAGCCTCGACCACAGCCACATGCTTTTCACCTAGCCGCTCACCTTCGGTGCCCTGTTTTATATTGCCAAGGGTCCGAGCAATGGTCGCGATCATATGACGCTGTCCCACACGGGCCTTGTGGCCTTTTGCCTCTAGATAATCTCGGTAGGCTTGCTGAATTTGATTCTTTATCTTGTCTGAAAGCATTTAATTAGTTGAGCTATAGATGATTAGCTGTATATAATAACAGTAACTGTATAAACAAACAGATGCCATATGATTAAATTAACAAAAAGACAGTCTGATGTCCTAGAGACGATTCGCGAATTCATTAATGAAACTGGCTTTCCGCCAACTCGAGCTGAAATCGCAGCACGACTTGGCTTTAAGTCACCCAATGCAGCCGAAGAACATTTAAAAGCCCTAAGTAAAAAAGGCGCTATTGAAATGCTATCTGGTGCTTCACGTGGCATTCGCTTAATTGAACAACCTGCCGAAAGTGCAAACGATGAAGACGGCACTCTACCCATCGTTGGTCAAGTGGCAGCAGGATACCCTATTCTGGCACAAGAGAATATTGATTCACGCATCAAGGTCCCCTCCGACATGTTTTCTCCTAAAGCCGACTACCTGCTTTCGGTAAATGGCATGAGCATGAAAGATGTTGGCATTTATGATGGCGACCTACTCGCTGTGCACAAAACCACCACTGTGCGTAATGGTCAAATTGTTGTCGCTCGAATCGGTGACGAAGTAACAGTAAAACGCTTCCAACAAAAGGGCAGCGAAGTCAGACTTCAGCCCGAAAATGAAGCATTTAATGACATAGTCGTTGATCTTGAAAGCGAAGAATTTGTCATTGAAGGTCTATCAGTGGGTGTTATTCGACGTGGGATCTAGTCCCCAAAAGCAAAAAAGGTTGCTTTATTTAAGCAACCATTTTTGTTTTAGATAGACAACACAGAACATCAGTGAAGAATACGAGGCATAAACTCTTCATCATGGGCATCATGCCCTTCTCCTGAATCGAAATCCTCTGAATACACGTAGTCAATGCCCGCATGGAACATACACTTAGCCAATTCAAAATAACGATCTTTTAAGAATGCCTTGGTGTCATCTGAGATTTTAAGGGTTGCAAGGGGCGTCTTATCGTCCTCATCCTCGCTTGCAGGACGGAGCACAATGTCTCCATTTTCTAATTCAACAATTTCTAAATACGTATCTTTCATTCTTAATATTCTGCGGAATCTTCACGAAACCGCAGTACAATGTCCACCAGTGAATTGAGGATGTGTTTTGTCGCTGCACCAGAGTCTGACCCCTTACCAATCAGGTCAGATCCAGAATTAGCCGATACGGCACCCACATTCGGGGTACACTCAAGGGCAGCCACATAGCCAGAGTAAAGCTGAGACAGCCATGACTGACGATTTTCTTGTAGCAGCTGTAGCTCTTGTAGAGCTGGCACGATAACACCTTTAGTCGCCGCAAGCTGGACCATGGCTGTCACAGACAACTCGCCCTTCAAGCTATACACAGATTGAATTTCCTGAAGTAAGCCATTCAGGGCACTGCGAAGCTGAAATAAGGCAGAGTTTTCAAAGCTAGAAGCAAGCCAACTGTCTTCCCCTTGCTGGCTTTGGCTCAATAGACGCCTCGCGGCATCAAGACGTTGATTCGTTGAACTTGCTAAGCTGGATCCACTCATTTTTTCTTCCCTGGTTGAACATCCCATTTACCATTGACATAGAAAGCTTTCCAGCCCGTAGGCTTGCCTTCTACTTCAGTCATAATGTACTGCTCTTTCGTTTTGCGACTGTAACGAATAACAGTAGGATTTCCCTCTTCATCCTGAAGGGGAGCTTTATCAAAGTAATGATACTTAGGATCAATCTGATCCATGTAAGGCTTAAGCTCTTTCACCAAAGGCGGACGAGTCTCACGCTTACGAGGGAACTGACTCGCAGCCAAGAACAGACCCGTTGCTCCGTCACGGAGCACATAGTGATCCTCAACCTTTTGACAAGGAAGATCCGGCATAGACACAGGGTCCATTTTTGGCGGTGCCACTTCGCCATTTTTAAGAAGCTTACGGGTATTTTTACAAGCCTCATTGGTACAGCCAAAGTATTTACCGAAACGCCCCGTTTTAAGCTGCATTTCAGAGCCACACTTATCACATTCAATAACCGGGCCATCGTAACCTTTAAGCTTAAACACCCCTTCCTCAACCTCGTAACCAGGGCAGGATGGGTTATTACCACATACGTGCAGCTTGCGGTGTTCATCCACTAAATAGCTATCCATGGCTGAACCACAAATAGAGCAACGACGCTTATTGATAAGAGCTTTAGATTCGCCTTCTTCGTCATCAACAGCAACGGCCTCATCACCACTCACCAAGTTTATGGTCGCTTTACAGCGCTCTTTTGGTGGCAATGCATAGCCAGAACAGGATAAAAACACCCCAGTACTTGCCGTTCGAATTTGCATCGGACGACCACAGGTCGGGCATTCGATATTCGTTGGTGTCGGCTCATTAGGAGCCATGCCACCCTCGTCAGCTTCTGCCTTATTTAATGTGTCGCTAAAGCTGCTGTAGAAGTCATTTAAGGTCTTAATCCAGTCCTTATCGCCTTCAGCAATGTCATCCAGCTGCTCTTCCATCTCAGCGGTAAAACTATAGTTCATTAAACTGCTGAAGCTTTGCACCAAGCGATCTGTGACAATGTCGCCCATCTTTTCCGCGTAAAAGCGACGATTCTCAACACGGACGTAACCACGGTCTTGGATCGTAGAAATGATCGAAGCATAAGTAGATGGACGGCCAATACCACGCTTTTCAAGTTCTTTAACCAGGCTAGCTTCACTGTATCGAGCAGGTGGCTTAGTAAAGTGCTGCTCCGGAAGAAGTTCGTTAAGAGTAAGCAGGTCACCGGTTTGTACATCAGGCAAAATAGTGTCTTCGGATTTTTTACCCAATGCACTCATCACGCGAGTGTAACCATCAAAACGCAAAATTCGGCCTTTGGCACGAAGTTCATAATCGCCCGCAGCCACAAACACTGTTGTTGAAGTGTATTCGGCTGGCGTCATTTGACAGGCCATGAATTGCGCGCGGATGAGGTCATAAAGACGATGGGCATCTTTGTCCATGCCCTGTAGTACATTTTGCGTAACTGTGACATCAGAGGGACGAATTGCTTCGTGGGCTTCCTGAGCGCCCTCTTTACTTGAATAACGTAACGGCTCCTTGGGTAGGTAGGCATCCCCAAAGTTGCTCTGAATGTACTCTCGAACAGACTCAACGGCTTCTTGGCTCAAGTTAGTAGAGTCGGTACGCATATAGGTAATGTAACCCGCCTCATATAAGCGCTGGGCAAGCATCATGGTCTTTTTCACACCGAAACCTAAACGAGTACTTGCGGCCTGTTGCAAAGTAGATGTAATAAAAGGTGCAGAAGGTTTAGAGCGAGTAGGCTTATCTTCTCGGTTTATTACCTTAAAGGGGTGTGACTCGATACGTTTAACATGCTCATCGGACTCTGCTTTAGAGGTCGGTCGGTACTCATTACCTTGGTACTTAACCGTAGCAAAGGTGATATTAGTCTTGTCCTGAGTCGCTAAATTGGCATCCAATTCCCAAAATTCGTCTGGGATAAAGGCACGAATTTCTTTTTCACGCTCAACAATAAGGCGAACCGCTACGGATTGAACTCGGCCTGCAGATAAGCCTCGAGCAACCTTTGCCCAAAGCAAAGGTGACACCATAAAGCCAACAACCCGATCCAAGAAACGACGTGCCTGCTGGGCATTGACCCGAGCCATGTCTAATTCTGAAGGCGTATCAAAGGCAGACTTGATGGCATTCTTGGTGATTTCATTAAACACCACGCGCTTATAGCGTGAGTCGTCCCCACCAATGGCTTCACGAAGATGCCAAGCGATGGCCTCTCCCTCTCTATCCAAATCGGTTGCGAGATAGATGGTGTCGGCATTCTTAGCAAGGCGCTTTAATTCATCTACCACCTTTTCTTTACCGGGCAAGATTTCGTAATGGGCGCTCCAATTATTTTCTGGATCCACGCCCATTCTATTAATAAGCTGCTTGCGGGACTTAGTACGCTTGTATTCAGCCTTCTCTTCTGGGCTCATCTTACGAGTTAAAGCCGCCTGCTGCGCACGTTCCTTTGGTGTCGTCGTCGATGTGGTGCCAGTCGGCAGATCTCGGATATGACCAACACTCGATTTTACGACATAGTCGTTACCGAGATATTTGTTAATAGTTTTCGCCTTGGCTGGCGATTCCACGATTACCAGAGATTTAGCCATTGAGTTGTTTGAGCCTTAATACTTAATTTTTGATGAGCTTGAGAATAAGAGTGTTGTATGGGGCGCAGATATTAAGCAAACCACATATATATGACAAGCTATCCCTAAGCAGATTCGCAACATTCCTATTGCCGAGCCATGTATTTGCCCTTTAACATACTGAAATCACATACAAAGGACAATCATGGCCACGTTACAGATACTAACTATAGTCATTCTTTTCATAATCGTACTGGCTTCAGTAGTGATCGGCTCACGCGCCCATCAAAAAGAACGTGAAATAAAAGAAAGACGTTTTAAATTCCTTCAGTTACAAAATCGTGCTGATCGAATGGAGCAACACATTATTGGCCTAAAAGACCTTCACACCGACACTATTGTTAGTGACGCATTTTACGATTTTTATTTAGAAAACCTACGAGAGCTATTGTCTTACACTGACGACCCTGAAAAAGTCGAAGCTCGAATTGCTAGAGCAGAGCAAGATCGAGAACAAGAGCCCGCTCCCTTAAATTTAGAACCAGGGGAAATGAGCTTTCCCGAAAAGACCAAATACAAGGAACGCCTAACCAAAGCGGCAAAAATGCTGCTCTACTTGCGTCGCAAAGGACGAATTAGCAACACCCATTACAAGCTTTGCTACACCTATTTACGCTGGCTAAACCTTTGGATTCAGCTAAATCGACAACTAGTGCAAGCCAACAAACACTTTCATAGTGGCCAAACACGTGTGGCATCCACTTTATTTGGTGTCATTAATTCGCACTTGAAATCCAACAACATCGACCGCCCTGAAAAAAAAGAGCTCGAAAAATACGTGGACATGCGCATCAAGGAAATCATTGCCCCTCAGATAGCGGCCATTCAGGAGTCTGAAAACCCTGAAGAAGCCCTTGCCGACCTGATGCTGGAGGCAAAGACCCCTGACGCTGTCGCTGCAGCCATTAGCGAAGAGCTAAAAGATCAGCCATGACCTCGCAAGCGTCATGAACGGCGCTTGCATCACCTTTTTCATTCCAAAATAAGCTAACACGATCTGAAGTTACCTCTAGGGCAACCCATACACCATGGTGTTTCTCCAGCTTTGCTTGTACTTCCCTACTTAGATCAATAGTTTTGCTACTAACCCAACCTTTACACAATTCTGGGTGTTTCCATACTTCGTAAGGGTATATGTTAATTTCAGTGAACTCTTTAAGGGGTTTTTCGCGGTACAGATGGTACGCACAGACTTTTTTGGGCTCTGTTACCTTGTCCCATTTATCGGGCAAATTAACAGAGGTTAACTTAACAGTGATCCCCAATTTTCGAGCCAGCATGCGAAGCTCCATTTTCTCCCGTTCACGCTTTGATGGCATGACCCACAAGGCCGATCCCATCAAGGAAACCACAATAAAAACTACAATTAGCGCTGTCATTGTTTTACTCTTGGTGTATTAATATAAATAAATGGAACCCTGAAGTGGAGGTATCCCATGTCATACCAACATATTGTTTTAGCTGTTGATTTAACTGATTACAGCATCTTGGTAGCCAATAAAGCTGCAGCAATTTGCAAAGCCTTTGGTGGCAACCTAACTATTGTCCATGTCATAGAATCCCTTAACTACGCCTACGGTGGCGATGTGCCCATCGATGTTAGCGATATTCAAGAACAGCTAGAAACCACAGCGAAAGAACGCATGTCTGTTTTAGCTGACCAATTAGACATTCCTGTACAAGAAACCATCATCACCCAAGGCGGAATCGAAAGCGAAATCCATCGCATTGCCGAAGAAAACAACTCAGACCTGATTGTCGTAGGTAGTCATGGTCGCCATGGGTTAGCCCTATTACTTGGCTCAACAGCAAATGGCGTTCTTCATGGAGCTCCATGTGACGTTTTGGCCGTTCGCGTACACAAGTCTGATAAACCGGAATAAGAAACGCTCACTAAAAAGGGAGGCCAAGCCTCCCTTTTTTATTGGACCTTAGGGATTAACCACGGGTCCAAGTTGTGCCTTCACGACTGTCCAGCAAAGTAATCCCTTGCTCATCCAGCAAATTACGAATTTCGTCACTGCGAGCAAAGTTCTTATCTTTTCGTGCCTGAGCGCGCTCAGCTATATAAGCCTCAATGTCCTCAGCCGACAAACCATCACTTAGAGTACTGTTTTGTAGAAAGTACTCAGGATCTTGAGACAGTAGGCCCACCAAGTCTGCTAGCGCTTTCAGCTCTGCCGCTAATGAGGCAGCGTTGTCAGCACCCTCAGCTCGGGCTTTATTCAATTCGCGAACCAGCTCAAACAACACAGACAGAGCAACCGGCGTATTGAAGTCATCATGCATAGCTTCTTCAAATCGCGCTGTGTAGTCAGTTGCTTGGTAGCTGTCCGCAACCTCTTGACCTCGCAAAGCGGTATATAGACGCTCTAGAGCGGTCTTAGCTTCCTTCAGGCTAGCATCAGAGTAATCAATGCTGCTGCGGTACTGACTTGAAACCATCAAGTAACGGACTACTTCAGGATTGAATTTTTCCAATACTTCACGAATAGTAAAGAAGTTGCCTAAGGACTTAGACATCTTCTCGTTATTCACGCGAACGGCGCCACAGTGCATCCAGTAATTAACGTACTGTTCACCTGTTGCTGCTTCAGACTGAGCAATTTCATTCTCATGGTGAGGAAACTTAAGATCAGGACCGCCACCATGAATGTCAAAATGATTACCTAGGCAGTGTGTTGACATGGCAGAACATTCAATGTGCCAACCTGGACGACCATTCCCCCAAGGGGACTCCCAAGAAACCTCACCGGCTTTTGCTGGTTTCCATAACACAAAGTCTGCTGGATGCTCTTTAGCGGCTTCTACTTCAATACGAGCACCAGCAAGCATTTCTTCTAACTTACGGTTATTCAACTTACCATAGTCTTCAAATTTGCTGGCGCGGTAATAAACATCACCACTTTCGCCTTGATAAGCAAAACCTTTGTCCACCAACACTTGAATCATATCAATGATCTGTTGCATGAACTCAGTCGCTTTAGGCTCCTGATCAGGTAGCTTATTACCCAGGGCAAGCTCGTCTTCATGCATGGCTGCGATCATACGCTCAGTCAATGCTGAGGGAGCTTCACCGTTTTCTTCTGCACGCTTGATAATCTTATCGTCTACATCTGTGATGTTACGCACAAATGTCAGATCGTATCCAATGTGACGCAGGAAGCGCGTAATCACATCAAATGAAATCATCGCACGGGCGTGACCTATGTGGCAGTAGTCATAGACTGTAATGCCACATACATACATTTTTACTTTCCCTTCCTCGATAGGTTTAAAGACTTCTTTTTTACCTGTCAGAGTATTAAACAGTTTTAACATGCTATGCCTTTAGCTTTTCGCTTCAATTTTCGCCCAAGAATCACGTAGTGTTACGGTACGGTTAAATACCATGCCGTCTTCTTTTAGGTCGCGACAGAAGTAGCCTTCTCGCTCAAACTGATAACCCACTCCGGGTTCAGCTTGGGCGAGGGAAGGCTCAACCTTAGCGTTAGACGCCACTGTCATAGACTCTGGGTTAATGAAATCAAGGAAGGTTTTGTCCTCGTGTTTGGCATCAGGCGCTTCGTGACTGAACAAACGATCGTACAAACGTACATTTGCATCCACTGCATGCTTAGCACTTACCCAATGGATCACGCCTTTAGGCTTATAACCCTCTGGGTTAACACCCAAGGTGTTTTCATCGTAGGAACACAATAGTTCAACAACGTTACCATCTGCGTCTTTGATGGCTTCATCACAGGTAATAACATAGCCACCGCGAAGGCGAACAGCAGTACCTAAACTCAAACGCTTCCACTTGCGAGGTGGCACTTCTTCGAAGTCCGCCGCATCAATGTAAAGGTATTTACTGAAAGGCACCTCACGGGTACCCGCTTCTTCATTTTTAGGGTGATTACCCAACGTGAAGATTTCTTCTTTATCCTCTGGGTAATTGGTCAATGTCACCTTAATGGGATTTAGCACTGCCATAGCACGGTTAGCTTTAGCATCCAAATCTTCACGGATGGCGTGTTCCAGCATACCAAAGTCAACAATACTGTCAGACTTGGTCACACCAATACGCTCACAGAAATTACGAATAGCCGCTGGAGTAAAGCCTCGACGACGCATACCCGAAATAGTTGGCATACGTGGATCATCCCACGCCTCAACATGGCCTTCATCAACAAGTTGCTTAAGCTTACGTTTGCTGGTTACTGTGTAATTCAGATTTAAACGCGCAAATTCAATCTGCTGTGGGTGGAATGTGCCCAAGGTATCCAAAGTCCAGTCATATAAAGGACGGTGATCTTGGAACTCAAGAGTACAAATCGAGTGTGTTACCCCTTCAATGGCATCGGACAATGAATGGGTGAAGTCATACATAGGGTATACACACCACTTATCACCTGTTTGATGATGGTGTACATGGCGAATACGGTAGATGATAGGGTCGCGCAGGTTGATGTTAGGGCTCGCCATATCAATCTTGGCGCGCAGTACTTTTTCTCCATCCGCGTACTTGCCATCGCGCATGTCTAAAAACAACGCCATGTTTTCTTCTGGTGTACGGTCACGGTAAGGGCTGTTTTTACCTGGCTCTTTAAGTGTGCCACGGTACTCACGCATTTGTTCTGCATTTAGCTCACAAACGTAAGCCGTGCCCTCTTCAATCATTTTGCAAGCGTAGGCAAACAATTGATCGAAGTAATCGGAAGCATACTTAGGCTGGTCCGCCCACTCAAAACCAAGCCATTCGACATCTTTTTTAATCGAGTCGATGAACTCAACGTTTTCCTTTTCAGGGTTCGTATCATCAAAGCGCAGGTTACATTGCCCTTGGTAACGCTCTGCAATGCCAAAATTTAAGCAAATAGATTTGGCGTGACCGATGTGAAGATAACCATTTGGCTCAGGTGGAAAGCGCGTCAGCACCTTGCCGCCGTGCTTGCCAGTTTCGTTATCTTTATCAATGATTTGGGTAATGAAGTTCCCAGTTTTTGACGCTTCTGACATGTTATATGTGAATCCCGATTGGTGTTCGTGTAACGGTTAGAAAAATTAACGATCAAGTATATCTGATTTTCAGAAGTGATTGGTACGCCCTTAGAAGATTTCTATGGACTTACCAGTAATTTCGCCAGAAAAAATGCAGCAACACCAATACTGATAGTCAGTAACTGACGTTTCAATAACACACCCACCACTAAGGAGACCAAGGCGCCGACAAACCAAGGATTTGTGAGGGAAATATTGAGTCCTACATTATCCGTTAATGACATAGGCGCAATGATCCCTGTCAGTACAGATACGGGCACATATTTGAGACCACTTTCCAACCATAAGGGCATAGCCGCCTTTTGTGCGGATGCAAACAGCACAAACCGAATGGAAAAGGTCACCACAAACATTCCCAATACAATTAATACCAAACTAAGATTGGACATGCTGTACCTCCCGCAATTTCGCCCTCTCTAATAACATTCCAGTCAAAACCGCACAGAGCGTCGCAACCATTAAACCTAGGTTATTAGGCAAATCTCTGAATGCCACAGAAGCAACAATCGCCACAATGAATGCTCCCCAATATGGAACAGACGTTAAGTAAGGAGTCACGATACCTATAAAAGTGGCCACCATCGCAAACTCCAATCCCCATTCACTGATACCCGGGATATATTCCCCAGCTAGAACACCAATGATGGTGCTGGCGTTCCACATTAAATAAAAGCTCACGAACGAACCAATGTAGACCTGATGACCTGTTTCTCTGGTGGCCGAGCCATGATCATACATAGGACGAACTGCTGCATAGGTCTCATCGATCAAGCCAAACGCCATCAGAGCCCGAAGCTTAAGGGGCAAATGCTTAATAAATCTCACCATATCTGCGGCATATAGAATATGACGAAGATTCACCACAAAGGTCGTAACAACTATGATCCAAATGGGGGCACCTGCCGCGATCAGGCCAATCGCAACAAACTGGGCAGACCCAGCGAAAACAATGCTGGACATGGCAATAGCAAACCAAATACTCAGATCATTTGCCGATGCAAGAGAGCCAAACAACAAACCAAATGGCAGCCCACCGACAATCATCGGAATGGAGGCCACGGCGCCTCGTTTCGCATTATTCAATGCTTCTCTCATGAATCAGCCTCCAACGTTTTCACCAAACGAATGTTGGCACGTGGCACTGAATAAGGCTTATCTTGCTTACATACACTGAATCCCAGCTTTCGATATAAACCTAAGGCAGGAGTTAAGCATGTGTGAGACTCCAGCATTACCTGCTGAACCCCCTGCTTTTCTGCGTAATCTAACCCATGAGCCATCAATCGCTCGCCAATACCTAACCCAGTGTAAGCGGGATCAACACACAGCTTACTCAACTCCAATTCCCCCACGTCAGACGGCGTCATAATGTAGGTACCAAGCACTTTGTCCTTATACAAAGCGCAGATGGCTTGGCCTCCGTACTGTTGTATTTTGCCAATTGGATCATTAAGGGTTGTCATGTCCTGGGGGTAAATATCGTCAGGAAAGAACTTTGTGAGCCAAGCAAGGTTAAGAGCCTTAAAACTTGGCGCGGTCGCCTCTGAAACAGGTTCAAACCTAAGTCTTTCTGGGTGTAGCCTTAGCACAACGCGATCAGAATAAGGAGCGTTTAATAATGATTTCTCTAACTGTCCTAGCTGCTCTAAAAAACTTCCCTCAACTTGATTTAGGTAGTTTTCTAACTCATCACCGATAACTTCCAAAACAGGCTCAACCAAAGCCATTTGCTGAGCACACAGCTCAGATAAAGCCAGCACAGAACGACGCTGATCATGTGGATCACTGCGTTTGATCAGTAATGTCTCTTTAATCATCTTAGAAACTTGCTTACTTACGGCGGGATGAGATAAACCAAGGCGCTCAGCCATCTCCACTACCGACAATTCACCACACTGCTGTAAAAGTCGAAGAATGGGAAAATAAGTAGAGGAGATGACCAAGGACTCAGACAAATAAACACTTTGCACTTCGTTATATAAATGATCACTTAGGCGCTTCAATCGGCTGCCCAAAGACAGCACACCAAACTGTTCCATAGGGATGATTCCAACATAAAATAGAATATGCGTAACTGGTTACGGATATTAATTCATTCTCAAATAAAAACAATCCCCCTCTAAACAAATCACGCACAATCCCATCGATTTGCTATACTCCGCCACCGCAAATCTGAGGAGAACTTATGTCTAACAAAATTAAAGCCGTCGTGGTCTATTCAGGCGGCATGGATTCTTACACGGTACTGCACCGTGCCATTGCAGAAGGTCGAGAGGTTTATGCTCTGTCGTTTAACTACGGTCAGCGTCATAGCAAAGAGCTTTTGGTCGCAGCAGAAGTGTGTAAATCTCTAAATGTGCCACACAAGATCGTCGACATCTCTGCCATCAACCAGCTTATGGCGGGGTCTTCCCTCACCAGTGACGTGGACATTCCTGAGGGCCATTACGCAGAAGAAAGCATGAAGAATACCGTGGTGCCTAATCGCAATATGGTCCTGCTCTCTATGGCCATTGCCTACGCTGTTTCCTTAGAAGCTCCTGAGGTGCATTACGGCGCACACGCTGGTGATCATCATATTTACCCAGATTGCCGTCCTGAGTTCGTACACGCTATGAACGCAGTCTCGCAAATAGCTAATTATCAAGCGGTCGAGATCGTTACGCCGTTTTTAAACAGCAGCAAAGGGGAGATTCTAGCAGCGGGTCTAGGGATGAACTTAGACTACAATCAAACTTGGACTTGTTATAACGGTCGAGAGAAAGCCTGCGGTAAATGCGGAGCCTGTAATGAGCGCCTTGAAGCCTTTGCAGAACAAAACACCCAAGACCCACTGGCTTACGAAGTCTAATTAAAAACCTATTTCGTCGGCTTTTGCCAAGCAATCTGCGGACGACTGATGCAACATTCACTGTTATCTCCGACTGTATTCGGATGATTGTAGGAATAGATATGTACAATATTAAAGAAGCGTTTTATTCCCTCCAGGGAGAAGGCGCGCACGCTGGCCGCCCTGCCTTATTTTGCCGCTTTACTGGCTGCAACTTATGGAGCGGCAAAGAACAGCATCGCAGCACTGCAGAATGCACCTTTTGTGACACAGATTTTGTGGGTACCGATGGCCAGAATGGTGGGCGTTTTAAAACCGCCTCAGACTTGCTAAAACACCTTGATACCCTATGGCCAACCAACAAATCTCACAAATACATCGTTTTCACAGGGGGCGAACCTGCATTACAGCTGGATGAGGCTTTGATACTGGAAGCCAAAAAAAGGGGATACACCCTAGCCATAGAAACCAATGGGACTCTGCCCTTACCTAAAGGCATCGATTGGATCTGTGTCAGCCCTAAAACCAGCAAACCTTTGGTGGTTAACCAAGGAAATGAATTAAAGCTGGTATTCCCACAATCCCATTTACCACCATCGGATTTTGAGCATCTAGCGTTTGATCACTTTTACTTACAAGCTATGGATCAAGCCGCTTTACCGAATGATCAGCAACGTGTGGATTCTCCCCAAGCGCAGACACTTCGATACTGTTTGCAGAATCCGCAGTGGCGTCTAAGTTTACAAACACATAAAATGCTCGGTATCGATTAGAATCGAGCTAAACCAAACCATTTTAAAGGAAAGTTACATGATCGTTTTTCACACAAACTTCGGTGATATCACAATCGAACTAGATTACGAAAAAGCCCCTAAATCCGCTAAAAACTTCGAAGAATATGTAACTTCTGGTCACTACGACGGCGTTATCTTCCACCGTGTTATCAATGGTTTCATGGTACAAGGCGGTGGCTTTGAGCCAGGCATGAAGCAAAAAGAAACTCGTGCTCCAATTGAAAACGAAGCGGACAACGGCCTAGAAAACAAAGTAGGCACTTTGGCTATGGCTCGTACTATGGACCCACACTCTGCTTCAGCACAGTTCTTCATCAACGTTGCTGACAACAGCTTCTTGAACCACCGTAGCAAAACGCCAGACGGCTGGGGCTACGCTGTATTCGGTAAAGTAACCGCTGGTATGGACGTTGTGAACAAGATGAAAGAAGCGCCAACAACGATCAAAGCAGGTCACCAAGACGTACCTGTAGAAGACATCGTTATCGAATCTGCTGAGCTAGTTAAAGAATAAGGCATGCAGCAATTCTTCATCTCAGATCTACATTTGAGTGACAAACGCCCGGATCTTATCCGGGCGTTTGTGTGTTTAACAGATGAGATCTTAGCCAAGAATACGCCCTGTGAACTCTATATTTTAGGTGATTTCTTTGAAGCCTATATCGGTGATGATTATCAACCTGAATGGATTCTCACCCTAGATAATCAGTTAAAGCAACTCACTGAAGCAGGCATTACCACCTACTTTATTGCTGGTAACAGAGACTTTTTGGTTGGCCAAGAATGGTTTGATCGTACCGGCATTATTGAGTTAAACGAGCAACATCTATTAGCTCATAATGAATCCCAACTGGTCTTAACCCATGGGGATGAATTCTGTGTGGATGACAAAGCGTACCAAGAGTTTCGAGCTATGGTTCGCCAGCCCGCTTGGCAACAACAAGTATTGGGCATGCCCTTAGAGCAAAGGGTGGCGTTAGCACAGAAGCTTAGAGACGACTCTAAAACCATGTCCGCGGATAAATCCCAAGACATTATGGATGTCAATCAACAGGCCATCGTACAGACCGTCTCTAAGGGCACTCACTTACTGATCCATGGGCACACCCATCGTCCCGCATTGCACGAGGATGAAGCCGTGCCAAGATTGGTACTTGGGGATTGGGACAAAAAGATCTGGCTAGCCCAGTTAAGCAATGGGCGATTGATTCAATCTTGCATAGAAACAACAGAGTATTTGGCTGAGCAAACACCCTATTCTCAGTGGTTAACTGAGCACACATTTGCTTTTAACTAATAGCAAATTTGAGACAAAAAAAGAGCAGCTAAAGCTGCTCTTTTTCATTATAAATGCAGAAGTTCTCGCACCCAATCCGTCTCCGTACGAACTCTTGATCGCTTGTATTCGAGATTGCGATCGTGCAGTACGGCGATAGCTCGGAAGAAGGCGTTATTGATGGTCACAGGACTTAGTTCAACGCCGTAACGGGTCCACCAATGTTGTTGAGCCTTGCTGGTCAATACCTGATAAAGATAATCCAGTTCAACCGTTCCTTGGTACACTTGTTCAAGATCAATACCTGGATCGCTTTTCGCAATCTGCAATGTTAGCCAATAGGTAACATCAGGCAGCAAATCATTCATTTGAGTGCTCATCTTCACGCCCTCCTCTTGTTAGAGCAGTTCTTTCGAGTGTAGCACCGTAAATGGGTTTGTGAAGAAGAAATCACACAAATGTTTGTTTTAAAAGGTAAACAAATGTACCAGTAGGCTACTAGGCCGCTTGTGGTGGTCCGCTGTGTACTCGGAACTCAACATCTGGCTCAGTGATCAGTTTATGTTCCAGCTCACGGAAAAACTGAATACGGTCATCAATGGGGTGGCCAGCGTACTCTTCCGCTAAGGTTAGGTAATCTTTAAAATGCCGAGCTTCAGATTTCAACAATGAATGGTAAAACTTGGCCAATTCCTCATCTAAGTGAGGAATGAGTACGGCAAAACGCTCACAAGAACGAGCCTCTACAAAAGCACCAATAATCAATGTATCCACCAAGCGTGCAGGCTCATGGGTACGGATGTGCTTACGCATACCATCCGCATATCGAGCGGCAGTCATATGCTCATATTGAATGCCACGATTGCGCATAATTTTTAAGACTTGTTCAAAATGCAGCAGCTCTTCTCGGGCGAGACGCGACATCTTATGAAGCAGATTTTCCCTATCCACATAACGATACATAAGACTCATGGCTGTGGAAGCAGCCTTTTTTTCGCAATGAGCATGATCAGTTAATAGTATGGTTTCGTTCTCTAATGCCCAGTTTACCCACTCTTTTGGGGACTCACAGGGTAAAAACTCTACCAATTCAGGGTAATCAGTTAACATCAAGTCTACCTTTTTTATCGCAAAAATCGGATTATACTCTGGATAAGATACATAATCAGCATAAGCAACGCATTGATTTGGATGCCAATTAACCGATGAATCAGTATTACGACGTTACCAAACTTGCTATTGGACAGCATGTCGGAGTGGAAGTTGATCCCTACGTTCTTAACTATCCCCTTAGCCAAGATAAAAGTGTCTGGGTGGCTGACCAAGGAGGCCGGTCTTTTGTGCTGCGCTTTTATCAGCCAGAAAGAGGCGATGTTAATGAATTTTTGAGCTTAGCTCGCAAATACGCCAAGATTAAGCATTCAGCAATCACGCCTAATTACCCTCCTTTTTATTCTGATTTATGGGTTTTCTCTAGTTCTGCACTCTGTGGTGGTGAACGGCTGTACAGTTATTTAGGCAAATATCCTGAAGGCGCCCCTTTGAAAACCGTGCTGAGTATTTTTGATCCGATTGCTAAAGCCTTGGATCAAGTGCATGAACGGGGTTTCGTTCATGGGCATATGGACCTTAACGGTGTTCATATTGTAAATGGTGCTGGCGTGTTGACGGGGTTTGGATCACACCATTGGTTGGAAAAAATCACTGCCACAGACATGGATGAAAGGTTTATTCCTCCAGAGTACAAAAAGCGCCGTTCAAGCAGTACACCTCTATCTGACAACTATATGTTTATGCGCTTGCTAGTAGCGACCTTAATTGGAGAATCCTGGCTCGATTCCAGTAACATGGCAAAACTTCCTACCAGCATTGAATCCCTAAGCGATGCCACCTGGAGCAAAATTAAACAATGGCTTAAACCCGCCGAGCGCCACCGTCCTAAATCTTTAGTGGAGGTGATGCGCCTGCTGCGTGCTGATCTATTTGTGGCAAGTGCTTCTCCTAATGTGGAACGTAAAGCGAGAATTCCTGCCCCTATCCCGCATCGGACTTTTGGCTTACCGACAAAGATACTGGCCTCTAGCGTTGGTTCGGCGATAGCGGTCGTCGCACTTGGTTCTTATATGTTTTGGCCAACACCGGAGGCAAGTGTCGCAGAAGCCCCTAATACCACACCTTCGACTACTCGATCTTTTGATGCGCTCCCCCAAATACTGGAAGAGCCTTTAAAAGATGGCGGCACCGCACCTAAGGTAGAAAAACTCGAACCTGCTAAATTTCAAATGGGGGATATTAATGGTGTTGGTGATGACAACGAATCCCCTGTGCGAGAAGTGGACATTCCGACGGGATTCTATTTCAGTAAATTTGAAGTCACCTTTGCTCAGTATGACCGTTTTGCCAAAGCCACAGGAAGAGTTTTACCTCCTGACAATGGCTGGGGGCGAGGCAACCGCCCTGTCATAAATGTCAGCTGGTACGATGCAAAAGCCTATACCGCATGGCTATCCGATCAAACAGGCAGTGAATACCGATTACCTACAGAGATAGAGTGGGAATACTCCGCTAGAGCGAACTCAGATACTGCCTTCTGGTATGGCAACGAAGTACGCCCAGGTTACAGCGTATGTGAAAGCTGTGGAAGCCAATGGGACGGTGTCTCCACTGGCCCAGTTGGCTCTCAAGCCAGCAACCCACTCGGTTTGTTTGATATGCATGGTAATGTGGCCGAATGGGTCGAGGATTGCTATCACCCTAACTACGAAGGTGCCCCCACCACAAACCAAGTCTGGCTCTCAGACCAATGCACCGGACGCGTACTGCGAGGAGGTTCTTGGTTCGACATTCCTGCGGTGGGGCGTAGCGCTACTCGCTATCGTGCAGAGCCCACACTTCGTGCAAGTAATTGGGGTTTTCGCGTTGTTCGCTTGATAAATGGATGAGTTCCCCTTACCTAATTACCATGTAATAAGTAAGGTAAATATCACTCATTCTAAATTTGTATGGCAGGTCAAACCCTGCGCTATAAATTTTTATATAGAATGTAACTACGAATATTTCTGCCAGTGCTAGGCTCAACTTACTCACTTTTATCCGAGTCAGTAAGGTTGTTGAGCTAACGCTTAAACAACATCGGTTAAATAGACTGATGTCAAAATAAGGGGATCTATTGTGTTAGAAGCATATCGTAAACATGTCGAAGAACGCGCCTTGGAAGGAATACCCGCGACACCTCTAGACGCAGAACAAACCGCAGCCCTCGTTGAACTTCTTAAGAACCCACCCGCAGGTGAAGAGGAATTTATTCTTGATCTGCTTAAAAATCGTATTCCAGCGGGTGTTGATGAAGCCGCTTATGTCAAAGCCGGTTTCCTTGCGGCCATCACCAAAGGTGACGCTTCTTCTCCACTCATTGATAAACAACAAGCCACTGAAATCCTAGGAACCATGCTAGGGGGTTATAACATTCAACCACTTATCGAATGTTTAGATGATGAAGAGATCGCCCCCATTGCTGCAAGCGCCCTCTCCCACACCCTTCTTATCTTTGATGCTTTTCATGATGTAGAAGAAAAAGCAAATGCTGGTAATGGCTTTGCCAAACAGATTATTCAGTCTTGGGCGGATGGCGAATGGTTCACCAAAAAGCCGAAACTTGAAGAAAAGATCACGGTTACGGTATTTAAAGTACCAGGTGAGACCAACACTGATGACCTATCACCCGCACCGGATGCATGGTCTCGCCCAGACATTCCGCTCCATGCTAACGCCATGCTCAAAATGTCACGTGATGGCATAGTGCCAGACAAAGATGGTGAAATCGGCCCAATTACAGAGATCAAAAAATTAAAAGAAAAAGGCTTCCCACTTGCGTATGTGGGTGACGTTGTGGGCACAGGCTCTAGCCGTAAATCTGCCACCAACTCTGTGTTATGGCATATGGGTGAAGACATTCCGTTTATTCCAAACAAACGTTCTGGTGGTATTTGTATCGGTGGCAAAATAGCTCCCATCTTCTTTAACACCATGGAAGATGCTGGTGCACTCCCCATCGAAATGGACGTAGATAACATGGAAATGGGTGATGTGATTGATATTTACCCATATGAAGGGGTTGTTAAGAAGCATGACACAGACGAAGTGATCGCTAAATTTTCATTAAAAACCCAAGTGCTTCTTGATGAAGTGCGTGCAGGCGGTCGGATTCCGTTAATAGTGGGTCGCGGTCTTACAACCAAAGCTCGCGAGTCACTAGGATTAGGAGCCTCTGATCTATTCTTGAAACCAGGTGACATTGAAGATTCCGGTAAAGGGTTCACCCTTGCTCAGAAAATGGTAGGTAAAGCCTGTGGTTTACCGGGCGTTCGCCCAAACACTTACTGTGAACCGAAAATGACCACAGTAGGCTCCCAAGATACTACCGGCCCAATGACCCGTGACGAGTTAAAAGACTTGGCCTGCCTTGGCTTCACCTCAGATCTTGTGATGCAGTCCTTCTGTCATACTGCAGCCTATCCAAAACCTGTGGATGTGAACACCCATCACACATTGCCTGACTTTATTATGAACCGTGGCGGTGTGTCTTTACGCCCCGGTGATGGCATTATCCATTCTTGGCTAAATCGGATGCTCCTGCCTGACACGGTCGGCACGGGTGGCGATTCTCATACCCGTTTCCCTTTAGGCATATCATTTCCAGCGGGGTCAGGTTTGGTGGCCTTTGCTGCTGCCACAGGTGTGATGCCATTAGACATGCCTGAGTCTGTCTTAGTGCGCTTCAAAGGCACCATGCAGCCCGGAATCACCCTACGTGATTTGGTTCATGCCATCCCCCTTCAAGCCATCAAAGAAGGTCATCTTACTGTTGAAAAGAAAGGTAAGAAAAACGTCTTCTCTGGTCGTATTCTAGAAATTGAAGGCCTAGAACACCTTACTGCTGAACAGGCCTTTGAGCTTTCCGACGCTTCTGCTGAGCGTTCTGCGGCAGGTTGTACCATTAACCTATCGGAAGAATCCGTAGCAGAATACCTAAGATCCAACATCGTCATGTTGCGCTGGATGATTTCTGAAGGTTATGGGGACCCTCGTACCTTAGAACGTCGAGCAAAAGCCATGGAGGAATGGCTAGCCAACCCAAGCTTGATGCGCGCTGATGCGGATGCAGAATACGCTGCCGTTATCGAGATTGATTTGGATACCATTAAGGAACCTGTCTTGTGTGCGCCAAATGATCCAGACGATGCTCGCCTACTGTCAGAAGTACAAGGGGCAAGTATTGATGAGGTATTTATTGGCTCCTGTATGACCAACATCGGACATTTCCGTGCAGCGGGCAAACTGTTAGATGCGGCTGGGCAAACTGTACCAACCCGTCTATGGGTAGTACCACCAACCAAGATGGACCAACAACAACTCACGGCTGAAGGCTATTACAGTATCTTTGGTAAAGCCGGTGCACGGGTGGAAATGCCGGGCTGTTCATTATGTATGGGTAACCAAGCCCGCGTAGCGGACAAAGCCACTGTGGTGTCCACTTCTACCCGTAACTTCCCAAACCGTTTGGGTAATGGTGCTGACGTATATCTTGCTTCTGCGGAATTAGCAGCGGTGTCCTCTTTATTAGGTAAGCTCCCTACCCCTGAAGAGTACCTAGAATACGCAAGTAAGATTAACAGCATGTCTGCAGAGATTTATGATTACTTGAACTTCGACCAAATGGGCGACTATGTCAAAAAGGCTTCATCTGTTATTGCAACAGATGCCACAGCCTAACAGGTGCCCAATACACAAAAAGCCCACCTAGAAGACTAGGTGGGCTTTTTTATAGATAACTCCCGCAGATCACAATTTATCTAGCTGTCGGCTACGCCAAATTTGGTCTGCAAGATCTAAGCATTCTTGATGATCTGTTCGGTGATGTATTAACCCCACTACCGAAGCCAAAGTCTGACGAACAGCCTGTTCGCCAAAGGGGTCAATTGCGTCCCCTCGCCAGTGGCTAATCAGGCGACCTAAATCTAGGTTACCTTTCATGCGTTTGTGTTGCTGTTCTGCTTTTTCCCAAGTGGACCATGAAGTTTCCCCACTTTGGCGCTTACCTAATACCACGTCACGCTCAGGATTGACTTCCACTTCACCATTACCGCCACGGAATACCAATACAGACGGATCACCTAGCTTTTCGCAGGCTTCGATATGCAATTCGTCATAGCCTTTATGAAATACCCCATGAACACTGTGGGGGGCTTGGAACGGATTCATCATTCGTACCACTGTATTGACCGGGGAACGCAGTCCTAGAATGTATTTAAGATCCATCATCTGCGCCAATTTTTGACTAATACTGGCTAATGGCATGTAGGCAAACTGACGTTCTTGTAATGCCCTAGAGGCGGAACTTTTGGTTAAACAAACTGGCAGACCAAGGGATGAAATCACTTCATCAACGTAGAGCCGGTCTTCCCCTTCAAAAGAGTGTCCATGCATCAAAACGCGAATCCCAGAATCAGCCAAAGCCAATGCAGCTAACAGAAACCAAGGCAACTCATTACGTTTACCCGCATAGGCTGGCCAATCTAGATCCACACAATCTGCCCCAGAAGTTGCCCCTAAGTATTCACGTACCGCTTTGGTAAATCCAACGGTTTCGTCAGCGGTTTCTTCACGAATACGGATGAGCATCCAAAACGCTCCTTCTTGCTCTGGCGCCACATCCCCATTAAGCATCATGGTCATGGCGGTATATGCTTCATCAGTGGTTAAAGGACGGGCCCCTTTTTTACCGCGACCAAGGGTTTGAATGTAGGGGGTGAATCCTCTACTCATACTGCCGTCTCCTTATTACTAGCAATCAGTGTTTTAAGCTCTGGAATACAGGAACCACAATTCGTGCCACATTTAAGGGTTTTACCTAAAGCTTCAGGGGAACGAGCACCGCCCTCTACGGCTTGATTTATTTGCTTAGTCCCCACTTGGAAGCAAGCACATACGATTTCGCCTTTATCCTCTACATTAGCTGGCGTGCCCACTAACAGCGCCATGCGATCCATCTCAGTTAAGGTTTGCTTTGGTGCCAACATAGACGTTAGCCAATCTGTCGTCGCCACCATGGGATTATCACTAATGTAAACCACCAGTTTTAAGCGGTCTTTTGTGACGCCAGCCAAACGAATTTGCTGATTGTGGGGATTAGTGTATTCCACCCATTGTGCTGTTTTAGGCAATAATCGAGCGAATCGATCTTTGAATGCTTTTATGGGCATTTCAGTGGGCCATACCACTTCATAGCGATATCCATGGTCGCTGGTCACAGCACACCAGTACAGACAGTCAGACAAATCTAATGGCACCTCTGAGACAATTGATCCGTACTTCACCTGTTTAAATGGCTCTAACGTGACTCTTGCGTGCTTTGATTCAGGTTGACCAGACAAAGGATCCACTTCACTTGGAATCAAAGCAGAGACAATGGATGCATTAGAAAACTGCTGAGTCCAATGAATAGGAACGAATACGGAGCCTTTTGCAACAGCATCCGTCACTTTAGCCTTCAGCAAAGCTCGGCCATAAGGTGAAAACACTTTAACCAGGGTTTTGTCTTTTATTCCTTGAGATTGCGCATCCTCTGGATGTATCTCGATAAAGGGTTGAGCCAGATGACGACTTAATGAGGCCGCATCTCCCGTACGTGTCATGGTGTGCCATTGGTCACGTACTCGCCCGGTATTCAGGGTAAATGGGTATTCATCATTTGGAAGCTGTTTAGGCAGCGCAGGGGTAATCGGCACGAATCGAGCTTTGCCAGAGGGCGTAAAGAAACGCTTGTCGGTAAACATGCGCGCTGTTCCCTGAGGGTTAGCCTTGTTTACTGGCCACTGTACGGGTACTAACGCATCGTATTCTTGCTTAGTAATGGATTCAAAAGCACTGATATCAAAGTCACGCTTTCCGTCATTCTCAAACCCAGACAAGGCCGCATGTTCTGCAAAAATCTCGTGGGGGCCTTTGAAGTTAAACGCCTCCCCAAAACCTAACTTAGTCGCGACGTCACAAATGGCCTGCCAGTCATGCTTAGCTTCACCCGCAGGCGGAAGTAAGCCCCGTTGACGTGACAGTCGGCGTTCCGAGTTTGTCACCGTGCCGTCTTTCTCACTCCATCCCGTTGCTGGCAGTAAAATATCCGCAAACGCCGAAGTGTCTGTCCCCATTTTGTAATCACTAACGATTACGAGCTCACACTTTTCCAGCGCTCGCTTAACTTGTGCTGTATTCGGCAAACTGACCATGGGATTAGTGGCCATAATCCAGAGGACTTTTATATCCCCAGCTTCTATGGCATTGAACATATCAACGGCCTTCAAACCGTTTTCCGTTGCCATATTAGGCGCTTGCCAAAATCGTTGCACTAAATCAATTGCACCAGGCGTCGCAAAATCCATGTGGGCAGCCAATTGATTTGCTAACCCACCCACCTCGCGGCCCCCCATAGCGTTAGGTTGACCAGTAATGGAAAATGGTCCTGCTCCGACTTTACCAAGGCGCCCAGTGGCCAGATGACAGTTAATAATGGCATTACACTTATCTACTCCTGAAGAAGATTGATTAACGCCTTGGGAGTAGAAAGTGACTGTTTTAGGGGTGCTACGCCACCAGTCACGTAACTGAAGAAGTGAATCCGCTGCTAAACCACAGAAATCAGCGGTTGCCTCCAGTGTTGGTGTTGACTGTTCTGCTTGGGCTAAGGCCTGATCAAAGCCTTCGGTATGGGTGCAAACAAACTCAGCATCTAACAGGTGCTCATGGGCACTGTCTTGCAGTAAATAAGAGAATATTGCGGCATCGGTACCGGGTTTTAATGACAAATGAAGATCCGCAATGTCGCAAGTGGCCGTCCTTCTTGGATCAATCACCACGATTTTCATATCTGGGCGTTTCGCCTTAGCAGCACTAATACGTTGGAACAACACCGGATGTGTCCAAGCAGCATTAGAGCCAACCATGATCAATAGATCACAAAGCTCTAGATCTTCGTAAGAACATGGCACCGTATCAGAGCCAAAGGCTCGTTTATAACCGACAACGGCTGAAGCCATGCATAAACGAGAGTTTGTATCGACATTTGCCGTGCCGATGAATCCTTTCGCCAGCTTATTCGCCACATAGTAATCTTCTGTCAGGATTTGACCGGATAGATAAAACGCAAAAGCATCGGGACCAAACTCTTCAGTAACCTGTTTAATCTTTGCACTGATTGCATCCGTAGCAGCCTCCCAAGTGACCGTTTTGTTGTTGATCATAGGCTGTAACAAACGACCTTTTGGCGTGATGGTTTCCGCCAAGCTACTGCCCTTCACACACAAGCGACCAAAATTAGCTGGATGAGATTTATCACCAGAGACAGGAGGGACAACTCTATTTGATGCTCGGCTCGATAAGTTGACTCCACAACCTACACCGCAATAGGGACAGGTGGTCTTGACGGCAGAAGCAGACATAGGCTTTCTCCTCACACTCACGATTAAAAACTAAAACGTTAGGCATAAAAAAGCCCGACACCTTCTAGGAAGATATCGGGCTCCGTTGCCTTTTGTAGTATCTGTATGCTTTATGTGTAAACCTTCATCGGCCTACGGTGCGACAGTTATTTTTATTAATGCAATCCGCAGGCCAACTTTGAAATCTTCTTTGAAACACCCTATTTCTTGAGATTTCGGGTAACACTTAATGAGATTAACGTGGAGCGCCCCTCCTATTTGCACCAATTTGCACAGGTTTATGGCACCTCGCACCACTTTAATTCATCACACCAACATAGATGCCATCGTCCTCTACCTTTGTCTGCCAAGTCGAAACATTCAGAGACTCTTCCATACAAAGGCCTGTTTCTAACGCAAAATGTTGCTTATAAAGCGGGCTCGCTACCACCCATTGGCCACCCAAATGACCAACGATGCCACGAGACAACACATTAGCCTTACCCGCTGGATCCCAGTTAGATAACGCAAAGACTTGCTGCTCACTTTGTGGCACGTAAAACAACGCTAATTGATTACCTTGAACCAGTGCCGCAACGCCTGCACCCGCAATAAGGTCACTTTTTTCACAGACTTTAGTCCACTGCATAATGATGTCTCCTATACTGCTTTCGCAATCAATTGGGCTTTTTCTTCGGCCGTTGCTGGGCGTATTTGGTCTCGCTCTTGAACAAATACAACGTTTTCGTCTTTGGCATCTAAGTTAACGAACTGACGGAAGTTTTTAAGGGCTTCTTTATCTTCCAAAGTGGTTTTCCATTCACACTGGAAGGTATCAACCACATGCGTCATTTGTGCTTCTAATTCTTCACACAGACCCAGTTTGTCGTTGATAACCACATCTTTTAGATAATCCAAACCACCTTCTAGGTTGTCCATCCAAACAGAGGTACGCTGTAAACGATCCGCTGTTTTCACATAGAACATTAAGATGCGATCTATGTATTGAATAAGCGTGTCGTCGTCTAAGTCTTTAGCAAACAAATCCCCATGACGTGGCTTCATACCACCGTTACCACATACATAGAGGTTCCAGCCGCCTTCTGTAGCAATGACACCAATGTCTTTACTTTGTGCTTCCGCACACTCACGAGTACAGCCAGACACGGCAAACTTGATTTTGTGAGGAGCGCGCAGACCTTTGTAGCGATTCTCCAATGCAATGGCCATGGACAAACTGTCATTAACCCCGTATCGACACCAAGTACTCCCCACACATGACTTCACTGTACGTAGAGACTTACCGTAGGCTTGGCCCGTTTCAAAGCCTGCGTCGATTAATTTGCCCCAAATCTCTGGCAGTTGGCTCACCGTTGCCCCAAACAAATCGATACGTTGTCCACCGGTGATCTTTGTGTATAAGCCATATTCTTTTGCAACTTCACCTAAGGCGATGAGCTTCTCCGCGGTGATTTCGCCACCCGGTACACGAGGAACGATGGAGTAGGTTCCGTCTTTCTGCATGTTTGCTAAGAAACGATCATTAGTGTCCTGCAGGGCAATGTGATTATCTTTCAATACATAGTCATTCCAAACACTGGCTAGGATAGAGCCAACAGCTGGTTTACAAATTTCACAACCGTGCCCTTTGCCATGTTTGTCTAAAAGCTCTTGGAAACTCTTGATGCCTTCTACCTTGACCAAGTTGTATAGATCTTGGCGGGTGTAGGCAAAGTGCTCACAAATATCCGTGCTGACTTCAACCCCAAGAGCAAGGAGCTCATGATCAACACACTTTTTAAGCAAGGCAGCACAGCCACCACAACCAGTCGCTGCCTTAGTGGCGCCTTTCACATCACCAAGGCTTAATGCCCCACCACATACGGCATCAGAGATGTCTTGCTTGGTCACGTTATGACAGCTACAGATGGACGCTGTCGCAGGCAAAGCATCCACTCCCAAGGCTGCAGGCGCACCAGAGCCAGCAGGAAGAATCAGTGACTGAGCTTGCTCAGGAAGATCAATACCATTCAAGTAATACTGCAACAAGGTGTCGTAATAACTGTTATCACCCACCAGCACTGCTCCCAAGAGCTTCTTACCATCTTCGGATACGACCATTTTGCGGTAAGCATTACTTAACTGATCTTGATAAACAAAAACTTTGCTGCCTTGAGTGGCGGCGTGGGCATCCCCCACAGAACCCACATCACAACCTAGCAATTTAAGCTTGGTGCTCATGTCCGCACCCATAAAGGCTTTGTCACTTTGGCCTAGCAGATTTGCTGCTGCCGCTTTTGCCATGGTGTAACCCGGGGCAACCAAACCATAAAGTCGATTGTTCCAAAGGGCACATTCACCAATGGCATAGATATTTTCGTCTGATGTTTGGCAGTCGTTGTTAATGACGATACCGCCACGCTCCCCAACTTCTAGGCCTGATTGTTTAGCCAGAGCGTCCTGAGGACGAATGCCCGCCGAAAATAGGATAAGATCGGTTTCAAGATGTGAGCCGTCTGCGAAGTTCATTCGGTGGAACGCTTGCTCTCCATCGACAATTTCATTGGTCGCTGTTGCGGTATGTACGGCAACCCCAAGTCCCTCAATCATGCCTTTTAGAACTTCACCACCCTGTTCGTCTAATTGAACCGGCATTAAGCGTGGCGCAAACTCCACCACATGAGTGGTTAGACCCAAATTTTGTAGGGCATTAGCTGCTTCAAGACCCAGCAGGCCACCCCCGACAACGGTGCCTGTCTTAACGTTAGCTGCGCAATCGCGGATCGCATCCAAGTCTTCCAAAGTACGGTAAACAAATGTGTTGGCGCGGTCATGGCCAGGAATAGGCGGAACAAATGGAAATGAGCCAGTGGACAATACCAGCTTGTCATAAGCCACTTCTGTACCGTCCTTTAAAACCACCTTTTTGGCTTCACGGTCAATCCCCGTCACAAGACAATCAGTAACGTATTTCACGCCATTATCGTCGTAGAGGCTGCCATCGGTCATAGCAAGATCTGCAGCGCCTTTACCTTGGAAATATTCGCTCAGATGCACACGGTCGTATGCTAAATGTGGTTCTTCACCAAACACAGTAATACTGAATTGCTCGTGGCCGCCCTGCTCAATTAGGCTTTCAATGAAGTGGTGGCCAACCATGCCATTACCTACCACTACAAGATTCAATTTTTTAGTAGAAGTCGTCATTATGTTTACCTCACCTTAGGTGCTGTCAAAGCGATGGCTATAAGAAGCCTCTGTTCTATTACGCGACGTCTTGGGGGCAATAAGCCTCACCAAAGATCAACGTATCAAGCATGCTTGAGACATTCGTTTTGTTTTGAATCAGTTGGAAATACCAACTACCATCGGCGACATTGCCGTAAAGAATTGCGCCCACTAGCTGATCACCATTGATCAGTAGTTTGCGATAATGATCAGTTGCTACGTCGGTGTAGCAAATTTCTTGGTCTTCTTCGTCTGCCACAATGCGACCTACCGAAAACACATTGACACCCGATACCTTCAGTTTTGTAGGTACAGCTTCGATGGTAAAAACTGAAGGGGTCTTCCCCAGTGTCTTTAGCAAGACCTTCAATTGATCCCAAATGGGAGCAACCAAGCCAAAGGTTTGAGATTCAAACTCACAACATTCACCAATGGCATACACATCGTCGTGGGACGTACGAAGCTGGGCGTCTACAATGATCGCCTTATTCGTAGTTATTCCTGCCGCTTTAGCGAGCTCAATTTCTGGGGTAATACCAGCAGCCATTACAACTAAATCCGCTGGCTGAATATGATCTTTGCCAAGGATGGCAATCACCTTACCCACAGCGTTACACTTAAATTTTTCTGGTGTCTGCCCTAGTCGGAACGTAACGCCATACTTTTCTAGCTGTGCTTGCAGCATCTTAGCTGCCGCCTCATCCAACTGGCGGTTTAAGATCCATCCAGAGCGGTGATAAACAGTGACAGGGTGACCTTTTTTTGCCAATCCCACTGCCGCTTCTAAGCCCAAAAGCCCCCCACCAATCACAGAAACGTGTGCTGTGCTCGGTAACTCCGACAGAACTTGTGTGTCCTGCCAATTACGAAAACCAATCACGTTTGAAGCTTTGCTGCCATCAATTGGCAAAATACTGGCCCTAGAACCCGTAGCAAAAACAAGTTTGTCATACTGAAGCTCACGCCCGCTTGCTAAAACAACTAAGCGCCTATGAGTATCAATATTGGCAGCCGCATCCCCAGCAACCACTTCTAGGCCTTTTTCACGCATGCCCTGAATATCCACCAAAGGCATGTCTTTGGCGTCAATCTCTTTAGCCAGCAGTGCAGACAACATGATGCGGTTATAGCCAACTTGGGCTTCTTCACTGATCAAGGTAACCTGATAACCCGCCTCCGTTGCCATAAGATCATGGGCCAAACGACTACCCGCCATACCACCACCAATGATGATAAGACGAGGCAATGACTCAACAGCCACTAAACTAACCATTGACTACTTTTGCCTTTGCTTTTTTGCTATTAGAAGCCGCTGCGATAGGCTCTACCTTACGCTGCTTCTCATATAGGAATGTCAGCACTTGCGCACGGTAATCCACATACTTAGGGTCATTTGCTAGAGCAAGTCGATCTCGTGGACGCTCAAGATCTACATGTAGCACCTCACCCACAGTCGCCGCTGGACCATTAGTCATCATTACAATACGGTCAGACAACAATACCGCTTCATCTACATCGTGAGTGATCATGATCACTGTGTTGTTAAGATCTTTTTGAATTTCCATCAATGAGTCTTGTAAATGGGCACGGGTCAAAGCGTCCAAAGCACCAAATGGCTCATCCATCAGCAGTACACTCGGCTCCATCGCCAAGGCTCGGGCAATGCCCACACGCTGCTTCATACCACCAGAAATTTCATCAGGGCGTTTATCCGCTGCATGGGTCATATGCACCAACTCAAGGTTGTGCATGATCCAATCATGCATTTCCTTTTTGGACTTGGTTTTACGAAACACCTGCTTAACCGCCAACTCCACGTTTTCATAGGACGTCAACCAAGGCAGTAAAGAATGGTTTTGGAACACTACCGCACGCTCTGGGCCAGGGCCGCGGACTTCTTTACCATCCAATAACACCCCACCAGACGTGGCGTCATAAAGCCCTGCAACGATATTTAATACTGTGGATTTACCACAGCCTGAGTGGCCAATCAGGGAGACAAACTCACCTTTCTCAATTTTTAGGTTCACACCATCAAGGGCTTTAAAGGGGCCTTTAGGGGTTGGAAACTCAATGGAAACTTGGCTGATGTCTAAATGCGTTGTCATAATTTTTTCCTCGTATATGCCATGTGATTAACGTAGTACTTGGGTTTTGTCCCAAGACACATAGCGTTGTAGCATCAGCATTGCACGGTCTAACAAGAAACCAATGAAACCGATCATCAGTACTGCCACCATAATGCGACCTAAAGAATCTGAACTACCATTTTGGAATTCGTCCCATACAAATTTGCCTAGCCCCGGGTTCTGAGCCAGCATTTCTGCCGCGATCAACACCATCCACGCAATCCCTAATGACAAACGCAAACCCGTAAACATCAGTGGGATAGCAGAAGGGATAACAATCTTGATTACATGAGTCATCCAACCTAAACGCAGTACTTTAGAAACGTTTAGAAGATCTTTTTCCACCGCGGCCACACCAACAGCAGTATTGATCAAAGTTGGCCACATACAGCAAAGCGTTACGGTGAACATAGAAGTCAAAAACGACTTAGAAAACATTGGATCATCCGACACATAGGACGCACTTACCACCATGGTCACAAGGGGCAACCAAGCGAGTGGAGATACGGGTTTAAACACCTGAATCACAGGATTTAGCGCGCTGTAAACAGAGCTATTTAACCCAATCAAAATCCCCACTGGGATCGCGATCAAAGTAGCCAAACCAAAGCCTGCTAGTACCGTGTAGAGGCTGGTAAAGATCTGATCAAAAAATGTAGGCTTACCTGTGTAAGCACGAATTTTGCCCACATAACTTGGATCTTTTGCTTGGCGATCAGCAATACGTTTTTCTTGACGCTCGTAAAAGGACGACTCTTTTACTCGTTCTCGCTGATGGTCATCTACGAGGCTGTTCCACTGTTCATATACTTTTACAGGCCCAGGAAAAGTACCCAGAGACGTATCAACTCGACTAGCGCCAGCCTGCCACAGCACTAAAAAGACTAAGATACCTATAACTGGAAACAGGGCTTTCTTAAGTGAAATTCCTGTTAACCAGTCTTTGATAGACGATTTTGAAAACATTGATAAGGTCATGTCATTCTCTCTCTAAATAACGTGCAACTTGAGCTTGGGCCTATGGCAAGACCCAAGCCCCAGAGGTTTAAATCTGCTCGTCGCCTTTTAGACCGATCTCAAATTTACCTAGGTATTCATTAGGACGCGTACCATCGTAGACTTTGCCATCGATGAAACCGGTTTGAGGTGGTTTGAAGCCAGTTTCTGTTTCGAAATCAGGGAATTCAGACGCCATCATCACACCCTCTTCAATCAAGGATTTCGCTGCTTCAGCATAAATGTCTGGGCGGTAAACAGATTTCGCTGTGTCCATGTACCACTGATCAGACTTGCCTTCTGAAATTTGCCCCCAACGACGCATTTGCGTTAGGTACCAGATAGCATCGCTGTAGTACGGGTAGGTTGCGTTGTGACGGAAGAATACGTTGAAGTCAGGGATTTCACGCTTGTCACCTTTTTCGTATTCAAAGGTACCCGTCATACTGTTAGCGATGACATCGTAATCTGCACCAACGTATTCACTACGGGACAAGATCTCTACCGCTTCAGGACGGTTTGCGTTGTTGTTTTCGTCCAACCATTTCGCTGCACGAATCATGGCTTTTACAACACGGATGTGGGTAATTGGGTTCTCTTCTGCCCAGTCACCGCTCACGCCAAATACTTTCTCAGGGTTATTACGCCAGATTTCATAGTCCGTGATGACTGGTACACCGATCCCTTTGAATACGGCTTGCTGGTTCCAAGGCTCACCTACGCAGTAACCATAGATGGTTCCGGCTTCCATAGTCGCTGGCATTTGTGGTGGAGGTGTGACAGATAGGAAAGCTTCTGCATTGATTTGACCACTAGTATCGCCTTTTGCTGGCGCATAAAAGCCTGGGTTAATACCGCCCGCCGCCAACCAGTAGCGCAGTTCATAGTTATGGGTCGATACTGGGAATACCATGCCCATGTTAAATGGCTTACCTTGAGATTTGTATTGATCAATCACTGGCTTCAATGCACTGGCACTGATTGGGTGAACAGGTTTTCCATCCGGTCCATTTGGAATGTTTTTCTTCATTTCATCCCAAACATCATTGGATACGGTAATACCGTTACCATTTAAGTCCATGCTAAAAGCTGTGATGATGTGTGCTTGGGTACCATAGCCGATGGTTGCACCTAAAGGTTGACCCGCCAACATGTGCGCGCCATCAAGCTGACCGTCAATGACTCGGTCCAAAAGCACTTTCCAGTTGGCTTGCGCTTCAAGAGTTACGTATAGGCCTTCATCTTCGAAGTAGCCTTTCTCATATGCCACCGCTAATGGCGCCATGTCTGTTAATTTAATGAAGCCAAACTTCAGTTCTTCTTTTTCTGGGTAGCCTAGTTCAGCTTGCGCCACACCAGACAACAACCCAGCGCCGACAATGATTGCCGCGCTAAGTTTATTCATTGTTCGATAATTAGAAGTAGGTAGAACAGTTTTCAAGGCATTTAACGTCATGGTCAAACTCCGTTTTCGGTGTTTTAAAAGCAAAAAAAAGGCGCCTGAGAATGCCACTTAGGTGGTTTCTCAGGCGCCTTTGCCAGTCGTTAACATTCTACTTTGAATGCTTAAAGACATTGATGTCATGCCTACGTTGGCACCACATCTATCAATTTTTAATCATCTAATAGTAAGCACACTCCGTGCCAAAACAATAAAACCCTTTTATTTCAATAATATAGAATTTAAGATTAATCACACCGAAGGAGTGTGATCTTTTTTTGCACTATCAGTGCGCATGCTGTGCTCCAAAAAAGCCATAAGTGATCCGATCATAAATGCCCTATTTCTTAATTCCCGATCATAAAAAAACCCGCCTTAGCGGGTTTCTTTTTAGTAGGTACTATTATCGTGGATGCTATTAGATAGCATCACGGCGTTCGAGCTCATTAAATTCTTCCTGCTCTTCTCGCTCTTCGACTGATTCAACATCACGGGCATCAGGGTGATGCTTGCGCCCTTCATGTTTTGATTTATGTTTGAGTAATTGCTTTTCAAGCTTTTCGGCTAGCATATCAACCGCAAGGCTCAATTGTTTGTCTGTGGTGACGGTCGCAAATAAATCGTGACCAGGTATATGTACTCGAGCTTCTACAATAAGCTCGCTTTTGTTGTGATGGTTCTCTGAGTTAACGATAACTTTTATTGAAGTAATATGGCTGTTGATTTCAGCTAAATAATCCATTCCCTCTTTGATAATCGCCTGAACTTCTTCAGTAGTGTGAACATGGTGACCGCTGATATCTAGTGTGTACATATTTTGTTTCCTTCTTCCTATCCCCTTTGCTCGGGGACGTTTAGCGTTTCATTGTCACACTAATAAACCTAGGGGTGATGTAAGGCTTTTTCAACAGGAGATATGTAAAAACACCGACATATTTTTGAAGTAATTGATCAGAACACATATTACTGTCTAAATAACAAACAAAAACAGCAATTAAGTTAACAAAGTCAACCGGTTAGCGATACCAGTGACCACGTTCCTCCAATAAGGTTTCGTTTGCCTGGGTAATCATTAAAGTACCCGGCTCAAATACCGTGTAGGTTACACCCGCATGTTGAAATCGAAAGCCAACGAATTGACAGGGGGTGATACCATCTGCGCACATTCGATGCAACGTTTGACCGCGCATGAGCAATGTATTGCCAGATGATTTAGATTTCATCACCAATAGGGCCTTATCACATGTCACATGTCCTTCCCCACATTTTTTCTTAATGGTTAGAACATAGCTGTCTGTCACTAAATAACTGGCATTAGCCACTGGGACGAGCATTAACATCAACAAGCCAGCAAAAAAACCTTTCATCACCTTTCTCCTTCAGTAATTTAAATGCTGTGGCTTATAGCCATTTTAGACCTTTGTAGGGTTTGGACTTTAACGCGCTTAAACGTGTCTCAAGGGAGCCTACGTGAATTTCAAGTTTGTGCCCGTCTGGATCCAAAAGATACAAAGATTGGCCTTCACTACGGTTGTCCTTCCAGATAGAGACTCCTGACTGACATAATCGTTCACAAAATGACTGAAAATTGGTTTCAGAAACGTCAAATGCTAAATGTGTGTAGTCTTCACTTGGAACAGGAGAATCCAAAGATAAACACAGCCAAAGGTCTCCAGCTGACAGATACGCTCCACCATCCCATGCCACATGACCTTTAAACCCCAATAACTCAATATAAAACCCTAAGGAGCGTTCCAAATCGCTCACTGCCAAGGTGATGTGATTGATGCCTGTAATCAAAACATGTATCCCAAATAATTCAGTCAAAAAAGGCAACGTCGATCTGACGTTGCCTTTTATAAAACGATCTAAAACTTAAATAAATTAGACCTGATCTTCCGGTGACATGACGTTAGCATACTCACTGAGGCTGCCATCGTCGTGCAAAAGATGCACCGCATAAGGCATGAATTGACCGTTATATTCCATTCCAGGAGAGCCCACTGGCATGGCGGGCACAACCAGCCCTTTTGTCTTAGGCGTTGGGTTAGCCAAATATTGCTGAATAAACTTAGCTGGAATATGACCTTCAAATACATACCCATCCTTTGACACAGCCGTATGGCAAGAGCGTGCATTCCCTGGAATTCCTAACTCAGACTTCAATAGATTAAGGTTAGCAGGATGACTCACTTTGGTTTGAGCCCCATGCATTTGCATATGTTCAACCCAACCACTGCAACAACCGCATGTAGGACTCTTGTGCACCAGCAGCATTTCACCTTTCGTAAATACCTCTGATGAGTCCGTGGCGTGGACTGATCCAGTAAACAAAGAACCTTGTAACGTAACTACAGCGACAAACGCCAACGATGTCATTGATTTCATAGCTTTTCTCCAAATTGATTATAAAAAGATTTAACAAAAGGGTTAAATCCTCTGCTTTGGAGGGCGCTCTAGTGGCTCAATACGATTCAAGGGTTTGGAATATGGCAGCCAGTGCGCCATAGAATGCCTAGGGAACGACGGAGGTTTGAACAGTGACAACACAGCACCAAACACGGAACATCCACAGTCATTGTCATGAGCTTCGGTCACACAACAATCCTCTTTATCATGGATAGACATGTCCATCCCCATACTGAAGACCGTAGCAGGTTGACTTGCAGTCATAATCTCAACCGCTTTTGCACCATTTACTAAGAGCGCAAAAGACAGCATCAGAATAAAAATAGAGATAAGCGGCGTTCGTTTCATGAATTGGTTTATGATGTTGTTCATATTGGACATTACATGGATTCCAATAATCTCTTCTAGTTCCATTCTTGTAATGATAATTGCCAATATGCCACCGACCATTTCTGACCAAATTTGACACCAATATCTCGGAACACACCGGCTTCCTTGAATCCAAATGATTGGTGCAGCTTAAGACTTGCTTCGTTAGGTAAGGCTATAACCCCAATAGCATGCTGGAAACCTTGCTCTTTCAAGCCGGAAAGTAGCGTCCGATATAGCTTAGACCCAACCCCCTCACCGACTGCATCCTTCGAAACGTAAACAGAAGGCTCAACCGTAAAGCGATAGGCGGATCTCGATTTCCAAGGACTGGCATAAGCGTAACCAAGGACTTTTCCATGTTTCTCTGCAATCAGCCAAGGCAACCCTTTCTCTAAGACTTCTGACACACGTTGTGCCATTTGCGAAGGTGTCACCGGCTCTTCTTCGAAGGAAATACTCGTGTGAATCACATAATGGTTGTACAGAGCTGTGATCCCTTCGATATCTAAATCATGCACATCACGAATTATCATAGACACCTCATCTCGGTTAAGCAGTACTCCCTATGACAGCAGATTCTTCATGGTTTTAAAATACAAAACGGGGCCAATGCCCCGTTTTAGAGATATAAACTAACGTAATTGCACTCTAAAGTTCGCCCTGAACACTGGTCATTACAACTCACTACGTAGACTCATTTCAACAGGACGGATGCAGCCCAAGCCCCTAGTACTAATAGGGTTAGCATCACCATGGATTTTGTTTTGTGTTGCTTAATCAAATCTTCTGCTTTGTTACCAGCAAAGTACACCACTGACGCCAAACCAAAATATCGGATAGACCGCGCAATGACTGTTGCGGCAAGAAAACCTATGATCGAATACTGTGTCGCACCGGCAGCTAACATAGCAATTTGAAAAGGTATGGGTACTATTCCTAGCGTTAAAACAAACCAGAAACCTTGGCTTTCCATTTTGCTCTTAACCATTTCAAATTGCTCTGGATTAGAAAAGGTTTCGATGACCCAATCTCCCACCAAATCAAATAAAAAATAGCCTAAGCCATAACCTGCCAATGCGCCAATAAGACAGCCTAAAGTAGCCATCAATGCAATCAGCCATAGCTTTTCTCGACTAGCTTGCATCAGTGGTACCATCACAGCTTCTAAAGGAATGGGCACCACAGTCGATTCTAAAAACGATGCCACCATAATTGCTGGCAACATGCGCTTCGAATCCACCATTTTTTGAGTGCTATGCTCTAGTTTTTTCACTATTTTTATCAATGCGCATGCCCTTTATTGTCACAAATTCAATATGTAACTTAGAGGTTAAAGGGCGAACGAATGACTTAAAAGGCTAACCTGTTATTTTGATCATTCTTACCACAGATCCTACACCTTTCTTATAGTCTATGTATCTTCCAATTGATCGAATAATCCATATGACAGGACATGAAAAAAGGCCTCCTAGGAGGCCTTTAGAGACATAAAACTGGGCAATTAAGCCACGTTCTTTGGTGCATGGTTGTACACATGCAAATCCCGTTGCGGGAATGGAATAGTAAGGCCTGCCGCTTCTATACGTAGCTTGGCGTCTTTTTGAATCGCCCAATAGGCGTCCCAGTACTTGTCAGTCGGTGCCCAAGCACGCAACTGCAAATTGACAGAACTGTCAGCCAGCATATGAACGATCACTTGTGGCGCAGGATCTTTAAGTAGAACCTCGTATTCAGCCGCCAGATCTAGTAACGCTTTCATACCTACATCAATAGAATCTTCATAAGAAATCCCTACCGTAATATCCATACGGCGACGGCTATTGCGAGTAAAGTTCTTGATCGTAGAACCCCACACCACGCTATTGGGGCTAGAAATGTAGAGACCATCTGCCGTTTCAAAAATGGACGTAAACAAGCCGATGTCTTTCACCGTGCCCATAATGCCACTAAATTCGACAAACTCGCCCTTTTTAATAGGCTTTAGAAACAAGATCATAATACCCGCAGCAATATTACTTAGGGTATCTTTAAGTGCTAAACCTACGGCTAAGCCCGCCGCACCCACCAGAGCAACCAGACTCGCAGTGTTCACACCAAACAAGTCTAGTATGATCACCAAGGCCACTAAATAAACAGTATATGCCGCAACCTTTGACAATAGATTAGAAACGATCTCGTCATTCTTGCTCATGCGCGAAGCACTGGCGAAGACCCCCTTGCGCACCACTTTAGATAAAATAGATGCAGCAACCAGAATAACCAGGGTCAATAGTGCATTGCGTCCCATATCAAAAATTTGGCTCTCATAGGTTTGATAAAATGACATCAAACTTTCCACGACTTGCTCCTTTTATAAACTGCCTGACACAAGATAAGCGTTATACCCCACATAGCAGAGTAACAATAAGCCACCCTCGTAACGGTTGATTACGCGAGTCTGACGTAAACGTACAGATACCAACAAGAGTAAAACCGTTAGGCCAATCATAGCCATCCAATCACGCCAGAAGACCTCAGAACCGATATTTGCGATTGGCTCAATCGCCCCAGCAATACCGACAACGGCGAGAGTGTTAAACATATTAGAACCGACCACGTTACCAATGGCGAGATCGTGTTCACCTTTACGAACCGCAGCGATGGAGGCCGCCAACTCTGGTAGAGAAGTACCCAGCGCCACAATCGTTAGACCGATAATAAGATCACTGACACCTAATAGAGAGGCGATTTCTACAGAGCCCCAAACCAGCATTCGTGAACTGATGACCAACACCACTAGACCAAGAACTAATGTAATAATGGATTTAGTTAATGAGGACTCTTTTTCCGGTAGGTCTGCTTCCATATCCGCTTCTAACGCATCCCCCTTGCCGTTCAAAGCAGCATAAATCTGCCAGCCGAACACCAAGAAAAACACCACTAATAAGCCAACAGCCTCTAAGGTGCTTACTTCAAAATCCCATAACATGGCACCAAGAATAAAAGAGATCAGCAGTAGAATGGGTAGCTCTTTACGAACAATGGTGGAATGCACAGCAATCGGAGCGATAACCGCCGTCACCCCCAAGATCAAGCTGATGTTAACGATGTTAGAGCCTATGGCATTACCAAGAGCTAAGGCAGGATTTCCATCAATCGCAGCCATGGCCGATACCACCATTTCAGGGGCAGAGGTACCAAAACCCACCACCAACATACCGATTAACAAAGGCGGCATGCCACTGTATTGAGCAACGGATGAAGCCCCTTCGACAAACTTGTCAGCACTTTTTATCAGTAAGAAAAAACCAACAATGATGGCAATAATAGGTAGGATCATAAGACACCTCCTTGTACGTAAAGTACGGAAGGCGAAGCAAAATAGGCGTCAGCCGATGATAGGTAGGTTTTCACGATAAGTACTCTTGTTAGCGGACAGGCTTGATTCCTAAGCAACACCCACGTCCTGTCCGCACGCGAATATTGCTTAAGTCTTGCCAATACACTTAGTACGTAAACACCACGAGCGTAGGCTCGGAGACTGTTGGCGTTTACTCTTCGGTTTCCCAAAGAAGGCTACTCCCCTAAACAGGCTTGAGTCTAAACAATCCTAACCATAAACACCACAGGTAACTGATAAGAGATTCTAATGGCATTACAAGGATAGGTATTTTGTAGGTTTTGAATTCAACACAAAGGAAATTCTATGGACAGTGACAAAATACGCCACATAAGAATGGGAATAAAATATTCCACGATATAGCATTACGGAATATTTATTTAATTTTGGTGTTGACAAAGTGATAGGTAAACGCCGTTAAGAAAAGGAGTTTTCATGTCAGATACAGTATTACTTATCCTAGCAGCCCTCATTGTAGGGGTTTCAAAGGGTGGCTTGTCTTCTGCTGCCGCCATTGCCGTGCCAATGCTAGCGTTGTTTATGAATCCAGTTAAAGCGGCAGCGATTTTATTACCCGTCTACATCGTCACAGACTGGATTGGTGTCTGGCTCTATCGCCATAATTTTTCTCTACGCAATGTACTGATACTCACCCCATCGATCTTACTGGGTGTTGGGATTGCAACCTTGATTACCCCCTACACACCAGAATATGCCCTACTCATTTTCACCGGTGCCATTGGTCTCTGGTACGGAATTAAATCTTGGCTTGGGAATAGATCCGGCGATAGTTCACCTCAACCAGCGCACATTGCCCCAGGTATTTTTTGGGGCACTTTGACTGGTATTGCTAGCTTTATCACCCACTCTGGCGCGCCACCAGCACAAGCTTATTTATTGCCTCAGAAACTCCCAAAGTTAGAATTCGCAGGTACTATCGCCATCTCTTTTGCCATTGGTAATGTGGTGAAGATCCCAGCCTATTTTGCTATTGGTCAATTAGATGGTTTGAATTGGGGGCTAGTCAGTATCCTCGCCGGTACAGGGATATTAGGTACTTTCTTTGGCCGATGGTTAACTTCAAAACTAAAAGATCAAACCTACATAAAAGTCATACAGATCTTGCTGTTCATCCTTTCCATTCTTTTGTTATTCCGTGGTGGTCAAGAACTACTATCACATTTTTAAAAGACATAAAAAAAGGCCCCTTGATCTTACAAGGGGCCTTTTTAATCAGTCGATACAGGCTTAACTTTCTTCAATGACCTCAAAGGTCAATGACTTGTGGAACTGCTCATGAAAGGCAATGAACTCTTTCGTATGGGCCTCTTCCATATGGGCATCATGGGCTGCTTTAGAAGTAAAGCATTCTATGAACACAAGCTTATTCGGGTCATCGGTACAGGTAAAAAAGTCATAGGCTAAACAGCCTTCTTCTGCTCGAGTGGCGGCCTGAGCTTTAGGGGCCACCTCAAGAATCTTATCCAGTGTATTTGGTTGTAATTCAATAGTGATTAAAAATTTGTACATCATCAGCTTCCTTATTGAAACAAGAATATCATCACGTTAAATCATCCTCACCAGACACACCAGTCCTTTTGATTTTTGGACAAGACAGACCTATAAGACAATTGGGTAGCTTTAGTATGCCCCTGCACTGTAGGTCAACTCATAACTATGACTGTAAATTTCAAGAATATTGCCAAAAGGATCTTCCATATAAATCATTCGATAAGGCTTTTCCCCTGGGTAATAGTAACGGGGCTCCTTCATACGTTTTTTGCCCCCTGCAGCGACGATTTTATCAGCTAACTCTTCTAGATTTGGGTCCTGCACACAAAAATGAAATACCCCTGTCTTCCAGTATTCAAAATTATTCTCTGGGTTTTCTTGGTTATCAAATTCAAACAGTTCTACCCCGATACGATCTCCGGTAGACAAATGAGCTATTCGAAAACGTTTCCATCCAACGCCAAAAACGTCAGTACACATTTCACCAATAGCACTGTCATCTTCGATAATTTCGGAAGGTTTCATAATTAGGTACCAGCCCAGTACTTCCGTATAGAAGTGAACTGCATTCTCTAAATCCGGTACAGAAATGCCAATATGGGAAAAGCTTCTTGGGTATGATGACTGTGTGGTCGTATTAGACATAATGCCTCCTCGTTTATGTATTGGAGAAAGCGTACCTCTGTGGCATCATCTCGTGAAATTATCATTAATAATAAAGTTGAGTAATCTAGCTAATGATTAATCCGAATTTATTGAAGAGCTTCGTGACACTATGCGAGACAAAGCACTTTACCCTCGCTGCGGAGCAATGTCATATGACCCAATCCGGATTGAGCCAGCATATTAAAAAACTGGAATCTCAACTCAATGTTGAACTGATTCATCGGCACGCAAAGCGTTTTGAATTAACGCCTGCAGGTGAACGTTTATTGGAGCAAGCCCAGCACATATTAGGGTGCCTCACTGAGCTTCCAGAGCAAATTAGAGAAGACGAACCTTATCGCGGGACAGTTAAAATCATGTCCCCTGGAAGTGTGGGCTTAAAACTATATCCAGTTTTATTGACCTTGCAGCAATCACATCCCGAATTAGTGATTGAGTATCGATTTGCCCCAAACAAAGACATTGCAGAAGCAGTGAAAACAAAACAGATTGACATTGGCCTTACCAGTGAACAGGTGGATCAACATGTTTTAACCTATGACCCCCTTGCATCGGAACCCCTACTATTAGTGACCCCAGAGTTCATCACAGCACCTAGCTGGGACGCATTGAGCACGATCGGATTCATCCATCACCCAGATGGCGCGTATCATGGAAACCTCCTATTGGGGGCAAACTACCCTGAATTTCAGCACGTGAATCAATTGCCCAATCGAGGGTTTTCTAATCAGATAGGATTAATTTTAGAACCCGTTAGTAGAGGATTAGGGTTCACTGTTCTGCCTGCCCACGCGGTATCCGCCTTCAGTCCAGCAGAAAAGATTAGGCAACACACTTTGACCCACCCTATTTGGGAACCCCTATTCATATGCCAAGGTAAACATCAGCCCTACACTAAAGCGGTGAATACTGTTAAGAAGGCTATTAAGGAAGTGCTCTCATAAAGGTTAATAACTAGATATTAGAGTTTGCTACCTGAGCGGTAAGGTTTTCACGATCTAGTGTAGGGTGCTGCTCAAATAACGGATTAATAATGTTTTCCCAAATCTCGAAAATGACTTTACCAATTTGCAATCGGTAATCTCTGTATTCATCTTCTGAAACGTGTTCTTTTACTTGGCTAAGTGTCTTTTCTAGACGCTCAACCACTAAAAATTGTTGCTTGATGACCTCTTCAGCAAGCATTGTATTTGTGAACATAAAAGGTTCCTTAAGTCGCCTTGATACTAGATTAAAACCCAGAGTTAGGCTGTTTTAAAAATTCCAATTCTTCGTCAGTAGAAACACGGCCCAGAATCTCATTACGATGGGGATATCGACCAAATCTTTCTATGATTGCCTTATGACGTTTTTCAAACTCCAGAGAGTTATCTAAACCGAGGGATTCAAATAGCCCTACTGCCTGTTCATGTATCACTAATGACTCAGAATGCATAAACGGCATATAGAGAAAGCTTCGCTCAATTTCTGACAGTTCAAGATCCTGCCCTTTTTCAATAGCACATTGCGCCAAAGCTAACGCCATAGGATCCGCTGCAAAAGATTCCGGCTGATCTCGATAAACATTACGAGAAAACTGATCCAGCAGAATTATTTCTGCCAATGCTCCCTTGGCTTCGCTACGCCATGGGGCCAACTCACCGGCTTTTGCCTGAGCGAGAAGCTCTGTAAAACGGAATGTAATCAATTTGTCGAAGGCGTCATCCTTTTCAAACCACTGCTTAGGAGTGATTTCGTTAAACCAAAAATCTAATACTTCTTGCCACATAGGAACGCCTTTCCTTCTTTGTACTTTTTGCCAAATAGACTAAATTTAAAAACAGCATAACGTTAAACCTTGTTAGATCAATATGTAGGGATCACATGAGCGAAAATAAAGCATCAGTCACCGAAGTGGTAAACGTAGATGATAAAGATTGGTTTTTACAGGATCTGATTGAAATAGCGAATAGCGGTAAAATGAGTTTCGATATCACCCTAACCGTTGGTGGATTTCTTGTCTCTGGCACATTAATTGGCGGCAAAGAATACTTCCAAGGTTTTGGTGAAGAATTCTCTTTTGGCTTAAAAGGCGAAGCCGCTGAGAAGGTTAAAGCGGCGTTTTCAAAGAACGGCGATGTGTATGCTAACAAAAGCGAACCCGCCCTCGCCCCTAGCTATATTCATCTTAAGAACGCTCACTTTTTCCATACCTCTGGCACCCCCGTACCTGAAAATCGTGGCGTATGGTGGCGCGGCCGCATCTCTGAAGTTTCAGGCTTTTCACTGGGGGCTCTCATAAACGATGGCCCCTAGTGAACAACCTTTGAAACACACCAAGGGAAGCACAAAACATCTTGATCGTAATATGACTGTCACCTTATCCCACTAATCTTCCTTGCTTGAAAATGGGCAGTTACCGAGTCCGTTACATTAATATCAAGGAAGATATATGCGTTACCCCATATTATTCACTACAGCCATTTCAGTTTTGGGCCTCAACCTTGAGCGCGCTCACTCTAGTGAGTATTTCTATAGCAGCAAAGCCATCTACAAAGCTGAACAGAACTCTGCCCGCTACGAAGCTGCTCCAGATGGTTTTGAGCCCTTCTATACTCAACTTGTACAACGACATGGTGCCCGGGGACTTTCCAGCCCTAAATATGACATTCTCACCAAACAAGTTTGGAACCTTGCCCAAGAACGTGGTCAATTGACGCCATTAGGTCAAAAACTCGGCCCTATCACTGATCAAGTCATCGCAGCGAATAACACCCTAGGTTATGGGTTGTTAACTCAAATCGGAGAAGAAGAGACCGCTGGTATAGCACACCGTATGGCTCAACGATTGTCACCTTTACTCACTCAAAGTGGCATCCAATCTCCTATCTGCATCCAAGTCCAGACATCCGGTAAAGAACGTGCTAACCAAACTGCCCACTACTTTATGACGGCACTGGCTAATAACGTGGACTTCGTAAACGACGACCCAGCAAAGTGTTATCAGAATCAACCAAACCCAAACCAGATCGATAGCCAACTGATAAACAAATTTGAGCTCTATTCCCATAAAACAGACCCACAAAAGAGCACAAAATACCAAGCCTATTCTGATAACTATCAAGCTTATAAAGCCTTCCAAGAATCTGACAAGCTAAATGACGTACTGGATCAACTGGACCAACTACCACAAACCAAAGCCATAGCACGGCAAATGCTTGAGCGCCTTTACACCAAGGAATACGTTGATTTTTTAGAGCACCAGGTATCGAAGGATAAGCAATGTGATGTTAAAGCCGACAATTGCTTCAAGACCAATACTAGGATGCCCGGCGAAACGGAAGATGATTGGAAATACGTGCAACACGAAGTTGATGCCGCACTCATGCTTTATAACATGTTTATCATTGGACCAGGCATGCTACGTGAAGCTCAACAGCAAGGTAATATCTGGAATCTAGAGCAGTTCATCACACCTGAAGAATCCGCATGGTTTTCCTACCTTTCTGATGCTGAAGACTTTTACGAAAAAGGCCCAAGTTTTTCAGATAATAACGGGGTAACTTTCAATATTGCCAAGCCTTTGCTTGCAGACATGTTTAGTGAAATGAAGCGCGCACTCGATAATGAAGGCCAACCTAAAAAGCTCGCTAAACTACGCTTTGCCCACGCGGAACAAATCATGCCCCTAGCAGCCTTGCTAAAAGTGAATGGCAGCCAACAACCCGCTCACCCCGATGAGCTCTACAGCCAAGAAAACAACCCATGGCGAGGTGATTGGGTCACCCCTTATTCCGCCAACATACAATGGGATTTGTACCGCAACCCCATAAGTGGCCAAGCATTAGTCAAAATGCTCTACAACGAAAAAGAGACCCTCTTTAAAAGTGATTGTCAGCCGGTCCCCGGCACTCAGTTTTATTACAGTCTGACGGAATTAGAGCAGTGCTACAGCGAAGAATTGACCCTTCCATAGAAGGACAATATCGATCTTGAAAGAGATCACCTAACTAAGCAAAGCGAACCAGAGAGTTTCTATAGGATGTGGAAATTCTGATTTGCCAAACTTCAAATTGAAAAGGGAATTTTAATATGAAAAAGACGCTTATTGCCTCGAGTATCATGACAGCGCTAACGGGTACATCGGCTTCGGCGGCGACCATCGCTGAAAAAGATGGCTTCAAATATGAGTTAAATGGCGATTTGCAGGTACAACTCCAAAAAGATAACGGTGACGATAAACACCTATACGTTAACTTTGATGATGTAGAGTTCGATAATAAAATCTCCTACCAACTTGATGACCACCTAACGGCTTTAGGTCGCATCAAATTTGACTTTAAAGATTCAGCCAATGATAAAAAAGGTAAAACCTCAGACCTTGATGAAGCCTTCTTAGGTTTTAAGTACCACAACACTACCGCTACCATTGGTAAGCAGGATTATGCATCGGACCACTTTGGTATTGCCGAAGACTATGAAATGTCATCTGAAGACGTCGCATTTGGGAAAACTAAAGGCGATGATGTCTTGGCGCTGGATATCGATCTAAACCGCCTCAATATCGTATTGTCCACAGAACTCAGAGCAGAAGAGGAAGACAGTGAGGACGAGCAGTCATTTGACCTGTTTGCTTCCTACGGAACAGATGTCTTTGAATTAGCCGTTGCCTACCAAAAAAGAGAGCAATCCCTGCATGGTGACGAAAAGCACGCCTATGGTATCAGTGCAGCCTTTGATGCAGGGTTTGCTACCTTTGCAGCGGATTATTCTGAAGCAGAAGACGAACTCGAGGTGTATAACGTGGTGAGCTTATTTGATGTGGCAGACCGAACTCGCATGGCCATTGGTTTTGTTAACAATAAGCCTACTGACGATAAAGAAACCAATGAGTGGTACGCCAACGTCACCTACGAATTCAGCAAATTTAAAAATGTTAGAGTCTTTGGGGAGCTTTCTAATTCAGATGCTGACGATTCAGAATTGGGCTATATGATGGGAACCCGCATTAAATTCTGATTTGTCATTTGAGAACCCTTTAATAAATTTAAGGGCTCTTTACGAGCCCCTTTTTATCTATAAGTCCTATACGGCTACAGAAAATATTTTATTAGGATACAAGCTGAGCAGATGAGCATAACTAAAAAAGTCATTACCATGCCTGTTTGACGAAAAGCCAGCGTTTCTCTACGTTGACTAACGCCATAAGCGTGAAGTACACGACCTAGACACAATAGAACTCCGAGGATATGAACCAACAGTGGTGCGCCATTCATGGTTTCATACATCCACAACAACAAAAGCGCAAATGGAACGTATTCACCAAAATTTCCCTGTACACGAATGGCCCGGGTTAATTGCTTTTGCTCTCCATCACCGATCCCTACTTTAAATGCGATGCGTAATCGAATTACACGAAGACTCAAGAATATATAAAGCAATGCCAGCAATGCAGCATAGATAGGAGTAACCATAGTATCTTCCTTGATTAAAAAGTAATCTGAATCTTACTCTTAGGTCTTTTGTTGCACAACTCGCTGATAGTGCTGTTTTCTAGTCGAAGTTTGGAATTAACCACGATTATTCCCCATGTTATGGCTTACATAGACTTTAAAATGGATATATAGTTGACTTTATCAACCAGTTAACTAAAAACGGACATCTATGAACAAATATCACGGCTTTTTAATCATACTTCTCGGGCTACTTGCAGGCTTAGGTCCATTGTGTACCGACCTTTACTTGCCAGCATTACCCAATATCACCTCTGAGTTAGGCAGCACCACAGCGACTTCGCAATTTACTCTGACGACAGCCCTTTTTGGGCTGGGTATCGGGCAATTAGTCTTTGGTCCATTAAGTGACAAATTTGGGCGTAAAATCCCTCTTTTAATGTCACTACTGCTGTTTGTTGGCGCTTCTATTTGGTGTGCTCTGGCAACAGATATGCAGCAACTGATTATTGCTCGCTTCATACAAGGTTTAGCAGGATCTGGAGGAGCAGTATTATCACGCGCCATCGCTCGGGACTTGTATTCAGGAGCAGATTTAACACGCTTTTTCGCACTACTCATGGCAGTGAATGGCTTAGCTCCGATTGCCGCCCCTATCATTGGTGGCTTTCAATTAGAGTACACCCCATGGCAGGGATTATTTATTAGCCTAGCCGTTATTGCAGGGGGTCTTGCGCTCGTATCTACAGTGGGCCTTAAAGAAACTCTTAAACCAGAGCATATCAGCCAGCAATCTATGGCTAAGGGGATAAAAGAAGTTTTAAGTAACCGTTCTTTTATTGGGATGAGCCTCGCCCAAGGTTTTGTGTTTGCAGGCATGTTCGCTTACATTGCGGCATCGTCCTACGTGTTTCAAGAGCAGTTTGAGTTGTCACCTCAAGCCTATAGTTATGTCTTCGGATTAAATGGCTTTGGTATGATCATTTCGGCAGGTATCGTCGCCAAACTGGCACGCCATCATGGGGAAACGTCTGTCATTAACTACACAATCTCTCTTGCTGTATTAAGTGCTGCCTGTCTGTTTGCTGTGAGTTTGCTTGACTCCCCTTTGTTATTGGTTGTGCCTGTTCTGCTTGTAACCATTGCTTTTACCAGCGCATTGGCAACCCTCATCAACTCCAAGGCCATGCAGAAACTCCACAAAAACGCTGGGGTGGGTTCAGCTGTCCTTGGGGCGACAATGTTCGCCTTTGGTGGAGTTTCATCTCCTTTAACGGGGATTAACGGTACCAGTTTAATTTCTATGTCTATCGTCGTTTTGACATGTTATGCCCTTGGTGCTTTGTCTTGGTTTTTCATTGCAAAGATCAACAAGCCTTACGTAAACACTGATGGCATCCCCGCTAAGTAAGCAGAATTCTCCGAGGTATTTGGTAGGCCGTGTTCTCTCAATTGGACAGAACACGGCCACCAGAACATGTCACCTCACTATGGATTCCCCCCTGATTACAAATCCCTTACCTTTCATTTGAGATACCCTACTATTTCAAAAATTACTTAGATATCTAATTATTTACTCAGTCTTGGGCTTGATAATTATCTGTTCTTTTGTGACAGTCATGTCAAAAAGGAGGATCGTTTATGACCCATTTCAAGCAGGCAAGGATAGGGGCAATGCTACTACCAGTATTTGTTCCCACGGCCATTGTGACACTACTTTTAATCATTGGAACTCTAAGTAATCCAGAACTCGCTGGACAAGCATTTCAAAGTGCTCTCGCATGGATAACGAATACTTTTGGTTGGTTCTACATGCTAGCAACCGCCATATTCTTAGTATTCCTAATTTGTATCGGCTTTAGTAGCTGGGGCAACATCCGGTTGGGGCCGGATCACGCCGACCCGGACTACAGCTTCCCTGCTTGGTTTGCCATGCTGTTTTCTGCCGGTTACGGCATCGCCTTACTTTTCTTTGGCGTCGCTGAACCAGTATTACATTTCTCTCAACCCCCTAATGCGGTACCAGAAACCATTGGCGCTGCCCGGGAAGCCATGCAAATCGCCTACTTCCATTGGGGGCTTCATATTTGGGGCATCTATGGACTGATGGGGCTGGTGCTGGCCTATTTCACCTTCCGTCATGGTTTACCCTTATCGGTTCGTTCAGCCCTTTATCCCCTTATTGGTGACCGCATTTACGGCCCTATTGGCCATGTTGTGGATATTTTCGCCATCTTGGGTACCCTTTTTGGCTTGGCTACCACTCTTGGCCTATCCGTTACTCAGATCAACGCTGGCTTACACTATTTGTGGGAAGACATACCAATCAGTACCACAGTTCAGATAACGTCCATCGTTCTAATCACTATTGCAGCCATTGGTTCAGTCGTTGCCGGTATGGATAAAGGGGTCAAAAACCTATCCATCTTAAACATGGTGTTAGCAGTCTTCATCATGACCATAGTGTTTTTAGTCGGGCCAAGTATTCATATCTTGGATGCCTTCGTACAAAACACAGGCTCTTACTTAAGCAATATTGTTGAGCGCACATTCAACTTACAAGCCTATACCCAAAGTGATTGGATCGGTAATTGGACCCTATTTATCTTTGCTTGGACCATTGCATGGGCACCGTTTGTTGGTCTTTTTATCGCTAAAATCAGCCGTGGTCGCACTATTCGCCAATTTATCTTTGGTGTTTTGGCTGTGCCGACCATTTTTACGTTTTTATGGTTCTCCATCTTTGGTGACACTGCTTTACACCTCATCATGTCGGAAGGTAAAGATGTCTTAATAGGCGAAGTGCAAGCAGACCATTCTGTGGCCCTGTTCCAGTTTTATGATTTGCTACCTTGGTCAAGCTTCTTGTCTGTGGTAACAGTGTTCTTGATCATCACTTTCTTTGTTACCTCATCGGACTCAGGTTCCTTGGTCGTGGATTCTTTGGCCTCAGGGGGTGCTCTAGAAACACCAGTGTGGCAACGAGTATTTTGGGCATCTTTAGAAGGTGCAATTGCTGCAACCCTACTTTTGGCTGGCGGTTTAAGCGCCTTACAGACCATGAGTATCCTTGCCGCCCTACCATTTGCCATCATAATGCTGATTTCTGCGGTTGGACTTTGGCGTGCTTTAGTCATCGAAGGACACCGAGGTGCTGCAGTGGAAGCCGCTGCCACACCAGCCAGAGCCTTCAGTAATGACGGTAACTGGCGCAAGCGTCTTAGCACTTTGTTTAAATTCCCAGGGGAAGCCAAGGTCACTCACTTCATTAAGGAAGTGGTAGAGCCTGCTATGGAAGAAGTACAAAAGGAACTGGCAGTACATGGCTGGAATGCCAATATCACACGAGAAGAAAAAGGCGTGACCTTTCAGCTTGAGCGTGATGAGAAATTGGACTTTTTCTACCAGGTCGTTGCCACCGAGCATGAAATACCGGAAGCCCACAGTGATCACTCTAAATATGACACTCACTGGCAAGCAGACGTCTATATCCGTAATGGTGCCTTAGGCTACGAGTTGTTTGGCTGTAGTAAAGATGAAGTCATCCGTGACCTCATTGATCAGCTTGAGCAATACTTCAATTTCGTTGATGCCGCACCAGGGCAATTGCCTTGGAACACGGTAACGGACTAATACATACAAATGAAAAACAAAAGGGAGCCATATTTGGCTCCCTTTTTCATTGAATAATGCTCGCCTGACTTCCATGGAAGTCAAAGAGTCACTTAGTGGTTTAAAGCTCAGCGTTTTTCGGGCACACCACCTGTCCAGCTTTGACGTGATACATCTCGATTTCTGGATGGCTAAAGAATCCCATCTCCCACGGATTCTTAGCAATAAACAACTCTTGGATTTGGGTGAATACAGGTGACTGCTTGGGGATTTGATACGCCTGACCACGCACAATACTGTAATTCCATTCAATGGCATGTTCAAAAGTAAATGTTGAGCGACCGTCTATCGCGAAATAACAGCGATTATCCTTTTGCAGTAACTGCCCTTTAAATGTACTAGGTAAAGTTATGAAAAAGATATCGTCGTCTACGGAGGATAAAAAAGCCATGACCGTAGAGTGAGGCTGACCATTAGCATAGGTTAGTAGAACACCGATCTTATTCTCCTGCTCTTCTAAATCCATAACTGGCGCCTTAGTCAGAGGAGAAATCGGTAGTGGCTTCAACTCTCTGTCATCTTCTGGAAATTGGTAACCGTCCTCGGTAATTTCCTTAACAACAGAGACGCCGTAATAGACTTGATAATCCAACGCCTTAACGATTACCTCTCGTTCACTCACTGACTGAACAGTTCCTTTAAAAGATGAACGATAAACCGACAGATCAGCATCGTATTCAGAAACACCTGTGCGATTATCCAGATGAAGAGTTACCGCTTGCTCTACCGATAAAGCATGACCATTAGCGAAACGCACTTTTAGATGCACATCATCAAGAATTTCCACACCACAGATGTAAACATCCATTCCAAACATACTGTCCTGATATGTGCCCAGCACACCGATAACATGTTTGCCAATCAAATCATTTAGCGCTTTATGTTCCATGATTCCTACTCTTGAAGCGGTTTTCTGAATTATAGCTAAGGTTGTTTCATGGCGGCACAAGTCATGCATCATTCCAATGATATTTAGCAAAAGAATAATCGCGGGGATGAGATGTTAGAATACCCTATAAGCCTCTGATACAATCCCATTTTCCAGACCGCACTAAGCATTCAGATAGCACTGAGACTGATATAAGGCCCACAATGCAAAAGACGACTCGAAGGTTGCTGTATCGTTCCCTTAGACGTTGCGCCACCCTCATACATCGCTACAAACGTTGGCGTGGTTATTCTCCTGTGACTGTTCAGCCTTATATGACCTACGGCACCTCTGAAGAACTTTGGGTAGCTGGCAGGCTCCTCGAAGCGAAAGGCATTCAAGGGCACATCGAAGACAGCAACTGGAAAAACTTCCTCCACATGATGCGCCGCTACCGCAGTAGCGAAATCCCCTTCACCCGGATCAATATCACACTTGAAGGTGAAGTACATTCGGCGAAAACCGATGCCCACGGCTATTTCCACTACCATTGGAAAAGACCAGCGAAAGACAGCGTCAAGCAGCCATGGACGGAGCTGATGCTACAGCCAACGGATGCTGAAATCGCCAAAGCTCAACCCTATACCATTGCGGAAGTGTCCGTACCTAATGACAACGTAGAATTTGGTGTTGTCAGCGATGTGGACGACACTATCATGCAAACCGGCGCAACCAGCTTTCTGCGTCACGCCAAAACCGTATTACTTAACAATGCCCACAGCCGTGTCTTGCTTCCCGGCACTTCTGAGTTCTACAAAGCCCTTCAAAAAGGTGTCTCTGGGAAAGCGAACAACCCTTTTTATTATGTCTCCAGTAGTCCTTGGAACATCTACGACCTGATTGCCGAATTCATCCATCTAAATGGTTTACCCAAAGGCCCAGTCCTACTAAAAGACTTTGGTTTGCGTGAAGATCGCTGGTTCAAGAGCGGCCACGAGAGTTACAAAACAGGCCGTATTGAAGCCATATTAAAGACCTACCCTAGTCTCAAACTGGTGTTGATTGGCGACTCTGGGCAAAAAGACGTATACGCCTACCTTCAGGTAGCAAAAGATTTCCCCGACCGTATCTTGGCCGTCTACATCCGTGACCTAACACCTGATAACCGCTCTGAAAAAATGATGGCAGCGGTGTCTGAATATGCTGATTACCAAGTCCCCTTCGCTTTTATCCGAGATGCGGGAGATGCCGTAGAACACGCTCGGTCGCTTAACCTAGTGACCCATGAAGCAGCTGAGAAAGTTAAACAGGATGCGGAAGAGGATCAGAAGCAGCAGAATGACAGAAATTAGCCTTAGATGGCTAAATAGCGATGTGCCATGTGTTTAGTTGGCGCACTTTTTAATTGGTAATTGTCTGATTCGTGGCTCGAGAAGAGACAGGCGCAAGCCAATTGAAGTACATGGGATAGCGCCACCAACAGTAGTCTCAGAGCACCAACTCTGTCGAGCTAAAGTTCGACCTACAAATGATAGTCTGTTTGGTGCTTCTGGCTGGCATCTGGGTTGCTAGTCTTGTCGCGAATGAAATTCGCTTATATGGACCCGCCCGACTGTTGCAAGCTATCTAGACGTCACAGAATAAAGTTGCACGCTTA
>NZ_JBHTMN010000012.1:0-209540 GCF_042679525.1 Rhodanobacter aciditrophus
CATAAATACCTCTCAATTAGATCATTTTATCTAACTAAAAGGTGTCTAGCTAACTAGTGGCGATTCAACCCTCAATCTAAAATCTGTCATGCACCAACAAAAGTCTACAATTACATTACTCCAGCAATACATTGAGCCCATCTTTCAATCTATTTAACCATTCTCATTTCCGCTTTTAATAACCTATAGTAATCAATCATACCGAAAATATGTGATTGGACGCTTCACTGTAAACTTCTTAACTTAGAGTTAGTCAATTTTTAACCAAAATAATAATTTTAAACTCAATGCTTAACGGCATAATTTTTGAGTAAAAAGAGGAACATATGGCTAATTCTCAAGAAATTCTTGAAGTAAAAAATGTATTCAAAGTGTTTGGAAATGCTCCTAAAAAAGCAATGGATATGCTTAATAGAGGCGCTACTAAAGAGCAAGTTTTTGCTGAGACAGGCCAAAACGTTGGCGTTTTTGACGCAAGCTTTTCAGTTAAGCGGGGTGAGATATTTGTGATTATGGGGCTTTCAGGGTCGGGTAAATCGACTTTGGTCAGATTGCTTAATCGCTTAATAGAGCCGACAGCTGGCTCAATTCAGCTAAAGGGCCAAACTATCACAAATTTGACCGATAAAGACTTACTGAACGTCCGTCGTAATGACATGAGTATGGTGTTTCAGTCCTTCGCTCTAATGCCTCACATGTCTGTTATTGATAATGCTTCTTTCGGTCTCGAAATTTCAGGCGTAGCTAAGAAAACTCGTCATGAGCGAGCATTCGAGGCTTTAAAGCAAGTAGGGCTCGACAGCTATGCATTTAGCCGACCCGATCAACTTTCGGGTGGGATGCAGCAGCGTGTAGGCTTGGCGCGTGCTTTGGCAAATGACCCGACCATACTTTTAATGGACGAAGCATTTTCTGCGTTAGACCCCTTGATTCGATATGAAATGCAAGGAGAGTTGATTCGTTTACAGAAAGAACAAGAACGTACGATAGTTTTTATCTCTCATGACCTAGATGAGGCGATTCGTATTGGGGATAGAATTGCCATTATGGAAGGAGGGCGAATTGTCCAAATTGGTACGCCTGACGAAATTATGAATAATCCTGCTGATGATTATGTTGCGTCCTTTTTCAAAGGCGTTGATATGACCAAGACAATAAAAGCCAGAGATATTGCTCAATCCGAAGAACTGGCAATTACTCCATCCCATGCTTTGCCACTCGATATATCAAACGCTGAAAATCGATTTGTCTATTTATTGGATGAAAATAATAAGCTAGTTGGTGTCACTCCAATCGCTAATGATTCGGTCAATTCGTTAGAAAATTTGATGTCTAATCGAATAAAACAGCATTTTACAATCAATGGCTCAACCTCTTTAAAGGAATCGATTCCAGTGGTCTCTGAGTCACCTTATCCCGTTCCTGTAATTGATGACAAGGGAAGTTACCAAGGGACTCTATCAAAAGAGCAAGTTTTAGCCACGCTCGCAAACAACTAATAAAAAGACCATAACACAAAAGGCATTTATTATGATTGATGTAAGTTTTCTAGATCCATTTCAACAATTTACGATTCCCGTTGGCGATTGGGTAGAAGCTGTATTGAACTACCTAGTACAGAATTTTAGAGATGTATTTCGCGCGGCGCGTTGGCCGATAGATCAGATTTTAGATTTAGTAGAAGGTGTTCTTAACTCCATTCCTCCTTTAATTGGAATAGTACTTTCAGTTTTATTTGGCTGGCAAGTGGCTGGCCCACGTATGGGGCTTTTCTGTGCAGTGACATTAACATTGTTGGGTCTGATAGGAGTATGGGAGCAGTCGATGGTTACGTTGTCGCTGGTTATTACTTCTTTATTTTTCTGTGTCGTAATAGGCATCCCGTTAGGGATTCTCAGTGCACGCTATGATCGAATGGAAAAAACGATTCGTCCCGTCTTGGATGCAATGCAGACTTTGCCTGCTTTCGTTTACTTAGTGCCTGTTGTCATGCTTTTTGGTATCGGAAACGTACCGGGGGTTTTGGTCACTATTATTTTTGCTCTCCCCCCTTTAGTCCGTCTAACGAATTTAGGTATCCGTCAAATACCTGCAGACAAAATTGAGGCAGCACGTGCCTTTGGTTGTACTAAGCAACAAATGCTTATTAAGGTTCAGTTGCCTCTTGCGACGCCAACTATCATGGCGGGTGTTAACCAAACTCTAATGCTTTCTCTTTCGATGGTTGTTATTGCTTCTATGATTTCAGTGGAAGGGTTAGGTCAGATGGTTCTTCGAGGTATTGGACGATTAGACATGGGGTTAGCAACGGTCGGAGGACTTGGATTGGTGCTATTGGCCATTTTCCTTGACCGATTAACACAAGCCATGGGGCAACAGACCAGTGCAAGTGGCGCGGTACGTTGGTACCAAGTCGGTCCTGTTGGTTTAATTGTTTCAATCTTTGGGGGTAAAACTCAGCATCAGAAGGTAATCAAATCTCAGCCCAAAAAAGCAACGCAAGAATAATCACAAGCAATCAAAAGGAAACATTATGAAATCTATCTCTAAATTTTGTAAGAAAACTCAAGTCGTAGAAAGTTTCTCTATCGCATTAATGGCAGGCGTATTAAGCAATTCGGCCATAGCGAATGATATGCCAGGGAAAGGTGTAGAAGTTACTCCAATTTTCCCTTCAATTGCTGAAGAGCGTTTTCGTGGAGAGATTGCTATTGCTGGTCTTGAAGCACTAGGATACGAAGTAGAAGAGCCGAAAGAGTCTGAGTATGCGACAATGCTGCTTGCTATTAGTTACGGTGATGCAGATTTTACCGTACATTTATGGGACAAACTTCATGACACTTTCTATCAGAAAGCAGGTGGTGATGACACCATGATGAAAGTTGGTAGTATCATGCCAGGCGTTTTACAAGGTTATCAGATAGATAAAAAAACAGCAGACAAGTACGGCATTACTTCTATCGATGATCTTAAAAAGCCAGAGATCGCAAAGTTGTTTGACAGCAACGGTGATGGCAAAGCAGATTTGACAGGTTGTAATCCAGGTTGGGGCTGCGAACTGATTATTGATCATCATATTGATGCATATGATTTAGGTGATACAGTGACTCATAATCGCGGATCATATTTTGCGTTAATGGCGGATACCATTGCACGTTATCAAGATGGCAAGCCTGTGCTCTTTTATACTTGGGTTCCACAATGGATTTCAGGTGTTCTTAAGGTGAATCAGGATGTTGTTTGGTTAGAGGTTCCGTACACCGATTTGCCAAACGGTAATGATGTACCAACGACATTTAACGGCAAGAACTTAGGTTTTGCGGTAGATGAAGTAATGTCTGTTGTTAATCGTGATTTTGGGTTAGATAATCCTGCTGCAATGGCATTTTTATCGAATGTCCAAATTAGCTCTGATGACGAGAGTGCTCAGAACTTATTAATGCGCAATGGTGAAAATTCTGAAGCTGATATAAAACGTCATGCTGATGAATGGATCTCTGAGCATCAAGAGCAATTCGATAGTTGGGTTGAAATGGCTCGTAAAGCCGCAAACTAATCGGCTAGTTAAGGTTTTACTATCAAAGGCTAGGCTAAAACCTGGCCTTTTTTATTTTTTGTGAAAAATACTTGTTCGTAGAGGTAACTTTGACTAAAAAGGTCGCTATTATTTTGTTACCGGGGTTTGCGTTAACCTCATTTTCTTTAACGGTAGAAGCCTTTAGTGTTGCTAATGCTTTAGAAAAAAAAGAGCTCTACAAATGTGTGATATTTAGCGCTTCTGATGAAGTAGGAGATAAAAGGGTTCTAAGCTCAAATGGCATAATGATACAAGCTGACGAACATATCTCTGAATTTAGAGCAGCGGATTTAATCTGTCTATGTGCTTATAAAGGTGCCTCTAAATATAATAATTCACATCTGATGACGCTATTGAAAAACCAGTATAAGAATGGTGGTAAGCTGGTTTCACTATCAAGTGGAAGTTTTATTTTTGCCCGTTCAGGGTTGATGAAAGAAATGACTTGTACAGTTACATCTGAGCAAGAAGATGTTTTTAGAGAGCTTTACCCTCGTATCCCAATTCAAGAAAGTTTGTACTCCGTTTCAGATCAGATTTATACCTGTAAAGGTGGCACAACGGCACTAGACCTCATGATGTATTTAATAGGTTTGGATTTTGGCACGAATTTGACTGAAAGAATCTCACAGCGATTTCAAGCAGATAAAATTCGGACATTAGATGAAATCAAAAAAAGCAATCATCATTTAAGGTTACGTTTAAAATCACCCGTTTTAGGGGCTGCAATAGAAATTATGGAAACAAATATAGAGGAGCCTTACAGTATTGATGAGATTTGTAGAATGATTGGTACCTCTATCCGCCAGTTAGAGCTGACTTTCCGCAAGCATTTTGATACTACGCCTAACAAGCATTATTTAAAAATCAGGCTTGAACGGTCCTATGAATTGGTTGAAGCAACCCACTTACCATTATCAGAAATTGCGAATGCGTGCGGATTCTCGTCTCATAGTTATATGGGGCAATGTTTTAGGAAAGAGTTTGGTTGTCATCCTTCTGCTGTTAGGAAAAGTATAGATAGTCAATAAGTATGGAACAAATATAGGAGTATCATAATGACGCTAAAGGGTAAATTTGCACTCATTACCGGTGGTGGTAGAGGTATCGGCCTTGGAGTCACATTAGCCTTACTAGAAGCTGGAGCGACCGTTCTTATTGCTCAGAGGCAGCCTTTACAAGGAACTCTTTCACAAAATCCCAACGTTCATTTTTGCCAAGTGGATCTACTTGCGAAGGATGCATCTAAAACTATTGCTGTCTACGTCGAAAAGCACCTAGGCGCTTTAGATGTGGTCGTGAACAACGCGGGGATTATGTTCGAGCAAGCGGTTGAAGACTTGGATGAAGAAGAATGGGATCGAATGATGATGATTAATACTCGTACCCCAGCCTTTATTGTCAAAGCGCTTATGCCATTTTTAGTGGCTAGTACTTCCGCTAGCATTATCAACATGGGTTCGATAGAAGGAATAGCGGCGAACCCAAACCACTTAGCTTATTGTACTTCAAAGTCAGCTGTTCATGGTTTAACTAAGGCGTTAGCCGTAGATTTAGGGAGCAAGGGCATTCGTTGTAATGCGATAGCCCCAGGTTGGATTCAAAGTGATTTAAGCAATGCCTATATTGGAAGCCAAGAAAATGAAGAAAAGGTGATGAGTGAATTACTGCGAATGCACCCAGTAGGTAGGACGGGCACGCCTTCAGATATAGGTGGAGTCGCAGTGTTTCTTGCTTCAGAGGCATCAAGCTTCGTCACAGGACAAATTTTAGTAGTGGATGGAGGTCGGACTTCAAAGCTACCTCTCCCGTTTTAGTGGGAAATAAAATTTGCTAAAAATGTTCGGATTTTTAATATCAGCAATAATCTAGTTTTTATCATAATAGCTTCTGTCCTATAAAAACCATAAAGGGAGAAAGGAGCATGAGTACTAGAGTTGATAGTTATTTGAGTGCACAAGAAACAAATTTTAATGAAATTCCAGTTATTGATTTGAGTACATTAATTGATGGAACAGACATTGAATCTGTGGCGAAAAAAATTGGTGAAGTATGTGAAAATATCGGCTTTCTTTACATCGTTAATCATGGTGTCAATGAACAATTAATGGAAAAAGTCAAAAATTATACAGAGATTTTTTTTGACTTACCCTTAGAAGAAAAGCAAAAGTTAAATATTGAAAGAAGCGGTGAGACACTCAGGGGCTATATTCCCATGTTTGGTGAAAACGTCGATCCAAATCACACGCAAGACTTTAAAGAATGCTTTGATTATGGACAACACGAGGATAAAGTATCGCCATTTTTTGGGCCAAATTTGATGCCGGAATCCATCGAAGGCTTCAAGCAAGTGATGGAAGAATATCATTCTGAGATGTTAGCTCTCGCAAATAAACTTATTGGCGCGATCTCATTGAGCCTTGGCTTGCCCTTTGACTACTTTTATAAATTACAGAAGAAACCTATTTCTATTCAGCGCCTATTGCACTACCCACCGCAAACTGGAGAGATATCTCGTGAAAAAATTGGTATAGGTGAACATACGGACTACGGATTTTTAACTATTTTATCTCAGGATGAAGTAGGTGGCTTACAGGTAAAAAATCGAGATGGTAACTGGATTAGTGCACCGCCAATGCCTGGAAGCTTTATTGTTAACATCGGTGATTTAGTACAAACGTATACGAATAATAAATACATTTCTACGTATCATCGAGTCATAAATACCAGTGGTAAAGAGCGATACTCATATCCATTCTTTATGGATATGGACTTTGATGCAGTTGTGGAGCCAGTTCCAACTTGTGTGTCGGATTTAGAGCAATCAAGTTATTCACCTTATAAATGCGGTGAACATAAATTCCGTCGTTTTGTAGACAGTTATGCACATCTTCAAATAGAGAAAAGTGCTTAATTATTTAATTTCTTCGAGCCTGTCTGTCCACAGAAATTAGGTGTGTAAATGATATAAAAATGGGCGTATAAGAAATCTTATACGCCCATTTTTGTATCAGGATGAATTAATAGGTAAAGATTTTAGACTATTCCTATTTTAGAGCTCTATTTCTATATCGCCTTTTACACGAGTACAGCATGATAATACGTAGCCGTCGTTTATCTCTTCTTCAGAAATACCGCCATTATGATTCATTTCAAAGTTGCCATGGACTACTTTTACACGACAAGAGCCGCATATGCCAACACCGCAAGCTTTTGGAATATTAACACCACCCTCTGCCGCTGCTTCATTTAGAATGACGTCAAGAGCTACTTCCTGCATTACTTCCATTTCAGGAATTCGAAGCATGATCATTTGTTTGGGTTCTAGATCTTCGAGCTCAGCTTGATTTGCATGTTTTTCTGCTAACTTAACATCTTCAATAGGAGTCGCGCCGAACGATTCCTCATGATAGCGAGTCATGTCAAATCCCAGCTCTTGAAGTAATGTTCGGACTGCTTTCATATAAGGCTCAGGTCCACAGCAAAAAACTTCTCGTTCCATATAATCAGGCGCAATTAATTGGAACATATGGGTGTTTAAATAGCCTCTATAACCTCCCCAAGATTCACCTATATTCGTTTGTTCGCAAATAAGATGCATCTTGAAGTTGTCAATTCGAGTTGACATGTACTCGAGTTCTTTAGCATAGATAATGTCTTTAGGTGAACGAGCACTATGAGCAAATACCATATCGACTTCGGAGTCTGTGTTAAACCACCACCTAGCCATAGACATGACTGGCGTGATACCAACACCACCAGAAAGTAGCAGGACTTTATCAGCGGGATAGTCCATACAATTGAAATTACCAACCGGTCCGTGAACTGCCAACTGATCCCCTGGTGTTAAATTGTCATGTAACCAGTTGGATACCACGCCACCAGGTACCCTTTTTACCGTGATCGAAAAACTGTACGGAATAGAAGGGGAGCTGGAAATTGTGTAAGAACGCATGATGCGTTCTTCTGCTATGTCTAACTCTAGTGTCACAAATTGACCAGGTTTAAAGAAAAACATAACTGGTTCATTCATACTAAAAGTGAACGTGGTGACATCATGAGTTTCAGGGATGACTTTCACGCACCGCACTAAATGACGACCATTGCTCCATGTTTGAGTATTCATGGTATTCAAAAAGTCTGAGGAATTAAATTCATTCATTGGTGTTCTCCAAGAGACTGATAGCAGTCCAGTGCAATTATTTACTAAAGCTCTTTGCCTGCTCGCCACTGTTTCCAGCGCATTGTCATATTTGCGCCAATTGATAAAAATGGCTCGGGGGGCAATGTACTCGGTAACTGGATATTATCCATTAAATCAGTGTGTCCCAGTACAGCAAGTTCAGCTGCTGCCATACCAGAAAGTGTTCCTTTAACGGTGCCAAGACCATTTTGACAACAGGCAGACCACACGTTTTTATCCAGTTCTCCGAAGGCTGGCATTGCATTCAAGGACAAGCATAAGCGGCCACCCCATCGATATTCCATCTCAACGTCTTTTAACATAGGGAAACGGTCTGAAAATGATTGGTCTTGCATTGATTTAGCTCGACGCATATCTGCAGTGGTCGCTTCGAGTGATTGGTTTAACGTGGCTAAATTGCGAATGATCAATCGATCTCCACTGCCAGAGTAGTTAGAGATCTTCCTAACTGTAGTGCCCATTGGATCAGCAGGGAGAATTCCCCAGTCTGGTCTGCCCCCTAAGGATATAAGCTCAGTAGGTGACAGTGCACGTGTCATTGAGGCAAAAGTGAACACATGAAGTAGCTGCTTAGGAAAAAATCCAAATGATTGTATGTGACCATTCGTCGCTAAGATCAAATGTTTCGCTTTTATTGACCCTTTAGGGGTTTTGAGAATATGAGGAGAGCCCGTTTTCATCTCTAAAACTGGCGTGTTTTCAAATATCTTTATGCGGTTTCGCAAACCTTTACCAAAGGCGCGTATGAAAGCAGCCGGTTGAACCATTGCACCACCGGAGGTTTCGAGTCCAGCGATGTAAAAAGATGATCCTGTAATCTGCTGCATTTCTGCAGCATCTTTGAGCACAAAACTTTCACCAATCTCATTTAAGTGTTTGCTGTAGCTGGATATATGTTTGATGCCTTGATTGGTTGAGGCTCCAGTGATCTTACCACTACGGCTGAAAACGGACTTGGGCATGCCATACTCAATGGCTGCTGATTCTGCAAAGTCGATAGCATGCCGATTCATTTTGATCTGCATGAGATCGTTCGCGTTGTTACCTGCGTAAGTCTCTGAGTTCAAATCATGTGGCAGGTCGATTAGAAAACCACTGTTTCGACCAGCAGGCCCTTCAGCTAATCGTGTAGCATCGACGACCACTATTGTTTCGTCATTAGGTATTAGTTGGCTTAATCTACGTGCAGCGGCCATGCCTGCCCACCCAGCACCAACTATGACCCAGCTAGCCTCGATGTCACTTGTTAACATCGGGTACTCGTCATCTGAACCGATGATCTTATTCCACGCCGAGGGGCCGGGGTCCTTTGGAAGTCTTGTGATTTTTTTATGCGTCATAGCAAATCCCATCTTGAAAACAATAGGGAGAGCTCCCCACTTATAACTTGAGGCGATAAGGGAGAGCTCTTGAACCTACCGACTAGAGGTGGTTAGTCGATAGAGCCATCTACTTGGCCGTCACTCAGATCGATCCAAATGGTTTTAAGTTCTGTGTACTGATCGTGGGCATGAATTGAATTATCTCGACCTCCAAACCCAGATTGCTTATACCCTCCAAATGGTGTCGTTATGTCACCTTCGCCAAAGCAATTTACTGTCACGGTACCTGCTTTAATCGCTTGAGCTGCTCGTATTGCTTTTTTCCCATTAGCGGTAAAGACAGAAGCGGCTAAGCCGTATTCGGTATCGTTTGCTACCTGAATCGCTTCGTCATAGCTTTGCACTGTAATGACTGACAGGATTGGACCGAAGATCTCGTCGCGGGCAAGTTCGTCTGAATTTGACACGCCATCAAACACAGTTGGCTCTATAAAGCGCCCATCTATAGTATTGCCACCAAGAACAAGCTCGTATCCTGCTTTTTTGCCTAGGTTTAGATAGCTTTCAACTTTGTTAAAGTGATTACTATCAATCATCGCTCCTAGGGCATTTTGAGGATCTAGCGGGTTGCCAATTTTCCAGTCGCGAGCATGCACTTTAATTCGCTCCAGAAGCTTGTCTTTGATGCCTGCTTGAACGATGAGACGAGAACCAGCAGAGCAGTTTTCCCCCATATTCCAGAATGCTGCAGCACAGACTTGCTGAGCCACATAATCAATGTCTTCTGCATCATCTAGAACGATACATGGGGTTTTACCGCCAAGCTCGAGTACGACTTTTTTCATATTTGAGTCAGCAGAGTAGCGAAGGAAACGTCGACCTGTTGCTGTGGACCCCGTGAATGTCAACATATCGACATCCATATGAAGGCCCAAAGGTTCGCCAACTTCCGCACCACCACCAGTAACTATATTTAGCACGCCTCGAGGTATACCTGCTTCTACAGCTAGTTCGGCAATGCGCAAGGCAGTCAGAGAGGTTTGCTCGGCTGGTTTTATGACCATGGAGCAACCTGCTGCTAATGCAGGAGCAATTTTCCATACAAGCATTAGCAATGGAAAATTCCAAGGCAACACAGCACCTACGACCCCAATGGGTTCCCGCACAATCATCGATATAGCATCAGGACCAACAGGGGCCGTTTGGTCATAAATTTTGTCAATGAGTTCGGCATGCCACTTCATGATGTGAACAAACTCTTCGATATCAATGTTCTCACAATCAGAAATCGGTTTACCTGAGTCCAAGCTTTCCATTACCGCTAATTCATGTCGGTTACGCAGTACGAGCTTTGACAATTTAATTAGCGATGCTTTGCGTTCACTTGGATGAAGCTTACTCCAGCGACCGTCATCATAAGCTTCACGTGCTTTCTCTACTGCAAAATCAACATCTTCTTTGCCACATGCTGCAATATCAGCGAGATGTTCACCTGTGGCCGGGTTTAAGCTAGCAAAGGTCTTTTCAGATTTTGCAGGTCGAAACTTCCCATCAATGAAAGCCATTGTCGGAAATGTCAAAGGGCTGGCAATGGCTTGATATTCTTGCTCTGTTAATACGTTTGACATAGTTTAATCTCCTGCTTACTTGGTGGCTTTCGCGGATGGTTTGGAAGGATTTTCAGCTAGAATCTTTGCGATAGAAGTTTTCAGCGTTCGGGTTACTTGCTCCATTTGGCGCTTGTCATCTTTGTTCAAATCACGCAAGGGCTTACGAACCGTGCCAGCAAACCGTCCGTCTAAAGTGACGCCATATTTAACAGACTGAATGAATTTACCGCCTTGTTCTAGCACTCGCATTAGAGGAAGCATAGAAGACATTATTCGACGTCCTTTTTGAAAGTCGTTCTCTAAAGCACATGCTTGATAGAGCGCTAGGTGCTCTTTTGGCAGGAAGTTAGACCCAGCACATACCCAGCTACGTGCACCCCAAGCAAAGAATTCCAATGCTTGGTCGTCCATACCACAAGCGGTTTGAATGTGAGGGTAATCTCGCAATAACATGTGAAGACGATTGATATCGCCTGAACTTTCTTTTATGCCGCAAAAGTTTTTTGATTGCCCAACTCGATCTAAGAACTCTTCTTCCATGTTTACACCCATTCGATCTGGGTAGTTGTAAAGCATGATAGGCAGATTTGCAGCACGGTCGATTGTTAAGGCATGAAGTGCAAGTTCCCGTTGTGTTGGCAGAGAATAAGGGGGAGTTGCGACAAGTAATACATCCGCACCGCATTTAGCTCCATCTTCCGCAAGCTTTAATGATGCTTTTGGGTCGAGTGATCCAGTACCAAAAATAATTTGTGTCTTATCACCCACGGCTTCCTTTGCTTTTTTCAGAAGTTCCAAGCGCTCTTCATGGCTTTCCACATAGTATTCGCCTGTAGTACCACCGATCATTAGACCATGAACACCTGAGTCTACTAGATAGTTTACATGCTTAACATATGCGTCAAAATCGATCGAGCTGTCTTCCCGGAAAGGGGTGATGACAGGAGTATATATGCCTTCAAATTTCATTTGCTTCACTCTCTTTTTATCCATGGTATCTTTATAAAAACAATACTATTAAGACTTAAAACATCATTACATTAATAATGATCTTACTCAGTTACTTGATACCTATACAATCAACCTTTTTTCGGCATAATGCCTAACCTGTAGTTATTAAAGATTTATTAAAAATAGGTTTTAGGTTTTTTGTTTTTAGAGGTTGCTAGCAAAAAAAATGCGGCTAATAAAGCCGCATTTTTAAGGGGAATGTAAAAGAGTATTAACTCAGCCTTTTTTTCATGGTATCGCAATACCAATCAACAAATTGGCAAACACCATTTTCAGCAATTTCAGAGAATGGGCCTGGTATATAAGCAGGTGACTGAACGCCGCGGAATGTTTCTTCTACTAACTCTCGATCTTGGTCATTAGTGGCCAGCCACACTTTTGTCAGGTCGTCGATGTCGTAATCGACACCTTCTTTGGCCTCTTTTGGAACGAGCCATTTTGTTGTAACTAATGTTTCTCCAGAGCTTAGAGGAAGAATGCGGAAACTCAATGCATGATCTCCTAAGAAATGATTCCAAGTGGATGGGTAGAGAAAGTAGAGCAGAGCACCGATGTCTTCAACCCCAGAATTATCAAGTCGACCATTTACAGCAGGTTTACCAGACATGGTATAACTCACTGCTTTTGCAGATAGTGGAATTCGTGTCATGCGAAACTGACCCGCTTCATCCATAACCAAGCGACTTGGTAAACCTGCAGCTTCACATTTATTCCAGTGCTCCGTAAGCTCTGGGTCTTCTTCCCCGCCTACCCCAGCTACGGAAAGGTTTTCAACAAACGAGTTTAATAATTCTGGGTGATTTGCATCACAGTGATAACACTCTCGATTGTTTTCAAAAACTAGTTTCCAATTACCTTTTTCTACTAGGTTAGATCCGAATGCAACTTTACAATCATCTAGATTATGTGGCGTAGTAAAGGTCCTTACTGCTTCTCGAAATGGAGCAAAATCAGGGGCTTCGTCTGCAACACAGATGTATATGTAGCTGTTTATGACTTCGCAGTGAACAGTGTTTAACCCATGAGTCGAGGTGTCAAAGTTTTGACCCATATTGCCTGCGAATAAAAGTTTACCATCTAGTCCAAATGTCCATTTATGGTATGGGCAAACTAATTTAGCATTTTTACCCTTGCTGTTTTTACAGATGCGGGATCCACGATGGCGACAGGCATTGTGAAAAGCTCTTACAGTACCTTTGTCATCACGAACAACGATAACGGGATAATTGCCAACTTGGAGTGTGATATATTCACCTGCTTTCTCAATTTCAAAAGTATGGCCAGCAAAGATCCACTCTTTGTGCCAGATTTGAGCAAGATCTTCTTGAAACACATCTTCATTGGTATACAACTCGCGACTTAAGGCATGCCTAGGTTGACGCTCGTTGATTAAATCTAAGGTAGACTTTTGGCTACTCATTTCTTTCTCCATTATGTTTGTCATCGGCAGTTGCTAGAGGATGTTATAACTCATCCTAAAACGACTGGTTCCCCCCGACGTAGGCTCTGAGGCCTGATTTTATAGGGCGCTTTTATACAATAGTTACCCTGATATCGCTAGATGTCTGGCTTATTCACAAGTCTAGGTCGGGTGTGCCAAAGGGGTAAAGCGACCTTTTTTAAGGGTAATTGAATACTTTAGGTTATCGAAGTGGGGAGGTTAACGACAATGTGTTTGTTAAAACCTCAAGGTTATTAATATTTTAGAATAAATTGAATGTAGACAGGAGATATTTTTAATAACTGATTTTATGTAGAGGAAAGGATTTATACTTTTTGTAAATATTGACTTTCATCAGACCTAATGATTATTTTCAGATAATTAAATGGCCAAAAAAGAGGAAATATAATGTACGAGGTCTTTAGGTTTAGCGAAAGTTTGAGTTTCCAAGATATACCTGAAAAAACGAAAATACTCTTGAAGTCCTCGCTGATAGATATTTTAGGTATTATTTGCGCCGCTTCGGAAAATGATACCAGTAGGAATATTAGGAAATTTGCAATTGATTACTATTCAGCCTCTGATGTTTCAACTCGTTTATTATTTGATGGTCGTTCTGTTTCTCCTTTGGGGGCAGCTTGGGCTGGAGGTTTTTCTGCGGATAGTTTAGATGCTCACGAAGGGCATTTTTTATCCAAAGGTCATGCTGGCGCTACAGTTGTCCCTGCATTATTGTCATTAGTTGATGCTTATTGTGATCAAGGGCGTGATATCTCAGGCGAAGAGTTTTTAACATTACTCGCAATCGGTTATGAAGTCTCTTTAAGAGCAGGAGTGGCGCTAATGTCAAACGCCTCCGATTACCATGCATCAGGCGCTTTTTCTGGCTTAGGGGTTGTGGCAGCAGGGGCTCGGATCTTAAAGATTGAACAAGGTGCTTGTTTACATGCAATGGGAATCGCGGAATATTTCTCACCGCGCTGCCCAATGATGAAGTTAATTGACTATCCGAGTAATTTGAGAGATGCCCATGGCGCAGGCGCTTTCAGTGGAGTGAATGCTTTGTTTTTAGCTCAAAGTGGTATTACTGGTGCGCCTACAGAATTAATGTTGAACGTTGGTCAATCAAATGCCTGGCAAGATCTTGGGGCAGTTTGGGAAATTGACAATCAATATTTTAAACCTTGGCCTGTTTGTCGTTGGGCGCAACCTGCACTGACAGCTGTTGTTGCTATGTTAGAGCTTGATGAAACGATTCGGCCAGAAAACATTGAATCGGTCCAAATTGAAACGTTCCATGAGTCCATGCGCTTACAAGGTTATCACCCAAAGAATTCCGATGAGGCTCAATATGCACTGGCTTTTCCTGTTGCTGCTTTGATTTGCAACGGAGAGTTAGGTCCTAACCAGGTTGATGAAAATGCGATTCATGATGAAGCTGTTTTAAAATTGGCAGACCGCATCAGGATTGTTGAATCCGATGAGTTGTCACAGCGTTTTCCAGCAGAAATTCTTTCTAGAGTAGAGATTGTATTAAAAAATGGTCGTGTGATCCGTAGTCCTATTAGTCAGGCTAAAGGAGATCCAAATGTGCCGATGACCAAAGAAGATATTGTGGCAAAATTTCAGAATTACACACGAGATGTGCTTTCCATAGAGCAACAATTCTCAATAATTGATGAGATAGAGTCTTTAGAAAAGAAATCTAATATTCTGCAGCTATTGTCTATGCTGACTAATTTACCAAATGGGTAAGTTGGATTGAATAATTCGCAGAAGCGAAAAGTTACTTGTTTCTATTTCCCCTAAATACATTTCAGGCCTTTAATTGCTTAGACAAACTGACACCTAATTTAACAGGGATAAAGGGGGGGTCAGTTTTCTAAGGAACTCATTGCGGTGCTTTGCGCACACTCTGCGAAATGGCACCCCAAAGTCAGCAAATCCAAAAGGTGTCCATTTTCAGAAAGGCCCATTATTGTGCTTCTCTGGCATAGTATGCTGAAAGTAGGGAGATCCATTAATGTCCTTGTACTCATCACATACAGAGAACATCTGTGAGATATTTAGTTCTACTTAACGGTTCGGAAACTGATATTCTTCTTTACGAATAGCAGCCCGAAGGACTTGTCATTCGTAGTGGGTTCACCCTAAGAGAATAGGGATTCTGAGACCAAGTTACATATAGAGAAAGTGAAATTAATTTCATTCTATTGGCTGATTTAGGTTTAGTACTTTAAATTTTAGAAATAAAGTAAAATTTAAGTTATTGATTTTTAAGGTTTTTAATTTCACATATTAGAAAATTGAATTTATGTAAGATAAAGTAAGATATAAAATTGATCCTCATAACCCGAAGCTCCCGCAACCATTTCTTTTAAATTCTCATGTCTGACCTTTATATCGGGGATTCTTATTTCTTCGAGGTTTGCTAGTAGCTTCGTTTTCTCTTAGTCACGACGATGCCTATTGTGGAATAGCATTACGCATTGAGTGGTTCACGATAGAGGTAACTCAGCACTGTTGTGCTGAGTTGTGTGGTTGTGCTTAACGAGGGAAGGGTGTCCTTAAGACAATATCGTCTCGGGTCACTTGGTGAATGTCTCGGTGACCGATAAAGGCCATAGTGAGTTCTGCTTCTTGGTGGAAAATCTCTAGCATTTTTGAGACTCCAGGCTTGCCCATAGCACCAAGTCCGTACACCATTGGGCGGCCCACCATGACGCCTTTTGCTCCTAGTGCTTTAGCGCGAATAATATCTTGTCCACTACGGATGCCCCCATCAAGCCATACTTCAATCTGGTCGCCTACGGCCTCAACGATTTCAGGTAAGGTGCTAATGGAAGATCGAGCACCATCTAGCTGTCGACCTCCATGGTTGGAAACAACGATAGCATCAGCGCCGAGTTTGACGCATTCCCGAGCGTCGTCTGCTTCCATAATGCCTTTGATGATGAGCGGGCCTTGCCAGATGTCACGGAAGTATTGGATGTCTTCCCAGCCTAATTTGGTATCAAAAGAGCCAGCCGTCCATTTCATTAGGTCGTTCATGTCATCGACGCCAGTTGCGCAGCCTTGAATGTTTCCGAACTCGCGGTTTTTTGTATTGAGCATGCCCATGGCCCATCGGGGGCGTTTAGCGATGTCGATGATGTTTGGCAGGGTTAGGCGTGGCGGTGCTGTCATGCCATTACGATGATCGGCATGACGTCGGCCAATCATTTGCAGATCCAGTGTAACAACCAATGCTGAACAGCCTGCGGCTTTGGCTCTATCAATAAGCTTTTTAGTGAATTCTCGGTCTTTTTGTACGTAAAGTTGAAACCAAAAGGGCTTTTGGGTTTTGGCGGCAACGGCTTCAATCGAGCAGATGCTCATGGTCGACAAGGTAAAGGGTACGCCAAATTCTTCTGCTGCTTGGGCGGCTAAGATCTCGCCATCAGCATGCTGCATACCAAGTAAGCCAACGGGTGCGAGGGCAAGTGGCATCTTCGCATCTTGGCCCACTAAAGTGGTTTTTAGGGAGCGCGGTTCAAGATCACGCGCTACACGTTGGCGGAACAGTATTTCTTTAAAGTCGGAAGTGTTGAGGGATAGTGTTTGCTGGGTCCAAGAACCTGACTCACAGTAACCCTGAAACATCTTAGGTACGCGTTTATGGTATAAGCGTCGTAGGTCGCTTAGTTCGCAGATTAAGCTCATCATGTGCTCCTGGATGTAACGGTTTTATTACCTTATGCGGTAGCTATTATAAGGGGAGAGGGCTCTTTCGTGGCAGTTATTGACATCAAAAAGCCCAACTTTATTGTTGGGCTTTTTTGTCATAGCAGCGCTCAGTGCCCGTTAAATGATGCCTGAGCCGGTTTTGTTTGGATCTACAGGGCGGGCTTGGGCGCACTGCTGACGGTAACCGCTTTCACGATAACAGGCGATAGGGTCTATGGCGCCGTTACTTTGGAAACGAGCCATTTGCAAAATAGGCTCAACGTCCAAGTTGTACGCTTGTTTCAGTGTGGCTTGCGCCATCATCGGGTCATTGGTTTGTTGGTAATGAGCCAATGCTTTGCGGTCTACAAGCAAGCTTTTCACGTATGCACGTTGCACTTCAGCGGCGCTGTACATCAAGCTTTCAATTGGATCAGTCACGTTATGGGACTGGTCCAGCATATAAAACGGGCTATAGCTTGGGTTTTCAAGCTGGATGTCCGTCAGCTCGTTGAACACTAGGAACAGTTGGTATGGATTAATAGAGCCACTGTCTAGGTCGTCATCACCGTATTTGCTGTCGTTGAAATGGAATCCGCCTAGTTTTCCAAATTGCGCGAGTCGACTCACAATCATTTCGATGTTCACGTTTGGCGCGTGATGTCCTAGGTCGACCAATGATAAACAGCGCTCTCCTGTTTCCTTGGCGGCTAGATAGCTGGACCCCCAATCTTGAATCACAGTGGAATAGAAGGCTGGCTCAAAGATTTTGTGCTCCAACAGCATATTCCAATCATTAGGAAGAGTCGCGTAGATTTGCTTGATACTGTCTATGTACTGAGCGAAGCTGTTTTTAAAGTGTTGTTGACCTGGGAAATTTGAGCCGTCCCCCACCCAAATGGTCAATGCTTTTGAGCCAAGCTTTTGGCCCAATTCAACCACGTCAATATTGTGAGCAATCGCTTGATCACGTACTGCCTGAGAGGTGTGAGTCAGACTGCCGTACTTATAAGAGTTCTCTTGATTTGCTTGATCTTGAAACGTATTAGAGTTCATCGCATCAAACATTAAGCCATATTGATCTGCATATTGACGAAGTTCATTTGGGTCAGACGGACGATCCCAAGGGATGTGAAGGGATACGGCCGGGGTCGCTTGGGAAAGCTGCTGAATGACAGAGCAATCATCAAGTTTTTCATAGATGTTGCGCGGCTCCCCTTGTCCTGGGAAGCGCGCGAAACGTGTACCACCTGTACCCACGCCCCAAGAAGGTACGGCGATCGAAAAAGCTTTCGCTTTTTGTAGGATGGCTTCAATATTGATGTCTGAGCGAGCAAGCTTTTCGCCCAGTGCGGTGTAGTCACTTTTAAGTCCGCTCTCTAGGCTTTGGTTTTGGGTGCCTAGCAGATCATTATTAATTAACTGAGTCATAAATAGTCCCTATTTTTATTGTTAGCGGGTAAATGATGGCGCATGCCCTGCATCGACATTCAGGATGTTACCAGTTGATTTAGCTGACGCATCCGATGCGAAGAAGTAGATTGCCTCTGCGATGTCCTCTGGGAAAACATTTAGCTTTAGCATGCTGCGTTGGCGGTAGTGTTCTTCTAAATCGTCGGTTGACATGTTGTAAGCGCTGGCTCGTTCTTCTTTCCATTTACCTGTCCAGATTTTAGAACCTCGCAATACTGCATCTGGGTTCACGACGTTTGCTCGAATACCAAGTGGCGCACCTTCTAAAGCAACACACCGTGATAATTGGATTTCAGCGGCTTTAGCAACACAATAGGCGCTGGCGTTTGCCGATGCAACCAATCCATTTTTACTGGCAACGAATACCATGTTGCCACCCATATTCTGAGCTTTTAATAGGGTAAAGGCTTCACGAGCCACTAAAAAGTAACCCGTCGAAAGAATCTCTTGGTTTTTATTCCATAGAGCAAGGCTGGTTTCGTCAAGTGGTGCTGAAGATGCGATGCCCGCATTGGACACTACCGTATCCAAGCCGCCAAATGCTAATGCACAATGATGAATGGCGTGTTTGACTTGCTCTTCACTCGTCACGTCCATTGTCACACTAGAAACAGTATCCTTGCCGAACTGGGCTTCCATCTCTTTGTGAGCGTTGGTGAGCGCTTCAGCATCAATATCCAATAGGACGATGTTGGCACCTTCTTTCGCCATACGCTTCGCGGTTGCTAAACCAATGCCGCCAGCACCACCTGTTACCAGTGCAATGCGGCCAGCCATGGCTTTCGGTTTTGGCATGCGCTGTAGTTTCGCTTCTTCAAGTAGCCAGTATTCAATATCAAAAGCTTCTTGTTCTGGTAAACCAACGTATTCACTGACGGTATCCGCACCACGCATGACATTAATGGCGTTAACATAGAATTCGCCCGCGATACGAGCTGTTGCTTTGTCTTTAGCAAACGAGAGCATGCCAACGCCTGGGATCAGGTAAATCACTGCATTTGGGTCGCGTATAGCTGGACTGTCAGCGCGTTTACAACGGTTGTAGTAGGCGGCGTAGTCTTCGCGGTAGGCTTCAAGTTCCGTGTCTAGATTAGCAATGACTTCGTCTAGGTTGTCTTGTTCTGGATTGTATTTCACAACAAATGGGCGAATCTTGGTACGCAAGAAATGGTCAGGGCACGACGTGCCAAGTTTGGCTAAGCGCTCTAGATCATTAGAGTTTACGAACTCTAGGACTTCGGCTGATTGATTAAAGTGACCTAGTTGGCGTTGAATCGCACTGGTTTTACCACGAATAATCGGCATTAAGGTTGCTGCCACTTGTTCGCGTTTGTCGGTTTCTAAGGTTGAAAATTTTGCTCCGCCAAATACCGCCTTTCCTTCGCTGCGTTGCTCTAGCCATGTTTGTGCTTTGTTGATGATTTCAAGCGACAACAGGTAACACTCTTTGCAATCATCTGCCCAAGTGAATAGACCATGGCTCTCTAGTACCACACCTTTTAAATGTGGGTTTTCTGTGGCGATCTTATGAAGATCCATCCCTAGCTGAAAGCCAGGCTTGCGCCATGGTAACCAGCCAATATCGTTACCAAATATCTCTTCAGTGAGTGCTCGGCTGTTTTTGCTTGCTGCGATCGCAATAACGGAATCTGGGTGTAGGTGATCGACATGCTTATAAGGTAAGTAGCTATGTAATGGCGTATCAATGCTTGCCGCACGGCTATTTAAGTTGAAAGTACAGTGTGGCAAGTACGCCACCATTTCATCTTCGTGCTCTAAGCCGCGATACAAGTCAGGTAAGCGATTTAGCTTGTCCATATAAAGAGTGGCGAAGCCATCTAAGCCCATTGAGCCAATGTCACCGCCAGAGCCTTTTACCCAAAGTACTTCGGTTGTCTCGCCAGTGAGAGGGTCAGTCATTTCGATCTTGGCTGAGGTATTGCCGCCACCGTAATTGGTCACACGCATGTCAGAACCGAGCAGGTTTGATCGATATTGCAACTTTTCTGGTTCGGACATCGATGCAGCTGTGGCGTCGACCCAAAGATTAGGAAGAGATGTAGAATTGGACATAGTAGACCTCTAAATGCTCTTTGGCCCAGTTTTATTAGGAATTTTGGGCAAAAGAATTTTTTATATTTGTTATAAGCAATCAGCGGGTTAGAATGATTGATGGGTCTATAATAAGACAAAACAAATCATTTTCAATATTTTTCGATCAAAATTTGCTTGAATATGATCGAAAATTAATTATATTGAATGGCGAGGGTTAATTTATGCACGAAGTTGAAAGGCATAGAGTGATCTTGTCAGAGGTGGGTAATCGGCCTGTGGTCACGGTAACAGAGCTAGTAGAAATGCTCGGTGCATCGGAAGCGACAGTTAGAAGAGACATCACCTTATTAGACAAGAGAGGCTTGTTGAAGCGAGTGCGAGGAGGAGCTGAGTCTCTTAATCCACCTTCTGATGCGAGCCTAGTTGGGCGCCCTTACTCGGTGAATCAAACGATTAATGCCGATGTAAAGCGACTGATTGGAAAGGCTGCTGCAGAGCTGTTATCAGACAATATGTCGATAATGATCAGTGGCGGTACGACCACCAGCGCGATGGCAGAGCATATGCGGAACTTGAAGTTGCAGGTGTTCACCAACTCATTTGTGATTGCGGACCAGCTGATAAAGAAAAGTAAATGCAGTGTGACAGTGCCTAGCGGCAAGATTCATCGGGAGCAGAACATTATTTTGAGTCCTTTCCCGACGGATATTTCTGCGCATATTTACGCTGATTACCTATTTATCAGTGCTTATGGTGTTAATTCTCACGGTGTGATGGAAACGGATCCACAGATTGTACAGGCGGTAATGAAGCTTATTAACCGAGCGAATCAGCGGGTGCTGTTGGTTGATAGCGCAAAGTTTCAAAGTCGCTCAAGTATGATCGTTTGTCCACTGTCACACATAGATATCGTTATCACGGATGACGGTATTGATAACAAGAGTAAAGAGATGATCGAGTCGGCAGGGTGTCGTTTGATCACAGTTGCAAAACAAAAACAATAAACTGCGTCTCTGAACCTTATATCGTCATAATGAACGGTAGGTGATGAACGCACTCTTGGAGTTAATAATGAATAAGAAACTCATCACATCAGTTGTATTAGCCTGTTCTACTTTTACCGCGAGCCACACGTTGGCAGCAGACGATGTTCGTATCGCCCTATTAGTGAAAGCGCTAGGGATTGGCTTTTTTGAAGCGGCGTATAAAGGCGCTCAAGAAGCCAGCGAGGAGCTTGGCGACGTAGAAGTTATTTACACTGGTCCTACCACGACGACCGCTGAAGGTCAGATCGAAATCATCAACTCACTTATTGCACAGCGTGTCGACGCGATTGCTGTCTCTGCTAACGATACGGATGCTCTGGTTCCATCTTTGGAAAAAGCCCAGCGTCGTGGTATCAAAGTCATTTCTTGGGACTCAGGTGTGGGTGAAGAGGGTCGTATTGCCCACATTAACCCATCTAGTAACAGCCTTATTGGTCGCATGAATGTTAAATTGGCCGCCGATGCAGTTGCCGAGAAAGGGCAGCAGTCAGGTAAGTTCGCTATCTTGAGTGCGACACCCACCTCAACCAACCAGAATATCTGGATTGATGAGATGAAGAAGTCTTTAGGTGAGTTCCCTAATCTGGAGCTTGTCGATACGGTTTACGGGGATGACTTAGCAGATAAAAGTTTCCGTGAAGCGCAAGCACTTATCAAAAATCATCCTGATCTAGATGTGATTGTAGCACCCACCACGGTCGGGATTTTGGCTGCGGCGCAAGCGATTACCGACCTTGGCCTGATTGGTAAAGTGTATGTAACAGGCCTTGGCTTGCCATCAGAGTTAGCGGGGCACGTTCACAGTGGTGCGGTTCATAACTTCGCGATTTGGAATCCAATCGATCTAGGTTATGCGGCAACAACCGTTGCTTACAACCTTGTGAAAGGTGAAGCCACTGGGAAAGAAATCCCAATGGGGCGCATGGGAAGCTTATCGTTGGACAATGCGGGAAATGGTGCAATGGCAGATCCATTTGTGTACGACGCGTCTAATGTAGATGATTTCTCATCGATCTTTTAATGTGAGCGGCTCAGGGAAGATGTTTCCTCCCTGAGCCGCTATCACCCAGCTATATCAGAAAACAAAATCCTTTAATTAGCTAAAAAAATAAGAGCAAAGCTTATGAGTGAAGGTAGCCCAATATTTCGTCTTGAAGGGGTCAGCAAGCTGTTTCCTGGGGTTAAGGCGCTTGATCAAGTCAATTTAAACCTCTATCCAGGTAAAGTAACGGCTCTAATCGGAGAGAACGGCGCTGGAAAATCTACCCTCGTAAAAACCATGACGGGTATCTATCAACCTGACGAAGGTCAGATTGTTTTTGATGACAAGCCAATACAATTTTCTTCGCCGCAGGATTCCCACCAGCTTGGTATTACAGCGATTCACCAAGAAACGGTGCTTTTTGACAACTTGAGTGTGGCTGAGAACGTCTTTCTAGGTAACTATCCACGTAAGCATGGCCTTTTTGTCGATTGGCAAGTCATGTTTGAGAACACCCAACAGATTCTGACTTCGATTAATGCTGAGATCGACCCAAAAGCGAACTTAGGCGGTTTAAGTATCGGTCAAAAACACATGGTGGCGATTGCTCGGGCATTGTCCATTGACGCTAAAGTTGTCGTACTTGATGAGCCAACCGCAGCTTTGTCACACCATGAAATTCAAGAGCTTTACGATTTAGTTGAGCAACTCAAAGCAGACGGTAAAGCCATTCTTTTTATCACCCATAAATTTGATGAGATCTTCCGTATTGCAGATTATTACACTGTCTTCCGTGACGGACGCTACATTGGTGAAGGGCGCATTTGCGATACCAATGAAAAGTCTTTGGTGGAGATGATGGTGGCGCGTAGCATCGAAGACACCTATCCCAAACAAGACGCAGACATCGGTGACGTGGTACTGGATGTTACGTCCCTCAGTCATCCTACTGAGTTTGACGATATTAATTTAACGCTTCGTAAAGGCGAGATTTTAGGCGTATATGGATTGGTCGGTTCCGGTCGAACCGAAGCCATGCAAGCCCTGTTTGGGGCGAGTCATAATGTATCCGGTCAAATCCGCATTGATGGTCAAACCGTGACAATTAACTCTCCGGCGGAAGCCATTAACCACGGTATTGTTTATGTTCCTGAGGAGCGTCAAAAGCAAGGCATCGTGCTTGAATTGCCGATTTACCAAAACATCAGCTTGCCGCAGCTCTCGGCTTTGTCAAAAAATGCCAGTGTTGATTTAGATGATGAAATGAATCTAGCGCGCCAGTTTGGGGAGCGTTTGCGTGTAAAAACATCGAGCTGGAATGAGCCGGTCGGTAATTTATCGGGTGGGAATCAACAAAAAGTCGTCATCGCTAAATGGCTGGCAACAAATCCTAAAGTCATCATTCTTGATGAGCCGACCAAAGGTATTGATATCGGCTCTAAAGCCGCGGTACATGCCTTCATGTCTGAATTAGTTCAATTAGGTTTGTCCGTGATTATGGTGTCCTCTGAGCTGCCAGAAATTTTAGGTATGTCTGATCGAATATTAGTCATGAGTGAAGGGCGCTTAGTCGGAGAGCTGGATCGGTCTGAGGCATCACCTGAGCAAGTGGTTACCCTAGCGACAGGAGGCGTAGCAGCATGAAGCAGTTTTTAGCTAATTCAAGAGAGAGCTTTCTGGCACTTGTTGTGGTGGTGATGTTTTTTGCGATTGGTTTGATCGCCCAGGACTTTGTCTCCATAAGCAATGTAGTGAGTATTTTTAATGATACATCCATTCTTATGATTCTCGCGATAGGGCAAATGTTGGTGATTGTGACCCGCTGCATTGATCTGTCTGTGGCGGCCAATGTCGCGTTTACGGGCATGTTAGTGGCGATGACGAATAACGTCTATCCGGAGTTACCTGTCATTGTACTGATCGCTTTAGCGCTGGGTGTTGGGGCGTTACTTGGTGCTATTAATGGTGTGTTTGTTTGGTTACTTAAAGTGCCGTCTATTGTTATCACACTTGGGACCATGAGTGTGTATCGAGGTATGACATTTCTAATCTCTGACGGTAACTGGATCAACTCCCACCAAATGAGTGCTGCATTTATTGATTTCCCACGTGCTGTGCTACTGGGTATTCCGGTACTCGGTTGGCTTGCCATTCTGTTTATCCTTGCGGCTTTTGTATTGTTGCGATTCACCGAATGGGGGCGCAATTTCTACTCCGCTGGTGGCAACCCGACAGCGGCGTTTTACTCGGGGGTAAATGTTGGCAAGGTGCAGTTCTATGCATTCCTTGTGTCTGGCACCTTGTCTGGCTTGTGTGGTTACTTGTGGGTGTCTCGATTTGCCGTGGCGTATGTGGATGTCGCAAACGGTTTTGAGCTTCAAGTTGTAGCGGCTTGTGTGATTGGTGGCGTTAGCATTATGGGTGGTATAGGTAGCGTCTTTGGTGTGGTAATGGGTGCTTTGTTTATTGGTGTCGTAAACAATGCATTACCTGTGATTGGTGTATCACCGTTCTGGCAGATGGCCATTTCTGGTGCTGTGATCATTGCTGCTGTGATAGCTAATTCCCGTTCTGGGAAAAGCAAAGGTCGCATTATCCTTCGGGATCGTCCTCAAGTTCAAACACCCATGGCCGCGAAGTAAGAGGTTAATATGACAACAAATACAATAACAAAAAAGAACAGCGTTCCTGACTTTTTGCCCGTAGGTAAGTTAAACAAGTTTGTACGTTGGGAATCATTTTTGGTGATTATTTTATTTGGCGTGTGTGTGCTGAATTCATTTTTATCGCCTTATTTTTTAGACCCTTGGAATCTGTCCGATGCAACGTTCAATTTTACTGAGAAAGCCTTGATCGCATTGCCAATGGCGCTGCTGATCATTGCTCGTGAGATTGACATATCCGTTGCTGCGATCATTGCGCTCAGCAGTACCATTATGGGGTTGGTCGCCGAGCTAGGTGCACCATTTTATGCGGTTGTTGTGACAGGTATTGCGGTCGGTGGTCTATGTGGCTTGTGCAACGGCTTATTGGTGACAAAGTTCGCGATTCCTTCGATCGTAGTGACGATTGGTTCGATGAGTTTATTTCGCGGTATTAGCTACATTATCCTAGGCGATGAAGTGTTGAAAAACTATCCAGATGGCTTTGATTTCCTTGGGCAAGGCTATGTGTACTGGGTAGTGTCATTTGAGTTTGTAGCATTCATTGTTTTCGCCCTGGTGTTCTATTGGTTACTGCATAAATCCATCTTTGGGCGACGTACTTTTGCAATCGGTAATAACCCTGATGCAGCCTACTATTCAGGTATTAATGTAAATCGCCATAAACTGATTTTGTTTGTTCTTGTGGGACTTATGTCTGGTGTAGCAGCGGTACTGTTAACATCTCGACTAGGCAGCACGCGGCCCAGTATTGCGATGGGCTGGGAGCTTAGCATTATTACCATGGTGGTTTTAGGAGGCGTCAGTATTTTAGGTGGTAGTGGCACCATTGGTGGTGTAGTACTGGCGGTCATACTGATGGGTATGGTGACGTTTGGAATGGGGCTGGTGAATATTCCGGGCATCGTTATGACAATTATTGTCGGTCTGATGCTGATGTTTGTGGTGAGTTTGCCAGTGTTAATTTCCATGTATAAAGCAAAACGTCAGAGGCAAGTATGAAGTACTCATCCGTAATGTACCTTCACAAAGGATGTGAAGCGGAATACAAAAAGCGCCATGATGAGCTTTGGCCAGATTTGGCAGAACTACTGAAATCCTATGGCATTAAGAACTACTACATTTATTTGGACGAGTCCGAAAGTCGCCTTTATGCAACATTTGATGCGGAGAACTTAGACTCCGAGGCGCTCGCAAAAGAGCCTGTGATGCAACGCTGGTGGAAATACATGGCGGACATTATGGAAACGAAATCGGGCTCCTTTGAGCCTGCTTCCGGGGCTCTGCAAGAAGTTTTTCGTTTCAATGTTCAGGATGCGCACCTGGCGCGAGTTGTAGCAGTTTTGGATATCGGTAAAACCAATATCAAGATCTGTTTGATGGATGCTCAAACAGGAATTTTGAGGGATGTGATAAAGCGAGCAAATAGCGTTGTGGATGATGGGCTTTATCCCCACATTGACGTAAATAACATTTGGCAATGGATCAAGGATACATTGACCAGCCTGACACCAAACTATTTTATCGGCAGTATTGCCATTACAACCCATGGTGCAACAGCTGCCTGCATGAAAGGGGATGAGTTGGCGTTACCTGTATTGGATTATGAGTACGATGGTATAGATCAATGCCGAACAGAGTATGAGAAGTTGCGCTCGCCATTTTCTGAAACCTTCAGTCCTTTACTGCCTCAAGGTTTAAACCTAGGTAAGCAGCTTTATTGGCAGCAATCTAAGTTCCCAGAAGCGTTTAGCAATGTGACCGATATACTCTTGTATCCACAATATTGGGGTTTTCTTCTGTCGGGACAAAAGGTGTCGGAAGTGACCTCTCTTGGATGTCATACGGATCTATGGAATCCATCCGCTTGCCAGTTTTCTCATTTTTCTCAGCAGCAAGGTTGGGACAAGCTTTTCCCGCAATTGGTTGAGACAGGTGCCAAGTTGGGGAACATTTTACCTGCTCTTGCAGAAGAAACCGGACTCCCCAAAAACTGCGCAATTTTTAACGGTATTCATGATTCCAATGCGTCCTTAGTACCTTACATTAGTAAACCATTGGATTCGCTTACGGTGATCTCCAGCGGCACTTGGACAGTGATCGCCACGATAAACGGTGACTTAGATTCCCTGGATGAGCACAAAGACATGCTTGCCAATGTGGACGCTTTTGGACGTGCCACGCCTACCATCCGTTTTATGGGAGGGAGGGAATGGGAAGCCTTGCGTTCGGATAAAGAGGGCACTATGGAGGACGTTGGCTTTATTCTGGAAAATGGTGTGTTCGCGTTACCTTCCTTTGCTGCCGGGGGAGGCCCCTTTGCTCAGTATCAGGGGCGCATTGACGCCAGAGGATTGAGTCTCACTCCAGGCCAGCAATCAGCTTTGGCAGATGTCTATGTGGCGCTGATGACGGACTATTGCATTGATCTATTGGGCGAGAGTGATATGACCGTGGTGGAAGGAGCTTTTAGTAATAACTTAAATTTCCTGACCTTACTGTCCAGTTTGAAAGCCAACAGTGAAATCTACGCGTCCCGTGATGTAACGGGCACGGCAGGTGGAGCGGCGCTATTGTCTAATAAAAGCTTGAAACATAAAGGGCGTTTGAGTCTCGCCCAATGTGAACCAACACTGAAGCCGTTGCTGAATCTGTATCGGCGTCAATGGCGCGAGCGGATTGCAGACATGGAACACCTTGCCACGCCGTAACGGAATACTTGGCTTCTAGGTGTGTTTGTCGCAAATAGAATGGCTTTGACGCATATAAGAAAACACGTTTTTAAAAGAACACATATTATAAATTCAGACATCGAGTTCTGGGCTGTGGCCCAATGTGCTTATCGAAGTCTTCTATGGAATGGTGATTATCTTAATGATTGATTCATTTAAGGGGCTGGCTTTCTAAAATGGGGGACTGTCAGCAACTTTAGGGAATGAACAATGGCTTCGGCTAGTTTTTCCCATTGAAACGATTCAATGATCACCCTTTGAGGAAAGTATGCGAGGCGTTAGTCTCGCTGCTTTCCTTTTTTATTTTGGTCTTGCTGTTCTTTATTGCAAGGTCTTCCGCTTAGTGTTGTTCTGCGCCATCTTCTGTCACAAACCAGCTTTTAGGGATTTGATCCAGTGCCCGTTCAAGGGCTTCAAAGCAGCGGCGATCAATAGCGCTATCTAAGTTCTCACGCATGATAGACAGCACTTTAGAAACGGGCATAGCCGCTCTGTAAGGGCGCTCTGCGGAGATGGCGTCGAAGATATCAGCTGTAGTGATAATGCGGGTGATCAGAGGGATCTCGTCTGACTGAAGCCCCTTCGGGTAGCCTGTTCCATCGAGCTTTTCGTGGTGGGCAGCGGAGACCGCGGCTAGGGGTTTTAGTGGGGTAATTTCGTTTAAAATCACCTCAGTGAAATGGGCATGCTTTTGTACGGCCAGCCACTCATCTTCATCTAGTTTACCGGGCTTATCGAGTATTGAGTTGCTAACACCTAGCTTACCTAGATCATGGAGCAGGGCGGCACGTTTTACCCACTTTCTTTCGTCCGCGTTTAGTTGGAGCTCTTGAGCAATCAGTTCTGCATAAACACCTACTCGTTGACTGTGGCCTGAGGTATAAGGGCTTTTAGCATCGACTATTTTGCCAAAGGCAGACACGATGCAGTCAAAATAGTCATCATCCAGCATAATACTGGCCTGTGCGGGGGCGAGATTCATCACTTTAGTTTTTACGTCTGCAGCAGTGAGACCAGCGATAAATTGTGGGTCTTGCACCAGTTCTTTGAAAAGACCAACCAATTCTGGATCAAACCAGACGCCACTGCGTTCGCTCACCTCGTCTAAGGCTTGCTCAATGGAGCCTTCAAATTGGAACACGTCGGCAACTTGAGACAGTAAAGCAATACGCGAAAACAACGGAATGTCAGTCTTGGTCAGTTGATTGGGGCGACCGGATCCATCCCAATGCTCATCTAAGCTGGCAATGCCAAGGGCGACAGATTCATTAAAGCGCAGTTCTCTGGCCACATCCGCTCCGCGAGTGCAGCGTGTTTGAATGAGTTCTTGGGAGTAATCTTTGCCATTTTTAAGAATGTCTATGGTGGTTGAAATACGCGTGAGCCAGCTTTCCCCTTGGCCTGCGTTTTTAATGACAAAATTCAGCACCGATGACAGGCTAGTACCCACGGTTTTATAGTTGCGTTTAAACTCGCGATCATCAGTGAGATATAGCTGACAAATTCGAGCGGCGTTGCTGCTGCATCCAGCATCTTTTAAGAGCAAGGAATAAAATAAATCGTGAAGAACGTCTGGAGCTAATTGGAGCTTCTTGCCAATGTGCATGCCAATCCAACATGAGCGTATGCAATGCTCTGGGGGTTGCCCTTCCGTCATATCCAAGGCTGTCGTTAATGACAGTATCAACTCAGAGAGCGGGATTTGGGTGTGCAGTTCATCGAGTGGAATGGCTTGAGACACAAGGTGCTCCTTATACTGACATTATCAACTCTAATATACAGGATAAATTAGCGCTAAGTGACCTGTATTGTGTGCGGGTCTTGATCATATCTTTACACACGATGACGCGTAATAAAAAGTTTCAGGATGAGCGTATGAGCGGGTTGCATATCAAGCTGTGACAACCGCTAAAGGCACCATGTTGTTGATGGTGGTAATGAGCGTTATGTCTCTTAATGGGGTGAGGTTTATGAATAGAGCAAAATTTAAAAAGCTCCTAGCAAAGGGATGCTAGGAGCTTTTTATTAATAGCAGTTCGCTGTTTGGTTCTTCGCCTGTAGCGAAGCGTAAATCTTGTTGGGCTCAGCCATTGCGCTTTCTAACGACTGAATGCGGGTATTGTTGGATGGGTGAGTGGACATCCATTCAGGTGTACTGGCACCACCGCCTCCCATTTTACGCCAAAGCTCGGCGCTTTCTTCAGGGTCAAAGCCAGCTTTTGCCATCAGGTCTAGGCCGATCAGGTCTGCCTCGGTTTCATGGGCACGGCTAAATGGCAGTATGATGCCATATTGAGCTCCCACACCAAGACCTTGGAATACGGCGCTTTTGACAGCGGAGTCTTCACCAGAGAGTTCATACCCTAGTGCAAGTGCCTGGCTGGTGGCAAGCTGTGTAGACACGCGCTCATTCCCATGACGTGCTAAGACATGACCAACTTCGTGCCCCATAACAGCCGCCAATTGTGCTTGGTTGGTCGCAACGGTTAGTAGTCCAGTGTAAACACCGATTTTATTACCGGGTAGGGCAAAGGCGTTGATTTGTTCATCGTCAAACAAAACCACTTCCCAAGCTTGTTTTTGATACTTCTCAGGCAGCACTGAGATGATATGGTCCGCAACACATTGGACATTTTGAGTCTGCTTCAGATTGTCTGACTTTGGGATTTCAGACTTCATCTGTTCGAAGGATTGAACGCCCATCTCGTTTAGTTGATCGTCTGGGACAAGAACCAATTGATTGCGTCCAGTCGGTGAAGAGCTACAAGCTGCGATGGCTAATCCTAATAGGGTAATCGTCGTGGAACGAAGTAATCGTGATGCCATGATGGGATCTCCTGAAAAGTTAACGCTGCAAGTCGTTAAGAAGCTCGGCGGCCTGAAGTACTATGCCTTCGCCAGCCATATTAGGGGCGACTCCCACACTAAAGCCATCATTAGTCATCCCTGGTAGCCATTTTTCAGTCAGATCTGCAGCTGAAATTTCCATGGCGCTAAAGCCTTCGTGCTCTTTGCTGGCCCATTCATTGGCCATCTCTGCAGTGGGCCAAATCGGCAATACTTGTTCCTGAGCAACTTCTAGTATCAAGCAACCCTCTGGGTCGGCAAGCACAAAGCAAGCTTGTTCGCGTTTGATATGGTTAACAAATAGCTCAAAACGAACTTGGCTGGTCTGGCGAAAAAATTCAGTGTTTAGGCTCGACATAATACCTTTTACTGCTGATGAGTGAATTTGCTCAAATCATAACATAAGGTTTTTTGTAATGCGGGGATGTTTACGTAATAAAAAAGGGCAAAACCATTAGGTTTCACCCTTTTTCAAAAGAGACAATGGTTAATAGGGTTTACTATTAACGTGGAATCTCGTCAGTGATGCCTTCAACATACCAGTTAACTTGAGCAAGTTCTTGGTCAGTTAAAGTGTGCCCTTCAGGGACAACAACATTACCTTTGTTGTCAGTGATTGGGCCAGTAAATGGATGGAACTCACCTGAATCGATCATGGCATACGTTTCATCAATTTTACTGCGCACATCTGCTGGTAGGTTGTCGTTGATAGACGCTAGAGACAGCATGTCTTCTTGGAAACCACCCCAGAAGTCAGAAGGCTCGTAAGTGCCGTTCATAACAGCTTCCACTACGCTGATGTAGTAAGGAGCCCAGTCATCACGTACAGAGAATACGTGTGCGTTGGGTGCAAAGCTGCTTTGGTCAGACGCTTGGCCAATGGCGCGCATACCACGTTTTTCGGCTGCGATAAGTGGCGCAGGGCTATCAGTGTGTTGTAGTAGTACGTCAACACCTTGGTCCATCAACGCGTTTGCTGCATCGGTTTCTTTACCTGGATCGTACCAAGAGTTCACCCATACGATTTTCATTTTAACATTAGGGTTGACGCTTTTCGCACCCATGTAGGCAGCGTCGATATCACGGATAACTTCAGGGATCGGGAAAGAGCCGATGTAGCCGATGGTATCAGATTTAGTCAGCATACCTGCCGCAACACCAGAGATGTAACGACCCTCGTAGGTACGTAATACATATGTACCAAGGTTCTTGGCACGCTTGTAACCTGTTGCGTGTTCAAAAGTCACTTTCGGGAAACGTTTCGCTACTTTCAAAGTAGGGTTCATGAAACCAAAAGATGTGGTGAAAATTAGGTCGTTGCCGGCTTTTGCAAGTTGAGTGATAACACGCTCAGCATCGGCACCTTCAGGCACGTTTTCAACGTAAGTGGTTTCCACTTTTCCGCCGAAGTGCTCTTCCAGCTCTTTACGGCCACGGTCGTGCTCGTAACTCCAGCCTAAGTCACCTACAGGACCTACATAGACAAATCCAACTTTGAATGGGTCTTCAGCTTGCGCTGCACCGACACCCGCTAATAGGCCAAGGCCTACGAGTAAACTCTTTAGTTTCATTTTTAGCTCCTTTTGTGCCCGAAGGCGATTTACATAGATCAAACTATCTTTTAACACGTTTTATGCCATCTGACGTGGGTCAAATGGTTTACCCAAAGAACGAGGGGCCAACAGCTTCTCTTTAAACTGATCGGCACTGATAATCACCATCACAACAATGGTTGCTACGTAAGGCAGCATTGCCAGTAAGTTTGGAGAAATCGACCAGCCCATGCCTTGAAGTACCAAATGCATAATGCTGGCCAAACCGAATAGGTAAGCGCCCAATACAATATTGCCAACGCGCCAAGAGGCGAATACCACTAGGGCTAAGGCGATCCAGCCGCGGCCAGCGGTCATGTTTTCTACCCACATAGGTGTATACACTAGAGACATGTAAGCGCCCCCAAGACCGGCCATAGCACCGCCAAACATGACAGCTAAATAGCGTACTCGCAAAACCTTAATGCCGATAGCATTGGCGGCATTTGGATTTTCTCCCACCGCTTTAATGGTTAAGCCTAGTCGCGTCTTGTTTGCCACATAACTCACCACAAACGCCATAATAATGGCGAGATACACTAATGGATCATGGCTGAATAATACTTTGCCAATAACAGGGATGTCAGACAAGCCAGGGATCAGCATTGGTTGGAAACCAGGAATGGTCTGGCCGACAACGCCTGAACCAATAAAGGCACTCAATCCTGTACCAAAGATAGTCAATGCTAAACCTGTTGCTACTTGGTTTGCCCCTAAGTGCAATACTAGGAAGCCAAAGATGAGGCTCATGAGGGCTCCCATCATCATTGCGCCAAGAATCCCGAAGCCAGCGTTGCCGGTGCCATAGGCGGCCATAAAACCAACCACGGCACCCATTAGCATCATACCTTCTTGACCAAGGTTGAGGACGCCAGTTTTTTCACAAATCACTTCACCAAGGGCAACAAATAAAAGCGGCGTACCGGTTTTGATCGCAGCAAAGAGAACCTGAGTAATTAAATCAATATCCATGCTTATCTCCTATGCGACGCTATCGCGAGTAGATACAAGGCGGTAACGGATGAAGAAGTCACACGCCAATAAGAAAAACAGCAATACACCTTGGAACATACCTACCACAGCGATTGGGATGCCCATTTCAATCTGAGCCAAATCACCGCCCATGTATAAAATGGCCAAGAAAATAGACGCTACAATGGCCCCTGCTGGGTGAAGTCGACCCAGATAAGCCACAATGATGGCCGCATAACCGTAGCCAGGAGACACGACAGGCGTTAGTTGGCCGATCGGGCCGGCTACTTCCGCTACGCCTGCAAGGCCCGCTAGCCCGCCTGCAAATAACATCACAAACCAGCTAATCGCTTTCGTACTAAAGCCTGCATAAATCGCCGCAGGGGCATCAGAACCATAAACACGGATCTTGAAGCCAAGATGTGTCTTGGCAAGGATGAACCATGCAACGAACGCCGCAATAATGGCAAACACCACCCCAAGGTGAACACGCCCTTGATCAGTTAATACAGGCAGCAAGGTGGCATCAGAGAACAGAGCGGATTCAGGGAATCCAAAGCCGTCAGGGTCTCGTAATGGTCCATGCACCGCCCAAATCAATAGATACAAAGCGATGTAATTCAACATGATGGTGGTGAGGATCAAATTAGAGTTGAAATTGATCTTCAAAAAAGTTGGAATCGCCGCCCAAACCATACCTGAAGCGATACCCGCAATAAGCGTTAATGGCATTGCCATAGCTGAGTCTGAATCAACGAATAGCAGTGCAACGGCACTGCCGCCCAGGGCACCAGCCAACAATTGACCTTCGGCACCTATGTTCCACATGTTTGCCCGATAGCAAAGGGACAAGCCCACAGCACACAGCAGTAGAGGTCCCATTTTTACAAACATTTCACTGATGTTATAAGCATCTGAAAGAGGCATGATCAACAACACGTGGAGCGCTTGCAGTGGATCCTTATCTAAGGCGGTAAATAAGATAGAGCCGAATATTAACGTCAGCACGATGGCTAGAATCGGAGACGCAAATGTCATTAAGGTGCTTTGCTCGGTACGAGCCTGAACGCGGATCATGCGTTAGCCTCCTGAGAAGTCTGTTTAGTATCGATGAAGGTGCCAGCCATCCATTGACCGATCTGGTCAATGTTAGTGTCTTCTGTGCGGACAACCGGAGAGAGGTGACCATTACACACGGCGGCCATTCGGTCGGCGAGTAAGAAGAGTTCGTCGATGTCTTCAGAAATCAGCAAAATGGAGGCCCCTTGATCCCTAAGTTCTAACAGCGCTTGGTGGATAGCCAAGGCAGCACCAACGTCCACGCCCCAAGTAGGGTGGGCACAAATCAGCACTTTAGGGTTTTGGCCAATTTCTCGACCCATGATAAATTTTTGTAAATTACCGCCACTTAAGCTTTTCGCGTCAGAGAACTCTCCATGACATTTAACACTGTATTGACCGATAAGCTTCTTAGCGTAGGTTTTCACGGCACCCCAGTTCACCAGACCAGATGAAACAAAGCCTGCGCTATGGGTAAGCAGAGTGTTTTCGCTCAAACTCATATCGGGTACAGCACCGCGTCCGAGGCGTTCTTCTGGAACATAAGCCAAGCCGCGCTTGCGGCGTGCACCAGCGCTTAATTTGCCAATGTCTTGATGATCAATAAACAGCACATCAGCTTGAGGGCGATTGTCTTCACCACTGATGATTGACATCAACTCTTCTTGGCCATTACCTGCGACCCCTGCGATGCCTAAGATTTCACCTTTAATAAGGTCAAAGCTGACATTTTTGAGTGAGGTACCAAAGGGGTGTTTGGCGCTAAGGTTAAGCTGCTTGGCAGAGAATGCCACTTCACTTCCGTAGGCTTTAGCATAGCCAGCATCTTGTTCAGCAAGATCTCCCACCATCATTTTAGCAATCGTGGCAGGGGTTTCTTCGGCGGGGGAGCACGCCCCTACAAGCTTGCCTCCTCGAAGAATGGTTGCTGTATGGCAAAGCTCCGTTACTTCGTGGAGTTTATGAGAAATAAACATGATGCTACAGCCTTCAGCTGATAGCTGGCGCAAGATGTCAAATAAGCCCGCCACTTCCTGTGGCGTCAGTACTGACGTGGGTTCGTCTAGAATCAGTAGTTTTACTGACTGCACAAGGCAACGCATGATCTCAACACGCTGGCGTTCACCGATGGATAGGGAGTGAACGTAGCGATCAGGGTCAACATTGAGACCATAAGATTGGGAAAGCTCGCGGATTCTACCTGCTAAATCACCAATGGCTTCAAGTTGTGGTTTGCTTAAACAGAGCTCGATGTTTTGTGCGACTGTTAAGGTTTCAAACAGGGAAAAGTGTTGAAACACCATGCCGATACCTAAATCCCGTGCTTTTGACGGGTTTTTAATATCAACTTCGTAGCCATCCCAAATGATCTGGCCTGCGTCAGGGGATACGACTCCGTATATGGTTTTAACTAGGGTGCTTTTACCTGCACCATTCTCTCCTAGTAGAGCATGTATTTCGCCGGGCATGAGGGTCATGCAAATTTGATCATTTGCAAGACATCCGGGGTACTGTTTAGTGATATTCAGTAACTCCAACCTAGGGTGAGAGTTCTGTTTTTTCAATGTTTCCGACACCGTTAATTCTCTAAATTGAGTGGGTTTAAATGCGAATATATACTCAAAAAAACCGACCAACATTTGTTGGATCTTTTCGCTAATGCGTCTAAGGCAGTTCGCTTTCAAGATGCAGCATCACAGTGTGTCACGCTTAATCTGATAGCCGCTTCTTATGCCTTATTATTTTGGCTTAACGTTCGCGCTTGTGTTTAAACATTCCATGTTATTTACAATAATCGTGCCATATGTGGCATGAGAGCGCGTATTTGGCTAATGGGCGCGAAGAATACGAAATTTCGCATTGTTTGTCTGCACGGTCAGCTTTTTAAACCAAAAAATATTAAGAGTTTTTTAGCATAAGTGGGAAAGTTGGGGGTATTTTGCCCGAGTTTGGTGCTAAAGTTTGACCGATCGGTTCAATTTTGGGCGTATTGGGTCCATTTAGTTGAATGCAATGAGATATTAGCGCAGCGGGATAAGTCCCTTTATAATGGAGGCCAAAATGGGCACAAAACAGTGGCCCTAGTTCATTCTTGATGTGACCATGAATCCCATAAAACTAATTTTCCAACATCCAGACTTTTGGATAGTGGTCAAACCCAGTGGCGAGAGCTTTCATTCGGAAGACGGAGAAGGATTCTTTGCGCGCTTGAGTGCCCAGTTTCCCGAGCAAGTTTTCTATCCACTCCATCGCCTCGATAAGCTGACGTCCGGTATTTTGGTGTTTGCGACCAATAAGCAGGCGGCGGCTGAGTTTGGGGTGTTGTTTGAGCAGCATAAATTTGAGAAGCGCTATCTTGCTGTCTCTGCAGCAAAACCTAATAAAAAACAGGGGACAGTGGCTGGAGGGATGATACCTAGCCGACGTGGCCAATGGCGTTTAACAAAACAACTCGATAATTTTGCAGCCACCCAGTTCTTTAGTTTTGCCGAGTCTGGGAAGCGTTATTTTTGGTTACGTCCGTTAACCGGTAAAACCCATCAAATTCGTGTCGCCCTAAAAAGTATTGGGTCTCCCATTCTAGGGGATGAGCGATACGGAGGGGTTGCCGCGGATCGTGGTTATTTGCATGCGGTGAAAATTGCTTTCGAATGGCGCGGAGAAGCTTTTGAGTTTGTCTCATGGCCGGACACTGGAGAGTTTTTTACTGAGTCATCTAAAACCCAGTACCAAGATTTATTTTTAATGGGCCAAGAGATTTGGCCAAAATTCACGATTCCAAAAAAGTCTATTTAATATGAAAAATGTGCTCATCTATTGTCGAGCTGGATTTGAACGCGATGCTTTGGCAGAGATCACGGATAAAGCAGCAGAGCTGGGGTTTTATGGCTATGGAAAACCTTCTGATCAGCAGGGTTTTGTTGTTTACCACACTAATGATGAGGACGGTGGTGAGAAACTGATTCAGTCCTTGTCATTTAATCATCTTATCTTTGCACGTCAGATTATTGCAGTAAATGATGTGATTGATTTCGAAAAGGGTGGTCGAGTGCAGGCTTTGTTGGAGGCGGCTCGGTCGTTGCCTTTGGCAGAAGATATTTGGTTAGAGACTGCAGACACTAATGAAGCCAAAGCACTGGCAGGTCTGATTAAAAAGATTGAGAAGCCCCTTAGGGAAGGCTGGAAAAAATCTGGCTTAATCCGTAAAAAGGCGGTAGGTGTGCGTCACCATGTGTTTTTTATGGAGGGTGACCAGGCTTATTTAGGTGTGAGTTATGCCTCTTGCCGCTCTGAATTTCCTCTTGGAATTCGTCGCTTGCGCTTTCCTGCGAAAGGACCCAGTCGCTCAACTCTAAAATTAGAAGAAGCTCTGTTGCAATTTGTGCCTCAGAAAACCCGAGAAAGAGACTTGCATGAAGGGATGCATGCGGTGGATCTTGGTGCGGCACCGGGTGGTTGGACCTACCAGTTTGTTGTTCGAGGTATTCATACTTACGCAGTGGATAATGGCCCCATGCAGAAGGAGCTTATGAATACTGGGTTGGTGTCTCACATGACGGAAGATGGTTTTAAGTTTAAGCCCCCTGTCAAAGTGGATTGGTTGGTCTGTGATATGGTGGAGCGTCCCATCTTGGTGGCAGAGTTGATGGCAAAATGGCTCAGTGAAGGCTGGACCCAGCGAGCAATTTTCAATTTGAAACTACCAATGAAGAAACGCTACCAAGAAGTAGATCAGTGTCTGCAGTTGATTGCTGGGCAGTTGTCGCAAAAGGGTTTGCGCTACGATATGCAGTATAAGCACCTGTATCATGACCGGGAAGAAGTGACTGTTTGTATTATGATTCGCTAAAGTTTATTCAATAAAAAGGGGCGCTAAATGCGCCCCTTTTTTGTTTAAGAATTAAGTTAAAGGCTCTCAGAAGGATGGAATGGCATATAGCCCATGGCTTCTTCCATTAATGGGTCTCGGTCATATACATCGTAACGGAACTCCGGCATGCCGTTAGCATTTGGTACGACTGTGAAGTAGACCAAGTAAACAGGAATTTCGCTTTCCAGAGAAATAACAGTGGTCTCTTTGGTTTGACGGGCTTTATTGAGTGAATCCACTTGTTTTTTGCTGTTGCCTGCCAATAAGTTGGCGAAATGAGCAGGTTTCTCTAGGCGGATGCAGCCGGAGCTGAATGCGCGGTCTGTTTCTCTGAACAAGTGTTTCGCTGGGGTGTCGTGCAAGTAAATATCAAACTTGTTCGGGAACATGAACTTGTAAGCACCGAGAGCGTTGCCATCATCTGGGGCTTGTTCAAAGCGATATTTAAGTTTCATTGGGTCAATGGATTGCCAATCGATAGTGGTCGGGTCCAGCTCTTTTGCACCAATGCTCCAGCTAGAGAACACTCGGAAACCGTGCTTGCCTAGATAGTTCGGGTCACGTTGTAGCTTCGGTAATAGGTTTTCTTGAGCGATTCTGTGGGGGACACGCCAAGTAGGATTGGCCACCATGTAAGACATTTTGCCGTAAAACACATTGGTCTTGCGTTCTGGCTTACCAATGACGACCTTCATGCTTTCGCTTTGGCCGTTGAGATAAATATGCGCGGTGTAATCCGTTAAATCGACCCAGATACGGTCGTCTTCCATTTGCGATGGAAGCCAGCGCCAGCGTTCTAAATTGTAGGAGATTTGTTTGGCGCGTTCACTTAAAGGCACATTAAGCATCTGAATGGTCTGCGACCCTGCTGCACCATCGGCCGTAAGGTGATGACGTTTTTGGAACTGCATCAAAGCGGATCTTAAATCCGAATCAAAGTAATCTTCATTTACCTTGCGGGTTGAAAAGCGAATGTCTCCAAGTTGCACAAGGCGGGCGCGTAATTGGGCAACCCTAGGGCCTTCGTCACTCATGGTGAGTGGCACGCCTGCCTCCACGCGAATATCACCTTCTTTCTGTGCAAGCTCTTGGTAGTAAACTAACCAGCGTTGCAGTACTTGGTATTCAGGCTGGCGGGGAGCGAGCATGGGTAGGTAGTTCACCATGTCACTTGGATTGTCCAAGAATAGGAGGTTCTTCCAGTCTTTATTGGGAGCATCCAATTGCCAGTTAGGGTCGATCAGCTGTGGCTCGTAACGACCGTTAGACAAATCATGAGCGAAGCTGGACATGGCGACCGTTGCGATGACATCTAATTCGGCTAACTGTTGCGCAGAGGGGGTTGGTAGGTCTAAGTATTCTTTAATGGTGTCAATGTGGTAATGAACGGCATTAAGACCATGGCTTTGGGCTGTTTCTAGGGTGTCTACTAGTTTGTAAATAGACATGTCTAGGCTTGTGCCTTTGATCCAAATAGGTTCGAAATCTCGAAAATCGTAGGCTTCTAGTACGCTGCGGTTAGGTAATGCTTGCCCAGCAATGGGGGTAAAGGCTTCAAGCATAAGTGAGACTTGCTGACGGACGCTGCTCTCAATCTGTGATTCAGAGGGAGGCGTCATAACAAATGAAGGGGCTTCGCCGCCTGATCTGGAGCCGCTCGAAGAACAGCCTGCAAGTACGGCGCTCATTAAAATGGCGGCGCCAAGTTCCTTAGCTCTTATAGTCATCAAAGCTCCTTAGAAAGCATTGGGGTCGTGGTGTCTTCCATGTCACTAATAATCATTAGTGCTTGTTCTCTATTTTCGCCACAAACATAAGCTTCTGCAGCGAATTTCGCACAGACTTCTGGGCGTTCTGGTTGTCCAAAAATCTTGCAGCGATACTCGTCATCCAGTTGAATGCAAGGGGTGCCTGCAGGTTTGCCATGGGGCATACCTGGAATAGGACTTGTGATAGAGGGTGCGATGCAGCAAGCGCCGCATTGAGGTCTACAGTTCATGGCTCACTATTACAAATTGACACGCTTCTGTTACACACATATTAGCGAGCAAATATACAATATTTGCTAGGCTTAATTCAGAATCGTCATTAGAGACTTCAGAATGTATAACATATTAGTAGTTGAGGATAGCGGAGTCGTTAGAAAAGTTCTCGGCAAGCTACTAGGCGGGATGCCTGATTTTAAGTATGTCATGTGCTGTGACTACGCAGAAGCCAAGGCGCATCTTGAAACAGACGAGCAGTTTTTTGCAGCGATCGTTGATTTAAATTTACCTGATGCTCCCTCAGGTGAAGCTGTTGAGCTGACTTTGCAGCATAAGGTGCCGACGGTTGTCTTGACGGGGAATTTTGATGAATCCTTACGGACTAATTTGTTGGATAAGGGTGTCATCGACTACATCACGAAAGACTCTAGGTTGGCATACAATCAAGTGGTTAATTTGTTAGACCGCTTACGCAAAAACCTTGCGATTAAGGTGTTGGTGGTTGAAGACAGTGTGACCAGCTCAGCGTATATCTGCTCATTGCTTCGCAAGCTTCAGTTTCAAGTTTTAACGGCTGTTGATGGGGTTGAGGCGATTGAAGTGATGGAGGCTGAATCCGACATTAAGCTAATGATAGCTGATCACAAGATGCCTCGTATGGACGGCTGTGAACTGGTTAAGAATCTTCGCTTGGATCGCCGGTTTCAAGAAACGGTTTTAATTGGATTGTCTTCAAGTGGCGACGGTATACTCTCTGCCAAATTCATTAAAAGCGGGGCAAACGATTTTCTTAAGAAGCCCTTTTATCATGAAGAATTTATTTGCCGTATTTTCCAAAATCTGGAATCTCAAGAGATGTTGGAGCAGATTCGTCAAGCTGCCAATATGGATGCATTAACTAATATCTATAACCGACGTTATTTGTTCGATCGTGGTGAAGAGATGTTTTTTGAATCTCAGGAAACGACCGTGGCTATGATGGACATTGATAATTTCAAAAATGTAAACGATACCCTCGGTCATAAGGCGGGCGATCAGTTATTGCAGCAATTTGCTTCCATTTTAACCAAGCATTTTGGTAATGATTTAGTGGGGCGTTACGGTGGTGAAGAGTTTGCGATCATTTCTAACCGAGACCAAACGACTTTTTGTGTGGACATGGCGCGCTTTATGACTGAAGTGCGAAACCGAGTGTTCACAGAGTTTGATCTGAATGTTACTTGTAGTGTGGGGGTCTGCACAACGCATAAACCCAGTCTCAGCGAGATGTTGGATACGGCTGACAGTCACCTATACCGAGCCAAGCATTCTGGCAAAGATTGCATAGAACTTTGCGCATAAAAAAACCGAGCTCATGGCTCGGTTTTTTGTCACTGATACAGTGGTCTGCAACTAGCCTTTTAATAGCTTGTTAAGGATTGGCGTTACCATGCCTGGGTTCGCTTTACCTTGGGAAGCTTTCATCACTTGTCCCATAAAGAAACCAATCATTTTCTTTTGTTTGTCTTCATCGGAAGCTCGGAACTGTTCTACTTGGGCTGGGTTGGCATCCAACACCCCTTGGATCATGCTTTCGATGGCGCCTGTGTCGGTTACTTGCTTAAGACCTTTCGCCTCGATGATGTCATCCGCGGAGCCTTCGCCTTCCCACATGGACTGGAGAACACTCTTGGCTGTTTTACCGTTGATTGTGTTGTCTTCAATACGGACCAAAAGGCCGCCGAGATGTTCTGCAGAGACAGGAGACTCGGTGATTTCTTTGCCTTCTGTGTTCAGGTACTTACTCAGTTCACCCATTACCCAGTTTGCTGCCAGTTTAGGGTTGCCTGCTACTTTGGCCACTTCTTCAAAATAATCTGCCATGGCGCGAGTGGCTGAAAGTACACCAGCGTCGTATTCGCTTAGCTTGTATTCAGACATAAAGCGTTCGGCTTTTTGAGTAGGCAGCTCAGGCAGGTTGGCTGCGATCTCGTCTACGTAGGCTTGTGTTAACTCGATTGGTAGTAAGTCAGGACAAGGGAAGTAGCGGTAGTCGTTGGCGTCTTCTTTTGAACGCATGCTGCGGGTTTCGTCTTTATCTGGATCATACAGGCGCGTTTCCTGGGTGATCTTGCCGCCATCTTCTAGGATGTCTGCTTGACGCTCAATCTCAGTGTAAATGGCGCGTTCAATAAAGCGGAAAGAGTTTACGTTCTTGATTTCTGTACGTGTGCCAAAGGCTTCTTGACCTTTAGGGCGCAAGGAGATGTTGATGTCACAACGCATAGAGCCTTCTGCCATGTTGCCATCACAGATGCCTAGGTAAGTCACGATTGAGTGAATCATTTTGACATAGGCAACAGCTTCTTTGGCTGAGCGCATGTCTGGCTCAGAGACAATCTCAAGCAAAGGTGTGCTGGAGCGGTTTAGGTCGATGCCTGTCATGCCTTGGAAATCTTCATGGAGAGATTTACCAGCATCTTCTTCAAGGTGGGCACGGGTAATACCAACCTGTTTCACTGTGCCATCATCCAGAGTAATGTCTAGGTGGCCTTTGCCCACAATAGGGTGGTCCATCTGGCTGGTTTGGTAGCCTTTTGGTAGGTCGGGGTAAAAGTAGTTTTTGCGTGCAAACACAGAGGTCATGCCGATCTCTGCATTCACAGCTTGGCCAAACATAACCGCCATGCGAAGGGCTTCTTTGTTAAAAACAGGCAAAGCCCCTGGCATGCCTAAATCCACAAGGGTGGTGTTGGTGTTTGGTTCTGCACCAAAGCTAGTGGCAGCGCCAGAGAAAAGCTTTGATTGTGTGGACAGCTGGGCGTGGATTTCTAACCCGATTACAACTTCCCAATTCATGATTATGCTCCTTCTACCAAGCTAGGTGTTTTAGTGTGCCAATCGGTTGCTTGTTGGAACTTGTGCGCAACATTAAGCAGCTTGGCTTCAGCGAAGTAGTTGCCCATGATTTGTAGGCCTACTGGCATGCCATCTGCAAATCCTGCAGGAATTGACATGGCTGGGATGCCAGCAAGGTTGACTGAAAGCGTGTAAATGTCTTCTAGGTACATGGCGATTGGGTCATCTGTTTTAGCGCCAATGCCGAAGGCAGTGGTTGGTGCAACAGGGCCCATGATCACGTCGACTTCTTCGAAGGCTTTAACGAAGTCTTCTTTAATAAGGCGACGGATTCGCTGTGCTTTTAAGTAGTAGGCGTCATAGTAGCCCTCAGATAGGGCGTATGTGCCAACCATGATACGTTTTTGAACTTCTTTGCCAAAACCTTCGCCACGGGAACGTTTGTACATGTCCATCAAGTCTTTTGGCTCTTCACAGCGGTAGCCGTAGCGAACGCCATCAAAGCGAGACAGGTTGGAGGAGGCTTCAGACGGAGCAATCACGTAATAAGACGGAATGCTTAGGTTTAAGTTAGGTAAAGAAATTTCTTTTACTTGAGCGCCGAGCTTTTCAAACTCTTTGACGGCGTCTTGAATGGCTGTGGCAACGTCATTGTTGAGGCCGTCACCAAAGTATTCTTTCGGCAAGCCGATCGTAAGGCCCGCTAGTGGCGCATCTAGGTTTGCAGTGTAGTCTTCAGTCGCGACTTCGGAACATGTGGAGTCGTTGGCATCAAATCCAGCAATGGATTGTAGAATGTGCGCGCAATCCTTAGCGGAACGTGCCATTGGACCGGCTTGGTCAAGACTGGACGCGTAGGCAATCATGCCAAAGCGGGACACTCGACCATAAGTAGGTTTAAGTCCTGAAATACCACAAAATGAAGCGGGTTGACGGATTGATCCACCCGTATCTGTGCCTGTTGCTGCCACGGCTAAGCCTGCGGCCACCGCTGCAGCGGAACCACCAGATGAACCGCCTGGTACCTTGTCTAGATTCCAAGGGTTTTTAACCGCACCAAAATGGCTGTTTTCGTTGGAAGAACCCATGGCGAATTCATCCATGTTGGTTTTGCCTAGAGTAACTGCTCCTGACGCTAACATGCGAGCCGTAACAGTGGACTCATAAGGAGGCACAAAGTTGTACAGCATTTTAGAGGCGCATGTGGTTAGAATGCCATCGGTACAAAATAGGTCTTTGTGTGCGATGGGAATGCCAGCAAGAGCACTTGTGGAGCCTGCGGCTATGAGTTTGTCAGCGGCTTCTGCTTGAGCTAATGCCACTTCTTCCGTCACTGTGATGTAACTGTTAAGTTGGCCATCTAGCTGTTTAATTCTAGCTAGGTAGTCTTGTGTTAATTCGACACTCGAGATGTCTTTATCTCGTAGTTTTTTAGCAAGGGATGCAATGCTTTGATCAATCATGTGGTGCGCTCTTAATCGATAACTTTAGGAACCAAGAATAGGCCGGCTTCGGTTTGCGGTGCGTTGGCTAAAAAGGCGTCACGACGGTTTTCTTCTGTTACTTGGTCGTCACGTAAGCGCTGCTTGGCTTCCAATGGATGAGATAGGGGCTCGACACCAGATGTATCGACGGTTTGCATTTGCTCAACTAGGTCAAGGATGCTGGTCAATGAATGTTGGTATTGCTCGGCATCGTTGTCATCCAACGACAAACGAGCAAGATGAGCTATTTTTTGCACGTCTTGCTTATCTAGAGACATGAATCACCTAATTTTGTCGGTTTTCGAAAAATGGATTCATTGTATCGCTATTGTGTTAGGGGAGAAAGGTTACGGCAGAAAAATATGGCTTTTAAAAGAGGTGCTCGAAAAACCACCAATAAACAACGATGTAAGAGTAAAGAAATCGAACATTTATGCGCTTTCGCCTTGCTCTTAGGGGTGCCGATTGTTACATTTTCTGACTATTCGTAATGGATCTTTTCAGGGTGTAGAAATTCATGTTTAAAAAAATTCGGGGAATGTTCTCCAGTGACCTATCCATCGACTTAGGGACAGCCAATACCCTTATTTATGTACGCGACCGTGGGATTGTTTTGGATGAGCCCTCAGTTGTGGCGATTCGCCACAATGGCAACCAAAAAACTGTGGCGTCTGTCGGGGTCGATGCAAAACGTATGTTGGGTCGTACTCCCGGTAACATCACTGCTATCCGCCCAATGAAAGATGGCGTCATCGCAGACTTTCATGTCACTGAAAAGATGCTTCAATACTTTATTTCTAAAGTCCACGAAAACAGTATTTTAAAACCGAGTCCTCGTGTGCTGGTTTGTGTGCCATGTAAATCCACTCAGGTTGAGCGTCGTGCGATAAAAGAATCAGCGTTGGGCGCTGGTGCCCGTGAGGTATATATTATTGAAGAGCCTATGGCAGCAGCGATCGGTGCTGGTTTGCCGGTGGCGGAAGCCTCAGGTTCTATGGTGATTGATATCGGTGGTGGTACCACAGAGATTGCGATCATTTCTCTTAACGGTATCGTGACTTCTGAGTCTATCCGTGTGGGTGGTGATCGTTTTGATGAGGCTATTACTACTTATGTTCGCCGTCAATACGGTAGCTTGATTGGTGACGCCACAGCTGAGCGCATTAAGACTGAAATTGGTATGGCTTATCATACTGGTGAAGATTTACAGATCGACGTTCGTGGTCGTAACTTAGCAGAAGGTGTGCCTCGTGCGTTTACTCTAACGAGCCGAGAGATTCTAGATGCATTGCAAGAGCCTTTAGCTCAAATCGTTCAAGCGGTAAAAGGTGTACTTGAGCAGTCTCCACCAGAGCTTGCAGCGGACATTGCTGAGTCTGGTCTAGTGTTAACAGGTGGCGGCGCATTGCTACGTGAGATCGATCAATTGATCAGTGAAGAGACAGGTCTGCCTGTTATTGTTGCTGATGATCCGCTGACCTGTGTTGCCCGTGGTGGCGGTATGGCTCTTGAAATGATGGATAAGCATGCTTCTGAGCTGTTCTCTGTAGACAGCGAGTAATGTAGGAGCTCGTCCCATTAGCAATTCCGTGTCCTTCTCTAATAAAGTCACCAGCACACGCTTTGTTGTGCTGGTGCTTATTTCTATTGCCATGATTGTGGCAGATCTACAATTCCGCGCCTTTAATCCTATCCGACCTTATCTCACTTGGTTGGTCACTCCCATTCAAGTCGTAGTCAGTATGCCGCAAAAAGTACTGAGCTGGGCGGACATGCGTCTCGAGAGCCGCGAGGGGTTGGTGGTCAAAAATGAAGAGCTTAATCAAGAGTTATTGATGCTGCGTGGGCAACTTCAGCGTTTAAACTCTCTAAAAGCTGAAAACGTCCGACTTCGGGAGCTGTTGGATGCCTCCCAGCGTGTTGATGAAAAGATAGTCATGAGTGAAGTGATTGGCTTTGACCAAAATGCTTACAGTCATCGTATTTTGATCGACAAAGGTTTTTCCACGGGGGCGTATGTTGGCCAGCCTGTGTTAGATGCCACAGGTGTTTTAGGACAGGTTGTTGAAACTTCTGCCTACACGAGTCGTGTATTGTTGATAGCAGATGCCAGTCATTTTGTGCCAGTACAAATCGCTCGTACAGGTTTTAGAAGTGTATTGCGTGGTACGGGTGATCTTAAAAAGTTGGAGTTAATGAGCGTGCCGCATACTGCGGATATCCAAAAGGGCGACATTTTGACGACCAGTGGTCTGGATGAGCGTTTCCCTGTTGGCTATCCCGTTGGTGTCGTTCGAGGGGTTCAGCACATACCTGGCAAAGCTTATGCGGATGTTGATGTGGTGCCATTGGCGCAATTGGGCAGGAGTCGCCATGTGATGTTGATTGAGCGTTCCGAGAGGGAAGAGCCATGAAGTCTTCTTTTGTCTTTATCCTGACCTTTATTGTGGCTTTGATGCTTGAAGGTCTGACCTTCCCCGCTGAATTTATTTGGTTTCGTCCTGAGTGGGCCTTACTGGTTGTTTTATATTGGGTCATTGCGTTGCCATTGCGAGTTGGGGTCGGGGTTGCTTGGTTTTTAGGCTTGCTTGTTGACCTTTTGCAAGGTGGCGTGATGGGGCAGCATTCTCTAACGTATGTGCTGATTACCTTTATGTGTGTTGTCTTGTATAAGCGCTTACGTATGTATCGTCGTTGGCAGCAAGCACTGTTTGTATTCCTACTGGTAAGCATTAACCAGTTGGTTGGTTTTTGGCTGGATCACTACACAGGTGATGCAGAGCCGACTTTAATGATTTTCATGCCGGCGATTGTAACGGCCTTATTATGGCCTTGGTGTTTTATTATTCTTCGTAGTGTTCGGCGTATTTATTCTATTCGATAAGTGAGTGATACATGATTGTCCTGGCATCAGCGTCTCCTCGTAGGCGAGATCTTTTAAGTCAATTGGTTAAATCCTTTGAGGTGATGCCTGCAGATATCGATGAAACGCCTTTTGAGCTAGAAACCCCTGAAGAATATGTTCTTCGTATGGCACGAGAAAAGGCAGAAGCGACGATTGAAAAGTCGTCGCTCGGTGTTCGTGATCTCATCATTGCTTCTGATACCAGTGTGGTGATTGGTGATACGATATTGGGTAAGCCAACGAGTCTTGATGATGCTAAACGAATGTTGCGTTCCTTGTCTGGGCAGACCCATAGTGTCATGACTTCCTTGTGTGTCTGCAACGGAGGGCTTAACCGCGTTGCGACTCGTAATGTGGTGACAGAGGTAACATTTCGAGAAATTTCTGATTTAGAGATTCAACAATATTGGAATACTGGAGAACCTCAAGATAAAGCGGGTGCCTACGCCATTCAGGGGATAGGCGGGATTTTTGTACAACATATTTCAGGTTCATTTTCCGCTGTGGTTGGCTTACCTTTATTTGAATTATCACAACTATTAAGTGAATTCGGCGTGAGTGCGCTGAAGGAGAATATTCATGAGTGAAGATGTACTGATTAATGTTACGCCCATGGAGATTCGCGTTGCGCTGGTAGAAAACGGCGTTTTGCAAGAAGTATATATTGAGCGTTCCAGCCGTAAAGGTATTGTTGGCAATATTTATCAAGGTCGCGTTGTGCGAGTGTTGCCGGGTATGCAGGCTGCATTTGTAGACATTGGTTTGGAGCGTGCGGCGTTTATCCATGTTTCTGAGGTGGCTGACCGTGATGCGGTAAATGCCAGTGATCAGATTGGTGATTATTTGCGTGAAGGCCAGTCTTTGGTCGTTCAGGTGACCAAAGACCCGATTAGTACAAAGGGTGCTCGTTTAACGACCCATTTATCTATTCCTTCTCGTTATTTGGTTTACATGCCGGATCAGTCCCATGTGGGCGTGAGTCAGCGGATTGAGAATGAAGAAGAGCGTGAACGATTAAAGTCTTTAGTCTCTAGTGCCCTAGAGGATCGCGACGAAACAAGTGGTTATATATTGCGTACCGCTGCGGAGCGCGCGGGCGAAGAAGAAATTTTGTCAGATATTAATTTCTTAACTCGCTTATGGCAGTCCGTTAAAAAACGCATTAGCTCTGCTAAGGCTCCTGCGGTTATTTATGAGGACTTACCACTTCATTTGCGCACTATGCGAGATTTAGTGAGTTTGACCACCGAGAAGATCCGCATCGATTCCAAAGAGAATTATGTGAAGCTGCGTGCCTTCGCAGAGGACTTTATCCCCGAACTCTTGCCACGTATTGAGTACTATCCAGGTGAGCGACCTATTTTCGACTTATACAGTGTTGAAGATGAGATCCAGCGGGCCTTGGATCGTAAGGTGCAATTAAAGTCTGGTGGTTATCTACTGATCGAGCAAACGGAATCTATGACCACCATAGATGTTAATACTGGGGCATTTGTTGGTAGTCGTAACTTAGAAGAAACCATTTACAAAACCAATCTTGAGGCTGCTACAGCGATTGGCCGCCAGTTGAGGCTACGTAATTTGGGTGGGATCATCATCATTGATTTCATCGATATGGAAGACGAAGAGCACAAGCGTCAAGTATTAAGAATGCTTGAGAAGGTGCTGGATTCTGACCATGCGAAAACTAAGATTACAGGTGTGTCTGAATTGGGCTTGGTAGAGATGACCCGTAAGCGCACACGGGAAAGTCTCGGTCAGATTTTGTGTGAGCCTTGCCGATCCTGTCGTGGTAGCGGTTTTGTGAAAACCCCTGAAACTGTGTGTTATGAAGTGTTTCGTGAAATTCTGCGTGCGGACCGTGCCTATGACTCCCAAACCTACACTGTGCTGGCATCAACGTCCGTTGTTGAGCGCTTCTTGGATGAGGAAAGTGCAGCGGTGGCAGAATTAGAGGCCTTTATTGGCAAAACCATCCGCTTCCAAGTGGATCCAGTCTATACGCAAGATCAGTATGACGTGGTGCTGAGATAATCGAGGGTGGTTATGTGGGTTATTAAACGAGCCTTAGGGCTCGCTTATTGGGTGCTTGTGATGGTTGCTGTCTTGTTGGCAACCATAGTGGTTGCGTCCAAATTCCTATTGCCCATGGTCGATAATTACCGCCCTCAGATTGAACGAAATCTGAGTCAGTTATCCGGTATGCCGGTTCATGTTGAAAACATCTCCGCCAAGCTCAATGGTATTAATATCATGCTTGCTGCAGCCAAAATTGACGTAGATACGCCACAGCAAAAGGCTGCATTGTCTGTGGAAGATCTTGAGTTTGAGCTGGATCTTCCAAGAACTCTTCTAACCTTATCTCCTCAGTTTAAGAATTTCGTTGTGTCAGGGGTCGATGTTGCCCTATACGAGGATGGCAACGGCAAGGTTTCTTTAGCTGGATTAGAGGTGTCATCTCAATCGTCCAATAATACGGATGTGGCGGTTTCTCGAGTTTTAAACTACGTCACTGAGCAACAGCAAATATCGGTACATGATGTTCAGTTGAGTCTTGCGAGCTCCCGTTTTGATGCTTTGCGTATTACCTTGCCGGATAGCTATTTGGTGAAGCAGCGCTCCAAAACCCTTCTTAGTTCAGATGTTTATGTCAATGATCAACACGCACCTATAAAAGTTCGGGTGGAAGTGGAGTCGGACATCACCAGCTTCCTAAAGAAATATGCCAATATTTATATTCAGGTGCCTGAGTTGTCTATGCCTACTGAGTGGCTTCAACTGAGCTTCCTGAAGAATACAAATTATTTGGATTTGTCTGGTGAGTTTTGGGCGACTTATCGTCCAGGTTCTGGTTTTGAAGTACAGAGTCAAGGGAGCCAATTTGGGCTCTCCTTTACAGATCAAAGCCGAGTAGATTTGGGGGCGGACTGGCGCCTGAAGACTAACGGTAATACCAGTGCTATCACTGTATCTCGGTTAGAGTGGTTGGATAACAATAAGGCATTTAAGTCTACTCAACTTAAAGGTGAGTGGGACCTTGAGGCAAAACGGGGTTTTGTTGCCTATGACTATTTGGATGCTCAAACAGTCAGTCAGTTGGCGCTCCAGTTTGTTCCTGAGGAATGGTATCTGTCTAGATTGCTTAATGGGCTAAATGCCCAAGGCTCTGCTCAAAACGGAATGGTGAGAGTTTGGAGCGCCAATGAAGCGATGCGTTACCAAGTTGGGACAAATCTTTATGATGCGAAAGTAGAGGGTTATAACGGTATCCCAGCAGTTGATAATGTGTCGGGGGTCTTCTCGTTAACGGATTCTGGTGGCGGTGTTGAGTTCTTGGCTGTTGATTCACAGCTGGCATTTCCGACTCTTTATGATTCGCCTTGGTCTATTGATAAAGCTTCTGGGGAAGTAGCATGGCGCAAGGTGCAAGATACGTTTGTTGTCAGTGGAGAGGGCTTGCAGGTCGATTACAAAGGGGCCGATCTTCGTGGCGAGTTCCGACTGGAGCAGCCCGAAGAAGGTGATGGTTGGCTTGCTTTAGATGTTAATGGTCGTAATTTAGATGTTTCGGATAAATTTACCTTCGTACCTCCAAATGCTTTGTCCGAAAGCTTGGTGGACTGGCTTGATACAAGTTTGAATGGCGGTAAAGCCCATAATGTCGATGTTTTGGTGAGGGCTGGTCTGTCGCCGGGTCAGAAGCCTCTGGTGCGCTTGAATGTTGATGCGCAAGTTGATGAGCTGCAATTCTCTCCTGATTGGCCTGCTGCCAAGAAGGTATCTGCAAATGTTTATTTGGGTCAATCTGAGGTGGATGTTCAGGTTGATAAAGCTTCCTTGGCTGATTTGCCAATTTCTGACCTGTCAATCAATGTGCCGCTCACAAGTAATGGTGCCTCTTGGCTTAATATAGCGGGAAGCCTTCAGAATGAGGCCAATCTTGTGCTTAATTCCCTGTCCCAAACCCCTTTAAAAGAACAGGTTCTGAGTCCTTTTGCTGAATGGGAGTTAGAGGGAGAAGTGGATGGGGCGTTCAGGGTTTATTTACCTTTGAGCGCCGAACTAGGTAATCCTGTCGTAGATTTGTTATTGAATTTTTCTCCGGGAAATCTCTATATCCCTGATATTAATTTGGCGGGCTCCTTGGAGTCTGGATTGCTGCATTTTAATAGTAGAACAGGCTTAAAAGACTCAGAGTTTCGAGTCAACACTTTAGGTGGGAGCAGCGAGATTGTGCTCACTTCTGAGCAGCCTGATGATGGTCGATTTGTAGTTAATGGCCAGGTTAATGGGCAGGTTGCATCTGCCGAATTGGCGGGTTGGCGGTCCCTGCCGGAGCCGATTGCCCGTCGCTTAACTGGCAAAACCGATTACGAAGCTGAGTTTCATATTAACAGATCCCAGTCGGGTCAAGTGGATGTTAAGGTGCTCACGGATCTGAAGGGCGTGTCAGCCGATTTGCCTAAGCCCTTTAGCAAAACGGCGCAGATGGCCTTGCCGTTTGAGTTAGATCTGAAAATCTATAAAGGAGAAATTCTTTTGGATTTCGATGCTGAGCAACTGCTGTATGGAAAGTTGCTGCTCGAATCAGGAGATATCAAAAGTGGTCATTTCTCTCTTTTCAAGCCACTACCAGAAGAGTCCACAATGCAGCCGGGGGTTGCATTTAATGGTCAGGTTGAGCGCTTTGAGTGGCAGGAATGGACGCCTTTGATTGAGGAGATCGTTCAAGGGAAAACTCAAGTATCTGCTCAAGAACAGAGCCAAAATACGCCTATTAGCTTAGAGGTGCCGGAGTGGATCCGAAGCCTTGATTTACTCATGGATGAGGTGCCGATCAATGAAGCTAACCAGCTGAATAATGTCAAACTTGTCTACTCAAGATATCAAGAAGGTTCTCCCCTGACGCTCACATCAGATGAGTTAAATTTGGTTTTGCGTGACGCAGCAACCACGCCATCCCTGCATATTGCCTACGCGAATTGGCGCACTGGGGAGAAGAAGGATCAACCCGAAGAAACGGAAGCCTCATTCTTAACGCCGTCAATGATTCCTACCATTAATCTGCGTCTAGATCAGCTGGTGATTGATAATCGGCCCTATGGTGACTGGCGAGCCAATGTGGTGAATCTTGGTGAGAATGTTCGCATAGATAATATCTCAACTGGCCTAAATGACGGTGAGTTTAAAGGCAATGTGTTTTGGCAGGGGGGTGAGAAGCCTAACGTGGAGATGGTGATCGATGCTTCGGGGTCTGATACTCGAGAGCTGACACGTAAATTTTCTCCAACGCCCTTTATTCAATCCAATTCCTATGACTTAGATGTGGTCTTGAGTTGGTCTGGTAGCATACTGGAGTTTGACCGTGAGAGTTTGAATGGTCGCATCAAGTTTCTTGTAGAGGACGGTACCTTCAATCAAGTGGATCAGTTACCTGCTTTTGTTCGGGTATTAGGTATTTTCAATGTGGATTCTTTATTGAAACGCCTAACATTTGATTTTTCAGACCTTTATGAAGAGGGGATGCCATTCGATGACTTCTCCAGTAGTTTGGTGATTCAAGACGGCATGTTGAACACCGATGAGCCTGTAAGGGTGATTTCGCCGACGGCTGAGGTGAGGCTGACTGGCAGTGCTAACTTGGTTGATGAGACTTTAGACGAGCGTTTAACGGCAACAATTCCAATCAGCAGTACTTTGCCTGTGGCGGGGTTGCTGCTGGCCACACCGCAAATTGCAGGGTTGCTATATATTACCGATAAGTTGATCGGCGATAAGATATCTCAAGTGACCAGTATTCAGTATGAAATTAAGGGGCCGTTTGCAAACCCTGAAGTCATCCCTGTGAAGTACAATCCACGAAGATAAGGGTTAGGTTTAAATTAAGAGAGTGAGGCGTTACATGGGAAACTGGACTCATAAGTAACGCCATTAAATTAGGGGCTAGGCTAGGCCTAGTTGAATGTCTTGTTGTTCCCGCAAGTATTTAAACAGCTTCTTTCGGTTGGTCGTGCCTTTATCTTGGCTGACTTCCTTTTGCGCCATGCGAACAAGGGATCGTAGGTGTTGGATATCAACCGATGGGTTCTGTTCGATATATTGATCCAGGGCAGATTTGCTGTTCTCACCGATCAGCATATCTCGTGTTGCTTCCAGTTGGTGAAAACGTTTGTTGCTGGCGGCCGAAGCGCTGTCAAACAGTTGTACGCGGTGTTCAATGGCTTCTGCATCTTCAGTCCGCATCACTTTTCCGATGTATTGAAGGTGGCGACGCTGAGCGCCCCATTGTTTGATGCGATCCGCTTCTGCTAAAGCATCTCTTAATGTATCAGACATGGGAACTTTCTTACGCTGTGCTGGGGTAAGTTTTACCAGCTTTGCGCCCAAATCCTGTAACGCTTCCATTTCCCGCTTAACTTGGGTTTTGCTTTTTATTTCTTCTTCGTTTTCGTCGTAGTGTTCAAAATCAGTCATTATGTATTCATCTAAATTAAATATAGAGTGGCTAGGCCAAGGAATGCTAAAAAGCCAACCACATCCGTAACGGTTGTGAGTATGACGCTCCCTGCCAACGCAGGGTCGATGCCAAGTTTTTTGAGGGCAATGGGGAGCAGGGTACCAGTTAAGGCTGCGAATAATAAGTTAATTATTATAGCGCCTGCAATGACATAAGCAATTTGCCAGTCACCAAACCAGACGACAGTGAGTGCAGCAATCACTGCAGCCCACAGCAAGCCATTGATCAAGCCAACAATAATCTCTCGGTTTAAAAGCCATCTAGCATTGCTGCCACCAATTTGGTTTAGGGCAATACCTCGAATTACTAGGGTGAGTACCTGGGAGCCAGCAATGCCTCCCATGCTGGCTACGATTGGCATTAATATGGCCAGGGCGACGACCTTGTCTAGGGTGTCTTGAAATAAGCCGATCACATAAGATGCGGTGAAGGCCGTTACTAGGTTAATCCCAAGCCATACCGCGCGACGTTTTGTGGTCTGCATGATGGGGGCAAAGGTATCCTCGTCATCATCAAGACCTGCCATAGAAAGCATAGAGTGCTCTGCTTCATCACGAATGACATCTACCACGTCATCGATGGTGATACGGCCAAGTAGTTTCTTGGAATCCGGGTCAAGGACGGGGGCCGACACTAGGTCCATTTTTTCAAACAGTTGAGCGACTTCGGCAGCGGATTGGTCGGCATAGATAACGTCACAATCTGTTTCCATGATGTCACGGACCTTGGCTTCAGGATCAGCAACCAGTAGTTTCGTTAGGGGTAAAATGCCTAAAAAGCGATCAGAACGACTGACCACCAAGAGGCTGTCGGTCATTTCTGGTAACTCGTTATGACGGCGTAAAAATCGAAATGCTATGTCGACGGTGATGTTCGGACGTATGGTGATGGTGTCCGTGTTCATCAGGCCGCCGGCTGAGTCCTCTGAATAGCTGAGGAGTGCTTCCATGCGTGCACGATTTTGTGCCGTCATGGAAGCCAGTACTTCTTTTACCAATGTTTCTGGTAGTTGTTGAAGTATGTCGGCTAAATCGTCGTTATCAAAGTGTTCAGAAACCGCTAGAAGTCGTTCTGTATCCATGGATTTCATAAACTGGATACTGATTTCTTCGGTTACATACTGGAGGACTTCACCTTGGTTTTTGTGGTCAATAAGCTCCCAAAGAAGTTTACGTTCTTTGGGGGGGCTGGATTCTAATAAGCGAGCAACATCCTGAGCGGGTAATGCGCCATTCAGAAGGTAGCGTATTTGCATGGTGGCGCCTGTCTCTAAAGAGTCAGATACGGCCTGCAAATGTTCAAGGGTGGTTTGCTCACTGCTCATAGTTGCTGTTATTCGCCTTCATCAAAGCGGTTATTAATAAGCTCTATGATGGCTGCCATGGCAGCTTCTTCGTCTGAACCATTAACTTTTACCTTGATGGTGGTGCCTTTTGCTGCAGCTAGCATCATCATTGCCATAATGCTTTTGCCATCCACGTTTCGGCCTTCTTTCTCAATGGTTACGTCAGACGAAAATTGCGAAGTGGTCTCAACTAGTTTGCCTGCTGCTCGAGCATGCAGACCAAGCTTATTAATTATCTCTATAGATTGCTCTAGCATGCTGTGTCCTTACGTTAATGGTTCGAATGCGTTCTGCAGGTCACCATTATTAGTTTGAGCGCGGAGAGTGTCCAGTTTCTCGCTTGATTGAGCCAACTCAGCAATCTGTGCCAAGGTCGCTAGATGGTCATCACATTGGTGTGGCGGCACAATTAAAGCAAAGATTAAGTCAACGGGCTTGCGATCAATGGAATCAAAGTCAATGGGGGTATCCAAAGACATTAATACTATGGTGGCATGGCTGGCTTGTTCTAGGCGGCAATGGGGGATGGCGATGCCATTTCCGATGCCTGTGCTTCCAAGTTTCTCTCGGCCGAGTAATGCATCGTACACTTCTTCAGCATTACAGTGTAAGCGTGAGCTGATGGCTTCTGATATTTGCTCAAGAAGGCGCTTTTTGCTTGTGGTGCTTTCTTTCGCAAAGACTAATTCTGGCTTCACTAAGTTTTTGACGGACATGTTAAAAACCTTTAAATGAGACGTTTACGTTCGTTAGATGGTGGAATATTCATCGCTTCGCGGTATTTCGCAACAGTTCTTCGGGCAACTTGGATACCTTGGTCAGCTAAAATAGTTGCGAGTTTGTTGTCGCTAAGCGGTTTTTTGGCTGGTTCATCTGCAACCAGCTTCTTAATCATGGCCCGTATGGCTGTTGACGAGCACTCGCCACCGGATGCTGTGTTCACATGGCTTGAGAAAAAGTATTTCAGCTCAAATATGCCTCGGGGTGTATGCATGTACTTTTGTGTCGTCACTCGAGATATGGTTGACTCGTGCATTCCTACTTCTTCTGCGACATCATGCAACACCATAGGTTTCATGGCTTCCTCACCAATTTCGAAGAATTCCACTTGGCGAGAGACGATGCAGCTGGCAACTTTCAGTAAGGTCTCGTTACGGCTTTGCAGGCTTTTTAAAAACCACTTGGCTTCTTGTAAAGAGTTACGGATATAAGACACATCATCATTGGACTTCGATGTGGCTAGCATTGCAGAGTAAGTTTCATTAATTTTTACGGGCGGTAGGGCATCATTGTTAAGTTCAACCTGCCATACACCCTTATGCTTTTTAACACTTACGTCCGGGATTACGTAGTCAGTATCACTGGTATCAACGAGGGATCCAGGGCGTGGGTTAAGCTGTTGGATTAAACCGATGACTTCTTTTAAGGCGTCTTCTTTGAGCTTGGTTTTGCGTGTTAGTTGAGTGTAGTCTCTGTTGCCTAACAGTCCAAGGTGTTGATCCACAACTAGATGGGTGCTGCGATAGAGAGGATGATCTTTGTAAGCTTCCAATTGTACTAATAGACATTCCCGTAAATCTTGAGAACACACGCCCACGGGGTCAAAGCGTTGCAACCGGTGTTGAACGGCTTCTACTTCATCGAATTCTAAATCTTCCAGTTCCTTTGTTAGTCCTGTGAAAATTTCTTCAAGGGTCGCTGAAAGGTAGCCGTCTGGCTGTACGCTGTCTATGATGGCGTAAGCGATCTCAATATCCTTATCGGACATGTGAGTCAGATTGAGTTGCCAGATTAGGTGGTCTTGAATGTCTTCTGATAGTGCATTTCGACTGTCTAGATCTTGTTCGCCCTCGAAGGCTGGGCTGTCAGACGCCGCTGCTGAGTTCTGGTAGGTGTCATCCCAGTTACTATCAATGGAAAGTTCATTTGGGATGCTTTCCGTCCATTCTGACTCGACACGGGAGTCCTCTGAAGACTCTTGGTTGGAGTCAATGTTCTCTACTGTCGAAGCCGCTTCGGCAACTTTTGCCTCAGCGTCATGGTTGAAGTTTTCTTCCTCGTCTAACTCTAGTAAAGGATTGGACTCCAAGAAGTCATGTATTTCTTGTTGTAGGTCGAGCGTTGACAGCTGCAGCAATTTGATTGCTTGCTGTAGCTGAGGTGTCATTGTTAACTGCTGACCGATTTTAAGTTGCAAAGACTGCTTCATAGCGCAACTCTTTTAAAATTAGAATTTTGGAATGAGTTATGCATACTACTCCCTTTTGATGGGAAAAATAAGGGGCTTACAGGCGGAAGTCGTCGCCCAGATAAATTTTCTTGACTTGCTCATTGTTTATTATGGTCTCAGCGGAGCCAGAGGCAATAATATGCCCATTGCCTACAATGTATGCTTTGTCACAGATATCTAGGGTCTCTCGCACATTGTGGTCTGTAATAAGTACGCCGATACCGCTATTTTGCAAGTGGCGGATGATTTGCTTGATGTCACCTACTGAAATAGGGTCGACGCCAGCAAAGGGTTCGTCAAGCAGGATAAACTTAGGGTTCATGGCCAATGCTCGAGCGATCTCAACTCGGCGTCGTTCGCCACCTGATAACGCCATACCTAAATTTTTACGGATGTGCGTGACATGAAACTCTTCTAGTAAGCTTTCTAGCTTTTCTTTACGCTCAGCTTTCGATAGCTCCTTGCGCGTCTCTAAGATAGCAGAGATATTATCTTCTACGCTCATCTTTCGAAATATTGAAGCCTCTTGAGGCAAATAGCCGACCCCTTTTTGAGCGCGAGTATGCATGGCATCTTGGGTGATGTCTTCCCCATCAATATATATGCCCCCTTGGTCGTTGGTGACCATGCCGACAATCATGTAAAAACAAGTGGTCTTTCCTGCACCATTTGGCCCCAGTAGGCCCACGGCTTGCCCCGTGCTCACGTCAAGAGAAACGTCTTTTACTACTTGTCTTTTCTTGTAGCTTTTTGCGAGGTGCTTCGCTTCTAAAATAGCCATGCTGTTTATCCTTGATGCTACTGCTCGGTGGCTGGCTGTAGGGTCATGTTTACGCGGCCTGAACCACGATTCTCGGCGTTAAAAACATCGGTCTCCATGTAGTAATGTATGTAATCCGCCGCGATTTCGTTGTCACCACGTTTTAGGAAGCCGTTTTTATGAATTTCTAGCTCACCCGCTGAGGTGTCGTAATCAAGAGTGTTTCCTGTTGCTTTAAGCAGTGTGCCAGCTTCATCAAGTACTTGTGAGAATTCCGATGGAGTTCCTGTTGCATGGAGAGACTGAAAAGCACTCGTGGCAGTGTTGGTATTTATGATTAAGCTTTCAGCCACGATCCGAATGCTGCCTTGGGTTGCGATAACATTACCCTTATAGGTTGCAACGCCACTTTTTTGATCAAAGGTGGCCTTGTCTGCCTCTACGCTGATCGGTTGAGATTGATCATCAGGTAGTGCATAGGCAGGCACTGAAAGTATTATGGCAAGGGTTGAAATTAGCTTAATTTTTTTCTGGTTCATAAGTACCTACTACACCGCCATCGAGGGACGTTGTTTCTTCTTTTAGGTTGTGAATGATGATGTCAGAAGATGTATTTATCTGAGCGCTACTGAGTTTTGCTTGTGCTTTACCTGTGATCAGCTGGCTTGAATCATCATAAGTAATCGTTTGTGCTTCAATTTTAACATTTTTATTGTCAGAACTGGTACGAACAACAGAAGCATCTCCATTGAGCGTGAAATTTTTCGAAGAGTCATTAATGGCACCATTCTCAGCTTGTGCAATAGTGGTTGCCCCTGGCTCGGTGCGTGTGATCACTGGTCGAATCAGCAAGGTTTCTTTAGAAGCGTTGTAGTGATTAGCTGTATTCGCTGCAACTTCTTCAACTAGGTTGCCATTTACGGCATACGTTTTGGTGGTCACGTTTTCTAAAAAGTAATCGGGAGAGCTGACTAGCTTTTGCTCCTCAATTAGATATAAAGAAGGTTTATTGCCGAGTATGAAAATCAAAACGAATACAATGAGTATGCAGGCAACACCTATTAAGCGTTTGCGTTCTAGTATGTATTTGATGGCCACATTTACTTCCAGATTAAACTAATGAATACATGTAGGTGCCGTATGCGCCCAGTAAAGGGAATGCCATCCACTTGGGGATACTGCGGCCGTGATGTTTGTTAAACACGAACACCGATAATGCAAAAATGACAGACAGTCCGAACATCCACCAATAATCCCGACTCATGATGCTGTTTTCAAGTGCTCCAGGCGCTAATAAGGCAGGTAATGGTAAAACGGTAGCTAGGTTAAAAATATTGGAGCCTAATATGTTGCCGATGGCGATATCGTGATGGCCTTTTTTTACGCTGGTTATTGATGCAGCGAGTTCAGGCAGGCTAGTACCAATCGCTACAATGGTTAAGCCAATGATTAAATCTGATACTCCAAGAGATGTCGCAATCCCAATTGCTCCCCATACCAGAAGTTTTGAGCTGGCGATCAGTACGATTAAGCCAACTAGGGCGATAGCAAGGGATTTGATGACAGGACTGCCGTCGTCTTCCGGTAGATCGCCAGTCAACTCATCTTCTATGTCTTTAGAGCCTTTCAACAAGAAAAATAAGGTGATAGCAAAACCAGCGACAAGCAAGGTTCCGTCCAAAATGTCTAGTGCGCCATCATACATCAATACCCCAGCAAGAACTGTAATTCCTAAAAACAGCGGAATTTCCTTTTTTGTCAGGCTGCTATTAATAGGTATTGCTGCAAGTAATAAAGTTGCCCCAAAAACTAATCCGATGTTGGCAACGTTAGAGCCGATAACATTACCAATGGCAATGCCTGGTGCATTATCGATAGCCGCTATAGCGGAAACCACCATTTCAGGAGCGGAAGTGCCTAGAGCTACGAGTGTTACGCCAATAATTATGGGGCTTACGTTGAGTTTTTCGGCGACCAGTGCAGCATGCTCAATAAATTTGTCTGAGCTCATGACTAGCAGTACTAAGCCAACAACGAGAGCGATGGAAAACAATAACATGTATAAGGTACTCAAATAGGCAATGAATGTGTTTGATATGTATTAATGCGGACATTTAATGAAGTTTGAAAGAGTATTTCAAGACTTGTATTTCCCGCGCTGAAAGTGTTGGCATTCCTTTTCCGAAGGTCCAATGCTAGTATCCCGAACTATCATAGGGCAGGGAGTACAACGTGGACGCCTACATTAAAATACGAGATTTGACTTTTCATCGTGGGGAAAGGGTCATATATGAAGGGATTTCACTCGATATACCTAGAGGCAAAATTACGGCGGTAATGGGCCCTAGCGGAACAGGTAAAACGACCTTACTGAGATTGATTGGCGGCCAGTTAAAAGCTGATCAAGGTACTATCGAGGTAGATGGTATTGAAGTTGGGAGCGCTGGACGCTCAAAGCTTTTTGAGGTTCGTAAAACAATGGGAATGCTGTTTCAAAGCGGAGCCCTTTTTAGCGATATGACGGTGTTCGAGAATGTGGCTTTACCGCTTCAAGAGCATACGGATTTTGATGAGCAAATGATCCGAGATATTGTGCTGATGAAACTCCATAGCGTGGGCTTAAGAGGTGCTGCGGACATGATGCCTTCAGAGCTTTCCGGAGGCATGGCACGAAGAGCGGCATTGGCCCGAGCTATTGTCTTGGACCCTGCATTGGTTATGTATGATGAGCCATTTGCTGGTCAGGACCCCATTTCAAAAGGGGTTTTAGTCGGTTTGATTAAGCGATTAAACAACGCGGCCAAGATTACCTCTGTGCTTGTTTCTCATGATGTGGAAGAGTCTTTGAGTATCGCAGATCATGTTTGTATTGTTTCCGGTGGAAGGGTGATTATGCAGGGGCCTCCGGATCAAGTTCGTCAGTCTGACAACGATCAGGTAGTGCAATTCCTTCAAGGTTTGGCTGATGGGTCAGTTCCTTTTCATTATCCTGCCAGTGATTATCAATCTGAACTTCTTGCGGAGGTTCAACCATGATTGCCAAAAGCGTTGCCATGAGGATTGTTGCTTTTGTTGAATCCTTTGGCTTGGCGGGGATTTTTCTGGCCCAATCCTTATTTAGATTGCCGGTGCGCTTTGATGAGGCGTGCCGCCTCTATGTTCGACAAGTCTACTCTGTCGGCTTTTTGTCTCTGATTATTATTGTTGTTTCTGGAGCTTTTATTGGGATGGTGCTTGCCCTGCAAGGGTTTAGTATCTTAGCTCGTTATGGCTCAGAGTCAGCAGTGGGTCAACTCTTGGCGCTTACCTTGTTAAGGGAACTGGGGCCTGTGGTGACGGGGTTGCTGTTTGCTGGCCGGGCTGGTTCTGCGCTTACTGCTGAGATTGGTTTAATGAAGGCCACTGAGCAGCTTTCTAGTTATGAGATGATGGGGATAGATCCACTTCGCCGAGTTATTGCGCCGCGATTCTTAGCGGGTATTACCTGTATGCCACTGTTGAGCGTGATTTTCTCGGCAGTGGGTATTTGGAGTGGGATGTTAGTGTCGGTTCATTGGCTGGGTGTGCATGATGGTTCTTTTTGGTCCTTGATGCAGCAGTCCGTGTATTTTGATCGAGATATCTTTAATGGCGTGATTAAGTCATTTGTCTTTGCATTTGCAGTGGTTTGGATTGCTGTTTATCAAGGTTACGTTTGTCACCCTACGTCAGAAGGAATTGGTCAAGCAACCACTCGTACCGTAGTGCTTGGGTCACTTGCTATTTTAGGGTTAGATTTTCTGTTAACTGCAGCCATGTTTGGGGATTTTTAAGATGAAGGATAAGCAGGCAGGAGTGTTAGTCGGCATTTTTATGTTGTTAGGCGTGTCGGCGTTTATTTATTTGGCTATTCAGGTGAGTGGATTGGCCTTTAATGATCGAAGCAATGGTTACACTGTAGTGGCCAGGTTTGATGATGTGGGTGGGCTCACGGAACGCTCTAAGGTTACGATAGCGGGTGTCACTGTCGGAGAAGTGCGCCGTATTGAATACGACAAAGAATACTATATGGGCAAAGTTGTTATGAATATTTACCCAAATGTAGACAATATACCCGTGGATAGCTCCATTGCTATTTTGACCAGTGGTTTAATTGGCGAGAAATATCTGGGTATTTCTATTGGTGCTGAAGATGAGGTGCTAACTGAAGGGGCTGAAATCTATGACACCCAATCTGCCCTTGTGTTAGAAAATCTAATTGGACAATTTCTATTTAACTCAGGAGATAAATAATGCGTAAAATCATTCTGGGGTTTTTGGGAGCGATGCTATTTTCCCTTGGTTCTGCCAATGCTGCGATTAATCCAGAAGGGGCTCGTACGACTGTTTTGGCGGTTGTTGAAGACTTTAAAACTAAGGTAGTTGCCAATAGGGATGAGTTAGAGAGTAATCCACAACAGCTAAATAATGTCATGAAAGACATCTTAGCGCCTGTGGTGGATTTCGATGATTTGGCTAAAAATGTAATGGGCAAATATTACCGTCGTGCTTCGGATGAGCAAATTGCTCGTTTTGCAAAGGTTACTGAGCGTACTTTGCTAAATACTTATAGTGCTGCCGTGATCGACTTCGACCCAAGTAAAATTGATGTGTTGCCGTTGGCTCAGCAAAAGCCAGGTCGAGAAGTGCGTGTGGATGCAGCGTTTACGCTGAACAGTGGCAGTCCTATTAATATTGCATTTTATATGGAGCCTACTGATGAGGCAGGTAGTGGCTGGCTACTAAGTAATGTTGTTATCAATAACATCAACTTTGGTCTCACCTTCCGTAAGCAGTTTGGATTAATGGTTCAGCAAAACGGAAATGATCTAGATAAAGCCATTGTTGCATGGCAAAAGTCTCTGGCATCTGAGGCTGAATGATATGCGTCTTTCATCATCTAAGGAAGGATTCAAGCTAGAAGGGGCTTATTCATTAGACAACTTATTGAAAATAAAGTCTGAGCTTTCTCACTATGGATTCGAAGGAAATGTGCGGGTTGACTTGTCTGAATTGAAATCGATCAACGCTCCCATATTGTCTTTGCTTTTGGAAATGAGGCGCCATACGGACAGTATAGTCTTGTATGGTGGCTCAGAGGATTTTTATGACATGTTGCGGTTGTACGGGCTAGAGGCAATATTTGAGATTGAATAGATTTCGTAAGCAGGAGGAAACTCCTGTTTTTGCGTTTTAAAAGGTGCCAAAACCCCTCCCGTGTGAGGTACAATACTTCTATGAGTCACTAATTTATATTGGGAGTTTTTGTGAACGCCTCCGAAGTTAAAGAGTTATTAGAGTCCAAAATCGAAGGTAGCCAAGTCATCGCTGAGGGCGAAGGCTGTAATTTTAAAATCACCGTTGTTGCTGATGCATTTGAAGGCTTAAACACAGTCAAGCGTCAGCAACTCATTTACTCTCACCTCCAAGATGCCATTTCAACTGGTGCCATCCATGCGGTAACGATGAAGACGTTAACGCCAGCACAGTTCGACAGCTAATAAAATCATAGAGAGAATTTAATGGATAAACTGCTTATTACTGGTGGCACGCCTCTAAATGGCGTTGTACGAGCATCAGGAGCGAAAAACGCAGCATTGCCTATTTTGGCGGCCACCTTGCTGACGAAAGACTTGATTACCATCAAAAATCTACCCCATCTACACGATATAACCACCATGCTTGAGCTATTGGGCTCCATGGGATGTGGCGTCGTAGTGGACGAGCGGATGAATGTTGAGTTGGATGTTTCCACTCTTGATAACTGTGAAGCGCCATACGAGCTAGTTAAAACCATGCGTGCTTCCATCCTTGTATTGGGGCCGTTAGTTGCTCATTTTGGTAAGGCGATTGTTTCGTTACCGGGTGGCTGTGCTATCGGTAGTCGTCCAGTGGATTTGCACCTTCGCGGCCTTGAAGCGATGGGGGCCAACATAGAAGTAGAGAATGGCAACATCGTGGCAACCGTGGACGGTCGCTTGAAAGGTGCGCGTATTTTCTTTGATAAGGTAACGGTAACTGGCACGGAAAACTTGCTAATGGCCGCTACTTTAGCGGAAGGTAAAACCATTCTTGAGAATGCTGCCCGTGAGCCGGAAGTGGTCGATCTAGCAGAGTGTCTTAATGCAATGGGCGCTAAGATTACCGGTCATGGTACAGATACCATTACCATTGAAGGGGTGGAAAGGCTGTCTGGAACGACTTACTCCGTAATGCCTGATCGTATCGAGACGGGGACATTCTTAGTGGCGGCTGCGATTACGGGTGGTAAGGTCAAGGTCATCGATACGGATGTTGAGAGCCTCGAAGCCGTATTGGCTAAGTTAGAAGAAGCGGGTGCGACTGTTACCACAGGGGAAGATTGGATTGAGCTTGATATGCAAGGTCGTCGCCCTAAAGCAGTGAATATCTCAACGGCACCATACCCAGCATTCCCTACGGATATGCAGGCACAGTTTGTTGCGCTAAATGCTGTGGCAGATGGCGTAGGCAGTGTTATTGAAAATATTTTTGAAAACCGTTTTATGCACGTAAATGAAATGGTGCGCATGGGGGCTGATATCGAAGTTAGCGGCAACACTGCTATTGTTCGAGGAAAAGACTCTCTAACGGGGGCCCCTGTTATGGCAACCGATTTACGTGCCTCTGCGTCCTTGGTGTTGTCGGCACTGGTGGCAAGCGGTGACACTAAGATTGATCGCATTTACCACATTGACCGTGGCTATGAATGTATTGAAGAAAAATTAGGCGCTTTGGGCGCTAAAATTTCAAGGGTTCTAAATTAACATGAGCGAGACCTTAACCATTGCCTTGTCAAAGGGGCGTATTTTAAAAGAAACACTCCCATTGCTGGAAAAGGCAAATATCTTTCCAGTAGAAGACATTAGTAAAAGCCGTAAGCTAATTTTCGATACCAACCATTCTCATATTAAGTTGGTGATTTTACGTGCAACGGATGTTCCTACTTATGTTGAGCATGGTGTGGCTGATTTTGGTGTGGCAGGTAAAGATGTGTTAATGGAAGCCACCACCAAAAATTTATATGAGTTGCTAGATCTTAAAATCGCCAAGTGTCGCTTAATGACCGCGGGTGTTACCGGAAAAGAACTGCCCCAACGACGCTTGAAGGTGGCTTCTAAGTTTACTAAAACAGCTAAGTCATACTTTGCTGAACAAGGTATTCAGGCAGATGTCATCAAGCTTTATGGTGCGATGGAGCTTGCTCCCATTATGGGCTTAGCAGATTTGATAGTGGATATCGTTGATACTGGTAATACCCTAAAGGCGAATGGCCTAGAGCCTCGAGATCACATTGCTGATATTAGTACACGATTAGTGGTGAATAAAGCGGCTTACAAAACCAAGTACCAGCATATTCAGCCCATTTTAGACATGCTAAGTGGTGCGGTTGAAGCGGGGGAGTAGTCCATGCAATTGAACATAAGACAGTTTTCTTCACAAGACACTGGATTCAAGACGGAGCTGAGTAAGCTTTTGTCATGGGAAAGTGTTTCCGATGCAACAGTACAGGAGCGAGTGGAAAGTATTGTTAATCGTATTCGCACTGAAGGCGATGATGCCTTAGTTGAATTAACCAATACTTTTGATCGTCGTGATGTGACCAATGCTTCGGAATTGGTGATCGAAGCGGATGAGTTGGCCGCTGCCGCTCAGCGTGTCGATAGCGCTATTGTGGATGCCCTAGAAAAAGCAGCTGCTCGCGTTAAGGCGTACCACAAGAAACAAAAACAAACCTCTTGGCAATACCAAGAAGAAGACGGCACCATCCTGGGTCAGCAAATCACTCCGCTCGATAGAGTGGGGGTGTATGTACCGGGCGGTAAAGCAGCTTACCCTTCTTCTGTGTTGATGAATGTTATGCCCGCTAAGGTAGCAGGTGTGGGTGAAATCGTAATGGTAGTGCCGACACCAGATGGTTTTGTGAATGATATTGTGTTGACAGCTGCCCACGTTGCAGGGGTCGATCGTGTGATTACCGTTGGTGGTGCGCAAGCTGTAGCTGCCTTGGCCTATGGTACTGACACAGTGCCTAGGGTCGATAAAATTGTCGGTCCAGGTAATATTTATGTGGCAACAGCCAAGCGTATGGTATTTGGTCAAGTGGGCATTGATATGATTGCTGGGCCATCAGAAATCTTGGTCGTAAGTGATGGCTTGTCTAACCCGGATTGGATCGCGATGGATTTGTTCTCACAAGCAGAACACGATGAAGATGCCCAGTCTATTTTGATCAGTACGGATCTTGAGTTCATCAAAGCGGTGAAAGCGTCTATGGAGCGATTGATCGATGACATGAGCCGTAAAGAGATTATCAAAACCTCTCTTGAGGGACGTGGTGCTTTGATTCATGTGGCTTCCAAAGAAGAAGCCATTGAGGTGGCCAATATCGTTGCGGCTGAGCATTTGGAATTGTCTGTAGAATCTCCAGAAGAGTGGGTAAAAGATATTCGCCATGCGGGTGCGATCTTTATGGGTCGTTATACACCAGAAGCATTGGGTGATTACTGTGCGGGTCCAAACCATGTCTTGCCAACTTCTGGGACAGCACGCTTTTCATCGCCTTTGGGGGTTTATGATTTCCAAAAACGGAGCTCTATCATTCATTGTTCCCATGAAGGTGCCAGCGAGCTAGCTAAAATTGCCTCACCTCTTGCCCGTGGTGAGTCTCTTGAAGCTCACGCATTATCCGCTGAGTTTCGTATTATTGATAAGCAATAACGAGGTAAACAGTGCAGCCTACTAAAGCACTTGTTTCTCTTCGCTATGTAACCCGCATCGCAGCCGTCATCATTTTGGTGATGGTTGCTGTGGGTTTTTTCTTGCCTTCAGATTACCGAATTGAGCGGTCTGTTGTGGTAAGTGAAGGGAACCAAACTGAGCTAAAAAGCAGATTGTTCAATGCTGAACGCTGGTCGGATTGGATGCTGATTCAATCGGGTCGCTTACAGCTAAGCAGTGTTCCTGTGAGTGATTTAGAGGGAGCGAAGTTTCAACTTGTCTACGATGAGGCGGATAAGCAAGGGGAAATTTTGGTTGGTACGGTGACTGATGACAGTGTCGCGTTTTTAGTGACGCCAAGCGCTTCAGTAAAGCCTGTTCCCAATGTCATCTACTTGCGCAATCGTCCCCAAGGGATTGAAGTAAGTTGGGTTATTGAGGGGGTTTTGGACGCTGGTTTTCTAAGCCCATATCTTGCTCTGCTTGCTAATTCTATTGCTGGCTCCAATTTAGAAGCCAGCCTTGCTCGTCTTACAGACTTTTAATCACTAAGGCTATGGGGTGTTTGTTTGCTGAATGGCAGGCAAACGCTCCACTAGTGCTTTGGTGATATAGCTCTGCCGTCCTCTTAGAGCCTTTATAGTTACCCTCTCTCCAGGCGTTAAGTCTGATACAAGTTGTTGTGCGTTATGGGCACTTAAGTTGCTCTGTTTCTCTATCGATATGATGATGTCTCCTGCTTTCATGCCAGCTTTTTCTGCAGGTCCATAAGGGGTGACTGAAGTGACAAGTAACCCTTTGGCAGAGGGAAGGTTTAAAGCCTGAGCGACTTGCTCATTATTTTCTTGTACTTGAACTCCCAAATACCCACGTACCACGCTGCCATGTTTAATGATGGCGTCCATGATTTTAATGGCGTCATTAATAGGAGTGGCAAAGCCAATGCCTTGGGAGCCGCCGGAGCTTGTGTATATAGCAGAACTGATGCCAATTAAATTGCCGGAAAGGTCAATTAAAGCACCGCCAGAGTTGCCTGGGTTGATGGCTGCATCGGTTTGGATGAAATTTTCATAGGGATTGAGACCTATGCTATCTCGACCTTTGGCACTGACAATGCCTGAGGTAACTGTTTGACCAATGCCGAAAGGATTGCCAATGGCGAGAATTTGGTCACCCACTCTTATGGTGCTGCTGTTGCCGATCTTAATCGGTGTTAGCTGATCTAGATCTGTCTTTAGTACGGCTAGATCACTGGCGGGGTCTGTACCGACAAGGGTAGCGCGCGCCTGTCGTCGATCATTTAAAGAAAGAATGATTTCTGAGGCACCCTGGATGACATGGTGGTTTGTCAGTATGTAGCCGTCTTTTGATATAATGACCCCAGATCCAAGGTTGGTAATAGTGTGCTGGTCGCCATTGCGGAATGGAGAAGCTTGGTTCGAAAAGGTATAAATATTTACCACTGAGCTAGAGGTAGATGCTACTGCGTCAGCAAAGGTTTGATTAGATTCTGTTTTATAAAATTGCCAAAAAAGTAGGACTGTTCCTAGCCAAAGCCCGAATAATCCCCAGATTAGACTATTGCGGCCGATAACAAATTTCATTGATAGGGGTGCCCATGAAAAAAAGTGAATTAGAAAGAAAGCTGACTGAGCTTTTTCGTCCAAATATATTTAAAGATTATGCGCCCAATGGCCTTCAAGTGGAAGGCAAACAAGAGATACGTAAGATTGTTACTGGTGTAACGGCGAGTATGGCGTTAATTGATGAGGCTATTGCTAGGCAAGCAGATGCGATTGTTGTTCATCATGGCTATTTCTGGAAAGGAGAAGCGCCTGAGATCGTGGGGATGAAATATCACCGCATCGCAACTCTAATTAAAAATGACGTAAATTTGTTCGGTTACCATCTACCAATGGATGCCCATCTTCAGGTGGGGAACAATGCTAACCTAGCGCGGGCGCTGGGTCTTCATTCGTTGCGGCCATTGGAAGTGGGTAAGCCTCTCGAAGAGTCTATTGGTGTCATCGGTGAGCTTGATGATGAGGTCTCTCCTGAGTTGTTTTCTCAGCGAGTGTCACAGGTGGTGGGGCGTGAGGTGTTGTTTGAAAATATTGGCGACCAAAATATAAGGGAAGTGGCCCTGTGTACCGGCGGCGCCCAAGGCTATATTGGCAAGGCAATCAGTGCTGGCGCTGATGTGTTTATTACGGGTGAGGTTTCAGAACAGACCATTCATATTGCTCGGGAAGAGGGGATCCATTTCTGTGCGGCAGGTCATCATGCAACAGAGTGCTTTGGTCCTCGAGCGTTAGCGGAATACATAAACGCGAATTGGGATGTGGAGTGCGAATTTGTTGATGTGCCGAATCCGGCGTAACAGATAAAAAGATCTTTTGTCGAAAATAAAAAAGGGACCTTTAGTCCCTTTTTTATTTGCTTATAGCACTCAGTTAGATTGTGCGTTTAGGCTCTTCAATGGTCTGGCGATGTAGGCCGTAATTCTCACTTAGCATGCCTTCGTCAGTTTGGCCTTTGGTGGCGTAGTCTCGCGGCGGTGCAGAGAGGCTCTCAGTGGTTGATTCAGGCTCTGCTTCTGGCTTAGTAAATTCCACTGTGCTGAGTGAGCTCGCACCTTCGTTAAGGGTTTTGCGAACGTCCGCTAGCTTCTTCTCTACACCCTGTAAATGATTGTTAAGTTGTAAAAAATGATCGTCTGCTAACACTTGTCTACGTTCAAGCTCATTTTGCAGTGCTTCAATGGTCGCGCCGGTTGACTGATGCTTAGCCATTGCGCCTTTTTTGCCCAGTGCACGAAAGATAAGTGCCGCTGCAAAACCTAAGATGATTCCTGTAACAAAGACGATGATATCGAATACTTCTAGTTCCATGGTTTACTCCCCAAGACATCTGTCCGCATTATAGCGGAAATACCGCAACGGAAATATAGTGAATAGTGAGGTTTCTGTATCATTTTGGTAAGATGTGTTCCTCAACTATGCAATGGTGTATTCGCAGACAATGACCCCTCTATCCCGATATCAAGAAGACCTTAAGCGTTCTGACTTTAATTACGATCCAGCCCAAGAAGAAGCCGTAATGGCGTTGCAGGACTTATTTGATCGTTTGGTTGCACGATCCAATAACCCGCCAAAGGCTGAAAAATCTTTGTTTGGCTTCTTAAAGAAGAAAAAAGCAGAAATAGACGTGGAAACCGGGTTGTACTTCTGGGGAGGTGTTGGTCGCGGCAAAACCTACCTAATGGATACGTTTTTTGAGTGCTTGCCGATGGAGCGTAAGTTACGTTTGCACTTCCACCGGTTTATGCAAATGGTGCATCAGGAGTTACGTCAACTAAAAGACACTAAGAATCCATTGGAGATTGTTGCTAAACAAATTTCTGCTAAGGCGGAAGTGTTGTGCTTCGATGAATTTTTCGTAACGGATATTACGGATGCCATGATTTTGGCCGGTTTGCTTGAGCATTTGTTTATGAATGGTACGGCGTTGGTGGCTACATCTAATATAGAGCCTGATGGTCTGTACAAGAATGGTTTGCAGCGTGCTCGCTTTTTACCTGCGATTGACTTGGTGAATAAGCACACTCATGTGATGAATGTGGATGGCGGGATCGATTACCGTTTACGTACACTTAAGCAAGCGAAGCTGTATCATTTTCCTTTGGGGCCAGAAGCAAATGAGTCATTGGAAGAGCGTTTTAATAGTCTTACGCCAAATAAAAATCTAGTGAAAGAGGGGGGATCAGTTGAGATCGAAGGTCGTAATATCCCGCTTTATAAGAGTTATGAAGATTTGGCCTGGTTTGACATTAAAGCTCTATGTGATGGTCCGCGTAGTCAGGTGGATTATATAGAGATTGCCAAGCTCTACTCCACCATCATCATTTCTGATCTACCTCAATTTGACTCTGCCCGTGATGATATGGCGCGTCGCTTTATCAACCTGATCGACGAGTTTTATGATCGTCATGTAAAAGTAATTATCTCTGCGGATGTCGCTATACCTGATATCTACACAGGGACGCGTTTGGCTTTTGAATATGATCGTACTGTCAGCCGACTGCTTGAAATGCAGTCGGAAGAGTACTTGATGCTTGAACATCGTCCTTAATAAAAGACTTTAGTTTTAGTTAGAACTTGGTTATAATTCGCGCGCTCCAAAAATGGAGTATGTGTACGTTATGGGATTTAAGTCCGCTTAACCCCATAACCAATAATAATAGGTATTGACATGCGCACTGCATGTAAATGGAAAAGGGTTTTTTAATGAAAACTTTTACTGCAAAACCTGCTGAAGTACGCCGCGACTGGTTCGTGGTTGATGCTGAAGGCAAAACTCTTGGTCGTTTGGCTACAGAAATTGCTCGCCGTCTACGTGGCAAGCATAAAGCAGAATACACTCCTCACGTTGACACTGGTGACTACATCGTTGTGATCAATGCTGAGAAAGTTCGTGTCACTGGCAACAAAGCTGCTGACAAGAACTACTACCGTCACACTGGTTACCCAGGTGGCCTACGTTCAATGAGCTTTGAAAAGCTGATTGACCATGCTCCAGAGCGTGTTCTTGAACTAGCTGTTAAAGGTATGTTGCCTAAAGGTCCTCTAGGCCGTGCAATGCACAAGAAAATGAAAGTGTATGCTGGTACTGAGCATCCACATGCCGCACAACAGCCACAAGAACTTAACATCTAATACGGGAAGGTCATTATGTCAGCTACTCAATACTACGGAACAGGTCGTCGTAAATCGTCTACTGCTCGTGTATTCCTAAAAGCGGGTTCTGGTAACCTAGTTGTTAACAACCGTTCTTTAGAGCAATACTTCGGTCGCGAAACTTCTTGCATGGTTGTTCGTCAGCCTCTTGAACTTGTTGAAGCAACTGAAAAATTCGACGTATACGTTACAGTTTCTGGTGGTGGTATCTCTGGTCAAGCAGGTGCCATTCGTCACGGTATTACTCGTGCGCTAATTCAATACGATGAGACTCTACGTCGTACTCTACGTTCTGCTGGTTACGTAACTCGTGACTCTCGTCAGGTTGAGCGTAAAAAAGTTGGTCTACGCAAAGCACGTCGTCGTCCACAATTCTCCAAGCGTTAATTTTTTACTTACGCTTCGAAATTTCAAAACGCCTGCTCAGTCAGGCGTTTTTTTATGCCTGAAATTAACCATTTTAATGATGCGGCTTATATAGGGTTCCTTGAGAATTGAAGCGCTTTTCACTGATGTGACGATTTTTTTTGTCTATATGAGAAGCTAAGTCTTTAAGAGGCTGAATTTTTGGGAATAAAAGTGTTATCATTCGTTGTTCACATAGGTGCGTTAATATGCCTAGCGTGGAAAGAATTCTGGTGTGAGGCTCCTTAACAAGAGCATCAATTCTGCCAAAATGTCCTCGCCTATTGGCAAGGAGCATTTCAAATTAGTTTGTAAAGTTAAATCCCTCTTCGGGGGGTTCGTTGTTTTTAATATAGGGGTTATACATGGGTGTTATTGCCAAGCGCTCTTCCATGACGTTCTTCTCTGATGGAGAAGATCATTACAGCCATCGCGTACGTATTGTACTGGCTGAAAAAGCGGTAACCGTAGACATTATTGATGTTGATCCTTTCAACAAGCCAGAGGAATTGGCGGATATAAACCCTTACAATGAGCTGCCTGCGTTAGTAGATCGCGAGTTAGTTTTGTATGAGCCAAATGTGATGATGGAGTACTTGGATGAGCGTTTTCCTCACCCACCTCTATTGCCTGTGTACCCAGTGGCACGTGCTGACAGCCGTTTGTACATGTACCGTATTCAGCGTGATTGGGCTAAGTTGGTTGACTTAATTTTGTCCAGCAAAGACAAAGAAGCGGTTGAGAATGCCCAGAAAGAGCTTCGTGAAAGCTTAATCAGTGTGTCTCCAATCTTCGAAGAAAAACCATACTTCATGAGTGAAGAGTTCACTATCGTTGATTGCTGTTTAGCTCCTATCTTATGGCGACTACCCGCTTTAGGTGTTGAGATTGAAAAATCTCAAGCAAAAGGCTTGTATAAGTACATGGATTTGGTATTTGAACGTGAGTCGTTCAAAGAGAGTTTGTCTGAAGCCGAACAAGAAATGCGTCTAGACTAATTGGACGTGATTAAATAAAAGGGGCTTATGCGCCCCTTTTTTTGTTTTTAGGAGTTGCGAAGTATGATCCCTAAACGTTCTTATTTGTTAAATGCCATTTACGAGTGGGTGGCAGATAATGACCAAACGCCTTATTTATTGGTTAATGCAGATTATCCAGGGGCGATCGTTCCCCGTGAATTCGTTCAGGACGGTCAAATAGTGCTGAACATCAGTATGAGTGCGGTGCGCCAGTTACACATGGATAAAGAGGGGGTGTCCTTTGAGGCGCGTTTCAGTGGCAAACCCATGCAAGTATTTGTACCCATCGGTGCCGCTATGGCTCTGTATGCCAAAGAAAGTGGCGATGGTTTGTCATTTCCACCAGAAGACTTTGAAGTCTCAGGGGATCCAGACCCAGAGCCAACGCCACCAGAGCCACCTAAAAAAGGCTTTACCTTAAAAGTGGTAAAATAAGTCTTTAATCTTCGTAGCCAAATAGCTGGCGTTCGAGCAAATCCACTAGGGTGTGAACGACAGTTGTTTGGCACTCTTGTACCCGTGCCGTTCCTGTTAAATTAATCTTAATTTCTGTGTCATCCCTTGATGTTAAAGAGGAGACGTTTTTGGCGTCTGGAGTCGTTAAGGCTACGATACTCATCTTGCGTTCATGGGCGGCTTGGATGGCCTGAATGATTGGGGATGTATTGCCTTTATTGGCCACAATAAAAAGCACATCACCTGGGTTACCAATGGCAGTAATTTGCTTCGAAAAAACATCGTGGTAACTGTCGTTGTGGGTGATAGCCAATAGGGTGTTACCGTTGCTGCTCAGAGATACGGCAGGTAGACCTGGGCGTTCACGATCCATGCGATCAATCAATAGTGTGCTGAAATACTGTGAAATGTAAGCCCCTGTGCCATTGCCTACAGCGATGACTTTGCCGCCACTGGCGATGCTGTTAAACAGTACTTTGGCAGCATGCTCAATAAAAGGAGGAAGGTTCTCCAGCGCATATTGCTGGGACTCAAAGCTTTGGGCAAATTGGGTGTAGATCGCTTCTTGATAATCCATGCTTGTTACTCAATTATACGGCCGGCATCCAGGTTATATGTTGTTCATCCAGGCTGCCATCAATGGCGATGACATCTATTTGGAACTGACTGCCAGATAAATGATGTTTCATTAACCAATATTGCGCCGTTTTTAAGCAGCGCTGGTACTTATGTTGGGTAATGCTTTCAGCGGCTTTGCCTCGTGAGGCGTTGGCCCGATAACGCACTTCAACGAACACATAGGTGTTGTGTTGACGCATGATCAAATCCACTTCTCCTACTCGAGAGTGGAAGTTTCTCTCTAAAGGTTGGTAACCCTGCTTGATCAAAAAGGCTTCGGCTAAGGCCTCAGCCTGTTGGCCATCAGCGTGTTTCCGATTCTTTAAGGTATTCCTCTTTAGCATCTACCAAGTTCCCTCTCTTGTACGTCACTATGTTAGGACGTCGATTGAAGATTCCTTCTTCATTCAATGTAATGATGCCGGTTTTGGCCGAGACTTTAGCCAAATTGACATTAATGAATAATGGCAGGCGGCTCGCAATCAGGTAGCTGTCATTACCCAACGCAGTCAAGCGCTGTAATACATAAGGGGTATTCGAAGTTTCTGATCCGTTACTCAGAACAGGGATTTCAGTAAAGACAATGCGTTCAATGTCTTCGTTTTTGGTGTTACGGCTTGGTTGACCATCATGTAAGGTCTGAGAGGCCAGCATTGGAATCTGATCTGCAAAGTAGAAATCCACCAAAGGTCGTATCTGCTTGGCATTATCTAGTTTCCCCGCATAATAGATGTAGTCCAAATCTTGGCGTGCACGGGAGGTGGTTTCTATAGACTGGCCAGTCCATTGGGTGATGGCTCTGATGCGTGCTTCACTTTCATCTATTTGTAATAGGGATTTAATGGCGCGTTGACGTCCTAAAGGTGTGTCTTCATAAGAGATGGTCTCTAGTACAGGGACATTTTGTTCCTCAGCAAGGCGTTGAAATTGGTCACTCTGACGCAGGGCCCAAGTATCCTGAGTTGACAAAATTGCAGCATATTTAGCTCCCTCTAATTTTGAGAAGGACATTAATTCTTTAATGTCGTCATCCACATTAAGAGAAAAATGGTAAAGGTTGTCCGTTACCCGAGTGATATCCAGCTGGTTTAAAGCAATGGTTGGAGTGTCTGTAATTAACCCTGGAAGACGCGCCACATTTTGCTTACGTAAGGGACCAATGATGATTTCCGCATCAGAGTCCAGTGCCGTTTGATAGGCATCTTCAAAATTTTCAAATTTATCCGTGTCAATGACGTGTACTTTTGGTCGTTCGCCAGTTGTCGCATAGTACTGTTGTAACATGCCGTTCAATATGGCCTGAGAGGCAGTTTCTAGCTCTTTACTCATGGGCAATAGCACGGCAAATGAGGTAGGAAGCTGCTCGTCAAGGGAGGCCATGATTTTGAAATCCAAGGGCGGGTTAGCACTTGCTGGGTGGGAGCTGTTACGACCACGCCATAAAGAGAAGGCTTGAAGTTGCTGATCTACCGTTAGATTTTGGTTGCGCAATATTCGGGAGATCTGTAGCCATCCAGACAACAAGGGCAGGTCGCTGGATTCTAAGTAGCCAATTTCGTTATCCGTCAGGTTTTGAATGGCGCTCCAAAGTTCTGTTTGATTTTCTTCCTGCTTTTCTGGCGGCACCATGGTGCTTAAGCGCACTCGGTCTCGGACCACATTTGGCCAGTTATCTAAAGATGCCATCACTAGTGCACGGGTTTCTAACAGTGCTATTTGATTTTTCGGCTGGTCTGCAACGGGTAAACGGCTTGCTTCGCCCAGCGCTGTTAAAGCGGGAATTGGAGTGTTTAGTGACGCCATGACACGTCCATAGAGCAATAAGCCTGAGAACTGCCCTGGAAAGCGTACTTCATTAACGTGATCTTCAAGGATCTGTTGCGCTTTCACGGATTGTTGGTCAATGACTAAAAGCTCAGCTGCGTGAAGGTAATAAGGGGCAGCCAGCTCTGGTGTGGCTTGTTGTTCAGCCTGCCAGAGAGCATAGCTTGCTGGGTTGTCAGTGGGAGCGTTGCTCTGCTCTAGTGCCGCGTTTGAGGCGGTGTTTTCCACTGGCATGTTGGTTTCGATAGCGCCACAACCGATTAACGACAACGTGACGATTGAAAGTGGTATGATACGGGATCTTAACAAACTCATATGCTCGCGATACTTAAGCCCAAAAGAGGAAACATGGTAACACAGACTGATAACGATGTGAGAGGAACCTTCTACATTGTCGCTACCCCTATTGGTAACCTAGAAGACTTTACCGATCGAGCTAAAAAAGTACTCACAGAAGTGGACTTCATTGCAGCGGAAGATACCCGTCACTCAAAGCGTTTGCTCAATCATTTTGGCATTGATACCAAGCTATTTGCGCTCCACGATCATAATGAAAGGGATAAGGCGAACTACATTGGTTCGTTGCTGGACGAAGGTAAAAATCTTGCCTTAGTGTCCGATGCGGGGACGCCTCTGATTTCTGATCCCGGCTACCATGTGGTGAATTTTTTGCGACAGCAAGGGCATAAAGTGGTACCAGTCCCTGGACCTTCAGCTTTGATAACTGCCTTATGTGCCTCGGGATTACCAACAGATCGTTTTAGCTTTGTGGGCTTTTTACCGGCTAAAAGTAAGTCCCGTCGGGACGAAATGTCCAGTTGGACACCGAGTCAAGGGACGGTCGTTTTTTATGAGTCTACCCATCGAATTCTTGATTGTTTAGTGGATCTTGAGGCCGTTTGGGGGGACCGCATTCAAGTGGCTTTAGCACGAGAAATCACTAAGACATTTGAAACTTTTTTGAGTGGGTCAGTGGCGGATATTCATCGTATTTTAACGGAAGATAGCAACCAAACCCGTGGTGAATTTGTCATAATGGTGTCTCTTCCTGAACAGGAAGAAGACAATTCAGAAGCCCTGAAAGTTCTTAAAGTCTTGCTTAAAGAGTTGCCTGTAAAGCAGGCGGCTGCTCTGGCTGCAGAGATCACTGGCGAGAAGAAAAATGCGCTTTATAAACAGGCGCTAGCTTTAAATGAATCCTAACAAGCTTACCAACTAAACTGCGTTAAGGGAGTTTACAGCACCCTTTAAACGCGTATACTGATGCCCAACTTGTCGGAGTGCCTTAACTGGCTGAGATCGCATTTTAATGCGGGATCCGCAGAACCTGATCAGGCTAATACCTGCGAAGGGAACAAGAAAGCCTCTTTTCTTTTCTGCTGAAATTGCGCTGTATTTGGAAAACCATTGGTTTTTTCTTCGCTAACAGCCACACGTACGTGGAAGTACGTGTCCTCCTGACAAGCATTTTTTCCATTACAATAATGACGGGAATCTGCTTATGTCGACTGCAAAACCTAATAAACAAACACGAGAACAAGCGCGTTTAGACGCCAAGGCCTTTATTGAGTCACTACAGGCTAAACCGTTCCCATCTTCCGAACGCATTTATGTTGAAGGCTCAAACCCTTCAATTCAGGTACCAATGCGTCAGATCAACCTAACTGATACCCCGATTGGCTCTGATCCTGACAACTTAACCTTTGAGCCGAACGAACCCATCTATGTTTACGATACAGCTGGCCCATATGCGGATCCGGCAGAAACCATTGATGTCCATAAAGGGATCAAAGCCTTGCGTCAGCAATGGATCGATTTACGCAATGACACCGAAGTGTTAGAAGGGGTAAGCTCACAGTTTGCGCAACAACGCTTAGCAAATGATGCTCTGGATACACTGCGCTTTAAGCAGCTGCCCACAGTACGTAAAGCCCAACAAGGACAATGTGTGACGCAAATTCACTACGCCCGTAAAGGAATTATCACCCCTGAGATGGAATACATCGCCATCCGTGAAAACCAAAACCTTCAGGCGATCAAAAGCGAGCTGTTGTTGAAGCAGCATCCTGGCCATAGCTTTGGTGCCAATATCCAAACAGAAATCACCCCTGAGTTTGTCCGTAAAGAAGTGGCGGAAGGGCGAGCCATTATTCCTGCGAACATTAACCACCCAGAAACTGAGCCGATGATTATTGGTCGTAATTTCTTGGTCAAGGTGAATGCCAACATTGGTAACTCCGCGGTGACGTCTTCCATTGAAGAAGAAGTCGAGAAATTGGTGTGGTCGACCCGTTGGGGTGCGGACACGGTGATGGATTTATCAACGGGTAAAAACATCCACGAAACCCGTGAATGGATCTTGCGTAACTCTCCAGTGCCGATTGGTACGGTCCCCATCTATCAAGCCCTAGAAAAGGTAGATGGTGTGGCCGAAGACCTTACTTGGGAAGTGTTCAGAGACACCTTGATTGAACAAGCGGAGCAAGGGGTAGATTACTTTACTATCCACTGTGGCGTCTTATTACGTTACGTGCCCATGACCGCTAAACGCCTAACGGGTATTGTGTCCCGCGGTGGTTCCATCATGGCGAAATGGTGCCTGGCCCATCATCAAGAAAACTTCTTATACACACGCTTTAAAGAAATCTGTGAGATTTGTGCCGCCTATGATGTGTCCCTTTCATTAGGGGATGGTTTACGTCCGGGTTCCATTATGGACGCCAATGACGAGGCTCAATTGTCCGAGCTGCGAACACTAGGTGAGCTGACCAAGATTGCTTGGGACTATGACGTTCAGGTCATGATCGAAGGCCCTGGCCACGTGCCCATGCAATTGATCAAAGAAAATATGGACTTGCAGCTTGAGCACTGTCACGAAGCGCCGTTTTACACCTTGGGGCCTCTGACTCAAGACATTGCGCCAGGTTATGACCATTTCACCTCTGGGATTGGTGCGGCGCAAATCGGTTGGTATGGCTGTGCCATGTTGTGCTATGTGACCCCTAAGGAACACTTGGGTTTGCCCAATAAAGAGGACGTAAAACAGGGGCTCATTACCTACAAGATCGCTGCCCACGCAGCCGATTTAGCAAAAGGCCATCCAGGTGCCCAAGTACGAGACAATGCGCTGTCTAAAGCCCGTTTTGAATTCCGCTGGGAAGACCAGTTTAACCTTGCTTTAGATCCAGAAACGGCCCGTGCTTATCACGATGAAACCCTGCCTCAGGCCTCTGGTAAAGTGGCGCACTTTTGTTCCATGTGTGGACCAAAATTCTGTTCTATGAAGATTACTCAAGAGGTACGGGACTACGCTGCTGGCCTTGAAAAAATCGAAGCAGTAGAGGTCACTGCCGAAGAAGGCATGCTGCAAATGTCTGAGCAATTCAAAGAGCTGGGCAGTGATGTGTATCTCACCACTGACAAATTGACCGCAGACCCTCTTGAGACAGAAAAGTAAATGAACACCACAGAGATGAAAACCATTGGTTTTGCCGATGTTGAGTTTAAATCTTCTGTCTTAGACAACACACGGCACCTTGGGTGTCGTGTGTTTCACGCCACCACAGAAGATACGATCATTCAGATGTGTCAAGCAGGGCTGACCCTCAACACAGGGGATAATGTGTGGCAATTTGTTCGCGAATCTCAGCCTTCGGAGTCTATTTATCAAGTTTGTTGCCAAGACAATAGGGTGGCTGTGCATATACCTAAAGGTGAATGTCCAAAAGGTGAAAATGTACAGTCAGTCGCTTTGTTCCATGCAGACAAGCTTACCAAGGTGAACCAAAACGATTTGGCGGTCGCCTTAGCGTGTTTTATTGAATTGGGATTTGACCCACTAGATGCCATGACCTTAGGTCTTGCTTGGATGACACAACAAGCAAGGGCTGCAGGGGCAGGTTGGCCTGAAGATCGTACTTGGTTTCCCACTACGCATTTTTCAGGGGATCATGTCATGGGCGAAGAGGCGGAATTTAGTCCGATTCGTAAAGACCTTTTCACTTTGTACCCTGTGGTGGATACAGTGGAATGGTTAGCCTTGGTTTTAGAGCAAGGGGTGACAACGGCCCAGTTACGCATCAAAGACCCAAATGATCCTGAGCTGAAAAGTAAAATCCAGCAAGCCATTGCCTTAGGTCAACAATATGGTGCCCAAGTCTTTATTAATGACTATTGGGAGCTGGCCATAGAGATGGGGGCTTTTGGCGTACATCTTGGTCAAGAAGACATTGAAGTGGCTGATTTAACGGCCATACAGGCGGCTGGTCTTAGGTTGGGTATCAGTACCCATGGTTATTTTGAAATCATGCGCGCATTTAACCTGAAGCCAAGCTACATCGCTCTTGGTCACATTTTTCCAACCGTTACCAAGGATATGCCCTCGCAACCTCAAGGAGTGATTCGTTTAGGTCAGTATGTGGCGTTGATTAAAGGGGCTTACCCTACGGTCGCGATCGGCGGAATCAGTGGCGAGCGTTTGCCAAAGGTAAAAGCAACGGGAGTCGATGCCATTGCGTTGGTCACAGCCATTACCCGTGCTTCTTCCCCTAAAGCAGCGACCCAGTCCTTACTTCAAGCTATGACAGAAAAAGGAGCGCCCCATGCAGCTTTATGTGAATGATGAGCCAGTTCAGTCAGACTCCGTCATCTTGTCAAATTTACTGGAGTGCTATGTCAAAGCGGATCAGCGAGTGGCTGTTGCCGTGAACCAAAACATCGTACCTCGTAGCCGGTGGTCTGAGTTTGTGTTGAATGAAAACGACCGCATCGACGTTTTTGAATCTATCGCTGGAGGCTAATATGTCTTTAACCATTGCAGATCATACCTTTTCGTCCCGTTTGTTTACGGGCACTGGTAAGTACGCTAACCAAGAGCAAATGGTGGCGTCTATTCTTGCTAGTGGCAGCGAAATGACCACCTTGTCCCTGCGCCGAATGGATCTTAAGAGTGGCACTGACAACATTCTAAAACCTTTACAAGCATTAGGTATTAAGCTCTTGCCTAATACTTCTGGTGCCCGTGATGCGAAAGAGGCCATCTATGCGGCCCAATTAGCCCGAGAAGCCTTGGAAACCCATTGGGTAAAGGTTGAGATTCATCCAGATCCTCGCTATCTCATGCCTGATCCGGTGGAAACCCTCAAGGCGGTAGAAGAATTGGTGCGCCTTGGCTTTGTTGTGATGCCTTATGTCCATGCGGATCCTGTGTTGTGTAAACGCTTAGAGGAAGTGGGGGCTCAATGTGTCATGCCTTTGGGGGCGCCAATTGGCTCTAATCAAGGGCTGGCGTCTAAGCCATTTCTCGACATCATTATTGAGCAAAGCAATGTACCTGTTATCGTGGATGCGGGTATTGGTGCGCCATCCCATGCGGCGGCGGCCTTAGAAGCGGGTGCGGATGCTGTGTTGGTGAATACCGCCATGGCTGTGGCCAGTGGGCCAGAAACCATGGGCAAAGCCTTTAAATTGGCCGTGGAAGCAGGGCGTCTAGCCTATGAATCTGGCACTGGGCAAGTGCTACAAACGGCGGAAGCTTCCAGCCCCTTTACTGAGTTTTTAAAGGAGCTGTCATGAGTGGCGCCATACGGGTGTTGCATCAAAGTCCAGCAGTCGAGGGGCATTTTAGTCAGCAGTTAGAGGCCCTTAATTGGCATGAGGTAGAGGCAAAGCATCTCAATGTCACCGAAGCCGATGTGCGCCGAGCGCTGGTGAAATCCAAGCGTGATATAAATGATTTTGCGGCATTAATTTCTCCTGCTGCAAAGCCCTTTATAAATGACATGTTGGCACAAAGTGAGCAGTTAACCCGTCAGCGTTTTGGTAATACGGTCAGTCTTTTCGCCCCTTTATATTTGTCTAATACCTGTGCCAATGAATGCACCTATTGTGGCTTCTCCATGAGTAACGCCATTAAACGTTTGACCCTCGATGAAGCACAAGTAGAGCGTGAGATAAAAGCCATTAAAGCTAAGGGCTTTGACCATATTTTGCTGGTGACAGGTGAGACCAAGAAAGTCTCAATGCCGTATTTTGAGCGCATGCTGCCTTTGTTTAAACCGGCATTTAGTCAACTTTCTATGGAAGTGCAGCCATTGGAGAGGGAAGAGTACGCGCAGCTTAAGACCCTGGGTTTGGATGGTGTGTTGGTCTATCAAGAAACCTACCGTCGAACCACCTATCTAGAACATCATCTGCGAGGTAATAAATCTGATTTTAACCATCGTTTGGATGCCCCAGATAGGATAGGGCAAGCAGGGGTTCATAAAATTGGACTTGGTGTGTTGCTGGGCTTGGATGATTGGCGAACGGACTCCATCATGATGGCCTATCATCTTAGACATCTGCAGAAGCGCTATTGGCGATCTCGGTTTAGCGTAGCGTTTCCAAGGATACGCCCCTGTGCTGGTGGTATAGAGCCAAAGTCTGTCATCTCTGACCTAGAGCTCATTCAACTGATCGCCGCATGGCGCTTATTCGATGCAGATTTGGAAATGAGCATTTCGACGCGGGAGTCACCTGAGTTTCGTAATCACGCAGCACGGATGGGGTTCACCACCATGAGTGCTGAGTCAAAAACTCAACCGGGAGGCTATGCGGACGATGCGAAAGAAGCTTTAGAGCAATTCGAAATCAGTGACGAACGCAGTGTCAAAGACATCGCTAATGCCATCCGCTCTCAGGGTCGAGAAGTGGTCTGGAAAGATTGGGACCCATCACTTAACCTCGCTTAATTTCTACCCGTGGGAGCCACACCCACGGGGCAAGCCTATCGCCCTATGAAGGTCGAAAGTTGACCGGCTAGCTTGGCTGCCCCCTATGCTTTGTGATAATAAAGTTAGTCCGCCCTAACAAAATTTTTATTACCTAGTATATGGATGTATATGGATCTGTTGAAAAAATGTGTGGGCTTATTTACCCACCTAGCGAAAGAAATGCGCTGGTCTTACGTGCCACCGCTGATGGTGTATTTTGCCTTTGGTGTATCTGGCTTCACCAGTATTATCGAAAGCTTTTATGTTAAACAAGAGCTTGCTTTAAGCGCTGATTTCCTTGCCGCTCTAAGTTTCTGGGTCATTATTCCGTGGTCGTTAAAAATCCCAATAGGGCATATGGTGGATTTGTTCTGGCGTTGGAAGTCTACTTTTGTCTTTATTGGCGCGGGCTTCATGACGGCCAGTATACTCATCATGGTGGGCCTAACGGGAAACCCCCAATGGATGACTGCCATCTGGAGTCTAGAAAAATGGTATATCCTAGGCGCACTGTTGGCACCTGTGGGTTTTGTGCTGCAGGACGTTGTGGCTGATGCCATGACCATTGAGGCGGTCCCCACAACGGATGAAAATGGCAATGAACTGCCTGAAGAGCAACTGCGGTATATGCATGTGACCATGCAGACCCTTGGCCGTATTGCCATCATGGGGGGGATCACCTTGGTCTCTGGTATAGGTGGTTGGCTTGCTTCTGTTTATTCCTATCACTGGATGTACACGATTTCATTAGTTGTGCCGCTTATTTCTGTTTCTGGTGTGTTCTTAGGCTTCTGGTTTAAAAACAAACAAGCAAAAGACCTCAGATTCAACGGTGTAGAAGAATCCCGTATCAAAGAGATCCTTCATGAGAGCCAGCAAAAGGTGACAGCTAACTGGTGGATTCTAGGAGGCAGTGCTGTTTATGTTGTGCTGGTGGTAGGTATCGGACTGTCTAGTTTTGCTCTAGATAAAGAAGTTGTCTTTATTGGCTCGTTAGCCATTATCGGCTTTCTAGTGAAAAAGCTCATACAAGATCTCCCTAAGGAAAAGCAGACTCAGCTAGTGGCAATGGCGTGTATTATCTTTGTATTCAGGGCAACACCCGCATCAGGAGCGGGTGCCTATTGGTGGCAAATTGATACGCTTGCTTTTGATGAATCCTTTATGGGGACCTTGAGTCAAATTGCTTCTGTGCTATCCATCATTGGCATGTTTATGCTCCGTGAATGGATGCAGAGTAGGCCCATGCATTATTTTGTGGTGTTTTTAAGCCTGATTGGTTTTGTGTTATCTCTGCCAACGATTGGTATGTACTATGGTTTACATGAATGGACTGCGGCAAATTTGGGGTTTGGTGCTAAAACAATTGCTATTATTGATACGGTAGCAGGGTCACCTTTTGGACAGGTAGCCATGATTCCGCTGCTTGCCTGGATTGCTCAAGAAGCACCAAAGCATTTAAAGGCAACGTACTTTGCAGTTATGGCGGGCTTTACAAACCTTACACTCTCTGCGTCCAGCTTGGGAACGAAATACCTGAATCAAATATTTACGGTGACCCGGGAAGTGCGGGAAAATGGCGTGGTCATTGTCTCACAAGATTACAGTGAGGTAGGTAGCTTGATGATCACAGTGGCGATCTTATCTTTGGTGATACCTATCTTAGTGGTTTACTTGCTGCGCAAAAAAATATAGCCCTGACTCTATTAAAGTAGACGAGCTGTTTGTTGAACCTTGAGTGAGATGAAAACACCTTACTGTCATCTCACTCAAGCATTTTTATTGCCCTTGGTGGGCTAGTTTTTTATCGCCATTTCAGCCATTTTCATGGTGCTGTCAAAGGATTGGCAGCCCGCGATAAACAAGCCGTTGTGACAGAACATGGCATCCTCTAAGCCAGTAACATCTTGCAGTGCTTGATCAGACAACCCTGCCCAAGCTGCGGGAAGTTTTTTGCGATCCGCAAAGGAGCCAAGTTCTACTGGGACAGTTTGTATACGCCAAGCGCCAGTCTCCGAAGGGTAAACCACAAATAACGCTTCTTGGGACAGGTTTAAAACCGTGGTTTTCCAAGGAGTGTATTGCTCAAGAACGATAACTCTTGGGTCTTCGGCTTTAGCAATGGCATCTGCCACAATCGATTTTGCGTTAATACCGCCTTGTGCCGCGGCAATAAAGCGCGCCAATACTCGGGATGCAAACGCTACGGCTTCTTGAAAACAGGCATCAAAATCTCCTTGTTCTTCCCATGTGGGGTTAAACATTGAGATGGTTTGGCTCAAGCTGACGCCAGTGAGTGGGCCATCAACATGACCACAGTCGATAGCATCGATAACGGATACAAGGTTTTTGTCTACCGCATGGGTGACTTCTGGGTTGTTGCCACAGAGTTGTAGGCCATACTTTTGCCACATTAGACCAAAGGATGAAAAGGGAATGCCATTGTCTCGTGCTCCAGCGCCGCCCCTTTGATGATGGTCGAAGCGGTCTGTATCAGCATCATAAATACCCCCCACATCTAACACTATGTCGGCCTTTGCTAATAGGTCTAGATCCCGAGTTCGTAAAATCTCGGCGGAAGGATAAAGTGTTTTCAGCGCAGCCACGGCAAAGACATCGTCTGCGTGAAAACTGCCATTGTGGGTTGCGATTACTTTGGTGGTTTCGGTCATTCTTCCATCTCTTGGTTTGATATCATGTCGCATGGTGGAATGCAGGCACTTGAGGGCGGCATTCTACGGGGTTTTCATTAGAGGTAACACCTTCAATCCAGAATAAGAGGCGGTTCGACCCCTAGATGCTTTTATTGCATTGGATTTATCGAGCATTAATGCTGATGACTTGTTACTATGCCGTACGCCAAAGGCTGCGGCTATTTTGGTAATTTCAAAACATGAGAGTTATACATGACAAAGTTTGACACAAGAGTTGAAGAGTTAATCGCTAAGCACCCTCATCTGACCAAGGATGAAGCGATCAAAATCATTACAGAGAAAAATGCGCGTAAAAAGCAAAAACGCCAAGCAAGATCCAATAAAGGCGACGCTAACTAAGTCGGATTAAGGGGGAAGTCTCCTCCTGAATGGATTGACGGATAACAAGGATGTCACCATGAATACTTCCCTGATTACTGGCATCAGTGCAGCACTAGCTGGCATTAAAAATCATTTTGTTTTGATAAAAAGCGTGATGTTGAGAACAGGGTTATGAGGTTAGAGACAAAGATTGCCCTTATTTCAGTATTGATTAGCTGTGTCCCAATCGGTATAGCGATACTAGCCATGATCATTGCAAATCTGAGCGGGTGTGAGCTTAACGAAGCTTCCGTTTCTAGTTGTGTGGTACTTGGCGTCGAGTTAGGGGACACCTTGTATAATATGGGGATGATGTTTTGGTTGGCGATTCCCGCATTTGGTCTAACGTTTTGGGGCTGTATCATTGCTTTTGTTATGTGGCTTTTGCGTAAGCGTAAAGAAGCAAAGTCAGGTCATTAAAAGATTGATCGAGGAAAGCTAGTTAAGGCGTTACGTGGTTATTTGTACACGCAACGCCATAAATGGAACCTTTTAACTTGCTAAGAAATAAGCAACGGGTGTTGCTAAGATCATGGTTAGTACGGTTCGGATATACCAAACGACAAGTATTTGTTTGATCGAAATGGGAATTTGCGTCGACAAAATACAAGGAATGGATGCAGAGAAAAACAAAATAGACGAAATAGAAATTACCCCCACCACGTACTTCACTACAAACACACTTTTCGCGGCGATTAATGCCGGCAAAAACATCTCCGCTAGACCCGTTGCTGAGGCTTTGCCTACTAGGGCTGGATCAGGCAATTGTAATAACCATGCAAATGGGTAAAACAGTAGGCCAATCCAATCGAATACCGGGGTGTATTTTGCTAGCAGTAGGCCAATCAAACCAATAGACATAATAGAGGGCAGGATACTCATGGCCATGATGAGACCATCTTTTGCGTTTCTCACGATGAGCTTAAACAAGGGTTCTGCTTGCTGAGCGACAGTAAGGCCTTCTGCTGTCGCTTGTTTCCAACGGGAATGGGCAAACTCAGTAACTTCAGGTTGAGTTTTATTGTTATCCATGGAGCGAATGGGAGGCAAGCGCACCGTGATGGCGGTGACCAGGAAGGTAATGGCCAATGTACTCCAGAAGAAGGTATTCCAAACCTCCATCAAGCCTAATGTCTTGGCCACAACGATCATAAAAGTGGCTGAAACAGTAGAGAAGCCCGTGGCAATAATGGCCGCTTCTTTAGCTGAATACTGGCCTTCTTTGTACACTTTGTTGGTGATCAAGAGGCCAACTGAGTAACTGCCCACGAAGGAGGCCACCGCATCAATAGCGGATTTCCCCGGTGTTTTAAAGAGTGGCTTCATTATAGGCTGTAACAAGACGCCAACCCATTCAAGTAAACCAAAGCCTAGTAAAAATGCCAGAAAGATTGCGCCAATTGGCACGATTAGACCCACGGGTACGACCAGCTTTTCAAATAGGAAAGGCAGCATGTCTTTTTCAAATAAGAAAGCTGGCCCAATACTAAAAAAAGCCAGTAACGCGGCACAGATACCGAGCACTTTTAAAACAGATAATACCTTCTGAGTTGTGCTCTGTTTCCACGAGCCATTGACGAATGGATAAATGCCGCCTGCAATCACCATTAATAGGGCGTAAACCCTAATTAAAGAAGCATGGTCTGAGCGTAGCCAAGAGATAATGTGATCGAGGGGGATGGTGCTTTTACCGTTGAGAGTAATGGGCACAAAGAAGAACACGATGCCAATTAAGCTGAAAAGAATTAACTTAAAAACAGCAGTGCCCACAGGGGCAGTTTGAGTTTGGTTGGTATCCATTAGATGACTCCCTTTAAATGAGATGGATACAGAGGTGATAGCAATTGTTGTGCCATCATGTATATACAATCTCTAGGTGTTTTGTTGTTGTTTTTTGGCACTTTGGGGTGCGTTAGATGTCAATCTAGCACACTTTTTGTGCGAAATGTAAGTGTTTGTATATACAAATATACTTCCCCTGATACGCACTAGTAGGGGTAGCTTTTTCCCGTTTATATTTAATTCGATACATTTCTAATATATGGTTTTGTTCAGACAATTAACTTTCAGTAAGAGCTGCTTATGAGTCACTAACACTCACGCTAAAGTCTCTAGTGATGGCCAGGCTTACTATATACTTAGGGTGAGAGCTCAACGGGGCGAGAGAGATTGGTTGAGCAAACACCCTGCTTTAAAACATATCCCCATCTTTTAGTGGAAGCTTTATGTCAAAAGTGATCCTGCAAGGGCACATCATTGTGCCGTCTCATGTCTTAGATGACGTTCTGGAAGAGTTGCCAACTCATATAGCGCTGACACGAAAAGAGGTTGGTTGTTTGGTGTTTAACGTGAATCAGTCTGATAATTATCCATTGCGTTTCAATGTATACGAGGAGTTTGCTAACTCTCAAGCATTTGAGGCACATCAGGCAAGAGTGAAAGCCTCCCGTTGGGGAAAGATTACCCAACAGGTTGAGCGTTGTTATCAGGTGACAATGGAAGAAGCTGTTTTGAAGTAGTTTTACCCCGTGTTTGCAATTGCATGACGGTATTTGCAATGGGCTTTGCGTACCATACGCGCAACATAAACATGACAAGGGACAGAAACATGGTGCGGTTTATTGAGCAGACGTTAAAGTTTGGAACCATTGGATTGGTTTCCTTGGTTTCGGCCACTTTTCAGTCCGAAGCGCTAGAGGCTCAAACATCGGATGGATCAGAAGACGAGTAATCACTTGTTCGTTTAGGTTGAACTAATAAGGCGCGGGATAATTCTTGCGCCTTTTTTTTGAAGTCGTCTAAGGTGATCAATTTTTATGACAAGTGAGCGGTAATTGAGCACAATATTGAACACTTCAGGTGAGATTATGGATCATTCAACGATTCTCTTTCAAAGAATGAGAAAGAGCACATAACTGGGACCAACCTTTACATACCCTTTCTCAACAATGACACTCACTGACTGATTCTGGTCCCATAATGAAATCATCGAAACGAAGCAAAGAGGTGTTTCATTATGACGAAGATAAAAACCAAATCAGCTAAATACGGCGCGCTAGGTGTCGCAGCGATTTTATCTACTGCTGTGGCGACTGCTTCTTTTGCGGAAGTTGAACCTGATAGCCGCCAAAGCCACAAGACTCAAGCTCAAGGTAGCCAAGCACAACAGCGAATGGATATGATGAATCCGTATTCTGAAGCGATGCTGGATCGTGTTGCTCAGCAACTTCAGCTTGATGAACCAACAAAGGCCAAAGCATCTAAGTTGTTCGCAGACGCTCGTCAAGAACGTAAAGAGGTGATTGAAGGCTTGCGTTCCTTAAGAGAGCCGATTCAAAATCTTGAGCCATCTTCTGGGGATTATGTGGATCAAGTGGCAGAATTAGCTGAAAAACGAGGTGATTTGATGATGCGCTTGGACGTTCAGCAAGCGGAGACCCGCCATGCCTTTTATGCCATGCTGACCGATGAGCAAATCTCTAAGCTAGAAGCCTTACCTCAGCGTAGCTAGGTCACTGCGCTAATCATTAAAAAAGCCGCTAATTAGCGGCTTTTTTGTGCCTCAAAAAAGAACGGTATTAACGTTTGCCTTTTTTGCCTGTCTTTTTACCTTGGCTGCCTTTTTTGCCAGGATGGAACTTTGGTTTGGTTTTTTTCTCTGGCTCCGTGCGCAAGATAAGGAACAGATCCGTTATAAGCTGAGGAATCTGGGCGATACAGGATTGGGTCAGTTTTTCACTTTCGCGAATTTGCTGAACTTCTTCATCCTCGAACAGTCCTGATGCCACCATAAAGGGTAGTAGGCATTCTGCGACTTCTTCTTCCTTTTCTGATTCAAACCAATAGCGCTCAGTAAAGAATACTCCTTCCATAAAGCCTGATGCCCATTCTTCTAGCTCACTGAGCTCATCTGGATTATGGCTGACTTCAATGTCACATGGGACTAAATAATCGTCTTCCGATTCCAGCTCTTTTTGGAGATCAGAGAATAACCGTACGAGTAGATTCTCGATGTGCTTTTGTTCTTTATCGGAGGTAAACTCTGGGGTTTCCTCAAATACGATAGGCAACCATTGAGACGGGGCTGGCGCTTCTGGACTGATTGCTAGGGCTGTTAAAAAACCGTGTGCCATGACAAAATTCTGGCAGTCTTCATGAACAGCATCCGAGTCCAAAAAGTTTTCGAGTTCTTCGAGTTCTAGGTCATCAAGTGGTTGGTGGTGCATTTAGGCATTCCTATTAATTAATCGCGTCACAGTTTAAACATATCAGTTGTAAAAAACCATGAGCAAATCGGTGAAAAGCCACAGTTTAGCTATCCCTCCAGAATGCCACGTGGCATTGCAGCGCCTTGGTTTTAGTACCTTCATCGGGTCTCAATGGGCTTGTGTTGAGCCTATAATAAATGGCGAAGACGTGCTGGCATTGCTGCCAACAGGTGCTGGTAAGTCGGCCATTTATCAAGTGGCGTCATTGGCTCGTAATGGTGTGGGGATTGTGGTGAGTCCATTGATCGCAATCATGCAACAGCAAGTGGAAGATCTGGTTGCCCTCGGAATAAAAGCAGAGTTCTTAAACTCAACGCAAAACGGCGCCGAGCAGAACGATCTTCATTGGCGCCTACGTCATGGGGATGTGGAGATTTTGTATATGTCTCCAGAGAAGTTACTACAGCCCAGTGTGTTAGGGTTGCTGCAGGATATTGAAGTGTCCTGTGTTGCCGTGGATGAAGCCCATTGTGTGCTGCGTTGGGGGCAACAGTTTCGTCCAGAATATGCCCAATTGGGTCAATTAAAGCAGGTGTTTCCTGAGACGCCTGTCATCGCATTAACGGGGACATTACTACCCTCTAAAGAAGCTGATGTGGCCCATGCTTTATCTCTGGTGTCGCCTAAGGTAATCCGTGAGAGCATTGATCGACCTAATTTACGGGTGCAAATATCGCAAAAACGTCGGGCTAAACACCAGTTGCTTGGCTTTTTAATGAAAGAAGGTCTGGCTCAACCAGGCATTGTTTATTGTCGTTCACGGCAAAAAACCGAGGACATCGCCCAATGGCTCCGTGAGCGAGGTGTCAACGCTTTAAGTTATCACGCTAATTTACCTCATGAGCAACGCATACAAGCTCACCATGGGTTTTCTACTGGAGAAGTTCAAGTACTGGTAGCGACCACTGCCTATGGTATGGGAATAGATTTGGATCATGTGCGCTTTGTGGTGCATATGGATTTGCCTCTATCACTTGAAAACTATGTACAGGAAATCGGCCGAGCTGGGCGGGATGGCCGTCAAGCTTATGCTCTTTTGTTTTACGGTCTGCAGGATATTTTGCAAGCATGGCAGTTTGTGCAACATGAAGGTGTGGGTGAAGAGGATTTTTGGGAGTTAGTCCGCTGCGTTGAGTCTTTAGGTTGCCGTCAGAGTGCCTTGTTAAAGGTCTTTAACCAAGATGACACTGAGCATTGTGGCCATTGTGATCGATGTATTAAGCAAAGTGCTCAGCATAATGTGACCGTGGCAGCGCAAAAATTACTGACTTTGGTCCATAAGACAAGAGGTCTGGCTTCTTTCTCTGTGATGATCGCAACACTTTTAGGTAAAAATAACAAAAGTGTCGCTGCTTTCGGTTTGTCTAATCATCCACTATTCGGCAGTGGCAAAAGTCTGGACGAAAGTCAGTGGAAAGGTGTTATTCGCCGTCTTTTAGCATTGAATTACATAAGAATTCATCAAACCGCTCCATTTATGATCACTATGGATGAAACCTGTCGACGGATATTAAAAGGCAGTGACCAGCTCATTCTTACGGCTGATTTCCATTATCCAGCAGTGAAAGAAAGTGATGAATTGCCTTCGTTAAATGATCGAAGTTGGAAAGGACTTATGCGATGGACTGTGGCCAATAAAATTTATGAGCATTTGTCTGATGTGCAAATTCATAAAATTTATTCCGCCCGCCCCAAAAACTACGCATCTTTAAGTCGGGTGACTGGGTTGAGTGTGCCTCAACTAGAGCAACTTAATGCAGAGGAATTGTTTGGTGAGTTCTAACCCTGCTTCAAATTGCACTGTGACACCGGCCATTCGGGCAAAAATTACGGCAAAGATTGCCCACTGCATTCAGCTTGCCGAACGCTATTTTAAGATCAAGCTTGTTGTCCCGACTTTTAACTTTAAACAAAGAGGGCGAACGGCTGGGACAGCCTATCTACAAACGAACGAAATGCGTTTTAATCTTTTCATGCTCAAGCAAGACTGTGAAAAGTTCATTGAGCAAGTAGTGCCCCATGAGGTTGCGCATCTTGTGGTGTTTCAAGTTTATGGAAGCCGGCCCAAACCCCATGGTCCTGAATGGACGGCTATCATGGAGCATTTGTTTAATGTAGAAGCGGACCGAACCCATGACTTTGACGTGCCAAGCCCTAAGCGTTTATTTATCTATCAGTGTGACTGCCAAACCCATGAATTTACCGCTCATCGTCATGGTCGAGCCAAACGAGGTACTCAGTATCTTTGTAAGCGATGTAAAGGCCATTTAGCCTTTGTTCGAGCCAAGTAAAAATGAGACAGCTTGATGCTTAGCGTTTGACCTTGTAGTAAGATAGCGCCATCTGATATACGGTACTTGTAAATGAATTCTGAATTTGATCGAAAAGAAAAACTGGAGCTAAACAAGCTGCAGAAACGTCTGCGCCGACATGTGGGGCAGGCCATCGCTGATTTCAACATGATTGAAGATGGCGACAAAGTCATGGTGTGCCTATCTGGCGGTAAAGATTCTTATACCATGCTTGATATTTTGTGTAATTTACAGCGCAGTGCGCCGATTACATTTGAAATTATCGCGGTGAACTTGGACCAAAAACAACCAGGCTTTCCAGAGCATATTCTGCCTGCTTATCTTGATGAATTGGGTGTTAATTATCATATTTTAGAGAAAGACACCTACAGCATCGTAAAAGAAGTGGTACCAGAAGGTAAAACTACTTGTGGTTTATGCTCTCGCTTACGTCGTGGTTCTTTATACGGCTTCGCAGAAGAGATTGGTGCGACTAAAATTGCTTTGGGGCATCACCGAGATGACATTTTAGAAACCATGTTTTTAAATATGTTTTTTGGTGGTAAATTGAAATCCATGCCTCCCAAGTTATTAAGTGATGACGGCAAACATATTGTGATTCGCCCCTTGGCCTACTGTAAAGAGTCAGATATTGAGGAATACTCTTTACTAAAGGCTTTCCCTATTATCCCTTGCAATCTTTGTGGGTCTCAGGAAAATCTACAGAGACAAGTTGTTAAAGAGATGTTGCAAGGTTGGGAAAAACAACACCCAGGACGATTAGACACAATGTTCTCCGCAATACAGAATGTTGTGCCATCTCATTTGGCAGATACCGAACTGTTTGATTTTAAAAGTCTTAAACAGTCGGAAGACGCTTTAAAACGTTTAAATATAATTTCGCTCTAAAAAGGATGCAGAATGTCGATTAAGAAAATACTGCCATTGGCTCTAGGTGCTGCCGTAGCCGCTCAAGCAAGCGCAAACACATTTGAAGGTTCTCTTTCAAACGAAGCGGTTAAAGCTGACGTGAGTATCGATCGAGGCTCATACTTCCTTGATGCTGGTGGTATGTACCATACCGACGACGGTAAATATGGTTACATTGGTGCCCATATTGAAGATAAAGATACAGCGAAAGATTACCCACTTCAGATTGGTATTGGGGCTCGCTTGTTGGCGGTTGATACTGAAGTAGGGGACAACGATGATGGTGTTGCAGTGGGACTAGGTGGCTTCTACCGTTACACATTCCCTAAGGCAAACCGTTTCAGCGTTTATGGCTCCCTATACTACTCTCCTCAAGTATTATCGTTCCAAAACATTGAAAACATGTACCAGGCTGAGATCCGAGGTGAGTACCGTACTTTGCGTAATGCTCTTGTGTTTGTCCGCTACGGCCTAACCAATGTCGATTTGGATGACTACTCTTCTGATGCTGAAATGAACAAAAGCATCGGAATTGGTGTGGTAACTTACTTCTAAATCCTTTTGAGAGATCAAAAAAAGGTGGCCAATGGCCACCTTTTTTATTGTCCCTAGGAAGGGAAAGCTATTCGCCTTCAAAGGCACATAATGCAAAGACAGGCACTTCAAGTTCCTGTATTTTAGCGCTACCACCTAGATCAGGAAGATCAATGATAGAGGCTACTTCTTTAATTGTAGCGCCTTGCTGACGAAGCAGAGACATGGCTGCGATCAAGGTGCCACCTGTTGCAATAAGATCATCAAACAATAGAACATTGGCGCCTTCAGATACGGCATCTTCTTGAATCTCCAGCTCTGCGCTGCCGTATTCAAGGTCATAGCTCTGGGAGATCGTTTTGCCTGGCAACTTGCCTTTTTTACGAACAAGTACCAAAGGTTTGCGTAGCTCGTAAGCCAACACAGATGCGATCAAAAAGCCTCGTGCATCAATACAAGCAATGTGAGTGATGTCTGAGTCAATGTAACGGTGAACATAGGCATCCACGACCATTCTCATCCCTTTCGGGTTGGTGAAGATGGGAGTAATGTCGCGGAAGCTGATACCTGGCTTTGGCCAGTCTTCGACCGTGCGAATCAGCGACTTAAAGTAAAAGTCATCAAAGAGCATGAAGTAAAACCTTAACTGTTTGGTTAATTAAGCGTGCTCGATCTTACCACACTCTTCCACAACACCGACAAGTTTCTCCATCTCTGGCAGATCGACAATGGTAATTTCTTTGCCGTCCACATCAATCAGCCCATTTTTTTGGAAGCGTGTCATCACACGGCTCACTGTTTCAACAGCTAATCCAAGGTAGTTACCAATCTCACTTCGTGACATGGAAAGACGGAAAGAGGTGGCAGAGTAACCGCGCTTTTTAAAACGATGGGAAAGGTTCATCAAGAATGAAGCGACTTTTTCATCCGCATTTTTCTTGCCAAGTAACACCATCATTTGTTGGTCGTCACATATCTTACGACTCATCAAACGAAAGATCTGATGTTTCAAGGACGGAATTTGCGCTGTTAATTGCTCCAAGTGAGCGAATGGAATTTCACAGACTGTCGTTGTTTCTAATGCTTTTGCAGATACAGGGTATGTGTTGTTATCAATGCCACTTAAACCCAATAATTCGCTAGGGCAATAAAACCCTGTTATTTGTTCTTCACCGGTATTAGTAATATTGAATGTCTTAAGTGTGCCAGTACGCACAGCAAACACAGAGTCGAATTCCTGACCTTGGCGAAAGAGTAATTCACCTTTTTTAAGCGGTCGCTTACGTTCAATAATCTGATCTAAGCGGTTTACGTCTTCGTCAGCCAAGGCAATTGGCAAACAAAGGGCGCTTAAACTGCAATTCTGACATTGCGATGTCAATTTACTATTGAAACGAGTATTTGCGTTGATAACAGACATTGGACTCTCCCTGAGCTCGATCGGGCGTTATTATATGACTTTAGAAAATGATGCGTTTTCGTTGATATATTGGTCAAAAGCCATGCACACACAGCGCACTAGTAATCGACCAATCTCATTAATTTGGATGGTAACGCCGTCATCACTTTTCGTGATTGTCAGGACGCCATCTTCCTCCAGCGCTGCTAGCCTGTCTAGTTCAGTTTGGAAATATTCACAAAAACTAACATTAAATTCAGACTCCACCATGCTGCTGGAAATATAGTTGTGACAAAGCAACTGCATGATCACAAAATGTCGGATACGATCGTCTTGGTGACTAATATAGCCTTTCATAATGGCTAATTGACCATTCTCAATACTGTTTTGATACAGCGAAAGATCCGTATGGTTTTGAAAGTAAGCCCCATCAATTTGACTAATACCAGAGACACCAAATGCAAGCAGGTCGGTTTCTGCGTGGGTGGTATAACCTTGGAAATTGCGTTGCATATGACCCTGCTGCTGAGCAATCGTTAGAGGGTCGCTGGGCTTAGCAAAATGATCCATGCCTATATAAACGTAGCCAGCTCCCGTGAGCTTTTCAATGGTATATTTTAATAATGTAAGTTTTTGATCGGGTGATGGTAGATCAGCATCTAGAATTCGCTTTTGTGGCGCAAATCTATTTGGTAAGTGGGCATAATTAAATACTGAGATCCTATCAGGAGATAATGCGATGACTTGATCTAAGGTTTTATCAAAACCTTCTAAAGTTTGTTTTGGTAGGCCATAAATAAGGTCAAAGTTTATGGAGCTGAAACCTAACGCTCTTATATCATTGACTACCTTGTTGACCAGATCTAATGACTGGATTCGATGAATGGCTTTTTGCACATCCGGATTAAAGTCCTGAATGCCCAGGCTGACTCGATTAAAACCAAGGTCTGCCAGTGTTTCCAGTTTGCTTCGATCAACTTCTCGCGGATCAATTTCAATGCTGAAATCTTGTGAGCCATCACGCACTAAAGTAAATGTCTCATCGATTTTTTTAAACAAGCGTCTTAGGTTGGTTTCGCTAAGAAAAGTGGGGGTGCCACCACCAAAATGGAGTTGTGTTACTGGGCGGGTTTGGTCAAGCATCAAGGAGCGAAGACGCATTTCTTCACCCAAAATCTCCACGTATTCGTTACCCTTATCATATTGCTTGGTCACAATCTTATTACAGGCGCAGTAATAGCAAAGGTGCGCACAGAAAGGCACATGAAAATACAAGCTTAAAGGCTGATTTGAGGGCGTCAACATCTTGTCGATCAGTGCCATTTTGCTGATGTTACTGTCAAATTTAGGTGCAGTGGGGTAGGACGTGTAACGTGGCCCCGCTAAATTGTATTTATGAATGAGTTGTGAATCCCAAAGCATGGAGTCTGTCCTATTAAATTTTCTAATAGGAAGTGTACTCCCATTGCATTATGGGAAACTGATATAGATCAAGCTTTGTCATTATCCACCCCTCTCTGATTAGCTTTGCAGGGCTGCGAGTGCGTTCAAGTAGGTGTGTTCATTGATGGGGCACCCTTAACAGGCTTGTTATTAAAGCTTCTGTCCTCATAATAGTGCGTCCATTCTCGGGCTTAATCGTTACAATTTGTATAGGAGATGATTGCGGCTACGTATGATTAAAGTATATGTGTTACATGGTGCTGGCGCAGGCCACAGTGGCGATTTCTTAAACGTTTTTGACCAGCAGTTAACCCAGTGTCTTGCAGTGTTTGGAGAGGTGGAAGTGATACCTTTTACCCTCGACTATATGGCTGAAATGGACTTGGGTGGAAAGCGGCGTCCTCCGCCAAATATTAATAAGCTGATTGAAGAAGCCCGTGACAAGATTCCCAAGCAAGAGCCGATTATATTGATTGGTAAGTCCATGGGGAGTCGAATCATTGCTGAACTGTGTGCAACGCACCAGGTTAAGGCCTGTGTCGCGTTAGGGTACCCATTTTACCCTCCCAAAAAACCAGAAAAAGATCGTTTATACCATCTAAAGCACTCCAAAAATGTGCCTTTCCATATTATACAAGGTACGCGAGATGGGTTAGGGAATAGGGATTGGGTAGAGCAGCAACAATTGTTACCCAATATTAATCTGCATTGGTTTGAAGGCGCTGATCACGATTTTAAACTGTTAAAGCGTTACAATATGAGTCAAGAAGAGGTCATTGAGACCTTGGTCAAGCAGACTGTGAGCTGTATTCAGTCGTCGATTTGAGGCAAATATGACAGATACCATTGAACATAAAGAAGAGCTAGATACCCAAGGGTTATATTGCCCTGAGCCAGTCATGATGCTCCATGGAGTCATACGTAAGATGGCCCCTGGAGAGGTGGTTAAGATTATTGCGACAGACCCATCAACTGAACGGGATGTGCCGAAATTTTGTAATTTCCTTGGTCATCCACTGATTAAGCAGGTGGTAGAAGGGGATCTTTACTACTATTGGGTGCAAAAGAAAAAGGCTGGTTAAACCAGCCTTTTTCTTTGGGGTATGCGAAAGTTGCTTAGGCAACGCGTAGGCGTTTGCTCTGAGCGTAATCGCCTTCAATCACTGCATGTAACTTGGCGAAACTGGTAGAAGTTGTTACGTCTACGTTTAGTTTTAATTGGCGCACAATGTCATTTGCTGAGATTAAACCACGTATGGCTTTAGTTTCCTCATCTACCACCAACAGGTGTTGAAATGGATTTGATTTTTGGCTGTAAATTAAAGATTCGATATCACTGTTTTTAAGTGAGCTATAAGATACGGCTAATAGTTCTTCTTTAGGGCGCATTAGATCTATTGCTAAAAGTTCATCTCTAAGGTAGCCAGCAGCTGCTTGCTTGATAAAGGCTTCTTCAGACAAATCCTCTAAGCTAACGATACCTAAAAAGCTGTTTTTTGCGTCTACCACGACTTTCATGCGCACGTGCTCTTTTTTCATAATGTTAGCAAGCACATCAGCACGAACCGTTGGCTCGATCACACGTGGGATGCTGACTTTAAAATCCGTAAAAACACGGGTAGCAGGTGAGTAAAGGCCTGTGTTTTGTTGCAGTTCAGGCCAAGCAAGTTCGTTTACGTCTTTCGTAGTCACGTAGGTAAGTGTTTTCATGGTGTTACTCCAAATAGTTAATTATTTAAAAAAGGCTTGTTAAATAATTAAGCGGTTGGAGGACCACGACAGGTGAATAGGCTGATAGCATCAGAAACAGCGCAGAAATGTGCGATGGATACTTTAAAAGTGCTAGGTGAAGAGCCTAAAGGGTTATGGCTAGTGACTAATACGTCATCTAAGTCGGGAGCCACTTCGACAGTGGGAAGCTCAAAAGCGGTTTCGACTAAACCTGTTTTGAGGTAGCTAGGAGCGTTGCAATCTTCACTCGCATGACTGCCTGCACTCACAAAGAGCATCAAAGGCAATAGCAATATGAAAATCAACAAACGTTTCATCAAACGTCCTCCCATCAAGTTACAAATCCAGCATAGCGCTATTTTTCTGTTAAAGACAAGGAACAAATGACTATCAGACCAATTAGTCAAATTTATTTCACTGTGTGGAGCTAAAACGTCACAGACCTGCAAAAAGATTAAGATGTTTGCTTAACTTAGGTCCATTAGACACTCTCTTTGTCACAGTTTTGGATATAATGACGAGTGTCTCTCTCATTGATAAGGCGTTGTAACGATATATGGACAGTCAGGTTCTATTTGATCCGTTAACTATTTTAACCATGGTGGTGTTTATTGGATGTTGGTGGGGGTATGCCTTCTATGCGCTGCATAACTCCAAACGACGTACCTGTTTAGTGAGTGTGTTGCACCAATTTCGATTAGCATGGATGTCCCGCTTACTTCGTCGAGACAATCGCATCGCCGATGCCTCGGTCATGGCCAACCTTGAGCGCAGTAGCTTATTTTTTGCGTCAAGCAGTCTGTTGATTATTGCTGGCTTGTTTACAGCCTTTAATTACTCAGAGCAGGCCTTGAGTATTATTAATGAGTTTGCATTGTTTTCTCCCACCAATCAAACCGAGTGGGAATTGAAAATCATCGTCTTAGTTCTGATTTTTGTCTATGCGTTCTTTACCTTTACTTGGTCGGTTCGCCAGTACAATTTTTGCTCTGTCTTAGTGGGCAGTGCCCCCTTAGCCACGGAGCGTGGTATCGAAGACAGTGAGCGGGAACTTTATGCCATGCATATGGCGAAAATCTGCAGTTTAGCGGCGAACCAGTTTAATTATGGTTTGCGTGCTTATTATTTTGCTATGGCTTTTTCTGCTTGGTTTTTGGGTCCGTATTTCTGCATGGCCGCTAGTGTTATGGTGGTTGCGGTGCTTTACCGTCGCGAGTTCCGTTCTAAGACGTTTAAAACCCTCAGCCGTGGTTTGGTGATTAAGTCTCATGCTTCCTAATTTCCCTAAACAAGTGTCCGAAGATAATCCTCCTGTTAATCGAACGGTACAGGTGGATGATGGTTTGTACCGTTATTTGATTGAGCATTCCGTCAATGAGCCAGAGGTACTTGAGGCCCTGCGTCGAGAAACTGCTCAATACCATATGGCTCGGATGGCTTTGTCACCGGAAGTGGGTCAGTTTTTAGGGCTATTGATTGCTTTGCAGCAACCCAAAAAGGTCCTCGAGGTAGGTGTTTTTACTGGCTATAGCACTCTCTCTATGGGGTTGAAGTTATCTCAGGATGCTTCTTTGCTGGCATTTGATAAAAAACAAATGTGGCTAGATATAGCGAACAAGTACATCGACCAAGCAGGCTTATCTGATCGAATAACGACACGTTGTTGTGATGCAAAAGCGGCACTAGAAGCCCTCGTTCAAGAGCAAGCGGGTACTTTCGATTTTATGTTTGTGGACGCCGACAAGGGCAACTTACTGGCCTACTACGATCTTGGTAAAACCTTGCTAAGAGAGGGTGGATGTATGGTCATAGATAACACGCTGTGGTGGGGCAATGTGGCAAATGAAGAATTTGATGACAAAGATACTCGCATTGTCCGTGCTCTTAATGATCTCATTCACCAAGACTCGGAAGTGGATTCAAGCCTACTTACCATCGGAGATGGCCTCACAATTGTGCATAAGCGTTCACGTTAACGGTTGAAAAATTTTTCAGTGACTCCATAACCCTAATCAGAACTGAATTACGCGCCCTTTGGTGCGAATGTTGTAACTGTGAGGAGCATGGAGAAACATGACAACTGAAACTCAAAAAGAAACGTTAGGATTTCAAACTGAAGTCAAACAACTGCTTCATTTAATGATCCATTCTTTGTACTCGAACAAAGAAATCTTTCTACGTGAGCTTATTTCAAACGCATCTGACGCGGTAGATAAACTCCGTTTTGAGGCAGTTTCAAACGCCGATTTACTATCAGACGATCCCAATCTTAGAGTGCGTATTAGCTTCGACCAAGAAGCGGGTACCCTAACGATAGATGACAACGGTGTCGGTATGACCCGTGATGAAGCCATCTCAAACTTAGGCACTATTGCCAAATCAGGTACTGCTCAATTTTTAGAGCAGCTTAGCGGTGATCAAAAGAAAGACAGCCAATTGATTGGCCAATTTGGTGTAGGTTTCTATTCTGCGTTTATCGTAGCAGATCGCGTATCCGTCGAGACACGTCGAGCAGGCTCACAAGAGGGGGTTCGTTGGGAGTCAGAAGGGACCGGTGAATTCACTATTGAGACCATCGAAAAGGACACCCGTGGTACTCGTATTACCTTGCATCTTAAAGAAGGTGATAAAGAGTTTGCGGACAACTGGCGCCTACGCTCTTTGGTTTCTAAATACTCTGACCATATTTCCATCCCTGTAGAAATGGAAAAGCAGCCGACTCCTGAGTTCGATGAAGAAGGTAACCCAAAACCAGTAGAAAATACTGGTGAAACAGAATGGGAAGCCGTGAACTCCGCTAAAGCGCTTTGGACACGTCCTCGTAACGAAGTGAGCGAAGAAGAGTACAAAGAGTTCTACAAGCACGTGTCCCATGATTTCCAAGATCCATTGAAATGGTCCCATAACAAGGTTGAAGGTAAGCTTGAATACACTAGCTTGCTGTACATTCCAGCGAAGGCACCACAGGATCTTTGGAACCGTGACATGTTGCGTGGGCTGAAGCTTTACGTGCAGCGCGTGTTTATTATGGATGATGCAGAAGCCTTCCTGCCGCCTTACATGCGTTTTGTGAAAGGTGTCATCGACTCTAATGATTTGTCTTTGAACGTTTCTCGTGAAATTTTGCAAAATGACAATGCAGTGGATTCCATGCGTTCAGCGTTAACCAAGCGTGTGTTGGATATGTTGTCTAAAATGGCTAAAAACGATCCAGACACTTACCAAACTTTCTGGGATGAATTTGGCCAAGTGCTAAAAGAAGGCCCAGCAGATGACTTTGGTAACAAAGACAAGATCGCTGAATTGCTTCGCTTTAGCTCGACCCATACTGATAAAGCGGCTCAAACTGAGTCATTAAAAGGCTACATTGAGCGTATGCCAGAGGGTCAAGATAAGATTTACTACATCTATGCTGAAAACCACAATACGGCCAAAAACAGCCCGCACTTAGAAGTACTACGTAAAAAAGGCTACGAAGTCTTGCTGCTAAGTGATCGTATTGATGAGTGGATGATGTCTTCTCTACGTGAATTCGATGGCAAAACTTTCCAAGATGTGACGAAAGGTAAGCTGGACATCGATGTAGAAGAAAGCGAAGAGAAGAAAAAAGAGAACGAACAAAAAGCGGAGCAAATTAAGCCTCTGCTAGAGCGTATGACAGCTGTGCTATCTGAAAAAGTGACATCGGTAAACAGTACTGATCGCCTGACTAACTCTCCAGCTTGCCTTGTGGTTGGTGAGTTTGACATGGGCTTACAGATGCGCCGCTTGTTAGAGCAGGCGGGCCAGCAATTGCCTGAATCTAAGCCTTCCTTGGAAGTGAATCCTGATCACCCAATCGTCCAGAAAATGGACGCTGAAAGTGACGAAGACCGTTTCTCTGATATGGCTTGGTTGCTTTATGAGCAGGCGACTTTGGCAGAAGGTGGCCAACTGGATGACCCAGCGACCTTTGTGAGTCGAATGAATAAACTGATTGTTCAAATGTCGAACTAATCAGGCTAAAGTGAAAAGCCCAGACAGGATGTCTGGGCTTTTTTTTGGCTGCGCCACAGGGAGGTGGAGTATGAAGCTTTGGCTAGGATTGTGTTTATTGTTCGCAACTCAGGTTTTTTCGCAAACAGGTGTTCAGTTAGCGAAGGTCTATGATGCAGAGCCAGTTGACCAATATTTGGTTAGTGAGAAACTGGATGGCATACGTGCCATTTGGGATGGTGAACGTTTGGTTACTCGCAACGGTCATCCTATTGTGACCCCTGAAGGTTATACCCAAGGATGGCCAAAACTTTGGTTGGACGGAGAGCTTTGGGCAGGGGAAGGGAAGTTTCATCTAGTTCAACAAACAGTTCTGGATAACACGCCAAATACCGCTGATTGGCAACAGATCACCTATATGGTGTTTGATGCTCCCTCTGCAGAAGACACGTTCGAACAACGGGCTGAGCGTTATCTTGCAGTCATACTCAGCTTAGACAGTCCAACTATTCGTCCCATTTCTCAACATCAGGTAAGCGACGCAGCTGCCTTGTATCAATGGCTTGATAAGGTTGTTGCCAAAGGGGGCGAAGGTCTGATGCTGCATCGTAAAGATGCTTTGCATAGAAGTGGTCGCAGTGATGCCTTGTTAAAGCTTAAGCCCTACATGGATGCTGAGGCCAGAGTGATTGGCCATATCCCAGGTAAGGGAAAGTATGAGGGTAAGCTTGGCTCTCTATTGGTGGAAATGCCTGATGGTAAGCAGTTTCGAATTGGCACAGGATTTACTGATGTAGAGCGTGCTCAGCCACCAGCCATAGGAGACCATGTGACCTACCGCTATCAGGGATTGACTCAAAATGGGATTCCGAGGTTTGCCAGTTTTATCAGAGTTCGACAAGATTAGATTTAGAAGAGAACAAAGATCCTATGATTGATGTGTATTGCCTACCTGGCACCATGTGTGACGAGCGCCTTTGGCAAAGGGTGCTCGATTTTTTACCTGATAACATCCGTCTGATTCACATAGTCATTCCTGAGGAGAATGTCTTGGATCGGATGGTGGCAGCTCTTGTTGAATCTTTACCAAAAGAGCCATTCCACGTAATAGGGTTTTCCCTTGGTGGATATCTGGTGTCTGAGTTAGCTCGCGTCGTTCCAGAACGCTTATTATCTGCGGTTATGGTCTCGAATGTAGGAACGGCTTTACCTGAGTCGGAGAAAGCTCAGCGAGTGCAAGCGTTGAATTGGGTTAAAAAGGTCGGCTATAAAGGCATCCCAAAGAAAAAAGCCATGGCTATGCTGGCGCCAGATCATAGGGAAGATGGTGGACTTTTAGAGTGTATTAAAGCCATGGATGAGGCGCTTGGGGAGCCAGCGCTTTTGGCGCAATTAGAGGCGACTTTGGAGCGTCGAGAGAATTTTGATGTCATTAAAGCTAGCGGGTGTGATTGGTTGGTCTTAGCCGGTCGATATGATCAGTTTGTCAGTCCGCAGGCCATGGTGCGCTTAAATGCTTTAGATAATGTGACCATCCACTCAGTCTCAAATTGTGGGCACATGCTGCCCTTGGAGCAACCAAAGTGGATGGCAAATAAGTTAGAGCAATTTCTACTGGCAAAATAGACGATAAAGGGTCTGGATCAGCTCTTTAACGCGCTCATCTGCAATAGAGTAGTAGATGGTTTGAGAGTCGCGACGTGTTTCTACCAACTTATCTTTACGTAACACGGCAAGGTGTTGTGAAAGAGCGGACTGGCTCAATGGGAGTTTTTCATTCAACGAACCAACTGATAACTCGCCTTCTAGTAAATAACACAGAATAATCAGTCTGTTTTCATTTCCTAGCGCTTTAAGAAACCCTGAAGCTTCTCCCGCTCTATCGAGTATTTCGTTAATGGTTAAGTTAGGGTTAGGCATGGTGGTCAGCTTGTAATCGTTAGTGTAAATGAAAATGACTATAATGTTTTATATCAAATAGCCGTTCAGAAATAAATGATCCACATCTATTGTGGATAAGACTGGGGGTAGATTCCGTACAAGGCGTTCCTACCCCCAGCGTATGTCTATCTATTCTACTTGATCAAATAATGATCTAATCAGGCGAGATTAAATTCTGCCCAAATCGGTGCGTGGTCAGAAGGTTTTTCCATGCCGCGAATTTGGTAATCAATGCCAGAGGCAACTAGCTTGTTCATTAGCGAGGCTGTAGCCAGGACGCCATCTATTCTCAATCCGCGTTTAGGTTGGTCATCAAATCCTTTGGAACGGTAATCAAACCAGCTAAAAAACTCATTGTTATCAGGGTTTTGGACACGATAGGTGTCCCCAAGCCCCCAACCAAGAAGTTGCTCAAACCATTCACGCTCTTCCGGCAAAAAGCTACATTTGCCCGTACGTAACCAACGTTTTGCATTTTGTTCACCGATACCAATATCGCAATCTTGGTAGGAGATATTGAAGTCACCCATGACGACAATTTGCTCTTCAGGTGATTGATTTGCAAGGTAGGACATTAGGTCCGCGTAGAATTTACGCTTAGCAGGGAATTTTGTTTCATGGTCACGGCTTTCCCCCTGTGGAAAATACCCATTAATGACCTTTAGTGGTCCTGATGGCGTATCAAATGTCGCGATAATCATACGGCGCTGGGCGTCTTCTTCGTCCCCTGGAAAGCCGTATTCAACACTTACAGCAGGTGCTTTGCTGAATATGGCCACACCGTAGTGGGATTTTTGGCCGAAGTGGTATGCGTGATACCCAACTGATTGAGGGATCTCATGGGGAAAGGCTTCGTCATGAACCTTAATTTCCTGTAAACCAATGATGTCCGGTTGTTGCTCGGCTACCAAAGCTTCAATTTGATGGGGGCGTGCTCTAAGGCCGTTGATGTTGAAGGATACAACTTTCATAACACCTATAAATCCTGCTTATATAATCCTGTTGGTCAAGAATAGTTACAGATTAAAGTCCTATTGACAACACGATTAGCGCTTTTCTTCTGCATTTGGCGTGCAAAACCTTCATTGAAAATAGTGGATTGATCCTCATAAAAGAAGCAAACGAATTTAAGAGGGAAACGTTATGCAATATCAATACGATCTTTTCGTAATAGGTGCTGGTTCTGGTGGTGTCCGAGCCAGCCGAGTTGCGGCATCAAAAGGCTTTAAAGTAGGTGTTGCAGAAGCCTCAGCCCTGGGCGGTACCTGTGTAAACATAGGTTGTGTCCCTAAAAAATTATTTGTCTATGGCTCTGAATACGGTCATGTCGCGGAGCAGGCCCAAGGATATGGCTGGCAGTTTGCTAAACCTTCCTTCGATTGGGCGACCCTACGAGACAATAAAACAAAAGAGATTGAACGACTGAACGGAATTTATAAAAACCTTCTTGAGAACCCTGGGGTTACTATTCATCAAGGTTATGGCAAGTTGGTTGATGCACACACAGTTCAAGTGGGTGAGGAGTTGATCACGGCAGAGCGTATTTTGATCGCAGTAGGGGCTCAGCCTTTTGTGCCTGAATTTCCCGGCAGTGAACACGCTCTGGTGTCAGATGACATGTTTTATTTGGATGAATTGCCTGAGTCTATTCTTGTGGTGGGCGGTGGTTACATCGCTGTAGAGTTCGCGGGTATTTGTAATGGCTTAGGCGTCAGCACTACTCTTATGTATCGTGGTGACAAGTTGCTACGTGGCTTTGATGAAGACGTACGTGAGTTTGCGACCCAAGAGTTTAATAAAGCGGGCATTGATGTGCAGCTCAACAGTGATGTGGCAGCCATTGAAATGGATGGCAAACAAAAACGCGTAACATTAAAAAATGGTCGAGAGCTAGTGGTGGATCAAGTCTTGTATGCGACTGGACGTGTTCCTAAAACGGCAGAGTTAAACCTTGAGGCAGTGGGTGTGAAAACCAACAGCAAGGGGGCTATTGAGGTAGACCACAACTACAAAAGCACAGTGGAAAGTGTCTACGCCATCGGTGATGTGACTGATAAGGTTCAGCTTACGCCGGTTGCGATCAAAGAAGCTATGGCACTAATAGGGTACTGGTTCGACCAGAAAGAATGTGCCATGGATTACGACAACATTCCTACTGCAGTCTTCTGTCAGCCGCCGATTGGCACTGTGGGCCTCACTGAACAAGAAGCGGACGATCGTGGTTTCGATATCGATGTGTATCAAACAGATTTCCGCGCCATGAAGCATACCCTGTCAGGGGCACAAGAACGCTCCTTTATGAAACTGATCGTGGATCGCGGAACCGATCGAGTTTTAGGCGCACATATGGTGGGTGATTATGCGGGTGAAATCATTCAAGGATTAGGAATTGCTATCAAAGCAGGCGCAACTAAGGCACACTTTGACTCAACGGTCGGAGTCCACCCCACAAGCGCTGAAGAATTTGTCACATTCTCCGCAGCGGCGCTCAAAAAGCGTTAATTAATCAGACTGTTTGAGAAGCCATCTTGTGATCCATGATGGCTTCCCTTAGGAGTAAATAATGAATGCATGGTTAGACACATTGGCCCCCGAGTCAGTGTGGACACAATTTCGCCTAATGTGCGACACCCCACGCCCTTCCTTTCACGAAAAAAAACTGCGAGATCATTTGATCGCGTGGGCTAAGGCAAAGAACCTAACGTCCTTTGTGGATGAGGTTGGTAACCTATTTATCTTAAAAGATGCCACTGCGGGTATGGAACATTGTGAGACCACAGTGTTGCAAGGCCATTTGGATATGGTGGCACAAAAAGAAGCAAACTCATCCCATAATTTTGAAACTGATCCGTTAGAGACTTATGAACAGGATGGTTGGGTTCATGCCCGTGGTACGACACTTGGGGCTGATAATGGTATTGGCGTTGCGGCGATACTTGCTGTGCTGGCAGCGGAGGATATCCCCCATGGGCCTATTGAGGCGTTATTTACCATTGAAGAAGAAACCAGTCTTAGAGGTGCGGCACAACTTGCTCCAGGTGTTCTAAAGGGCACTCGGCTGCTGAATCTAGACTCTGAAGACCGGGGTGATGTTTACATCGGTTGTGCGGGGGGGATTGATATCAATGTTGCTCATAAGTATCCCGCACAACGAACTGAGCTGTTTGATACGGGCTTGCAAGTGACGGTATCAGGGCTTAAAGGTGGGCACTCGGGACTTGATATTCATAAGGGACTGGCCAACGCCAACGTTCTTTTAACACGCTTGTTGTCTGAATTGGCGGAGCAGATTTCATTTGGCTTAGGGTCTTTTGAGGGGGGCACTTTACGAAATGCCATTGCTCGAGATGCCAAAGCTACGATTGCCCTTGCAAAGGATCAGCTTGACCAAGCGTCAAACCTAGTGAAGGGTTTTGCGGAGGTGTTTGCTGCAGAATTTGCAGACACAGATCCTAATTTGACGATCTCGGTGGTACCAGCACCCGCAGCACCTCATTTGCCTGAGGCGGAGCAGGTCGCGTTTTTGCAAGCCTTATCTGTGGCGCCGAATGGGGTTCATAGAATGTCACCCGTTTTATCCGGTGTCACCGAGACATCCTGTAATTTTGGCGTTGTTCGTTTGTTGCCAGAGGGGAGTGGACTGTCTTTTTCAGCGTGCTTATTGGTGCGATCGTTAGTTGATAGTCAGACGGATTACTTGGCCCGAGTGGCGGCGTCTCCCTTTGAGTTAATTGGATGCGATGTTTTGTTGGAAAATGGCTACCCAGGTTGGAAGCCCCAGCCTGATCAGGGGCTGTTAAAGCAATTTAACGAGATTCATCAGCAAGTGATGGGCTTTGCGCCAAACGTTAAAGTGATCCATGCAGGGCTGGAGTGCGGGATCATTGGAGCAAAATACCCCGCAATGGAAATGGTGTCTTTTGGGCCGAATATCCGCGGCGCCCATTCTCCTTCTGAGCGACTAGAGATAGCCTCAGTAGCAGAGTTTTGGGAGCTGCTTAAGGCTCTGCTGCTGGCGACACCAAGAGTGCGAGCATAGTTACTCCCCACCAAAGTAATTACAACATTTCGTCACACAGAGAGCCCCAACGACCTGCTAAATTTAGCAGGTCGTTTTTTTTATTGGGTAGAGCCTGTGACCATTTCGTTTCGTTACACTAAGAGTGCCAAATTCGATGCGTAGCAGTTTTACTCTGGCGCTTGTGCTCGCGTTCATACTCGGTGTGGCGGTTGAATACCTAGTGTTTAATCAAGTCCATTCCGAGTTCAATGTGCAAGCTTATTTGGTTGTTCTGGTTGTAGTGCTTATTTTAGCGCTCTTGTACAGCTTATACCGGCGTTATCATAGCTTTCATCTAATTTTGGCTCGTCATCATTTGGAATACCTAGAGGTCAGTATGGATGGCCTAAGTCTGTGTGAAAGCCTAGCAAAACGCTGTGAGGTGTTACGGCATCAACGAAATGATCTGAATGATGATTTAATTGGCGTACAGGTTCAGCTGCAAGAGGTGAATGAACTGTCGCGACTTTTGCTCGATAAACTACCAGACGCCAGTATTTTAGTTAATCAACATGGCGCTATTTTAGGTGTCAGTCAAAGTGCCCAATTGCTAACAGGCTACCCCATGCAAGAGGTGTTTGGGGCTTCCTTGGGTAAGTTGAAGCTGTTTGATGATTTAACAGAGTTATTTGAAAAAGGTTGGAGTCAGGAGCTAGCAACACGTTTAAAAGAGGTTTCTACTCCTCATATGGGGCAGTTGAAAGGCAAAGGAGGGAAATCGATGGCCTGTACATGGAGTATTAAAGAGTTGAATTTGCCCATCCATCGCTATTATCTCATTACCCTTGTTCCCCACAGAGGCGCATTGAAAATCTGCTAATCCCCCATGGGGGCTTGGGTTTGCATCCGATAGCTTCCCCCCGTCATAATAGGGTTTTGTACGGGATACTTAGCCCTTCATGTCTGAAATTTATACGGTCACACTGGATGGTTCTTCTTACCTTTTGCCCGCGGGCAGCAATCTTCTTCAAGGCTTGCTGGGTAAAGGAGCGATTGTGCCACACAGTTGTCTAGCGGGCGCTTGTGAAAGTTGTGCCTTGTTTGATCTGCACTCTCAGGAAAAACGCCTGACCTGCCAAACATCCGTGGATCAAAATCTCGCTTTAACCCGTTATGGACAAAATGCTTTTCCTATTGCCACACGAATAACGGATGTAACAGTGGAGGCAGATGATTTCGCTATCGTTACCTGCCACGCTAATACCGCTTTATTGCCCTGCGACGCCATTAATTGGCGTATTGGCGATGAGACGGGGATGTCAGTGAGTTTAACTTCCTCTGATGAAGCCGTGCGTTTATTGCTACCTATTCGTTTAGAAGCAGACTTTGGCACCCTAGAATTAGGTAAAAAACAGCAACGTACCCATATAGATCCAGCCCTTAAATCGGTCATTATTTGTGAGGGGCACCTCGTGCCATTGGGGGACGAGTTAATTAAATCACTGATGGCGCTCAGTCACCGAGTTTATGGGCAACCACTGGTGACTGACTTTGAAGGGGCCATCCCAGATCAAGTCTTTCAACGTTATGACGTGGCATATGTTTTAATTGATCGCAGTGTGTCTATGGAATCCTTAGAGAAAGTGTTTAGCCTCAGTAAGATGCGGGTTGAGCAGTACCAGTACCTTTTACTTACGAAGTAGTCTATGAAAATTCTCCATACCTCTGATTGGCATCTTGGGCAAAGCTTTATGGGGCGAAGTCGCGCCGAGGAACATCAATTATTGATTAGCTGGTTACTGGATTACGTAACCGCAGCAAACATTGAAGCAGTGATTTTAGCTGGAGATGTGTTTGATACCAGTACACCTCCCAGTTATGCCCGAGAGCTTTATCTAGAATTGGTGTTGGCTTTATATCAACGGGATTGTGCTCTGATCGTGGTGGCAGGAAATCATGATTCTGTGAGTGTGCTCAATGAAAGTAAAAGCCTGCTACAGCAGATGAATACCTATGTGATTACTCAACCCAGTTGGGACCAACTAGAAGCATCATTGGTGACCTTAAAGAACCGAGCCGGGGAGCGTGCTGCAATGGTCTGCGCGGTCCCTTTTTTAAGAGTCAGAGACATGGTGCAGCGTGAGTTAGGACAGTCCATTGATGCGAAACAAGCGCAACTGTCAGATCGTATTCAAGCCTATTACAGGGTGCTATATGAGCAAGCCAAGCAAGTGGCCGAAGATTTACCTATCATTGGTACAGGGCATTTGACGGTATTAGGTGGCCAGAAAACAGAGTCCGTGCGAGATATTTATGTGGGGACCCTTGAGGCGCTCCCGCCAGCGTTATTACCAGAATTCGATTACTTGGCGCTTGGTCACATTCATAAGCCAATGCAGGTGGGGGGTAAAGAGCAGTGGCGTTACTCGGGTTCACCCATTCCTATGAGTTTTGATGAAAGTGGTACACAAAAATCTGTGGCGGTTTTTGATACAGAGAATAAGAACGTAGACCTTATTTCTATCCCAAATTTTAGGGAGCTAAGAAGTCTAAAAGGCAGTCGTGATGAGTTAGTTGAAGCATTAGCGGCTATCACAAACGAGTCCGAATTATGCCTATGGCTTGATTTAACCTTGACCGATGACATCAATATTGGCTTGTTTCAAGAGCAGGTGAGTGAGCTACTGGAGGGTAAAAATATTGAGGTGCTTAAGGTGCAACGCCTTCGTAAGCACATTAGTCTCAATACCAATAACGGCGAAACAGCGACCTTGGAAGATGTGACTCCGCAAGATGTGTTTGCCCAGCTATTGGAAGAAAAACAACTTGATGAAGATCACGCCAAACATCTTGCGCAAATGTTCAATACCTTTATCGATGAGAATGAGGTCGCGGAATGAAGATTTGCTCACTGGGGTTTGAAAACTTAAATTCCCTCAAAGGTAAATGGTTCATTGATTTCGAAGCTGAGCCGTTAGCAAGTTCTGGAATATTCGCCATCACTGGGCCAACAGGGGCAGGTAAGTCCACCTTACTAGATGCCATGTGTCTTGCCCTTTACCATCAAACGCCAAGGGTAAATGTGTCCCAGTCGGCCAATGATGTCATGACGCGTCATACGGCCCATTGTTCAGCCGAAGTGGTGTTTGAAGTAAAAGGTGTCCGCTATCGAGCCTTTTGGGGACAGCGGCGGGCCCGCAACCAAGCCACTGGAAATTTACAGCAGATTCAATGTGAACTGGCCCAATCAGATGGCACAGTTATCACCGACAAAATTGCCCCTAAAATCGCCAAGGTTGCGGAATTAACAGGTTTGGACTTTGACCGCTTTACCCGCTCCATGATGCTGGCACAGGGTGGCTTTGCTGCTTTCTTGAATGCCAAAGATGGAGAGCGTGCTGAGTTACTAGAAGAGCTTACCGGTACGGAGCTGTACGCCATTATATCTAAGCGTATCTTTGAACGGCATCGTGAAGGCAAGCAAGAGATACAACAACAAGAGGCGATTTACGCAAGCCATAAGTTGATGGATGAAGACGCTTTTTCGGCTCTGTCTACACAGCTACAAGAGTATAGTTTGACCCAACAGGCTCTTGAAAAAGAGTTGGAGCGATTGAATCAGGGCGTAAGTTGGTTTAGCCGCCTAAGAGAGTTGCGTAGTAAGCAAAATCAAGCTCAAAAGGAGTTCGGACTTGCAAACGAAACCTTGGCCTCTCATGGATCAGAGTTTGACCGGTTGGCATTTGCTCAGAAAGCAGAGAGTCTGGAAGTTGGGCAACAACAATTGGTTGAGTTGGCCAAGGAGTGTGATAAGCAAAGCACTCAATTAAAAGGTATTAATCATGAGGTTCAGGTCTGTGATGAAGCGTTAAAAGAGGCCAATTCTGAATGTGACCAGAGCCAGCATCACCTAGATCAAGCGAAGCAATCAATGATGACGTTTGAGCGCCAAGCTGAAAATCATTGGACTCCAATGGAACAAAAGATTGGGGCGGTAAGTGGAGAATTAGAGCGTGAGCACAGTCTTCTTGTAAAGCTGTTGGAGCAAAAGCAGGCGGCTGCATCGACGGATCAGTCATTGCAGTCTGACATTGATAAGGTTCAATCTGAGTTGCTGTCTCATAAAGTGGCTTCTGCGGCGTGGAAAGATGGAGGTAGAGCTCAATCTTTACTGGCCAAATGGGAAGCCCAAGAAGCTGAGTTGGTCAATGCTGAACGACAATTAAGTGAATTGATTGCCAAAGAAAACCAGCAGGGAATAATACTGCAGCAACTTGAGCAAGAGAGAGTATCGATTCTTGATCAGCAGAATACATGCCGCTCAGAAATAGCTCAGCAGGATGAAGTTGAAGAAGCCGCGCGCCAACAACTGCAAGTGACACTGGGGGCGTCTGGCAGTATTGAAGAGCGACGTTCCTTGCTTCAGAAAAAACGGGATGCCTTGGCTCGTTTGTCTGGCGCGGAAGGGGATGTTCGCCGTTTAGAGCAACTGAGTCGACTGGTGAGTGAGCGAAAGCAAGAATGGCAGGTATCGGAACAGGAGCATCAAAGGCTGACCCAGCAAGAAGCAGACCTTGATGCTAAACAACAAGCGATACATCAGCATTTGGAAGACTTGCAAGCAAGGCGTCTGTTACAGCAGCGGTTATCGGTGTTAGAGCAAGAACGGAAGAGCTTAATTCCCGGCGACCCTTGCGGTGTTTGTGGTGCGACAGAGCATGACCTCAACAAAGCCGCCCCGATTACGATTGATCTAAATCTTGAAACTCGTTACCAGCAGTTAGAAGAATCCTATCAACAAGCCGTTAAAGCTTACCAAGCATGCCATCAAGCATTAGAGTTGCTGCGGCACAAGTTAGCCCAGCAGCGTCAAACAGTTCTTGATTGGGAGCAGGAACAGCAGGCTCTTAATCACCAGCTTGAAATGACTTTATCCAGCTGGTTTGAAAAGGTGCCTGATATAGAAAGCTATAAAGCTGGGATGGAAGCTTTCTGGGGAGAACTCACACATCAGGAAGCCGAATTAGAGCAAGCCGTTAATATTGAAAAGACCCTACAAAAAGGCGGCTTAGCGAGGGTGCAAAACACCATTAGATTGACTCAGCTGGAAAAAGATGCAGAACGTTTGGATCTTAGTAAGGCCCAAGCACAGCAGCAATTGACGTCGTTACAACGACAGAATGCAGAGCAAACCCAAAGCTTAGCTAACAGACGTCAGGTATTTATTAGTGAAGTGAATGAACTGATTTTGGAGCCAGCTTTAATTCAAGAGGATTACGTCAATCTTCAGCAAATCAATGAAGCACTGGAGAAATGGGCATCGGCATCTCGGAACACAGCAGAGTGTCAAAAATTAATCAGCGAATTAGAGTGGCGCTTAGAAGCGAGCGGTAAACATACACAGGACCTCCTATCACAAGAACAAGCCTGTCAAGAGCGCATGGCGGAACTCAAAAAACAAAAGCAAGCATTGGTCGCTGAGTTGGTCACCGCACTAGATGGCAAAAGTGTGGCTTCCACACGTCAATGGTGGCTGGATCAAATTGTTGATAAAGAACGAGCCTTTAATGAATGGTCGACCAAGCGGGAAAGGCTAACGCTCAATCATACCCGGTTGGCGACTGAGCTTGATAGTTGTCAAATTCGATTACAGGAAGCAGAGCAAGTGCTTTCAAAAGCGCAAGCAGAGTACCAACGTGCGTTAGAAGAAAATGGGTTTGCTTCGGAACAAGTGCGTCAGAGCAGTCGATTGGCACCAGAAGTGCGACAGCGGTTATCTGACTTGAAAGAGCAACTACATAGTAAGATCCAAGAATTAAACATTGAGATTCGTAATAGAGATCAGGAATTGGCTCAAGAAGAGCAGTCGGTTCCAAGTTCGATAGCGGAGTCGGATACCTATGAAAGTCTCACGGATCAGCAGCAAGGGGTTAAAGCTAAGTATCAAGCCCTATTGCTGGAGTTGGGAGAAGTTCGTGAGCGAGTTCGGGCGGAGCAGGAAAACCGACAAGGCAATCTGACCTTAATGAAAGAGATTAAAGCAAAGAAAGAAGCTTTTGCCGTACTGGATGACTTAAATGCTCTTATTGGCTCCGCGGACGGAGCTAAATTTAGGCGTTATGCCCAGTCAGTCACACTGGATCATCTTATTTGGCTGGCAAATAAGCATTTAAGTAGTCTCCATGGTCGCTACGAGTTGCAGCGTAGGGCAGCTGAGGGTCTAGCGTTAGAAGTGATTGACCATTGGCAAGGGGATGCCTCTAGGGATACTAAAACCCTATCAGGAGGAGAGTCTTTCCTTGTCAGTTTGGCGCTTGCTGTCTCTCTATCTGATTTGGTATCCCATAAGACATCCATCGATTCTCTGTTTTTGGATGAGGGGTTTGGGACGTTAGACAGTGAGACCCTTGATACGGCCTTGGATGCCCTAGATCGGCTGAATAGTCATGGTAAAACAATAGGTATCATCAGTCATGTTGAGGCGTTAAAGGAACGCATACCCACTCAAATTAAAGTGTCTAAGCACTCAGGGTTAGGGGTGTCCACATTAGACTATCAATACCGTGCGCCATAATGGGGATCAAAATGGGTCATGAGTTTTCCCCAGAAAAGGTGGCAAAACCTTGTAAATAAGCTGTAAAAGTTATTAAAAAACAGGGGGTTAAGGGATTAGTTTAATTTGCACACAATGGGGTCTATCGGGCACAATCAAGGTGCGATGATAGAAATAGTTTTCATCATCGCACTTCATTTGCGGTGGTATATTGCTAGAATAGGTACTGGTTTACAGCCAGCAAAATGTAATTGCTACGGCTTTGATTTATTTAAGGATTTCTCTAGATGTCAGATACTGACTTTCGTCTCAAAGGAAGCGTTGTTACCACAGTCGTGTTAGAAGTACGCAGGTTAAATGTGGAACAGGTCATTTTGGGGCTAAAGGAAAAGATTGCTCAGGTGCCGCAGTTTTTTAATCAGGCGCCATTGATTGTTGACTTCAGTCACTGTGAGAAGGTGTCTTTTGATGCTTTTGAATCATTAATTGATAACTGTCGGCTGCTAGGTTTAGCGGTTATGGGGTGGAGAGCTCCTGACAATGGTGTTCCCCCTTGGCGCTCTGATGTATTGCTTCCCATGTTGCCAAGTGGTGGAAACCGCAAGATTAACATTAAAAATGAGGACAGTGCTCCCGCTTCAGACCCACATGTGGTGATCAAAACGGTTGTGGAAGAAAGGGAAATTGCTCAGCCTGCCACCTTGGTGACGAAGCCGATTCGCTCTGGGCAGCAGATTTACGCTCCAGGTGATCTGATCATTGTATCCCAGGTCAGCCCAGGGGCAGAGGTGTTAGCGGAAGGCAATATTCACATTTACGGGGCGTTGCGTGGCCGAGCCCTGGCAGGTATTAAAGGTAATACTGACGCGCGTATTTTTTGTCGTAGTATGGAAGCTGAACTGGTCTCTGTTGCAGGAAATTTCATGTTGAGCGACGCACTACAAAATATTATTTGGAAAGAGACAGCGCAAGTGCTATTAGTGGACGATACGTTAGAAGTCGTACCGTTGTAACCATAGCATGAGCTTATGAGATTCAGTTTGGGGGATAAATAGTTGGCTAAGATTATCGTCGTAACCTCTGGTAAAGGCGGGGTAGGTAAGACCACTTCCAGTGCCGCAATTGGTACCGGGTTGGCTCTAAAGGGGCACAAAACAGTCATCATCGATTTTGATGTGGGCTTGCGTAATCTTGATTTGATTATGGGGTGTGAACGTCGCGTGGTATACGACTTCGTAAACGTTATCAACAAGGAAGCGACCTTGTCCCAGACTCTTATTAAGGATAAACGTACGAAAAATTTGTTTATTCTGCCGGCTTCTCAGACCCGAGATAAAGATGCATTGACGCCGGAAGGTGTTCAGGCTGTATTGGATGAGTTGTCCCAAGAGTTTGATTACATTGTGTGTGACTCTCCGGCAGGTATCGAGCGTGGTGCTCAGATGGCTCTCTACTTTGCTGATGTGGCGATTGTTGTGACCAACCCTGAAGTATCTTCAGTGCGAGATTCTGATCGTATTTTAGGTATTCTACAGAGCAAAAGTCGCCGTGCAGAACGTGGTGAGTCACCGATTGAAGAGCATTTGCTGCTCACTCGTTACAACCCTGAGCGAGTTTCAGAGGGTGAGATGCTAAGTGTAGAGGACGTGGAGGAGATTTTGGCAATTCCTCTATTGGGTGTTATCCCTGAGTCTGAAGCTGTGTTAAAGGCATCTAACCAAGGTACGCCAGTGATTCTTGATAGCCAAGCTGAGGCAGGATTGGCTTATGGTGATGCAGTGGATCGATTGCTAGGTGAAGAGCGTCCTCTTCGCTTTATCGACTTGCAAAAGAAAGGATTCTTCAAACGGTTACTAGGGGGCTAGAGTGGGTATTTTTGATTACTTTAAGAGTAAGAGTGAACCAAGCTCTGCATCGGTTGCGAAAGATCGTCTGCAAATCATCGTTGCCCATGAGCGCAGTCGTCGTCACCAGCCTGATTATTTGCCGCAAATGCAGCAAGAGATCATTGATGTGATCCGTAAATACGTACAAGTGGAATCAGATGATGTTCAGATTCAGCTTGAAAATACAGATGACTGCTCTGTGCTGGAGTTGAATGTAACCTTGCCTGAGAAAAACTAGGGGCAAAAGCCTGATTAATATCATGGAATATTGATCAGGCTGAATTCCAGTTTGCTTTGGTTGGAATTGCACTTAACCCCATTTGCCTTCCGATGTATCATAGGGGCTTAAATGTAATGAGTTTTCCTATGAAATACACTGCTATATTTTTTACTTTGCTAACCTCTTTTGTTGTGGGTTGCTCATCACAGTCTGAGCCTCAAAATCCCCCTGAGACCCCCAAAAACGACTTGCCAATTCCTTTGGACAATCCTAAGGCGATGCTTGGGAGTCAGCTGTTTTTTGATGTGAATCTTTCTAAAAACCGTAATCAATCTTGTGCCACTTGCCATGACATTGGCCAAGCATTTACAGATAGGCGTTTGACTGGCGCTGAAGGGGCTGTGTCAATCGGTAGTGATGATGTCTCCATGGGAGATAGAAATACGCCTACAGCGATGTATTCTGCTTTAACGCCGCGTTTTCATCGCATGTCTTCTGGAGAATATCGAGGCGGGCAGTTTTTAGATGGCCGAGCGTCTTCATTGGCTGATCAAGCGGCAGGTCCTTTTGTAAATCCTGTTGAAATGCAAATGCCCTCAGAGGACTCAGTTGTAGATCGTGTGCTTGAGCGTGATGACTATGTTGCCTCATTTGAGCAGATTTATGGTGATGGCTTGTTTGAAGATAAGGCTAAAGCATTTAGTGCTATTACGGATGCCATTGCCCATTTCGAAAGCACTGAATTATTCATGCCGTTTAACTCGAAGTATGATCGTGTCATGCGTGGGGAAGCAACATTTACACCTCAGGAGGAGTTGGGGCGTACCTTGTTTTTCTCTGAGCAGTTTACGAATTGTAATGCTTGCCATCAGTTGAATCCTTCGCCTTTCTTTGAGCGGGAAACTTTTACAAATTACGAGTACCGTAATATCGGAGTGCCCCCAAATCCTAACTTGAAGCATTTAGCTGGTGCGGATCTGGGTTTAAGGGCTCATCCGAATATCAATGACGATATTGAGCGCGGTAAGTTCCGTGTGCCAACCCTGAGAAATGTGGCGGTCACTGGCCCTTATATGCATAACGGTGTGTTTAAGGATTTGCGTACCGTGGTGTTGTTCTACGATAAGTACAATAACCCAACACGTAAATTGAATCCTGAAACTGGCGCCCCTTGGGCGGAACCAGAAGTTTCCGAAAACATTGATTTTGCGACCTTAGAGCAGTCACCCGCTTTGGATGATCGTCGAGTAGATGCTCTGGTCGCTTTCTTGAAAACGTTAACAGATCAGCAATACGAATACCTACAAGAGTAGGTATTTCTCTCCCTTCAGCCAGCCCTTCACATTCTTTCCTCCCCTTGGGCTGGCTTTGTTTCTCGGTATTCTTTACATTTCTAAAGTCGAATATTAACTGTAAATAGGAATGTGAATTCATGAAGTACAGTAAGTTAGGTCGAACTGGTCTAGATGTGTCCCGTGTGTGCCTTGGCACCATGACATGGGGGACTCAAAATGATCAAAAAGACGCTGATGAACAAATGGCGTACGCTTTAGATCAAGGTATTAACTTTATTGATACGGCGGAAATGTACTCAGTACCGCCTACGCCGGAATCCTATGGTAAGACTGAAACCATTATCGGTGATTGGAACCGTCGTAATCCAAATCGTCGCGAAGAGTATGTCTTAGCTTCAAAGATCGCAGGTGGTGGTGTAAAACATATCCGTAATGGTGGCGAAATTGATGGTGAGGCTATTATTTCATCCGTTGATGCGTCTCTGGCTCGCTTGCAGACGGACTATATTGACCTGTACCAGTTGCACTGGCCAAATCGCACGTCGCCTCATTTTGCGAAGCATTGGCCTGGCAAGATTACATTCTCAGATGTGGATCGTGATGCCCATTCTGCGAAGATGTTAGAAATCCTTCAGGCCATTGAGGAGTGTGTCAAAGCGGGTAAGATCCGTCATTTTGGTCTATCAGATGATACGACTTGGGGAATTAATGAATACATTCGCTTGAGTGAACAACATGATTTGCCTCGTGTTGCATCGATTCAGAATGAGTTCAGCTTGTTGCACGCAAAAGATTGGCCTTATTTGATCGAAAACTGTGTGCATGAGGATGTGGCTTATTTGCCATGGTCACCACTAGCGGCTGGCTCTCTAAGTGGTAAATACCTTGATGGCGCACGTCCTGAGGGAAGTCGTTGGACATATTCTCAGCGCCAAGGTTTGTTCCGTGATACTGAGCAAGCAAACGCGGCTGTAAAAGCTTATATGGACGTGGCGGCTAAGCATGGTATGAGTGCAGTAGAATTAGCGCTAGCTTGGTGTGATCAAGTGGATGGTGTGACTTCTACAATTATCGGTGCGACGACTTTGTCGCAGCTTCAGGAAGATGTAGATGCTTTTGAGCTATCATTGTCGGATGAAGTGTTGAAGGATGTGGCAGAGGTATTTAGGCAATATCCTGTACCATTCTAAATAATGGTCACCATAAGACATAAAAAAACCCGGCCTAAGCCGGGTTTTTGTTATGCACTTCTAGAAAGAAGATTATTTTTCTTCTTTCTTAGCTTTAGCTGCTTCGATTACTGTTTCAGCAACGTTTGCAGGACATGGAGCGTAGTGAGCGAATTCCATAGAGAATTGACCACGGCCAGAAGTGATTGTACGTAGGTGACCAATGTATCCGAACATTTCAGATAGTGGTACTTCACCTTTGATACGAACGCCAGTTAGGCCAGCTTCTTGGTCTTTGATCATGCCGCGACGACGGTTCAAGTCACCGATTACATCACCAACATTGTCTTCTGGAGTGAACACGTCAACTTTCATGATAGGCTCAAGAAGTTGTGCGCCAGCTTTTGGAATAGACTGACGGAAAGCGCCTTTTGCAGCGATTTCGAAGGCTACTGCAGAGGAGTCAACTGCGTGGTAGCTACCGTCAAACAATTCAACTTCAACGTCAAGAACAGGGAAGCCTGCTAGGACACCTTCGTCCATCATAGACTTGAAGCCTTTCTCAACTGCAGGCCAGAATTCTTTCGGTACGTTACCGCCCACAACAGAAGATGTGAACGTGAAGCCAGAGTTTGGCTCACCTGGTTTGATGCGGTAATCGATCTTACCGAACTGACCAGAACCACCAGATTGTTTCTTGTGCGTGTAGCTATCTTCGATTTCTTTCGTGATAGTTTCACGGTAAGCAACCTGAGGCTGACCTACGATTAGGTCTACGCCGTATGTACGCTTAAGAATGTCAACTTTGATGTCAAGGTGAAGCTCACCCATACCTTTAAGGATGGTTTCGCCAGAATCTTCATCAGTTTCAACTTGGAAAGAAGGGTCTTCTGCAACCATTTTACCGATTGCGATACCCATTTTTTCCATACCAGACTTATCTTTAGGCTGTACAGCGATAGAGATTACTGGCTCTGGGAAGATCATTGCTTCAAGAGTACATTCGTTCTTAGGATCACAAAGAGTGTGACCTGTTTGAACGTTCTTCATACCAATGATGGCAATGATGTCACCAGCTTGCGCTTCAGTGATTTCGTTACGATCGTCTGCCTGCATTTCAACCATACGGCCGATACGCTCAGTTTTACCTGTAGCAGAGTTAAGAATCGTGTCACCTTTCTTAAGGCGGCCAGAGTAGATACGAATGAACGTCAACGCGCCAAAGCGGTCGTCCATGATCTTGAATGCAAGTGCGCGTAGTGGCTCGTCTGCAGAGACTGTTGCAACTTTACCAGTCGGCTCACCAGTTTCAGGATCAGTAAGATCTTGTGGGTCAACTTCTGTTGGGTTTGGTAGGTAGTCAACAACAGCGTCTAGTACTAGTTGAACACCTTTGTTCTTAAATGCAGAACCACAGTAAGTTGGGAAGAATGCAAGATCACGTGTACCTTTACGGATACAACGTTTAATTTCGTCGATAGATGGCACTTCACCTTCTTCAAGGTAAGCCATCATTAGATCTTCGTCTTGCTCAAGAGCCGTTTCGATTAGGGCTTCATGGTATTCTTCAACTTTGTCTACCATGTCTGCTGGAACGTCTTTGATTTCGTAGTTTTCTGGAAGACCAGTGTCGTCCCAAACGTACGCTTTCTTAGAAAGAACGTCTACAACACCTACGAAGTCATCTTCTTCACCAATTGGAAGAGTCATAACAAGTGGGTTAGCAGCTAGAACGTTTTTAACTTGATCTACAACGCGGTAGAAGTTCGCACCAAGGCGGTCAAGTTTGTTAACGAAGATAACACGAGCAACTTCTGACTCGTTAGCGTAGCGCCAGTTGGTTTCTGATTGTGGCTCAACACCACCAGAACCACAGAATACACCGATACCGCCGTCAAGTACTTTCAAGGAACGGTATACTTCTACTGTGAAGTCAACGTGTCCAGGAGTATCGATAACGTTCAAGCGGTGCTTTTTCCACTCACATGTTACGGCAGCAGATTGGATAGTGATACCACGCTCCGCTTCCTGCTCCATGAAGTCAGTAGTAGATTCGCCGTCATGAACCTCACCAGTTTTGTGGATCTTACCAGTAAGTTTCAAGATACGTTCAGTTGTGGTCGTTTTACCCGCGTCAACGTGGGCAAAGATACCGATGTTTCTGTATAGAGATAAGTCAGCCATTACATTGCTCTAATTAGTGTAGGATGAATTTTTCGCGTATTAGTATACGAGACTTTTCAGCGAAGTAGTCAGGTATTGGCGGCTATTCTATTATAAGAAGGCACAGCAATAAAAGAGGCGCATGGGCTACGGCTAGGCTATTTACGTAATTATTTTAGTTGGTTTGCCATTATCCGTTAGGAATACTGCCGTAAAGTGAGAGAGGGCACTGGTTTGGGGGTCACTTGGTGAATCAGTGTATTTGCTGTTCAAAGTGAAAAAGTCGATAGGATTAGCAAAAAAGCGAGCCGGAGCTCGCTTTATAGCATCTATTACCAAGAGCTGGATGGTGTTTTCTTACGACGTGTCATAGGAAATAAGAAGCCAAATAAGCCGCCTATTAATAAGGTGCCGGCACCAATCATAAACCAGCGCTGCTCCGTAGAGGAGGTTAGACGATCATTTTGAGCGACTAGGGCATCAACTTGCTGTTGCAGAGATTCAATTTTGTAATCAGAGGACTCGTTTGCAGAGACAATTTCTTCTGCACGCTGTGCGAGTTCCGATACGTCTTCTAATTGTTGTTCCAAGCTTTCACGTTGTTCTGTTAACTGGCTAACAGAATTGGCAAGTTCAGTGTTTGAATTGCGCACTTCTTGTAGGTCTTCTGCAGCGGCTGCGCGTTGTTCTTGCGCTGCAGTAAGTTGGTTCTGTAAATATACCAATTGGTCGCGGCTTACACGGTCTTCACTAACAAAGTAATCTGGCAGCCAGCCCTCATTGCCTTCAGGTGAACGGACTTTTACATAGCCTTCGCTGCGATCTAGAACTGTTAGAGGTGTGCCGCTGCGAATACCTCGTTCAGTGGCCCTTGTGGAATTATCCATGCCTTCACGAATCGCCACAAATTGAATATCAGAAACATAGACAGTTTCTGCTTGCGCGGAAAGTACAATACTAAAAGAAGCGGTTAATCCAAAAAGAAGGTGTTTCAGCACGTTAAGACCCTTTAACAATCAATTACTTGTAGCGCCACAATACCGCCACAGACCAATAAGAGCAACATGCAGTTGGTCTGTGCTAGGGCGCGATTGTGTCAGTAAAGAGTAAAACAAAAAAAGCGCGATTAAAATCGCGCTTTTGTGACTGGCTCTTAATAGCCTTTATTATGCTGAGAAGTTGGCTGCCGCAAATTCCCAGTTAGCAAGTGCCCAGAAGCCTTTAAGGTAATCAGGACGTACGTTGCGGTAATCGATGTAGTAAGCGTGTTCCCACAAGTCAACAGTGATTAGAGGTGTCTGGCCTGCTGTTAATGGTGTGCCTGCGTTACTAGTGTTAACGATTTCTAGGTCGCCAGATTCAGTTTTAACCAACCAAGTCCAGCTAGAGCCGAAGTTGTTAACCGCTTTGTCGTTGAACTCTTCCTGGAATTTAGCGAAAGAACCCCATTTAGCGTTGATCGCGTCAGCTAGCGCGCCAGTTGGCTCGCCACCACCGTTAGGGGTTAAGCTGTTCCAAAAGAAAGTGTGGTTCCAGATTTGCGCAGCGTTGTTGAAAACTGGGCCAGCTGGAGCAGCAGCGATGATTTCTTCTAGAGTCTTACCTTCGTACTCTGAACCAGGTACTAGACCGTTCAATTTAGTCACGTAAGTGTTGTGGTGCTTTCCGTAGTGAAACTCTAGAGTTTCAGTAGACATATGCGGCTCAAGTGCATCTTTAGCGTAAGGTAGAGCTGGTAATTCAAAAGCCATTTCTTTTCTCCTTGCTTTATGTGTAACGAAAAGTGCTTGTGATCAAGCAGTTAATGGTGATTATATACTAGCATCGAACGTTTGAAGATTATATTCATTCTGTTTGTGTGGTTATTTATTTCATAGTTATTCAAAAATGTACTCGACGACCTGGTTACCATGCGAAAAGATGACGACGTAGAAATCCCAAGTCTTACACTAGATCAAGATGAGATCAGTGATCGACCTTCCTCCGTAAATCCGACGGCTCAAGCTAAAAAACGCCGACTTAATCCGCCCCCTGCGAAACCAACCCCTGGTACACAGGCCACCAGTGTGCGAGCAAAAAAACAAAGCTTGTTTGGTGTGTATTTCCTATTGCTGCTGATACTTGCGGCAGCCGGCGCTGGGGGTTATTGGCTTTGGTTGGATAATCAAAAGCTGCGTAATGAATTAACTGGCGCTAAGAGTCAGATCCAGGATCTCGATCATCAGCTGTTAGCCGCCGATGTTTCCTCCGATAAGTTAGGAGCCACTGTCGAAGAGGTGCTTAAGAACCATGACAGCGAAATTCGTAAGTTATGGGGTGTGGCGTATGACCGAAATCGCGGCAACATCAGTGCCAATACCGAGGCTTTAGAAAAGCTTGATGGGCGCTTGGGCGATTTGCGTGAAACAGTGTCTACCCAATCTAAGCGTGTGGCAGTTCAAGCAGATGCTTTTAATGAAGTGGAGAATGGTTATAACCGTTTAATCGACTCGGTTGCCGCAGTTGAGGTGAAGCAGACGGCTCAGGATGAAAGCGTCAGTGAGTTGGTGGCCAAAGGGGAGCAAAATGCCAGTGCTTTATCTGCCCAGCAGGGGAGTATCGAAGCCATGCGTTTACAGCTAGATGAAATCTCTTCCCGCTTAGATTCTCTTGCTAATTCTTTGGAAGAGCAGCGCCGCCTAGTGGCATCTGCTAGCGATTCGCCATCCTTTACACCAGAAATGGAGGCGCAATTGAATAGTTATGATGAGGCGATTAAATCTATCGATGAATTTCGCCCCCAAGTGTTGCGTGAAATTAATAGTTTGAAAGCGCAAGTGCGTCAGATTTCATTGCAACAAACTTTGAGCTTGGATGAGTAACACGTCCTTAGCGCTCTAAAATTATGATGTGTATCAAAGAAAGGCTGACTTGTTCAGCCTTTCTTGTTTTTGGGCTTCGGATACCTTTTGAGAGTTGGATAGAATGCGCGGCATTTCTAACTTGTATAAAGATTGATTATGACTGAATTGCTTTCTCCTGCGGGCACGTTAAAAAACATGCGTTATGCCTATGCATACGGAGCGGATGCGGTATACGCAGGCCAACCCCGCTACAGCTTACGTGTGCGCAACAATGACTTCACCATGGCAAACCTTGCTCAAGGAATTGAGGAGGCTCATGGCATGGGTAAGAAGCTCTATGTTGCGACCAATATTGCTCCTCACAATGCAAAGATTAAAACCTTTATAAAAGATATGGAGCCTGTCGTGGAGATGGGGCCGGATGCCCTTATTATGTCTGATCCTGGGTTGATGATGCTGATTAAAGAGAAATGGCCGGATATGCCAATCCATCTTTCAGTGCAAGCAAATGCGGTGAATTGGGCGACGGTTAAGTTTTGGCATAACTTTGGCCTAGAGCGCGTGATTTTGTCTCGGGAGTTGTCCTTAGATGAAGTGGGTGAAATTCGTCAGATGGTGCCAGAAATGGAGATCGAGACTTTCGTTCATGGGTCTTTGTGCATTGCTTACTCAGGGCGCTGTTTGTTGTCTGGGTATTTTAATCGTAGGGACCCAAACCAAGGCACATGTACCAATTCTTGTCGTTGGCAATACGATGTGAAATCAGCAGTGCAGGATGAGAATGGAGACATTGTCCCTGCAGACGGTAGTCATCTTAAAGGTGTGCAAAGCTTTGATCCGTCAGACTTTATTGCACCAACGTTAGGTGAGGGTAAGCCTTTTGATGATGTAGTGTTGCTTCGTGAACAAGGTCGTGAAGGTGAGTTTATGCCCGCCTTTGAGGATGAACATGGTACCTACATCATGAACAGCCGTGACCTTCGTGCGATTCAGCATGTTGAAAAGTTGATCGAATTGGGTGTGCATTCATTAAAAATTGAGGGGCGCACCAAGTCCCATTTTTATGCAGCCCGTACTGCTCAGCTTTATCGTCAGGCCATTGATGATGCGATTCATGGTCAGCCATTTGATATGTCATTGATGGATAAGTTGGAAGGTCTGGCTAACCGGGGTTATACAGAGGGCTTTTACCGCCGTCATGTGCACGATCAGTACCAAAACTACCAATACGGAAACTCTATTTCAGATCGTCAGCAATTTGTGGGAGAGATGCTGGATTGGCACAACGGATGGCTAACAATAGAGGTGAAAAACCGCTTCAAAGTGGGGGACTCTATTGAGTTGATTACTCCTAAAGGCAGCATGCTATATCAGATTGAGGTGATGGAGAACTTGAAAGGGCAGACGATGGCGGTAGCACCGGGATCTGGTCATAAGGTGAGAATTCCTTTGCCTGTTCAGCCAGAGCAGTTGGCGTTGGGGTTGGTGATGCGCAACTTACCTAATGGTCATTGAATTGGGTTAAAAATGAATTCTATTTAAGAAGGCTCGTTATGAGCCTTTTTTAATATCCATATGCCATGAAAGTCTATGTGCTATGGTTTTTATAACTTTCCGGCATGTTATAGTAAGCGAAATGCCGAAGCCTTAAAATTTTCGAGACGAGATACTATGACAGTTACAGAGGCAAGACTGACTCACCTTAAACAGCTAGAAGCTGAGAGTATTCACATTATTCGTGAAGTGGCCGCCGAGTTTGATAACCCGGTGATGTTGTATTCTATTGGTAAAGATTCAGCGGTGATGCTGCATCTTGCTATGAAGGCCTTCTACCCAGGTAAGCCACCATTTCCGCTACTACATGTGGACACTGGTTGGAAGTTCAAGGAAATGATTAAGTTCCGTGATGAGCTGGTCGCGAATCTTGGTCTTGATCTATTAGTGCACCAGAATCCTGACGGCCTTGCACAAGGTATTGGTCCATTCACTCACGGTAGTGCTGTGCACACCGATGTGATGAAAACCCAAGGCTTGAAACAGGCGCTTGATAAATACGGCTTCGATGCAGCCTTTGGTGGCGCCCGTCGTGACGAAGAAAAATCCCGCGCGAAAGAGCGTGTTTACTCTTTCCGTGATAAGCAACATCGCTGGGACCCAAAAAATCAACGTCCAGAATTGTGGAATATTTACAACGGTAAAGTGAATAAAGGCGAAAGTATTCGCGTATTCCCTCTTTCTAACTGGACTGAGTTGGATATCTGGCAATACATCTACCTAGAGAGCATTCCAATTGTTCCTCTTTACTTTGCTGCTAAACGTCCTGTGGTTGAGCGTGATGGCGTTCAAATCATGGTGGATGATGAGCGTATGCCTTTGAAAGAAGGTGAAGTGCCTGAAATGAAATCAGTGCGTTTCCGTACCCTTGGATGTTACCCACTGACAGGTGCGGTTGAGTCCGAAGCGGACACTTTACCTGAAATCATTCAAGAGATGCTTTTGACTAAAAGTTCAGAGCGTCAAGGCCGTGTCATCGACCACGATTCTGCGGGTTCGATGGAAGAGAAGAAGAAGCAAGGTTATTTCTAGGGCTAGGAGTTTTAAGAATGTCTCATCAATCAGAATTGATCAGTCAAGATATCCTTGGCTACCTAAAACAGCATGAAGAAAAAGATCTGCTTCGCCTTCTTACTTGTGGCAACGTAGATGATGGTAAAAGTACATTAATCGGTCGTTTATTACATGACTCTAAGTTGATTTATGAAGATCATTTAGATGCCGTAAAACGAGACAGTAAAAAGTCTGGCACCCAAGGTGAAGAAGTTGACTTGGCGTTACTTGTTGATGGTCTTCAAGCAGAGCGTGAGCAGGGCATTACGATTGATGTGGCTTACCGTTACTTCTCAACTGAGAAGCGTAAGTTCATCATTGCGGATACTCCTGGGCACGAGCAATACACTCGTAACATGGCTACCGGTGCATCGTCTTGTGATCTTGCGATCATCTTGATTGATGCTCGCTACGGTGTACAAACCCAGACACGTCGACACAGCTACATTGCCTCTTTGTTAGGGATTAAGCATGTAGTGGTTGCTGTTAATAAAATGGATTTGGTGGATTTCTCAGAAGACAAATTCAACGAGATTCGATCAGACTACCTAGAATTTATTGAGCAGTTGGGTAACCGTAAGCCTGAGGATGTTCATTTTGTACCTATGTCTGCCCTCAAAGGCGACAACGTAGTAAATGCTTCAGAGCAAACGCCTTGGTATCAGGGTGGCCCTCTGATGGAGATTCTGGAATCGGTACAGATTAATCGTGACGTGAAGAGCGATGCGTTCCGCTTCCCTGTGCAATACGTTAACCGTCCGAACCTAGACTTCCGTGGTTTCGCTGGCACTATCGCAGCGGGTCAGGTGAAGCCTGGTGATGAGATCGTGGCATTGCCTTCAGGTAAGAAGTCTAAAGTAGCTGAGATCGTTACTTATGACGGCAACCTTGAAGTGGCTAAAAAAGGCCAAGCGGTCACCATTACCCTGGAAGATGAAATCGATATCAGCCGTGGCGATATGATTGTGCACCCAGGTGAAGAGCCTGAGATCAGTGCTAACTTACGAGCGTCTGTTGTTTGGATGTCTGAACAGCCGTTGGTGCCAGGTAAGCTTTATAACTTTAAGCTGGGCACGCAAACGGTTCCAGGTAAAGTGCATCACGTTAACTATCGTGTTGACGTTAACACGCTTGAAAAGACCGAAGTTGATCAAGTTGAGCTTAACGTTATTGCGGACTGTGTCATTAGCTTTGACGCGCCAGTGGCATTTGATAACTACCAGTCGAGCCCATTAACGGGTGCGCTGATTGTGATTGATCGTCTATCAAACGTCACTGTTGGTGCTGGTATGGTAGAAGAGACGGTTGGTGATCTTGATGCGGATACGGTTGTTACGGCTGAAGAGCGTGCAGGGCGTTTGGGTCAGAAACCTGCAGTAGTGGCTTTGGCTACTGGTTCTAAGGTAGATGCGCAGCAACTTGAGCGTTCATTGTTGCGTCGCGGTGTCGTGGCCTTGGCCAAGCTTGATGCGACAGTTGGCGAAGCCGAGTTACTGAAACAGACAGGTGTTGTAGTTGTGGTGGCGGATGCAGGTATCGCTGATATTGAACTGACAGAAGGTAATGTAGAAGATGTTGCCGAACAAATTTTGTCGACAGTTCGCCTGTAAATAAGCGTTAAATCGTGTATAAAAAGCCACTGAATTTCAGTGGCTTTTTTGTTTGTGAAGAAAATGTTTTTAAAGAATCTGCATCAGGCTTTAATTGAATATGGCGTGAAACGGGTAAGGGTGTCTAAAGACGCAGCAGACCAAGCCCGAAGTGCTGCTACCGACCGTGAGAGTGTAGCGGAGACCAAGTGGGATACCTTTGGTTTGGAGAATTCATACCTTGCCCATGGGCAATCGGTGCGGGTGGCTGAGTGTGAAGCGGACCTTGCCTATTTTCACAAACTGTCTTTTGCAAAGACACAAGAAGTTGTTGTCGGTTCTGTAATGCAGCTAGAGCGTGATGACGGTTGGAGTCGAATCGTAATTCTCTCTGCCCGTTGTGGTGGAGGAGAGTTCATTTGTGATGATCAATATGTATTGCTGGTCACGCCGCAAACACCTCTCGGTCAGTCGTTGCTTCATAAAGAAGAGGGTGATGAGCTGCAGATGAAAAGTCGTGGAGTCGATCAAATTGTCGAAATTACCCGAATATTCCTGCCCCAAGATTAGAAATTTAGGTCACACCCTAGAGAGTCCTTGACGCTTGGCATATAATGCTTGGCCTTTGAAAGACTTAAGAGGTTTTGGTTGTCTAAAAAGTGAGCTTAAAGGCTCGGCAACGAGAACTCAGAACAACATTAACGCTCAAGATGAGACGGTAATAGGATACAAATTATGCGCAGCCATTATTGCGGCGAGTTAACAGCAAAAAACATTTCAGAAGAAGTCACTCTTAGCGGCTGGGTACACCGTCGCCGCGACCATGGTGGTGTTATTTTCTTGGATCTTCGCGATCGTGAAGGTTTGACTCAAGTGGTATTTGATCCAGATCGTGCCGACAGCTTTGCCCTAGCAGACAGCTGCCGTAGTGAATTTGTGGTTCAGATTAAGGGTGTTGTTCGTGCTCGTCCAGAAGGGACAGTTAACCCAAATATGACCACAGGTGAGATTGAGGTTTTGGGTCACGAGCTAGAAATCCTAAACCGAGCGGCAACGCCTCCATTCCAGCTAGACGACCACCAAACAGTAGGTGAAGACATTCGTCTGAAGAATCGTTTCATCGATTTGCGTCGTCCAGAAATTCAACAGAAACTACGTTTCCGTTCAAAAGTAACGTCTGTATTGCGTCGTTACCTAGACGAAAATGGTTTCTTAGACATTGAAACGCCTATTTTGACCCGCGCAACCCCAGAGGGTGCACGTGACTACTTGGTGCCTAGCCGTACTCACCAAGGTAGCTTCTTTGCCTTGCCTCAATCGCCACAGTTGTTTAAGCAGTTGTTGATGGTGTCTGGCTTTGATCGTTACTACCAAATTGCAAAATGTTTCCGTGACGAAGACTTGCGTGCAGATCGTCAGCCTGAATTCACTCAGATTGACTTGGAGACCTCTTTCCTAGGTCAAGAAGACATCATGACCCTAACCGAGGGTATGATTACGAATTTGTTTAAAGAGTTGAAAGATGTGGATTTGGGTACCTTCCCGCGCATGCCTTTCTCTGAAGCAATGGAAAAATACGGTTCTGATAAGCCAGATTTGCGTATTCCACTGACTATTGAGACAGTGTCTGACTTAATGACAGAAGTTGACTTTAAAGTCTTCTCTGGTCCTGCGTCTGATCCTAAAGGTCGTGTTGCAGCATTGAAGGTGCCAGGTGGCAATGCCTTAACTCGTAAGCAGATTGACGAGTACACTAAGTTTGTAGGTATCTACGGTGCGAAAGGTCTGGCTTATATTAAAGTAAACAATAAGTCTGATCTGGAAGAAGGGTTACAGTCTCCAATTGTTAAATTCTTGCCTGTAGAAGTGCGTCAAGCTTTGCTTGATCGTGTGGAAGCGCAAGATGGTGATTTAATCTTCTTTGGTGCTGACCAAACTAGTGTTGTTAACGAAGCGCTAGGTGCGTTGCGTTGTAAGCTAGGTGCTGATCTTGACCTATATACCTGTGAGTGGGCGCCGCTTTGGGTAGTTGACTTCCCAATGTTTGAAGAAACATCTGACGGTGGCATTACAGCTATCCATCACCCATTCACTGCGCCGTCTTGTTCTCCAGAAGAGCTTCAGGCAAACCCGCTGACAGCTCTTTCTCAGGCCTATGACATGGTTCTAAATGGAACCGAGCTAGGTGGTGGCTCTATCCGTATTCACCAAGCAGAAATGCAGCAAGCAGTGTTTAAATTGCTGAATATCTCTGAAGAAGAGCAAGAAGAGAAATTTGGTTTCTTGCTGGATGCGTTGAAGTTTGGTGCGCCGCCACATGGTGGTTTGGCATTTGGCTTGGATCGCTTGGTTATGCTAATGACGGGGTCTGCATCGATTCGTGATGTGATTGCCTTCCCTAAAACGCAAAGTGCTACTTGTCTGTTGACTCAAGCGCCTGGCGAAGTCAGCGATAAACAACTTAAAGAGCTGAGCATTCGTGTTCGTAAGCCAGTTGTTGAGTGATTTAGCGTAAGTTTATAAAAAAAAGGGCCGCATATGTGGCCCTTTTTTGTATCTAGGATTGCATTGCATTACTGGGGCTGGTGAAATATACAGTATCTTAATGGTTAAGTGGTTAGGCTGTGGCTTCTACACGTATATTGGCGATTGACCCAGGTTCTCGGGTGACGGGGTTTGGTGTTATTGATGTAATAAATGGCAAGGCACGTTATGTGAGCAGTGGCTGCATTCGTCTTCCTGATGAAAATTTGCCCATCCGTTTAAAGCGCATTTTTGAGTGTGTCTCCCAAGTGATTGAGGAGTTTTCACCAAAGGAATTTGCCATTGAAGAAGTGTTCTTGGCAAAAAATGCCAATTCTGCGTTAAAGCTTGGGCAAGCCCGTGGCGCAGCGATCGTGGCGGCGGCTATGGCTGATTTGCCTGTTTTTGAATATGCCGCACGGCGCGTGAAGCAGTCTGTCGTGGGTAATGGTAATGCTGATAAGTCACAGGTTCAGGCAATGGTTCAATTGCTAATGTCTTTGGAATCAACGCCCCAGGCTGATGCGGCGGATGCCTTAGCTATTGCCCTATGTCATTCAAATACCCGGACTTCGGATGGTTTGGAATATGGTGTTGGTAAACGCGCCGGACGAACGTCAAAGCGTTGGCAGCAATCTGATTTAAGGAAAGCTTAAAATGATAGGTCGAATTGTTGGGGTGCTGGTTGAGAAGTCCCCTCCTGAATTGTTGGTCGATGTGGCTGGTATAGGCTACGAGGTGACGGCCTCCATGAGTACTATTTATGAATTGCCTCCCATTGGTCAGCAGGTCACCTTGCATACGCACTTTCAAGTTAAGGAAGATGCTCAATCCTTGTATGGCTTCGTCACAAAGGATGAACGAGCATTGTTTCGCATCCTTATTAAGGTCAATGGTGTGGGGCCTAAAATGGCTTTGGCCATATTATCTAGTATGTCTCCGTCTGAGCTCATTGAAGCTGTCCAGGAGTCCCAAATCACCTCATTAACTAAAATACCGGGTGTGGGTAAGAAGACTGCCGAGCGTTTGGTTGTGGAGTTACGTGATAAACTTGGTGCCGCGGCAAAACAAGACTTGTTTACTACGAAGGCTGTGGTGCAGCAGGTGACAACAGATCCTAGGCAGGAAGCAGAGTCAGCCTTGGTGGCGTTAGGCTATAAGCCACAAGAAGCCGCACGGGTGATTGCTAAGTTGCCTAAAGATGACTCCGACAGTGAGTCTCTAATTAAAGCGGCATTAAAGAGTACGTTGAGATAAAACAAATATGATAGAGCATGACCGTATAATCTCTCCTCAAATTAAGGGTACTGAAGGACAGGTTGATCGGGCGATACGCCCCCAATCGTTGCAGGAGTATATTGGACAGCCTGTTGTTAAAGAGCAGATGGATATTTTTATTCAAGCGGCTCGGCAGCGGGGGGAGCCTTTAGATCATTCCTTAATATTTGGTCCTCCAGGCTTGGGTAAAACAACCCTTGCTAACATCATTGCAAATGAAATGGGGGCGGAGATAAAAACCACTTCTGGCCCGGTCTTGGAAAGAGCAGGAGATTTGGCGGCTCTGCTGACGAATCTAGAAGAAGGTGATGTGCTTTTTATTGATGAAATTCATCGCTTAAGTCCAGCCATTGAGGAGGTGCTTTATCCTGCCATGGAAGACTATCAGATCGATATTATGATCGGAGAAGGGCCGGCAGCTAGATCCATAAAAATAGAGATTCCTCCCTTCACTTTAGTGGGTGCGACGACCCGTGCGGGCTTACTTACGTCACCTTTACGCGATCGTTTCGGAATAGTGCAACGTTTGGAGTTTTATGATGTCCAATCTCTCACTACAATCGTACGTCGTTCTTCACAAAAGCTTGGCATCGATCTAGATGATGAGGGTTGCTTCGAAGTGGCTCGTCGTTCTAGAGGTACGCCGCGGATTGCCAATCGATTGTTGCGCCGTGTCCGTGATGTGGCTCAAGTGGGTGGTGATAGCATTGTCGGTCAGAAAGTTGCCCAGCGCGCACTAGATATGTTAAGTGTAGATAACCAAGGGTTTGACCACTTGGATCGACGTATGTTATTGACTATGATAGAAAAGTTCGATGGCAGGCCTGTAGGGTTAGACAGTATTGCCGCAGCGGTGGGCGAAGACAAAGATACCATCGAAGATGTGATCGAGCCCTTTTTGATTCAGCAAGGTTTTGTGATTCGTACGCCACGGGGACGTCAAGTGACTAAGCGTGCCTATGAACACTTTAATTATCAACTCCCTCAAGATTTAGAATAGAGGAATACAAATGTCCATATGGGGCTTGATTGCCAGCGCGAGTATTGTCGTGCAACTTGTAATGCTAACTTTGTTGTTGGCTTCAGTATTTTCTTGGATTGTTATTTTTCAGCGGATTCGTGTTCTTAAAAAGGCGAAAACCGTAAGACGTCAGTTTGAAGATCAGTTCTGGTCAGGGATTGACCTAAGTAAATTATACCGGATGCTTACGACGGAAGGTCGTAAAGTAGAGGGGATGGAGAATATCTTTACTGCGGGTATCAAAGAGTTTACTCGTCTACGTCAGCATCAGGGAGTTGATCCCGATGCGGTGATGGAAGGTGTAGAGCGTGCTATGCGTGTTGCCTTATATCGTGAAGAAGAAAAGTTAGATGCGCATTTGCCTTTCTTGGCAACTGTAGGCTCTATCAGTCCTTACGTTGGCTTGTTTGGTACTGTGTGGGGGATTATGCATTCCTTTATTGGTTTAGCAGAAGTGCAACAGGCTACCTTAGCAACCGTCGCTCCAGGTATTGCCGAAGCACTTATTGCTACGGCCATTGGTTTGGCGGCAGCCATTCCAGCAGTTGTGGCTTATAACCGCTTTTCTGCTAACGCGGAATCCCTTGCTTCTAGCTATGAAAACTTTGCTAACGAATTCAGCAGTGTCTTGCACCGCAAAGTGCATGCTCGCGAAGGAAATTAATTATGGCTTTGAGAAATCGTATCAAGCGCCGTAAGCCCGTTGCAGAAATAAACGTCGTCCCTTATATCGATGTTATGTTGGTGTTGCTGGTTATCTTTATGATTACTGCTCCCATGCTCACCCAAGGGGTGGATGTGGAATTGCCCAATGCTAATGCGGCGCCGATGCAAAACGATGAATCCGATGTGCTGATTGCTTCCGTAGATAAGGATGGGAATTATTATGTTGATTTAGGGGGTGAGCAGTCTTCCGTCTCCCTAGAACAATTAAAGTCCCAAGTGACAAAGGTGCTAGCCCAGAATCCACGGTTACCAATTTTGGTTCGAGGTGACAAAAATGTGCCCTACGGTGATGTCGTAGGTTTGATGGTGGCTCTACAGGGGGCAGGGGCGCCCAACGTAGGTTTAGTAACGGAGCCCGAATAGTTCATGAAGTGGACTGATAAGGAAAGTTATTCGCTACCTGTTGTTCTGGCGGTTGGTCTTCATGTGGTCGTTTTAGGGGCCGGTGTTGTCGCTATGGCATTTGGCGATAATACGCCGCCAGCCCCGAAGCGTCCGCCTATTGTTAATGCCACGGTAGTGGATGTGGCTGATACCATCATAGGTAAGCGAGAAGCTGAAAAACGTCAGTCTGAGATCGCTGCTGCAAAAGCTGCTGAAGAGGCAAAACGTAAAGCCCAAGAGGCGGCTAGACAGCAAGCTGAGCGTCAGGCGATTGAAAAACAGCGTCAAGCAGCAAGAGCAGCCCAAGAGCGAAAAGAGGCAGCTGAGCGCAAGGCAGAAGCAGATCGTCAGGCGGCCATTAAGCGCAAAGAAGCGGAACAAGAGCGTGCGCGTAAGGCCGAACAAGAGCGTAAGCTTGCTGAGCAACGTAAAGCTGAACAAGAGGCGGAGCGTAAGAAGCAAGCAGAAGCTGAGCGTCAGCGTAAAGCGGAAGCAGAGCGCAAGCGTCGAGAGCAAGAGCGGGCGGAAGAGTTGGCTCGCCAGCGAGAAGCGGAGCGTAAGGCTGTTGAAGAAGCGCGACGTAAGCAGGCGGAAGCCGAAGTTCAGAAGGCTATAGCGGAAGAAGAAGCAAGGCAAAGGGCCATTGAAGAAGGTCAAGCCGTTCAATCAATCAGTAGTTTGATTATGGATAGAATTGCTTCGGGTTGGATTCGCCCCCCAAGCGCACGTAATGGCATGACCACTAAGTTACGTATTGGTTTTTTACCAAATGGTGAAGTGGCAAGTGTTGATGTGGTAGAGGGAAGTGGTGATGCGTTGTTTGACCAGCGTGCTAAGGATGCGGTCAGCCGAATGGGGCGTGTTGAAGAATTAGCGGATATTGATTACGCGATCTTTGAACGTAACTTCAGGCAGATTGAGTTGTTGTTTAACCCCCAAGATTTGAGAAATTGATGAAAACCAAAGTTTTATTTTCAGTTATTTTGGCTTGTGTGATGGCGTTTTCTTTGCCTGCGCGGGCCCAGTTGGTTATTGAGATCACCAGTGGTGCTGATCAGCTTCTTCCTATCGCGGTAGTGCCATTTGGCTATACTGGTTCAACCCCATTGTCCGAAGATATTGCTGGGATCGTGGAAAGTGATTTAAAGCGAAGTGGTGTGTTTGAATCCATACCGCGTCAAAATATGCTGAGTCTGCCTTCATCTTCCCAAGACATCTCCTATCGGGATTGGCGTTTACTCAAGGCAGATTATGTCATTGTTGGTAGTGTTACCCCAAATGAAGGGGGTACTTATCGGGTTGCCTATGAGTTGGTGAATGTTTTAACTCAAAAGCGTGTAGGTAATAAAGAAGCCCTGGATGTTCGACCTAGTAATTTTCGTGATGCGGCTCACTACATAAGTGATAAGGTTTATGAGCAGTTGACAGGTATTCGCGGTGCTTTCAGTACTCGAATTTTGTATGTGACTGCAGAAGGTGACAAAGCTGCTCCAACATTCAAATTGCAGGTTGCTGATGCGGATGGTTATCGACCTCAGGTGGTTGCGTCGTCAAAAGAGCCTATCTTATCCCCATCTTGGAGTGCTGATGGGCGCTACATCGCCTATGTGATGTTTAGAAATCGCCGTCCTAATATCTTTATTCAAGAGCTTGCCACAGGTCGCCAGCAGCAATTGGCTCAGTTTAGAGGGTTAAATGGTGCTCCGGCATGGTCACCGGATGGTAAAAAATTAGCACTGGTATTGTCCAAAGATAATAATCCAGAAATTTACACACTTGATATCGCTACCAAAAAGCTTGAACGTATGACTAATCATTACTCGATTGATACGGAGCCAAGCTGGGAGCCCGATGGCAAGGGTATTATTTTTACGTCTGATCGAGGTGGCAATCCACAGATTTATCGACTAGACGTAAATAGCAAGGACGTTGAGCGAGTAACGTTTGAAGGGGAATTAAATACCCGCGCACGTATCACGCCTGACGGACGTTATTTAGTGACCGTACAGAAAAATGACGGTAACTATCATATCGCACTTCAGGATATGAAAACTGGACGGGTGCAAGTTTTAACCGAAACCTATCTTGATGAATCACCAAGTATTGCGCCAAATGGCAGCATGGTAATGTACGCAACTACTGAGAATAGAAAAGGAATTTTGGCAGTTGTTTCCGTTGATGGGCTTGTTAAATATAGGTTACCATCGGCAGACGGAGATGTACGTGAGCCTGCTTGGTCTCCGTATTTTAAATAGCACACTTTAAGGAGCTAACAATGAGTGTAAGTAAACTGGGTAAGTTCGCTGTAGTGGGTCTGTCAGCAGCTTGGTTGGCTGGCTGTAGTACAACTGCTACAGAATCTGATAACGCTGCAATGGCAGAGGAAGGCACTGGTACTGAAGCAGCCGACACTATGGCTGAATCTGACGATGCTACTTACGGTGCAGGCGAAAACGGTGGTGTATCTAGCGTAATCGTTGAAGATGACGCAGCCATGGCTGCTGACATGCAAGACGTAGATCCTCTAGAAGGTGTTGCAACTGTGTTCTACTTTGACTTCGATAAGTCAATTGTACGACCAGCTGCTCGCGAAGCGCTTGCTAAGCACGCTGAATTTCTAATTAACAACCCAGATGCGCGCATTGTGCTAGAAGGTCACGCAGATGAGCGTGGTACTCGCGAGTACAACATGGCATTGGGTGAGCGTCGTGCGAAAGCAGTGTTACGCTACCTAACTATTCAAGGTGTTGCTGCTTCTCAGATCGAAACTGTGAGCTTTGGTGAAGAAGTGCCAGTTTCTTTCGGCCATGATGATGATTCTTGGCAGCTAAACCGTCGTGTTGAGGTTCGTTACGAGTAATGAGTAATCGACTCACGATGAGCTCCGTTGCATTGGTGCTGACATTGTCAGCACCAATCGCAATGGCTGCGGATCAAGAAAATCGCGGAATTTCTGCAAGTGTTGCTGCGGATCTGTTATATCAGCTTGAGAATTTACAATACGAAGTATCACAACTTCGTGGGAAAGTTGAAGAGCAACAACATGAAATAAATAAAATGAAAGCGCTACAGAAAGATCGCTATATTGATCTTGATAGACGTATTTCTAATGCTATTACACAGCGCCAAGCGGTCCCTGAGACGAGTGCGCCTGTACCTCAGTCTAGCACATCTGTGTCTTCTGCTGGTGTTACTTCAGCACTTCCCACTGCAGCGGTTCGCCCTGCAGAATTATCACCAGCCAGTGATGAGGCGAAACAGGCCTATCAGGCTGCTTATGAGCTTATTAAAAACAGAAACTTCGAGTCAGCTCGAGATGCTTTCAATAAGTTTGTGATGGATTACCCTAATAATCAGCTTACCGGTAATGGCCATTATTGGTTGGGTGAGTTGGCTCTAGTATTGGGTGATCAAGGTATTGCTTTAGTAGAATTTAAAAAAGTTGTAGACGAGTTTGCTGGTCATGCGAAAGTGCCGGATGCGGTTTATAAACTGGGCATTGTTAACGATCAAATGGGTAACCAAGCGTTAGCTAAAGAATACCTGCAGCAAGTGATTAACCAATATGGTGATTCTAATGCTGCGAAGCTTTCCACTAATTATTTGAATAATATGAAATAATTACTTGTTTTCTGCGTCAGCTGCTGTAGTATACGCGCCCGTTGGGTCGTTAGCTCAGTTGGTAGAGCAGTTGACTTTTAATCAATTGGTCACTGGTTCGAATCCAGTACGACCCACCAACTCTTCTTTTCTTGTGATGGGTCGTTAGCTCAGTTGGTAGAGCAGTTGACTTTTAATCAATTGGTCACTGGTTCGAATCCAGTACGACCCACCATCACATCTGTAACAGCCCAGTCCAAGGGGTTACTCAATGTCAGAATTAGTCGATAAAGTAGCGCTACGAGATACCGTTCAAAAATACTTATCCGAAGCCGAAGAGTCACTTAAAAAGCCTGTGGTGGATAACCAAGCCCTACGTGACGAAATCAAAGCCTTACTTAAAGCCAAAAATGCCGTATTGGTGGCGCACTATTACACCGAGGATGCCATACAAGAATTGGCGGAAGAAACGGGTGGTGTCATAGCTGACTCCCTTGAGATGGCGCGCTTTGGTGCAGAGCACCCAGCTGAGACACTGGTTGTGGCTGGCGTTAAGTTTATGGGGGAAACCTCCAAAATTTTAAGCCCAGAGAAAACTGTCCTTATGCCAACGCTTGAGGCAACCTGTTCTTTGGATATCGGTTGCCCTGCGGATGAATTTGCAAAATTTTGCGATGCGCACCCGGATCGAACCGTGGTTGTGTACGCTAATACGTCCGCAGCGGTAAAAGCTAGAGCGGATTGGGTTGTGACGTCAGCCATTGCATTGGATGTTGTTCAGCATTTATCAGATCAGGGCGAAAAAATCATCTGGGCTCCTGATCAGCATTTAGGGCGATATGTTCAGACTCAAACGGGTGCGGATGTACTTCTTTGGGACGGTGCTTGCATTGTTCATGAAGAGTTTAAAGCAAAAGGGATCCTAGATCTTAAAGCCATCTACCCAGATGCCGCTGTTCTTGTTCATCCTGAATCTCCACAGTCAGTGGTAGAAATAGCGGATGTGGTGGGTTCAACTTCTCAGTTGCTAAAAGCATCACAAACCCTTGAGAATGAGACTTTCATTGTTGCCACAGATCGCGGCATTTTTTACAAGATGAAACAGGCCTCTCCTGGTAAGCGTTTTGTGGAGGCGCCTACAGCTGGTTCTGGGGCCACTTGCCGTAGTTGTGCTCATTGTCCTTGGATGGCGTTGAATTCCCTTGAGCTTCTAAGAAATGCTTTGCGCGATGGGACCGATGAGATTCATGTGGATGAAAGTGTTCGTGTGGATGCATTGAAGCCTTTGCAGCGAATGTTGGATTTTAAAAAGTCCTAACAACCCTCGGATCTACAAAAAAAAGCAGCCTCTGGCTGCTTTTTTATTATCTAATATCCTGCTGTTTCTGTGCCTCTCTAATTCGCTCAAGGTGCTGTTTGCTTCGCTCGATTTCTTGTTTTAGAGGGGGTTCTGCAGTCCTAAGAGCCCTGTTAATAAGATTTAGTGCTGCTAATTCCCAGCCGCGGCTGAAGTCGAGTAATCCTTGGTAATAGAGTGCTGCCTCATGGTTGTTTTGCTTACGTGCGACGGCAATGTTGTTGCGGTAGGTCATGCGCTTCTCATAACCTAGAGCGTCATCTCTGGTCCTTAGGTATTGGTCAGTTTGATTTGCTTGGGATAAAAGGTACTGAAAGGTCCTGTCATTAGGTGATAAAAGAAGCCTTTCATTAACTGTTTGTTTGAGTCCGCTTAAGTCATTCTTAGCCAATGAAATTAAGCCTTCAAGATATTTAGTAAATTGAGTGACCTCGTTGACTTGATTGATATGAGATTCAGCGTCCTTGATGTGGTGAATAAGCAGTGCGGCTAAGGCGTTGGCAAAGTGTTGCTGATCTCTGTTGGTGACATGACGAGCAATGAAATTAGAGTATTGATTGCCTTCAATGGCCGCCCGATACGCAATAAGGGTTGCGCGAAAATATTGAAATTCATTTGAAGAGGGCTCAAATACTATGGAGTCCTCTGGATCGGCGGTTAGCGTATCGCTAACCCGTGTTTGCGGAAGCGGATGGGTCGATAAAAATTCAATGCGATTGGAGCCTAGAGATTGGCGCTGCAATGCGCCCAATAAGTGAGCCATTCCATAAACAGGGAGCCCTGATGCTAGAAGCAGCTCTCTGCCGCGTCTATCGGCTTCTTGTTCTTGTGCTCGTGAGTGTCTTAGATAGTTTTCCTGCTGGTTGGCGATTCCACCTAGCCAAAGTGCAGAGGTGGCTTCACCATTGCCGGCGGATGCCGCAGCAATCCCCGCCAGTAACATCATGAGGGTTTTGTTTTGTTCATTGCGCTGGGATTCAAGGGTTCGCTCATAGTGATTTAGTTCAAGGTGGGCGATCTCATGAGCAAGTAATCCTAAAAATGCCGCTTCATCAGTGATAATGCGCATAATGTCTGAGTAAATAAAAAGGTGGTTCCCAGGGATAACAAAAGCGTTGCTTTGGGAACTGTTTAGCAAACCGATGTCTATGGTTTTGTTGTATAAGTCGGTGTTGGGAACTAGCCGGGACATGGCATCCTGCAAGTATTGGTAAGCAGGGGGGAATTCTATGAGTCCAGAGCTGCCGCTCAGTTGTCTAAACCAGTATTGACCTAGAATATATCCAGGATTAGATAGGGCTCTTTCATCTTGATTGTTGGCGAAATCGGGTAAGGTGTTGGCTACGGTTAGGGGAGAGCTGAAAAATATTATCCCTATGAGTAGCTTGCTGATTTTCAAAAAAAAATGTCTCATACTGACCTGGGTAAACTATCGGAATAAACTATGTCTGATGTAAATGAGTATGACGTAATCGTTGATGCAAGAGAAGAGCGTTGTCCTATGCCGCTCCTCAAAATGAAACTTGCTCTTGCTAAAATGACTGTTGGCGAATGTGTGTGTGTCTTCGCGACAGATGAGGGCTCAAAGAAAGATATTCCCCATTACCTTGAAATGGTTGGGATGAGCTTGGTAGATACGGGGGAAACCGATGATTCCGGGTTCTATTTTGTGGTAAGAAAGGGTGAATGATAAATGTTTCGTGTTGTAGATAACCTTTTAAAGCGTTACTTGTCCAACGAAGAAGTTGTGATTTTTATCCTTTTGTTGGTGTTTGTGTTGGGTGTCGTTGCTCTATGGGGGGGCGTTTTAGCACCTGTGTTTATTGCCGTGGTTTTGGCTTTTTTGTTGCAGGGGCTTATTAATTTTCTTAAAAGCATTGGCTTGTCCCACAACCTTAGTGTCACGGTAGTTTTTATAGCCTTTGTTACGGCCTGCGGTGCTTTTATTGGCATAATGGTGCCGATCATCTGGAAGCAAGCTGTTCGTTTTGTTAACGATTTGCCGCGCATGTTTGGGGATTTTCAGGTTTTTGTCCAATCTTTGAGCGCTGAGCATTCTGCTTATGTGAGTCAGGCTGCTGTTGATGAAGTGGTCAATTTGTTGGCGGCTGAATTGGGGAGTGCGGGACAATGGCTGGTAACGTATTCGCTTTCTAGCATTCCTTCCGTGTTTTCTTTGGCTCTGTATCTGGTGTTGGTGCCTTTGGTGATGTTCTTTTTATTAAAGGATCAAGAAAGCATCATTGCTTACATGACTTCTTGGTTGCCAAAAGAGCGTAAAATGATTCGTAATATTTCCCATGAAATGAATGATCAAATCGCTAACTATATACGTGGCAAAGTCATTGAGATGTTGGTGGTGGGGGTTGTTTCCTTCCTGGTATTTTGGTTCTTTGATTTGCGCTACTCCGCGTTGCTTGCACTTCTGGTTGGTTTGTCTGTGCTGATCCCATATATTGGTGCGGCAGCAGTGACCATTCCTGTGGTCTTAGTGGCTTTTTATCAGTTCGGTAGTTCTAATGAGTTTTGGTATGTCTTTGTAGCATACGTGGTGGTTCAGGCTTTGGACGGTAATGTCCTGGTGCCACTGTTATTTTCTGAGGCGGTAAACCTGCATCCTGTCGCAATCATTGTGGCTGTGTTGTTTTTTGGTGGGGTTTGGGGGTTTTGGGGTGTGTTTTTCGCTATTCCGCTTGCCACCTTGGTGAAAGCGATTATCAACGCTTGGCCTAGGGCTCATGTGGAGCCGCCATTATTACAAAATGCTGATAAGTAATTTGATTTTGCCTAAATGCCCAGCTTGGTCCAGCTGGGCTTTTTCGTTTTAGAGTATCTGTGCTGCGTGCTCTTTGGTTTTGACTTTTGTTATGATGTCTTGGATTTTACCTTCTTCATCAATGATAAAAGTGGTGCGTACCGTTCCCATGTACTCTTTGCCCATGAACTTTTTAAGCTGCCATGTGCCATATAATTCGTGAACGCTCTTGTCTTCATCTGAGATGAGGGTAAATGGAAGTTCGTATTTGTTGATGAAGTTTTGATGGCGCTTTTCTGAGTCTGGGCTGATGCCAAGGATTACGTATCCAGCGTTAGTTAGATGATCTATGTTATCCCTCAGGTTGCAAGCTTGGGCGGTACAGCCGGGTGTAGAATCCTTTGGGTAGAAATACAAGACAATTTTTTTGCCTCGGTAGTCGCTTAATTTTATGGCTTCACCGTTTTGATCTTTTGACTCAAAGTCTGGTGCTTGGTCGCCAATCTTAAGGCTCATAGTGATCTCCATTCAGGTGTCATTGTTCAACTTTTAGTAAGACTAATTCATTTACGAAGGTGTTAGTTTACTGGATCTGTAAACTAACCTAAATATTCCATTCTAAGGCTGTTGTCGTGTTGTATAGGGTAAGCGTGAGCGGTAGTATATGCACGCTTAAATGAATGTGGAGATTCAAGAATGATCACTGGAAGCCTAGTCGCGCTTATCACCCCAATGAAGCTGGACGGAACTATTGATAAGCAAAAGCTAGATGAGCTTGTCGAGTTCCATATTTCGGCTGGCACCCATGGCATCGTCGCGGTTGGTACAACCGGTGAATCCGCAACGTTAACTTATGATGAACATGCGGATGTTATTCGTCAGGTAGTAGAAAAGGTCAATGGGCGTGTGCCCGTTATCGCTGGCACAGGGGCAAACTCCACCCACGAAGCGATTGATCTAACTCAGCGAGCTAAAGAAGCGGGCGCTGATGCATGTCTCTTAGTGGTTCCTTATTACAATCGTCCAACCCAAGAGGGTTTGTATCAACATTTTAAAGCCATTTCTGAGGCCGTTGACATTCCACAGATTCTTTATAATGTTCCTGGTCGTACGGCCTGTGACATGCTTAACGCAACGGTAATCCGTTTAGCTGAACTTCCTAATATTGTTGGTATCAAAGACGCCACAGGTGACTTGGCTCGGGCAAAAGAGTTAATCGAGTCAACACCCGCTGAATTTGCCGTGTATTCCGGTGATGATCCAACGGCACTTGGCTTAATGCTATTGGGTGGCAAGGGGAATATCTCAGTTACAGCAAACATTGCGCCACAACAAGTGGCAAAAGTAGCTGAGCTGGCATTGCAGGGTGATGCGGAAGCTGCACGAGAGATTGATGCTAAGATTTCTCCGTTGCATAAAGATCTATTTGTTGAACCAAATCCAATTCCAGTGAAGTGGGCGGCTGCAAAGATGGGGCTTTGTGAGCAAAGCATACGTTTGCCGCTAACAGAACTTTCCCCTGAATATCATGCCCGTGTACTAGATGCTTTAAAAAACGCTGGAGTTAAGGACTAACTCATGAATAAATTATTTGTAATGACCACTGTTTGCTCTGCTTTAGTGTTAGCAGGTTGTTCCAGTGTCGTGAAAGATCATGGTTTGGACTATCAAACCGCAGAGTCAAATGAAAAGACTTTAGTTGTACCTGAAGGTGCAGAGCCAGTTAAAGACCGTTTAGTTATTCCTAATGAGTCTAATGTGGCAGACTTAGAGGCCTCTGGCGAATTTGAAGCACCTAGGGCTCCATTCTTGTATCAACCTCTAGCTGATGTGTCATTCTCCTTGCTAGGGGATCAGGCAACCATGACGGTTCCCACAGACATCAATCGAACTAAGGCGCTATTTAAGAGTTACTTAGCGACATTAGCGACCGAGGAAGAGCCTGAAACCATCGAGACTGACGAGGGTGATGTTTTAATCAGCAAACCTATTCAGCTTGAGAAGCAGGGGTTCTGGGCCCGTACATGGTCTTCTATCACCCGTCTATATCCTGAAAAGTATCAATATAAAGCATCCTTTTCTGAAACAGGTAACGGTACTGATGTCGCATTTCAGGTACTGGTACACAAAGATGGTGAACAAACAGTTGCTGAGCTTAATGATGATCAGGCGCCTACATCTATGGCTCTGAACTCATGGTATCATGTTGCTAAAAAGATCAGTGAAGACAGTGTATTGCTTTCGGATCAAGGTCGAGATGATCTGACGCGCTCGACAGTTTGGGTCAACCAGAGAGGCGAGTATGCTTACTTCTTAGGTAAGAATTTTGACCCTGCTACCGTAGACAACTTTGTATCAGCCCAAATGGATTTCTATGTAGTAGAAGATGACGCTGGTGTTAAAAGTCTTTCCATGATCCCTTCAGATGAAGTGCCCCGTGTTGGTGATGTGGTTCCTTTAACCGTCCCTATGCGTGATCAGGATGGCACAACAAAAGAGATGAAGTTGTTCAACGTGTACCGACGTGACCTAGATGATGTGGAATGGACCCATCGTACATACCCATATCAGGTTATAAAACAGCAAGAAGGTTACTTCTTGAAAGTCGATACATCGGCTGTTGAATTTCCTCGTTTGGTTTCATATCGAATACTTTCAATGTTCGAGTAATAATTTTCCCCTTACAGTACTAACCGGAGACCCTCCAATGGAAAAACGACAAGAGCTATATGCAGGTAAGGCAAAATCGGTATTTCGTACCGATGACCCTGATAAAATGGTTCTCGTGTTTCGTGATGATACGTCTGCTTTTGATGGTAAAAAAGTGGAGCAATTGGATCGTAAAGGCATGGTGAACAACAAGTTCAACGCTTTTATCATGACTAAGCTTCAAGAAGCTGGTATCCCAACACATTTTGAAGCATTGCTAAGCGACAACGAGTCTCTTGTTAAGCGTTTAGACATGATGCCAATTGAGTGTGTTGTGCGTAACGTCGCAGCAGGCAGTTTATGTCGTCGTCTAGGTGTTGAAGAAGGTTTGGAACTAAATCCACCAACCTTTGAACTATTCCTTAAAAACGATGCCTTAGGTGATCCTATGATCAACGAATCTCACGTTGAATCGTTCGGTTGGGCTGATCCTGCGCATCTGGCCAAAGCAAAAGAGCTGACCTACAAAGTCAATGATGTTCTAAAAGCTTTGTTTGCAGAAGGTGGCATGACTTTGGTGGACTACAAGCTAGAATTCGGCTTGTTCAACGGAGAAGTGCTCCTTGGTGATGAGTTCTCCCCCGATGGTTGTCGTCTTTGGGATGCCCAAACCAAAGAAAAATTAGACAAAGATCGCTTCCGCCAAGGTCTTGGTGGAGTGATTGAGGCCTACGAGGATGTAGGTCGACGCATTGGCATCGATTTTGATGCCTAATGTAAGTTGTTTTATAGAAGGGGCTTAGGCCCCTTCTTTTGCTTTAGGAACAAGAGAGAGTATGAATCTACTACCCGTAAAAATAGGCTTACGTTACGCTAGGGCGAAGCGGGCAAATCATTTCATTTCTTTTATCAGTTTTTCTTCGATTGCAGGTATAGCTTTAGGTGTGGCCGTTTTAATTACAGTGTTATCTGTAATGAACGGGTTTGATCGAGAATTACGTGAGCGTATTTTAGGGATGGTGCCACATGCGACCTTGTGGGGTAATCCTACCTTGGTTGATTGGCGAGAGACGGTCGATCAGGTGTCAGAGATGCCTGGGGTGAAAGCTGTGGCGCCTCATATTCAGGCACAAGTGATGTTCCAGTCCGCAAGAGGAGTTCATGGGGCCTTGTTAAATGGGGTGCAGCCGGATCTGGAAAACAAGGTGTCGATTATCTCAAATCACATGACGAGTGGTTCTTTGGAGGATCTTCGTTCAGGGGAGTTCGGTATTGTTTTGGGGGAGCAGTTGGCCCGCATGCTAGGCGTGCGAATGGGGGATAAAGTTACCGCTTTGCTACCCAAAGCCAATGTTTCGATTGCTGGAATTACTCCAACTTTAAAGCGTTTTACTCTAGTGGGGACGTTTAAAGTGGGAGCGGAATTAGACAGTAGTTTTGCCTATATAAACATACAGGATGCGGCTCGACTGAAGCGCTACGATCAAGATGATGTGGAAGCCCTACGCATCTCATTTGATGATCTGTTCAAAGCGCCTGATTTGATTTGGGACATCGCTAGAGCCGTTCCAGGTCAAAATAAAGTCAGTGACTGGACGCGTACCCACGGTAATTTATTCCAAGCTATCAAGATGGAAAAAACCATGATTGGCTTATTGCTGCTGCTGATTGTGGCCGTGGCTGCATTTAATATTGTCTCTACGCTTGTGATGGTTGTGACGGATAAGCGGACTGATATTGCCATTCTTCGTACCATGGGCTTAACCTCTAGTCAGGTCATGGCGGTGTTTGTCGTGCAAGGAATCTTTATCGGATTATTAGGGACTTTAATTGGTTTGGTTTTAGGGGTGACGGCTGCGTTAAACGTTAGTGATGTCATTGCCTGGATTGAACAGTTGCTTGGCATACAGTTTTTGAGTGGTGATGTGTATTTTATCAGTTACTTGCCGTCCCAATTGGAATGGAGTGATGTTCGGTTCATTGTGGGCTGTGCGTTTGTAATGACGGTTCTCGCAACACTTTATCCAGCGTGGCGTGCGTCCAAAGTCGAGCCAGCGGAGGCGCTACGTTATGAGTAATCCAGTATTAGTGAGTCGAGGACTTTCTAAAACCTATCGTGATGGCAAAAAAGACATTGTTGTATTTGACGATATTAATTTCGAGCTGCATACCTCGGAAGCCGTTGCCATAGTTGGTAGCTCCGGCTCTGGCAAAACCACCTTGTTAAATTTATTAGCAGGCTTAGATCGATCTTCAAGTGGCAAGGTCGAAATTGATGGTCAAGATTGGCTGTCTATGAAGGATGCTAAGCGGTCCAAGCTGCGGAACTCCACTGTTGGTTTCGTGTATCAGTTTCATCATTTGTTGCCAGAGTTTTCCGCGCTTGAGAATGTCATGATGCCTCAGCTTATTGCGGGGGTGTCGAACGCTAAGGCGCAGCAAAAGGCTCTTGGTTTGTTGGCGGATGTTGGATTAACAGATAGGGCGCAGCACCGTCCAGCTCAGTTGTCTGGTGGCGAGCGCCAGCGGGTGGCAATTGCTAGAGCCTTGGCAAACGATCCTGTCTGCGTGCTGATGGATGAGCCTACAGGTAATCTAGATGAAACAACGTCTAAAGATATTCAACAATTAATTGTTAAGTTGAAGCACGAAAAGCAGATGGCGTTCTTGATCGTAACCCACGATGAGAAAATGCTTACATGGATGGATCGAGCATACCGATTGAGTCAAAAGACGTTAAATAGTATTGCGTTAGGCGAGTAAGTTAAAAGAGAAAGGGCGCTAATGATTATGTTAGCGCTTTTTTCGCTCTTTCCAGCGCTTGATGACGTGCATACGCCACAGAATAAGCACTGTGCAATAAGAAGCCAAACCCAGGGCTAGACCGGAAACAATAGAGCCAACATACAGTGGTAGCCAAATGTGTTCCATCTGCATCCAGATCCATTCTACAGATAGGTGGAAGTCTGAATCGATGCCGGCACCGGTGATCCATTTACCTACGCGGTAGTTTGCGTAGAAGACGATTGGCATTGTCAGTGGGTTGGTGACCCATACTAAAGCGATAGATAAGGGGATATTTGCCCTTAGAGGAATGGCAAGCAGGGCCGCGGCCACCATTTGAAATGGCATGGGTAAAGCTGCCCAAAATAAGCCGTTTAAAAATGCCTTAGCAACGGACCGTCTGGTCAGGTGCCATAACTCTGCCTCATAGATCTGAGAGCCAAGCACGGCTAATGCTTTATTTTGCTTAAGTTTCTCAGGATGAGGAATAAATTTTTGTAGAAAACGCTTCGGCATAAACAACTACTTAGGCTGCGCACGGACACGGAGGTCCTATGCTGCTTATAAATATTTGTGTGCTAGTCGGCGCAATTTTGACGCCGCCATCGCTCTGGTGGCTGTATTCTACGCACATCGCTTTGCTATGTCTCTACCAATTGCGAATGGGTAATTGGTCTACACTGACCTTTATCGGTTTTTCCTTAATTGCTTTAACCCATGCTGATGTTTGGCGAGATTGGTTTGTCTCATCAAAGCCAAATGATGTGCCCGGGATTTTGTATGCTGATGCCCGTTGCTATGTCAGTGAGCAACCTCTGGCTCTTGAGCGAGTATATATTCTCCAAGGGCAAGAACGCTTTTACGCAAAGCCTTGTGCAAAAGAAGAGGTCAACGGTCATGGGCAATCCATTGTCCTTAGGTTGCCTGATCGATTTGGCCAGTGGGCAGGGCAATATGGTTACGGTAAACATGTTGGGGCAATAGCTTTTGCGCCTGTTACCCATTCGCCGAGTCTTTCTGAATCTAATCAATATTTCTCTCAGTTTTCTTCTTGGGCCTTTAGTCTCTCTTTAATAAAAGGGGACAGAACTTTTTGGTCAGAGCGTGACAAGTGGTTAATCAACTACTTGGGGTTGACGCATTTATTTGTAGTTTCCGGTTTGCATGTGGGATTCGTGTGTTTCCTAGCCATTTGGGCGGTGAAGTTGCTTTGGTATGGATTGCTGTTTTTACCCAGTGGCTGGAAGCGTTTTCCTGTTGGTCGGCGATGGTTAGAGTTTGTCTTGGCTGTTCCTGCATGTCTCGCCTATACCTTATGGAGTGGCTCAGGGGAGCCGGCGATTAGAGCGTCTTTAATGGCGTTTGTGTTTCTGGGGATTCGTGCCACATATAGAGCATTTCCTTCTGCTCTTGTATTAGCGATGTGTGCATGGTTGATGTTGTTGCAGTGGCCTGGAAGAGCTTTAGATGCCTCTTTTTGGTTGTCATTTGGTTTTGTGCTGTTATTAATTTGGTTGGCTGGCAGAACGCCTGAAAAGGGTAAGTTTTTAATTGTTCAGTGCTTACTGTCGCTGTTTGCTGTGCTGTTAACTTGGGGTTGGCAAAACAGCATAAGTAGTATCACTGTGCTGGCGAATCTTGTGATGATTCCCTTTGTCGCGGCTGTTTGGTTTCCGGCGGCCTTGTTGTCCTATGGTGAATACAGTCTTTGGGGGAAGAGTTTTGTCTATCCATGGTTAGATAGTTTGCTAGTCAGTGCGTTTCAATGGAGTTATGGGGGATTGGCTTGGTCCCCTGATATCCAGATTACACAACCAGTAGATGGTCTACAGAAATTACTGGTTGTGTTGGTAGCCTTTCTGGGGGTGTTCTACCTGCCTTTACTACGCGGCGGTGTGTTATTGATTGGCGCATTTGTGTTGTTGTTTTGGCGGGTTGGAGAGGATGATGTGTCCTTGGTTATCGGTACTGACCGGGGTGCGCTAACAGCTCTATGGCCAAATCGGGCTATTATGGAGCGAGGGGAGGTGATGGTGATAGCCCCTAATGTGTTGGCTATTCAATCAATTGAATCCGCTCAACAAATTATTTCGGACCAGTGGCGCCTTGTGGTGGTGCCACAAGGACAAGACTCGATCACATTACTGCAAGCTTTATCTGTTAAAACTCTTGAAATACCCACGAATGAGCGTTTTACGATACGTTATAGTGACGCAAAATATACCGTACAGGCGGCAAGCTGCTTTCAGGTATTAAATCTTTTGAAAACTGATGGTTGTGAGCATGCAGAAACTTTGGAGAGTGTGTTAAATTAAGCTCAGTTTGAACAGGAGGTCCCGGTGTTAGAGTTTTTTAAATCAGGCGGCATTTTTATGTGGCCACTTCTCTTATGCTCAATTTTGGCTTTAGCCATTATTCTTGAACGTTTTTGGACCTTACGCAGTAAACGGGTCGCCCCCAAGGCCCTGTTGTCCGATGTTATGGCCCGTCTTCGAGATGATCGAATGACTTTGGATTATATTCGCACTATGCAGGCTCAATCTGGATTGAGTTTTATTTTTGCCTCAGGTTTGCTGAATTCTAAACACGGGCGTCGTGCGATGAAAGAGAGTATCCAAGAAGCGGCCAATCACGTTATTCACGAGCTTGAGCGCTTTATGAGTACTTTGGGTACGATAGCAGCCATAGCACCATTACTTGGTTTGCTGGGTACCGTTGTAGGCATGATCAAGGTCTTTAATGTGCTCATGGAGGAAGGTGCAGGAAATACTCAGCTGTTGGCGGGAGGTATTTCTGAAGCGTTATTGACTACCGCAGCAGGCTTAGCTGTCGCCATTCCAGCGTTAGTTTTTCATCGTTATTTTAGTCGTCGCATCGATGAGTTGGTGGTTAACATGGAACAACAATCTACCAAACTTATCGATGTATTGAATGCTGATGGTGGCAACGACTAACGGGGTGGTAGTGTGAAATTTCGTCGACAGAAATTAGAAGATGTTCAGATCAATTTAACTCCTCTTATTGATGTGGTGTTTTTATTGCTGATCTTCTTCATGGTGAGTACCACTTTTAAGCAAACAACAGAATTAACCATTGACCTGCCAACCGCATCTACGGATGCCCCTTCACTGCAGTCACAGCAGCCTGTAGAGGTTGTGATTACTCAGGATGGTCAGTTTACAATTAATGGTCAAACCCTGATTAATGAGCGTGTGACCACATTAGTTCAAGGTTTAACGGAAACCTTTGGAGGCCAGTTGGAGCGTCCTCTTATTATTACAGCAGATGCTAATGCGCCTTATGAGCTGGTTATGCGGGTATATGATGCAGCGGCTCAGCTCGGAATCACCAAGCTTGCTCACACAGCACAAAAAGAGCCTGTTCAGTGAGTTTAGAGACACACATTACTCGTTCTTGGTATAAAAAACTGGGGTGGACTTGGGCGCTAGCGCCATTATTGTTGATTTCTGCTCCTGTTATTTATGGTAAACGACGCAAATTTCTTCGCCATCCAGAGGCCAGTTACCAAGCCAGTATCCCGGTAGTCATCGTTGGAAATATTACTGTCGGGGGGACGGGAAAGTCCCCCATGGTAATCGCTTTGGCTCAACATATTAAAAATATGGGCTTGCGGCCAGGTATTGTTAGCCGAGGTCATAAGCGAGAAGGTCAGGGTGTTGTATTGGTAACGGCTAATTCTGCCGCAAAAGAGGTGGGAGATGAGCCTTTAATGCTTCACCGCCGTGCCCAATGCCCAGTTGCCGTATGTGCTAATCGGGTCGAGGCAGTGAAAGCTTTGGAGTCATCTCGTCAGGTTGATGTGATCATTAGCGATGATGGTCTACAGCATTACCAAATGGGTCGTGATGTGGAAATTGCCATGATTGATGCTAAGCGTCAATTGGGAAATGGTGCTCTTTTGCCAGTGGGACCCTTGCGTGAGCCGTCCAGCCGACTGGCCAGTGTGGATTTTTGTTTTTCTATTGGTGCTATTTCTGGGGCTAACAATGGACTAGGTGTTGTCCATGAAGGAAAGCTTGAAATTGCTTCCTTAGTATCCCTCAATCAGGGGCACACTATGCCTTTAGATGCCTTGCAAAAGGACCTAGATTGGCTGGTTTTGGCAGGGATTGGCAATCCGGAGCGTTTTGTTTCTTCTCTTGAAGCGTGTGGCTTAGCCCGCGGAACGCAAACCTTGTTTTTTCCAGATCACCATGAATATCAGTTAGACGACCTTCCTAAGGATCGTAAAATAATAATGACGGAAAAAGATGCGGTGAAGATTGAGCCGTTTGCAACGTCGTTAGACGATTGGTGGTATGTGACTGTGGACCTTGAGCTTCCTGAGTCATTTACTACAGAATTTACGAAAAAGATCGAACACATATTAAGTGAGAAAAGTTATGAATAAGGCCTTGTTAGACGTACTTGTGTGTCCTGTTACTAAGGCGCCTTTGACATTGAGTCCAGAGGGCGACGAGTTGATTAGTAAAGTAGGGGGTATGGCTTATCCAGTTCGAGATGGTATCCCTGTGTTGCTGGAGTCAGAAGCTCGCACCTTGAATGCAGACGAGCGTCTGGAAAACGGCAAAAACTAGTGAAAGTTTTAACAGTCTGTTTGGGCAATATATGCCGTTCCCCTGCCGCTCAAGGCATTCTTGAAGCTATGGCCTCACAGCGAGGGCTTACCTTATCAGTGGCATCCGCGGGCACTGCTGCTTACCATATTGGTAAAGCCCCTGATCCTCGCTCCCAACGCGCATTAAGTGATATTGGTATCGATATCTCTAGTCAACGTGCCCGACAAGTCACCAAATCCGATTTCGATGAGTTTGATTGGATTCTTGCTATGGATGCTCAGAATTATGCCAATCTGAAACGGCTTGCCCCTAAGAATCATACAGCTAAGGTGGTCATGTTTGGCAGTTTCGCTGCAGATCGCCATTACGGGGAAGTGGATGACCCTTACTATGATGGTGATGAAGGGTTTCAGCGTATGCGTGAGCATCTGCTGGAAATATCAAAGGATTTTGTTGAACACTTGAGCGCCCAATGAGCCAAGATCTACCTTTCGACATAAAAGCGAAAATCAGCCTCAAGGCTTATAACACATTTGGTTTTGATTACTACGCCGACTATCTGGTAGAGGTGAACACCATTGATCACCTCAAATCTGTATTAGTTTGGGCAAAAGCTAAGCAATATGCTGTTCAGATTTTAGGTGGTGGTAGTAATATCTTACTCCAAGGAAACCTCCAAGGCTTGGTTATCGTCAATCGTATCAGTGGTATTGAGGAGGTTTGTGCTTCAAATGAGAGGGTAGAAGTCTCGTTTGGGGCCGGTGAAATTTGGCACGAGTGCGTTCAATGGGCTGTGGAAAATGGCTACGGTGGCATTGAAAATCTTGCTTTGATTCCTGGTACCGCGGGTGCAGCCCCCGTGCAGAATATTGGTGCTTATGGGGTAGAGATTAAAGATGTCATTAAACAGGTTACGGTGCTTGATCGAGAAGTGCTTGAAATCAAGCAATTGCCGGCGGCTGAGTGTGGTTTTGGTTATCGTGAGTCACACTTTAAGCATGATTGGCAGGATCGCTACGTCATTGTTTCTGTCACTCTCAACCTCACTCGTGTTCCTAAATTAATCCTGAACTATGGTGGGTTAAATGCGGTGCTTACCAGTGATTCCTCCATTAGGGATGTTTTTAACCAAGTATGTAAGGTGCGCAGTGAAAAGCTCCCAGACCCGAATTCGCTAGGTAATGCGGGTAGCTTTTTCAAAAATCCTGTCGTTAATGATGTAAAGCACAGTGCATTAAAGCAGAAATTCCCCGATTTGGTTTCTTTTCCTTTTGGTGAGCAATGGAAGCTTGCGGCTGGCTGGATGAATGATAAGGCGGGTTGGAAGGGGGTTCGCCAAGGTGGTGTTGGGGTTTATGATAAGCAAGCGTTAGTGCTGGTGAATTATTCTGATGTGGTGGCTGACGGCTTGTTGTTGCTTGAGCAGAATATTAAACACTCTATTTATGAGTGCTTTGGTGTGATCTTAGAGCGTGAGCCAGTATTGCTTGGAGAAAGGCGTGACGATTAAAGTGGGGGTTATGGACTCTGGTGTGGGGGGCTTAACGATACTTAAGGCCATTACCGGTGCCATGCCCTCGGCTGAAATTCTTTATTTTGCCGATCAGAAATATGCACCCTATGGTAATTTAACTGCCCCTGAAATCGCGGAGCGACTTGTCAGAATTGGTGAGTATTTCCTCCAGCAAGGCTGTCATGCCATGGTAGTGGCCTGTAATACAGCTACTGTGGTCAGTATTCATCATTTGCGTTCCAGTATTCAGATCCCTGTAGTGGGGGTTGAGCCTGCGGTAAAGCCTGCCTGCTCTTATACACGTAAGAAAAGCGTGAGTGTGCTCTCTACCCCTGTTACAGCAGCCAGTTCAAGACTCAATGACTTAATTAATGCCTGGCGACAAGATGCTGACGTAGAAATTCTTTCCAGCGCGACTTTAGCCTTTTTAATTGATCATATGCCAACTTCTCAAGTTGAAGTGAATCTTGAGGTGCAGCGTATTTGTGCTCAGGTATTAGATCATCGTTCTGATACCTTGGTGCTTGCTTGCACTCATTACCCTTTGGTTAGAGCGTATTTTGAGCAGTATCTGGGTGAAGCGGTCAGTATTTTAGAGCCTAGTGTAGGGGTTGCGGCTCAGGTTGTCCGAGTGACGTCTTATAATGAGGCGAATAATTTACTCGTAAGTCAGGCTGAAAACAGTGGTCTGATGGTGCAAAGCAATGGTAACCAAGCGCAATTGGAAGCTTTATCTCACTGGCTGGAGGAGCTAGGGCTGGCCGCTCAGGTTAAGAGTCAGGTCATCTAAGTTAAGTTCTAGTGTTCTAGCGGGTCTTTGATTGATGGTCGAGATTCTTTGCTAAATACTCGATTAAAAATCTACCCATAAAAAAACCGCCATTAGGCGGTTTTTTATGGAGCTGATAGTTATTCAGCTGATTCAGTTTCCGCTGCAGAGTCATCGCGACTGATGCGTGGATCATTTTGAACGCGTCCGCTTCGGCGCTTACGGCGCTCTTGAGCAGCTTGTTCTCGTTTAGCTTGAAGCTCTTGCTTGGCTTTTTCTTGCTGCTCAAGAAGTGCTTGAGGCAGTTCGATAGGAGCCTTGTCGTCTGCTGCAGGCTTAGCTTTTGAGCGACCGCGTACTTGACGAGGTTGACGAATCTTCTTGCCTGATTGGGTGGCTTTACTTTCGTCAGCCTTAGTTTCTTCGGCTTTCGTTTCTTCAGCTTTAGGCTCTTCGACTTTAGGTTCTTCAGCCTTAGGTGCTTCAGCTTTTGGCTCTTCGGCTTTAGGTTCTTCAGCCTTAGGTTCTTCAGCCTTAGGTTCTTCAGCCTTAGGCTCTTCAGCTTTAGGTTCTTCAGCTTTAGGTTCTTCAGCTTTAGGTTCTTCAGCTTTAGGTTCTTCAGCTTTAGGCTCTTCAGCTTTGGGTTCTTCAGCTTTAGGTTCTTCGACTTTAGGCTCTTCGGCTTTAGGTTCTTCAGCTTTAGGTTCTTCAGCTTTAGGTTCTTCAGCTTTAGGTTCTTCAGCTTTAGGCTCTTCGACTTTAGGTTCTTCAGCTACAGAAGTGACTGCTTCGGTCTGTTCTTCTGCTTTGATCTCAGCTTTGCTCATACCTGCTTTGGCGGTCATTTTCGGTTTTGCAGGCTTGTCAGAAGACTCTTTTGAAGCATTTTCGGATGCTTTGTTGGCCTCAGTTTCTTGAGCTGGTTGCTCAGCTTTGGCTTGTGCATCCGTTTTTTCAGCTTTCACTTCAGGTTTAGAAGAGGTTGGCTTATCAGATGATTCGCTGTTTTGTTGCTGGGCGTTAACCTTGCCTTCCGATTCTTGAGTTGTGTTCTCTTCTTTCACCTCTACCTGAGACGTATTTGATTCGTCTTTTTGTGGGCGGCGTGAACGACGAGAGCGACGTGGTTTGCGTTCTGCAGGCGCGCCGTCATTATTTGCTTCTTTAGATTGCTCTGACGTGGCTTGTTTGCTGGCTTCCTCAGCTGCTTTTGCCTGAGTTTCAGCTTGTTGCTGTTGCGCTTGATTCAGTTCAACTTCTTCTTTGAGTTTACCATTACGACGTTTGTTGTCGTTGCGCTCACGCTTACGCTCTTGCAATTCTGGCTCTGAACGGCGTTGTTTCACCGCAGGAGTGTTGTCCTTATTGGCCTTTTGCTCTTCGCGGTTGTCCTTATTGCGATTATTGTTGCGGCTGTTGCCTTTGTTTTCGCTTGGGGTGTTCTTTGCTTCAGCTTGCGCACGACGAGATTGACGTGTGGACTTAGGCTTTTGTTGGTCGTTATTTTGCTCGTTATCTTTGTTTTGATGCTTAGCATTACGACGATTACGGTTATTCTGAGACGGTTTTTTGGTTTCAGAATGAGGTTTCTTATCAGACTTGCCTGAGCTTGTCTTAGTTTGTGCTGTAGCTTTGCTTGGGGTTGTTTCTTCTGAAGAACCAAACAATGCTTTGATAATTCGACTAAAGAGTCCTGCTTTAGCTGGCTCTTTTTTGGCTGCAGGCGCCGTTGGAGCTGGTGCAGGAGAAGCTGGAGCAATGCTTGTTACAGCCGCTTGAGGGCGAGCATGCTCATGGGCTTGGCGAGGCTCGTAATCTGGCTGCTCTGGTGTTTCGACTAAGGTGTAGCTGCTGTCATCTTGAGAGATCACAGAGTTGTCATCGCGAATACGCTCAACGTGGAAGTGAGGTGTTTCCATGTGTGGGTTAGGCACTAGGATCACTTGAACATCGTTGCGTTTTTCAATTTTGGCAATGTTGGCGCGCTTCTCATTTAGTAGGAAGGTCGCTACAGATACTGGCAAGATTGCGCGGATTTGAGCAGTGCGCTCTTTAGCACATTCTTCTTCGATTAAACGAAGAACAGAAAGGGCTAGGGATTCAACGTCTCGGATAAAGCCTTGGCCGTTACAGCGTGGACATACAATGCCGCTTGTTTCTCCAAGAGAAGGGCGCAGGCGCTGACGAGACATTTCTAATAAGCCGAAACGAGAAATGCGGCCGATTTGTACTCGGGCGCGATCAGCTTCGAGTGCATTTTTCATGCGGTTCTCAACCTCTTTTTGGTTGCGAACCGGCGTCATGTCGATGAAGTCGATCACCACAAGGCCGCCAATGTCACGGAGGCGAAGTTGGCGTGCGATTTCATCCGCTGCTTCTAGGTTTGTTTGTAGTGCAGTTTCTTCGATATCACCGCCTTTTGTTGCGCGAGCGGAGTTGATGTCGATGGAAACCAATGCTTCCGTAGGGTCGATAACGATGGAGCCACCAGATGGTAGGCGAACTTCACGTTGGAATGCTGTTTCGATCTGTGTTTCGATCTGGAAGCGGTTAAACAACGGTGTGGAGTCAGTGTATAGCTTGATGCGGTTTTTGAAGTGTGGCATCACCTGCATGACGAAGTTCATCGCATCTTGGTAGACACTCTTTTCATCGATCAGTACTTCGCCAATGTCTTCACGAAGATAATCACGAATTGCACGGATAACGATATTACTCTCTTGATAAATCAAGAAGGGCGCAGGGCGTTCTGCAGCAGCTTTAGTAATGGAGCTCCATAGAGTTTGCAGGTAATCAAGGTCCCACTGTAATTCTTCTGTGGAACGACCGACACCTGCTGTGCGTACGATTAAACCGCCGTTGTCTGGAACTTCTAGACCAGACATAGCTTCTTTAAGTTGTGTGCGGTCATCACCATCAATACGGCGGGAGATGCCACCGGCACGAGGATTGTTTGGCATTAATACAAGGTAACGACCCGCTAAGCTGACAAAAGTGGTTAGGGCGGCACCCTTGTTACCACGTTCTTCTTTATCAACTTGAACAATGACCTCTTGGCCTTCAGTCAACACGTCTTTGATGTTGATGCGGCCGTCAGAGTTGGTTTTTTTAGAGAAGTAGGTCTTGGAGATTTCTTTAAGAGGGAGGAAGCCGTGTCGCTCAGCGCCGTAGTCGACGAAGGCTGCTTCTAGGCTGGGTTCGATGCGAGTGATTTTGCCTTTATAGATATTGGCTTTTTTCTGTTCGCGAGAACCTGATTCGATATCAAGATCGTAAAGACGCTGCCCGTCTACCAGTGCAACGCGCAACTCTTCTTGTTGAGTTGCGTTAATTAGCATTCTAATCATTATAGTGTGACTCTTCTATATGAGTCAGTGTGTTCTAACCTCATGAGGTATAAAGATTTTTCTGATTGCGCGAACAAAAATCAAGCACATATATAAGCTCTAAACCTAACCGATAAGTTGGAATTACAGGAGAGCGTTTCTGTATTGAACTTGTGTTTTCAAATACCGATCAACATAAATGGTGAGGATCTTGAAAGCGCATTCATTGATAAACTATTACACCCATGAACAGACTGACTGGCTCATGCGGTTTATTATAAAAAAATATCTTGTTGCTAGAGGTAAGAAAGATCCAAAGTGTCGCTTTGGTAATGGCTTCTCATTCGTTACAATTGATTCTTCGAGGCGTTTTGTTGCCTCTTACCCTCTGCGGATTTGAATATAACAGTAAAATCTAAGTGCTTCAATTACATAGGAAACCATTCTTTTGGCTGTAAGCGAAAATAAAGCTTCTATAGAGCGTCCCCAAGTACGATTTGAAACCATTGATGAAAGTCATGATGGTCAACGGGTCGATAATTATTTAATGACTCTGTTAAAAGGGGTGCCAAAAGGGAAGATCTATAATTTGCTTCGTAAGGGCGAGATTCGTGCCAATAAGAAGCGTATCAAGCCTGATTATCGATTGTCGGTGGGGGACGTCATACGTATTGCGCCAATTGTGTTAGCGCCTGTTTCGGATAAGCCGACAGTACCAGATGGCCTAAAAAAGGAAATCGAGCGCCGCATTGTTTTTGAAGACAAAGGGTTGTTAGTGGTCGATAAACCTTCTGGCCTTGCAGTCCATGGCGGAAGTGGCTTGAGCTTTGGGTTGGTTGAAGTTGTTAGGCAAATGAGGCCTGATGAGAAGCTCGTTGAGCTTGTTCATCGACTTGATAGAGATACGTCAGGCCTAATAATGATTGCAAAGAAGCGTAGTGTGCTTAGGGCTTTACATGAGGCGTTAAGAGAAAAAGAGGGTGTGCAGAAAACTTACCAAGCGCTTGTTGTTGGTAGTTGGCCAAAGCGTAAGTTACAGGTTAATGCTCCATTACTTAAAAACGAACTCAAATCTGGCGAACGGGTTGTAAAGGTTCATACGGATGGCAAGGAGTCTTTAACGCGTTTTAAAGTGCTGCGTCCTTTTGATGGATACACCTTGATAGAGTGTGAGCCAGTGACTGGGCGAACTCATCAAATCCGGGTGCATACTCAGTTTGCTGGGTACCCGATTGTTGGAGATGATAAGTACACACCAAATGATGCCAATCAAATTGCAAAGCAACTAGGTTTCAAGCGCTTATGTTTGCATGCGGCTAAATTGGAGCTAATGCACGAAGGTAAAAAACTGGTTCTTGAAGCCCCTTTAGAAGAGGGCTGGAAAGAGGCGATGGACGCCTTGCCGACTAAGTATTAAGTTTTTTGAATTATTAAAAAGGGGCCTAGGCCCCTTTTTTGTATATTGCAGATAGTTTATGGAAGCATGATGGTTGCTTCGCCAGTGACGACTTTTTTGCCTTCTACCGTACAGATGGTTTCGATGGTGGCTCGGCGGCGACGTTCGTTTAACTCAGTCACGATCACTGTGGTTGTGACTGTGGCGCCAATGTAAACCGGTGCGCGGAATTTCAACGACTGCTCTAGATAAATGCAGCCAGGTCCTGGTAGTTTGGTGCCGATTGCGGCAGAGATGAATCCCGCAGTTAGCATGCCGTGGGCAATGGGTTTCTCAAAACTGGTTGTGGCAGCAAATTCTGCATCAAGGTGAACGGGATTGTTGTCTCCAGTGACGGCTGCAAACGTATGTACGTCGTCTTCCGTTACCGTTTTCTCAATGCTGGCAGATAGCCCTAAAGTAAGTTCTTCAAAAGAGTAGCTCACAGTTACGTCCTCATTTATAAAATTTTGCGTATGGTACACTCAGCGTAACAATTTCTTAAGAGTTCAATATGATAAAGCTGGTAATCTTTGATTGGGATGGCACCCTTTATAACTCCCTTACTCGTATTTGTGAGGCCATGTTGCGTGCGGGTCAAGAGGCGGGTGCCGAACCACGTGCCCCTGATGATGTCAAAAATATCATAGGGTTGTCTCTGGATGTGGCTGTGGACGTTATCTGGCCGAATGAGTCCCAAGAAACAAAACAGCAAATACAGATGTTCTACAAGAGTCATTATGTTGCATCGGATCAAACGCCTCCAGAAGCTTATGGGGGTGCGATAGAGTTTTTGGAATGGCTTAAAGAACAAGGTGTGCAAATGGCGGTCGCAACGGGTAAAACCCGCCGTGGGCTTGATCGAGTAATGGGACATACTAATACAGGACGTTTTTTTGGTGCCACACGTTGTGCAGATGAAACCTTATCTAAACCCGATCCACTTATGATCAAAGAAATATTGGCAGAGTTAGAGGTTTTGCCTGAGCATGCTCTAATGATTGGCGACACGGAATACGATCTGGAAATGGCTTCCCTTGCGGGTGTTTCCTCTGTGGGGGTTGATTATGGTGCTCATCATCCAGAACGCTTAGTGGCTCACAACCCCTTGATGGTTGTTTCAAATTTACTTTCACTTAAAACACAGTTGGATTGGTGATTTCATGGCATGGACAGAAGATGAAGATCTAAAGCAAGAAGATACGACAACAACCCCTAAAGTTAAGGAAGACAGATCAAAGGATGCTTCTGAAAACGAGCAGTTGATAGGGGCACTAAAAGAAGTTTTATTATCTCAAACCACAGAAAAGCGCCGAGCTCGCCGCTGGAAGCTGTTTTTTAGGTTTGTTTATTTATTTGTGTTTATTGGGCTTATTGGTACCTATTTTTATACAGCGGATTTTGATGATGTGGATGTGGCGCCTTCAGTGGCAGTTATCCCTATGCAGGGTGCTATTGGGGCCGGCGCGGAAGTAGACGCAAATGACTTTGTTGCTTTGCTGGATGATGCCTATGAAAACAGTACTACCCAGGCTGTACTCATTGAAATGAACAGTCCAGGTGGCAGCCCTGTTCACGCGGGGATTCTGCATGACGCCATCATGTCTTACCGGGCCGCTCGACCTGATGTTCCTGTTATTGTGGTTGTGGAAGATATGGCAGCGTCCGGTGGGTATTACATTGCTTCTGCGGCAGATCAAATTGTTGTTGATAAGGCCAGTTTAGTGGGTTCTATCGGTGTGGTTTCAGGAGGTTTTGAAGCCAGTGAATTGATTGAAAAGATTGGTGTAAAACGTCGTATCTTTACTGCTGGCGAAAATAAGGCTTTCTTAGATCCTTTTTCACCTATGAGTGACCATGCAATAGAAAGCTGGCAAGCGGTGCTAGACGAAACTCATGCCCAATTTATAGCTGCTGTGAAAGCAGGGCGTGGCGATCGATTGACGGATGATCCTGAAATCTTTTCCGGTATGGTTTATACGGGTGCCCAGGCGGTGAATTTGGGGCTCGCCGATCGTTTTGGCTATGCTCAGCAATTATTGAGCTCAGAGTTTAGGGGGTTAACGCCTCATTATTATTCGCCTTATCAGGAGCCTTGGGAAAAGCTAGCCAAAGAGTTTGGCGTGCAGTTATCAGCTTCATTTGAGCGTGTATTAACCCGTTGGTATTGATGGCATAAATAATCGAACAACCGAACCGAAAGCGGCGCTAATTATGCGCCGCTTTTTTATTTGTGGTTATTTTAAATTGATAGGGGGTCGATACCTTGATTTCTTAACAGTTTACATGTGGTGATTAAGGGTAAGCCTTCTAGTGCTGTAGGGTCATCACCAGACATGGACGAGAAGAGTGCGATGCCGAGTTTTTCGGATTTGAAGCTGCCGGCGCAATCAAGAGGGGAGTCTTTGTCCACGTAATTAGCAATGTCCTCAAGGGTGAGGTCTCTAAACGTAACGGAGTAATCTACCCGCTCATATTCGTATTCAGATGTGAGGGTGTTAAAGACACAGACGCCAGTTTTAAATGTGACCGATTTGCCGCTAAATGCACTTAGCTGCTCTATGGCATTTTGTCGGGTATGGGGTTTGCCGATGATGTTTTCTTCAAACGTTGCGCTTTGGTCAGAGGCGATGATGATAGATGGCTCCTTCAGTGTCACGGCGACTGCTTTGGCTTTCGCGACAGAGAGTCTTTCAATGTAATCGTCTATGCCTTCATTGTGCAGACTGGTCTCATCAATGTTGGGGGCGGTGCATTGAAACTCTAACCCCAGTCTTTTGAGTAAGGCGGCACGGTAAGTTGATGAGGATGCTAGGACTAATTTGTGTGTCATATGGCCTGTCTAGTGCTTTGATTTGGTGAAAAAAACCGTAAATGTGGTTTGCTAGTGAAATATTACGTAAAAAATGCCAATTACGCCTCAGTAATCTTTGACAACATGGGGACTTGGCAATATTATTCCCCGCCATGTTGAATGACACATTACCCAAATACTTTGACCCTCGTAAATACGCTGCCCAAGAGGTATCGATAGAGGGGCGTTTACTGCTCAAACAGTTTCCTGAGTTGTGCGCTGCTTTAGCGTCAGATGAGGGGGATGCGTTCGTTCATCTAGACTTTAGAGTGGATGAAGATAGGCGCTACATTGCGACTGGTTCAATTAAGTCAACGGTTCAACTTGAGTGTCAACGATGCTTAGAACCTGCGCCAATTGAGCTGGAGGTCGATCTTTCAATTGGTTTTGTCTATGACGAAGATCATGCGAAAAATCTTCCTGGCGACTATGATCCCGTTGTCATGACCGATGGTGAGGTCGTTCTCGCTGAGATGGTTGAGCAGGAATTGCTTCTTGCGCTACCCATTGTTGCCTATCACGCTGAAAGTGGTTGCAACCCAGTAGCTCTAAAGTATGCATCGTCTACCGATGACGCACCGGATGACGAAAATAAACCGAATCCATTTAGTATATTGGCTTCGTTGAAAGCCAAGAAAAATTAGGAGCTCCAAAATGGCAGTACAAAAAAGTAAAGTGACTCGTTCACGTCGCGGCCAGCGCCGTTCACACGATGCTTTGACTAGCGCAGCACTTTCTGTAGAACAAACTACTGGCGAACTTCACCGTCGTCACCACGTTTCTGCAGACGGTTTTTACCGTGGTCGTCAAGTAGTCACCCCTAAAGGTGAGTAAATAGATACCCCAATATGATTAGGGTAGCTATAGACGCTATGGGCGGGGACTTAGGTCCCCGCATTGCTTTTCAGGCAACGCAAAAGATTCTTGCCGCCTTTGCTGATGTTGAGGTGCGCTTCTATTTTGACCCTCAGCACTTCACTGTGCCTGAAGGGGCTTCGTCAAATCGCTTTACTTCTGTTTCTTGTTCCGAGCATGTTGCTAGCACTGAGTCGGTTGATCGTGCTTTATTTAAGCGCTGTGATGCCACGATTTTTCGTGCCTTGACGGATTTGGCTGGCGAGCAAGTGGATGTGGTAGTGACCTTTGGCAACACGGCCGCTATGGTGGCGCTTACCCGTTACATTGTTGGCTTACTTCGACCTAAGCTATATCCCGCCTTGATTAGGGAAATGCGACCCGCTCCGTTAAAGTGTTTGGTAGACTTAGGTGCTAATGTTCACTGTCCTGCGGATATGTTGACGGGTTTTGCTTTATTAGGTTCGGCTTATTTAGAGGCTCGCAGTGATGATGCGGCCAATGTCGCTCTGCTAAATGTTGGCGTTGAAACCTCCAAAGGCAGTTCGGTGATTAAAGATTGCTATCAAATGTTAAGTGCTCGCTCTTGGCCTGCTTTTTCTGGGTTTGCTGAGGGCTTTGAGTTATTTGATGGGGGTAAAAATGTCATTGTGTGTGATGGCATGGTCGGCAACGCTGTTTTAAAAGCGTCCGAAGGTTTGTTTGCTTTTCTATTATCTCAGTTGTCTCAGCATTCCATGGATACAACAGCGGTAGAAAAGTTAGTGCGCGCTGAGAATCGACATGGTGCGTGCTTAGTGGGTGTTAAAGGTAATTTAGTGAAAGGTCATGGTCGTTCCGATGAAAAGGCCATGGTAGGTGCGATTGAGTACGGTATTGATATAGCTCGCACGAATTTATCCAAAAAAATCGAACAAAAGTTAATTCAACAGGGGGTGTTATGAGTAATTCGGTAGCATTTGTTTTTCCTGGGCAGGGCTCTCAGCAACTCGGTATGCTTGCAGACTTGGCTGAGAAATACGACGTGATCAAGGCAACATTTGCAGAAGCATCAGATGTATTAGGCTATGACCTGTGGGAATTAGTGCAAAATGATGCGGAATCATTGAATCAAACAGACAAAACCCAGCCTGCTTTGCTGACTAGCAGTGTTGCGTTGTGGCGCTTATGGTCAGAACAAGGGGGTGAGCAGCCTTCTTATGTGGCGGGTCACAGTCTTGGCGAATATTCAGCACTGGTTTGTGCAGGCGTTATTCCTTTTGCTGCGGCGGTTGAGCTGGTTAAGTTGCGTGGTGAATACATGCAGCAAGCGGTACCTGCGGGTGCCGGAGCAATGGCGGCTATTATTGGTTTGTCTGATGAGCAAGTGGTTGCGGCTTGTGAGTCTGTTTCCGAGGGTGTAGTAAGCGCGGTAAACTTTAACTCTCCTGGTCAGGTTGTCATCGCAGGTGAAAAGGCGGCAGTTGAATTGGCCATGGCTAATGCCAAGGAAGCTGGTGCTAAGCGTGCACTGCCGCTGCCGGTGAGCGTTCCGTCTCACTGTTCATTGATGGTGCCTGCGGGTGAAAAATTGGCTGAAAAACTCAATGCGATTGAGTTTAGTGAGCCGACCATTACTTTAGTACAGAACGTATCGGCGCAAGCGGTGTCTGATGCGGCGCAGATTAAAGCAAATCTTGTTTCTCAGTTAAGTGAGCCAGTATTGTGGACTCAATCTGTTAATTTACTGAGCGAACTGGGTGTTAATAAAACCGTAGAGTGTGGGCCAGGTAAAGTATTGACTGGTCTCAACAAGCGTATTGTGAAAGGCTTGGATGCGGTAGCAATTGGTGATCTTGCTAGCTTTGATGCTGCGATTGCCTAACTATAAAATATTGGAGAACTATTCATGAGCAAGATTGCGCTAGTAACAGGTGCGACACGAGGAATCGGTAAAGCGATCGCTCAGGCTTTGGTTGCAAATGGTGTGACAGTGGTTGGCACGGCAACAAGTGAGTCTGGTGCAGCCAGCATTAGTGAATACCTTGGTGACAACGGTAAAGGTCTAGTATTGGACGTATCCAGTGACGACTCTGTTAATGATGTGATCAAGCAGATCAACGATGAGTTTGGTGCGCCAACTATCTTGGTTAATAACGCTGGTATTACCCGTGATAACCTAATGATGCGTATGAAGATCGATGAATGGGACCAAGTTATCAACACTAACTTGACCTCTGTTTTCCGTGTAACCAAAGCGTGTCTTCGTGGCATGACAAAGGCTAAGTTTGGTCGTGTAGTGACGATTAGCTCTGTCGTTGGTTCCATGGGTAATGCTGGGCAGGCGAATTATTCGGCAGCCAAAGCAGGTTTGGAGGGCTTTAGTCGTTCCTTAGCAGCAGAAATCGGTTCCCGTGGCATCACAGTAAACTGTGTGGCACCGGGCTTTATTGCTACGGACATGACAAAAGATCTTCCTGAAGAACATAAGGCTAATCTAGTGTCAAAAGTGCCAGCGGCACGTCTAGGTGAGCCAGAAGAAATCGCAGCAGCAGTCGCATTTTTGACGAGTGATGCAGCGGGTTATATCACCGGCGAAACATTGCATGTCAATGGTGGTATGTATATGGCGTAATTTGAGTTGAATTTTGTAATGAATTCAACGAAAATACGTCTCCGGTTCATGATGAGAATCACGCCCTTTTTTCGGGTGTCACAAATTTCATAATATGCTCAAAATGAGCTATTAACGAGTAGAGTAGGAACTTCTAATGAGTAGCATTGAAGAACGCGTTAAAAAAATCGTTTGCGAACAACTAGGTGTTAAAGAGGAAGAAGTAGTGCCAGCGGCATCTTTCGTAGATGACCTAGGTGCAGATTCCCTAGACACTGTTGAGCTTGTAATGGCTCTTGAAGAGGAATTCGACACTGAGATTCCTGATGAAGAAGCTGAGAAAATCACCACTGTACAAGCAGCAATTGATTACATCAACGCTAACTTGTAATACTCTGGTGTATTGAGTTTCCGAAAAGCCGCTCGTATTTTAGGTACAGCGGCTTTTCTTATTTTACCCCCTAATGACAGGGAGTTTTTCGGAGGACGCATATGTCTCGTCGTCGGGTCGTAATCACCGGAATGGGAATGGTGACACCCCTTGGCAATAACGTAAAAGACACTTGGGATAATATCCTAGAGGGAAAAAGTGGTGTTTCTAATATTGAGCACTTCGATGCTTCTCAGTTTTCAACACGTTTTGCTGCACAAGTAAAAGACTTCGATGCAACGCAGTATATGAGCTTTAAAGAAGCTCGTAAGATGGATGTTTTTATTCAATATGGCATTGCTGCGGCCGTACAAGCTATTGAAGATTCAGGATTAAGCTCCGAAAGCACTGATTTTAATCGTATCGGTTGTGCAATCGGCTCAGGCATTGGTGGTTTGCCGATGATTGAGAAAAATGTCGCTTTATTAAATGAATCTGGCCCGAAGCGTATTTCACCATTTTTTGTGCCTGGGGCCATCATTAATATGATTTCGGGGCATGTTGCCATTCGTTTTGGTTTTAAAGGGCCAAATATTTCCATTGTGACCGCTTGTACTACTGGTACACATAATATTGGTATGGCGGGGCGCATGATTGCATACGGTGATGCGGATGTCATGATTGCTGGTGGTGCAGAAATGGCTATCACGCCACTTGGTATTGGTGGTTTTGGTGCTGCTCGTGCATTATCTACACGAAATGATGATCCTAAAACTGCAAGTCGTCCATGGGACAAAGACAGAGATGGGTTTGTGATGGGAGACGGTGCAGGCATTCTTGTGCTTGAAGAGTACGAACATGCGGTTGCACGTGGAGCGACTATTTATGCTGAGCTTGCGGGCTTTGGCATGAGCGACGATGCTTACCATATGACCGCGCCTCCTGAAACGGGTGAGGGTGCCTTGTCTGCTATGAGTGCAGCACTTAAAGACGCATCTGTTGAAGCCAGTGATATTGACTACATCAACGCCCACGGAACTTCTACGCCTATTGGTGACCTTGCTGAAACGGAAGCAGTGAAAGCTCTGATGGGGCAGGCGGCATCTGATGTGGCCATTAGCTCCACAAAATCTATGGTGGGGCATTTGTTAGGAGCTGCTGGAGCGGTAGAGTCTATATTTTCTGTATTGGCAATCCGTGACCAAGTGGCACCTCCAACGATTAACTTGGAAGATCCAAGTGAAGGGTGTGATTTGAACTATGTGCCCATGACGCCTCAAAAGCGAAAAGTTGAGTTAGTTCTAAACAACTCTTTCGGTTTTGGTGGGACCAACGGGACCTTGGTGTTCAAGAAGGTATAAAAAAAGCGGCTAAGCCGCTTTTTTTAACGATAGTGCTCTCTAACTAAGAAAACTTATTGCAATGGTGCGTTTTGCGGTACGCTTGGTTTGTTTATTTCGATAAGCTTCGCGATATCCGCAGTTTCTCCGGCGCTTTCTAACTCATATAGCTGTTCATCGATGCTTTGATACAGTGCTAGCTCCTCATCACCTAGGTAATGTAGGCACTCGCCACCAACGAAGTATAATAGTTCCCTGTGCATCAGCGGCACTAAATTCGGATAACAGCGAATAAATCTGCCAATGAGTTCTTGTGTGTCGAATAGAAACTCAGAGGTCGGTGCATCAGCCGACACAATCAGTGTGTTCCACTTATCGATAAAGTCTTGCTCCTCTTCAGCTAATACATCGCGATCGAAAGGGTCGTGCTCTTTGATTCGCTGATCAAGTGTTTGTAGCAGGTCTTTGATGAAATTGATTCTTGAACTCACGTGTAATGTAACCTTTTTCAGTGGGTTTCTAATATTTAAGGTAAGAAGATTATTATGGCATATGCTATCGAGATAAAGGACCTTAAAAAGCGTTATGACAATGGATTTGAAGCGCTAAAAGGTGTGGATTTGAATGTCGAGCAGGGCGATTTTTTTGCATTACTGGGGCCTAATGGGGCCGGTAAATCAACTACCATTGGGATTCTCTGCTCATTGGTAAATAAGTCCTCCGGTAAAGTGAGCATCTTTGGTGTGGATATCGACAAGGATTTTGCAGGGGCAAAAAAATACCTTGGTGTTGTACCACAGGAATTCAACTTCAACGTTTTTGAAACCGTTTTTAATGTGGTGGTCACTCAGGCTGGGTTCTACGGCATACCTGCAGATGTGGCAGAAGAGCGTGCTGAGAAATACCTGAAGCAGCTCGATCTATGGGATAAAAAAGATGTTCAATCCCGTATGTTGTCTGGCGGTATGAAACGTCGACTAATGATTGCTCGCGCACTGATTCATGAGCCGAAAGTGTTAATACTTGATGAGCCTACCGCGGGTGTTGATATCGAATTACGCCGTTCTATGTGGGAGTTTATTAAGGGGTTGAATGAAGGTGGTACTACTATCATTTTAACAACTCATTACTTGGAAGAAGCTGAACAGCTGTGTCGTAACATTGCCATTATTAATTCTGGTGAAATTGTTGAGAACACCAGTGTTAAAGCTTTGCTTAAAACACTAAGTAGTGAAACCTTTATTCTAGATTTGGCTGAGCCTCTCAATGAAGTGAATCTATCTGATTATGATCTGCAATTAGTGGGTGATGGATCTGTACTAGAGGTTGCCATTAATAAGGGGCAAGCACTAAACGATGTATTCAATTATTTGCAAGCTCAGGGCGCAAAAGTTGTCAGTATGCGTAATAAATCAAACCGCTTAGAAGAGCTATTCGTCAAATTAATCAAAGGAAACTAAAATGTCCTCAGGTGAAATCTGGATCGCATTTTATACTATTTTACGTCGTGAAATTCGTCGCTTTATGCGCATTTGGCCGCAAACTCTTTTGCCACCAGCCATTACCATGACCCTTTATTTTGCCATTTTCGGTAACCTTATTGGTTCGAGAATTGGAGAAATGGGCGGCTTTACTTACATGCAATACATTGTGCCAGGTTTGATTATGATGTCTGTCATCACTAACTCTTACTCCAATGTTGCATCTTCATTCTTTTCAGCAAAGTTCCAGCACAGCATTCAAGAATTGCTGGTGTCACCTACACCAAACTGGGTGGTGTTGGCGGGCTATGTTTTGGGAGGGGTGGCTCGAGGATTATGTGTCGGTGTTACGGTAACCATATTGTCGTTGTTTTTTACCAAGTTACATTTGCATAACTTGCTTCTAACGGTCTTAGTGGTGCTGTTAACGGCCATCATGTTTGCCTTGGGCGGCTTTGTGAACGCTTTGTTTGCTCGTAGTTTTGATGACGTCTCCATAGTGCCGACATTTATTCTAACGCCATTGACATACTTGGGTGGGGTTTTCTATTCGATCTCATTGTTGCCAGACCTTTGGCAGGGTGTCTCCATGCTAAACCCTGTGCTTTATATGGTGAATGCGTTTCGATATGGCATCTTGGGTGTTTCTGATATTGATGTTACGTGGGCATTGGTTATTATTGTCGCCTTTATCGTGGCGTTATCATTTATAGGTATTACTCTGCTGAATCGCGGCAGAGGCATTAGAAGTTGAGGTGTGTGATATGGGTGCATTGCCCTTAGGTCAGAAAACGGAGTATGTTTCTGAGTATGATCCGGGGTTATTATTCCCGATTGCCAGAGTGGATAAATGGCAAGAGATGGGAATTGAGTCAGAGCGCTTACCATTTCACGGAGAAGATATTTGGAATGCCTATGAGTTATCTTGGCTCAATAAAAAAGGAAAGCCTGTGGTTGCTACGGCGGAATTTCGACTGCCGTGCGACTCACCAAATATTATTGAATCAAAATCCTTTAAGCTGTATCTAAACTCTTTGAATCAGATGCGTTATCAAGATGAATATGAAGTTCAGGGGATTTTAGAAAAGGATTTATCCCGCGCGGCGGGTGCTCCTGTAACGGTCATTATTCGTGGCGTTGACGCGATGGAATCTCTAGTGGTCTTGACACCCGACTATTGCATTGATGAGTTGGATGTGGAGGTTTCTGAGTACCACCCTAACGCTTCTTTGTTGGTTTGTGAGTCAGAAGGTGTGGTTGAAGAGCGCTTGGTAAGTCATTTGTTGAAGTCAAATTGCCCTGTGACCAATCAGCCTGATTGGGGGTCTTTGTTCATTGACTATCGTGGTGACAAAATCAGTCATGAAGGACTACTAAAATATGTGGCGTCCTTTCGTGAACACACTGACTTTCATGAGCAATGTGTAGAGCGTATCTTTATTGATATTATGACCCAGTGCCGTCCAGAGAGTTTAGTCGTATATGCTCGATATGTGCGTCGCGGAGGCTTGGATATTAACCCATATCGCTCTAGTGACAATATCGTCTTGGGTAATGATCGCTTAATTCGACAATAGTTATAGATAAGAATCTTCCCGACGCGGCCCTAGGTCGCGTCAGCGAAGTGTCCCTAAATATTTCCTTTCAAGATCCGAATAAGCAAGTTGAAGTCGGTCTAATTCTAGGCTCTTTTTGTTATAGGTGTTTCTAAGGTCTTTTTCTGCGCTTTCTGACACCTGAGATAAAAGGGACTCTTTTATCTTGCTTACTTTGGAGACTAGGTCTCGGTTGTTTTCCCGAAGTTTTTCAAGCTCTTTGAGTGGATTTGGCTCGTCAGATTCTAGGGCTTTTTCACGCATTTTTGTTTCGACTTGTTCGCGCAGGTTTTCATTTGCTTTTTCTGCGCTGTCTAGCTCTTGAGCGAGGAGCTGCACACAGGTTTCAGACTCTTTTAGCATGTGTTCGAGGTTTTTGACCTCTTTTTCTTGTTTAGATAGGGTGGAGTCTGATTCTGGTGAAGTGTTCTTAATGCTCGATAAATTACCAATGATAGATTCCAGCGTGGTTTGTTTATCAGAATGCAGTGCTAGGAAACCATCTAAAGCGCCATTGCCTTCTGCGGCTTTAATTTTCTCATCAAGCTCTTTGAGCTGAGTATCTTTGGAATGTATTTCTTCTTTTAGGGAGTTAATGGATAGGTTTGCACTTTCAAGCTCTGCTTGCAGTTGTCCTATAAGAGAGTTCGATTCTGCGGCCATTCGCTCCATCCGTTTCAAGGCCAAATGGCTAACTTCTTCCCGTTCAGTGGGGTTGGTTTGGTTGTCTACGAGTTGAGCTTGTAATTGATCAATAATCGCTTGCTGGCGCTCTGATAGGCGCTGTAATTTATGTAGATGACGTGCAGCATGGTGATTATGGTGTTCAATCTCAGCTTTTGAAGGCGCAGTAATTTCAAAGCTTTGATCACTGCTTTGTTCAAGAGTTTTGATGTGTGATTTCAGTGTTTCGAGCTCATGGATTAGGCGCTCTAACTCAATCGTTTTGACACCAAGTTTCTTTAATTTTTTGTCAGCTCGATCAATGTTCTCGCGTAGTTGTTCGTGTAATGCCTTTTGATTCTCTAATAGAGATTCTTTGCTTATCAATATCTCACTCGCTTGAATGAATTCGGCGTCTAGGTCTTCTAGGTTTTTTGAAATGGCGTGTTTGTTTAGGTTTTTGGCTTGTACAACTTCTAAACTTTGAATGATGGTCGCCATAAAACGATTAAGAATGATCTGGGGGTTTTGGGATGCATCATTTAATACAATGGCTCTCTCGGCTTTGACGAGTGTTCCCCACAGTTTCAATTCGGTAACGGCTCTTAGGTCGTCGCTGTCCCTCAGCATCGCAAGTCGGTCAGCTGTGTCATTGGCTTGGGCATCCAGTTTGCTTGCAAACAGTCGATAGGGGTTTATCGTCTCTGGCTCGTCTTCGTTAGTGCTAGGGGAGTCCGTGTTTTTGTCGATTTGCTCTTCTTGATTACTGGAGGTTAGGGGAGTACGTTTTAAGGCATGGATTCGCCACATTAGGAAAAGAAATGTAGCGATAAATACGGTTGTGGCTTCTAAAAGTATCCAAACTGTCCACTTTTCCATGATTAAACTCCACTTAAATGAGATTCATTTCAATTTACATTGAACAACACTTTCGTTATGTTGTGGGTATGTTTTTGATATTAACGGAATTATTGATTGTATGAGTAAAGATTTTTTGCAGTTCATGCGTAATCGTGTATCTAAAAATCAGCTTGAGGCGCCAGCGCCAAGCCATGATGAGTGGTTTGAGGTATTGGATGCGGCCAGCAGGGCAGCAGATCACGGTGCTCTGAAGCCATGGCGTTTTCGAGTGTATGAAGGAGAAGGGCGTCGCCAACTGGGTGAGTTGTATTGGCAGCACGCAAAAAAAGAAGTCGATAGCTTAACTGATGAAAAAGCAGAATCATTTATTAAGAAAGCGTACCGCGCTCCAGCAGTATTGTTGGTTTACGCTGAGCTTGTTGATCACCCAAAGGTCCCAGAGTTTGAACAGCTTATGGCTGCCTCTGCGGCGGCACAACAGGTATTGCTTGGTTTAGATGCCCTGGGATATGGTGCAATGTGGCGTACTGGCCCTGCCGTGTTTACTAATCAGGCAAAAGCATTATTAGGTTTACAAGCCAATCACCATGTTGTGGGCTTAATTTATGCAGGAACCCCTACAAATACGCCACAACCTGTACAAGATACAGGCATAACAGAAAGATTGTCTTTTATTGATAAATAAATGCTTGCAATTCAATAACTTCACCACTAATATACGCGCCACGAATTGCAGAGAAGCAATCAAAAAGTTTTGGTGAGCTGTCCGAGTGGCCGAAGGAGCACGCCTGGAAAGCGTGTATGTCGAAAGGCATCAAGAGTTCGAATCTCTTGCTCACCGCCATATTAAAAAGCCGCTACTTGAAAAAGTAGCGGCTTTTTTGTGTTTGTTATAAACAGCTCTAACAAGCGGTTTATTGTTTGAAGATTGAGTGGAAGTCTGGCGTACGCTTTACTTCTGTCGCGATGTTTAAGCTTTTCTGGATTTCAATTAGGTGTTTCTTCATCCAAGCTTTTGCTTTCTTCCCTTCGCCACTTTCCAATAGCTGGATAAGTTCTGAGTGGTGGCCGCACTCGCAGCCTATTTGAGTCTGTGAACCATAGACAGCAATGATTAGGGAAGAGCGTGTTGTAAGCTGTGACACCACTTCTGTTAAGACATGATTTTTTGCAATATGTGCTACGGCAATATGGAACTGACTGGATAACTGAATGGATAGGTTCTGTTGGTTGGTTTGTTGTGCTTGGTGCTCTTGCTCTGCAATGCTTTTCAGATTGTCCCAGTCTTCCTTGGTTCCCTTTTCAATCACTTGCGCCATAAGGCCTGGCTCGATCAGTTGGCGGGCGGCAAATACATCATTCGCCTCTTGTTCACCGGGTTCTGCGACAAATGCACCACGTTTCGGCTTGATCGTAATGAGTTTTTCAAGGGCCAAGCGTTGTAATACCTTGCGGATACCAGTACGGCTTACGCCGAATACTTCAGAAAGGGAGTCTTCCGGGAGGTGGGTGCCGGGTGTTAAACGATGCTCAACGATGGCGTTAAGTATGCTTTGGTGGATGCTGTCGTCTTTGCTCAATGTCTTTGTTTGATTGTTGTCGATCCAAGAAGTCTCTGGGGGGGTGCTCACTTTGTTACTGCCTCTAATGTGTATCCCGTAGGTTGATTGTATACGCAAAGTCCCTTTGCTATCCATGCAATCCTTTCATGTTGGGTTTAAGTAAGTGGTCAGCTAAAAAGAGCGTCAGCGTCTTCGTATACAACTGGTCGTCCATTAGGATTTATCGATGCAATGATAAAACGGGCCACCATGCTGGTGCGTCCATTTGCTGTGATTTCTTGCTGGAATGCGATTTTAAATTTGCTAATGCGTTCGCACTGGGTATTGATGCAAGCAGTCATGCCGCTTTTAAGAGGGGCTTTGTAATCAAGCTCTGCGCGCATCACGACAAGGTGCACGCCTTGGGCAGTGATTTTCGCGAAATCTAAGCCTTTGCTTTTGATAAACGTATGACGGGCGTGTTCTAGGTAATTTTGGTATACGGCGTTGTTGACGATGCCTTGCATGTCGCATTCGTAGTCTCGAACTTCAATTTCGAGCGTGTGTACTGAGCTATCCATAGGAGGGTGGATCTTCTGTTAAGTTAGCGGCTGGCCGTTCTGTTTCGGCCTTGACGCTTAGCATTATCCAGATATCCGTTGGCACGGGCAATTAAGTTAGCAGGGTTTTCCTGACCTATGATGGTGGCGACGCCAATTGAGACTTGAATGCTTGGTAATATCCCTGATCCGTTACGAGATTTTAGGCGTTGTTTATTGAGGTGGGTTCTTAAGATTTCTGCGTACTCAATAGCAAAATCCAGCGTGGCTTCATGAAGTACCACAGCGAAGGTGCCACCGTGTAACCGTGCAAGGGTGGCGTTTTCCAGCTTCCGGCTTTGTAATACTCGGCTAATATGGCAAATCAGTGCAGTGCCTGCGCGACGACCATAATTGCTGTTAACGGACTTCAGGTGATCTATGTCGATTATAAGAACAGATAGATCGTCTTCTGAAGAAGGTACTAGGGTATACAATTGTCTTTCCAAGCCTTTCTGATTTAGTAATTGGGTCAGTGGGTCTAGGTCGACATTGTTTTTGATTTCTTCTAGTTCTGCTTTAAGTTGTGAGACTTCTTTGTTAACTCTAGATAAGGTCTTGGAGAATTCGTCAGCATCTTGAAGTGCCTTCTGTGTACCTTTGTCCAAAAAGTTAATCACTTTATCAAGATGCTTCGCACGATCTGCACGAGCTAAAACTTTGCGGCTCTTGGCAACATTAGACTCAAGTGTCTTGAGGCTAGACTTCATGTCAGTGGTGCTTTGTGAGACGTTTTCGACTAGTTGCTCAAGGCGGTCTTTATGTTCGTTGTTATAGCGGGCTTCTTCAGCCACCAGAAACTGATGAAACAGCTCTTTGGAAACAAAGCTGGGTAAACTTCCCAGCCGGCCGATAGTAGTGTCGACGAGCTGGTTAAGTTTAGGAGAAGTTTGGCGAACGTATTCGTACCAAATTCCGTAGTTGTAAGGGGTCGGTGCGACGTCCATTTTTCGCATCAGAGGAACTGCTTTTTTGAGTAGAGCGTTTGCCTGACGAGGACTGTCCACGTGCATTCGATCACCTTAGTTGAATTAAGATTCAGTCAAATTTAACAGTTGCGCGTATAAAACAAAACCTTAGCTTATTGATAAATAGGGACAATTTCCATTCTCATGTATCGATTAGGTTACAGTAAAAATACAACTGTTAACTTTTGTAACTAGCCTCCAGCTATTTTGGCCTTAATCCCTTGGCTTTCAAGAAACGCTTTAATCTTGGGGCGTTGATCACCTTGAATTTCAATTGTTCCGTCTTTAACGGATCCGCCGACACCACAGTGATTCTTTAGCTTTTTCCCAAGTGCCTTTAACTCATCGGCTGTAAGCGCTAAATCTTTAACTAAAGTTACCCCTTTTCCTTTTCGGCCTTTTGTCTCGAGCTGAATTTTAACGTTGCCACTGCCTAGGGGTTGGTCTGCGGTACTGCAGCGACAGTCATCGATGGCTTGGTTGCATTCTGGACACAGTCGTCCTTGGTCTGTTGAGTAAACTAGTCTTTTGCTCATAATTTAATTCACTGTATTGCTGGGTAAGTCTGGTACTGATAGTGCATTAAGCTCTGCTATCAGTTCATTAAAATCTTGTGGCAGTGGTGCATTGATGGTCAAGGATTCTCCACTTTTTGGGTGCTGAATGGTCAGAGAGGTTGCATGAAGCATAAGTCGCAAAGCCGGGTTCCAGTTCGCCCTCATTACCTGGTTATGATGGCGGCAGCCATAACGGGTATCCCCAAGAAGTGGGTGAAAGATGTGTTTAAAGTGGCGCCGGATTTGATGGGTGCGGCCATGTTCGGGTCTCACTTCCACTAAACTAAGACGCATCTTGTCATAACGACTGACGGCATAGGGGATTTCAAAGTGCTGTAGTGTTCTATAGTGGCTAACCGCTTCTTTTTCTGTGCCTTCAATTTTAAACCTTGACCTGCCTTTTTCTTCGTTAAGCTTTGCAAGGGGATAATCAATGATCCCATTGTCGTTGGTGTGGCCTCGGACAATGGCTTGGTAAACTTTTTGGGTTTCGCGATCAGTAAATTGGTTCCCAAGCTGGGCTGCAGTGTCACTGTCTAGCGCCATAATCAGTACCCCTGAAGTGGCTCTATCAAGTCGATGTATAGGGTAAACCCATTGGCCTAGTTGCTCATTTAGACGCTGTACTACCGCGTCTTGTTCTTCTTTGGCGAGATCCGTTCGGTGCACCAGTAAACCGCTGGGTTTATTAACCGCCACAATGGCGGAATCTTGATACAGGATGTCGAGACTCATTTGGCCTCTTGTTTAACAAAGGTTTCGATGTTGGTCGCTGCAATGTTAACCAGTCTGGTCATCGCATTTTCACTGGCCCATGCAACATGAGGCGTCAGTAAGAAATTGGGCATGTCCATAAGGGTATTTAGAATATGGTCTTGTGGCATGGGTTCTACCGTAGCCACGTCAAATCCCGCCCCAGCAATTTGACCTGACGTTAATGCAGAGACCAAGTCTTCTTCATTCACTAAACCACCACGACCTGTGTTGATCACTAAGGCGTTGGATTTCATTTTGGCAAATGCTTCTGCATTAATCAGATCTTTGGTGTCACTGGTTAATGGGCAGTGTAGGGTGATGATGTCAGCGCTACTGATGGCTTCTTCAAAGGCAACATAACCAGAACGAATTTTAGTGGCTGATTTGTGCTCAGCAAATACTGTTTTCATGCCAAAGGCTTCGGCGATGGTAGCGACTCGTGTTCCTAGTGCCCCTTTTCCAATGATGGCTAAGGTACTGCCGTAGATGTCCTGCATAGGGTGATCCATAAAGCAGAAGAATTCTGAATGCGCCCAGCGCCCATTGCGTACATCTTGATGATACTGAAAAACCTTACGGCGCAAAGCCAAAATCAGTGAGAAAGTGTGTTCTGGGACGGCTTCAGTGGAATAGCCGGAAACATTACGTACTGCGATCCCAAGTGACGCGCAAGCCTCTAAATCCACATTGTTAAGGCCTGTCGCCATGACTTGGATTAATTTTAGATTCGGTGCTTGGGCAAGTTGAGCCTGATTGAGTTTTACCTTGTTGGTGAGAATGATCTCTGCGTCTTGAATTCTTTCAACCACATTGCTGTCATCAGAATTATGGTAAAACTCTGACTGGGTAATACAGTCAGGGAGTGGAATATCTATATTTTCAGGGAAAGATCCACGATCCAAAAATACAGCTTTCATCGTACTTCCTTAGGTTATTGCAGCATTGGCAAGAGAACCGGTGCTATGTTGTTTAGAACTATGGGCTGGCCAGCGGCATTGGGGTGAAGGCCATCGCTTTGCATAAGTGATTTATCAAGGGCGACATTTTCCAGCATAAAGGGAATGTATGCCACCTCTTTACTGTCCGCTAGAGTCTTGTACATAGTAAAAAATTGCTCAGTGTAGGTGCGGCCATAGTTACTGGGAAGACGATTACCAATAAGGAGTACTTCTGCATTGGTATTCATGGCAAGGTCAATCATGGTTGCTAGGTTTTCTTGAGTTTGTTGCAGTGGATAGCCACGCAGACCATCGTTAGCACCGAGTTCTAAAACAACCCAGCTGGGATCATAGCGTTCTAAAAGTGCAGGTAAGCGTGACAATCCACCTTGACTGGTTTCGCCACTAACGCTGGCATTTACAACAGTAATTTCTGGGTGGGAAGATTTTAACGCTTCTGCCATTAAACTAACCCAGCCATCCTGTTGTCTGAGGTTATATGCAGCACTGAGACTGTCGCCAAAAACCAATAGCGTTTTGGCTTGAATTGACACTGACAGCAACAGCATTCCAAGTGAAATGAACAGTTTAAACATTATAGGGCACCTTATATATGCAAGACATGGAAACACCGTCGGCTTTGACCATCAGAGACTTAAATCATTCCGTCGATACCAATAACGGGCAACTGGACATACTGAAAGGAATTAACATCGAAATCAAGGACGGGGAATCCGTTGCCATTATTGGCTCCTCTGGTTCCGGTAAATCTACGCTCCTTGGTTTGATGGCCGGTTTGGATCAGCATACCGGCGGAAGTATCGAGTTGTTTGGGGAGAAGCTAGAAACGCTAGATGAAGAAGGTCGAGCTGTTTTGCGGGGTAAATATGTGGGCTTTATCTTTCAGTCGTTTCATCTATTGCCCAGTTTGACGGCCCTTGAAAATGTCATGTTGCCCAATGAATTAAAAGGTGAAAAATCCGCTAACGATCGTGCCCATGCCTTGCTAGAGGCTGTGGGGTTAGCGCATCGTCTAGATCATTATCCGCGACAACTGTCTGGGGGAGAGCAGCAGCGTGTTGCCATTGCCAGAGCGTTTGCCTCAGCCCCTAAAATTCTATTTGCGGATGAGCCCACCGGAAACCTAGACAGTAAGAATGGTGATCTGGTGGAAGACCTGCTGTTTGATTTGAATAAGGAGGAGGGCACCACTTTGGTTGTGGTGACCCATGATCCTGAGCTTGCAAAGCGTTGTGACCGCCAGATTGAAATCGCCGATGGCATGCTGAAGGAGTCGTAAATGTTTGCGTGGAGACTCCTATTACGTGAATTTAAAACGGGGGATGTGCTGACTCTATTGGTAGCCCTTGTTTTGTCTGTTGCGACTGTCACAGGCATTGGTTTATTTGTAGACCGATTACAGCAATCTTTTGAAGTGCAGTCTGCCAATCTATTGGGTGCAGATCGAAGTGTCAGACGGGACGACCCGATCCCCTTAGAATGGATAGAGGAAGCTCAAGCGGCAGGGTTAGAAACAGCTAGGACAGCGTCATTCTCGTCTATGGCCTTTGGTGGTGAAGGCCTGCAATTGGCACAAATCACCGCGGTTGAGTCCAACTACCCTTTGCGGGGGGCTTATCTCACGGACACCAATCCATTTGGTGCTGGGGTAGAAACCTCGGCGTCTCCATTACCAGGTACTATCTGGATTTCTTCTCGCTTAGCCAGTCTGTTGTCGGTTGTTCTCGATGACACAGTTCGGGTTGGAGAGAAGGAGTTAAGGGTGTCCAAATACCTGGTACGGGATCCAGGCAGTGCCACGTCGGCTTTTTCTATTGCCCCAAGGGCAGTAATGAACGAAGCGGACTTAGCGGCTACGGAAGTGATTATTCCTGGTTCTCGGGTGCGTTATGCCTTTTTGTATGCTGGGGATCAGAGCGCACTAGAAAGTTTTGATGCGTCTTTATCTGCTCAGCTCCCAGAAAATGAGCGTATTAGAACGCCAATAGAGCGTGGCGAGCGCATTGGCAGCACAGTTAATCGCGCCGAGTCCTTTTTGTTATTGGCTGGAACCTTGGCTGTAGTGATGTCAGGGGTGGCCATGGCGCTGGCATCCTCTCGTTATGTAAAACGTCATCTAACTCAATTTGCGGTGATGAAAACCCTTGGGGCGACGCCCAAGCGATTGGTGTCTTTGATGTCCTTTCAGGTGGTGATGATTACGCTTCTGGGGATTCTTATCGGGTCGGCTCTTGGGCTTGGGGTGCAGGAGTTTATTGCCCAATTATTATCCTCGCTAATGACGTCAGAATTACCTGCGCCTAGTTTGGTGAAGTTATGGCTTGGCGCAGCTACGGCGGGTATTTCTGTCCTAGCATTTTGTGCGCCCTTACTTGCACGGTTAATACAAGTTCCACCCCTGCGTGTACTGCAGCCAAATGCTGAAATAAAAGGCAGCGCCGTATCCTTGTTTGTCTTTGGATTGGTGGGCATGTACCTACTGATGGTGGTCTATGCGGGGGGCTGGACTTTGCCGAGCATCATGATGGTGGCGCTGGGGGCTGTCACCTTGCTGGTGTTTTTGGTGGGATGGGGGCTGTTTCGTGTCAGTCGCTCATTATCAAGGCAAGCCACTACGGGGTGGCAGGTTGGTTTAGCCTCTTTGCATCGTCGCTTAGTGAGCAACCTGTTTCAGTTATTGGTGTTTACCTTAATTATTATGCTGAGTTTAGTTTTGGTGGGGGTTCAGAGTAACCTGATACGTGACTGGCAAAATCAGATTCCAGAAGACACCCCAAATCACTATTTGTTTAATGTTCAAGCACAGCAGCTTGAGGGTATTTCTCAATATACTCAGAGTGCCAATATTGTGTCGTCCGACTGGTTTCCAATGGTTCGTGGCCGTGTGACACATATTAATGGGGAAGCGGTTGAGGTCTTGTTTCCTGATCGTCGAGATGAACCTGAAATCGCTGAACGAGAGCTAAACCTGACTTGGGCGAATGAGTTAGGTGAGGGCACCAGTGTGGTTGAGGGTAACTTTAATGGTGAAGGTTTATCCATTGAGCAAGAGGCAGCGGTTGAGGCTGGTGTCACCTTAGGGGACGAATTAACCATTAATATTGGTGGTATTGATTACACCTTGCCGATTACGTCTATACGGGAAGTGGATTGGCAAAGTATGCAGCCTAACTTTTATCTGATATTGCCTGAGTCAGTGCTATCTGATTATCAAGCCAATTATGTGAGCAGTGTGTTTTTGACCGATGCGACGGCACCTGGTTTCTATCGCTTCATGGCGAACTATCCCACGGTATCCATGTTAAATATTGGTGAGTTACTTAAACAGGTTCAAGCAATTATTGCTCAGCTCGCCAGTGCCTTGCAGATAGTACTAGCCTTTATCTTGTCTGCGGGGGCCTTGGTATTGATCGCCAGTGTACGTGCAACCTTGGATGAGCGACTTGAAGAGGGGGCATTGCTACGAACACTTGGTGCAACGAAAGCGGTTGTGCGACAAGCTCTGTTAGTGGAGTTCGGAGCGCTGGGTTTGTTTTCTGGCCTAGTGGGTGCCGCCGGTGCGGAGCTCTCACTAATTGGATTGCAGCACTTTGTTTTTGAAATGGAAGTGAGTCCACATCCTGTTCTCTGGGTAATTGGTCCTTTGGCTGGATGGTTGATTGTGACAATTATAGGTGTATTTGCGAGTCGAGCTGTGTTAAAAGTGCCGCCCATTCGACTTTTGAGATCCATTTAAGTACATCTATTCATGTTTGAAACACATCAAGGTTATATCGTCAGCCGTCACAGCAGTGATGAAAAAGGTCAATTAGACATTCACTATTACGTTAAAACGGATGGCGGAACAGTCAGGGTGAGTATCGCTAACCCTGACTCGCTTTTCTTTACTAATGCTCCTGCGGATGTCATTGAACCTAATGTAGTAGGTGTGACTTGCGAAGACAGTCACCTAAAATCCTTTTCCCATGAAAACGTCACTGTGGTGCGTTGCGCAAGCTTATTGTTGCTGCGCCAAATGGTTGCCCTAGTAAAAAAACAGGGCTATGACGTTTACGAAGAAGATGTAAAGCCAGAAGACCGCTATTTAATGGAGCGGAACATACGTGGCCAAGTAGAGTTTATCGGGCGACCGGAAGGCGGAGCTTTTACTGATGCTCGAATGAAGCCGGGAACTTATCATGCGGATTGGCAAGTTTGGTCTTTAGACATTGAAACCTCTGTCTCTCGTAATGAACTCCTGTCTATTGGTATCACGAGTGGTGAGCGTCAGGTGGTCTTGGTGGTGAGTGATTCCACTGTGGAGATTGACAACGTTTATGCTTTTTCAGATGAGCGTAAGCTACTGTTGGCGTTTATTAAGTTTGTCCGCCGCCATAGTCCAGACATCATCATTGGATGGAATGTTATTGGCTTTGACCTGATGTTTCTTGATCAGAGATTTAGGGCCTTGGGGCTCAGTCCTGCTTTAGGTGTTGGGGGAGAGCCATGGCGTGTTAGAGAAGCAAAAGAATCTGGGAAGGTGTTCGCCAACATGGCTGGGCGAGTAGTGTTAGATGGCATCACCATGCTAAAAGTGGGGGGATACCATTTTAATTCTTACAGCTTAAATAACGTCAGCCATGAATTGCTGGATGATGGTAAGTTACTCACTGGTGGTGATCGCTGGCAAGAAATCGAGCGTATGCATCAGGAGGATTTGCCTCAGTTTGTTGCTTACAACTTACAGGATTGTGTTCTGGTTGAACGAATCTTTCACAAGCTTCAACTTATTGAATTACAGCAAACACGAGTTGATTTGACCGGTATCCCTTTATCTCAAACAGGAGGGTCGGTTGCTTCCTTTGAAAACCTGTATTTACCACGACTGCACCGTAAGGGTTGGGTGGCGCCCGCTTGGCGAGACGAGAAGTTTGTCGCGAGCCCGGGTGGTTTTGTCATGTCTTCGGTACCGGGTTTATATAAAAACGTGCTTGTTTTTGATTTTAAGAGTCTATATCCCAGCATCATTCGCACCTTCTATGTGGACCCTTTGGCGAGAATAGTCGCGCAAGCCCTGAAGCAAGATCCCTCATTGGTGCCTGGTTACCGTGGAGCCTCATTTGAGCGTCAATATGCCATTTTGCCAGAGTTGGTGACGGAGCTGGCACAATCTAGAGAGCAAGCCAAACGAGACGGCAACAGTATTTTGAGTTATGCCATCAAAATCATTATGAACTCATTTTACGGCGTGCTGGGTTCTGCTGTGTGCCGCTTTTATCATGCGGAGTTGGCTAGCTCTATCACTATGCGAGGTCATGAATTGCTTGGGCGTACCAAGGACTGGATGGAAGAACGCGGCGCTAAAGTGATTTATGGGGACACAGATTCTTTGTTTATCACCCTGTCTGATGATTTGAATGAAGAAGAAGCAAGGCAAGCTGGTACTGAGTTGTGTGCTGTGATTAACCAGTGTTTAGCAGATTGGTGTGGTGACTATGCAGATTTGAACTCTTATTTAGAGCTTGAATTTGAGACTCTGTATACTCGGTTTTATATGCCAACCATTCGTGGGCAAGAAGAAGGTTCGAAAAAACGCTATGCGGGTTTGAGCAATGGGGAACTTGTATTTAAAGGGTTAGAAGCTGCCAGGAGCGATTGGACGCCCATAGCCAAACGCTTTCAAGTTGAGCTATTTGACCACCTTTTTCATGACCGTGATGCAGAAGCTTATGTAAGCGACTTTGTGCGGGACCTGCTTGAGGGGAAATTTGATCAAGAGTTGGTGTATTCCAAACAGCTAACCCGACCTTTGGCAAAATATACAAAAACTTTGCCGCCACACGTGCGCGCAGCAAAAATGGTCGACGAAGAACGCGCCAAGCTTGGGTTGCCCCCTGAGTACGATCGCGGGCGAAAACGAGTGTCTTACCTGTATCAACTATCTGGTGTTGTGCCCTATCGTGATGAGTCTGATTTAGTCAATGTGGATTACCAGCATTACATAGATAAACAAATCTTACCTATTGTTGAGGGGGTCTTCCTAATGCTCAATATGAATGCTAATGATATACTAACGCCTCAATTTAATTTACTTTGACAGCAGTGAGCTTTTGGTTTGTTTAACTGACTGCTAATTTGCGTTAATTTATGTCTACCAAAATGGAATTGACAGGTGTCAATATTAAGTTAAATGATTTGACTTAATTGCAATTATGCTTAAGTAATAAGTAAAGCCATGGCACCATTTGTCAAAAGGGATGATAGGGTTGAATATGACACCACCACGTAAAAGACTGATTACCCATGATCGATTACGTACTTCTGTGCAAAATCTCCTGTTAGAGACAAATTGGCGAGAGATAACCGTTCAGCACGTCGCAGAACAAGCTGGGGTCAGTATTGGCACATTTTATAATTACTACGATAGCAAAGATGAAGCTCTACGAGATGTTCGCAATTGTTTGTCAGAGATGATTAAAAAGGATGTGTTTATACTCTTGAACACCCAGCCAGGTGTTGAAAATCGTATTTCAATTCTCATCAAGTACTTTATTAATATTCTAAACACAAAGCCTACTTGGGCTAATTACTTTTATCGGGCCGATTGTTTTTCTGAACGGCTGGATGGGGGGCTTGTTGCCTTGCTAGAGCCCCTTATTCTTGAAAGTGCCTTGTTTCAAAAGAGTCACTTTACCGACGCAAATATAGCCGCTCGCTTCGTTGAGAATGGTCTCTTCCCGTTACTGAAGTCCTATCATCACAAGTCTCAAACCGTACCGGAAGAAGAAGCAACGCAGATTGTAGTATTAGCATTGTCTGCAATGGGGTTGATCGGTGATTCATTAAACAGTGCTTCCAGTCTCGTTTGCCCATTGACCCCTTTGAACCCACTGCCACAGTCAATATTTGAATTAGAGCGTGCCCAGGCTGGATATGCTTAGGGCATATCTAATCAACTTAAAAGGGATTACACAGAAAAGAGTGTTCGTGTGTTTTGGTTGGCAGCTTCGATCACTTGCGATACGTCAAGGTCTTTTATGCGAGCGATTTCGGCTGCAATGTAAGATAAATATTTAGGGTGATTTCGCTTGGGACGAGGGCGAATGTTTCGCGGTGTCAAATAGGGAGCATCTGTTTCTAATAACAGGCGATCAAGTGGAAGTGATTTTACCGCCTGTTGAATGGCCTCATTACGTCTCTCATCCAGTAGCCAACCCGTAATGCCTACATGCAAACCAAGGGAAAGGTAAGCTTGCATTGTGTCTTCATCACCCGTAAAGCAATGTATCACGCCACCGGCTGAAAGGTCCGCGTTACTGAGCATCTTAATCATTGTGTCTTGGGCGTCACGCTCGTGTAGAAATAAGGGCTTTTTGACGGCTTCAGCCAGTTTTAATTGTTGCTCAAAGGCATAAATTTGCTCGTCAGGCGTAGAATAATTACGATTAAAATCTAATCCTGTTTCCCCAACCGCTACAGCCTTGCTGTGGTTTGTAAACATCGTCTGTAATATGTTGAAGTGATCATTCGTCCAGCTGCTGGCGTGGTGTGGATGGCAACCCAGTGTAACCTGCATGTCATGGTAGGGTGCGCAATGAGATAGGATTTGTCTGGCTTCTTCCAAGTGTGAGGCGATACAAATAATCCCTTTCACACCAGCCTCGTTGTACTCTTTTCTAAATAGATCAAGATCATCTAAATAAGCAGGTTGATCAAGGTTCACACCAATATCAAACATCTAGGCTACTCCTCGGGCTGTCTCAAATTCCACGGAAGTCTGTCACATAACTTCTTATAAATCATGACTTAACAACGTATTGAGACAAAAAAATACTGTTAAGTCGGCAATATTTAACTATCATGGCTATAGTTTGAATTAGCAGATGAACAGAAGTTCTCGGAGTTTCCTATGGCTGGAATGTTAGATGCGGTTGATCAACGAACACAACTGGTAGGTGAAAACCGTCTTGAGTTGTTAATGTTTCGCCTTGGCGGAATGCAAATGTTCGCGATTAACGTATTTAAAGTTCAAGAAGTTGTTCAGCTACCACGTCTCAATTTAATGCCTCATCGTCATCCTTCTGTGGCGGGTGTGACACACTTCCGTCGTCGCACCATTCCGGTTATCGATCTTTCTGAGTCCATTGGCTTACGTCCAATTAATCGCGATGAGCCCTGTAATCTCATTGTGACTGAGTATAATAACTCGGTGCAGGGATTTATGGTTGGAGAGGTGGATCGCATTATCAATATGAATTGGAGTGAAATTCTTCCACCACCGGATGGGGCAGGGCGCCAGCATTATCTGACGGCTATTACACGGGTCAATGATCGCATGGTTGAGATCATTGATGTGGAAAAAGTCTTGGCGGAAATCACGCCTTATGACACGCGTATTTCAGAGGATGTGATTGATAAAGACCTGCTTACCTTGGCGAAAGGCCTTGAGGTACTGGTGGTTGACGATTCCTCTGTGGGCTTAGCTCAATGTAAATCTACCCTTGATCACTTGGGTATTACTGTGCATTCAGCTACTGACGGTAAGCGTGGGCTAGATGTGCTAAAAGGCTGGGCTTCTGCCGGTGAAGACGTACCCAATAAATTGTTGATGTTGATTACGGATGCGGAAATGCCGGAAATGGATGGCTATCGACTGACTCGAGAAATTCGTGAAGACCCCCGTTTAAAAGATCTCTACATCGTTTTGCATACTTCCCTGAGTGGTAGCTTTAATAAGGCCATGGTTCAAAAAGTGGGGTGTGATGATTTCTTGTCGAAGTTCCAGCCTGATAAGTTGGCGTCTATTATCCAAGAACGCATTCGCAGTGTGGTGGGACAAGACTAGTTGTTTAGAGTTTAAATGCTGTTAATTGCTGTTTATGTGTTTTTAGCTTTTTTCTGTGTCGCCTTGATGCAGAAAAAAGTGCTGCTGGACCCTTCTTTAATAGTCATTCCCTGTGTCTTGATAGTTCCTCAATCGTTGGCGAGCATTGCCAACCTTTATGTCAATCTTTTACCAGCCTGCGCTGTGTTGGCTATGGTGACTATTATTACCTATCGGCAGACATTGCAAATTGAATCCGTTACCCGTTTTGCGGCAGGTTCTGGCTTGGGCGCATTTGTCGCACTTCAGGTTCTCGCTTTAGGGATTAACGCCCATTATTTGTTGGTGCTGTTACTGATCGCCTCATTAGGGGCGGTTGCGGTCTTATTTGGGCGTTTGAATCTGTCGGCCTGTTACGCCTCTCCATTGAGCTTGATGGCGGGGCTAGGAGTGGGTGTTGTTCATTTTATTTCCCTCACGTCTGGAAGGGCATTTTTACCCGTTAATAGCCCGGGAGCTTCCGCAGTAGTATGGTTGGTATCCATTATTGGTGCGTTAGTTGGTGTTTTAGCCTTACCTAATGCTTCAATGTTTGTTTTTGATCCAGAAGTTATCATTGCTTCTTTGATGGCTGTATTACTAGGAACGCTGGTGAGTCGTCATATAAACTCTAATCAGTTTGAGTCCAAAGTCTTGTCTGCCATCGTATTGGTGATGATGTTGAGTGTTTGGGGGCATGTGTGCGTCCAATACTTTTGGTGAACGTAAATCTATTTTTAAATGGAATCAGATATGAAGCCGATCGGCGTATTGATGATGAACTTAGGCACGCCCGATGCACCGACAACGGTTGCGGTGAAGCGATACTTACGAGAATTTTTATCAGATCGTCGCGTGGTCGATATGAGTCCTTTGTTGTGGAAGCCCATTCTTAATGGGGTCATTCTCAACTTCCGTCCGGCAAAAGTGGCTAAAGTCTATCAACAGGTTTGGATGGATGAAGGATCCCCTTTATTAGTTTTGGGAAACAGGTTAAGAGATCAGCTGCGTGAACGTTTAAACAGCAAATATGGTGTTAATGCCTACGTGGTAGAAACAGCTATGACTTATGGGGCCCCGACCGTTGAAGAGGCGGCTAAAAGCTTTCGAGCACATGGTGTCGATAAAATTGTGCTAGTGCCTATGTATCCACAGTTTTCAGGGTCAACTACCGCGGCGGCCTATGACCGTTTCATGAGGTCTTTAAAGCGTTGCCCCCATTGGCCAGCACTGAGCTTGGTACAGGATTATGCCGACGACCCCATCTATATTTCAGCTTTGGAGAAGTCTGTAAAATCCCAGTGGGAGGCTCAAGGTGAACGACGCCATTTGGTATTGTCATACCACGGCATACCTAAGCGATATGTTACTCAAGGGGATCCCTATCAAGCCAGATGTGAGGCCACGACCGCAGCCTTGGTAGAAAAGTTGGGTTTAAGCGAAGATGAATACACCCATGTGTATCAATCGCGTTTTGGTCGAGAAGAGTGGCTAAAACCTTATGCTGACATGACTTTGAAAGGTTTTCCTGAGAAAAATATCAAACGTATCAACGTGATCAGTCCAGCATTCTCGATTGATTGTATTGAGACACTTGAGGAAATTAGCATGGAGCTACGAGATGAGTTTGTTCATGCTGGTGGCGAAGCATTTGATTATATTCCCGCCTTGAATGACTCAGAAGAACATGTTGATGTTTATGAGCATTTGGTCCGGGATAACACAAAACATTGGATTTAGGTTTTGCAAAAACAGAAGATTACAACAATAGCCTTTGATGCGGATGACACCCTTTGGCGCAACGAAGAGCTGTTTAAAAACTCCCAGCAGCACTTTGTTTCTATGCTTGAAGCCTATCACTCTAAAGAGTACATACTTGAGCATTTAAATACTGTGCAGGTTCGTAATTTAGCGAATTTTGGCTATGGGATTAAAGGCTTTACGCTGTCGATGATTGAAACGGCGATCGAGTTAACAGAAGGGCGAGTCACAGGCTACGAAGTTCATCAAATCATCACCTTGGCAAAAGAGATGGTCGCCTCTCCAATAGAGGTTCTACCTGGTATTAAAGACTTGCTTGAAAGTCTGCAGGGGAAATGCCAGCTGATGGTGATCACCAAAGGGGATTTACTTGACCAAGAAAGCAAAATAGCCCGCTCGGGTCTTAGCCAATATTTCGACTTATACGAAGTGGTGAGTAATAAGAACGAAGTAACCTATCGCAAACTGTTTAATCGTTTGCAAATCCCAGCGGACGAGATTTTAATGATTGGTAACTCCATGCGTTCTGATATTTTGCCTGTGTTGGATGCTGGTGGGATTGCATTGCATGTGCCGTACCATACCACTTGGGATCATGAGTTAGTTTCAGAGGCGGAACTCGAAAAATATGGTCCTATCTATCAGGTATCATCGGCTGAAGAAATATCTCTTTGGTTAGAACAACACATTAATTTAAAGGGTTAGAAGTATGAAAATAAAAGCTTTGAACGTTCTATTGATCTCAGCGGCTGTTGCCATCGCTATTCCTGTTCAGGCGGATGACGCGGCGGAATCCACTAAATCTGCAGCAAGCAGTGCTCTAGATAAAACTAGAGAAGTAGGGAGAGACGTGGGCGAAGCTTCAGCTAACGCTTGGGAAAAGGTGAAAGAAGTAACTGGCAAAGCAGTAGATGCGACTCGAGAGAACGTTACTAAGTTCCGTGAGTACAGTAATGAAAAGGTTTGTGAGCATTCCGAAACCTTGTGCAAGGAAGACAAATAAGGCTATTTAAGTGAAGGATAAAGACGATCAGGCTCACTCTGATCATTGGGAAAATGAGTTCCTCTCTCAAGATTCCGGCTATATTGGGGAGCCTAGCAAGCGCTATCGCTGCCCCAAGTGTCAGGGCCTGCTGGTGTCAAAGCAGGGTAAAAACGGAACCTTTTGGGGGTGTGAAAATTATCCGTCCTGTGATTACACTGCAAACGATGAAGCGGGTAGGCCCGTTCGTGCTAAAAAATATTTTTGTCCTTTGTGTGGTGGGCAGTTAAAGCGTAAAACCTATAATGGTAATACGTTTTGGGGGTGCACTAATTATCCTGATTGCAAAATGACACTGGATGATTTTGATGGCGCACCCGCATCTGCTAAAAAATACCCATGTCGTGCTTGTGGCCACTATTTAGTCCGTAAAAAAGGCCCTAAAGGCTATTTTTGGGGATGCATAAAATACCCTGAATGCCGGCACTCCCTTGAAGACAATAAAGGTCAACCTGTGCCCCGCAAGGTCCGTCATTCCCCGTGAGGGGCTGATACTATCGATGTCAGGGCCTGATTGAGTTCTGGATATTCAAATGTGAAGTCACGTTCTAGCAATCGTTTGGGTATAACCTTTTGACCTTTTGTTACTAAGGTTCCCATCTCTCCCATAGCAAGCTCCAATGCGCAGGCTGGCGTCCAAAGTAAGTGGGGGCGTCCCAGTGTCTTAGAAAGAGTTTTTGAAAAATACACTTGGTTTACTGTTTCCGGAGCAACAAGGTTGTACACCCCTTGATAGCTTTGGTCGGTGAGGGCATTGCAGATGAAGTTGCAGACATCTTGTATGTGAATCCATGGGAAAAATTGCCGCCCGCTACCAATCTTGCTGCCCAGGCCTAATTTGTAGGGGAGTAACATCTTGTCTAGTACTCCACCATTGCCTAACACAACGCCTAGGCGAAAGATCACAGTACGCTGGAAACCTCTGTCTATAGCGAACTGTTCCCATGCATTACAGAGGTCATGGGTAAAGCCAGAGTTGGGGGTGCTTTCTTCGGTGAAGGTTTTGTTCTCATCGTTACCGTAATATCCCACCGCTGACGCGTTCAACCAGATGGCAGGTTTATTGATCAGTGAGTTACATAACTCCTGGGTGAAGTCCACTCGACTTGAAAAGAGGGTGTTTTTCCGTTCTTGTGTCCAGCGTTTTTCCCCTATGTTGGCCCCAGCCAAGTTGATCACGCCATTAAAAACGAAATCCCAGCCTTTTAGGTCATCCAAGCTTAATCTTGTTACGTAATCAGGAATGGCAAATGAATGTTGATGTATCAAGGCGTAGAGCTCATGACCTTCCTTAGCCAGTTTGGGCATCAGGTAAGAGGCAACAAAGCCATTTGCTCCAGTGATCAATAATTTCATGCTTCAGCCCTAGATCGGTTGTTGCTTGGTTATACGTTACACAATTATGTTCAGATCAATTTGCCAAACGGGATCTTTCACTTCTAAGCCCTTCTTTTTACAAGGCTTAATCGCTAAAATGACAACTTACTCAAAGGTATTTCTATGATGCTAAAGCAATACGACCATATCATCCTATTGGCCCACGGTAGCAGCGACGATAACTGGAGGCTGCCATTCGAACGTCTATTGGCTAGGGTGACTGGTGAAGTGTCTTCAGATAAGGTAAGTTTGGCGTATATGGAATTGTGCTCGCCAAGCATTGAAGATGTTTTGGCAGCTCTGCCGACGGATAAAGTGAATGTGGCGGTTTATCCTTTGTTTTTTGCCCAAGGCCGGCATTTACGAGTCGATGTGCCAAAACAACTTGAAACCTTAACCAACAATCAACGTGTACTGACATTGCTTGAGCCAATTGGAGATAACCCCGAGGTGATCAAAGCAATGGAAAGTGCGATCGTCAAAAAGCTGGTAGAAAACTAATCTAACAGCGACTCAGACGTTTATAAATGGACTGATTCTTAATGCTATTCACCCATTTGCCTGATGAGATATTTCAAGCGTTATCAGGCTCAAACAAAGCGCTTGTTGAAGCGGTATTATTTGATTTGTCAGATGTGTTTTATGATCATGCGGAAGATCCTATTAAAGAGAAATCCGCTATCATAGAGTCCATTGAAGACACCCTTCATAAGCTGGATACTCTGGCATGGCATGATGAAATCAAAGAAGGCTTCGACTCTCCGAAAACGATTCATGAATACGCTTTACGGATCTACCATCGATTAGTAAATACTGGGTGGTTAGTAGAAGAGCAGGAGCTGTATCGGGTCAGTGTTTTGATGACGCCTCAGGTATCCATGCTGCTACGTTCCTTGGTTGAGATTAGCCGCCATGGTAAGCGTAACTATGGCGCCACCGTGCTAAGTATTTTGAGTAACCTGGAGTCGGTCGCAAATTACCCCCAAGAGCGCGGAGTTACCCTAAGCCAATCCGCTGAAGCCTCTCGAGAATTCTCGGCACATTTAAACCAAATTTTGCTAGGCATTCGATCGTTGCAGAGAGACCTTTTCGCAAAACGAAACCCTAAAGAGATAGTGGCCGGGTTCTTCGATTTGTTTGTAGAAGGCATTCTGATTGCTGACTACAAGACCATTAAAACCAGTAATAACCCGTTTCGTTTTCGTCGCCAAATTCTAGAGCTTGCACAAAACTTTCTCGCAGACCCGGCTGTCGCCGGTAAAATTGCGAAATGTTATGCGGACCAGCAACTGATCTCTATGGATCAAGCCTTGGCCGCGGTCGAAAAAGACTGTCGTGATATCATTCAGACATTTTCGACCATTGAGCAACGCCTTGAGCGTATTGATGAATACCGCTATCGACTTGAGAAGCGGGCGGCTGATACGGCTCGATACATGGACTCGTCCCGTCCAGGCTTAGCAAACAAAATCGCTGGTATTATTAGTGATGTGGCAAGCTATGAAGTGCTGCCTACCCTTAAAAACGTGGTAGGCAGTAAAGTGGTGGGGGTGGAGTCTGCAGCCCAGCCTGCTAAGCGACGTGAGCCACCGGCTCCCCGTGTTATTACCCAAGCGGAGGTCTCACAAGATGCCATCGCTTTACGAGACCGCCAGCGTCGCTTCCATGAAGCACGACAGGTAAGTGCGGTTAAATTACAGGGTTACCTAGATCGTCAATTGTCCCAGAAAGCCTCCATGCATGTGTTGGACTTTACCATCGAGTCTGTAGAGGATTTTGTTTGCTTCGACCACCTTCGTTACATAGGTTCGTTAGGTATCAATGCGAAGCGAATTGAAAAGACCTTTGATGTCATTTTTACCGATCAATATATCAATGTTCGCGACTTTGTCGAATGTCGTGAATTCAATGTAGTGCGCAGGAGTTAACCCCCATGCTAAGAGAGTTAAAAAAAGCTGCTGAGGAATCAGGGAAAGACCCACAGGAGTTTCAGCAGACTGCGAACTACCTGCTCGCGAATCAGTTTGTCAGTGCCTTTAAACATGGCCAACGACGTCATTTCTTATTGGTTGAAATGTATCAGCAATACTTTGCGAACCTGTTTGATGCCTTAGGCATGAAGCTCTACGTAAACGAAAATGAACGTTTAGCAGGGGTGTTGCCTGTTGAAAAAGAAGCCTTTGTTCGTTTAAAGACAGACGAAACTTTGATTTTGTTGGTGCTGCGACAAGTTTACGAAGAGAAAATCGAGAATTTCGAAGTAGACAATGGTTTTGTGGCAACCAATACCCTCACTGTCTTGGAACGTTACGTTCAGCTGGTCAAACGAGAAATTCCATCAGAGACTCGTTTTAAAGAAATCTTGAGCCTGTTCAGTAAGCACGGTGTCATTATTCGTGGCAAAGCCTATGAAGAAGATGCTAAGAACCTGATGATCAACATTACCCCTGTGGTGCGCTTAATTGTTACAGAGGCTTATCTGCGTCAACTTGAAAACTTCAATGGTGTTGACCCCGATGAAGATGAAGTGGTTGATGAAGAAATGGAAACGACTGAATCAGGCACAGAGGCACAGTAAACGACTATGAAGAAGCTAAATCGAATTGTACTCGTTAATTGGTACCTGCTGGGCGCAGAAGAAATTAACTTACGTGGCAATACGGCCATTATTGGTCCTACCGGTTCTGGTAAATCATCACTATTGGATGCCATCCAAACTGTTTTGACTGGCGCTAGCAAACGTCACCTAAATTACAACGCCAGCGCCAACGATGGTAAAGCGTCCGGTCGTAGTATTCGCTCTTATATATTGGGGATGATCGACTCAGGCCAAGCGAGTGATAAGGTGTCTGGCGCGCAAACTCGTCAAGATGCCATAGCTTACCTTGCTTTGGTGTTTGAAGATGAAAACAGCGGCAAAGAGACCACTGTGGGGTTGTGTTTGTCCGCCTCATTAGCATCGCCAGAAGAAGATGTACTCGGTCGTTTTGTGTTGTCTAATTATGGTGTTCGACGTGACGACTTTGTTGAAACCATTAGTGCGAAACAATACAAGGCTAAACCTTGGTTGGAAGTGCGTGAAGCCATGAAAAAGGTCTGCCTAGACCCATACATTAAGTCAGGTAGTGCTTCCGCAACCCAGTACATGAACCGCTATTTAGAAGAGTTGAGCCCGAGTGCAGATCAGCTTATTACTCTAGATGGCTTTATGAAGAACTTTAAGAACGCCTTAAAGTTTGTGCCGATTGCTTCACCAACACGCTTCGTACAAGACTTCGTTCTCGCTGAGGCGCCGCTACAAGTTGGCGCATATCAAAAATCTCTGAGCGAATATCGACAGCTGGAAGCCAAAACCCAAGAAGTGGCCAAGCGAATCGATGATTTAAAAGCCATCCAAGTAGAGTGTGAGAAAAAACACCAACAAGAGCAAACCGTGGTGAATTACCAGTGGATTGCGACCGAAGCCCGTTTTGATCAGCTAGGCAGTAAACAGGATGAAATTCAGGATCAATACGAAGGCTTTAAAGAACGTGAAGAAGAGATTGACGAGGAAATTACGGCTCAATCTAACTTACTTAAGCAACTGCAAGGGCAGTTGTTGCGTCTAGAGCAGCAGTATGAGCATTCTGATGTGGGTCTTAAACTGCAACAGCTAGAGCAAAGCAAAAAGCTGTTAACACTGGAAGGCCAGCAGGACAAAAAGCTTGTTGTGCAGGCACACCAAGTGCTGCAATTAATGTCGGCGTTGCATACCTTTGAGGATGTGTTGTCACCTAAGGTGCGCGCGTTAGTAGAGGATGCTGAGCAAGCGGCACAAAACATCGATGCCGATGGCAACATCATTGGTAACGCCAAGGTGGTGAGTAAGCTTCTTGCTAGTGTTAATGAGGCCCTAGATGAAGACAAGGGTGCCTTATTCCAGCAACGTACCCAGTTGAACCGCAATATACTTAACCTGAAAGATGAGTGTCGCCAACTGGAATCAGACGTATCGTCTTTAAAAGGTGGCTCGAGCCCGTTATCGCCTAACGTTAAAAAACTCATTGGCCTATTGGATCAAGCCAACATCAAAGCGACTCCGTTAAGTCACTTAGCTGAAGTGACGGATCACAAGTGGCAAGATGCCATTGAAGGTTATCTTGGTAGTCAGCGGGAAGCTTTGATCGTGGCGCCAGATGATGCGGAAGAGGCCATTCGTATCTTTCGTGCGCATCGACGCCAATTAATGGGGTGTCGAGTAATCGATACCACTCAAACCCGTTTGTGGCTCAATCGTGGTGATAGTAACTCTGTGTTGCGTTTTATTCGTTGTAACGATGATCATGCTCAAGCGTATTTAAACCGTCGCCTTGGTGGTATCAAGCCAGTTGAGACGGAGCGTCAGCTGCTTCGTGAAGACAGCGCAATGACCGCCGACGGCATGTTGAAGTTGTCAGGTACGATTTCCACCATTCGTTTTACCCCTCATATGATGGTGGGGATTAACACAGACGGTATGCGTAAATCCCGTGAGGCTCAGCTACAGCAATTGAGTGGCGAGTTGATGGACTTTATGAAAACAGACCAACGTCTTGAGCAAGCAGATAACTTGCTGGGTCGTATTATGGCGTCTAATCAGATAGATGCGTCTGCTTTACATGAGGCGGGTGCGTCGAATACCCGTATCGCCCAAGATTTGGCAGATGTAGAGGCGCAGATTCAAGGCCTGCAGCAGAATGATGATAAAGAGCTGCAGGAGCGAATTGAAAGCTTGAAGGAGCGTATTGCTGGTATTGAATTAGAGCACAAGAAACTAGACCGTGAACGTCAGCAAATAGCGGAACAGTATGGCTCTTTAAATACGCAGAAATCTCAGCTTTCTGAGGCGCTAGCCGCTTTAGACGAAGAGCGTAACAAAATTACCGGTAACCCATTGTTTAATGCTGAGTTCGCTAGTGAGCGTTATGACCTGCTGGAATCCAGCATGGTAAATGGTGCTGCGATCTACAAAGAGGCCATGAGCCGCTCTGAAAAAGCCGCAGAAAAAGTCCGCTCCTTTGATCAGAAGGTGCGTAAAGAGGTGGCCGATCATTACGCTAAGTACCACAACAGTAATCTAGATGATGATGTTCAGCTGGACTACTTAGAGTCCAAGTTCGAAGAATTTGAGCACTATGTCACCCACCAGATCGATGTGCTTGGTGAAACAGAGCTTGCTAAATATGCCAAACGTGCCGAATTGGCGCGTCGTGAAGCAGAAGAAACCTTCCGCAGTGACTATGTTTCTAAGTTGAAAGATTCCCTTGATCAGGTGGCTCACATTATTCGTGAGTTGAACCATAGCTTGAAGCGCCGTCCGTTTAACCAAGAGGTTTATCAATTCCGCTTTTATCCGAACGGGGATATGAAAGACATTTTGGACTTGGTTGAGAAGTTCAGCTCCATGGATCAAGCCAATGTAGGGGGATTATTCGATCCTGAGCAGACTGGTGACCCAGAGCATGCAAAAGCTATTTCAGTGATCCAAGAGCTAATTAGCGATGAAGAGAAGCAGAAAGATCTGGCTGACTACCGCAAGTTCTACAACTTTGAAGTAGATATCCTAAACTTGGATGGTGAGAAGAAAACCACCTTGTCCCAGCGTATCCAGACCGGTTCCGGTGGTGAGCACCAGATTCCTTTCTACCTTGCTATCGCTGCAGCCTTATCGACAACCTACCGTTTACACGAAACTATGGATGGGGACATCGTAGGGGGCTTCTCTCTAGCAATGTTTGACGAGGCCTTTAACAAGATTGATATGGCGAAGACCTCAACTTGTATGGGCTTTATGCGTGATATCGGCTTACAGGTTATCGCCGCAGCACCTGATGACAAACGTGCCGTCATGGCTGCGAATATGGATACCATTATTAGCGTTTGGCGTGAGGGTGGTGCCGTGTCACTGGATGTGGCGTATCCGCAAAATAAAGGCCAAGCTCTATTGAGCGGTGACAACGAAACCAATGCAGAAGAAGCGCCTGCCCAATAAGGCGCTTGGAGAGACTAATGCAAATTGAAAACGAGATTCGTGAAACCTTAAGCAGAGCATTTAATGTGCATCATATGGAGCTTGAAAATGAAAGCTACAAGCATAATGTTCCTGCGGGCAGCGAGTCGCATTTTAAGCTAACCTTAGTAAGTAACATCTTTTTTGGTAAAACCCGCGTACAGCGACATCAGTTGGTCTATGGCGCATTAACTGACCAGATGCCAAAGATTCATGCTTTGGCATTGCATTTGTATACCGACGAAGAATGGGAGGCTCGTAAATACGAATCTCCAGATTCACCTGATTGTTTGGGAGGAGGGCGTTAAACCGCCTGATAAGGGATAGGATATGAGCATTTCCGTAACCGTACAGGATAGTAAAGGAATCGTCGAAATCGGCGTTATCGGCAGTTTCGACTTTTCTTTGTTCAATGATTTTCGTTTAGCTTATTCTGATTTCATTGGCCAGTACGATCACTTTGTAGTCAACATGGAAAACGTTGAGTACTTAGACAGCGCAGCCTTAGGTATGCTCCTCAGTATGAAATCGGCACTGGGTGATGGGGTTGAAATCGAGATCATTAATGCTAATGACTTTATTGGCAATATTCTAATGATCAGTCGTTTCGATAAGCGTTTTACAATTAAGTAACTGCTTATTGATTGAGGTTCTAAAGCGAGCTTAATGGCTCGCTTTTTTGTATTGAAAATCAGTGATAGCGAGCTTTTGCCGAGTAAAGAGAACAAAAAAGGCGAATCCTAGGATTCGCCTTTTTGATGTTTATGCTTAAAGGGGCTTAGCCCTCGTAGCTTTCGATTGGTGGGCACTCACAGAACAAGTTGCGGTCACCGTAAACGTTGTCGATACGACCAACAGGTGGCCAGTACTTGCGTGCTGCAATCCAAGGTAGTGGGTAGGCTGCTTCTTCGCGAGAATATGCGTGTGCCCAGTCGCCTTTTAGTAAAGAGGCTGCCGTATGAGGAGCATTGACTAATGGGTTGTCTTCTAGTGGCCACTCGCCACTTTGTACCTTGGTGATTTCGGCCTTGATTTGAATCATAGCATCGCAGAAGCGGTCTAGTTCTTCGCGGTTTTCAGATTCTGTTGGCTCGATCATTAGGGTGCCGGCTACTGGGAAAGACATGGTTGGCGCATGGAAACCAAAGTCCATTAGGCGCTTAGCGATGTCTTCTTCAGAAATGCCAGACTCTTCTTTGATGGGACGAATGTCGATGATACATTCGTGAGCAACTGTGCCGTTTTTGCCTGTGTAAAGCACTGGGTAATGCTCACCTAGACGCTTAGCGATGTAGTTAGCGTTCAAGATCGCATTGAATGTTGCATCACGTAGACCACGGTCTCCCATCATTTTGATGTACATCCAAGTGATAACAAGGATGCTTGCAGAGCCATATGGCGCAGCAGACACGGCGCCGTGTTGCATGTCGTTTTGTACGACAGGAGATACCGCATGGCCTGGCAAGAAAGGCGCAAGATGTGATTTAACACCAATAGGCCCCATACCTGGACCGCCACCACCGTGAGGGATACAGAAGGTTTTGTGTAGGTTAAGGTGAGACACATCCCCGCCGAAGCTGCCTGGAGGTGCAATACCTACTAGTGCATTTAGGTTAGCGCCATCGATATACACTTGGCCGCCGTTATCATGAACAATGTCACACACTTCACGGATCTGTTCTTCAAACACACCATGAGTAGAGGGATAAGTGGCCATGATACAGCTTAGGTTGTCAGCGTGCTTCTCTGCTTTTTCTTTAAGGTCTGCGACGTCAATGTTGCCGTTCTCGTCACATTTAACGATGACAACTTTCATGCCAGCAAGAGCAGCAGAAGCTGGGTTAGTACCGTGCGCTGAACTTGGAATCAAACAAATATTACGCTGATCATCACCGCGGGACTTATGGTATTTGTCAATGGCGATCAGGCCAGCGTATTCACCTTGCGCACCTGAGTTGGGTTGCAAAGAAATAGTGTCGTAGCCGGTTGCCTTTGAAAGCATGGCAATTAGATCATTAAGTAGAGTTTGGTAGCCTGCTACCTGTGTTTTAGGTGCGAATGGGTGTATGCGACCAAATTCTGCCCAGGTCACTGGGATCATTTCAGAAGCCGAGTTTAGCTTCATTGTACAAGAGCCCAGTGGAATCATGCTTTGGTTCAAAGCAATGTCTTTTACTTCAAGCTGGCGCATGTAGCGCATCAGTTCGGTTTCACTGTGGTGCGAATTGAAAACAGGGTGCGTTAGGATTGCGTCCGTACGCAGCATGTTTGCATCAATACCTGTTTCTAGCTCTGCATCGAGTAGGTCTTCATTTAGTGAAACGCCGAAGCTGTCTGATAGGTTGCGTAAGTCTTCGATGGTGCTGGTTTCGCTGAAAGACAAAGAAAGCGTTGTGCTGTTTACACGGTATAAATTGATGTTCTTATCTGCAGCGCTCTTTAGAACTGTATCTGTTTTATCAAGCGTCTTAACGACCAGGGTGTCGAAATGGGTGCTGTTAACGGAATAAGTGCCTTTAAGAGATGTCGCCAAGATGTGAGTGAAACCTGCCACACGTGTAGCGATTTTTTTCAAGCCTTGTGGGCCATGGTAGACGGCGTAGAAGCCTGCCATCATGGCTAGTAGTGCTTGGGCGGTACAGATGTTTGACGTGGCTTTTTCACGGCGAATGTGCTGCTCACGTGTCTGCATGGCCATACGCAATGCAGGCTTGTCATGGCTGTCTTTGGAGACACCGATTACACGGCCGGGCATTGAGCGTTTGAATTTATCTTTCGTGGCTAGGAAGGCAGCGTGAGGGCCACCAAAGCCCATTGGAACACCAAAACGCTGTGCGCTACCCACAACAATGTCTGCACCAAGATCACCTGGTGACTTAATTAGTACCAGTGATAGTAGATCCACGGCAACAGAAACCAGTGCGCCTTGTTCGTGTGCTTGTGCAATGGTGCTGGAGATGTCCACTACTTGTCCATCAATACCTGGGTATTGAAGAATGGCACCAAATACATCGTATTCTGATAGGGTGCTTGGGTCTGCAACCACCACTTCAATTTCTAGTAGCTCGGCACGGGTTTTAACAACGTCGATGGTTTGTGGTAGGACGTTATTACCCACAAAAAGAGTATTTACTTTCTTTTTACCAGCACGCTGCATCAGGGTCATGGCTTCTGCTGCGGCAGTCGCTTCATCTAATAGGGAAGCGTTGGAAATTTCCATGCCAGTAAGGTCGATGACTACTTGTTGGAAGTTTAGTAAAGCTTCAAGACGACCCTGAGAAATCTCTGGTTGGTAAGGTGTGTAGGCTGTGTACCAGCCTGGGTTCTCTAACAGGTTGCGTAGGATTGGGCTGGGAACGAAGGTGTCGTGGTACCCCATGCCAATGTAGCTGCGGGCAATCTTATTATTGCCTGCAATTTCTTTTAGCTGTGTAAGGGCGTCGTTTTCGCTGACAGGCTGTTTAGACATGTCGAGATTAGCTAAGCGAATCGCGCTTGGAATGGTGTTCTCGATCAATTGGTCTAGGGATTCGAAGCCGATGGTGTTTAGCATCGAAGATTGTTCTGTTGCATCAGGGCCGATGTGGCGTGCAATGAATTCGTCTTTGCCTAGCAAGTCGCGGATACACGAAGTCATGTAAGGTCACCTATAAAAGAAATTGCAGGAGGAGAAATAACACCCCTAGGGTTAGGGGTGTTGAGTCGAATTATTCGATAGAGGTTGCGTATGCAGCCGCATCTAAAAGCTTGTCTAGTTCAGCAGGGTCATTAAGTTTGATTTTAGCAATCCAAGCGTCTTCAAATGGTGATTCATTCACAAGCTCTGGGGAGTCGTCTAGGGCTTCGTTCACTTCAACGACTTCACCAGAAACGGGTGCGTAGATATCAGATGCTGCTTTCACAGACTCAACCAGTGAGAACTGTTCAGAAGCAGTTGTTTCTGCGCCCACATCAGGAAGCTCGATGTATACCACGTCTCCTAGTAGGTCTTGTGCGTGGTCTGTGATGCCAACAGTAACGGTGCCATCACCATTGTCGCGTACCCATTCGTGAGAATCAGCATATTTCAGATTAGATGGAATGTTGCTCATGGCCATAAGTCCTATATAAATTGCCCGAGACGGTAGGTCTCGGGCGTGAACAAATTAACGGTATAGAGGGAATTGCTTACAAAGCTCAGCAACTTCCGCACGTACACGTGCTTCAACTTCAGTGTTGCCTTCTGGGCTTTCAACTAGGCTATCTAGTACATCACTGATCAGGTTGCCAACTTTACGGAATTCTTCTTCACCAAAACCGCGAGAGGTCGCAGCAGGAGTACCAAGACGGATACCAGAGGTAACCATTGGTTTTTCAGTGTCAAACGGAATGCCGTTTTTGTTACATGTGATACCAGCGCGCTCAAGGGCCTTGTCTGCAACGTTACCTTTCAAGCCTTTTGGACGAAGGTCAACCAACATCAGGTGCGTGTCAGTACCGCCAGTCACAATGCCGTAGCCGCGCTCAACCATTACTGCAGCAAGGGTTTTAGCATTGCTAACAACTTGCGCAATGTAGTCTTTAAATTCTGGTTTCAGTGCTTCACCAAATGCAACCGCTTTACCAGCGATAACGTGCATAAGTGGACCACCTTGGTAGCCAGGGAATACTGCAGAGTTGATTTTCTTACCTAGATCCAAGTCGTTAGATAAGATCATGCCGCCACGAGGACCACGAAGTGTCTTGTGGGTAGTTGTAGTAACAATGTGCGCATGTGGCAGTGGAGAAGGGTGTGCGCCTGTCGCTACTAGACCAGCAATGTGTGCCATGTCTACGAATAGGTAAGCACCTACTTTGTCAGCGATTTCACGAAAACGTTTGAAGTCGATTTGACGTGGAATAGCAGAGCCACCAGCGATGATCATTTTAGGTTGGCATTCGATTGCTTGCGCTTCGATCGCATCGTAATCGATCAACAATGTGTCCGCATTAACTTCGTATTGAACGGCATTGAACCATTTACCAGATTGTGCTGGTGGCGCACCGTGAGTTAAGTGACCGCCAGAGGAAAGGGACATACCCATGATGGTGTCACCTGGCTGAAGCAGTGCCAACATTACAGCGCCATTTGCTTGAGCGCCAGAGTGAGGCTGAACGTTCACGAATTCACAGTCAAATAGCTGCTTAGCGCGATCAATTGCCAATTGCTCAGTTACGTCTACTGCTTCACAGCCGCCGTAGTAACGACGCTCTGGGTAGCCTTCAGCGTACTTGTTGGTTAGGACAGAGCCTTGTGCTTCTAAAACAGCTTTAGAAACGATGTTTTCAGACGCGATTAGCTCGATACCAGTTTCTTGACGCTCTTGTTCTTCTACAAGTGTTGCGTAAAGCTCAGCATCACGCTCTTTAAGTGCTTGGCTGAAAAAGGCTTCAGTGTTCGCCATGTTGGGGTCCTCTTAGATTAACATTCATGTCAGTGACATTTTACAACGGACATATTCTAACATTTGTCTGATCAAAATAGATGAAAAAAGATCAATTACACTGTCGCTATAATCATCTGCTCTGACTAAGTTTCTCAAATCATAAACAAAAAGTTTCCAATTGGAAACATGTGTTGCTAAACAAAAACACGAGTCTAGTAAAAAATGTTCAGAATTCAAATGTTGACCGAATGGTTATAAATATAGCTTTTCAGTAGATAATACGGGGATGCTGGACAAAAATTATTCGAACAATCAATGGAAGGTTGCAAAACTAACGGCGAACTTAGATACTTTGTTTCCAATTGGAAACTTAATTCTCTAGCGAACCTAAGATACTGTTGAGGTGCTCAATGAAACGTACTCCTTTATACCAAGCCCATGTTGATGCCGGTGCTCGCATGGTGGAATTTGCAGGCTATGAAATGCCTGTGCAATACCCATTAGGGGTCAAAAAAGAGCACTTGTGGACGCGCAGCGATGCAGGCTTGTTTGATGTGTCTCATATGGGTCAAGTGATCTTGAAAGGTGAGAATGTAAAAGACGAGCTTGAAGCTATTTTGCCAGTAGATGTCAAAGGCTTGCCATTGAATACTCAGCGTTACGGTGTTTTTACTACTGAAACAGGCGGCATCACAGATGACCTAATGTTCACTAACTGGGGTGACGACTGTGTTTACATGGTGGTTAATGCTGCCTGTAAAGAGCAAGATGTGGCGTATTTAAAGTCGTCTCTTAAAACCACTGAAGTGACGGTTGTTGAAGATCGGGCCTTGGTGGCAATCCAGGGGCCTAAAGCACGCGCAGCGACTGCTAATCTATTACCTGGTGTTGAGCAGATGTTATTTATGCAATCTGCCAAAATAATCTGGGAAGGTGTTGAATTGTGGGTTAGCTGTTCAGGTTATACGGGAGAGGACGGTTACGAGATTTCTGTGCCTAATGATTCTGCTGCGGTTTTTTGTAAGGCCTTAACAGGTCAAGCAGAAGTGGAGTGGATTGGTCTGGGTGCCCGTGACTCACTTCGTTTGGAGGCAGGCTTATGTTTATACGGTCATGATCTAGACGACACCACAACGCCAGTGGAAGCCTCTATTACTTGGGCTATTCAGAAAGTGCGTCGCCAAGAGGGTGAGCGTGCTGGGGGCTTTGTGGGGGCTGATGTTATTCTGTCTCAGCTTGATTCAGGCGCTTCGCGTAAACGTGTTGGTTTTGTTGTGGAAGGAAAAGCGCCAGTACGTGAAGGGGTTGAGGTTGTCACTGAGTCTGGTGAAGCGGTAGGTGTTGTGACCAGTGGTGGCTTTGCGCCAACTCTTGGTCAACCAATCATTATGGCTTACGTGTCATCCAGTCATTTAGAAACCCCTCTTTTTGCCTCACTTCGTGGTAAACTGATCCCATTAAAGGCAACAAAAATGCCATTCGTAACCGCTCGCTACTTCCGAGGCTAGAGACATTCTCAGGGTTTGCTCTACGTCAGAAGTGTCGAGCAAGCCCATTTCGAGATTCAATGTTGACCGCAGAAATTCTTGAAAAGACGTTTAAGGACGTCTTTTTTAATGCTTATAAAACCACCTTGTGTGGTGGCTTTGATGAGCCTTTTTATCTTGCCTCTGATTCAGATGGTATTGCCCAAATTCAGTATCGGTACGATTACGCCTCCAGTGCTTTGCATGAAATAAGTCACTGGTGTGTGGCAGGAGAGGCACGACGTCAGTTAGATGACTTCGGGTATTGGTATGCGGAGGATGGTCGTTCAGAAGCTCAGCAGAAGCAGTTTGAGCAAGTGGAAATTACGCCCCAGTCCTATGAATGTATTTTCCATTGGGCCGCAGGCATGTCTTTTGATGTCAGTGTTGATAACTTAGCTTTGCCAGACTACGATCCGACGCCCTTTCGACGGACGGTGTATGACAATGTTAAGACCTTATTAGAAAATGGCTTACCTAAACGGGTAGAACAGTTCGCCCAAGCGTTATACCTGCGCACGGCACAATCCTCGCTACCGCTACAACAATTTTTAAGAGAGTCTCATGAAAATAATTGCCGATGAAAACATGCCAAACGCCCAGCGCTTATTCTCTGGCCTAGGGGACGTCACTCTTGTGAGTGGTCGTGATTTGACGAATGACATGTTGGCTGATGCGGAGGTACTTTTAGTACGCTCTGTGACTAAGGTGAATGAAGCCCTATTGGCGGGGTCATCCATTAAGTATGTCGGTAGTGCCACCATAGGCACTGATCACATTGATAAGTCTTATTTAGCAAAGCAAGGAATAGGCTTCAATAGTGCCCCTGGGTGTAATGCGGATGCGGTAGCAGATTATGTGTTTAGCTCTTTGGCGCATTTGTATCTTAACAAGGGGTTGAACTGGTTGGACGCCACTATTGGGGTGATTGGTCAGGGGAATGTTGGCAAAACGGTAGCGGCTCGTTTTGTTAAATTAGGCTGCAATGTGACAGTTTATGACCCATTGGTACAATCGAGTGTTACAGGTGTCACTCAAGGTACCCTTGAAGAAGTGTTGGGGGCTGATGTTGTGTGTTTGCATGCGCCTCTTACTCGGACTGGTGATTACCCTAGTTTCGATATGATTAACGCCCAGAGCGTTGCGAATCTTCGTGCTGGTCAAACGATTATTTCTGCTGGCCGTGGCGGCGTGATCAATGAAGAGGCTCTAATGGCCCGCTTCGATGAGCTCAACGGTGCTTTAAACTTAGTATTCGACGTATGGCATCAAGAGCCAACCCCTAATATGGCATTTGCTCGTATTTGTGATATTGCCACGCCTCATATTGCAGGATATAGCAAGCAGGGCAGGGAAAAGGGGACTTGGCAGATCTATGAGGCAATGTGCAAATATTTTGACTTGAATGTCAGAAGTTCCTTTTCGGAATCCATCTCTCGGGGTAGTATCGAATCATTGAGCTTAAGCAAGCAGTTGTCTCCGTTAGAGTTTTTATCAAGAGCCATGCTCGCTATCTACGATCCATCACGGGACAGTAATCGTTTTCTAAGGGTGATGACGAGTGGTCAATTGAAACCCTTTGATTGGCTTCGCAAACATTACGTGGAGCGAGATGAGTTTAGTACTTGTGTTATTTCAGCTCCATCTTATGAGCAACAATTGATGGCTCTCGGTTTTAAAAAAGCATTTGAGAAGTAAGGATAAAAATGGCCGAAGTTCGCCAGGTAGACTTCAAAGAATTGGATGTGCCAATTGGAACAAATGTCCAGTTGGAGTTCATTTCTCCCCCAGGTCGTCACACTGTGAAAGTGCTTGGTCGTATTCCGGGAAGGTCTCTGATTGTATCGTGCCCTCGGGTTGGCGGTAAAAATATCATTGTTAGGGACAGTCAAGTTGTGAATGTCCGGTTAATGCTTGCCACATCCGTCTGTGCGTTTTCTACGAAGGTGGCTAAAAGCTATATGGAGCCGGGCGCACATCTCCATTTAGCTTATCCTGCCTATGTGGATACCTCTGAAGTACGCCAAGCCGCTCGTGTTGAAACTCGTCTTATTTGTTCCTTGGAGGCGGGTGTCGGTGATCAGCCTATTAGTGAGTCTGCAACTGGGGTGGTGGTGGATTTAAGTACTGGCGGATGTAAGATCTTATCCAAGACGGATTTTGGGTCTGTGAACCAAACCATGCGTATGGCCGTGAACGTGACGATTGGTGGCTACAAGCATATCCTCAAAATCCAGTGTGAAATTCGCAATCAAGAAATCCAGATGCTTGAGCAGGTTCAGGCCTCCATTGCAGATAATGCATTCCTCTCAAGGATGGGGGTTGAGTATTTATACGTATATGGTATTCGTTTTATCGATATGGATAAGGAGCAAGGGATTCCGTTGCTTGCTTATATTCTTGAAACCATCAGTGCCAAGTCTTAAATTTACTTACTATTAAAAAGCCCCTCAATTGAGGGGCTTTTTTGTGCTTTGTGGCGACCTTACAGCTGTTGCAATGCAGCGATGCGATCTTTGATGGGTGGGTGGCTAGAGAAAAGCTCACCAAGTTTAGGTGAAGGTCCTTTGTGAATACCAAAAGCCAGCATGCTGTCAGGCATGTGGGAGACTTCGTTTTCGCTTTGGATTCTCGCCAGAGCGGCGATCATGGCCCCTTTGCCAGCTAAACGTGCCCCCGCTTCATCGGCGCGGAATTCACGGTAGCGCGAGAACCACATGACAATCATGCTTGCTAGGATGCCAAATAGGATTTCAAACACAAAGGTCGCAATGTAATAGCCAAAACCGACACTTCCTTGGCTTTCTTCATCGTTACGGCGAAGGAAGGAGTCCACGGCGTAAGCGGCAATACGGGCAAAGAACATCACGAAAGTGTTTACCACCCCTTGAATGAGGGTCAGGGTCACCATGTCGCCATTGGCAACGTGACCGATCTCGTGTGCCATAACAGCACGAATCTCATCCGGTGGGTAGCGATCCAGCATACCGCTTGATACGGCCACTAGAGCATCATTTTTGTTCCAGCCTGTGGCGAACGCGTTAGCCTCATGAGCAGGGAAGACCGCCACTTCAGGCATTTTGATGCCTGCTTCGTTGGCAAGCTCTTGAACAGTTGTTAGAAGCCACTGTTCTTTGTGGTTACGAGGTTGTTCAATAACCTGTGCTTTGGAGCCCCATTTTGCCATCTTTTTGGAAAGAAGAAGGGAAATGATGCTTCCAGTAAAGCCGAATACAGCACAGAAAATTAACAGTGATGTTAGGTTTAAACCGCTACCAGAGATGTAGCGCTCTACGCCCAACAGGCTCAGAACAATACCAGCAACAACTAGAACAGCTATATTTGTTAATAAAAATAGCAGTATACGCATTATTTAGACGCTCCAAAGTAAAAGTACTATGGAGCATCATAGGGGCAGTTAGTTCCTTTTCAAGTAGTACTATTTTCGAATTCTTCCTAGAAACGCGGCAAAACGTTCCATGGCGGGTTGTAGCTCTTCTACATGGGGCAGGAAGACAATACGAAGGTGATCTGGGGTAGGCCAGTTAAACCCTGTGCCATGGACCAATAGCACCTTTTCTTCCTTCAGAAAGCGTAGGGCAATGTCCACGTCATCTTTGATGTCATACATTTTAGGATCGAGTCTTGGGAAAAGGTACAAGGCACCTTCAGGCTTATGACAGTGAACCCCTGGGATGCTATCGAGAATTTCCCAAGCAAGATTTCTTTGTTCATAGAGTCTGCCCCCTGGAGCGGTCAGTTCATTGATGGTTTGGTAGCCTCCAAGCGCTGTTTGTACAGCATGCTGGGCTGGGACGTTGGCGCAAAGGCGCATTGAACTCAACATATCAAGTCCAGCAATGTAATCCTCCATGCCGCTGAGTGGGCCAGTGATGGTCATCCAGCCAGAGCGGAAGCCTGCGGTGCGATAGACTTTTGATAGGCCACCGAAAGTGACACAGGGAATGCGGCCTTCCGTTAAGGTGGCGAGAGGTATGTGTAGTGCGCCATCGTAAAGGATTCGATCGTAAATCTCGTCAGAAAACAGAAGTAGTCCGTGTTCTTCGGCTAGGGCAACAATTTCTTTGAGTATTTCTTCAGAATACACTGCACCTGTTGGGTTGTTCGGGTTGATGATAACCAGGGCCTTTGTTTTGTTTGAAATCTTCGATTTGATATCGGCGATGTCTGGCTGCCATCCATTTCCCTCATCACAAAGATAATGGCGCACATAGCCACCAGAGAGTGTGGCCGCCGCCGTCCAAAGAGGGTAGTCCGGTACAGGGATTAGGATTTCGTCGCCGTCATCCAGTAGGGCTTGCATGGCCATCACGATTAACTCACTGACACCGTTCCCCATCCAGACATTTTCTACGTTGGCGGAGCGAATGCCTAAGGCTTGGTACTTTTGCATAACGGCTTTGCGGGCGGAAAACAAACCTTTGGACTCACAGTAACCTTGAGCGTTAGGTAGATTCTTGATCACATCGACTAGAATCTCATCAGGGGCTTTGAAGCCAAAAGGGGCTGGGTTGCCAATGTTCAGTTTTAAAATTCGATGGCCTTCATCTTCCATACGCATGGCTTCTTTTAATACTGGGCCGCGAATTTCATAGCAGATGTTGGCTAGTTTATTGGATTTACGTATTTCCACGACGCTTCCTTATTAAAGAGGGATATGTTCAGTATACTAACGCTACGTTATTTCGGAGTCTTCAATATGAGTAATGATAAAATCAATAATGATGTTAAAGCTGTAACCGATGAAGAATGGAAGCAACGTTTACCAGAAGAAGTGTACCAAATAGTTCGTAATAAAGGCACGGAGCGTCCATTCACTGGTAAGTATGAAAAGTTCTACGAGCCGGGTAGTTATTACTGCGTGTGCTGTGGTGCTCACTTATTTGATTCTGATACTAAATATAACTCAGGCTCTGGCTGGCCCAGCTTTTATGATGCAGACAAGGAAAACATTAAAGAGTTATTTGATGACTCTTGGATGATGCGTCGAACGGAAATTGTCTGTGAGCAATGCGATGCTCACTTGGGGCATGTATTTCCTGATGGACCAAAGCCGACAGGTGTTCGTTATTGCGTTAACTCTGCTTCATTAGACTTTAAGCCCAAGGATTAACCTTGGGCTTATTGCTATCTATTAATTGCTCAGCATGTCTAGAATGGTCGGATCTTCAAGGCTGCGTGCGACTGTTTTTCCTACCAAATCATTAATCTCTTGTTCTACGTCCTCGCGATCAGGTAATGAACCGTATTGATCGATTTTTTCTGATTTGAAATTGGCCGTATAAGTCTTCGCGCCTTTTTCTACTGTTACCTTAATATCGTTTACTAATTTCGCTTCGGTCTTAAGGGAAAGAGTTTTCGTTGTGTAGCTTAATTCTTCGATGGTGTAGGTAATAGAGGTAGAAGGGGTTCGGCCTTGGGATGGTGTAAAACCTAACTGGGTTAGGGAAGACTGTATGCTCTGGTAAAGGGCAACGCTGACATTGTTGGCAATGGTGATATCGGCGTGTTCACCAATGCCTGTATCGATGCTGCCAATCGCGCTGCCATCAAATCCAGAGACGTTTACCTTAATAGAGTGAGTATTTGTACGTTGTTGGCTTTCAATGTTTGCTTCAGGAGCTAAGTTGATGACATGGGTAGTGTTTGCACAGCCTTGTAAAAGGATTGTGCTGGCTAATGCTATACCCACTAATAAAGGTTTGCGGATCATAAGATCTCCTAATCAAAATTCAGTTGTTGTGACGATTTTATACTTAGATTACATATATTTAAAAAAAGTTGTTGATTTTCAGTCTGGTAACAGTAATATACGCACCCGCTTGCACAGCAAGACTCTGACGTGTCCCATTCGTCTAGAGGCCTAGGACACCGCCCTTTCACGGCGGTAACAGGGGTTCGAACCCCCTATGGGACGCCAATTTACGAATTGGCTCCTTGGTCAGAGTAGCTTAATGAAAGTTATCATTAAGGCAAGCAAGTATGCGGGAATAGCTCAGTGGTAGAGCACAACCTTGCCAAGGTTGGGGTCGCGAGTTCGAGCCTCGTTTCCCGCTCCAAATATCCTCACTCAAAAGAGTAGGGAGCTTCTACGGAAGCAATCATGTGTCCCATTCGTCTAGAGGCCTAGGACACCGCCCTT